>NZ_FNCI01000031.1 GCF_900100755.1 Onishia taeanensis
CCACGCGATACAGGGTGATAGCCCCGTAGTCGAAATCTGATTGGTGTGAAATCGAGTAGGTCGGGGCACGTGAAACCTTGACTGAAGACGGGGGGACCATCCTCCAAGGCTAAATACTCCTGACTGACCGATAGTGAACCAGTACCGTGAGGGAAAGGCGAAAAGAACCCCGGAGAGGGGAGTGAAATAGATCCTGAAACCGTATGCGTACAAGCAGTGGGAGCAGACTCGTTCTGTGACCGCGTACCTTTTGTATAATGGGTCAGCGACTTATTTTCAGTGGCGAGCTTAACCGTATAGGGGAGGCGTAGAGAAATCGAGTCTTAACTGGGCGACCAGTCGCTGGAAATAGACCCGAAACCGGGCGATCTATCCATGAGCAGGTTGAAGATTGAGTAACATCAATTGGAGGACCGAACCAGGATCTGTTGAAAAAGATTTGGATGACTTGTGGATCGGAGTGAAAGGCTAATCAAGCCCGGAGATAGCTGGTTCTCCTCGAAAGCTATTTAGGTAGCGCCTCACGTATCACCGCCGGGGGTAGAGCACTGTTTCGGCTAGGGGGTCATCCCGACTTACCAACCCGAGGCAAACTCCGAATACCGGTGAGTGCAGCGTGGGAGACACACAGCGGGTGCTAACGTCCGTTGTGAAAAGGGAAACAACCCAGACCGTCAGCTAAGGTCCCAAAATCCTGATTAAGTGGGAAACGATGTGGGAAGGCTCAGACAGCTAGGAGGTTGGCTTAGAAGCAGCCATCCTTTAAAGAAAGCGTAATAGCTCACTAGTCGAGTCGGCCTGCGCGGAAGATGTAACGGGGCTAAATCAGGTACCGAAGCTACGGGTTCATCGAATGATGAGCGGTAGAGGAGCGTCGTGTAAGCCAATGAAGGTGTGTTGAGAAGCATGCTGGAGGTATCACGAGTGCGAATGCTGACATGAGTAACGACAAGGGGAGTGAAAAACTCCCCCGCCGGAAGACCAAGGGTTTCTGTTCGACGCTAATCGGAGCAGAGTGAGTCGGCCCCTAAGGCGAGGCCGAAAGGCGTAGTCGATGGGAAACGGGTCAATATTCCCGTACTTCACAGTATTGCGATGGGGGGACGAAGAAGGCTAGGTGAGCCAGGCGTTGGTTGTCCTGGTGAAAGTCTGTAGGCCGAGG
>NZ_FNCI01000028.1 GCF_900100755.1 Onishia taeanensis
TGTGCCACCTGGAGCTTGAACCACTCGTCGTATCGTTTGCTCATAAAAACACCCCGAAGGTTGGATTGGGTGTCCAACTTTCGGGGTGCAGTTCAGTTTCGTCAGGCGGGGCGTGTTGGGCACGTCATGGCAGGAAGCTAGCCGCAGCCGCTCTCAAGCTCGTCCACGGGTCAGGCCCCGATGTTGGCCAGGCGCGCGGCTTCGACGATCTCGATCCAATAGCCATCGACATCCTTGACGAAGACCACGTCCTTCATCTTGCCCTGATCGGCGCGCTTGATGAATTCGACCTCATTGGCATCGAACCACTCGACGGCGGCGTCGAGGTCCGGCACCGAAAAACAGATGTGGCCAAAGCCCTGTGGCTCGGCATTGCCGTCGTGGTAGGCGAAGTCTTCCTGGTTCTCGGTGCCCCAGTTGTGAGTCAGCTCGAGCAGGCCCTTCTGGCTGAAGGTCCAGACGGTGCGCTGCCCCTTGTCTTCGGGCACCTCATCGCCGTCTTCCAGACGCGCCAGGAAGTACAGCGAGAAGCCGAGCTCCTCGAAGTCGAGCTTGCGCAGCACGCGCATGCCGAACACGCGAGTATAGAAGGCCAGCGACTTTTCGGGATCCTTGACCCGCACCATGGTGTGGTTGAGGCGAAAGCCCTGGGACTCGGCGGTGGGCGCCTGAACGCCGGGATGCTGCTCTCCGGTAAAGCTCATGGGATCTCCCTTCTAGTCATTGCGGTTGAGTAGGGTATGGGGGCGGATCGGGATAACTTCCACCCCCGTGATAGTGACGAGCAAGGCTAGATGCTTCCCTCTTTCATTAGCTGGCCAATATGCTCGGCCTGGCGAATCGCCAGCGAGACGATGGTCAGCGTCGGGTTCTCCGCCGCCGAGGTCGTGAACTGGCTGCCATCGGAGATGAACAGGTTGGCAATGTCGTGGCTCTGCCCATAGCCGTTGCAGACCCCGTCCTGGGCGCTCTTGCTCATGCGACACGACCCCAGATTATGGGTCGAGGGATAGGGCGGCGTGCGATAGATGTTCTTGGCTCCCACCGATTCGTAGATCGCCGAGCCTTGTCGATAGGCATGTTCGCGCATCGCGATATCGTTGGGATGATCGTCGTAATGGACGTTGGCCACCGGCATGCCGTAGGCATCCTTGAGATCGGAGTTGAGCGTAATGCGATTGCTTTCCCTGGGCATGTCCTCGCCCACCAGCCACATGCCGGCCATATGGTCGTACTGGTCGAGCGCGCCGGTGAAGTCGCTGCCCCAGGCACCGGGGTCGAGGAAAGCGGCCATGAACGGTAGGCCCAGCGACAGGGTTTCCATCTCATAGCCACCGACAAAGCCCCGCGATGCGTCATGATGCGCCTCGTCGGAAATGATCCCGGCCATGGTGGTGCCGCGATACATATGCACCGGGTCATCGAAGGTGGCGTAAACCGAACCGGTCATATGGCGCATGTAATTGCGCCCAACCTGGCCTGAGCTATTGGCCAGGCCATCCGGAAACAGCGATGACGCCGAATTGAGCAGCAGCCGCGGTGTTTCCAGTGAATTACCGGCGACGGCCACCAGCCGTGCCTTTTGCCGCTGCTGGTTGCCATTGGCATCGAAGTAGACCACGCCTGTCACCTTGCCCTGGTCATCATGCTCGATATGGGCCACATGCGACTGGGGCCTTAGCTCCATATGCCCCGTGGCAATCGCCGCCGGCAGCTCGGTGTAGAGCGTCGACCACTTGGCGCCGGTGCGGCAGCCCTGGAAGCAGAAGCCGCGCTGCTGGCAGGACGCCCGACCATCACGGATCTGGCTGTTGATCGCCATATGCCCGGTGTTGCACTCATAGCCCAGGTTCTTGGCGCCAGCGTACATCACATGGAAGTTGTTGTTGCCCGGCAGGCCGGGGATGTCATTGGTGCGGGTCACGCCCATGCGGTCTTCGGCTCGCGCGTAATAGGGCGCCAGCTCGTCATAGCTCACCGGCCAATCGAGCAGGTTGGCCCCCTCGACCTTGCCGTATTCGCTCAGGGCTCGGAATTCATGGGGCTGAATGCGCAGGCTCGCGCCAGCCCAGTGCACCGTGGTACCCCCCACCGACTTGACGATCCAGGCCGGCAGGTTGGGGAAGTCCTTGGCCAGCCGAAAGCTGCCGGAGGTGGTTCGCGGGTCCAGCCACGCCAGTTGGCTGAAAGACGCCCACTCGTCGGCCAGAAAGTCGTCGCGGGTATGAATCGCGCCGGCCTCGAGCACGACGACATCGATGCCCTGCTGGGCCAGTTCGTTAGCCAAGGTGCCCCCGCCTGCGCCAGAACCGATGATCACTGCCACATGATCGTCGTCATGCTGGAAACGGGTCTGTTTGTCAGTCATGGCCATGATGGCTCTCCTCTACTCGTATTGTTTTTTTATCTTGTTTTTAGGGGAACGCTGAATAAATCGCCGAACGAGATGAAGGGCAAGGCGCACGGAACGCAGAAGGCGAGACATAACATGGGGTTAGGCGAGCCTTCGAGTACCGCGCAACGCAGTCAATCGCTCGTGCAGGCATTTATGCAGTGGTTCCTTAGGATTCAGGACGGCACTTCACCGGGCATATAGCCGTTGGCAGGCTGTGGCGGCTCAGGCAGCCAGGTCAGGTCACTGAATCCGTTGTAGAGGTAGCCCTTGTCGCCCTCCTCGCCCTGGTAGCCGAAATGGGCGAAGGCCAGGGGATTGTTGTATAGCGAGACGATGGCCGTGGAGCGGACCTTCTCGAAGAAGGGCGTGCCTTCAAGCGAGGCAACCCGCAGGTACTGATCTTCTGGCGCCAGCGCCAGCCAGTCACCGCTGGCATCATCATCGAGCGCCTTGATGCCTCCCTGGAGCAGGGTTCGGACCTCACCGGCCTCGGCGGCACGGTCCAGGTCTTTGACCACGAAGGCATAGACGGCATCCTCGAGGCCGGAGTGCGGGAACAGGTGTTTCGTGACCTGAAGCAGCACCTCACCGTCGTGGGAGCTCAGAACATCCAGCGGCATGGCCCAGCTGCGGCTGGGGGCCAGCAGAGCGATAGGCCCACTGGCGAAGGCCAAGGTACCTACCAGGGCACCGCCGGTCGTTTTCAGAAAGGTACGGCGTGATAGCGATGTGGACGGCATGACGAATCTCCCCATGTAAGCGAACAGTGAGGACACGGCATCAGGCAGCGACCTCGCAGTCGGCGATGTCTCGCCACGTCGGCGGCGTGGCGGCATCTGATTTCGAGGCTATGCCGGAAAGAGAGGAGTGGGGTAACAGCGGGTTACTACTTAGCCGAAGGTAGAAGTTGAGCGCTTCTCGATGGCTCTCTGCTCGCCATGCAGCTAATGTAGACATCATTACCATCCTCTGCGGCGGGTAACGCCATGTGCCATGTCTATGCGTCCACTCATCCCAAACGCTATGAAAGCACCACCCGCTCGGTCCGCCTGCAGGGCAGCGTGACCAGCGTCAGGCTGGAAAACGAGTTCTGGGATATCCTCGACTGCCTGGCAAGCGAGCAGGGCATGACGGCCGGGCGCTTCATCAGCAAGCTCTACGGCGAAGTCATCGCAGAAAAGGGCAGCGTGCCCAACCTGGCCTCGATGCTGCGCGTGGCCTGCGCCGTTCACCTTCACCTCGGCAATGTGCCCACCACGCTATCGCGCCAGCCGGCCTAGGCTGTGTCTGAAAAGTCGACGAGCGAAAGCCAGACAAGGCAAAAAACGGCGAAAGAGCGGAGTTTACGGGGTGTAAATGAGCATCTTGAGCCGATTTTTAACGCCGTATGGGCGAGCGCAGTA
>NZ_FNCI01000027.1 GCF_900100755.1 Onishia taeanensis
AGCAGCCAGGCGGCGCAGGAATAGCCGAGCCGGTAGCGGGCGCCGCGGCGACGGTAGGTGAGCAGCCGCGCACAGATCAGCACGGCGCAGATCAATGTGACGAGGGTCGGGATACTCACTTGCGTCCTCCCAGCAGCGACTTGAGGTCGAGCGTCTTGACGCCTTCGATGGCACGCAGCCCGGCGGTGACTGCCGTTGCCGCGCCGATAAAAGCGGATACCGCGCTATGCGCGATCCACTGGCCGAGCACGGCCGGCCCACCCAGGTAGCCGATCAGCAGGCTGATCACCAGGTAGGCAAACCGCTCGAACATGCCGAGATCCTTGGCGCTGATCACGAACAGCGATGCGCCGCAGAAGGCACCGATCACGGCGTTGGCATCGACGCCTGGCAGCCAGCCGACCAGGGCGGCGAGCCCGGTGGCGGTGGCGACGGCGGTGGTGGTGCTGGGTTCGGCCATGTGGTCCTCGGCGTGATCGGTTGTGTTTCAGGTCCAGAGCTGGATGGTATCGACGCGGGGTGCCTCGGGGGCGGCGCCGGGCAGAATGACGGCGGTGCCCTGGGGCAGCCGGGGACCCAGCTCGGCGAGCCCCGGGTTGAGCCTGAGCACTTGTTCGGTGATCTCGGCGGTCTCGCCGAGCACGCGATAACACAGCGCGTCGAGGGTCTCGTACTGGTGCGCGTAGACGGTGCGCATCGTCAGATCAGCTCGACTGTTGTGTGATGACGGCCAACGATCTCGGCCACCGCCCAGCGCGCGTCGCGTCGCACGTCGTCGGCGGCCAGGTCCTTGGCTTCGCCGCGCTCGTCGCCAGCCTCGGTAGCTGAGATCTCGCGATAACGCTCGAGCAACGAGGCATGGGCGGTGGCGTAAACGGCCCGGCGGTAGAGCAGGGCGTAATGCCCGGCCACGGCCCAGGTCGGCGCGTCCACGTCGTCGAGCGTCGCGGCGCCCTCTTCCTGGCGGGCCTGCTGCCAGTCCGCCAGTTGGCGGTTGATGTCGGCCATGGCCACCTGCAACGCCCAGGCGAGCCGGGCAGCGGTGACGGTGCCGTCCAGGCGCTCGGTATCGCGGCAGTCCGACGGCTCGATATTCGGCCAGAAACCGTTGTTGGCGATGCTCTCAGGATCGGCAGGGGCGGTGCCGGTACCGGCGGCGATCAGGGACATTGCGGCAGCTCGGTGTGGTTGTTAGGAAGGGGGTGGGCCGGGATCGACGAGATAGGGCCAAGGCCCGCTCTCCCCCGGCGCCCCCTTGGCGTCGGCGTGCGACTCGGGGTCAGGCCGGGGTGTCTTTCTCGGTGGCACCCTGGCCAGCGTTCTTTAACTCGCGCTGGAGGCGCTGGATTTCATCCGTGTTGCCGCCGCTATCGTGCAACTGCAGGGCACGGCTTAGGTGATGGAGCGCCTGGGGGTCGTTCCCGCCTTGCGACATGTAGGCGTAGCCCAGGGCATGGTGCAGCTTGGCGCGCACCTGGGTGCTCACATCGTGCTCGCGGGTGATCGCTTCGACGTGCTCGAGCTTGGCGATCGCCTCCGAGGGCTCGATGTCTCCGCTATCTAGCAGTTCGATTGCCGTGTCGGCGATTTCCTCGGTGAGAGCCGGCACGGCAGCAGATGCCGCGGCGTGGATGCCCACTAGAATGCCCAACGAGCACAGGGAAATGATCGTCAGTCGCATAGACCACTTGGTTATCTTCTTCATGAGTTATTCCCTTCCCCTTTCTCAGTGCCCTGGCCAGCGTTCTTGAGCTCGCGCTCGAGCTTCTCGATGTCCTTCTTCACGCCCACCCGGTCGTTGAGCTCCAGGGCGCGGCGCAGGTTGGCGAGGGCTTCCTCGGCGTGGCCACCGCGGGCGCGCTGGGCATAGCCCAGGGCCTTGTGCAGCTTGGCTCGGATCTGGTCGTGCATGTCGGCGTCGCGGGTCAGGGCCTCGACGCGTGCCAGGTGCATGGCCATCTCGGCGGCGTCGTTGGCGGCGGCGGCTTCACCCACGGCGCCTTCTGCATAGGGCGCCTCGAGCAGCCGCATTGCCTCTTCGGCGACCTGTTCGACCACCAGGCTGGCGGTGTCGCGCTCGAAGCGGTCGGGGGTGTCGAGGCCATGGCGCAGGGCGTATTCGGCGATGGCGATGCCGCCGGCGAGATCGCCGACGTCCAGGCGCCACAGCATCACGGTCATCAGCACGTCGTCCTGGGCGCCGTTGCCGCCCTCGAGCACGCCGGTGACGTAGCTCTCGAAGTCCGGCAGCAGCTCGCGCTTCTTGGCGACCTTGGCTTCGGTGGACTTGATGGCCTTGAGGGTGCGACGCGCCTCCCAGAGCGCGGCGGCGTGGATCTCGTACTGCTCGCCGGTCTGGGGCCGGCCGGGGCCGGCATCACCGGCCGCCTTCGCGGCGGTGACGCGCGCAAAGTGCTTACGGGCGGGGCTTTGCATTCAGCTCTCCTTAGACGGACCAGTCGCCGAAGATGATGTTTTCCACCAGGCAGCCGGCGCCGAAGTCCTCGACGACATAGGCGTCGTTGGAGCTCTCGTAGTTCTCGACGCGCTTGCGCTTGGGCTCGTCCTTCATGTAACGGCGACGTGAGCCGTTCTGGTAGTACATGGAGAGGTTGCTGGTCGGGGTGATCAGCAAAGCGCCGTCCGGGAAGTAAGGCACCCGCGCTGCCTGCTGGCCGCCCATTCGCTTCTGACTGACGATCAGGTCCAGCGCGCGCTGCTCGGTGGGCGCGTTGTCCTGGTTGATCAGCGGGAAGTACTTGTCGGCGAGGATCTTGCGCCCACAGATCGCGCGCAGTTCGGTGGATTCGCGATGCCAGGGGTCGATCAGCTCGTTGACCACGTCGTAGACCAGGGCGTCGAGGTTCTCGTAGTCGCCACCCGGGCCGACACGCACTTCGCCGGCTGTACCGCCCTCGCTCATCACGCGGGCCGGGGCGTTGTCGCGGTATTGCTGCAGCCAGCCCTTGTTGACGTCCTGCAGAAGCGGATAGGTGGCGCGGTCGGTCTCGGCGGCGGCACTGGTGCCGTTGAAACCGATCATGATGCGGTCCAGCGCCTGCTGGCGAAGGATGGCGTTGCGTACCCGCACCTGGAAATCGCGGAACTTGGCCCAGGCATCCATCTTCTGCCAGGACAGGAAGGTGTCGAACTCGGTCGATACGCACTCGTACTGGTTGGCATCCAGGCTGGTCAGGTCGCGCGGGGTACGGTCTTTGGCCGTCGTGTCGGTGCGTCCAGCGATCGGGCCGCTGATGCCAAGGCCCAGCTTCTCGCCCTTGAGCTCATCAACGCCGACGATGTTGATCTCGCTGAGAAAAGCCGAGGTCTCTTGCATCTTGGTTTCAAGCGTCTGCTGGACGCTGGGTTCGACCGCAAAGCTCTCGGTCGCGCTGGAAACGCCGGAGAGCTCGGCGATTCGCTGGGTCAGTTTGTTGAAGGCGAAGCGTGTGTCGTTGCGCATGAGGCGGCTTCCTTAGCAGTCGGTCTGTTGAGCGCCGTCGCCGCCGGTGGCAGCGCTGCGAGGCGGGGTGTCGGGGGTGTTGTCGAGCTTGGTGTAGAGCTCGTCGAGCTTGGACTGGGTGGCCGCGTGGGCCTCCTTGAGCTCATTGAACGCCTCGGCGCTGGGGCGTTTCTTCAACTCTTCATCGAGCTCACCGTGTTTTTGCACGAACACCTCAAGGGTTTGCTCGAGATCCTGGCTGAAGGCCTCGAAGCCCTTGGCGGTCTTGGCGTCGTGCTTCTTGAATAGGGCAGTGACGCGGTCGAATAGGCTCGGGCCTTCCGGCGCCGGCGGCTGCTCGGTGAAGTCGAGCTCGGTCTCGACAGCGGCGGTGAAGACGTTGCTTGGCTTCTGCTTTCGGGCAGCTAGTGGCGACTTGTCGCCGGCATCACGGCTGAACTTGAGCATTTCGGTACCCAGGCTTGCCGGAGAGTCTGTAACGCCAATGCCCTCAAGGTAGGCCTCGCCGGTATCGGCGAAATTCGGGTTGACCTCGATGCTCGTGTAGATCTTTTGGCGCTGGCCGTTGATCTCTTTGAGCTTGTCGGTCGGGTCGATGTCGGCGAACAGGCCCAACTTGCCGTCTTCGACCTCGCGAGCCTCTACCGCTTTGATGTCGCCAAGCGCGGGGAACGGACCATCGGCGAACATGCCGCGCATATGCTCGAGCCAGACGCGCGCGCCGTACTTCTTGGGGTCGTAGTTGGCGGCCATCTGCGTGATCCAATCACGCGAGATCTCCCGGCCGTCGGTGGTGGCGCCTTCGGTGGCGACGCGGAAAATGGGCATGGAGTGTCTCCAGGGTGGTTGTCGGTACGTTGCCGACAGGTTCCGCGCCCCGGGCGCGAGCCTCAACGCGTCCGCGTTGTGACGCCCCTCCGCCACAAATAGCCCGGGCCGGCGACACCCGCGCGCGCGGGTACGCTGGCGGGCATGACAACGATGCCCAACGACAGCCCCGATTCGCCGCGCCTGACTGCCCGCCACCTCTACTGGCAGGGCTGGCGTGTCGCGCGCATTGCCGAGTTCATCGGCGAAAAAGCCGCCACGGTTCACAGTTGGAAACAGCGCGATGCCTGGGAGGACGCCACTCCCACTCAGCGAGTCGAAGGCGCACTCGAAGCGCGCCTGGTGCAGCTGATCGGCAAGGAGGGCAAAGAGGGGAAGGACTTCAAAGAGATCGACCTGCTCGGGCGGCAGATCGAGCGGCTGGCCCGGGTGCACCGGTACCGCGAGAGCGGCAACGAGGCCGACCTCAACCCGAACATCGAGGCCCGCAATGCAGGGCCGAAGAAGAAGGCGCGCCGCAACGCCCTGGATGACGAACAGATCGAGCAGCTCAAGGCGGCGTTCCACGAGTCGCTTTTCGCCTACCAGGAGCACTGGTACGAAGCGGGGCAGAAGCACCGCATTCGCAACATCCTCAAGAGTCGCCAGATCGGCGCGACCTGGTATTTCGCCCGCGAGGCGATCGTCGATGCGTTCGAGCACGGCCGCAACAAGATCTTCCTCAGTGCCTCGAAGGCGCAGGCTCACATCTTTCGTAACTACATCGTTCAGTTCGTCAAGGACGCCACCGATGTCGACCTCAAGGGCGATCCCTTGGTTCTCGACAACGGGGCCGAGTTGCACTTCCTGGGTACAAACTCGAAAACGGCCCAGGGCTACCACGGCGACGTCTACCTTGACGAGTACTTCTGGATCCACCGCTTCCAGGAGTTCCGGAAAGTCACCAGCGGCATGGCGATGCACAAGAAGTGGCGCCAGACATACTTCTCGACTCCCTCGAGCCTGGGCCATGAAGCCTATCCGTTCTGGTCCGGCGAGCTGTTCAACAAACGCCGGGCGAAGAAGGATCGGGCCGAGTTCGATGTCTCCCACGCCGCCTGCGCCGCCGGCCAGCTGTGCGCCGATGGCCAGTGGCGGCAGATCGTCACCGTCGAAGACGCCATCGCCGGCGGCTGCGATCTGTTCGACCTCGAGCAGCTGCGCCTGGAGTACAGCGACGAGGAATTTGCCAACCTGCTGATGTGCCAGTTCGTCGATGACAGCCAGTCGGCGTTCCCGCTGGCGATGGTGCATCCCTGCATGGTCGACAGCTGGGAGGTCTGGGACGACTACCGGCCATTTGCCCCGCGCCCGGTGGGTGATCGGGGTGTGTGGATCGGCTACGACCCGACCGGTACCGGCGAGGATGGCGATGGCGCCGGCCTGGCGGTGGTGCTGCCGGCCCGCACCGCCGACGAGAAACACCGCATTCTTGAGCGCCACCGCCTCAAGGGCGAGGACTATGAAGCGCAGGCGGATTTCATCAAATCCTTCCGCGAGACCTATCGCATCGAGCATATCGGCATCGACGTCAGCGGCCTGGGCGAGGCCGTGGCAGAGCACGTCGAGAAGTGGTTCCCGACCCTGACCCGCTTCCGCTATGACCCGGCGGTCAAGGGGCGCCTCGTCATGCAGGCGCAGCAGATCATGCGCAAGGACCGCCTGGAGTTCGATGCCGGCTGGAGTGACATGGCGCAGTCGTTCATGGCCATCAAGCGCGAGCTCACCGCCTCCGGCCGCCAATTCACCTACACCAGCGGGCGCAGCCAGGCCACCGGCCACGCCGACCTGGCCTGGGCGGCGATGCACGCCCTCAGTCACGAACCGATCGATGGCCCCGCCGAGGGCACCGGACAGTCAATGATGGAGATGTACGAATGAGTGAGACCACCGCCATGAGCGACAAGCCCCGCTATCGGGTGCCGGCCTACACCAGCGCCGAGGCCCCGGCCACTCCGGTGGCCACCGGCACTTCAACTACTGGCAGCCCGCGCGCCGAGGCGTTCAGCTTCGGCGATCCCGAGCCGGTGACCAGCGTGCGCGACATGCTCTATGAAGGGCTCTTCCTGTCTCCGGACGAGTGGTACGAACCGCCGATACCACTGTCTGTGCTCGCCCAGTCCTACCGCGCTACCGCTCACCATGGCTCGGCGCTCCAGGTGAAGCGTAACATTTTGCTGAAGACGTTTAAGCCGCACCCGCTGCTAGGTCGCCAAGCGTTCAGCGGCCTGGCCCTCGACTACCTGGTGTTAGGGAATGGGTACCTGGAAGAAGTGCGCGGACGGCTGGGCAAACGGCTGCCGTTCCGCCACCTGCGCGCCAAGTACATGCGCAGGGGAGGACTGAACGCCGATCGCTACTGGTGGGCACCCAACTACCTGGATCGCACCGAATTGCCGAAGGGTAGGGTGGTGCACCTGCTCGAGCCCGACATCGACCAATCCATCTATGGCGTTCCGGACTACCTGGGCAGCCTGCAATCGGCATGGCTCAACGAGTCGGCGACACTGTTTCGCCGCCGCTATTACCTCAACGGCAGCCACGCCGGCTTCATCATGTACGTCAACGACCCGGCCCATGACCAGAAGGACATCGACGCGATGCGGCAGGCCCTGAAAGACAGCAAAGGTCCTGGGAATTTCCGCAACCTCTTCCTCTACTCTCCGAGTGGCAAGAAAGACGGCGTGCAGATCATTCCGGTGAGCGAGGTCGCGGCGAAGGACGAGTTCTGGAACATCAAAAACATCACGCGGGACGACCAGCTGGCCGGCCACCGGACCCCGCCTCAGTTGATGGGTATCATCCCCCAGAATACCGGAGGATTCGGCGACGTCGAGAAGGCCGCCCGGG
>NZ_FNCI01000024.1 GCF_900100755.1 Onishia taeanensis
CCGGCGTCGCTGACGGTCAGCGCGTCATTTTCCGGATCGGTGTCATTAGCCAGCACGTTGGCGCCACTCAGCGCGGTGTCTTCGTCGGTAGTGAAGACGTCATCGGCGGCGCCGGTGCCGTCATTACCGGCGGTCGGGGCGTCGTTCACGCCGTTGACGGTCAGGGTCACGCTGGCGGTATCGGTGGCGCTGCCATCACTGACGGTGTAGGTGAGCGTGCCGGTGGCGGCTTCACCGACGCCCAGGGCATCGAAGGCGCCGGACGGGTCGAAGCTCACGTTGCCACCTTCGTCGATGGTGACCTCGGCGGTCACCGTGAAGCCATCGGGACCGGTGAAGGTCACCTGACGGGAACCGGCGTCGCTGACCGAGAGGCTATCGCCCTCGGGGTCGGTGTCATTAGCCAGCACGTTGGCACCGCTCAGCGCGGTGTCTTCATTGGTGGTGAAGGCGTCATTGCTTGCCTCAGGTGCAACATTGGCCGACGGGCTATCAAGGAATGCCGGCGCCCCCCGCAGCTCACTGTCGATATTGTTTGCGCGCGCGGTATCGAAAGCGAAGGCCAGAGGATCAACGGATTCCACAATACGCGCCAGCTGAATGAAGCTATGGCCGCCGCCTTCAGCGCCATCTCCACCACCGGCGGCGGTTGCCTCCAGGTCATCAAGCAGATCGCCCTCTCCGTCCAGCGCCGCCAGTAAAGCGTCGATGCCCTCGTCCTGGGCACTGGCCTCATCCGGCTCGACAGGCTCGTCTGCATCCAACTCGCCGCTCATCGCCACCTGCTGGCCACCACCAATCGCAACCGGCGGCAGACCATCCTCGAAATCCAGCTGCACCGCGCCGCTATCGGAGGTCACCAAGGTCTCACCATCCAGAAGCTGGTCACCCTGCTGCAGCTCACGAAGATCACCTTCGGCGTCTCGCGCCCAAGCCTGACCAGAAATAGAGACAACGGTTGCGATGGACATGATGAACACTCCCAACTGGGGCAGCGCCTCCGACATCAGGGTCGAAGGCCGAAATATGGCTTATGCCAGTCAGGCTACGGCGTGAACGACGCAAGGGATACTGTACCGATAGTACAGTAGGCGAAGACTAGTGCTGGGGAGTGGGGGTTTCCTGGCGAGAGAGCATGAGGACCAACTGCATCCGGTCACGCACTTCGAGCTTGCGAAAGATGGCACCCAGGTGTGCCTTCACCGTGCGCGGGGTGATGTCGAGCTGCCTGGCTACCTCCTTATTGCTGTGGCCTTCGGCCACAGCCAGGGCAACCGAACGCTCGCGTTGGGTTAGACGCTCCAACCGCTCGACCTGAACACCCTCACGCCCACCAAGAGCCCGAAAGCTGGACCCGACGACCTGAGACAAGAGCTCGCTGCCCACCCAGATCCCCTGATGCTCGGTCACCAAGGCGACCTGTTTGAGCAACTCCGCGGGCGATAGCAAGTGGGCATACCCTCGCGCGCCAGCAGCCAAGGCACGAAGCGCCTCGCGGCTTTGCGGTTGCAGCGCCAGCACGCAGACCACGGCACCTCGCGCGGCGAGCCGTGCCACCGTTTCTTCCCAATCCGGCAAATGGCTCGGCACCCATGCGTGGCATGGCCCTTCTCGCTCATCATGCACAACGGATTCATCACCGGCGCGCCCCTCGGGAAAAGCCTCGCGCCAGCGCATCGGCACCTGGTCAGACGATAAAAGAATCCAGTGTTGCATCATCGACTCAGCGCTCCGTTAAGGCGTTCTGCTGGGCGCGCAGCAGGGGTTTGAGCAGGTATTCCATGACCGTGCGCTTTCCGGTGAGAATATCCACTTCAGCGGTCATGCCGGGAATGATGTCGAGGCCATTATTCAGCGCATCGGTCTGCGTCTTGACCCGCACCAGATAGAAGGTATTGCCTTCTTCATCGGTGATGGTGTCGGCGCTGATATGCTCGAGCTCTGCCGGCACACCGCCATAGACCGCGAAATCGTAGGCCGTGAGTTTAATGGTGGCCGGCTGGCCCGGTCGCAGAAAGGCGATATCCTGCGGAGCGATACGCGCCTCGACCAGCAACTGATCGTCGCTTGGCACGATCTCGACCACGTCCTGGCCAGGCTGTGCGACACCGCCGATCGTCGTGATGGTCATGCGCTGCACGATGCCATCGACCGGCGAACGAATCTCCGCCAGTCGCACACGATCCTCGAGCCCGGTGCTGGATTCATCGAGCGTAGAAAGCTCGGAGAGGGTTTCGGAGAGCTGATTGCGCCATTCGCTACGTTTTTCCGCCTGCGCCTCTCGAAGCTGGGCCCGGGCTTCTTCTGCCGCGGATTCAAGCCGCGCCACCTGAGACTGGGCCTGGTTTCGATCGCCCCTGACGCGAGAGACTTCCCGCTCAAGACGCAGCACCTCCACCTCTGACACGGCACCGGAGTTAAGCAAGGGGCGCGTCAGCGTCAGCTCCCGTGAAGCCAGGCTGAGTTCGCGGCTCGCCGTGGCCAGCCGCGACTGGGCTTCGGCGAGTTCGGCCTGACGCTGACTGAGACGCTCCTGCAGCACGCCCTGCTGCTCGGCAAGCGCCGACAGGCCGCTGGCATAGAGCGCTGACTCCTGAGCCACGAGCTCGGGAGCCTCGGCACGCAGCGTCTCGGGCGGATCGAAGTCGCTGCTAGTTGCCAGGGCACGCAGACGCGCGGCCCGTGCCTGCAGGGCCTGCGCCCGAGCACGGTTCTCACGAAACGTCGAAATGAAGCGGGTCGGGTCGATACGCATTAATAGCTGACCGGCCTCGACCTTCTCGCCTTCCTCAACCAGAATCGCATTGACCACCCCGCCGTCAAACGACTGCACGCGCTGCAGCTGGGAGGAAGGAATCACCCGCCCGGTGCCGCGACTGACCTCATCGAGTTCTGCAAAATAGGCCCATACCATCAGGCTCACTATGGCCAGCACCATGCCGTAAAGCAGCGCCCGAGCACGCAGGGGCTCTTGCTGAATGCGCGCCCAATCCGCATCCGTGGCCCAGTCACGATCAAGGTGAGCAGCAGACACGCGCTTGGCGAAGAGCCGATCGATCAGCGGGCGCAACACCTTCCCCCCTTGGGCCGATACATGACCAACGGCCTCGAAGCCTTTCTGCTCTGCATGGCGCGAGGATTCGTCCTTTCGGCTCATCGTGCTGCCCTCCCGATCTTGCCATTGCGCAGCGCCTCGACGACCTGATCCCGCGGCCCGTCGGCCACAATCTTGCCACCATCGACCACGGCCACCCGGTCCACCAGGGATAGTAACGAGGTCCGGTGCGTCACCACGATGACCGTCTTGGCCTTGGCAAGCGCCGACAGACGCTTCTTGAAGGCTTCTTCGCTTGCATGGTCCATGGCACTGCTCGGCTCATCGAGCAGCAGGATCTGCGGGTCGTGCACCAGCGCACGGGCAATCGCCACGCCCTGACGCTGCCCGCCGGAGAGCCGCTCCCCCCGTTCCCCGACCGGCATATCCAGCCCTTGCGGGTGACTGTTGACGAAGTCCTTGAGCCCCGCGACGTCGATGGCCCAATGCAAGGTCTCGTCACTCACCCCATCACTACCGCCACCGGCGATCACGTTGTCGCGCAGAGAGCCGAAGAACAGGCTGACATCCTGTGGCACATAGCCAATATGCCGACGAAGTTCCAGTGGATCGAACTGGCGAATATCCACCCCATCGATGGTCACCGCACCAGCAGTGGGCTGATAGAGCCCGAGCAGTAGCTTATTCAGGGTCGACTTGCCCGACCCGACCCGACCCAGCAAGGCCAGCTTTTCCCCCGCCGCCAACTTAAGCGATACCTCACGCAACGCCTCACGCTGCTCGTTCGGGTAACACAACGACACCCGCGAGAATTCGATATCGCCACGGATCAGCGGGCGAGAAACCCATTGCTGCTGGTCGGCGCGTTCGGTTGGCTGGGCCATGACCTCATTCAATGACGCAAGAGATGTCGATGACTGGTGATATTGCGCCAGCAGCCCCGCCGACTGACTGATCGGCGCCATGGCCCGGGACGACAGCAGATAGGCAGCGATCAAGCCGCCCTGGGTCAAATCCCCTGCGATGATCATATAGACGCCGACCACGATCACCGCCACAGCCACCGTATGCTGCGTCCACATTGCCACACTGGTCACCGAAGAAGCGGTCAGGCGAAGCTGAGCCGAGGTGCGTGACAAGAAGGCCGTGGACCTTTCCCAGATAGCCTGAATACGTCCTTCAGCACGCAGTGCTTTCACGGTTTCCAGGTTGCCAAGCGACTCTACCAGGGTGGCATTGCGTTGCGCGCTAGCACGCCAGGTCGTTGCCGAGAGCTCATGCAACCGACGCTGAGCGGCCAAACCATAAAGCAATACAAAAACGATGCCGATAAGGATCGGGATGACCAAAGGCACGCCAATCAAGGCGATAATGGTGACGAAAAGCAGCACAAACGGCAGATCGACCAGCCCTACCACCGTCGCGGAACCGATGAAAGCACGCACGGATTCGAAGGACTGCAGCGTCGAGGCGAAAGAGCCCGAAGAGGCGGGCTTCCCCTCCATCCGCATACCCAGGACCCTCGACATAATCGACGAGGAGAGCTTGACGTCGGCGCGACTAGCGGCGAGATCCACGAAGGCATTGCGCATCAGACGCAGGGCCAGATCAAAACACAGCACCACGAAGATGCCGATCGCCAGCACCCAGAGTGTCTCGGCCGCATGATTCGGGACCACGCGATCATAGACGTTCATCACAAACAGCGGCATCGCAATGGCGAAGAGATTGATCATTGCCGAACCGATCAGGACATCACGATAGACGCGACGATTCTCGCGAATCACATCCCAGAACCAGTGGCCGTGTCGGGTAGCGCCGCGCTGCGGGCTCTGAGCATCAAACCGAAAGGCCGGGCGAGCATAGAGCGCGCGGCCACTGTAGCGAGCCTGAAGCTCATCCAGCGACACCTCGACCACCGCCTCGCCAAGTTCAGGAAAGATCACCTTGGCTTGACGCTCGGTGACGTCCAACGACAGCAAGACACAAGCACGCATTGGCTCGAGCAGCAATACCACCGGGAACAGCGACGGGTTAAGTTGAACCAGCCGGCATCGCGTATGGCGCGCCGATAGGCCGGCGCGCTTGGCGGCGCGCGCGAACACCGAGGGCGTTAGGCGTCCCTCTTCCAGCGGCAGACCCGCCGTCAGCGTGTCTGGATTGGTTTCCCGGTCATGAGCCCGAGCCACCACCTGCAGGCATGCCAGCAAGTCGTCTTGTGGTGTTGGCGTGTCTTGAGCAGGCAGCTCGTGGGAGGCGTCCTTGGCCTTTTTCGCATCACTGGTCAATGGAACCTCGACGATTCAAACAATAAGAAGACTCGAGCCAGACTCTGGCCAGGTCGGCATGCAGCACTGGCCCGATTGTCGTCTCAAGGCCTAATGCATTCAGCTTGGCTGTTCCGATTTCACAACAAAGGCCTCGGTGTAGCCCAATGCTTGCAGCCGGGCCTGCAGCGAGGGAAGCTCCTTCGCGGCCACCGGGCCTACCTGAACGCGATGCAGGTCACCGTCACTGAGTACCCGCAGCTCGCTGGCAAGACGTACCGTCAGCTCCTCTTTTAGGGCCCGTGCCCGATCCACGGCGCTCAGTGCCGCCACCTGGAGATAGGTGGTTGGGGCATCAGCCTTCGGCGTAGTGGTGGCACCGCCAACGGCGTCGCTGCTGTAGGCAACGGAAAGTGACCCCGGGCGCATCGTCGAGGCATCGAAGCCGAAGTCCAACGTCTCAAATGTGATCTCGACACGGCGGTTCGCGCGACGCCCCTCGGCCGTATCATTCGTTGCCACCGGCTGGCGAGACCCGAAGCCACGTGCGACCAGCAGCGCCCTGTCCACCCCGCGGGTCGCCAGATAACCGGCCACCTGATCGGCCCTCGCCTGCGACAGCGGCTCGTTGATGGCATCGCTGCCGGTACTGTCGGCATGGCCGGCAATGACGACGCGGGCCAGATCGTTGCGGGCCTTGAGCTCCGCTGCCAGGCCCGCAAGTTCCTCCCTCGCCTGGGCAGACAGCTCGGCGCTTCCAGGCGCGAACAGCGCATCCGCCGAGAGCACGATATCAGGCGAAGCAGACTCGGGCACATCAAGGCCGGCCGTCAGGTCATCAAGCGTAAGACTTGCCGGCCCTTGTGCCGGGCAGATCGCGTCAGCGTCGACCGTGACGCCCTTGCTGCCGATTTCACCAAGAGATGGCAACCCCTCGCGGCGCACCTCGAGCTGAGTGAGCAGCGCCCCCATGGCGGCCAGGGTTTCCGCTTCGGCAATGCGCTGATCATAGAGGGCATTGGCATAGGCACGGCTGGCATCGAAGTACTCGTTCTCGCTATCCAGCACGTCCAGCAGAGTCCGCTGGCCAATATCGAACTGCTGCTGATAGGCGCCACGCACGCGGTCGATATGCTGCCGGTGCTGGTTCAGATAGCGCTGTTGCTCTTCGAGCCGCCGGGCAGACTGATAGGCGATCGACGTGGTCTGACGAAGGCCGACGCACTCCTGTTCGCGCAGGCTGATGCTGCGTTCGACCTCGTCGCTGACCTGACGGAAGCGCGCCTGATCGCTGCCGCCTCGGTACAGGTTCATGGTGGCCACCAGCTCCGCAGAGCTGCCATCGCGACGGGTCACGCCCGAGCGTTCGTTGTCACGTCCCGTCCGCGCCCGAAACTCGAGCCGTGGCTGGTAGGCCGAACGCGTTCCGGCCAGCTCATTACGCGTCGCCTCGATATTCTTGATGGCGGCATGAAAACCAGGATTGCCCTGGTACGCCATGTTCAGGGCGTTCTGCAATGAGGCGGGCAACGCCTGATCCAACGCTGGAGGCGGTACCAACGTAGACGACGGAACCTCCCCCACCAGACGCTGGAAGCGGGCACTGACATCGTGAAGGTTAGCCGCCTCGGTCATCAGATTAGATTCTGCCAGTGACAGACGACCGCTGATCTGTTCCAGATCGACACGCCGGCCTGAGCCTGACGTAACGCGCTCCTCGATTTGACGGTAGACACGCAGATGCTTGGCATAGTTATCCTGCGCCAGCGACACCAGCTCACGATAGCGGCGCACGTCCTCATAGGCGCGGAAGACATCGGACGCCACTTCTTCACTGGCATCGAGCAGCTCAAAGAAGCGCACCTGCTTGGCCTGGTCGAGGCGCGCCACTTCATTTTGGGTCGAGAAGCCGTCATACAGCATCTGTGTAAGGGTCAGTTCGACGAAATCGGTGCTGTAGCTGCCGGCACCGTCATCGGACACCGCTTCACGCCCAACGCCCGCGGTGGCATCCACACTAGGAAAATAGCCCCCACGCGCCACGTCGACTTCATTACGTGAGGCTTGGAAGGCGTGCCAGGCGGCCCGCACCTCAGGGTTCTCATTAACGGCCTGACGGACAGCCTCGGTGAGCGTCATGCTGCCGGCGGGAGCCTGCTGAGCCAGAATGGGGGCGGCCTGCACCATCGATGCGACCAGCAGTGAGCCCGCAAGCCAGCGAGAGTTAAAGCGCCTTGGCCGCGAAGCCCGCAAAAAAGCAACTGCAGATGAAAGATCTTCCATATTTTGTCGTCCGCCCATTGTCCTTGGCGTTCCTTGTCAAGGACTCGCCACCGATTACAAGTAACATTTACCACATATTTAAGCCACTAATGTAAATCATGTCACATTTTCTGCTGAGTGACTGCTATAAAACCAAGCCCGCCCCTCATGAATGGGTATGGGATTTAACCCTTTTTTGCCTGTCGCCCGATGTCGGCAAGAGGCGACGGAGGACGTAATCTTCTGCCAACAATCCCAACAATGGCGATTCTCCATGGCACCGTCAGGCTCACCGCCACCACAGCCGATATGCTATGGTCTCGCCATCACCGTGGCAGCGGCCCTGCCCGGTAGGTTTTGCCACCCAGATTGTGCCATCGAAAGGAGCCGTCCATGTCCGCACCCGAAATCCAGAAGACCCGCGTGATCAACGAACTACGCGGATTCATCAAGAAGCTGCTGCAGGACCCTCAGATCCTCGAGCAATCCCTGGTAGTGGCACGCCAGCACCTGGCGGAAGGCTCGGATGCCAAGATCATGGCCCGTATCGCCAACGACATCTCCGACACCACCAGCGTGCATATCCCTGAAGACCCCAGCGAACACTCGGAGGCCGACAAGCTCTACCTGGAGCTACTCAAGGAAGTCGTTGGCGAAGAACAGGCCATGTACTGAATCGCCATCAGGTAATGCTGACGCGCGTCACACATTGACATGGCTCATGAAAGCGTCAGCGTGGCCTTTTTCCTGTTCACACCTGCATGCCCTTCGTCTAGAGTTACCCTTGGTAACAAAGCGGTGATGCCTCCTCGCCCCCGCACCAGATGTAAGGGCGCTACATGAAGGATCACCGCTTCCTATAAAAACATAAGCCATCGGCATCAGCTGGTTAGACGCACGGCGGCGGCAACGCAGGTAAAATCATGATGATGTTCAGCGAGCTCCTGTCCTGGGTCGACCCCACAGACACATTAGGAGCGACACCTAATAAAGAGACAGGCGGACGCTCTAGCCGCAAGACGCGCTGGGGTGCGGGCCTGCTGATGGGACTGTTGCTCAGCTCCTGCCTGCAGGCCGCCGAGCTAACCCCAAGCAAGCTCGTCCCTTCCCAGGACACCACGCCGATCCTCATCCTGCAGGCCGCCGATCGCCGAGAGCAGCTGTCGCTTTCCGACATCGAGCGCCTGCCCTTGCACGAGGCAAAGCTGCAACACCCGGAAGGACCGGAGGGCGTCTACAGTGGCGTTCTGCTGGAAGATTTTCTCACCGCCTATGCGCTGGGCGATGCCGCACGGCTGCGCCTGATCGCCGTCGACAACTACTCCATCTTCCTCAAACAGGCGCAGCGGAAGAAGAAGGACTACCTGCTCGTTACCCGCTTCGACGGCGCGCCGATCCCGCAGAGCCAGCGCGGCCCGCTGATGCTGGTGGTGCCCGCCGATGAAGACGCCGTCCTTGAAGGACAGGAGCCCTTCGACAAGTGGATCTGGTCGCTGGCAACGATCAACGCGAGCTGACGACCATGGCAACCACCAAGTCCCGCTTGAGCCTGGGGTTCTCGCGGCGCCAACTGCTGATCTGGATAAGCTTCCTGCTATTGTCAGGGCTTGCCGTGATTGCCATCACCTTCTATGCCAGCTACGCCCAAAAACAGCTGGATGCCGACTACATCGCCTTTTCCAGTGAAATCGTGCGGGCACAGCACGATGGCGAAGCGCTGCGCCAATCAAGCCTCAACTTGCTGGACCACCCCCAACCCCTGCACCAACGGCAATTGCTTCAGGCGCTGTGGATGATCCATAGCCGCCAGATGACCATCGAACAGTACCTGCAGCGAAGCAAGCTGACGGCGCATGATACCCAACACATCCTCGAGGAATTTACGCATCTGGATAGCCTGCTTCAGCAGGCAGACGCCATTGCCCCCGATGTGCTTGAGGACACCAGTCAACTCAGTTCGCTGCACGACCTGACGGAAGACATCGATAACAGCCTGGCCTACATCTATAGCGAACTGCATACGCTGATGATTCGAGGTGCCACCGAGCAGCAGCACATCATGTCGGTGATGACACAGATCATCATCGCCCTGGGCATTCTTGTTCTGGTAGTCATACTCGGACTGCTTGTCGCCATAGAAAAGATTCTTGGCCAGCAGCATGAACTCGAACACCTATCGATAACGGATGAATTGACGGGCCTAGAAAACCGCAGGGCTGCCATGAACAGGGCAAAGCATATCTTGACGCTTGCCAAACGCTCAGGCGATTCGGTTAGTTTGGCGATTATAGATATTGATCATTTCAAGCGCATCAATGATCGCTACGGGCACCCTTTCGGCGACCAGGTAATCAAGCAGCTCGCACTGCAACTAAAAACAATGGCGAGGGAATCTGACGTCTTGGCACGAATCGGAGGCGAAGAATTCTGCCTGCTGATGCCGAATACTAACCCCGATGGGGCCAGTGAGCTCTGTGAAAGGCTACTAGGGAGCATTAGAGCCATTATCATCACCCATGAAGAAAATAGCGTCCCCCTGACGGTCAGCATCGGCGTGACGACGACTCACCACCAAGATGACTACGACTTTGATGTCTTATATGCCCATGCCGATGCTGCGCTGTACCGAGCAAAGGCCGGTGGAAGAGATCAACTAGAATCCTTTGTTCCCAGCACCAGAGGCTAACGGTCCAAATAAAAAAGACCTGGCAAGCGAACCTTCAAATCGGACGAGGTTTAACCCCACATCAACAAAACCACTCAACCTTCTTGACTATAATGCAACAGACTAAAAAACCATTTGCAACAACCACCCAATCATATCCAATAGTAAAAAACTGAAAAGAAAAACGATACTACTGAGAAAAATAAAAAAAGTGGCCGATAAAAAATCGACCACCACTACCAACTAGACATAGATATTCAAAGAATCAAGCACTCGTGCAGCCATCGGGCCTGAATGCATCATCAACATTGGTAACACAAGTCCAGCCGTTAGCTTGACGTTCAATCTGGATATAGTCATCTGAAATGTTAGAGCTCGCATCATCCCCATCAAATGTAAACCTTACATATGCATTTTGCTCTGCATCATCTGCATCTGTAGTCTGTTGCACACTAATAGTTCCCAAAGTCCCAGCAGCATTAGCACCAACACCTATGAACCCTGCATCCGAACCTGTCAATGACAAATCATCGCCATTCTGAATTGCCACTTCAGCTTGCGTTTGCGTTCCCCTGACAGTCGCGAATGCTGAAGTCACCTCTGATCGAGTTACATAATCCTGATACCTGGGTATAGCCACAGCTGCCAAAACACCGATAATCGCCACAACGATCAGCAGCTCAATCAGCGTAAAGCCGCCCTGTCCCGACTGCATACCCTTCATGTGTTTCATACCTTGTTTCCTCATACTTCCCCCTTGCATGACTGCCCATTAGGGCTTCGTTGCCGATCCATACGTTTCAGTCGGCTGGCTTGCCTGGCTGAGCAGCATGATACTAGCGATTTTATGGAGTGACATCAGCATTGCTGAGTGTGCTAATGCCCTATCAGCTTCAATGGTAGCTATCACCAATGCTTTTCTATGCCTCACATTAAGCCACACAGGTGACAACGGCAAGACACTGAAATGGTCGGCTTTCGGCCATTCTGCCCCATCAGCTCAGTCTGGTGGAGGGTGCCTCTGCCTAATGCCTGCCTAACCAGATAGAATGATCGCCATCGTATTCGTAGCAACCTTTTCAGGAGTGCCTATGCAGGATTCACAGCCGCGGGGCGCAGCACACCATGGCCATCCTGCCGATGGTGGTAGCATACCTTCAGCGCTGCGGGGGTTCGCTAGGCGTCTATCGGCCGACGGCTACTTGAGCGAAGCTGCAGCACAGCGTGCCCTGCAGGACGCAGAGCAAGAAGGCATCTCGCTGATGCGCCATGTGGTCGAGAATGACCTAGTGCCCGCTCGACAAGCGGCGCTCTCGGCAGCATGGGAATATGGTTTACCCTTGCTGGACTTGGACGCTCTGCGGCTGGATAGCCTGCCTCCGCCTCAGGAAATGCCGGAGAAAATTCTCCGTAAACTCAGCGTCATGCCTCTCTACCGCAGCGAGCACCGCCTAACGGTCGCCGTTCCCTACCCGTCGACGTTAGCCTTACTGGACGAGCTGCAGTTCGCCACCAACCTCACGGTCGAAGGCGTGCTGGCACCGGTCGATCAATTAGGGCCAGTACTAGAAAGCTATCTGAGCCACCACGAGAACGCAGAGATTTTTGGTGGCCTCGACGATGCCAGTGACGGCCTGGAAGGGCTCGAGTACGAGGAATACGACCCTGAAGATGACCAAGCCGTAACCGCTGGCAGCGACGATGCACCGGTGGTCAAATTCGTCAACAAGGTGCTATTGGATGCCATACGCCGTGGGGCCTCGGACATCCACTTCGAACCCTACGAATCCAGCTACCGAATTCGTATGCGCATCGATGGCATCCTGGTGGAAGCGGCACGCCCTCCCTTTGGCATGCGCACTCGCATTGCCGCGCGTTTGAAAGTCATGTCGCGGCTCGATATCTCAGAACGCCGCCTCCCACAGGACGGTGCTGTCAAGCTAAAGCTCTCCAAGCAACGCTCGATCGACTTTCGCGTCAGCTCCCTACCCACAGTGTTCGGCGAAAAGCTGGTGCTGCGTATTCTCGACCCAGCTACCGCGCAGATGGGCATCGACTCGCTTGGTTTCACACCACAGCAGCGCAAGATGTACGAGCAGGCGCTCTCAGACCCTCAAGGCATGGTTCTGGTCACCGGCCCCACCGGCAGTGGTAAAACGGTATCGCTCTACACCGGCATCAATATCATCAACACCGGTGAACGCAACATATCTACCGCCGAAGACCCCGTCGAAATCAAAGTCCCTGGCGTCAACCAAGTTAGCGTACTGCCAAAGATTGGCTTGACCTTCGCCAGCGCCCTTCGCGCCTTTCTGCGCCAGGACCCTGACGTGGTCATGGTCGGTGAGATTCGCGATCTAGAAACGGCTGAGATTGCCGTCAAGGCCTCACAGACCGGCCATTTGGTGCTTTCTACCGTACACACCAACTCTGCCGCAGAGACTTTGACGCGCCTTTCAAATATGGGGATCGCCCCCTTCAACATCGCCAGCTCGGTATCGCTTATTATCGCCCAGCGTCTGGCGCGCCGGCTCTGCCAGCATTGCAAGGAGCCGGTTAACCTCCCAGTAGAGGTGCTTCGAGAAGAAGGCTTCACAGAAGACGAAATACAACAGGCGACCATCTACCATCCGATCGGCTGCAGACACTGTACGCTTGGCTACAAGGGGCGCGTCGGCATCTATGAAGTCGTACCGATCAGCGACGCCATCAGTCAGTTGATTATGCGCAACGGCAACGCCATAGAACTTGACGAACAGGCAAGGCGTGAAGGCCACCCGGACCTGCGCCGCAGTGGCCTACTCAAGGTCATGCAAGGGATGACCAGCCTCGAAGAGGTTAACCGCATCATTCGGGACTGATCCCATAGCGCATCGTTGCCGATCATGACCCAAACGGGTCCATAGCATTCGAGGGGAACGCCCATGGCGCGACAGCCCAAGCAAAAGAAGCCAGCAAAACTGCAGCGTTGGAAATGGACGGGCAAAGGCCCCGGCGGGCGGCGGGTCTCAGGTGAGATCGTTGCCAAAGAAAAAGAAGAAGTACAACAGCAACTCAATAGCCAGAATATCCTCGTCAAGAGCGTACGCCGCAAAAGCAGCTTTGGCAGTGGCATGAGCAAGATCAAGCCGCGCGATATCATGATCTTCGCCCGCCAGATGGCCACCATGATCAAGGCCGGCGTACCTATGCTGCAGGCCTTCTCCGTGGTAGCGGAAAGCCTCAAGAACCCCACCATGAGCGCCCTGGTCCAGGACCTGATGAGCGACGTCTCATCGGGCACCAGCTTCTCGGATGCACTGCGCAAGCATCCCAAGCACTTCGATCGATTATTCGTCAATATGATCGAAGCAGGCGAGCAGTCGGGCTCGCTTGACCATATGCTCGAGAAGGTAGCCAGCTACAAAGAGAAGATCGAGTCACTCAAGGGGCGCGTCAAGAAGGCGCTCTATTATCCCGTCGCCGTCATATCAGTGGGTATTGGCGTGACCGCACTCCTGTTGATCAAGGTGGTCCCCCAGTTCGAGAGTCTCTTCCAAGGCTTTGGTGCCGAACTCCCGGCAATGACACGCATGACCATGGCCCTGTCCGACTTCGCCCAGCAATACTGGCTCTGGGCAATCGGCTTGGTTATCGCGAGTATCGTACTGATCCGCCAGGGTATGAGACGCTCCGATGCCTTCACCTACCGGATGCATGCCCTGGCGCTGAAACTGCCGGTGATCGGCGACATCCTCGACAAATCATCGGTGTCGCGGTATTCCAGCACGCTCGCCACCACCTTCGGTGCCGGCGTCCCGCTCGTCGAGGCCCTCGAGACTGCCGCTGGCGCCTCGGGCAATAAGGTCTATGAACGCGCCATACATCAGGTGCGAGATGATGTCTCGTCCGGCCAGCAACTACACTTCGCCATGCGGCTGACCGAGCAATTTCCCGCGCTTGCCGTGCAGATGGTAGGTATTGGCGAGGAATCCGGGGCCTTGGATGCGATGCTCAACCGGGTGGCGGAATACTATGAGGAAGAGGTAGACAACAAGGTAGATGCCCTCACCTCGCTGCTCGAGCCGTTTATCATCGTCGTGCTCGGCGTGCTGGTCGGCGGCCTCGTTGTGTCAATGTATCTCCCCATCTTCGAGCTGGGCAGCGTCATCTAGTATTGGCAGGCCTTTCGCCACCACTGGCCTGCCCACATTAACACCATGCTCGTTCTTTCTAACTATTCAGAGTCCAGGAGCCACCCTTGCTTGCCGATCTTCCTCCCACCTTATTCTGGCCACTGATCGTTGTCCTCGGCCTATGCTTAGGCAGCTTCCTGAACGTGGTGGTCACTCGGCTGCCGGTGATATTGATGCAAGGCTGGAGAGCAGAAGCCCGCGAGGCGCTAGAGCTCGAGGCAGAGACATCTACTAAGTTCAACTTGATGACCCCGGCCTCGCAGTGCCCGGCCTGTAACGCGCCGATCAGCTGGCACGACAACATACCCTTGATTGGCTTTCTAAAGCGGCGCGGAAAATGCGCGAACTGCAAGAAGCCGATTAGCCCGCAATACCCCATGATCGAGCTTGCGGGCATGGCGCTGGTCGTGGCCGTCATCGCCATATATGGTGCAAGCCTGCAGAGCCTCTTCTTAATAGGCGCCTGCCTGGCATTACTTACGCTCGCAGTGATCGATTTTCGTACTCAGCTACTGCCTGACATCATCACCCTTCCGCTGCTATGGGCCGGGCTTGGCTATCAGTTGATGTTTCAACCGCTCATGCTGACCTCGGCCGTCATTGGCGCCATGGCCGGCTATCTTTCACTATGGTGCTTCTACTGGCTTTTCAAGCTCGTCACCGGCAAGGAAGGCATGGGCTATGGCGACTTCAAACTGTTGGCCGCACTGGGCGCTTGGCTAGGTTGGCAGACCCTGCCCTTGGTGCTGATACTTTCGGCTGGCGTGGGCGCCATCATCGGCATTCTGCTGCAGGTCGTCGTGCCACGGCTACGCGGCGCTCCCATGCCCTTCGGCCCCTTCTTGGCCATGGCTGGCTGGATAGCCTTGCTGGCCGGCGCACCGCTGCAGGCCGCCTACCAGGGCCTAATATCATGAGCTTCACGATCGGCGTTACCGGTGGCATCGGCTCAGGCAAGTCGACCGTTGCGCGCGCCTTTGCGGCCCACGGCATCGACTGGATCGATGCCGATGATGTAGCACGCGAAGTCGTCGAACCGGGCGAGCCAGCCCTCGAGGATATCGCTAACCACTTCGGCCCCGGGATACTAACCGACGACGGCCATCTAGATCGCCGCGCCCTGCGCAGCATCGTCTTCAGCGATGAAGCCGAGCGGCGATGGCTGGAGTCGGTCACTCACCCACGCATCCGCGAACGACTCGAAGCACATCTTGCCCGCATGGCAGCGACGGATGCCCCCTACCACCTCCTGGTATCCCCGCTATTATTAGAGTCCGATCAGCATCGACTGGTAGACCGCTGTCTGGTGATCGATATTCCCGAGACCCTGCAAGTCAGCCGAACCGCCAGCCGCGACGGCGTTGATGAAGAACAGGCCCGGGCCATAGTCGCGGCCCAAATGCCCAGGCAGGAACGGCTTGCCAAAGCCGATGACATCATCGACAACAGCGGCGATGCCGACGACCTGGCTCGTCAGGTGGCAAGACTCGATCACTTATATCGCCATCCTCATCAGACCGCTTGAGAATGCCCGCTAGGAAAAGCCCACTCGTCTGGATTGCCTTGGCTTCGACGATTGGGCATGCTGACGCAACTCTTAACCGCACGAGATCCATATGACCCAAGAACACGCTTCCCGCCCCTTGGAAGTCGCCTGCCCACAGTGTCGCAAGAAGGTAGCCTGGATAGAGGACAACCTGCATCGTCCTTTCTGCTCCCAGCGCTGCAAACTACTCGATCTGGGCGCCTGGGCCGATGAGTCTCATCGCATTGCTGGCGAGCCCGCCATGGATGAGACCGAGATCGACGAGATGATCATGCGCGCCGAGCGCGGCCAGGAATAACGAACCAGCGCCATGCAGGACGACCAACACCCAGGCCCGGCGGAGCCCCAGTATCGCCTACTAGCTGAGCTTGAGGAGGCCTTCGATACGATCATCAATCGCATTGAAGCCTTGGTTCAATGCTTCCGCGAACAGAATCGTGAAAGAAACATCGGTGCCTGGGCTTTACACCACCCTACACCCGACGCCGATTGGCTAAGAGCGGCACTGCTCGACTTCTGGTATCAAGACGGACAGGATGGCCGCACCACCCGCAGCTATGTCGGGCTGATTGCCGCCAACCAGCAGATGCTCGAGCATGTAGCAAAGGTCAATGCGGCAAAGGACGACTTCGCCGACATATTGGCAAAGATTCGTGAGCATGCCGCTGACCTCATCCCCGAGATCAAAGCGGTGCTGCCATTTCGCCATCCGGCCCTACATGCTCACCTTACCGGCCAAGGCCTGGCCAGACTCCACCTCAAACAATGCTGGCGCGCCTTGCCGGTAGCGAATGCCCCTCTATCCCGCGTACGACTCGCCTGGTATTCGAGCGGCCGCTCGATCAAGAAGCTGAGCGTCCGCGACGCTGAGAGAAAGTTGCTGGCACTGGATACAGACGCGCCTCACGTGCGTATCCAGCTCAAACGCCTAGCCGGCATTCCTGACAGTGAGTCATTGGCCCAGGTTCAGAAGCAGGCGCCTCTGATGCGCGCCAATCTCTTCTTCACTGAGCCGCTAGCCGACGGCCGCGAGCGTCGCGCCATGAACGTTGCATTGCCGCTATTCATTCCTAGTACAAATGGTCTTCTGCCCGATCATAATCAACCCCCTCCTACTCCGCAGGAGAAACGAACACGCGCCAAAAGAAACGACGAGCGCCTTGAGGATAGCCCCTTCCTGCCAAGCCTGAGGATCTACCGCTATCGCTAGCCGGTATCTTGGAGCGACCCCAAAGTGCTTGAAGGAGTAGTCGAGCAGCGCCTGCGCCAAGTTGTTAAGACATTAAATCATCTCGATCGCAACCCCTGTCAACTTGAGCGCCTACGCCCATGTAGGTAGTGCCCTCCTAGAATACGCTGCATACTTTCGAAACCTCCTCGGCCGCACCACACTCGCTATTGAAGCCACCACTGGGTCGTAACGAAAGCTTATTTCACCACTTCCCAGCCTAAAGTGACCAACAGCCTTTGTCCCTTCTGGTACACCTAGCCAAGCGAGCATTGAGTGCAAACCATGCAAAAATAACTCTCCCAACCCTCGCCATGACATTCATGATGGCGACGACTGACTGGTAGGCGCCCGGTCAAGCACTTCGTTACAGCAGAACTCTTAGCGACTTGGCACCACAGCGAATAGAGAACTTTACATAATGACGCCGCCAGTCAAGTGTTGCGGTATAGCGACACTCATGTGTACTGAACTAACAAACACTCCAGGCTGTCTTTATAAAAGCCATGTGATTTTCCAAAAAAACGCCCCCGGCAAAACCGGGGGCGATGGTCGAGCAAGAGGCTAGATCACTCTTCTACGCGAACCAGCCAGGACTCGACGGTATCGTTGCCGTACTCGTCTTTCCAAGCCTTGAGGGTCTTCTGGTTGCCGCCGCGAGTCTCGACGACTTCACCGGTATTCGGGTTCTTGTAAATCTTCAGCTTGCGCTTGCGACGGCCACCGGACGATTCCGGTTTGCTCGCTGCAGCACGGGAAGCGGCCTTGGGGTCGACGAGTTCGATGACATCAGCAGCGCTCTTACCGTACTCTTTCATCAGTGCCTCGAGCTTTTCCTTGAACTCGAGTTCAGACTTCAAACGGTTGTCGTTTTCCATCTTCTGGAGCTCATCAGTGAGCTGCTTGAGCATCTGTTCTTTCTGCATGTAATCGTTGAGCAGGGACATGACAGTTCCTTATATCTGCTTCTGGTAGACGCTAGGGGATAGCGGATCAACAAAGTCGGGATGTAATCGACTTTGCATAAGTCTAATCGTTTTTATTTTAAACGACAATATCAGAAACCCAACACATTCTCATTGATTAATTTTTTACTCATTTTTACATAGCCGCCGAAAGGCATGAGTATGAGGATGACCTAGAAGAACAGAATCTGTTAACCTCACATATATCAAACTGTTAACAAAGAGAGTCACATGAGCCAGGCACTATGGCATCCCTATGCACAGATGCAGACTCAACCCGCGGCCCTAAAGGTAATAGGCGGTAGCGGAGCACGCTTCACCTTGGAAAGTGGCGAGCAACTCCTTGATGCGACCTGTTCCTGGTGGTGCATGATCCATGGATATGGCCACCCCAGACTCGTAACGGCCATCAAACAGCAAGCCGATTCCCTCTGCCATGTCATGCTTGGGGGACTGACACATGACGCTGCCGACCAGTTGTCGGCCGCTCTAGTCCGCATAACCCCGCCAGGCCTCAATCATGTTTTTTTCTCTGATAGCGGCTCGGTCGGAATGGAAGTCGCCATGAAAATGGCGGTGCAGTATCAGGTACAGCGCGGCCGCCCCGGCAAGCACCGCATGCTGTCGCTGATGAAGGCCTATCATGGCGACACAGCAGGCTGCATGGCGGTATGCGATCCCGATGAGGGCATGCATTCGCTGTTTTCCGGCTTCTTGCCAAAGCACCTTTTCGCACCCGCCCCCACGACAGCCTTCGATGCGCCAAGAGAGGCCGTAGAAGCCGACATTCAAGGCCTGCGCGAAATGCTCGAGGCTCACCACCATGAGATCGCCGCGCTGCTCATGGAGCCTCTGCTACAGGCCGCAGGCGGCCTCAATATGACCTCGCCGCATTACGTCAAGGCAGCCAGAGCCTTATGCGATGAATTCGGCGTACTGCTGATCTTCGACGAGGTAGCCACCGGCTTCGGACGCACCGGCAAGATGTTTGCTGCCGAGCACGCCGGTGTTACACCAGATATCATGGTGCTTTCCAAGGGACTCACCGGTGGCTACCTGGGGCACGCCGCGACTCTAGCCACAGATAGCGTCTACTCAGCCTTTCTGAGCGACGATCCCAACCGCGCCTTCATGCATGGCCCCACCTTCATGGGCAACCCGCTCGCCTGCCGCGTGGCACTGGAAAGCTTGGCGGTCTTCGAGGAGGAAGACTATCTGGGCAAGATCGCCGCGCTGAATGCGATTCTTCGCCAGGAACTGGCCGAGGATGCCGACCTCAAGGCACACCCTGCCGTTGAGGACGTCCGGGTGCTCGGGGCCACCGCAGTGATAGAGGTCCATGATGCAGCAAGTCTCGAAGGTGTACAGGACTTCGCACGCAGTCGCGGCGTCTGGTTAAGAAGTTTCGGCCGCTGGCTCTACACCATGCCCGCCTACGTCACTCTCGATGAGGAAATGCGCCAGATCACCTCGACCATGAAAGACTGGTTCTTGAATGCGTCGCCAGCGCCAGCACTCGGCGACTGAATGACCCGACGAGAAAACCCACGCTCGTTTCGCCTCTATCAGCCCCCTCACGAACCCAAACGCCAGAACCAAAAAAACGCCGCCCCTAAGGAGGCTGTGTGAAAACAGCCTCCTAAGCTGGCAAGATAGCCGTGAACTCACCCGTTCACGGCTATTTTTGTATGCGACACCTACAAGGACAGCCTCGCAGCCAGACCTCGCTGCTACCTCCCAGCATTGAAGAATATGTCCCGGAAAATCACCCGGTGCGGGTGATTGATGCCTTCGTGGAGTCCCTGGACGTCATCGAAATGGGGTTCGACAAGGCGCGCACCGCGGCCACCGGCCGGCGACCCTACCACCCGGGCGACCTGCTCAAGCTCTATATCTACGCCTACCTGAACCAGACCAGCAGCACTCGTCGCCTGGAAAAGGAGTGCCACCGCAACCTGGAG
>NZ_FNCI01000008.1:0-26495 GCF_900100755.1 Onishia taeanensis
CAAATAGCGGCGGCACTTTCCAGACCCCCGCTGGGGGCGGCGGTACGGTCTGTTCAATAATCGCTATCGGCAAATAAGGAAGCGTCATGTCATACCATTACAGCCCCTCAAGAAATGCTTTTTATCCGTCTAGCATGAAATCTGAATACATGCGTGCCGGCACCTGGCCAGATGATGCGGTAGTTGCTACAGAAGAAGAGTGGCGCGAATACGGTGCAAAGCGCCCGCCTTCTGGAATGCAGCGCGGTCCCGATGATCATGGCCGTCCTGGATGGGTGGCCATACCTGACATACCTCTCGACCAGCTCGCCAAGCAAAAGCTCTCCGAAATCAAGGCCGAAGCCAACAAGGCGCTGGCTGACATTCGCCGCGACTACCCTCAGTTCGAGATCGATACCTGGGGTGATCAAGAGCGCGAGGCACACGCTTGGGCGGCCGACAACAGCGTGGAAACACCGACGCTCTCCGGCATCGCCGCCGAGCGTGGTGTCACCGTCGCCGAGCTGGCGACCAAGGTAATCACCAAGGCCAACATCTATCGGCCCATGGCCACCGCGGTGATCGGCAAGCGTCATCGCCTCGAGAACGTTATCAAGGCCGCCCAAGAGGCCGAGGATCGGGAGGGGATCGAAGCGGTGGTGTGGTAACCGCCCAGTCAGAACGCAAAAAGCCGGCACGCCATGTGCCGGCTTTTGAAAAAACCATCACATCAAAAGTCTTCGACAGGAGCGCTTTGAACCTGCTGTTTTGCCCTCTGAAGTGACTTGCCCGGCAAGTTGAAGGAAACCTCGATAGTCGGACCCCAAACGTCATTATAGTAAACAATGACCTCAGCCGCCCGAACATCCTCCGGGATACTAAACAGCATATCCTGGTAATCAGAGAAACTTGACCACTGCTTGGCAAAATCCGCTTCGAAATACACAATGTCCAGATAGCCATTCGTAAGCTGAGTGTTCTCAAATCTGGTTATCGTCTCTGTAACCTGCTGAGAACCATCAAACTCACCAGAATTCAGTTTCTTGATGAAGTCAAACCTATCCCGATCACCTTCCATATAAACCAGTGCAAAATCGCGAGACAGGGCGCCCACTACAGATGCATAGACATCAGGACTGAAATCGGCAATTAACGAAACATTCCCAAGCGTCTGGTCATCATTGAAATACAAGACGCTGAAAAAATTCAGCGAAAGGAATTCAACGTTCTCCTTGCAAAGAGCTAGAGCCCCCATATCAGCGGAGCAATCATAATAGCCTTGGCTGCGAGGGAAGCTATCAATACTGTCACCATAATCCCAGCCCTTAAACAGCCTGGCGTCAGAGGCCACCACTTGGCTGGAGAATAAAGCCACCATTAAAAAACACAGCAACCGCACCAAGATTTTCATTTTCATATCATCATTCCCTGCGCTCTTTTATCAAAGTGTATCGCCAAAGCATTACAAGCATTTTCTTATCAATCCAAGCCTACCCCAAGCGATGGCATTTTCCTAACCATTCACCGGAGGCGAGCGTGACCGACCCGGTGATGCCCTTCCTTGGCGAGCCCTACGTCGACCGCATGCTGAAGCCTGGGCCATCTATCAGCAATCGTGGGCGCGCAAGAGCGCTGTCGCGGCGGCCCTGGAGGCCAAGGGTCGGCAGGGGATCGAAGCCGTCGTCTAATTGATGCCCTATACAGAGAAACCTCTAGGCCCGCCACTGCGCGGGCTTTTCGCGTTCGCCTCGCACCTTAAGCCTGACTATAGACGAAAAGTCAGTTGTACAGCCCTACCACATCCAAACATCAAGGAGTGATCAAAACTATGAAACTAAACAAATTGAATAGGACGCTTGAGCTGATAAACTTATTGCTTGATCTGATTTACCGCGTGCTCCAGCTCTCAGACCAGTATTCTCTCCCCTGCTTTTGATACATCCACACTCCCCCTCCCGATCCTCCCCAAGGTCTACAGCTGTAGACACACCAAGCTAACTCCAATGCGAGAGAACCTCGACGACCTCAATGCCGAGAAGCTAGAAGCTAGAAGCTAATATCAATGTTCGTGAAGTCAACTTTCCGACGTCAAAGCGATCTATGAGCAGTCATGGCAGCGCAAGGATGCGATCGCAGCGGCGCAGGAGGCGGGCGACCGGGAAAGGATCGAAGCGGTGGTGTGGTGATCACCGCCGCTCGCTCCAGGAAGAACAGTGCCCGCCGCCTGGCGGGCTTTTTATTATATAGCCCTTTGGACATCACACCTGAAATATGAAACTCTTTTCAAAGCCAGCGAAGAACATTTAATAGCTCAAGGATTGTTCATGGAAGCAAGCACATTAATCTCCGGCCTAATCGGCGCCTTAATCTCAGCTGCTTTAAGTTACATCGTAAGAATAAGATTAGAAAATCGATCAAAAGACATAGAGCAAAAGAAGCAAGCTTACGTATACTTGGTTAGAATAAGCGAAATAATTGCAACCCATGTGGTTGCAAAATCATTCATAAAAAGCATGATCGACGATGAAGCAAAGAGAAGGCTTTCCACAGCTGAGGAGGACTTTGAAGCTTCACATGCAATTTGCGCATTACTCGCGCATCACTTAAAAGATGTTAGTGATGAAAAAATATCTGAAATCGGCTTAAAGAACGCACCGCGATACTTCACCCCCTTAATTGATTCAACAAAAGAATCAAGACTAACGACAGAACAACTCTCCAAATTACCGAAAAACACCGTATACACCTGCCATCAATTTCAAAAGTCACTCGACCAGATTCTTCAACTCGCAGCCATGTGGACCAGTTACATTGAGGATGGAGATCGTTTATGGGTTACGCCAGAAGGCTTATATGATCACTGGACAACTCTTCAACGCTTCATCAAACAGGCACAAGATACCCGAATAAGCCTGGTCCAATATGGCGCTGCCACTCCGGGAGAAGCTGACAAACTACTTGAAAAACAAGTAAAAGAAATTGATGAAGCCGTTTCTGCAAGATTCGAGAATTCTTCTCCATTAGCAGCAGCCGCAAAATCACTACAAGAGGAAATGTCCAAGACCGAAGACTGAGATGTAACTACATCTACGTTCTAAAAGCCGCCCGCCACCCGGCGGGCTTTTCGTTACCCGCCCATTTTGTGACGCCACCCCGCCACAACGCCCACTGCTAGAGCCCCACGCCTGCGCGCGCAAGCATGGCGACACGTCATGCATCGACAGATCACCCTGCGCAGGAGCTCCCCATGGCCCAGGACTATCACCACGGCGTTCGCGTCGTTGAAAAGAACGACGGCACGCGGCCGATCCGCACCGTCAGCACCGCCGTTATCGGCTTGATCGGCACCGCGCCGGCGGCCGCTGCTGGCGTGGCTGCCTCGCTCGCCATCGAGTTCGCCGCTGCCAATAGCGGCGTCACCTACACCGCCGCCAGTGCAGGCACCGACGGCAACGCCGTGCGCGTGCGCTACGTCGATCCCGGTACCAACTCCGCCACCCTGGCGGTCACGGTCAGCGGCAAAGACATCAGCGTCTCGCTGGCCACCGACGCCCAGGGCGAGATCACCTCAACCGCCGCCGAGGTGGCCACCGCCGTCAATGGCGAGGCCGATGCCAGCGCCCTGCTCACCGCCGCTGAAGCTGGCAGCGGTGCGGGCGTGGTCGGTGTGTCCGGGTACCAGAACCTGACCGGCGGTACCGACGAGCCCTTCCCACTCGATACCCCGGTGCTTGCCACCGATCTCTATGCCGCGATGGCCAACGCCGGCGAAGAAGGCACCCTTGCCCGCTCACTGGATGCCATCGCCGATCAGACCAAGGCCATGGTCGTGATCGTTCGCGTGGCCGAAGGCGCCGACGACGACGCTACCAAGGCCAACGTCATCGGCGGGGTCGATGGCAGCGGCAAGAAGACCGGCCTCCAGGCCCTGCTGGCCGCCGAGCAGCGCTTCGGCGTCAAGCCGCGCATTCTCGGCGTGCCTGAGCTCGATGATGCCGACGTCACTGCCGAGCTGATCGGCGTAGCGCAGAAGCTGCGCGCCTTCGTCTACGCCTCCGCCGGCGACAGCGCGACCAAGGAAGAAGCGGCGATGTACCGCGAGAACTTCGGGGCGCGGGAAGTGATGGTGATCTGGCCCGATTTCACCGGCTTCGACACCGCCACCCAGTCCACCCGCACCCACTCCGCCGTTGCTCGAGCACTCGGCCTGCGCGCCAAGCTCGACAACGACATCGGCTGGCACAAGACGCTCTCGAACATGCCGGTAAACGGCGTCACCGGCATTTCGCAGGACGTGTTCTGGGATCTCCAGGACCCGGCCACCGATGCGGGCTACCTGAACAGCCACGAGGTGACGACGCTCATCAACCGCGGCGGCTATCGCTTTTGGGGCTCGCGCACCTGCTCGATCGACCCGCTGTTCGCCTTCGAGAACTACACCCGCACCGCCCAGGTGATCGCCGACACCATGGCCGAAGCCCACCTGAGGGCCGTCGACAAGCCCATGCACCCAAGCCTGGTGAAGGACATCGTCGAGGGCATCAACGCCAAGTTCCGCGAGCTGACCCGCCAGGGCTACCTGCTCGGCGGCGTGGCCTGGTTCGATGCCGAGCTCAACACCCCCGAGGTGCTCAAGGCCGGCAAGTTGTACATCGACTACGACTACACCCCGGTGCCGCCGCTCGAGAACCTGATGTTCCAGCAGCGCATCACCGATCGCTACTTGGTGGATTTCGCCGACCGCGTCGCCGCCGCCTGAGCCGGAACCTGACTAGGAGAACCCTATGGCACTTCCCAAGATCCTCAAGGATTTCAACCTGTTCGGCGACGGCAACAACTGGCAGGGCCAGGTGCCCAGCGTCACGCCGCCCGAACTGGCCCGCCGCATGGTCGAGTACGAGGGCGGCGGAATGGACGGCCCCATCGAAGTCGACATGGGCAACCAGCTGATGGAGATGAGCTGGACCGCCGGCGGCCTGATCGTCGACGGCCTGTTCGACTCGTACGGCAGCCCGATCCACGACGCCGCGCAGCTGCGCTTCACCGGCAGTTATGAATCCGACGAGACCGGCGACAGCGTCGCCGTCGAGATCGTGGTGCGTGGCCGCCACAAGACCATCGGCATGGGCGAGGCCACCAAGGGCGACAACTCGACCATCGAGGTCACCACCACGCTGAGCTACTACAAGCTCACCGTCGACGGCGAAGAAATCATCGAGATGGACAAGCCCGGCAACGTCTTCCGGGTGCGCGGCGAAGACCGCCTCGCCCAGCGCCGCCAGAACCTGGGCATCTAACCCAGTCCCCATCAACCAGCACCCGCGGGCCACACCCGGCCCGCTGAACATCACCGTATTCGCACCAGGAGCATCGAACCATGGACCCGAAGAACACCGAGCAAGCCCAGGACACCACCGTCGCCGAGCTGCCGAAGCAAGAAACCGAGACCGTCGAGCTCGATACGCCGATCACACGCGGTAAGGCCGTCGTCAACGAGATCATGGTGCGCAAGCCCAAGTCCGGCGCCCTGCGCGGCGTGTCGCTCACCGACGTGCTGCAGATGGACGTCACCGCCCTGAGCAAGGTGCTGCCGCGCATCACCGAGCCCGCGCTGACTGATGGCGAGATCCGCGACATGGACCCCGCCGACCTCGTGCAGCTAGGCGGCGTGGTGGCCGGTTTTTTGCTGCCGAAGAAGGCCCGCGAGGCGAGCGAGTAAGCCTGCCCGAGCACGTCGACGAAGCCATGGCGGATCTCGCCATGGTCTTTCATTGGGGGCCGGATGAGATGGCCCCCATGCCCCTGGCCGAACTGATGGAATGGCGCGAGCGCGCCCGGGTACGCCATCAGGCCAGCCAGCCCCCACCCCGCAAGTGAAGGAATGCCGATGGCCCGCGATCTGAAAATGCAGGTGATCCTGGACGCCGTGGATCGGGTCACTCGGCCCCTCAAGAAGATCTCCCAGGGCAGCGGCAAGACCGCCGAGGCCCTGCGCGCGAGCCGCGATCAGCTCAGGCACCTGGAGCGTGCACAGAAGGATCTGAGAGGCTTCCGCGAGCTCAAGCGACAGTCCGAAGGCAGCGCCCGCGCCCTTGAGGACCAACAGCGCGAAGTCCGCGACCTGACCCGCGAGATCGAACGCGCCGAAGGCCCCACTCGCCAGCTCAACCGCCAGCGTGATGCCGCGATCCGCAAGGCGCGTGCCCTAAAGGATCAATACCAGGGCGAGCAGCGGAAATTGCAGGAACTGCGCGGGACCATGACCCGCGTGGATGGCGTCACCGGCAAGTACGGCGAACAACAGCGCGAGCTGACCCGCCGCATCCGCGAGGCCAACGGCCAGCTGGAACGCCAACAGCAGCAACTGCGCGAGACCGCCCGCCGTCAGAAGGCCGCCACCGAGGCCGCCAACCGCTATCACCGCGCCACGGGAAGGGCCGGTCGCATGGCCGGTGCCGGCGCCGCCGGGATGGCCACCGGTGGCGCCGCCCTCTATGGCGGGGCGCGCATGCTGGCCCCGGGCGTCGACTATGGCGCCGCCATGTCCCGCGTGCAGGCGCTGACCCGGCTGGAGAAAGACGACCCACGCATGCAGGCGCTACGTGATCAAGCCCGCGAGCTCGGCTCATCAACTTCCTTCAGTGCGACACAGGCCGCCGACGCCCAGGGATTCTTGGCCATGGCCGGTTTTGACCCCGAGGCCATCCGCGCCGCCATGCCCGACATGCTCAACCTGGCCAAGGCCAACAACACCGATCTCGGCCGCACGGCAGATATCGGCTCTAACCTGCTCTCCGGCTTCGGCCTCGACCCCAGCGAAATGGGCCGGCTCTCGGACGTCATCACCGCCACCACCACCCGGGCAAACGTCGACCTCGAAATGCTCGGCGAGTCGATGAAGTACGTCGCACCCCATGCCAAGGCCATGGGACTGTCGCTCGAGGAGGCCGCCGCTATGGCCGGCATGCTCGGCAACGTCGGCATCCAGGGCAGTCAGGCCGGTACCACCCTGCGCGCCATGATGACCCGCCTGGCCGCACCCACCAGCAAGGCATCCGGGGCGCTCAAGGAACTCGGCGTCAACGCCAAGGATGCCGACGGCAACCTGCGCAACGTGCCCAAGATTCTCGCCGACGTGGCCCGCGCCACCGAAGAGATGGGCAACGCCGACCGCGCCGAATACCTGAAGAACATCTTCGGTGAAGAACCCGGTGCCGGCATGGCCGAGCTGATCGCCCAGCAAGGAAGCGCAGGCGTCGAGAAGTTCGTCGAGATCCTGGATAACGCCGCCGGCGAGAACGCCCGGGTGGCCAAGACCATGGCCGACAACATCAAGGGCGACCTGCAGGGGCTCAACAGCGCCTGGGAAGAAGTCGGCATCACCATCACCGACACCAATGACGGACCGCTGCGCGACCTGATCCAGAACGTCACCGACATCACCCGTGGCGTAGGAAATTGGATGAAGGCCAATCCCGATCTCACCGCCCAGCTCACCACCGCCGCCGCCGTGGTGGCCGGCCTCGTCACCGTGGGTGGCGGCCTGACCCTGATGCTCGCCTCGATCCTCGGCCCCATCGCGCTGGCCCGCTACGGCATGGCCATGTTCGGCATCAAGGGCGGCGGACTGATCCGCGTGCTCGGCAGCATCGCCAAAAACGCCATTCCGATGGTCATCGGCGCCCTGCGCATGCTGGGGGCTGCCGCGATGGCCAACCCGATCCTTGCGATCATCGCCGCCGTCGCCGCCGGCGCGCTGTTCATCTGGCAGAACTGGGACTGGCTCGGCCCCAAGTTCCAGGCACTGTGGGAGAACATGAAGGAATGGCCCGGCAAAGCCTGGGAGACCATCACCGGTGCGTTCAACGAGGGCATCGGGGGCGTCACGCGGCTTCTGGCCAACTGGTCGCCCATGGGCATTATCTGGCGCGGCATCACCGAAGGCCTGACCGCCATGGGCGTCGAGATCCCCGAGAAGTTCATGGGCCTGGGCAATGCCATCGTCGATGGCCTGATGGCCGGCATCGATGCCAAGTGGCAGGCCCTCAAGGATAAGGTCTCCAGCCTGACCGATGGTGTCAGCGGCTGGTTTAAAGACGCGCTCGGCATCAACTCGCCGTCGCGGGTGTTCGCCGGCTACGGCCGCAACACCCTGGAGGGCTACCAGCAAGGCCTGGAGCAACGCGAGCCCAACACCCTGCGCCAGGTCGGCCAGTTCTCCCAGCGGCTCAAGCGCGCCGGCGCCGGTATGGCCATCGGCGCGGCCAGCCTGCCTGCCGTGGCCGATGTACCGATCGACACCCGCGCGCCGCTCTCAAGCGCTGGCGGTGGTGACGTGCACATCACCACCGGCGATATCCACGTCCACGCCTCGCCAGGCATGGACGAACAGGCCCTGGCCCGCTATGTCGCCGCCGAGGTGCAGCGCGCGCTGGCCGAGGCCAGCCGCGATGCCGGCGCCCGCCGCCGCAGCGCGCTTTACGACACCGACTAGGAACCACTCCCATGATGATGACCCTCGGCATGTTCGTCTTCGGCCTCTCAACCGCCGCCTACCAGGAGCTGCAACGCCAGACTCAATGGCGGCACCAATCGCAGGGCCGGGTGGGCCGTCGGCCTGCCCGCCAGTTCCTCGGCGCCGGCGACGACACCATCACCCTCACCGGCACCCTGCTGCCCCAGTTCACCGGTGGCCAGCAGCACCTGGATCAGCTTCGCGAGATGGCCAACCAAGGCGCCGCCTGGCCGCTGATCGAGGGCAGCGGCTTGTACTACGGCCTGTTCGTGATCGAGCGCCTCAACGAGCGAAAATCCTCGTTCATGCGTGACGGCGCCGCCCAGCAGATCGAGTTCGATCTCACCCTCCAGCGCCTCGATGAAGACAGCCCCGACCAGCTCGCCAGCGGCCTCGCCCTGCGCGCCCTGTCCACCAGCCTGGGTGGCCTGGCATGAGCGTACTGACCCAGCAGCAAGGCCGGCCGGCGCGCACGCCGGATTACCGCCTAAGCCTGGCCGGCCAGATCATCAGCCCCCAGCTGGGCGCCCGCCTGCAGCGCCTGCGCCTGACCGATAGGCGTGGCCTCGAGGCCGACCAGCTCGACATTACCCTCTCAGACCACGACGGCCGCCTCGCCCTGCCCCCGCGCGGCGCCGAGATCCAGCTGGAAATCGGCTGGAAGGGCCAGGCGCTGGTCGATCGCGGCACCTACATCGTCGACGAGGTCGAGCACTCCGGTACCCCGGACGTGATCACCATTCGCGCCAGATCGGCAGATATGCGCAAAGGCCTGCCCGGCAAGCGCTCGCAGAGCTGGGATGACATCGTGCTGCGCGACATTATCGCCACCATCGCCGCCCGCCATGACCTCGAGCCAAAGGTTGGCACGGCGCTGGCCGGTATTCGCCTCGAGCATATTGACCAGACCGACGAATCAGATCTGCACTTCCTGACCCGCCTGGGCGAGCGTTATGACGCCGTGGCCACCATCAAGGCTGGCAACCTGCTGTTCATCCCCGCCGGCCAGGCCACCACCGCCAGCGGCCTCGAAATCCCGCCCATCCCCCTGCGCCGCCAGGTCGGCGACCGCCACCGCTACAGCGTCACCGACCGCGACGCCTACAGCGGCGTGATCGCCCAATGGAACGATACCGCCGGCGCCGAACGCCGAGAGGTCATCGTCGGTGATGCCGACAACGCCAAGGCCCTGCGGCCCACCTACGCAAGTGAAGACGATGCCCTGGCCGCCGCCAACAGCGAATGGCAGCGCCTGAAGCGCGGCGGCGCAGAGTTCAGCCTCGACCTCGCCGAAGGCCGCCCCGAGCTCTACCCCGAAACCCCGGTGATGCTCAGCGGCTGGAAGCGCGAGATCGACGCCACGCCCTGGTTGATCACTGAGGTAACCCACGACATCAGCGACGCCGCCTATACCGGCGGGCTGGCGATGGAGGTGCGGAATAGTAGCGAGGCGGCCTACTGACCCTGATACACTCCGGCCATTTGTCGGAGTAACCCATTGAAGTTAAGAACTTTCGTTACCGCCGCAATAGGCCTAGTCAGCATCATCACGATGACCACCTATGCCGCCGCCCCCTCGTCATTCTCCTCTGCTAAACGTCTCGCCGAATCAGAGGTCTACTACGATCAGGACGAGACCTTCTATTGCGGATGTGACTTCGATTTCGAGGGCGGGCCGGATCTGGCCAGTTGTGGGTATGACGTGCGCAAGCAGCCCCTCAGGGCCAGCCGCATCGAGTGGGAGCATGTCGTGCCGGCCTACGATATCGGCCGGCAGCGCCAATGCTGGCAGGAAGGTGGCCGCCGACACTGTCGCTCGAGTGATCCGATATTCCGTCAGGCCGAGGCAGATCTGATTAATCTGGTGCCGTCTGTAGGCGAAGTGAACGGCGATCGCTCCAACCTACGCTACGGCATGGCCACCAGTTCCAGCGCCTACCAATACGGCCAATGCACAGCGAAGGTCGATTTCGAGGAGGATGTATTCCAGCCGCCCACCAACCAGCGCGGCGACGTCGCCCGCACCTACTGGTATATGCGTGATGAGTACGGGGTGAGAATCAGCCGGCAACAACAGCAGCTATTTACAGCTTGGGCCAAGCAAGACCCGGTCGACGCATGGGAGAAGGAACGCAACCAGCGAATCACAGCGATCCAGGGTAGTGGTAACCCCTACGTCAGCGAGAACCGCGATCCTAGCCGGCAGGTGATGCCGGACCGCCAGCCGACTCCTAGCTCACTGATCAGCCGGGATAGTACGGCGTTCAGCTGCTCGACCCGTAAGACCTGCGGTGCGATGGCTTCATGCGAGGAAGCCCGTTTTCACCTGGAACAGTGCGGCAACGGGCGGCTGGATAGAGACAAGGATGGGGTGCCTTGCGAAGCAATGTGTCGCTAAGCAAACCATGGGCTAGTTGAGGGTGCAGATTACTGCACCCTTTTTCCTCTCCAGGTTGCTATTTGGAAAAGCAGTGCGCAGTCGCCTTCGTCATTCCACACTGCTTTGTTGAGCCCCCAGTACCGGACATGCGTGGTGCTACCGCTATCGTTACCTCTGGTGGTATTTTTGCCCGGTCCGGTATAAAGCCAAACGAAATCACCCTGTTTAACCGCACCGGGCTTAAACCAATGAGTGTGTCGAACACGATTGGAGATGGTCGTGTCACCGGTATATGTGGTGTCAGCGACCATGTAATGCTTAAGGTCACAATCATCGATGACTTTAAGGCGAACGCTTTCTTGGGTGTGATCGCCCCGTCCCTTCACACTCAGAATCTCTAACTTCATTGCTCCCTCGCATTGCTGGTCAAACAAAAAGAAATTACCCATCATCCCACCAGGGCAGAACGCGCCCGATGCACCACCACGCCGCGACAATGATCGGTGCGAGCTGTCATGCCCTGGCCGCCACTCGCTGGTAACAACCGCACGGCACCACCGATACGATGCCCCTGGAAAAGCTGGTACGCCTCGTCGATCACCACCACCACTAGGTCACCGTGCTGAACCGGCCGCGCTTCGTCGACCACCAGCACATCGCCTTCGATGATCTCGCCGTCAACGCCGGCTTCTTCGCTGACCTCAACGAGGTAGCAGCTCGGTGGCAGGCGCCAAGCGTCCAGGTTCTCGAGCGCGGGGTGGTCAAGGCCCAGCAACGCCGGGCCGAGGTAGTTAACGCGCATAATGAATCTGCTTATCAGGAATCCCAGTCAGAAAGCGCTTCGGCCACCGTCCACATCTCCATGGCATCGCCACTTTCTGCATAAGCACGCACATGGACCTTGCCTGTCCAAGTGCGGTCAAGGACGCTAACCGGAATGCCTGCACGTGGAACGACGCAGCCATTGCCCAAGAGGTAATTCATGCCACGTTGATCGTCATTGCTGGCAGCGGTGATTAACTGATCAAGAAGAGATTCTGATACGCAGGCGGCGTGCCCCTTGCCAGTGAAAGTTATTTCATTGGAATTACTGGTACTGGACTCATCCGATAAGCCGGTATCGCCTTCCTGCAGACTAAGCAGCTCGACACCGTCGAGTGATAGGTCCTGATTACCTTCATTTCTTAGCGGCGCGGTAAAGTAGTTTCCATTATCACTCCAGAACCTAAGATTCCCATCTTCATCAATAGTGAGATACTCATCAGGATGTTCATTTTCCTTTTTCAGCCTGACGGCATCGTCTTCATCTTCATAGGCGAGATACTCGGTAGTTCCGACACTACCATCATCGAAGAAGCCATCGATGAAAACTTTTCCGTTATCAACGTAAGCAACAGATAGATGAGGATAGCCGCGTTCGATAATCCAGGAGCCGATGATATTCTCATAATCGCTGGACACGTCTTGATTAAGTGCCTCCTGATACTCAGAAGCGCTGAAACCAAGAATATCTACCGAAAGTTCTGGGTTATAGTGCGTGGTGCCCCAATAGGCTGTCTCGGGGTCCTGTGAATCTAGTCGATAGCCAATAAAAGTGCGTTCAACCTCCTGTTCGCCCAATTCCTTGATAGCCTTGCCAACTTCCTCAAGCCGGTCTTCGTTTAGTCGTTGGTGGAGAATGACCTCGACGGTACGCTTGTGAGGTGCGCGAGTCTCGTCACTGGCAATACTGTAAAGCTCCGATAAATCCTGTGTGGGGATTCCATCAGTAGATTCATCGGACGCTGCAGTCTCATCACCTTGAGTTGAAGCGGCGACTTCACTTTCGGCGGCTGACGTATCGTCGGGCGATTCCTGGACGAATCCAACCAGCAGCATTGCCGTCACAAAGAATGCCGCCACACCAGACAATGCAGCGGCGACATGCCTTATAAACCCTCCTTTCCCCTTAGCCTTCAGCTTCCGGGCGACGAACAACCAAGTACCGATCAAAGCGGCCATTATGGCCAAAAAAAACACGACATCTTTCACGTTCCCTGTCTCCTTTTCCCTGGCAGGCTCATACCCGCCTTTATAGTTTTACGGTTTTAAGTCTAAATGCTCACGAAATCCGCCCGATGCGGATCTCGCACCTGCCTAGAATCTCCACGTCCTTCATGTCCTGCGGCTTCAGCAGCTCCGGCGGGTAGTGGGTGTTGTCGCTGATCAGCATCAGCGCGCCACCGGCTACGCGCTGTATCCGCTTGATGCGGAGCTCGTCGCCCATGCGAATCAAAAACACGCCGTCGGGTTTGCACTGCGCGCGGTTGATCAGCACCTGGTCACCGTCGCGCAGCGTCTCGCCCATGCTGTCGCCGCGCACCTTGGCGCCAACCAGTTGCACAGGATCGAGGCCCTCAGCCGCCAGCTGGTTGGTCTCGAAGTACAACGTGGTCTCAACGTTCTCGGCATCGAAGGCGCGGCCAGTACCGGCGGCGGCCTCAATGTCGTACATGGGCACTGGTGAGTAACCCGCGCCGGGATCGCTTAAAGCCGAGGCCACCTGGGCCCCGTCATCCACCACATAGGCCGCCGGCGCGCCGGCGGTGCCAGACGCTGGCCGACTCCCCGTTATAACGTAGGAAATATCCACCCCTATCGACTCAAGGCGGGCGAGTAATTCCACCGGGCATTTCTGCCTGCCTGCCACCACGTCTTTTAGCCGCTGACCGCTTGATTCGCCTGCATTTCTAGATGCTGCGGCCATAGTGAGCCCTAACCGGGTCAGCTCTTCCCTTATACGAAAGGGTATTTCTTCCACCGTCATGATTGACATTGGTGTATATAATCCACCATGATTAGATTCACACGAACACACACAGGTACACACTATGCCCGCCCCTCTCACCCGTGAGCAAGCGCGCAAGGCGCTGGCAAGCCGCGGCATCAGCGTCGCTGAGTTCTGCCGCGCCCATGGCATCGAAAACCCCAACCTGGTCTACGACTTGCTCGCCGGCCGCAAGAAGGGGTTGAGGGGTGAGGCTCACCGCGCCGCTGTGCTGCTCGGCATCAAGGAAGGCGTCATTGATGACCCCGACGACTTCCCCCCTAAGCCCAGTAATTAAGCCTTTTCCTGACTCGCTGCATAAGGACATCGCCATGTACCAGGACCCCAAACGCGTTCGCACCCGTTATGGCGCCCTCAACCTCGATGAGTATGAGGCACGGCTCATTGATGCCCTGGTCGATTACACCGGCATCGAGCGCGCCGCCCTGCTTCGCCAACTGGTGCTCAAGGAAGCGCTGGAAACACTAGGCCTCGGCGATCTCGATGGCCCCAGTGTTGGCCAGTACGCCGGTTGAACGAAGGTCCTTTTGAGGCCCTCAAGGAGTCCCCTGAATGCCCGAGGAAGCCATGCACGCCGACGACCGCCTCGAGGCTCTGCTCGAGAAAGTACGTCAGCGAGAAAATCTCGACACCACCGAGCAGGCCGCCGAATGGTTGCTGCGCCGCCGCCTGCGAAAGGGCGTCGCGGGGCTGACTGGCCGGGGCCGTGCTCTTCATGCCGTACCAACAGGAGGCCGCCGGTGAAGCGTCATCACATCCGCCTGTCGTGCCCGCACTGCGGGTCGTACCTGACGATCCGCTCATCCAACGGCATCACGCCGGTGTACCGCGAGGCCTATGTGCATTGCACCAACGTCGATGCCTGCGGCTGGCGGGGAAAGATGGGCCTGGAGCTGACCAGCACGCTGTGCCCAAGCAGCCAGCCGAACCCCGAGGTAAATCTACCGCTATCGCCGTCGCTGCTGGCTCAGCTTTCACCGGAAACCAACTGAATCGCCCGCATCGCCCACAAGAAGAACGCCACCATCACGCACCGCAGGAGAACGATCATGAATAACGTCACCGCCTTGCAGACCCGCCGCGTCACACGCCTGGACGCCAACAACGCCAACAGCATCCAGAACGCCGCCATGTTCCGGCTCTGGCAGGACCGCTGGGCATCCCGCGTGGTCGCCATGGCCAACTGCATCGATCATCTGATGACCACTCACGAGATGAGCGAGCGCGCGGCAGAGCTGGCCACTATCCAGGCCTATGCCGACCTGGAAGCCACCAACCGCTCGGCGCACATCGACGTCGATGCTAGCACCTCGCACGTCATCATCCTGCGTGATGAGGACGGCCGCCCGGTGGTGTTCACCGTCGCCGATCTGATGAACGTGCTGGGCAAGGCCCGCGCCGAGGGCCGGGTCCAGGTCGTCGATGAGCAGACCCGCCGCCCGGTCGTGCTCGAGCACTAAGCCAGGGGCAGGCCGCCCCGCATCACCCTTTTTTCACCCCGTTGAACAGGAGGGCACAGCGTGAATGCATCGCTGCGCCAGGACATTCTTGCGCGTTTGATGGCCGATATGGAGGCCATCGAGCGCGGGCCGTACCTGCAAAAGGTGCGTTGCCCGAGCTGCCACAAGCGCGAGGCTTACATCGCCGCTGACGCCCCCTGGATGCTCAAGTGCGGCCGGGAGAACAACTGCGGTGATCAGCGTCATGTGAAAGAGCTGTTCCCGGAGCTTTTCGCCAGCTGGACCGAGCGTTACCAGCCGCAGGACGGTCAGGCCGCGACGAGCACCACGCCGGTAGCGGATGGCTACCTGCGTGATGGGCGTGGCTTCGAGCTCGAGCGCATCCAGGGCTGGTACAGCCAGGACAACTACTGGAAGCACGGCGTCGGCGGCACCACTACGGTGCGCTTCGCCCTGCCCGGTGGTGCCTACTGGGAGCGCCTGCTCGATAAACCTGAGCGCTTCGGCAAGCAAAAAGCCAACTTCGTGGGCCGCTACAAAGGCCAGTGGTGGCAGCCGCCGGTCTTCACCATGGCGGATCTCGTCGAGGCCGGTGAAGTGTGGATCGTCGAGGGCATCTTCGATGCCATCGCCCTGCACCACCACGGGATCGCTGCCGTCTCGGCGATGAGCTGCTCGAACTACCCCGAGCAGGCGCTCGAGGCGCTGGCCGATGCCGCGCATCAGGCTGGCAGCACCCGCCCTGCCCTGGTGTGGGCGCTGGATGGCAACCACGCCGGCCAGACAGCCACGCTCAAGCATGTGAAGCGCGCCCGGGCGGCAGGTTGGGACTGCCGGGCGGCGCAGGTACCCGGCGGCAAGCGCGACTGGAACGACTGCCACCAGCGCGGCGAACTGACCGAGAAGGATCTCGACACCTACCGCTACTGCGGCGACCTACTACTGGCGGCGACGCCCACCGAAAAGGCGTTGCTGATCTACAAGCGCACCGAGCGTCGCGAGTTCTGGTTCGAGTACCGCCGCCAGCTGTGGTGGTGGAAGCTGGATCTGGATGCCTTCGAGCGAGCGGTGAAGGCCGCCACCGGCAGCGCTGAGCCGGAAGACATGGAGCTGATCGACGAGCAGCAGCGCGATGCAGCGCTGATGCAGGCCGGTGCGGTGAAGCGCATCTGCACCTGTTTCCCGACGGCGCTCTATTACCAGGCCAACGCCATCACCGACGAGTCTTGGTACTACTACCAGGTCGAGTTTCCCGACGGCCGCGCGCCGATCAAGAACACGTTCAGCGGCGGCCAGCTTTCCAGTGCCAGCGAGTTCAAGAAACGCCTGCTGGGCGTGGCGCCGGGCGCGGTCTGGACGGGTACCAGCCAGCAGCTCGACACCCTGCTGCAGGACCAGATCGGCGGCATCAAGACGGTCGAGACCATCGACTTCATCGGCTACAGCCGCGAGCACGGCGCCTATGTGTTCGGCGATCTAGCCGTCGCCGGCGGCAAGGTGCACCGCCTCAACCAGGAAGACTACTTCGAGCTCGGCAAGCGGCAGCTCAAGACGCTGAGCCAGTCGGTCAGCCTGCACATCAACGCCGACCGCCAAGCCTATACCACCGACTGGACTCGCCAGCTGGTCGGCGCTTTTGGGGCCAAAGGCATTGTGGCCACCGCCTATTGGCTGGGCAGCCTGCTGGCCGAGCAGATCCGCGGCGAGATGGGCAGCTTTCCTTTCCTGGAGATCGTCGGTGAGGCCGGCGCAGGCAAGTCCACGCTGATCGAGTTCTTGTGGAAGCTGGTGGGCCGGCGCGATTACGAGGGCTTCGACCCCAGCAAGGCCACCATGCCGGCGCGCAGCCGTAACTTCGCCCAGGTCTCGAACCTGCCGGTGGTGCTAATCGAGTCAGACCGGGAGCAGGAAGGCGGCGCCAAGCAGAAGCAGTTCGACTGGGACGAGCTCAAGACGGCCTTCAATGGCCGCTCGATTCGCGCCCGGGGCGTGAAGAACAGCGGCAATGACACCTATGAACCGCCCTTTCGCGGCTCGATCGTGATCAGTCAGAACGCCGCCGTCCAGGCCGGCGAGGCGATCCAGACCCGTATCTGCCATCTGCATTTCACCCGCGAGGGCCAGAACGGCCAGACCAAGCAACTGGCAGAGGCCCTGGAGAAAACCGAGCTCGAGCACGTCAGCCAGTTCGCCCTGGACGTGGCCACCCGCGAAGCGGCACTGCTCAAGCTGATCAAGACCAACGCCAAGACCTACGAGAACCAGCTGGCCGCCGATCCGGACATCAAAGTGCTGCGCATCGCCAAGTGCCACGGCCAGCTGATGGCGCTGCTCGACTGCCTGGGGCTAGACGGCCTCAACCTCTTTGACGCTCAGATGCTCGACATGGCCGCCGGCCATATCTGGCAAATGGCCCGCGATCGCCAGCAGGCGATCAACGCTGATCACCCGATGGTTGCCGAGTTCTGGGAGGCCTTCGAGTACCTAGAGGGGCTCAAGGCCGACTCGATGCTCGACCACTACGGCGGCGAGAGCGACCAGGTGGCCATCAACCTCAAGGACTTCGAGCGCGCCTGCGCCGAGCACAAGTTGCGCGTGCCGGAGATCCGCGAGCTCAAGCGCTACCTCAAGACCAGCAAGACCCGCAAGTTCGTCGACGCCAACCGCACCGTCCGCTCTCGCCTGCGCATGAACAACACCAGCGTGAAGTGCTGGGTTTTTCAGGCATAGCAGGCAACGACAGGAGGCCCCATGCAGCGCAGCTACTCACTCGACCAGGCCGCCGGCCTGCTGAACATCGGCCGCAACACCTTGGCCCGCCGCCTGCGCGAGGCCGGCGTGCTGGGCGACGACAACCTGCCCATGGGCCGCTACCGGGGCAACACCCGTTTGGTGCTGGTGGCCACCGGCACCTACTGGCACCCGATCTGCGGCTGGACCCACTACGGCCGCACCGAATTCACCGATGCCGGGCTCGATCACATCGCTGATCGGCTGGGTATCAACATCGAGCACCTGCCAGGGCACCGGCCCGCGCAGCCGGCTCAGCAACCCCAGCACGCAAGGAGCGCCTCATGACCATGCCCAACCTTAGCCAGCGCCTCAATGATCTCCGCCTGCAGGAGCCGCCCATGACCGAACGCCCGCTGACCACCGACCTCGTCGGTCGCCCGATCCCCGGCCATCAAGACGTGGTGTACATCGACATCGAGGCTGAGATTGCCGAGCGACAGGCCCGCCAGGCCGAGATGATCAAGCGCGGCCTGCCAGCCCTGAAGCGGCTGGCCGAGGTTGCTCAGGGCCACACCCACCAGCCACAGCATTGCCGGCGAATTCTGCTCGCCGTCTACAACGGCAGCGCATGGCCACTCGACCTTACTCGCCTGCGCGTGCTGGATCGCGACCTACAGCGCGCCGCGATGATCGTCATCGAGTGGTCGGCGGACTGCGACCAGGAACTGCACGAGTACCTGGAAGACGGCAACCGCCTGATGCAGCGCTTTTGGGAAATCGAAACCGGAAAGGAGGGCTAACCCCATGCGCCAACGACTCACCGACCACAAGCCCCGCCGTGCCGGCGGGGAGCCGCTGGGCACCCTGCAGGACGCCGGCGAGCTGGCCGTGCTCACGCCCAACCAGGGCGAAACGCGTCACCGCTACGCCCTGGTCGTCGCGTTCGAGAGCGAAGAGCAGCTTCGCCGGGCCATCGATGGCCACCAGTGCCGCTACCGCAACGGCCAGCGCATCGAGGAGCTTCGCCATGAATGACCGCCTCTACCTGGTGCGCGACCCCAAGGGTCGCGTCCACCCATTCAGTAGCGGACTGAGCCAGGGCGCCGCCGTCCAGCGCTTCGTCTCCGATCGCGCCGGCCGCCCGGTGCGCCGCCCCGTTGCCTGGCTCGTCTGGCTCAACGACTGGCGCCGCGGTTACCGCGTCGTTTTCACCCCTGCCATCCCACAGAAGGAACTGAACCATGGCCGATAGCGCCGACATCGCAGCAGAAATCCAGGAGCGCCGCATGGCAGCGGCCCTTTCCAGCCGCCCAACGTGGTGGACCGGCGTCGATATGGCCCGCGCCGACTGCGAGGAGTGCGGCGACGAGATCCCCGCCGCCCGCCGTGAGGCCGCGCCCTGGGCTACTACCTGCATCGAGTGCCAATCCATTCGGGAAAAGCGAGGCCGCCATGTGCGCTGAGACACGAAAAGCCCTGCTCAACGCCGGGAAACTGATCGCCTTCACCTTCACCCTGGGCGTCGCCTTCCAGCTGGGCGTCAGCCTCACCAGCCAGATCAGCCCGAGAGTCGATGTTCTGGAGATCCAGACCGCCGACCAAGGGGCTGAAAAGCCCGTCGGATGAACTTCTAAGGAGAGAGCCATGCAGTGCGAATGCCGGAAAGATCTAGAAGCCAAGCTGCGGGATCACGTCACCGCGCAACTCCCAGAAGGCCATGAAGGCTTCGACGCCAAGCTGGAGGGCTACGGGTTCGGCATAGACCAGGAAACCATGTCGATGACCAGCATCCTGATGATCCCGTACAAGGGCGAGGTCATGGTGCCGAAGAAAACCGGCAGCGGGATGAAGCGCCAGAAAATCAACACCAGCGTCCGCGCCCGCTTCTGCCCGTTCTGCGGCGCTGCCACAGAATCCAAGGAGGCCTGAGCCATGGATAAGCCAAATCCACCCTTGAGAACGCCGCAGATCGACGAGAGAGGATACGCCGTGCTGCGCGCCCGAGCCGCCCTGCGAATGAACCCGCCCGATGTCGAGCTAGCCGAGCGCTACCTGCGCGAGCTGCCCGGCCCAGCCGACGAACTGGCCGAGATCGAGGGCATACTCGCCCAGGCCCGCACCAAGATCCGCGCCGGCGAAGCGCTCTACCAGGAAGCGCGGGAGAAATTGAAAGCCATGGAACGCATGGGAGGTGAGGGATGAGCATGGATCACGACTACGCCCGCCGGAAACTTACGACGTTGCTGCGCGACGTGAACAACTACACCGCCGACGAGTTCTGGCGGCAGATGAGCCGGATTGCCGCCGGAGCAACCGGCCAAGCACATGCCGAAGATCTCAAGGCCGAGCGGGACGCCTTGGCTTTCCAGAACAAGAACCGTGAGGGCCTGGTGAGGAGGGCCATCGAAAAAGAGGAACAATACGACGCCCTGGCGGCGCATGTGGAGGCACAAACTGCCGAGCTTTCTGCTTGCCAGTCAATTCTCTATCAGCTTGCACGTGCTGGAGAGGTTACACCTCAGTACGCCGATGACGCTAAGCGAGTCCTTTCGCAGAAGCCGCCAACCTCCCTTGATCGCCGGGATGCTCGGGTGGCAGCAAAGGCTATGCGTGAGATAGCCGAGTGGATGGACCCTGACAGCGAAAAATTCTCCGGGCCGACATACCACGAAGCCGAGATGATCGGCATGGAGATCTCCGGGCCGACGTTCTGCAGTGATGCTCGACGCTGCATGAAGGCCGGTAACCGGGCATTCCTCGAGGCGGCCAGGATCTGGGAGTACAACAGCCACCAGGCTGAGGCAGGTGCCGCATGAACCATAAACCAGCCAAAGGCGGGCCAATGGCCCGCCAAGCGGCGATGCTCTGCCAGGATGCGACGTTCCGTCTCTACCTGGATCGCCGCCGCCGGCACAAGTTCGGCATGACGAAAAGCGCCTTGCCCGACGGAACCCATAGCGAGCAGGACGCCCGCGACTGGCTATGCGCCGCCTGCGGGATTGAGAGCCGCGCAGAGCTCGACCATGACCGTAAGGCCGCCTCAACCTTCAAAAGCGTTCGCTACCGCTACCAACGCTGGCGTTCTCGACAGCCAGCCCCCGCCTGATCGATCGCCGCCCGGTGCGGGCGGCGATTGCGTTATGCTGTATGCCTGAACAGTGAGAAGGACATCAGCAATGGCAGACGGCGTCGAAGTGCGCGGCAACACCGTGCGCGTCTATTTCCGCTGGCAGGGAGAGCTCTGCCGAGAGCCGGTACCGGGCCCGGCGAACGAGCGCAATATCGAGCACGCCAGGCGGCTGGCGACCATCATCAACTACGAGATCGAGGCCGGCACCTTCGACTATGCCCGGCATTTCCCGGACTCGAAGCGCCTGCACGAGAGTCGTTTCGGCTACTACCTGGATCTCTGGCTGGCTATCAAGAAGAACGAGCTGGCCTACTCAAGCTATCGCGGCACTGAATCGAAGGCCAACACTCACGTCAGGCCGAAATGGGGCGAGGCTCAAGCCGACAAGATCGACCATATCGAGCTCCAGGAGTGGATCCAGAAGGAGTTGGCCGCGCACCTTGGCAACAAGACGATCAAGGAGATCGTCAGCATCATGCGCCAGACGTTCCGGCTCTACTCTACGCGCAATAAACAGGCCTTCGACCCCACCCACGGCATCACGATCCGGCTCCCCGACGACGAGGACCCGGATCCGTTCACGCGCAGCGAGATCGACAAGATCCTCACCACCCCCACCAAGCGCGTCCAGGAACTCAATCTGATCAAGGTGGCCATCTATGACGGCCCGCGAATTTCCGAGGCCCAGGCACTGGCCTGGGAAGACGTGCTCGATGTCGAGAAGGGGATCATTCGGTACCGGCGGGCCGTGGTGCGCGGCCGCTTCAAGGTGACCAAAACCAAACGCTCGACTCGCGTGCATCACCTGCTGAAACCTGCCCGCGAGGCGCTAATTGAACAGCACGCACTGACCGGCCACCTGCCCGCCGAGACTTACGAGGTAGTTGATCGAGACAACCGTACCGTGAGGAAGGAAAAGCTGCGCCTGGTGTTCTTGAACTCGCTATCGGGAAAGCCGTTCTACGAGAACGCCCTGCGCGAACGCTTCTGGAAGGTGCACCTGGATCACGCCGGCGTGCGGTACCGCGGCCCCAATCAGTGCCGCCACACCTTCATCAGCCAAATGCTGTCCCTGGGCGTGGTGCCACTGCACTGGATTTCAAACCACGTCGGCCACTCGACCATCACCATGATCCAGCGCCGCTACGGCAAATGGATCCGCACCGACGGCCAAGACGTCCCCACCCTCATCGAGAAGCTGCTCGAGCTCTGACCGTTCCCAGGCCTGTTCCCAAAACCCTTCCCAATGTCCAGAAACGGAAAAGGGGAATCAACATAAGATGTTGATTCCCCTTTAAAATTCGGTGGCGGAGGGGGAGGGATTCGAACCCTCGAAGCCTTTCGACTTACACACTTTCCAGGCGTGCTCCTTCGACCACTCGGACACCCCTCCGCAATTTTTAGCTCTGCCGTGGGGGCTGTGCCTTCCGCGTCAGAACGGCGCATACTGTATCGAGATCAGGCGGCGATTGCAAGCCGAGCGCGAAATTTTCCCAATAACGTCAGGGCAATACCGCATAGTCGCCGCGAGCGGTAAGGCACAGGGTGTCGCCAGAGTAGAGCTCTTGCACCAGCGCGATACGCCCCTTGCCACGGCTGGCGAGGCGCTCGGCCAGGGCCGCCTGCCCTGCCGGGTCTTCGGGGCGGCACAGGATGCGGTAGTCGCCGGTCACCGGTGCCTTGAAGCGCTGGCTGGCATCGGCGACCACCACGTTTTGCTCGCGGCCCTGGGAGCGCAGCCATAGCGTGACCCAGCTCCAGCCGATCAGGGTGGTCTGGGCGGCCAGCGAGCCGCCAAAACCGGTGCCCTTGTCGTTGAGATTGGGCGCAAGCGACAGCGACCACACCAGGGTGTCGTGCTGCCAGTGCATATCCTGAATGCCCAACTGCGGCACCAGCGGAATGGCGGCCTCTAGCCAGTGCCGAAAGGCGCTCAGGTCGTCGCCCTGCCCTGCCGCAGGCAGCGCCAAGCGCGGATGCGGCACGCCCACCTCACGCACGACTTAGTTCCAGCGCTCGACGAAGTCGGCCGGGTCGCGCTCCGGCAGCGGCTTGTGGCGACCGCCCATTTGCCCCAGGTACAGGAAGGCCACCAGCTCGTCGTGTTCGCCAAGGCCCAGGCCCTTCTTGACCGTGGGGTCGAAGGCGTAGTGGCCAGTGCGCCACATCGCGCCTAGCCCCAGCGCCTGTGCCGCCAGCAGCATGCCGTGGGCGGCGCAGCCGGCGGAGAGCGACTGCTCGAGGGGCGGCACCTTGGGCTGGTCGGGGGTGATCTTGGCGACCACGGCGATGATCATCGGTGCCCGCAGCGGCTTCTTGCGCGCGGCGTTCAGCGCGGCATCGTCGATATGCGGGTTATTGTGGAACTCGGCTTCGGCGAACAGCTCGCCAAGGCGATTGAGCCCCTCGCCCGAGAACTCGATAAACCGCCAGGGCGTGAGCTCCTTGTGATCCGGTGCGCGCAGGGCGGCGCGATAGATGGCATCCAGTTGGTCGGCGTCGGGGGCCGGGCTACACAACTTGCCCATGGAGCTGCGTTCATGCAGCAGCGTCATTGCATCCATCCGGGTCTCCTTGCAGCAATGGGGTGGCGGGCCGAAAGCACCGTGCCCGCCTGAAAGCGTCTAGCGTGACTGTACGCCAGATGGCTATTGGCGCGCCAGGCGCAGCGGCTCGGGCGGGCGCTCGCCGGGCGTTCCCCGCCAGGGGCTGATATCTAGCCCACCGCGACGCACGTAGCGGGCCAGCACCAGAAGCCGCTCGGGACGGGCGCGGGCCATCAGGTCGGTGAAGATATGCTCGACGCAGTGCTCGTGGAAATCCTGGTGCTGGCGATAGGACACCAGGTACTTCAAGAGCCCCTCGCGATCGAGCTGCGGGCCACGGTAGCGAATCAGCACGCTGCCCCAGTCGGGCTGCCCGGTCACCGGACAGTTGGACTTGAGCAAGTGCGAATGCAGGGTTTCCTCGACGACCTCGTCGCCCACGCTGAGTAGCGCAGGATCGGGCGTATAGGCATCGATCTCGACGTCGAGATCGTCGATGCACTCGCCGGGCAGGCGCTGAGTGGCCAGGGCTTGGTCGTCGACGCCGAACAGCTCGACCGCAACCGGCGCCCCGGCAGCGGAGGCGAGATCCTGCTCGAGCGTGGCACTCACCTCCGCGCGAGAGGCAAAGCGCGTCTGGTTATAGCTGTTCAGGTACAGCTTCCAGGACTTCGATTCGATCAGGTTCGGCGAGTCGGCGGGCAGCCGAAAACGGGCCACGGCGACCACCGGCTTGCCGCGCGGCGTCAGCCAGGAGACCTCGAAGGCGTGCCACTCATCTTCACCGACGAACGGCAAGGCATCATTGGCGATGCCCAGCGGCGCCCGGTTGGCGGCCCGGGCAATCGGGTACAAAAGCGCCGGATCATAGTGTTCCGGGTAGGCCGATTCGCGCCCCAGCGGGGCGTCGGTCAGCGTTTCTGGACGGTCGTGAGTCATGATCAGCCCCTAATGCCCTTACCGCGCTCGAGCATCCACAGCGCGATGGCAAACAGCACGGTGATGAAGGCGCAGATAGCCGCCAGCGCCCAGCCCACCGGAATGTCGGAAACGCCCAGGAAGCCGTAGCGGAAGACGTTGACCATATAGAGAATGGGGTTGAGCATCGACACGCCCTGCCAGAAATCAGGCAGCAGCGAGATCGAATAGAAGACCCCGCCCAGATAGGTCAACGGCGTCAGCACGAAGGTCGGCACGATGGAGATATCGTCGAACTTCTTGCCGAGCAAGGCGTTGATAAAGCCACCGGTGGCGAACAGCGCCGCCGTCAGCACCACGACCCCAATGGTCAGCAGTGGATGCGCGACATCGATACGGGTAAAGAACAGCGACACCCCGGTAACGATGATGCCCACGCCCAGGCCGCGAGCCATGCCACCGAGGATGAAGCCCGCGAGTATCACCCAGTTGGGCATCGGCGAGACCATCATTTCCTCGATCGAGCGCTGAAACTTGTTCGAGAAGAAGCTCGAGGCCACGTTCGAGTAGCTGTTGGTGATCACCGCCATCATGATCAGGCCGGGCACGATGAAGTCCATGTAATCGTAGCCGTCCATCGGGCCGATCCGCGACCCGATCAGGTTGCCAAAGATGATGAAGTACATGGTCATGGTGATGGACGGCGGCAGCAGCGTCTGCGGCCAGATACGGGTAAAGCGACGCACTTCTTTGCCGACCAGGGTCCATAGCGCCACGGCTATTTGCATTGCATTCATTTCGCGGCCTCCGCGTTGGACTCTTCCACCATCGAGACAAACATTTCTTCCAGCCGGTTGGCCCGGTTGCGCATCGACACCACGGTCAGCCCCAGATCGGAAAGCTGGCTGAACAGGTCGTTGAGGCGTTGGCCGCGCTTGACCGACACCGCCAGTTGGCTTGAGTCGACTTTCTCGATCTGGAAGTCGTCAAGGGTCGGCACCTCGCTGACCTGCTCGGCCAGGTCGAGCAGGAAGGTCTCGGTATTCAGTTGGCCGAGCAGCTCGCGCACGCTGGTGTTCTTGACGATCTCGCCGTGATTGATGATCGCAATGTTGCGACACAGGCTCTCGGCTTCCTCGAGATAGTGCGTGGTGAGGATGATCGTGGTGCCCTCCTCACGGTTGATGCGGCGCATGTAATCCCACATCGAACGGCGCAGCTCGATATCGACCCCGGCGGTGGGCTCGTCGAGGATCAACAGCTTGGGGCGGTGAATCAGGGCGCGGGCGATCATCAGGCGACGCTTCATGCCACCGGAAAGTGCGCGTGCGCTGCCGTCGCGCTTATCCCAAAGCCCCAGATCCTTGAGCAGCTCCGCGGCGCGAGGCTTGGCCTCGCGATGCGACATGCCGTAGTAGCCGGCCTGGGCGAGAATGATGTCCTCGACCTTCTCGAACTGGTTGAAGTTGAACTCCTGGGGGACCACGCCGAGGTTGTTCTTGGCGCGTGCGAAGTCCTTGTCGATATCGATGCCGAACACCGACACCTTGCCGGCGGTTTTTTGCACCAGCGAGCAGACCACCCCGAGGGTGGTGGACTTGCCGGCCCCGTTAGGGCCCAGTAACGCGAAGAAGTCACCCTGCTGGACATCGAGATCGATGCCTTTCAAGGCATGAAAGCCGTTGCCGTAAACCTTGGTCAGGCCACGGATGGACAGCGCCGGTTCAGCCATCAGGACACCTGTGAGATGGTTAAAAAATTAGGACACTAAGGATAGGGGCGAGTGCTCAGAATTCAATGCCAAGGAAGGAACTGAAGCGCGGATACGCGAAAAAGCACGGAAAAAACAAACGACGAGCTTGCGACAGACGTTGAGCCGGGGGTGGCTAGAGAATGACGACTGATCGAAGCAAAAGGAGGAGACGATTGGAGCGGAAAAGGAGATTCGAACTCCCGACCCTCGCCTTGGCAAGGCGATGCTCTACCACTGAGCTATTTCCGCTTATC
>NZ_FNCI01000008.1:26860-134000 GCF_900100755.1 Onishia taeanensis
TGGCGTCCCATAGGGGGTTCGAACCCCTGTCACTGCCGTGAAAGGGCAGTGTCCTGGACCACTAGACGAATGGGACGTGGCCGAACCTCTTTAAGATGGCGCGTATGTTACTGAGCACACTTGGCACTGTCAAGCGCCTGTTGTGCCGCGCGTTTCCTCGCCTACACAGGCTATCCTATAAATCGTAAGACAGGCCACCAGACGACTTAGTAGGTAGTAGGCACTGGCCTTGGCTTGCTTATAAGGTAGCCATTCAAGCTTATAAAGGTCCAGCGTCTAAAGGCCCAGCAAGGTGCCCTGCATTGTGGGGCAACGGCCAGCGGTGGCAAAGTGAACTATCGGCGTGAAGGGGCGCGCGTCGACCGATGCAGTTAACCGACCGTCTTCGCCCGACATCGATCATTTTTGAAATCGGAAGGTACGCCATGCGCAAGAAGATAGAAAAGAGCGAGGCCGAGTGGCGCAGCCAGCTCAGCCCAGAGCAGTATCGGGTCACCCGTGAGAAAGGCACCGAACGGCCCTTTAGCGGTGACTACCAGGTTAAAGACGCCCAGGGCATCTATCACTGCGTCTGTTGCCATGCCCCGCTATTCGAGAACGAGCACAAATTCGACGCCGGCTGCGGCTGGCCGAGCTTCGACCGCCCGCTAGGCAAGGGCTCGGTCGAGGAACATGAAGACACCAGCCACGGCATGCAGCGTACCGAAGTGGTCTGCTCGCACTGTGACGCCCACCTGGGCCACGTCTTCCCGGACGGCCCGCCGGAGTCCACCGGCCTGCGTTACTGCATCAACTCGGTGGCCATCGACTTCAACCGCGACGAGTAACCCCTAGACCTTGCGCTTGTCTTGTTAGCCCTCTTCGCTAGTGCCTGCCTCGCTAGCCCTAGCCCGCCGTCCATCTGCTAAGATGGACGGCCGTTAGAAACGCGCAGGAGAAGAGGCCATGCTGGGCTGGTACCCGGGACACATGCACAAGGCACGCCGCCAGATCACCGAGGCGCTGCCGGAAATCGACGTGGTGCTGGAGGTGCTCGACGCCCGTCTGCCCTATTCCAGCGCCAACCCTATGCTGGCCGAACTCACCGAGCACAAGCCGGTACTGAAGATCCTCTCGCGCGCCGACCTTGCCGACCCGGAGCGCACCAAAGAGTGGGTCGCCTATTTCGATGCCCAGCCCAACACTCGTGCCCTGGCGGTGACCACCACCCAGGCCCGCGAGCTCAAGCGCATTCCCAAGCTGTGCCATGAGCTTGCCGGTGACGTGCGAGCCGACCGCGACGTGCGGGTGATGGTGATGGGCATTCCCAACGTCGGTAAGTCGACCCTGATCAATGGCCTTGCCAAGCGCAAGATCGCCAAGACCGGCAACGAGCCGGCGGTCACCAAGCGCCAGCAGAAGGTGCGCATCGACGGCCGGGTGGCGCTGACCGATACCCCCGGCGTGCTGTGGCCGAAGATCGAGGACCAGGCCAGTGCTCACCGCCTGGCGGCCAGCGGCGCCATCCGCGATACCGCCATCGACTACCTGGACGTCGCCGTAGTCACCGCCGCCGAACTGGCCAAGCGCTACCCCGAGTCGCTTAGCCAGCGCTATAAGCTGAAAGCGCTACCGCCTTATCAGGGCAACCCTGCCGCCGATTCCGTCGAGGCCGACGGCCCGGTGCGCGTTGACCTGCTGGCCCTCGCCGGCTTCGACGGCAACGCCATCGTGCGTGACATCGCCGCCAAACGCGGCGGCCTGCGCCCGGGCGGCGAGGTCGACCTGCACCGTGGCGCCGAGGTGCTGCTGCACGAACTGCGCGATGGCAAGCTCGGGCGGCTGACGCTTGAGACCCCGGCGGACATCCCGCCACCCCCGGCCCCTGAGGCCGATGAGGCCGACAGCGAAGACGCCGCAACCAACGCCGACTCTTGAGCTGCGAAGCCTTTAGAGCACCGCCCCTGAAGCGGGTTGCCAGCTTCCGTCTTGCGCCGACGATACGCGTGCCGGGCCCCGTTTAGCGGGGCCACCCCTGGACTCACTACCCGGACACCTCATGGATACCCCGACGCCCATCAACAAGTCCCAAAAGCTGCACAACGTCTGCTACGACATTCGCGGGCCGGTGCTCGACCACGCCAAGCGTCTCGAAGACGAAGGCCAGCGCATTCTCAAGCTGAACATCGGCAATCCGGCGCCGTTCGGCTTCGAGGCCCCGGAAGAGATCCTGCAGGACGTGATGCGCAATCTGCCCACTGCTCAGGGCTACTGCGACTCCAAGGGCCTCTATTCGGCACGCAAGGCGATCATGCAGGAATGCCAGCGCAAGCAGATTCCCGGCGTCGGCATCGAGGACATCTTCATCGGCAACGGCGTCTCAGAATTGATCGTGATGGCCATGCAGGCCCTGCTCAATGACGGCGATGAGGTGCTGATCCCCGCCCCCGACTACCCGCTGTGGACGGCGGCCACCAACCTTTCAGGCGGCCGCGCGGTGCACTATCGCTGCGACGAGCAGGCCGACTGGGCGCCGGACATGGACGACATTCGTGCCAAGGTGACCAGCCACACCAAGGCCATCGTGCTGATCAATCCCAACAATCCCACCGGCGCCGTCTATCCGCCGGAGGTGATCCGCGAGCTGCTGGAGATCGCCCGCCAGCACAACCTAGTGGTGTTCTCCGACGAGATCTACGACAAGATTCTCTATGACGAAGTAGAGCATGTCTCCACCGGATCCCTGGCCGGCGATGACCAGCTGGTGGTGACCATGAACGGCCTGTCCAAGAGCTATCGCTGCGCGGGCTTCCGCTCCGGGTGGATGATTCTCTCCGGCAACGTCGCCAAGCAGCGCGGCGCTGACTTCATCCAGGGCCTCAACATGCTGGCCTCGATGCGTCTATGCGCCAACGTGCCGGCACAGCACGCCATCCAGACGGCCCTGGGCGGCTATCAGTCGATCAACGACCTGATCCTGCCGGGTGGGCGCCTCAAGGCACAGCGCGACATCACCGTCGAGAAGCTCAACGAGATTCCTGGGGTGTCCTGCGTGACGCCCAAGGGCGCGCTCTACGCCTTCCCCAAGCTCGACCCCAAGGTGCATCCGATCGTCGATGACCAGAAGATGGTGCTCGACCTGCTGCTGCAGGAAAAGATCCTGCTGGTGCAAGGCACGGCCTTCAACTGGCCGGAGCCTGACCATGTGCGCATCGTCACCCTCCCCTGGGCCGACCAGTTGGGAGACGCGCTGGAACGCTTCGGTCGCTTCCTGTCCCGCTACCGTCAGTGATGGGCATAGCGGGATCCATGAGAGACCAGTGAGTGTGCGACGCAAAGGTTTTAGGCATCGCCGCTGATAGGACTTGAAACCGACGCGCATAAGACGTATCTAAGCTAGCGTATTTGAACGCGCCGGCAACCGCCGGCGCCAAGCCCTCTGCACGGGAGCGTCCATGACATGATGCGCATCATCCTCTTCCTCGCCACTAACCTGGCGGTCGTGCTGATCGCCAGCATCACCCTCCGCCTGCTCGGGGTTGAGCCCTACCTGAACGCCCAGGGCATGAACATGAACAGCCTGCTGATCTTCTGTTTCGTGTTCGGTATGGCGGGCTCGCTGGTCTCGCTGTTCATCTCCAAGTGGATGGCCAAGCGCAGCACCGGTACTCAGGTCATCGAACAGCCAAGTAACGCCACCGAGAAGTGGCTGCTCGAGACCGTTGCCGAGCTGGCCCGTGAGGCCGGCATCAAGACGCCAGAGGTCGGCATCTTCCCGGCGCAGCAGTCCAACGCCTTCGCTACTGGCTGGAACAAGAACGACGCCCTGGTGGCGGTCTCTGCGGGCCTGCTCAATCGCATGCGCCCGGAAGAGATTCGTGCGGTGCTGGCTCACGAAATCGGCCACGTCGCCAACGGCGATATGGTCACCCTGGCGCTGATCCAGGGCGTGCTGAACACCTTCGTGATGTTCTTCGCGCGGGTCGTCGCTCAAGTGGTCGACAGCTTCCTGCGCAAGGACGATAACGGAGGCCTTGGGTTCTTCGGCTACTTCGCGGTAGTGATCGTCGCCGAGATCGTCTTCGGCCTGATCGCCTCGATCATCGTCGCCTGGTTCTCACGCTTTCGTGAGTACCGCGCCGACTCCGCCGGCGCCAAGCTGGCCGGCAGCGGCGCGATGATCAACGCCCTGGCGCGTCTCAAGGCCGAGCACGAGATGCCGGACCAGATGCCCGACACCCTGACCGCCTTCGCCATCACCACCGGCCAGACCCGCAAGCTGATGGAGAAGCTGTTCGCCAGTCACCCGCCGCTGGATGATCGCATTCGCGCGCTTAAGGAATCGGCCTATCGCTAACGCCAGCCGACGATAGCGCCGCGCTAACGACAGTCCTGCGGTAAACGACAAGGGCCCGCCCTCTTCACGAGGGCGGGCCCTTTTGCACTTGGGAAGCCACTAACGGCGCACCTTACCGGCTTTGGCCGCCTAGCGGGCCTCGCTGACCAGCGACTCGGCCATCGGCGTCGGCTCGCTGTCCTCGGCCTCGGCGGCGGACAGCGGCACGACCTTGAAGCCGACCATGGCATAGACGATCGCCAGGCCGAAGTTCACCAGATTGAAGATGGCGAACGGCAGATAGGACAGGGTCGCCACGCCGAGTGTGGCCGCCATATAGGCACCGCAGCTGTTCCAGGGAATCAGCGGCGAGGTGATGGTGCCGGAGTCCTCCAGCGAGCGCGACAGATTGACCGGCGCCAGCCCGCGGCGACGGAATTCGGCCCGGTACATGCGACCCGGCAGGATCACCGAGATGTACTGATCGCCGGTGATGATGTTGGACGAAAGCCCGGTGCCCAGCGTGGTAATGATCAAGGCGCCCGCGCTCTTGGTCACGCCCAGCATGCCCCGTACCAGCCGTTCGAGAAGCCCCAGCCGCTCGATCACGCCGCCGAAGGCCATCGCCGAGAGAATCAGCCAGACGGTGTTGAGCATGCTCGCCATGCCGCCCTTGCTCAACAGATCGTCGAAGACGGCATTGCCCGTATTGGCCACATAGCCATCGAACAGCGCCATCCACACGCCCTTGAGCAGCGCCATCGGCGTGGCCAGGTCCGCTCCGCCGGCCAATGAAACGACCGCCTCGGGCTGGAAGATCACGGCGAACACCGCCCCCATCAGGGCGCCGATCACGATAGTCGGAAAGGCCGGCCAGCGGCGCACCGCCATCACCAGCAGCACGGCCAGCGGAATCAGCAGATGCGGCCCGATGGCGTAGCTTTCATTCAGCCTGCCCTGCAGCGCCAGCACCTGCTCGGGCGTTGCCTGGCCTGCCTCGGCCTGCAGCCCCAGCACCCAGAAGGCCACCAGCGCGATCACAAGGCTAGGCACCGTGGTCCACAGCATATGGCGGATGTGCTCGAAGAGCTCGACACCCGCCGCGGCCGGCGCCAGGTTGGTGGTATCGGACAGGGGCGACAGCTTGTCGCCGAAATAGGCACCGGAGATCACCGCGCCAGCGCTTACCGCCGACGACAAGCCCAGGCCGTCGGCAATACCGATCAGGCCGATGCCCAGGGTGCCGGCCACCGTCCAGGAACTGCCCACCGACAGCGCCACCACGGCGCACAGCAGGCAGGCACTGGCATAGAAGTACTGCGGGGCGATCACATCGAGCCCGTAATAGATCATCGATGGCACCACGCCGCCGAGAATCCAGGTACCGATCATCGCCCCCACGGCCAGCAGGATCAGAATGGCGCCCAGCGAGATCTGGATGCCGTGGTTGATGGCATCCTCGATGTCCTGCCAGCCGTAGCCGTTCTTCATGCCCACCAGGCCCGCCAGCAGCGCACCGAGCAACAACACGACCTGATTGGGCCCCCAGGAGGCATCGGCACCGAACAACACCACCGCCAACACCAGCATGGCCACCACTACCGCCACCGGCATCAGCGCATCGAGAAAGGAAGGAGCGCGCACCTCGCGCGACCGGGTATCAGACATGATCTTGCGTCCCTCGAACAATGAGCGGGCAAGCTTGCCTGTCCGCGCGGTTCGAGGGCAGCCCCGGTGTCCCGATCCTAGAGACGATGTCCCAGGATCGAAAAAACACCGCGCATTTTTATAAGACTAAGGTCGCATAAGGCCACGCTGGCGGCGCGGGCACTCATTAGCCTGCTCGGCTAGATGATCAGCCCTCGACTTCGACGGTGAAGCCGGCCGCGGCAAGCAAGGGCTCGAGCGACGCCGCCGCCGGACGAAGGCGCACCTCGAGGGTAGAAAACTCGCGGCGTAGCGGGTACTCACTGCGGTAGGCGTCGAACCCGGCCGTCAGGCCCTGCTCGCGCTGATAGCGAATCAAGCCATCATGATCCCGGCGCACGTCATAACAGGCCCGCACGCAGAGCCTCAGGGCCTCCCAGGGCGCAAGGCCGGCATCCAGGGTCAGGTTCGGCAGCGCAGGCGCCGGCGCCAGGTCCTCAAACGCCACCCGCACCGGCAGGCCGAAGTGCTTCATCGCCGCTCGATAGACCTGATGGGTGCCGCGCAGTTTGCCGTCCAGGCTGTGGCCGGCGATATGCGGGGTGGCAATATCGGCCAGCCGCCACAGGGCTTCGTCGATGGCCGGCTCGTCTTCGAAGACGTCCAGCACGGTGCGCAGGTCGCTCCTGGCCGCCAGGCGCGCCAGCAGTGCCTGGCCGTCGAGACAGTCGCCGCGCCCGGCGTTGAGTAGCCAGGTGCCCGGCTCGAGGGCGGCGATGCGCGCCTCATCGAGCAGGTGGTGAGTGCGATGCTCGCCCTCGCGCACCAGCGGGGTGTGCAGGCAAAGCACGTCACAGGTCTCGATCAGGGTGTCGAGATCATCGAACGGGAGCCTCGGTTCATCGGCTTCGAGATCGGCTTCTCGTTCTGCTCTGGGCGGATCGCAGACTCGGCAATCCAGGCCCAGGGCCGTCAGGCGCCGATAGAGGCGCCCGCCGACGTTACCGGCGCCGACGATGCCGATTCGGCGCTGGTCGAGCTCAGTGCCCTCGCGCTCGGCCAGGGTTAGCAAACTCGACAGCACATAGTCGACCACCGCCTCGGCATTGCAGCCCGGGGCGTTGGCAAAGCCGATGCCTCGAGCCTCGAGGGCCGCCTGGTCGATATGATCGGTGCCGATGGTGCAGGTGCCGACGAAACGCAGCCGGGAATCCTCGAGTAGCGCCTCGTCGACCCGGGTAATCGAGCGCACCACCAGCACCTCGGCGCCGGCGTCGCGCACCGCCTGGGCATCGATCTCGCGGCCGGGCCGCCTAGTGATCGAGCCCAGCTCGGCAAAACAGGCCTCGGCCTTGGGTATCAGGGAGTCGATGAGCAGACGCATGGCGATTCCTTGCAGCTTGCGAAACGGGTTGGGGCCAGTGCTGGGCACGGCCGTGGCCAGCGTGATGGGTTGTTCATGCCGGCCAGGCCGTTACAATAGCACGCAAGCCAAGCCCGCAAGGGCGCGGCCTTTAGCGTTTAACGCCCATTTTTCGCTCGTTTTCATCCCCGTTTCCGTGCCGCTTTTTTATTGCGCGCACGCGCAATGCCGCCAGGAGCCGCCGTGATCGTTCGCTGGGAAAGTAACCACGACTATGTGCTGGTGCACGTGCATCAGGACATGTTCGGCGATTGGATCTTCAGCCGCGCCTGGGGGCAAATCGGCACCCAGTTCGGCGGCCTGCAGCACCGGCTGGCGGACGACCATGCCCAGGCCATGCTGTGGCTCGAGGACGTCGCCACCATTCAGACGTCCCGGGGCTTCCACAAGGTGCTGGAAGCGCAGGACGACACCCCAGAAGGCCGCGACGCCGTGCAGCAGCTCTCGCTGCTCGACGCCCTCTAGGCCTCGCCTTTCGAGCCGCCAAGCGAGCTGCCAAACGAACTGCCAAGCGAGCTTCCAAAATAGCGCCGGCCGTTCTGCATCACCGCCCCCTCAGGCTCAGGCTTGGCGGCAGCATCGGTGTCTTGCGCCTGCTGCCAAGCCGCATGATCGAGCCACCCTCGCGCCTCTAGCCAGGCGGCGAGCCTCGCGGGCTCGAAGCCCCGCTCCAGCTCGTTCCCTGCCGCATCCTCGAGTACCGGAATCCGCTCACCAAAGCGTGCCAGCAGCGCGGCGTCGTCTGCGATCTCGACCCGGCGCAGCGCCGGCGCCTGTGGCCCCAGCCGCGCAAGCCAGGCCTCCAGCGCTTCGCATAGGTGGCAGCCGAGGGTGGTAAAAAGCGTCAGGCCTGCGGTGCTGTTGATAAGACAATCTCCATCAGACGTTCCCTTACATGCATTCGGTCATTCACCAGGTCATGCAGTCGGCGTCAGCCGCCAGGCGACCTCCACGAAACGCGTCACGCCGGCCTCGCGGAAGCGCTGCTGATTGGCGATCACGTCCTTGCGGGAAAGCTCGGTAAGCGTGTGAGAAGCGCGATAGAGGCGCTCGATCTCGTCGGGCAGCACCGGAAACGGTGGGCCATTCATCTCTTGTGGATCGTATTCGAAGCTGATCAGTAGCTGCGGCGCATCGCCCGACAGGGCCCGCAGCTGTGCCACATAGGCTTGGCGCATCGCCGCCGGCAACGCCACCAGCGCCGCCCGATCATAGACCAGCGCCACCGCGTCCAGGTCAGCCGGCTCAAGCGCGAAGATATCGCCCTGATAGACCGTCAGCGCACCATGACAATAGCGACGACCGCCCTTCCAGGCCTCGATCTGCGGCTCAACGCCCAGTTCGGCGAACAGCTGGCTGACGGCACGCTCGCTGAGCTCCGCGCCGACGACTCGGTAGCCCTGGTCCAGCAACCAGCCGATATCCAGCGTCTTGCCGCACAGGGGCAGGAAGACTCGCGCGCCTGCAGGCAAATCGAAGCCGCCCACAAAGCGCGTGAGAATGGGGTGAACGAAGGGCAGGTGAAAGCCGAGCTGGTCGTTTTGCCAACGCTCTTGCCAGAACGCTTGCTCCATCGCCGGACTCCAGATAACGGAATGAATCCCGATTATGGCCAATTGGCGTCACAATAGCACCGTCGAGAGCGATTGCTGTCGACGGTGCCAGATTCGAGCCTCAGATATGCGCCTTATGCCGCCTCTTCCCGATGCCGAATCAGGAAGCAGTGGTGCAAATCCGGACGGCGCGTGCCAACTAAGGAGTGGGTCGAAGGTCTTATGCCCTCTCCTGCCGATGCCGAATCAGTAAGCAGTGGTGCAAATCCGGGCGGCGAGTGCCAACTAAGGAGTAGGTCGAAGGTCTTATGCCCTCTCCTGCCGATGGCGAATCAGGAAGCAGTGGTGAAGGTCCGGGCGGCGAGTAAAGTCCGGGTCGAAGGTCTTCGCCGAGATATCTTCCACCGCGAAGCGCTCGGCCAATGACGCCTCGAGCACGAAGCGGCGCTGGTTGTTGGAGAACACCAGGGTGCCACCCGGCGCCAGTCGCGCCATGGCCAACTCGACGAGCCGGACGTGGTCGCGCTGGATATCGAGTGTCGCGTCCATCTTCTTCGAGTTCGAGAAGGTCGGCGGATCGAGGAAGATCAGGTCGAATTCGCTGCCGGCGGTCTCGAGCCAGCGCAGACAGTCGTCGCGCACCACCCGGTGGCGGCTGGGGTCCAGCCGGTTGAGGGCGAAGTTCTCCCGCGCCCACTCGAGGTAGGTATTCGACAGGTCGACGCTAACGCTGTCGGTAGCACCACCCTCGGCCTCGGTGCCCAACGCGGCCTGCACGGTGGCCGTGGCGGTATAGCAGAACAGGTTGAGGAAGCGCTTACCCGGCGACATTTCGGCCAACAACCGGCGCACCGGCCGGTGGTCGAGGAAAAGCCCGGTATCCAGATAGTCGCGCAGGTTGACCCATAGCTGGGCGCGGCCCTCGCGGACCTGGAAGCGTTCGCCGCTAGCGGCGTGCTTCTGGTACTGAGCCTTGCCGGACTGGCGCTCCCGCTGCTTGATGTAGACGTGCTCCGGCGAGACCTCGAGCACTTCGGGGATCACGCCCAGGGCATCGAGCAGCCGGCGCTGCGCCTGGTTGGCGTTCACCGACTTGGGCGGCGCGTACTCCTGCACGTGCACCCGGTCGCCGTAGACATCGATCGCCAGCGCATACTCAGGCATATCGGCGTCATAGAGCCGATAGCAGGGTTCACCGCTGCGCTTGAGCCACGACTTGAGACGCTTGCGATTCTTCAGCAGGCGGTTGGCGAACATCTGCGCCCCTTCCGAGCGCGCCGGACGCTCGTCGGAATGCGTGTCCGCCTGCTTGGACGACTTGGCGGCTGGCTTGCCGGACGCATCGCCACTCTGCTCATCACCGGCTGAGTGCCCGCCAACGACACGGCGCTTGGCAGGCGCCGGCTGATCAGAAGACGATACCGACGGCTGGCCTTGGTCTAGCTCGATCAGCAGCAGCTTGCAATCCAGCGGGCCGTTCTTGAAGGCATACTGCTTGCCGGCCCGGAGTCCGGTGCGATGCCCCAGCTCCGGGTTGCCGGTCAGCATCGCCAGGCGCCAGCCGGGGAAATGCGCTTGGGCGCGGGCACCGAGAGCGGCATAGAGCGGCACCAGTTCCGGCAGCTCCCCGATACGCTCGCCATAGGGCGGGTTGGTAATCAGCAGGCCCGACGTCTCGGCGGGCAGGTCGGCGGGGCGCACCAACTGCTTGACCGAGGCGCCCTGGAAGTCGATCAGTGCCGGTATGCCGGCCCGCATGGCGTTGGCGCGGGCCGCCGAGATGGCCTGGGGGCTCTGGTCGCGGCCATAGAGCTTGGCCTTGCAGCGTTTGCGGCCAAGGCTCGCCCGAGCTTCGGCCTCGCGCTTGAGTTCCTGCCACAGGGCGGCGTCATGCCCCGCCCAGCCGTGGAAGCCGAAGCGCTCGCGCAGCAGGTTCGGCGCCACGTCCGCCGCCATCAGTGCGCCCTCGATGACCAGGGTGCCCGAGCCACACAGCGGGTCGATCAGCGCCTGACCTTCCTTGGCGCGGGCCGGCCAGTCGGCTCGCACCAGCAGTGCCGCGGCGAGATTTTCCTTGAGCGGCGCATGGCCAAGCTCACGCCGGTAGCCGCGACGGTGCAGGCTATCGCCGGACAGGTCGATGCCAAGTGTCAGGCGCCCCCGGTGCAGATGGGCATAAATTCGCAGGTCCGGTTCCCGCGGGTCGACGCTTGGCCGTTCACGACCGGCACTTCTCAGTGAATCGACGACGCCATCCTTGACCGTCTGGGCACCGAAGCGGGTATGACGAATCGCCTCGGACTGACCGTGGAAGTCCACCGCTAGCGTCTTGCCCGGTGCCAGGTGCTCAAGCCAATCGATGGTCTCGGCACAGGCCTTGAGCTGGTCCGGGGTCTCGATCCCCTCTTCTCGTGACAGGCAGAGCACGATGCGATTGGCCAGGCGCGACCACAGACAAGCACGATAAGCCGCCTCGAGTGAGCCCGAAAGGTGCACTCCGGCCACTGTCGTCTTGCTGATTGTCATTCCCAGGCTGCCAAGCTCGTCGGCCAGTAAAAGCTCCATGCCTTTGGGGCAGGTGGCGAATAACGTCATATTTTCAATAGCTTGTTGATCTTGCATGAAAGAGCCACCTGGCGCGACGCGCCGTCATATTACTGAAATGCTGTTTTGGTAATGCGCTTATTCCAAATCGCCTGTCGACATCGGCTAGGCGGGTGCGCTAGTTGTAGAGGGGTAGCTACGCGGTACGTATTATCTGGTCCAAGGACGCTATCGGCATCAGGCGCTGAGCCTCGGGATTGCGTTTTGCCTTGTGCAATCTGTGCTCGTCCCAGCCTATGCCCCATAAACACTGGTTCGCTTTAAAACTGGTTTATCAAGAGGCCATCCGATGAAACGACAGAAACGTGATCGCTTCCAGCGCGCTTATGTTCACGGTTACAAGGCAGGAGTCAGCGGCCGTTCCCGTGATGAATGTCCCAGTCAGGATGTCAATCTTCGCGAATACTGGATGAGCGGTTGGCGTGAAGGTCGAGGGGATCAATGGTCGGGCATGACAGGCGTGTCCGGCATTCACAAAAATCCCATGGTCATGTAATTCTCCATTTTCAACGCCTAAGGCCCGTGAGTTCGCGGGCCTTTTTATTTTGCCCTCGCCAGATCGTTAGTCCTCAGCTCTCACCACCTCAGCTCACCTCTTCACCCCTCACCTCTTCTCCCCTGACCTGCGAGATAGCCTGACCGAGCGTTGGCACGCCAGCACCTGCCTGCTATCAGCCGCGCTCAGTCGGCGGCAAGCTTCAAGGCCCGGGCGCACTCGCCCACCAGGGGCGGGCCACGGTAGATAAAGCCCGAATAAAGCTGCACCAGGTCCGCCCCGGCCCGGCGCTTGGCTATCGCCGCCTCGCCGCTGTCGATACCGCCGACGCCAATGATCGGCATGTCCGGCAGCCGGCGTCGCAGTTCACGAATCACCTGGTTGGACGATTCGAAGACCGGGCGACCGGAAAGCCCTCCCGCCTCATCGGCGTGGGCTTGACCGGCCACGACATCCCGCGCCACCGTGGTATTGGTGGCGATGACTCCATCAATGCCGTTGGCGACCAGCGCCTCGGCCACCAGGCCGACCTCCTCGTCACTCATGTCCGGGGCTATCTTCACCGCCAGGGGCACGCGCCGGCCGCTGTCATGGTCGAGCCGCAGGCTCTTCTCGCGCAGTGCGCCAAGCAGCCCGTCCAGATGCTCGCCGAACTGAAGGTTGCGAAGCCCTGGCGTGTTGGGCGAGGAAATATTCACCGTGATGTAGTCGGCATGGGCATGCACCCGCTCGAGGCAGAACATGTAGTCATCGACGGCCTGCTCCACCGGTGTGGTCAGATTCTTGCCGATATTGATGCCGATCACACCGTCGTAACGGCTCGCCTTGACCCGCGCAATCAGGTGGTCGACGCCCGAGTTGTTGAAGCCCATGCGGTTGATGATCGCCCCGCTATCGGGCAGGCGAAACAGGCGTGGCTTGGGATTGCCCGGCTGTGGCTTGGGGGTGACGGTGCCGACCTCTACGAAGCCAAAGCCCAGGGCGCCGAGGGCATCCAGGTGATCGGCATTCTTGTCGAGCCCGGCGGCGAGCCCCACTCGATTGGCAAAGCGCAGCCCCATCAGCTCGACGGGATCGTCGACCCGCTCGCCGCCACCCAGCTTGCCGGATAGGCCCAGGCGGTGCGCCATATCAAGCGCCGTCAGCGTCACGCCATGGGCAGTCTCAGGATCAAGTCGAAAGAGGATCGAGCGGGCGGCGGCGTACATGGCACTCCCTAAACTGGTGGACACGGGCGAGGCAACACTAAGGCGTGAACAACCTCGAGTAACATCGCTGGTGGCGACATAGCGGATAGCAATATCGCGGGCGGAGGAAAAAGCGGCGGGGATTATAGCGCATCGGGCCCTTCAACGACGAACCCCACGCGAGGCGGGGTTGCCGTTGAGAAAGGAAATCACGGGGAAATCGCACCTCTGTTTGGCTCAGTGGCCGATCTCGCCCTCGGTAAACAGGAATTCCCGTAGATGCCCATCCAGCGTCTTGTCCTGGCGGCGCAGCCATTCCAGGGTCATGACCGCATGCTCCTTTTCCTCATCTCTATTATGAATCAGTATCTTGCGTAGCTCCGGATCCTGACAGGCATCGACACGCTGGTTGTACCAGTCGACCGCCTCCAGTTCCTCCATCAGTGAAACGATGGCCCGGTGATAATCGCGGGTGGCGGCGCTAAGTTCTTCCACCGGCTCGTGATAGCTGTCACTGCTGCCTGCCATGGGCCTCTCCTTTTGTGGTCTACTGTGCGTATCCAACGTTAGGCCAAAGCGGCGCCGCTGTCAGCTTTAACCGTCAACGCGGCCACGTCCCGCTTCATCTCAGGGAGATCCTATGACCGACACCACCGACACCCTGGAAGGCCGGCTATCGCGCATTCATGAAGCCCTGGTCGATGATGACTTCGCCGTTATCGACGAGGTGCTCGACGATCTCGAACCGGCCGAGATCGCCCTGCTGCTCGAATCCCTGCCTCTGGCAGCACGTACTCGGCTCTGGGAGCGGGTTTCTCAGGACGTCGACGGCGAAGTCCTGCTGCACGTCCATGATGAAGTTCGCAGCACCCTGATCGAGGACATGGACGATCACGAGATCGTTGCCGCCACCTCGAACATGGACACCAGTGACCTGGCCGAACTGTTCGAGGACCTCCCCCAACAGGTCGCCGAAGACATGCTGCGCTCGATGGACGAGCTGCAGCGCACGCGCCTCAAGGAGGCGCTGGCCTTCGAGGAAGATTCTGCCGGCCGCCTGATGCGCACCGACACCGTCAGCGTGCGCGCCGACGTGACGCTCGAAACCGTGCAGCGCTTCCTGCGCTGGAAGAATCAGTCCATCCCCGACAATACCGATGCGCTGATGGTGGTCGACCGCGACGGCATCTTCCTCGGCGTGCTGCCGCTGGCTCGACTGGTGTCGCAGTCATCGGAGCTGGCCGTGGCCGACGTGCTGGAAAGCGACATCGACACGGTGTCGGTGGCCATGAAGTCCTGGGACGTGGCGACGCTATTCCAGACCCACGACCTGGTGTCGGCGCCGGTGGTCGACGAGAACGGCCTGTTGCTTGGGCGCATCGTCATCGAGGACATCGTCGACGTCATCCGCGAGGGCTCGGACCAGGCGCTGATGAACATGGCCGGCCTGGACGAGGAAGAGGACCTCTTTGCTCCGATCGTGCCCAGTGCCAAGCGCCGTGCGGTGTGGCTCGGCATCAACCTGATGACGGCCTTCCTGGCCGCCTGGGTGATCGGTCGCTTCGAGGCAGCGCTCGAACAGGTCGTCGCCCTGGCGGTACTGATGCCCATCGTCGCCAGCATGGGCGGCATCGCCGGCAGCCAGACCCTGACCCTGGCGATTCGCGGCCTGGCGCTGGGCCAGATCAGCCGCACCAACAGCAACTGGCTGATGCGCAAGGAAATCGGTATCTCGTTGATCAATGGCGTGCTGTGGGCACTGGTGGTCGCCGTGATCGCTACCCTGTGGTTTCAGGATGTGCGCATTGGCGGCATCATCGCCGTCGCCCTGATCATCAACATGCTGGCAGCCGGCATCGCCGGTATCGCCATTCCCCTGGGCCTCAAGCGACTAGGCATCGACCCGGCGCTATCGGGTTCGGTGGTATTGACCACCGTCACCGACGTGATCGGCTTCATGGCCTTCCTGGGGCTGGCGACGGTCTTCCTGCTGTAGGTCGTTCAGGCGTTCCGCCTATAAAGCGGGAGGCCTCCATGGCGCCTTGGTGTCGCGCCTGTATCGCGGCCCAATCCGCGTTTCCCAGCACGCGTTCTCCAAAACGCAACGACCCCGCCATTGGCGGGGTCGTTGCGTGTGCGCTTACGTTGGCGATCAGGCTTCGGCGTTGCCTTCGGCCAGGTCCACCAGCTCGCGGATGGCCACCGCGAAGAGCGGGAAGCCGCCCTGGGAGCCGGAGTGCACCTCGACCAGCAGCTTGCACCAGCGCTGGTACATGGCCGAGTGGTTCTCGAACCACTGCTCGACGCGCTGCTCGACCTCGCGCGGCCCACTCTCCATGCGCAGTACGCCGACGGTCAGCGCCAGCTGCTGGCGATCCAGATCATCGCGGAAGGTCTCGCGAGCCTGCGCCTGCCAGCTGTCGCGTACCTCGAGCGCGTTGATCTGCTCGGTCATCCACGGCAGTTCCAGACGATGGCCAACCTCGTAGAAGACCTCGGCGACGCGCTGGATCTTCTCGTTGGTCTGCTTGGCGGCCTCGATGATGCCAAGCCCGGCATAGAGGCTGCCAGTGGCCGCCACGACGTTGGCGAGGCTTTCCGGCACGCCGGCCGCCGTCAGTTCGTCACGACGTGCGATCCATGCCTCACGCTCGTCACCCCGCAGACGCTTGCCGATGCTCTCCTGCAACTGAGTCAGCCGCGGCGCGAAGTGGGCGATGCAGTCCTTGGCGGTCATGCCGGTACGCTGACGCAGGAACCAGCGGGTGGCACGGCGCATCAGGCGCATCAGGTCCAGCATCATGCGGTACTGCACCTTGCTGGACACCTGGTTATCCAGCGCCTCGACCTGCTGCCAGAGGGCATCCAGATTGAAGCTGTCACGGGCCACGATATAGGCCCGCGCGATCTCGGCCCGGCTGGCACCGGTGGTATCGATCAGGCGGCGCGCGAAGACCACGCCCATGTGATCGACCAGGTCGTTGGCGATCTGGGTGGCGACGATTTCGCGCTTCAGACGGTGCTCATACATCTCGTCGTGGAAGCGCTCCACCAGCACGCTCGGGAAGACCCGCTCCAGATGCTGCTGGATGTAAGGGTCATCCGGTACGTCGGAGGCGATCAGGTCCCCCTTGACCACGCTCTTGGCGTAGGAGATCAGTACCGAGAGCTCCGGCAGCGTCATGCCCTGGTTGGCATTGGCACGCTCGATCATCTCCTCGTCGCTAGGCAGGAACTCGAGTTCACGATCGAGCTGCCCGGCCGCTTCCAGCTCGTTGATGAAGCGACGATAGGGCCCCAGGCCCTCCTGGGAAAGGATCTCGGACAGCGACAGCGCCTGGGTCTGGCGATAGTTGTCGCGAATCACCAGTTCGGAGACCTCATCGGTCATGCTTGCCAGCAGCTGGTTGCGCTGCTTGTCGGTCATGTCTCCACGCTTGACGATATCGTCGAGCAGGATCTTGATGTTGACCTCGTGATCCGAGCAGTTGACGCCGCCGGCGTTATCGATGAAGTCGGTGTTGACCCGCACGCCCTTGTGCGCGGCTTCCATACGGCCCCGCTGCGTCAGGCCCAGGTTGCCGCCTTCGCCGACCACGCGGCAGTTGAGCTCGTTGCCGTTCACCCGCAGCACATCGTTGGCCTTGTCGCCCACATCGGCATCGGTCTCGGTCTCGGCCTTGACGTAGGTACCGATACCGCCGTTCCAGATCAGGTCGACCTGCGACTTGAGCATCGCGCGGATCAGGTCGTTGGGTGGCAGCTTGTCCTCGCTGATGCCAAAGGCCTTCTTCATCGCCGCCGAGATTGGAATCGACTTGGCGCTGCGCTTGAAGATGCCGCCGCCCTCGGAAATCAACGCGGCGTCGTAGTCTTCCCAGCTAGAGCGCGGCAGCGCAAAGAGACGCTGGCGTTCGGCGAAGGAAGCCGCCACATCCGGCATCGGATCGACGAAGATGTGCATGTGGTTGAAGGCACCCAGCAGGCGAATCTTATCGGACAGCAGCATGCCGTTACCGAAGACGTCGCCGGCCATATCGCCGATGCCGACCACGCTGAACTCGTCGGCCTGGGTGTTCACGCCCAGCTCACGGAAGTGGCGCTTGACCGACTCCCAGGCGCCCTTGGCGGTAATCCCCATCTTCTTGTGGTCATAGCCGTTGGCGCCGCCAGATGCGAAGGCATCACGCAGCCAATGGCCATATTCCAGCGAAATCTCGTTGGCGATGTCAGAGAAGGTCGCGGTGCCCTTGTCGGCGGCGACCACCAGGTAGGGGTCGTCGGCATCGTGACGCACCACCTTGACGGGCGGCACGATTTCACCGGCTTCTAGATTGTCGGTGACATCGAGCAGGGCGCGAATGAAGGTCTTGTAGCAGGCGATACCTTCCTGCTGGATGGCATCGCGATCGCCGCCTTCCGGCAAGCGCTTGCAGACGAAGCCGCCCTTGGCGCCGACCGGCACGATGACCGCGTTCTTGACCTGCTGGGCCTTGACCAGCCCCAGCACTTCGGTGCGGAAGTCTTCGCGCCGATCCGACCAGCGCAGGCCGCCGCGAGCCACCTTGCCGCCACGCAGGTGTACGCCCTCGACCCGCGGCGCATAGACGAATATCTCGAACATCGGCCGCGGTTTGGGCATGCCGGTGATCTGGGACGGATCGAGCTTGAAGGACAGGTAGTCCTTGAGCTCGCCGTTGTCGTCCGGCTGATAGTAGTTGGTGCGCAGGGTCGACTGGATCAGCTCGATGTAGCGGCGCACCAGCAGGTCGTCGTTGAGACTAGCGACATCATCGAGCAACGCCATCAGGCGCGCCTGACAGGCCTCGGCCTCGGCGGCGCGGTCGCCCTCCTGCTCGGGGTCGAAGCGCAACTCGAACAGGGCCACCAGCTCGCGGGTGATGTCCGGATGGCTCGCCAGGGTGGTGGCGATATAGAGCTGGGAGAGACCAAAGCGGATCTGCTTCAGGTAACGGCCATAGGCCCGCAGCATGGCGACTTCGCGCCAGCTCAGGTTGGCACCGATCACCAGGCGGTTGAAAGGGTCATTCTCGGCCTGACCCTGCCAGATGCGCTGGAAGGCATCGGTGAAGGGCTCACGCATCTCCTGCAGGTTGACGATTTCGCTGCCGTGATGCTCCAGATGGAAGTCGTGAATCCAGTAATTACCATCCCGGCCCGTGATCTCATAGGGGCGCTCACCGATCACGCGCAGGCCCAGGTTCTCCATCACCGGCAGCACATCGGACAGCGGGATCGGACGGTCCTTGTGGAAGAGCTTCAGGTTGACGCCGTCGACGTTTTCCTCGACCAGGCGATACAGCGACAGCGACAGCGGTGCGCCCTGCTCGACCTCGACACAGTGATGAATGTCGTAGACGGCGGAGCGGGCACTGAAGTCCTCACGGTAGCCGGCCGGGAAGGCATCGCGATAGATATCCAGCAGCCGATTGGCCTGCTCTTCACCAAAGCCTTCCACCATGGCGCTTTGCAAATCATCACGCCAACTGGTGGCCAGGGCGCTGACCTTGTGTTCCAGGCGCTCGAGGTCGTAGTCCACCGGAGCATCGCCGTTGAAGCGCAGGATCAGTTGAATGCGCGCCAGCACCGACTCGGAAAGATAGGTATTGAAATCACCGAAGCTGGCATCGAGCTCTTCGCAGAGCAGGTTCTGAATGCGCACGCGCAGGTCGGTGGAGAAGACATCACGCGGCACGAACACCAGGCAGGAATAGAACTTGCCGAAACGATCTTCACGCACGAACAGCCGCACCCGGCGACGCTCGCGGATATTGAGAATCCCCACCGCGGTCCGGGTCAGTTCCTCGTTGCTGATCTGGAAAAGATCATCACGCGGATAGACGTTGAGGATCTGTCGCAGCTGATGGCCATCGTGGCCTTCGGGATCGACGGCGGCGGATTCCATCACCGCATTGATCTTGCGGCGCAGAACGGGGATGTGGCGCGGCGAGTCGTTGTAAACCGTGGCAGCGAACAACCCCAGGAAGCGGCGCTCACCGATCACATTGCCCTTCTCGTCGTAGCGATCGATGGAGATGTAGTCCGGGTAGGTCGGACGGTGCACCCGGGCGTGGTAGGCACTCTTGGCAAACGACAAAAGCTCCGGCACCAGCACGTAGTGGTCGCCATCGACGCCCTGATCGTTTCGAATCCGCTCCTGATAGCGTGTCTCATCGAGCTTGAACACACCAAGCTCGCTGCCCTTGCGCTTCTTGAGTTGATCTTGGCCCTTGACCTGAACGACGTCGTAATCGTCATAACCCAGGAAGGTAAAGTTGTCCTCGAGCATCCACTGCAGGAAGGCAATCGCTTCCTTGTGGTCAACGGCAGCGACCCCTTCCGGCTTGACGGCCTTGAGCTCGGCGAGAGAGGCCTTGACCTGCTCACGCATCGGCTCGAAGTCGGCGACCGCGGTGCGCACGTCTGACAGCACTTCATGGAGGCTGCCTTCAATCTCGGCCAACAGGTCGGGGTCTGAATGACGGTCGACCTCGATGACGATCAGCGACTCACGCCCTTTTGGCGCATCCTTGGCATTGGCGGCCGTCATGTACTCGAGCTGATGCTTGGCGTCGCGCTTGGTGGCCAGTACCGCATTGTAGATGGAGTGCACGGTAATGCCGCGACGGTTGAGCTCGATGCGCACCGAGTCGACCAGGAACGGCATGTCGCGCCCCACCACCTCGACCTGGGTGTGCGTCGACTGCCAGCCATGCCCCTCGAAGTCTGGGTTGAAGACCCGCACGATGGGCTCGTCGGGATTCAGTTGCTGCATGAGATGCCAGGCGGACAGCACGGCTCCGTACAGATCCTCAAGACGGCGCTCGGCCAAATCGGCAAAGGGGGCATTGGCGAAGAATACTTGGGCGAAGGAGGCAATCGCCTTCACCTTGTCCTCGTCCAGGCGGTGCGCCAGCTGTTCCTTGAGCTGGGCCAGCAATTCCTGCTTGTCATCGATCGCGACGTGTTGCATCAATCACCTCGGCTGACACCGACCCTTCTGGGGCGGCGGGAAATTCGTAGACACGTCCATGACGGTCATGGAGACCTTAAAGGATACGTTAGTGCAGGGAAGGCCCCTACTGTATTAACCCTTTGTCATGGAGCATGTCAGTTACGCATCGGTCCTTGACTTCATACCCGGCGCTCGAGCAGTACCCCACACTCACAGTGATGCGTCCAGGGGAACTGATCGAAGAGTGCGAAACGCGTGATGCTGTGGGTCCGCGTCAGACGCGCCAGGTTGTCCACCAGAGTATCAGGGTTGCATGAAATATAGATGATGCGCTCATAACCGCTGAGCTGATCGCAGCTCTCGTCGTCGAGCCCGGCGCGGGGCGGGTCGACCAAGACGGTAGAGAAATCGTAGTCGGCAAGGCCCATCTCGGCCACCCGGCGGCCGCCCTTCTCGCCCTTCAGGGCCAGGGAGAACTCCTCGGCGGACATCCGCGAGACATGCACATTGTCCACGTCGTTGGCATCGAGGTTGGCCTTGGCCGAGGCCACCGAGGTGCGCGATATCTCGGTGGCCAGCACGCGGCGAAAGTTCTTGGCCAGCGCCACGGTGAAGTTGCCATTGCCACAGTAAAGCTCGACTAGATCACGATCCTCGCTGTTACGCGTCACATCCAGCGCCCAGCCAAGCATCGATTCGCAGATCGCGGCATTGGGCTGGGTGAAGCTGTTCTCGACCTGCTGATAGTGAAGCTCGCGCCCCTCGACGGTGAGGTGCTCCCAGACATGGTTTCGGCTCAAGACCAGGCGCTGCTTGCGCGAGCGACCGATGATCATCACCCCCAGGCGCTGCTCCAGCGCCCGGGCCGCGGCCTCCCAGTCCTCACCCAGGGGGCGATGATAGATCAGGGTGATCAGCGCCTCGCCAGACAGGGTGGTGAGAAAATCGACCTGAAACAGCTTGCGGCCCAGCACCGCATCCTCACGCACTGCCTCTAACAGCAGCGGCATCAGTTCATTGATCCGCTCGCTGGCGACCGGGAACTGATCGACCCGAACCGGACGCTTCTTGTCCGGCCGCTCCGGGTCAGGCTCGAACATGGCGTAAAAGAGCTCGTCACCCTCACGCCAGATACGAAACTCGCAGCGCATACGGTAATGGCTCGCCGGCGAGGCGAAGACCTCGAGTTCGGGCGCTTCCAGATGCGCGAACTGGTTGATGATGCGCTCGCGCTTGGCCTCGAGCTGCTCGCCATAGCGGGCGGGGTCGACAACGGGTACGGCCACAGAGTCTCCTTGGGAATTGGTCAGTCGGTCTATCAAGTGCGCAAAAGCAAAAAGGGCAGACCTAGGTCGCTGCCACATCCACCCTGAGCGTGCGCGGCGCGGCAAAGCCATAGCCCGCCAGTACCGCCGCAAGAGAAACGCTCGGCGCGGTGGCCCAGGCAGCGCCGGGGCCCTCGCCGCCGGTGGCTTCTGCCCGCGGCAGTGGCGCGACCACCTGCGCCAGGCGACGAGCAATCGCATCCCCCGAATCGACCCAGGTGATCGGGCGCGGCGCGGCCGCATCCAGCGCCTGGGTCAACAGAGGAAAGTGCGTGCAGCCAAGCACCACGGTATCCAGCGCCGGGTCTTCCCATAGCGGCGCCAGGCAGTCGGCGATCACCCGGTCATCCAGCGCCTCTCCGCTCAGCCGACGTTCGGCCTGGCCGACCAGCGCGTCGGCGGCCAGCCGCATCACTTGGCATTGGCCCGCAAAATCCTCGATCAATCGACGGGTATAAGGCCGGTGCACCGTCGCCGAGGTCGCGAGCAGCGCCAGATGGCCGCTAACACTGGCCGCGGCTGCCGGCTTGATGGCCGGTACGGTGCCGATCACCGGAATCGCCAGATGGGCGCGCAGCGCCTCGAGTGCCAGGGTACTGGCGGTGTTGCAGGCTACCACCAGGGCACTGGCTTGGCTTGCGTCCACGGCCGCCTGGCAGACCGATAAAATACGCGCCACCAGCCAGTCATCGGGCTTGGTACCGTAGGGCAGCATGGCGTTGTCGCAGGCATAGCACAGCGCCACGTCCGGCAGGCGATGGCGGATGGCGGCGACTACCGAAAGACCGCCGACACCCGAATCGAAGATCAGAATCGGACCGCTCATCCGCGACGGCCCTGAATCGACTGCATGGACTGGGTCTCCCTTACTTGATGAACCTTGCTTGTGCTTGATGAACCTTGCTTGATGGATCTTGCTTGATAGACCTTGCGTAACATAGGTCAGGCGGAATGGGTCAGGCCCGCTGAATAAAGGCGCGCGAAACATGAGCGCCGCAAAATCAAGCATTCTACCCCAGTCGCCCGCCGGGGGCCGAGCCCCTTAACACCAAGGCACCACTGATACGACGCCGCCCGGCCAAGTGGCCGGGCGGACGAGGATACGCGTTCTTAGGCAAGACAGCCGAAACCTTCGACCAGGTTAGTCAGCAAAGCCTATATCAAGCTTTCCTCGAAGGTTCTTCGTTCAACGGCTGTAAGGAAAGAGGCCGGTCAAACCATCGGGTCCGGCGCTGCGCAAAGCTCGGAATAAAGTTCAGGGTAGGATTCCTGAAGGCTTTCAAGCTTGGCTGCTGCTCCTTCTGGCAGCGATTCGGCGAGCATTTGCAGGGCTTCATCATCGAAATGTTCACGCACCAACGGGAAGAGTTCCTCGCGTTCGTCGCGCAGATAGGCCCGGTGTGCCTCGAGATAGGCACTGAGGTCATCGGCAAAACGATCCATGGGAATCGCCACGTCCATCAGCACCATGTCCAGGTCCTGAGACAGGCGCATCAGGCGTTCACGCAGGGCTTGGTAGTTTGCGGCCAAACGCTCGCTAAGCCCCTCGGCTTCAGGCGCTTTGTCCATCAGCTCCTGACCGAAGACCCGCTCCAGCGGCACGGTAAAGCCGTCCATGTAGTCGAGGATGTAATCGACGACCTCGCGCACCAGTTGAAAATCTGGGCGCTCACCCTCCGCCAGCGTCTTGTGTTTGAGCTGCAACACGTGCAGTAGCCGCGCCATGTTGGCGTGGTCAAGGCGTAGTTGATTCAGCATCGGCATGACGGGACCTCCTGTGCTGTCCGGGGCGAACGTCTGTATGGTCATTGGATTCTCCGAGCGACTCCGAGTTCGATGGTCTTTCAGCGCAAGTCTCTTTGACCGCCAATATCGCACTCAACGATCTGGACAACCAGCATGAAAGCAGATGCAGTGCTTGCACGGTGCAGCGAGCGCCAACCTCGTTACGGGGACTGCTCATCTGCGACCTGAGTCTGGCCTGCATCGGAAGGCGCCTAATAGGATGCGCCTATGGTGACCCACATGCTGCCAGCCTAGAATATCTAACCCTAGCGCCTCCTTCACCGACACGCCTAGCGCTAGAAGTTATATACATAGAGACCTTAGCACTAAAAGCGACGCTGAACGCTACTCGTCACAGGACACCGCCTATCATGGATCTTTTTAGCCAGCAGCACGCTCAGGAGCATGCCCCTCTGGCCTACCGGATGCGGCCTCGCCAGTTGAGCGACTATGTCGGCCAGCAGGCGCTGGTCGGCCCCGGCAAGCCGCTGCGCCGCATGGCCGAAACCGCCACCGTGCGCTCGATGATCCTGTGGGGACCGCCAGGGGTCGGCAAGACGACGCTCGCCGAGATACTGGCCAATGAGTCCGGCGCCGAACTCGAGCATATGTCCGCGGTGATGGCGGGGGTCAAGGATATCCGCGCCGCCGTGGAGCGGGCGGGCGTCGCCCAGGGCCAGAACCGCCCCACCCTGCTGTTTCTCGACGAGATCCACCGCCTCAACAAGAGCCAGCAGGATGCCCTGCTGCCGCATGTGGAGTCGGGCCTGTTGACGCTGATCGGCGCTACCACCGAGAACCCCTCCTTCGAGGTCAACTCGGCACTGCTCTCCCGAGCCCGCGTCTATGTACTCAAGGCCCTGGACGAAGAGGAACTGCTGAGGGTGCTGCGCCAGGCGCTTACGGATCGCGAACGCGGCCTTGGCGCGCGGCGCATCCATGTCGAAGATGAAGTGCTCAAGCTACTGGCCCATGCGGCCGGTGGCGATGCCCGCCGGGCGCTGGGGCTTCTGGAAACCGCCTGCGATTTCACCCTTCCCAGCGACGACGGCGAGCGGCTCGAAAAAGACGGCCTGGCCGAGGTCCTCGGCCATCAGGCCAGCGCCTTCGACAAGCAGGGTGATCACTTCTACGACCTGCTCTCGGCCATCCACAAGTCGATCCGCTCTTCCCGCGTCGATGCGGCGCTGCTCTACATCGCCCAGTTCACCCAGGGCGGCGGCGACCCGCTGGATGTGATCCGGCGGCTGACGGCCATCGCCTCAGAAGACGTCGGCAATGCCGACCCGCGGGCGCTGCCGCTGGTGATGGCGGCCTGGGATGCCTACCTGCGCCTGGGCGATTACGAAGGCCAGCGCGCCATTGCGCAAGCCGCCATTCATCTGGCCATCGCCCCCAAGAGCAACGCCATCGACCAGGCCTGGAAGAAGGCCAAGGCCTTTGCCGCCGAGCACCCAACGCTCGAGGTGCCGAGCTACCTGCGCAATGCCCCCACCAAGCTGATGGAATCCCTCGGCCACGGCCAGGGCTATCGCTATGCCCATAACGAGGCCAACGGCTATCCGGCCGGTTCGTCGCATGACTGCTGGCCGGAGGGCGCGCCGCGCACCCGCCTCTACGATCCCAGCGAATACGGCCAGGAGAAGCGCTTCAAGCAGATGCTCGACTGGCGCGCCGAGCTCGACGCACAGGCCGACCAGCAACAGGGCTGAGTCAGCGCGGGTCAGCGAGAAAGGCCCGCCCAAAACGACATCGCCCCCGAAGCAGGCACTCCGGGGGCGATAGGGTCGGCGGCATTCGCTGTGCGTCGGCGCTTACTGCGTCTCGCGAATCACATCGACGCCATCGGGAATCTCGAAGGTGAAGAGCGAATCATCGATAGGGGCGTTCTGCTCCACGTTATCGAAGGCGATCGCGGTGCGCTGACCGGTGCTGTCGGTCATCTGCAGCATGCCGAGTTCCTCGGCGTAGAAGGTCAGCTGCAGCTCTTCGAAGAGCGTATCGGGACTGCGCGGATCCAGGGTGAAGGTTTCAGCGGTGCCCTGCTGGCGACGTTCGACGTCGTAATTCTTGGTGAGCTCATCGGCGCTGCCCGAGAGCAACAGGGCCGGGGTATGGGTGACCCGGGTATCCAGCGGCTGCACGGTGACCTGTTCCAGGTCCGGGTCATGCAGATAGATATCTTCCCCGTCAGAGACCACCACCTGGCGGTAGGGTGACTCGACCTCCCAGTGGAAGCGGCCGGGACGCGACAACCACATGTGGCCGCTGGCCTGCTGCAGGCGCTGGCCGCTGCCGTCGAGAATCTGCTGCTCGAAATCGGCCTGGTAGGTATTGATCGGCTCCAGCAGCTGCGTCAGGCGCTCGGCGCCTTCGTTGGCCAGTGCCGTAAGCGGCATCATCAGGGCGAAGCCGAAGGTAGCTAGGCGTGTCGGTGTCATGGCGTCTCCTTGGCCGGCCATCGCCGGCAAATGTATCCCGTCTCCGCGTGCATCCCCCTAGGGTGCACTACTGAGACCGGTAACGCCTTGCCGGGTTGCCCCGGCAAGGCGTCTTCCTTGTTTACTGCACGGTTTGTCGAATCACGAAACGGCGTTAGTTGCCCGCCGGCGGCGGCGCCAGCACTTCGCGTGAGCCGTTGGTGCCCATGGTCGACACCACGCCGGCGCCTTCCATGGTCTCGACCAAGCGCGCCGCGCGGTTATAGCCGATCTTGAAGCGGCGCTGCACGGCTGAGATCGAGGCACGACGCGACTCGGTGACGAACATCACCGCCTCGTCATAGAGGGCATCCTGCTCGGCATCGTCATCGCCGCTGCCGCCCTCGCCCTCGAGACCGGTCAGGGCATCCGCGGAGACGCCGCCGGAGAGGATTTCGTCGATGTATTCTGGCTCGCCGCGTCGCTTCCAGTCTTCGGCGACCCGGTGCACCTCGTCGTCATCGACGAAGGCACCGTGCACGCGCATCGGCAGGCCCGCGCCGGCCGGCAGGTAGAGCATGTCACCGTGGCCAAGCAGGTTCTCGGCACCGCCCTGGTCGAGAATGGTGCGCGAGTCGATTCGCGAAGACACCTGGAAGGCCATGCGCGTGGGAATGTTGGCCTTGATCAGGCCAGTTACCACATCCACCGAAGGACGCTGAGTCGCGAGAATCAGATGGATGCCGGCGGCACGGGCCTTCTGGGCCAGCCGCGCGATCAACTCCTCGACCTTCTTGCCGACGATCATGAACATGTCGGCAAACTCGTCGATGACCACCACGATGTAGGGCAGCTTCTCCAGCACCGGCGGCGATTCATGCATCTGCCAGGGCTGCGGCTCCCACAGCGGGTCGGCGACCTGGGCCCCGGCACGCTCGGCTTCGTCGAGCTTGGCATTGAAGCCGGCGATGTTGCGCACCCCCATCGCCGCCATCAGCTTGTAGCGCCGCTCCATCTCGGCCACGCACCAGCGCAGGGCGTTGGCGGCCTCCTTCATGTCGGTGACCACCGGCGCCAGCAGATGCGGAATGCCGTCATAGACCGACAGTTCCAGCATCTTGGGGTCGACCATGATCATGCGCACTTCATCGGGCGTGGCCTTGAGCAGCATCGAGATCAGCATGGCGTTGACGCCCACCGACTTACCCGAGCCGGTGGTACCAGCCACCAGCAAGTGCGGCATCTTGCCCAGATTGGCCACCACCGGCGCCCCGCCGATGTCCTGGCCCAAGGCCATGGTCAAGGGCGAATTGGCGTCCTGGTAGCTGTCGGAATCGATGACCTCACGCAGCCGAATCATGGCCCGGTGCGGGTTGGGGATTTCGATGCCCACGGTGGGACGCCCGGGGATGATCTCGACCACGCGCACGCTCTTGACCATCAGCGAGCGGGCCAGGTCCTTGGCCAGATTGCTGATCTTGGAGACCTTCACCCCGGCGGCGGGCTTGATCTCGAAGCGGGTGATGACAGGGCCAGGCCAAGTATGTACGACCTCAGCCTTGACGCCATACTCCCGCAAGCGGACCTCGAGCAGCTCGGCCATATCGGTAAGCTGCTCCTCGGTGTAGTTAGGCTGATGGGCTTCGGCCGGGGTCAGCAGCCTGAGCGAAGGCAGCTCCCCGTCGATATCCGGCAGCTCATCCGCTGAGGAGCGCTGGTTCTGCAGGTGCTCGACGGTCCATAGCGCGGGCTCGTCCGGATGAGCCGCGGCCTCGCGCGCCTGCTCGGCGCTGGCGATCCGGGGCTCGACCGGGGAAGCTGGCGTTTGGGGCGCGCTTTCTTCAGCCGGTGCTTGGTAGCGCGTCTGCGCTTGAGCGGCTGCATCTGGTTGCTCCGCAGGAGCGGGGGCAGGCGATGCAACAGAGGGCGGCACGGACGCGGCTGAGGCGGTGACAGAGGCCATGGCAGAAGGCGCCGCTTCGGGGGCCTCACGGCGGGGCTCGCTGCCTTCCTCAGTATCTTCCCCGACCTCTTCTGCCTGTTCGGGCTTACTCGCTGCTTGAGGCGCTTTCGCCACCTGAGGAGACGTGTCGTCATCCCAGTCCGCGTCCTGCCAACTGATCATCGGCTCACGGCGAGCATGACGGGCAACGGACTGCGGCGAAGAGCCCGAAGACGCCACGGCCGGCGCGGGGCGCTCATCCTCATCCGCTGCGTCGTCAGTGGAATCAGGCTTCGACGGCGCCTCGGAAACCGGCTCTGGTGTCGGCTCTGATGTCGTTTCTTCTTGTTGGGCTTGCGCCGGGGATGGCGTCGCTTCCGCTGCCTTGGCGGGCATGTCCCGCTCGGCCCGCAGCGACATGCCGCTCCAGGACGGCTCGTCGTCTTCCGGCAACACCGGCTCGGGGATCGTCTCGGCCCGCAGCGGGGGCGCCTTCGCGACCTCGGGGGCAGCCTTGGGCTCGGCTGGCCTAGACTCAGCGCGATTAGCCACGGTGGGCTTAGCCTCAACGGGGTTAGCCTCGGCTGACCTAGACGCAGCGGGATTAGGCTCAGTGGGCTTAGCCTCGGCGGGCCGAGCATCCGGTGACGCCTTCTCATGGGGGCGCTTCGGCGCCAGCTGCTCGCTGTAAGCGGCGCCTGGCTGTTTGGCCGACGGCGTGCGCTCGGGCACTTCCCAGGGAATATCGGTGCCTTGATCAGGGTTCCACTGAGGCTCGCGCAGCCCGGCTTTATCGGCCGCCACCTCGTCGTCGCCATAGCGACGGCTCCAGGGCCACAGCCGCTGCCACCAGCTAGGCGTCGGTGACGCCTCATGGTCTTCTTCCACAGGCTCCGGCTCATGCTCGGCAGCCGCCTGTTGGGCATCGACTTCGTCGCGGGCGCGCTGCGACCGGTCACGGCACCAGCCAATAAAGCGCTGCGCCAGATGACCGGACTCGTCCATCACCCGCAGCCAAGAGACTCCGGAGAAAGGCGGGAAGCCGCACAGCAGCGCGACCAGTGACAGCAGAGTGGTGCCGTGACTGCCGACCAGCGGGGTCAAGGTGCGCACCATCTCTTCGCCGACGATACCGCCGGCGGCATAGGGCAAGCCGCTTTCGGGATTGAAGAAGTGCAGGGCGCCGAGGGTGGTGGTACCCAGCATCAGCAGGAAGAGCCCGCCGGTTCGCACGGCAAGCCCCAGCGTATCCCACTCTAAGTGCACCTGGCGTACCCGGCTCATCCGCCAGCCGGCAAAGCCCAGCATGCCCGGCCACCAGAGGGCACTGGCGCCGAACAGCGAATACAGCACGTCGGCAAGCCAGGCGCCCACCGGCCCCATCCAGTTGTTCACCGTCACATCCGGACCACTGTGCGACCAGCCGGGATCCGAGGCCTGATAGCTGAACATTGCCAGCAGCAGGAAAACGCAGGCCGCCAGCAGCAGAATCACCACGCCCTCGCGGGCAGCTCCTTGCAGTCGCACCCCGAAGCGGCGCGCCCTCTCCTTGGCGCCGGCCGTCGCTTCGCGGCGGCTACTCGCCTTGTTCTTGACACTCAAGTCGCCATTCCCCTTGCGCCGTCTGTGGCGTCTTCATGTGTCCTACATCGAGCAGCATGATACCGAGCCTTGAGGCTAGGGCACAGGGGCCATGCTACTCTTCACTGCCGTTAGCGAATAACATTGTCCAGTCAGGGCCACGCCACGCTTGAGACGGACTGCGAAGCCCGTCAAACTGCGCTTTTGACACCGACGCCACGCTCACTAACGAACCCTTTTCCGCCATGCTGCCCTGGTTGCCCTCTTCTCCTGTGCAATTCCCGCCGCTCGATCAGGCACTCCAAGAGCCGGATGGCCTGCTCGCGGCGGGTGGCGACCTGACGCCTGACTGGCTGATCGCGGCCTACCGGCGCGGCATCTTCCCCTGGTTCAGCGACGGTCAGCCCATCCTGTGGTGGAGCCCCAGCCCGCGCATGGTGCTGCTTCCAGACGAAATCCGCATTCGCCGCAGCCTGGCCAAACGACTGCGCAACGCAGGCTTCAAGGTGACCTGGAACACGGTGTTTCCGGCGGTCATCGAGGCCTGCGCGGCCCCTCGCGCGGCTGACGAAGGCACCTGGATCGGCGATGAAATGCGCGAGGCCTATATCGCCCTGCATTCGCTAGGCTATGCACAGTCGGTCGAGGTCTGGCGCGACGATCGCCTGGTCGGCGGGCTATACGGTGTCGGCATGGGCCGGGTATTTTTCGGTGAATCCATGTTCAGCCGAGAACCGGATGCCTCCAAGGTGGCCCTCGTCCATCTCGCCAACCACTTGCAGGCACTGGGCGGCGGCCTGATCGACTGTCAGATGCACACCTCGCATCTTGCCAGCATGGGCGCCGGTGAGATCGCCCGCCAGGAGTTCATCAACTATCTTGATCTGTACATTCCGGGGCAAGATGGCATCGCGCCACGCATGGCCGCGAAGGCCCCCGAGGACGACACCATTGGCGAGGGGGGCCGTTGAACGTGAGCAGTCGCGCGCCACAACATCCTGTTCGGGACCTGCGTTTCTTCCTGACAGTTCCCCATGCGTGCAGCTATCTGGACGGTCATGAGGCGACCACGCTCTTTCTGGACCCTCAGGAATCCCCCGGCCAGAGCGTTTACGATACGCTGACGCTGCTCGGTTTCCGCCGCAGCGGCCGGCACCTTTACCGGCCTCATTGCGAAGGCTGCCGGGCCTGCGTATCGGTGCGCATTCCGGTCGCCGATTTCGCTCCCAGCCGCAGCCAGCGCAAGATCATGAATCGCAATGCCGATCTAACCGTGCAGGAGCGGAGCGCCAGCTACGACCCGGAGCACTATGAGCTCTATGCCCGCTACGTTCGTACCCGCCACGCCGATGGCGACATGTTCCCGCCGAGTCACGAGCAGTACCGTACCTTTCTGACCCTGGATCATGGCTATGCCCGCCTGCTGGAGTTCCGCCTCGACGGCCGGCTAGTGGCCGTCACCGCCATCGACCGGCTGGGACATGGCCTATCGGCCATCTATACCTTCTTCGATCCCTCCCCCAGCCTCGAGCGCCGATCGCTGGGCACTTTCGCGGTGTTGAGCCTAATCGAACGCGCCCGCGACGAAGGCCTGCCCCACGTTTATCTGGGCTACTGGATTCGTGAATGCAGGAAAATGGACTATAAGCGCTACTTTCAGCCGCTGGAATATCTCGATGGCCGCCATTGGCGGCGCTCGATTCCAACGGCATGAGGCGTCCCGCTTAGCGATTGCTCCACAGCATGTTTTGCCTTGACGTCCGGCATACGGCACAATACCGCGCTATATTGATGATCGGTGCCAGACGTTGCCGTCCAAATCCCGGCCGTTCAAGCCGCGATGCTACCGGCACTGTCATCGTCGCCACATCGATTTGCACAAAACCATCATGAGGAAATGCCTATATGGCTCGTGAAGACCATATCGAAATGGAAGGCGTCATCGTCGATACGCTGCCCAACACCATGTTCCGCGTTGAGCTGGAAAACGGCCACGTCGTTACTGCCCATATCTCGGGCAAGATGCGCAAGAACTACATCCGCATCCTCACCGGCGACAAGGTCAAGGTCGAGCTGACTCCCTACGACCTGTCCAAGGGACGCATCGTCTACCGCTCCCGTTAAGCACTTCGGGCCGCGCCCAACGCGACGCCTTTCGCCAACCGACCGGCCTAAAAAAGACGCCCCGTCATCAGACAGGGCGCCGGTCGGTGGTGGCTATGTCATCGGCGGCTATTCCATTCGTTGCCACGTCAATCAGCCGCTAGGCCTATCGCGCTCTATCGTCGGTGTCGGATAGGCCGTGTCAGTCGAAAAGCCTCAGACAATGGCTCAAGCTATCGCTTGAACCATTGCCTTGCGCCTACCTCGAACCCTCAGGGCTCTTGATCAGGGCTCCGCCAGTTCTTCCTCGGTGTCGAAATGCAGCTCATCACTCGCCTCATCGAGCGTGACGTGCACGAGCCCACCCTGGTCGGCCAGGTTGCCGAACAGGATCATTTCGGCCAGCGGTTTCTTGAGTTTCTCCTGAATCAGGCGAGCCATCGGCCGCGCGCCCATCTCAGGATCATAGCCACGCTCGGCTAACCAAGCCCGAACACCCTCGTCCACGTCGAGCTGAACCCGCTTCTCGTCGAGCTGTGCCTGGAGTTCGACCAGGAACTTGTCGACCACGTTGCGCACCACGTCGGCGGGCAGCGAGCTGAACGGGATGATACCGTCCAGGCGGTTGCGGAACTCTGGCGAGAAGGTCTTGCGAATCACCTCCATGCCATCGGTCGAATGATCCTGCGGGTTGAAGCCGATGGAGCGGCGCGAGATCTGCTCGGCCCCGGCATTCGAGGTCATGATCAGCACCACATGGCGGAAGTCCGCCTCACGGCCGTTGTTATCGGTCAGGCGACCGTGGTCCATGACCTGCAACAGCAGGTTGAAGACATCCGGGTGCGCCTTCTCGATCTCGTCGAGCAGCAGCACGCAATGAGGCTGCTTGGTCACCGCTTCGGTCAACAGACCGCCCTGGTCGTAGCCGACGTATCCCGGCGGCGCACCGATCAGGCGCGATACGGTGTGGCGCTCCATGTACTCGGACATGTCGAAGCGCACCAGGTCGACTCCCATCAGCGAGGCCAACTGGCGAGCCACCTCGGTCTTGCCGACCCCGGTGGGGCCGCTGAACAGGAAGCTACCCACCGGTTTGTCCGGCGACTTGAGGCCGGCACGCGACAGCTTGATGGCCGCCGCCAGGCCGGTAATCGCATCGTCCTGACCGAACACCAGCATTTTGAGGTCACGCTCGAGGTTCTCGAGCAGCTTGCGATCGGAGTTCGAAACGCTCTTCGGCGGAATCCGGGCAATGGAGGCAACGACCGCCTCGACCTGATCGACATCGATGGTATCGACCCGCGCCTCCGGCGGCAGCAGCCGCTGATGGGCGCCGGCCTCATCGATCACGTCGATGGCCTTGTCCGGCAGGTGGCGATCATTGATGTAGCGATCGGCCAGCCGCGAGGCGCTCTCGAGTGCCCCATCGGTGTACTTGAGCTTATGGTGCTCTTCGAAGCGGCCACGCAGCCCCTTGAGGATGCGGATGGTGTCTTCGACCGAGGGTGCCGGCACATCGACCTTCTGGAAGCGCCGAGCCAGGGCCCGGTCCTTCTCGAAGATGCCACGGAACTCCTGGAAGGTGGTCGAGCCGATACAGCGCAGCTCGCCGGAGGAAAGCAGCGGCTTGAGCAGATTGGACGCGTCCATGACGCCGCCAGAGGCTGCACCGGCACCGATCACGGTGTGGATTTCGTCGATGAAGAGAATGGAGTTGGGCTGCTTCTTGAGCTCAGCCAACAGGCTCTTCAGACGCTTCTCGAAATCGCCACGATACTTGGTGCCGGCAAGCAAGGCGCCCATGTCCAGCGAATAGACCACGGCGTCGGCGATCACCTCGGGCACGTCTTCCTCGACGATGCGCTTGGCAAGCCCTTCGGCGATGGCCGTCTTGCCGACCCCGGCTTCCCCCACCAGCAGCGGGTTGTTCTTGCGCCGCCGAGCGAGGATCTGCACCACACGCTCGAGCTCATGGTCGCGACCGATCAGCGGATCGATCTTGCCCAGGCGAGCCTGCTCGTTGAGATTGGTGGCATAGCCAGTGAGCGGATGTGCACTGCCCTCGCTGCTGCCCTCTTCGGCCTCTTCGGCGTCCTGAGACGGCGCAGACGACGGCGACTGACCATGTCCGGACACCTTGGAGATGCCGTGGGCAATGTAGTTGACGGCATCCACCCGAGCCACGTTCTGCTGCTTGAGGAAGTAGACCGCCTGGCTTTCCTGTTCGGAGAAGATCGCCACCAGCACATTGGCGCCGGTGACCTCACTCTTGCCGGAGGACTGTACGTGGAAAACGGCCCGCTGCAGCACGCGCTGGAAGCCCAGGGTCGGCTGAGTCTCCCGGTCACTCTGATCCTCGGGAATCAGTGGCGTGGTGGAATTGATGAAGTCCTGCAGGTCCGAGCGAAGCTTGTCCAGGTTGGCACCGCAGGCACGCAGCACGTCCGCCGCGGAGGCATTGTCCAGCAACGCCAACAGCAGGTGTTCGACGGTCATGAACTCATGACGCTTGGAGCGCGCCACGGTAAAGGCCGTATTCAGCGTGAGTTCGAGTTCTTTGCTCAGCATGGCAGTCCCCTTCTCGCCACCTCGGGCGTCGGCCGGCAATCGCCGGCAATTTCACCATCGGGTACATTCTCGGGATTCGCAAGCTCACGTTCGAGCCGGTCACGCCGATCCTGCACTGGCTGTCTTCCGCTTGCCTGACAATCAGCTTGCCAGTCGTCAGTCGGCCCTATCTATATCGCACAGCAACGGGTGCTGGCACTCTTTGGCGTATTGATTGACTTGATGACTTTTAGTTTCCGCAATGTCGCGAGTAAAAATGCCACAGGTCGCCTTTCCCTGAGTGTGAACCGCCAACATCACCTGCACGGCCTTCTCGCTATCCATATTGAAGAAGGTCTGCAACACCTCGACCACGAACTCCATGGGCGTGAAGTCATCATTGTGTAGCACTACCTTGAACATCGGCGGCGGCGCTAGCTCCGGTTCGGCAGGCTGGACCGTGACATCATCATCGCCCTCTTCCTGAGGACCTGATTCATGAGGGCCAGCCGGGCGCGTCATGCCGGCTTTCAACGTCGCCGCGACATAGCGTTGGTAAGGATCATCTATATTGAACATAAAAGGCGTTACCCTTCCTCTCAAGCCCGTGAGCCTTCAACGCATCAACTATGCTTGGACGCCAAGGCCCGCTCAGGGTTCAGTTAATAACAAGATGCGGCCGTGATGGGCCGCTTGCAAGGGGCGCTGGCCATCGAGCGCTATCAAAAAGGCTCGCCACGGGTGCTTTTAGCGCCGCCAGAAACGTAAAGGGCCCCCGCCCGCTAGGCGGACGAGGGCCTGAGACACATGCGTGCCGGAAGCAGCTAAGGCGTTAGCCCTTGGCTACCAGCGCCAGTGCCGCATTGAGCGTCTGGCTGGGGCGCATGGCCTTTTCGGTCAGCTCAATGTTGGGGTGGTAGTAGCCCTGGATGTCCACGGGCTGCCCCTGAACGGCATTGAGCTCTTCGACGATCACCGACTCCTTGGCATGGAATTCATCGGCCAGCTTGCCGAATAGCGCCTTGAGCTCGGCATCCTCGTCCTGGGCGGCCAGAGCCTCGGCCCAGTAGACGGCCAGGTAGAAGTGGCTGCCACGGTTGTCGAGCTCACCGACCTTGCGCGACGGCGACTTGTTGCTGTCGAGGAACTTGCCGTTGGCTTCGTCAAGCGCCTTGGCCAGTACACGAGCGCGGGCGTTGTCGAAGGTCTTGCCCAGGTGCTCGAGAGACGCGGCCAGCGCCAGGAATTCACCCAGGGAATCCCAGCGCAGGTGGTTCTCCTCGAGGAGCTGCTGCACGTGCTTGGGCGCGGAACCACCGGCACCGGTCTCGAACAGGCCACCGCCGTTCATCAGCGGCACGATGGAGAGCATCTTGGCGCTGGTGCCCAGCTCCATGATCGGGAACAGGTCGGTGAGGTAGTCACGCAGCACGTTGCCGGTGACGGAGATGGTGTCTTCGCCGCGACGGATCCGCTCCAGGCTGAACTTCATGGCATCCACCGGCGCCATGATGCGGATATCCAGGCCACTGGTGTCGTGATCCTTGAGGTAGGTCTCGACCTTCTTGATCAGCTCAGCATCGTGAGCGCGCTGGGAGTCGAGCCAGAATACCGCCGGCGTCTCGCTGTCGCGGGCACGGGTCACGGCCAGCTTGACCCAGTCCTTGATCGGGGCATCCTTGGTCTGGCACATGCGCCAGATATCACCCTGCTCCACGCTATGCTCGAACAGTACCTCGCCAGCATCGCTGGTGACGCGCACGGTGCCGTCGGCAGGAACCTGGAAGGTCTTGTCGTGGGAGCCGTACTCTTCGGCCTTCTGAGCCATCAGGCCGACGTTGGGCACGCTGCCCATGGTGGTCGGATCGAAAGCGCCATTGGCCTTGCAGTCGTCGATGGTGGCCTGATAGATGGTGGCATAGCAGCGATCCGGGATCACCGCCTTGGCATCGTGCAGGGCATCGTCGGCGCCCCACATCTTGCCTGAGTCACGAATCATCGCCGGCATGGAGGCATCGATGATCACGTCGCTGGGCACGTGGAGGTTGGTGATGCCCTTGTGGGAATCAACCATCGCCAAGGACGGACGCTCGGCGTAGAGCGCTTCGATGTCCGTCTTGATCTCATCCTGCTTGTCGGTGGGGAGCTTGGTGATGGTCGCGTAGAGATCGCCAATGCCGTTGGTAGCATCGAAGCCGACCTCTTCCAGCGCTTCGGCGTGCTTTTCCAGCACGTCGCGATAAAACTCGTTGACCACCATGCCGAACATGATGGGATCAGAGACCTTCATCATGGTCGCCTTGAGGTGCAGGGAAAACAGCACGCCCCGCTCCTTGGCATCGGCAATCTGCTCGGCGACGAAGGCGGACAGCGCCTTGCGGCTCATCATGGAGCCGTCGATGACCTCACCGGCCAGCACCGGCGTTTTTTCCTTGAGCACCTGAGTGGTGCCATCCTTGCCGACCAGCTCGATCTTGACCACGCCATCGGCGGCCAGGGTGGCGGACTTTTCGCTGCCGTAGAAGTCACCGTCGCTCATGCAGGCGACGTGAGACTGGGAGTCGGCGGTCCACTTGCCCATGCGGTGCGGGTACTTGCGAACGTAGCTCTTCACCGACTGCGGCGCGCGACGGTCGCTGTTACCTTCACGCAGCACCGGGTTCACGGCGCTGCCCTTGACCCGATCATAGCGCGCCCGGATATCGCGCTCTACGTCGCTGGTGGGTTCATCGGGGTAGTCGGGCAGCTTATAGCCCTGGCCCTGCAGCTCGCGAATGGCCGCCTTCAGCTGCGGCAACGAGGCACTGATATTGGGCAGCTTGATGATATTGGCTTCGGGGGTCTTGGCCAGCTCACCGAGTTCCGCCAAATGATCACCGAGCTTCTGCTCATCGTTCAGGTATTCCGGGAACTGGCAGATGATGCGGCCGGCCAGGGAAATATTCCGCGTCTCAACGCTGATACCGGCGGAGTCGGTGTAGGCATCGATAATCGGCAGCAGGGAAAAAGTAGCCAGGGCCGGCGCTTCATCGGTGAGCGTATAGATAATCTTCGGCGTTTTTGACATGTTGGCGTTGATCTCTCTGGTCAATGCATTGGCATGAAACTGGATCGGTAGCGCGCGATCACGATGTCCGCCTCAGAGGCTCGGTGCGACCCACCCGGCAGGGTGATAAGGCCGGGTATCGCAGGGAACATCGGCGCCCAGCAGGTACTCTTAGCAGGCCCCGAGCGAGTCGAGGGCGCTCCCAGCAAGCCGGGGCATTATACCAGCGTGCCCGGCTCAGCGCATGAGCAATAATAGCCGCAGGCCCCTGCCATCCTGCCCTGCTTGCCGGTAAGCTTGCGCTCATGAGCTCTGTCTATCTCCTTCACAAGCCTTTCCGCATGCTCTCCCAGTTCACCGACCGCGGCGCCGGTGAAGCAGAGCAACGCGCGACGCTTGCCGATATCATCAAGGTGCCGAACATCTACCCGGCCGGGCGTCTCGACTACGATTCCGAGGGCCTGATGCTGCTCAGCGATGACGGCGAACTGATTCATCGCATCGCTCACCCCAAACACAAGCAGCCCAAGACCTATTGGGTGCAGGTGGAGGGCGAACCCGACGAGGCGGCACTGGAAGCCCTGCGCAAGGGCGTGACCCTCAATGACGGCCCGACCCGGCCGGCCAAGGTGCGCCGCCTCGACGCGCCGCCGGTCGGCCCGCGCGTCCCGCCGGTACGTGAGCGTCGCCATATCCCCACCCGCTGGCTGGAACTGACCATCAGCGAGGGCCGCAATCGTCAGGTGCGCCGCATGACCGCCGAGGTCGGCTATCCCACCCTGCGCCTGATCCGCGTGGCGATCGGCGCTTGGCGCCTCGACGGCCTGGCCCCCGGCGAATGGCGCAAGCAAACGCTGCATGCGCCCGCCAAGCCGCAGCGCGCCGCCAGCAATGGCAGGGGCGGCAAATCGAAAGCCACCGGGGGCAAGAAATTGGGCAAGCCATTGAGCAAGAGCTTGGACAAGAACGTGGACAAGCACCCAGACAAGCGCCATAGCAAGGCCAAGGGACGCAAGCCCAACACGCCGAGAGGGTCACGATGAGTCGCTGGTCTCCCAGAGTCACGGTAGCCACCGTGATCGAGCGCGCTGGGCGCTTCCTGATGGTCGAAGAAGATCGCGGCGGACCCCATACGGTCTTCAATCAACCCGCCGGCCACCTGGAGCCCGATGAGGGCATTCGGGCCGCCGCCGAACGGGAAGTCCGCGAGGAGACCGCCTGGCATGTGGGCATCACCGACTACTTGGGGCTTTACGTCTATCGCGCGCCGGATGGCATGACCTTCCACAGCCACGGCTTTTCCGGCATGGCGCTGGCACACCTGGGCAATGACCTGGACCGGGACATTCTCGCCATCCACTGGCTGACACTCGATGAACTGGAGGCCCTGGAACGGGCCGGACGCCTGCGCAGTCCGCTGGTGATGCGGCGCATCCGCGACGTGCAGCGTGGCCGCACCTTCCCGCTGGATGTGATTCAGGAGCGTTGAGCCCGAGCTCGAACAGCTCGCACCCAAACAGCGTCACACCGCCGCTATCTGGGCTCGGCCCTGCACTTCCGGCCTATGAAAGCAGGCTCGAAGCAAGCGGCCACTATCGTGTATAATCCCCGCCCATTTAACGCCATTCCACTCCCACCATGACGTCGAGAGCGCCCATGTCAGTTGCTGCGCCAGTCGCTGCCGGATCATCCGCCGCGCAACCCTCCGCGGCGGGCAAGGTTATCGTCGGCATGTCCGGCGGTGTCGATTCCTCCGTGTCCGCCCTCCTGCTCATGGAGCAGGGCTATCAGGTCGAAGGCCTGTTCATGAAGAACTGGGACGAAGACGACGGCACCGAATACTGTACCGCCAAGGAAGACCTGGCGGATGCCCAGGCGGTCTGCGACAAGCTCGGCATCAAGCTGCACACTGCCAATTTCGCCGCCGAATACTGGGACAACGTCTTCGAACATTTCCTGGCCGAGTACCAGGCCGGGCGCACGCCGAACCCGGACATCCTGTGTAACCGCGAAATCAAGTTCAAGGTGTTCCTCGAGTATGCCGAGATGCTCGGCGCCGAGAAGATCGCCACCGGCCACTATGTTCGTGAAGGACTGGTCCGCGGTCATGTCGACGGCGACGAACGTCCACGCCTGCTCAAGGGCCTCGACACCAACAAGGACCAGAGCTACTTCCTGCATGCTGTGCCGGAAGCGGCCATCGCCCGCACCCTATTCCCGGTGGGCGAACTCGAGAAGCCCGAGGTGCGCGCCATCGCCGAGCGCCATGACCTGGTCACCGCGCGCAAGAAGGACTCTACCGGCATCTGCTTCATCGGCGAACGGCGCTTCTCTGACTTTCTGCGCCAGTATCTGCCGGCTCAACCCGGGGTCATCGAAACCCCAGAGGGCGAGGTGATCGGCGAGCATATCGGGCTGATGTACTACACCCTGGGGCAGCGCCAGGGCCTGGGCATCGGCGGCCTGCAGAACCATCCGGATGCCCCCTGGTACGTGGCCCACAAGGACCTTGAGCGCAATGTGCTGGTCGCCGTTCAGGGCAAGCATCATGAGCTGCTCTACAGCGATGTGCTGATCACCGAGCCGATGGACTGGGTCGCCGGCGAGGCGCCGGCAAGCGAGGGCCGCTTCATGGCCAAGACCCGCTATCGTCAGGAGGACGTCGCCTGCCAGATGCGCACCCGCGAGGATGGCGGCGTCGAGGTGATCTTCGATGAGCCGCAGCGTGCCGTGACACCGGGTCAATCGCTGGTGCTCTACGATGGCGAGATCTGCCTCGGCGGCGGCGTGATCCTGAACACCTGGCACGGCAAGGAGCGTCGCTCATGACCACCCCGATTCATCGCGCCCCGGAGTCCCCGGTCGGCCGCCAGGTACTGGCGCTGGCCGGTGTTTTCCAGGCCGCCGTGGTCGTCGACGAACTGGCCCGCACCGGCCAGGTCGACGAACGCGCCTGGCAGACATTGATTCGCGCCACGGTCGACACCGACCCTGAAAGCTTCGAGGCCATCTATGGCGGCCACCCCAATCACCTGCGCCAGGGCCTCGACACCCTCAACGCCGTGATCGGCAAGCAGCAGGCCAACCCGGTGGTGCTGCGCTACGGCTTCTCGCTGCTGCTGCTGTCGCAGAAGCTGCGCAAGAACCCGCAGATGATGGACACCCTGGGCACTCGGCTGACCCGCGTTCAGGGCCAGGCCAGCCACTTCGGCGACACCCACGAAAACGTGGTGGCGAGCCTTGGCGAGATCTATCAGGACACCATCTCGACCTTCCGCTACCGCATCGTGGTGCAGGGTGAACCCAGCCTCTTGCAGCAGCGCATGATGCCGGAGCGCGTACGGGCGGCTCTGCTGGCCGGCGTGCGCTTTGCCCTGCTATGGCATCAGCAGGGCGGCCGACGCTGGAAACTGATCTTCCAGCGCGGCGCCATGCGACGCGCCCTCGACGAATTCGGCTAACCCCGGACCGGCCCCCTTGTTATCGGCTCCTATTTCCACACCGCACTGGATGACTGTCATGCAACTCTCAGCCCTCACCGCCCTTTCCCCCGTCGACGGCCGCTACGGCACCAAGACCGAAGCCCTGCGCGAACACTTCAGCGAGTTCGGCCTGATCCGCGCCCGCGTCACCGTCGAGGTGCGCTGGCTGCAGCGCCTGGCCGCCCATGACGGCATCAAGGAAGTGCCGGCGCTGTCAGCCGACGCCAGTGCCTGGCTCGACGCCATCGTCGCCAACTTCAGCGTCGCGGATGCCCAACGCATCAAGGACATCGAGCGCACCACCAACCATGACGTCAAGGCGGTGGAATACTTCCTCAAGGAGAAGGTCGAGGACAACGCCGAGCTCAACGCCGTTACCGAGTTCATCCACTTCGCCTGCACCAGCGAGGACATCAACAACCTGTCCCACGCCCTGATGCTGCGTGGCGGCCTGAAGGAGGTGCTGCTGCCGGTGATGCACGAGGTCACCGAAGCCATCGTCGCCCTGGCCCACGAGCATGCCGACCAGCCAATGCTGTCGCGCACTCACGGCCAGACGGCGAGCCCCACGACTCTCGGTAAGGAAATGGCCAACGTCGCCGCGCGTCTGCGCCGCCAGCTCGCCCAGATCGAAGCCGTCGAGCTGCTGGGCAAGATCAATGGCGCCGTGGGCAACTACAACGCTCACCTGGCGACTTACCCAAACATCGACTGGTCGGCCAATGCCGAGACCTTCGTCGCCGAACTGGGCCTGACCTTCAATCCCTACACCACCCAGATCGAGCCCCACGACTACATCGCCGAGCTGTTCGACGCGGTCTGCCGTTTCAACACCATCCTGATCGACTTCGATCGCGACGTCTGGGGCTACATCTCGCTTGGCTACTTCAAGCAGCGCACGGTGGCCGGCGAAATCGGCTCCTCGACCATGCCGCACAAGGTCAACCCGATCGACTTCGAGAACTCCGAGGGCAACCTGGGGATCGCCAACGCCGTGCTGACGCACCTGGCCCAGAAGCTGCCGATCTCCCGCTGGCAGCGCGACCTGACCGACTCCACCGTGCTGCGCAACCTCGGCACCGGCCTGGCACAGGGCCTGATCGCCTACCAGGCCTCGCTCAAGGGCATCAGCAAGCTCGAAGCCAACCCGGAGCGCCTCGATGCCGACCTGGACAACAGCTGGGAAGTGCTGGCCGAGCCCATCCAGACCGTGATGCGCCGCTACGGCATCGAGAAGCCCTACGAAAAGCTCAAGGAACTGACCCGCGGCAAGCGTATCGACCAGGTCGGCTTCGCCACCTTCATCGATACCCTGGAGCTGCCGGCCGAGGTCAAGAGCGAGCTCAAGGCCATGAGCCCGGCGACCTACATCGGCAATGCCGCGGCCCAGGCCAAGGCCCTCTAAGCCTCCAAGGCCCGCGCCCCGGTCATTCACCCATAGCGTCACCGACAGGCGCTGGCTCGTGCCAGCGCCTGTTTGCCTTCATCTGAGGACACCACATCATGCCTGCCGACACGCCCTTGCCCATGCTGGGCGGCCTCAGCGCCGCCGACTTCCTCGGCCAGTACTGGCAGCGCAAGCCGCTGCTGATTCGCGGCGCCTTTCCGGATATCGAAAGCCCGCTGTCACCCGATGAACTGGCAGGCCTTGCCTGCGAGGAAGGCATCGAGGCACGCCTGGTCGAAGAACACGGCCGCGACGCCAAGGGCAATCCCAAGCCCTGGCAGGTCAGTCATGGCCCCTTCGGTGAGGCCACCTTCGCGCGCCTGCCCGAGAGCGACTGGACCCTGCTGGTGCAAGCCGTGGATCACTATGTGCCCGCGGTCGCCGACCTGCTGGAAGCCTTCAGCTTCCTGCCCCGCTGGCGCCTCGACGACATCATGATCAGCTACGCACCACCGGGCGGCAGCGTTGGCCCCCATGTCGATCAGTACGATGTATTCCTACTCCAAGCCAGCGGCCAGCGCCGCTGGCAGCTGGGCGGTGCCGTCGACGAGGATGCCCCGATCATCGACGGTATCGACCTGCGCATTCTCGAGCACTTCGAGGTGGAGCCGGACCAGGACTGGGTGCTAGAGCCCGGCGACATGCTCTATCTACCGCCGGGCCACGCCCACCACGGCGTCAGCCAGTCTGATGACTGCATGACCCTTTCGGTGGGCTTCCGGGCGCTTTCCGCCGACGAGTCGGTGACCTCCTTCGCCGACTACATGGGCGAGACGCTGCCGGCTTCCCTGCGCTACAGCGATGCCGGCATGACGCCCCCCACCGACCCCGGCGAGCTCAACGACGAGGCGCTCGAACGCATGCGGCGGCTGATACTCGACACGCTCGATGATCCGGCCCAGTTGGCCCAGTGGTTCGGACGGGCGATGACCCAGCCCAAGTATGTCGACCAGCTAGTGCCGCAGGAGGAACCGACGCCGGTTGAGGAACTCAGCGCCGAGCTCGAAGCCGGTGGCTATCTGGAGCGCACCCTGGGCTCACGCTTCGCCTGGCGTGTCCTGGACGACAACCAGGCAACCCTGTTCGTCGACGGCGATGGCCTGGCCTGCGCGCCGGGCCTGGCCAGGGCCCTGGCCTCGCAGGCGCCCATCGATGCCGAACTGCTCGCTTACCCCGGTGCGGCGACGCTGCTCGCTGGCCTGCTGGATCGCGGCAGCCTGAGCTGGCCGACAGACGACATGGAAGATGACGCATGAAGCCGCATGACGGTGACGTCACCCTCCAGCAGGGCAGTTGGGACGAACTGGGGGCCATCGCCGGCGAGATTCGCCGGTTAGTCTTCATCAAGGAGCAGGCCGTGCCGGTGGAGGAAGAATGGGACGGTCGCGACCCCGACTGCCTGCATCTCCTCGCCTGGCAGGGCTCCAAGGCCCTGGGCACCGCCCGCCTGCTGCCTGATGGCCACATCGGTCGCGTCGCCGTGCTGGCCGAGGCCCGCGGCCTCGGTATCGGCGTAGCGCTGATGCAGGCCACCATCGAGGCTGCGCGCTCCCACGGCCATGCACATGTAGAGCTCGCCGCCCAGACGCATGCACTTCCCTTCTACGAACGCCTGGGATTCGTCGCCTTCGGTGATGAATTTATTGATGCCGGGATACCGCACCGCAATATGCGCCTTCCGCTAGACGCTTGATTCGAAAAACCTTCTCTTTCTCCCCAGAAATAAGACTACAGGCATAGCCGAAAAAGGCCCGGCTTGTAGTCTTACTACAACGCTCCCTACCGCTAAGTAATCATGGTGAAGCCCTGATGCCATGGGCCATAGTCGTTGTCAGGGTGACATTAAAACAGTCGTTTTAGATGCCGACATTACCCGGCCTATTACGACAGATTTAATGCCATGTCCCCTTCGACCAAGGCAGCACAGACAAGATCGTCTGCCTGACTAACGCTTGATATATCCTGCAGCGCAGCATGAAGCACCCGACGCCGCATGCCGCCGCCAGGTATCACCAACCGATGAGGATGGCTCCATGTCAGCATATCAAGATGCAATCCAGACCCTGAACGCCCTGCGCGAGGCTCAAGGCGGCAAGTGGGACACCATCAACCCCGAGTATGCGGCGCGCATGAAGACCCAGAACCGCTTTCGGACCGGACTGGATATCGCCCGCTACACCGCCGGCATCATGCGTCGCGACATGGCCGCCTACGACGCCGACACCAGCCAGTACACTCAGTCGCTGGGCTGCTGGCATGGCTTCATCGGCCAGCAAAAGATGCTGGCGGTGAAGCGCCACCACGGCACGACCGACAAGCGCTACCTCTACCTGTCTGGCTGGATGGTGGCGGCGCTGCGCTCCGATTTCGGCCCGCTGCCGGATCAGTCGATGCACGAGAAGACCAGCGTGCCGTCACTCATCGAGGAGCTCTACACCTTCCTTCGCCAGGCCGATGCCCGTGAGCTTGGCCACCTGTTCAAGGCGCTGGACGAGGCCCGCGACAAGGGCGATCAGGTCGGTGCCCGGGCGATACAGGATAAGATCGACAACTTCGAAACCCATGTGGTGCCGATCATCGCCGATATCGATGCCGGCTTCGGCAACGAAGAGGCCACCTACCTGCTGGCCAAGAAGATGATCGAAGCCGGCGCCTGCTGCATCCAGATCGAGAACCAAGTCTCGGATGCCAAGCAGTGCGGCCATCAGGCCGGCAAGGTGACCGTGCCCCATGAGGACTTCCTCGCCAAGATCAACGCCGTGCGCTATGCCTTCCTGGAACTCGGCGTCGACGACGGCGTGATCGTCGCCCGCACCGACTCCCTGGGCGCCGGCTTGACCCAGAAGATTCCGGTCTCCCGCGAGCCCGGCGATCTGGCCAGCCAGTACAACCATTTCCTCGAGACGACCCCGGTCGCCTCAGCGGAAGATGTCGCCGAGGGCGACACCCTGATCAAGCTCGACGGCGAGCTCAGAAAGCCCGTGCGCCTGGCCAACGGCCTCTATCAGTTCAAGCCAGGCAGCGGCGAGGACCGAGTGGTGCTGGACTGCATCACCTCGCTACAGCACGGCGCGGATCTATTGTGGATCGAGACCGAGAAGCCGCACGTCGGTCAGATCGCCGGCATGGTCAATCGCATCCGCGAGGTCTGCCCGGACGCCAAACTGGTCTACAACAACTCGCCCTCCTTCAACTGGACGCTCAACTTCCGTCAGCAGGTCTTCGACGCCTGGGAGCAGGAAGGCCGAGACGTCAGCGCCTATGATCGCGGCGACTTGATGAACGCGGCCTACGATGACAGCGAGCTTGCCACCCTCGCCGATGACTGGACCCGCAATTTCCAGCGCGATGCCGCGCGCGAGGCCGGCATCTTCCACCACCTGATCACCCTGCCGACCTATCACACCGCCGCCCTGTCCACCGATGACCTGGCCCGGGGCTACTTCGGCGAGGAAGGCATGCTGGCCTATGTGGCAGGCGTTCAGCGTCAGGAGATCCGCAAGGGCCTGGCCTGCGTCAAGCACCAGGACATGGCCGGTTCCAACTTGGGCGATGATCACAAGGAGTACTTCTCCGGCGAAGGCGCCCTGAAGGCCGGCGGCAAGGACAACACCATGAACCAGTTCGCCTGATCGACGAACTCGCCACACCAAGCGAGTGATCACCCAGGGGAGGCCTTAGGCCTCCCCTTTTTGATGTCTGTTTTCCTGATCACCCAGCTCTCATGAAAGATATCGACAATTTCGCCGACGTTCTTCCCACCTTGTAGTCAGGTTACAACACCAGCTGCGGCCAATGAGGCATGGTCGATTCTGCTGTGCTGCACCATAGTCAAGTCACAGCGCAAGCCAGTGTCGCTACCCCGACTCAGGATCCCTTGCACTGAGCTACAACGAAGGCGCTCCGATCGATGACCCAGGCGCCTTGAGCGATGGTCTTTCCAAGCGTGTGACCACTTCGCCACTGCAGCGACGGGCACTTACCTGGCCCGGCATGAGTAGCAAACGGACCATAACGCCATCGCCGATGGCCACTGTACGAGGTGTTACACATGAACTGCATCGAACTGACCCACCAAGCCGATCTGATCGCCGACACGTTCAGCAAGCAGGAGCTCGCCAAACTGGTGGTCGCGCTGAAAGGCAAGCGGGAATCTCTGCAGCACGCCGTCGAAGTCATCGACACCGTTGATAGCCGCGCGGGTTACTCCCTCGACGACGCCTGGGATGAAGTCTTGACCGGTGACATGCCAGTGATCGAAGAGGACTGATTCACCAGCGTCACAAATCCGAACGAAGCAGCAGCTCAGCAACGACGCATCAAGTGATTGACCATGACCCATCCCGCCCGGCGGGATGGGTTTTTCATGTCTCGATAAGTCTCAGCAAGGGCGATATTCTGTCAGGCACTGCTTTCCGGCACTTCCGTCAGGCACTAATGTTAAGTACTAGTGCTAGGTACTAATTCTAGGTACTAACATTAGGCACCATGGCCATGCATTGCGGTCCAAACATAACTGGCCGAGCACCGAGAATGGCGTTAGACTAGTTAAAAAACACCGTTTCCTAACGATGCCAATCACACCCTAGTTTCTTAACGTGTAAGCGAAGGAGGATCTACCATGCGCTACCTCAAGTCACACGCTCTGCTTCCCGTGCTGGCCGCAGGCCTGCTGACGCTTGCCGGCTGCGCCAACACCAGCCCCTACTCAGGGGATGTATACACCGGCAACCAAGCGAAGACGGCGCAGTCGGTCAGCTATGGCACCATCACCGCCTTGCGCCAGGTACAGATTCAGGCCGGCGACCAGAACAGCGGTGCCCTCGGCGGCATCGGCGGCGCCGTCATCGGTGGCCTCTTGGGTAACCAGATCGGCGGCGGTTCAGGCCGGACGCTGGCTACCGCCGCGGGCGCCATCGGCGGCAGCGTAGCCGGCAAGAAGATCGAGGATTCCGCCAACCGGACCGCCGCCTGGGAAATGGAGATTCGCCGCGATACCGGTCAGAGCGTGGTCGTGGTACAGAAAGCCGACCGCGCCTTCCAGGTCGGGCAGCGCGTACGCCTGATCGGCAGCGGCTCTAACCTCAGCGTGGCTCCCTACTGATAGTGGCAGGCGCAGCAAAGGCGATTGAGGCCGCGTGAGCCTATAAGAAACGCAGAAGAGAAGGAACGCAAAAGGCCCGCGAGCATGCTCGCGGGCCTTGTCGTTTCTGGCTGGCGGGATCTCGGGCGGATCAGGCCCAGCAGCCACCACCCGCACACAGCGATGGTGGCTTCGCAGGGGCTCAGTGCAGCTTGACCCGGTTCATGGCCCAACCGATCAGGCTCTTGGCGAGCCACACGATCAGCGCCAGCAACAGCACAGTGAATACCATGTCGACCGGGCGCACCACGGTAGTAGCCCCCAGCACGGCAATCGCCGGGCACCAGACCCAGCGGTCGTCGCCACCGCTGGTCAACAGCGACGGCATCTTGCGCTCGAAGAAGGTTCCCAACACCCCGCTCCAACTCTTAACGGTCAATAACAGGATCACGGCAAAGGCGATCAGCCAGATCAGCGTCACGGTCATGGACATTCTCTCCAGCGGCATTCGTAGTCGGGTGAAAGATAGATGAACAATCGAATTCAGGGTATCCCTGCCTCGGATGACACGCAACTGCGGCTCACAGGCTTGAATCATCATCATGATCGCCCCGAACAAGCTGAAAAATCTCCAGACGCCCCTGACAGCCCTTGGGCCAGCGCGTTACCATTGCCGTGACATGCACTCACCGAAAGGTCCATCAATGCAAATTGCGCAGAATTCCGTAGTCGCGTTCCACTACACCCTGAAAAATGATTCTGGTGAGGTGCTGGACAGCTCCGAAGGTCGCGATCCGCTTACCTATATGCACGGCTCCGGCAACATCATCCCGGGTCTGGAAAAAGAGCTGGAAGGTAAGGCAACCGGCGACAAGCTGCAGGTGGCCGTGACACCGGAAGAAGGTTATGGCGAGATCCAGGAAGGCCTGGTGCAGGAAGTGCCGCGTGATGCCTTCCAGGGCGTCGAAGACGTGCAGCCGGGCATGCAGTTCCAGGCTCAGACTCAGGGCGGCCCGCTGATGGTCACCGTGACTCAGGTCGAAGGCGACACCGTTACCGTCGATGGTAACCATCCGCTGGCCGGTCAGAACCTGAACTTCGACGTCGAGATCGCCGAAGTGCGTGAAGCGAGCGAGGAAGAAGTCGAGCACGGCCACGTGCACGGCGAAGGTGGCGTGGAGCACTAAGCTCAGCCACACCGCTCAGCTCACGCTGACACGAAAGGGGCAGCCCATTGGGCTGCCCCTTTTTTTGCGCTTGCCTTGCGCCTTTTGCGCCTGCCGTAGATATGAACCGCCTATCAGACGATCGACGCCTCACCTGGCCAGTGCTCCTGCCCCGAACCACGAGTCTTACTGCCCCGGACAGCGAGGCGGCGCAGGCGAGTCGGAAAACGCCAAGCGGGCATACCAGGCAGTGGCATCACCCCCCGCATTGTCGCCATCGGTCATCAAGGCGACGCCGTTCAGGCGCGCCGGGCGTTCACCGAACAAACGGCCGAAGTCCTCACGCACATCGCGCACCTCGGCCACCCACTGCCCGACCGGCGCCCCCTTGCCCTCGAGCGCCAGCAGTTGGGCGCGATCGGTGAAGGCATTCGGCCAAGAGCTGCCCGCCGCCTGATTCGATGACCAGACATAGTTCACCGACTGAACCTGAAACGGCAGCCAGCCGGTCTTGCGCGCCACATAGACCCGGGCCGGATAGTCATCCCCGCCCTTGGTGGTTTCCACAAGCCCCGGATAGATAGACGAAACACGCCAGCACCAGTGCAGGTAGGGGGTGCGGTCGAGGTCGATCTCCTGCTCCAGGTACTTGGCCGAGGCCTGGCCACGGGCCTGCGCCCTGAGCACCTGTTCTCCGTCCAGCTCCACCAGCCGGTAGTCGGTTTCGCCATCGAAGTCGCGCGTCGACCAGCCCAGGATCTCGCTTGGACTGAAGCTGATCTCGGCTGCCTGCAACGGCCCTGCAAGAACGCTCAGCGCCAGGCCTGCCACCAAGAGCCCGCTCAGCGCCGAGGTCGGCCTGACGCGTCGCTGATCTCTCATGCGCTGCGCTCCCTTGCCTTGACCGTATGAAAGCCGCCCCATAGCCGGGTGCCGGTGGTCAGCAGGCAGGCCGCAGCGAAGATCGACGCCAGCACCGCAAAGTGTTCGGGCCACAGGCAGAAGGCCACAAAAGCCAGAATGGTTTCGGTGCCCTCGGTGAGGCCATGCAGGTAGTAGAACGCCTTGTTCTCGAAGCTGGGCCTTGCCAGGTCGTGCTTGGCGGCCATGATCGCGAAGGCCAGAAAGGAGCTGCCGGTACCCACGAAGGCGAACAGCAATAGCGCGGCGGCCAGCGCATTGGCCGGTGGATCCGCCAGGGCGAAGCCCAGCACCACCGCGGCATAGAACAGAAAGTCGAGGCCGATATCCAGGAAACCACCGGCGTCGCTTGCAAGCCCGGTGTGTCGGGCAAGGGCGCCATCCAGGCCGTCGCCCAGGCGATTGACGAGGATCGCCAGCAGCGCCCAGCCATAGGCCTGCTGCGCCAACAGCGGCAGCGCCAGCATGCCGATCAGGAAACTGGCCACCGTCACCTGATTGGGTGTCACACCGCTCTCGGCCAGCCCCTTGGCGAGCCTGGCCAGCGGCGGCTTGATCCACTCATTGGTCCAGCGATCGAGCATGGGATTCGCTCCTTGTAGCCGAGCGCTTGGCGGTGGCCGATGATTGGGCGCTGCGGCGACGCCAGGCGAAGTAGCGTTCGAGCCAGCCCAACAGACGCTCCGGCTTATGGGCATTCTTCCACACCCCGGCGCTGGCCTTGGCGGCCTCGGAGAAGGTCGGGTAGGGATGGATGGTCCCCAACAGCTTGTTGAGGCCGATACCGTGGGTCATGGCCAGGGTGTACTCCCCCAGCAGCTCGCCGGCGCCGTGACCGACGATGCTGGCGCCGAGGATACGATCCTTGCCCGGCACCGTCAGCACCTTGATGAAGCCTTCGGTGTGCTGATCGGCGATCGCCCGATCGAGCTCCGAGAAGCCGTAGCGGGTCACTTCGACCTCCACGCCCTGAGCGGCGGCCTCACGCTCGTTGAGGCCAACCCTCGCCACCTCGGGATCGCAGAAGGTCACCGCCGGCAGGTTGCGATAGTCGACGGTAAAGCGCTTGAACTCGCCAAACAGCGCGTTGACCGTGGCGTGCCAGGCCTGATGGGCACTGGCATGGGTCAATTGGAAAGGCCCCGCCACGTCGCCACAGGCCCAGATGTTCGGATGCAAACTGCGCAGGGTGTCGTCGACATCGATGGTGCCGTTGGCACGAGGCAGCACGCCGAGCCCCTCGAGACCGAAGCCACTGACGTTGGCCTCCCGGCCCACCGCCACCAGCAGTTGATCGAAGACCAGGCGCTCGGTCTCTACACCCTGCGGGCCTTCGCGCTCGATGACCAGCACCCGCCCGCTGTCGCCATGGCTCGGGCCCGGCTCGACCCTGACCGCCCGGGCACCCAGCGCCAGCCGCACGCCTTCGGCCTCGAACCGGCTCTCGACGACCCGGGCGATATCCTGATCTTCCCGGGAAAGCAGCTGAGAGCCTCTCTCGACCAGGGTCACACGACTGCCCAGCCGGGCGAAGCTCTGGCCCAGCTCGCAGCCGATCGGCCCGCCACCCAGCACCACCAGGCGCTCGGGCAGTGCCTCGAGCTGCCAGAGGTTGTCGGACGTCAGCACATCGCGCTCTTCCAGGCCCTCGAGCTCGGGCACCCGCGGCCGGGCGCCGGTGGCGATGATCACATGGCGGGTGGTCAGCACCCGATCGCCGACCCGCACTTCCCAGGGCGTCTGCAGCCAGGCATCGCCGTGAATAACCTCGACGCCGAGGCCGCGATAGCGCTCCGGGCTGTCATGGGGCTCGACCTCCTCGATGGCGCGGTGAACGTGGCCCATCACGGCCGGGAAATCCACTTCGGGCTCGGCGGCCGACAGGCCAAAGCGCTGGGCGTCGCGCATGTCCTGAGCGAGGCGCGCCGAGCGAATCAGCGCCTTGGAGGGCACGCAGCCGGTATTCAGGCAGTCGCCGCCCATCTTGTCGCGCTCGACAAGCGCCACCTTCGCCTTGACCGCCGCGCCGATATAGCTCGCCACCAGCCCGGCCGAGCCCGCGCCGATCACCACGATGTCATAGTCGTAGTGCCGGGGCTTGTCGTACTGGCGAGCAATACGGCGACGCTTGGCGATCTCCACGCCCCAGCGGGCCAGCCAGGGAAAGACACCGATCAGCGCGAAGGAGACCAGCAGCCCCGGGGACAATATCCCGCCCAGCGATTCGAGGGTTCCCAGCTCGCGGCCAGCATTCACGAAGACGGCGGTGCCCGGCAGCATGCCCAGCTGGCTGACCCAATAGAAGGTGCGCAGGCGCATCCGGGTCAGGCCCATCACCAGGTTGATGACAAAGAACGGGAACAGCGGAATCAGGCGCAGCGTGAAGAGGTAGAAGGCCCCTTCCCGCTCGATGCCGCGGTTGATGCTGTCGAGCTGGCGGGAAAAGCGTCGTTCCAGCGGCGTGCGAGCCAGGGTACGCGCGATCAAAAAAGCGAGGCTCGCACCGATGGCACTGGCAAACGAAATGATCACCAGGCCAAGGCCGAGCCCGAATAGCGCCCCGCCGAGCAGGGTCAGCAGCGTGGCCCCTGGAAGCGATAAAGCGGCCATCGCCACGTAGATCGCAAAGAAGCCGCCGATCACCGTCAGCGGGTCCTCGGCAAGCCAGGCCTGGAATTGCGCCTGTTCGGCCTTGAGGGTATCCAGGGTCAAGAGTTCGTGGGCGCCGCTCAAGAAGAAAGCGCCGACCGCCAGGGCAATGAGGGCAAGAATGACGAGGCGTTGTCGGTTCAACGGATATACTCCTTAAATGACGGATGCGGCAGCGACTCGGAACCGGTCATACCCATTTGAGTCGCACGCCGGGATGCTTCCTTACAGACCCGAAGCGGGATCTTTCATTCCGTGCCGATCGAAAGCTACGCCGAAGACCTGAGAGCGGGCGCCCGGCTTTGGGGCCTTGCCTTCAAGCGAGTCTTCAAGCCCGCCTTCAAGTGCGTCTTCAAGCATGAGTTTGGCGCGAGACCGGGAACCCTAGGCTCAACTTCTTATCCAACTGTCATCCCAGCTTTCAGGTTCCATCCAAGCCACTCGGGATTGCCAACACATCGGGAGTGATCATGGTCCAAGACTCACATCTTGCTACACGCTTCGCTTTCCTGGCCACGCATCGCTGGTTCAGGGTCCTGCCCATTGCCCTCGCCCTTGGCGCCTCGGCAGACGCACTCGCCGCCGACCCCAAGGAAGCCGTCTTCGCCGGCGGTTGCTTCTGGTGCATGGAAGAGGCCTTCGACAAGGTGCCGGGGGTCCTCAAGACCACCTCAGGCTACAGTGGCGGCAGCGCCGATACCGCGACCTACCCGCAGGTCTCTGCCGGGCAGACCGATCATGCCGAAGTGGTAGAGGTAGAATATGACCCGGACGAGGTCAGCTATGATCAGCTGCTCAACGTATTCTGGCGCAACATCGACCCCTTCGCCGTCGATCGCCAGTTCTGCGATGCCGGTACCTCATACCGCAGCGCCATCTTCCCTATGGATGACCAGCAAAGCGCCTTGGCCAAGGCCAGTCTCGACGAGATGCAGGCCCGCTTCGAGCGCGACATCGCCACCCAGATCGAAACCTTCAAGGCTTTCTATCCCGCCGAGGATTACCACCAGAACTACTACAAGACCAACAGCCTGAGATACAACTTCTACAAGTCTGCCTGCGGACGAGTCGACCGCCTCGAAGAAGTCTGGGGCGATGAAGCCGGCACCCAGGGTGCGCTCAGCGCTCAGGCGCAATAACCGACCTTCCACCCCGTCGCCACAGCCAGACGCTGAGGGCGAGCGTTATCAGAAGGACCAGCTCGGCGGCCAGGATGACCCCTCCCCAGCCGCCGAACTGCCAGAACGGCTCCAGGTAAAAGCCCCCCAGGCTCGCCCCCAGATAGTAGAACACCAGATAGAGTGCCGTGGCGGTGCCCCGGGCTCGCTTAGCGTTGCGCCCGACCCAGCCCGATGCCGTCGCATGGCACAGAAAGAAGCCAAAGGCGCTGATCGTTAGCCCGACCACGATCACCCAGAGCCCGTCGCCCAGGGTGACAAGACTTCCCAGCATGAAGATGCCAATGCCCGCCATCATGCACAGCGGCGATGCCCAGCGCTGCGACAGCCGCCCCGACCATGCCGAGCCCAGGGTGCCGCCTAGATAGGTCAGAAACAGCATACCCAGCCACTGAGAACCCAGCCCGAAGGGCGCCGCGCTCAACCGGAAGGTGATATAGCTGTATTGGTTGATGAACACCATGAAATTCAGGCCGCCGATCAGGCAGGCCACCAGCAGTACCGGGGTGTTCAGATGGCCCTTGATGCCGGAAAGCGCCTCGGCCAGGCAAAAGCGCCCCGGGGTGAAGTGCCGCGCCGGCGGCAGCAGTCGCCAGAATATCGCCGCCCCGACCAAGCTGATGGTGCCGACCACCAGAAAGCTCAACGACCAGCCTCCGACCTCGCCGGCCCAGCCGCCCATCACCCGGCCGCCGATGCCGCCAAGGCTATTGGCGCTGATGTAGAGCCCCACGGCCAGCATCATTGCCTGGGGCTCGAACTCGTCGCTCATCCAGGCCACGGCGACCGCCGGCAGGCCGGCAAGCACCAGCCCCTGCAGCAAACGCAGCCCCAACAGCCCGGCAAAGCTGGGCACCAGGGCGATCGCCAGCGAGCAGAGCGCGACCAGCAGCAGGCTGACCCGCATGATGGTGCCCCGCCCCAGGGCGTCGGATAGCGTGCCGTAGATCAGCAGCGACGCGGCCAGCGCAAGGCTCGGGCAGGACATGACCAAGCTTGCCATCAGCGTCGAGACGCCGAAGGTGTTGCGCAGCTCCGGCAGCAGCGGCTGCGGGGCATAAAGATTGATGAAGACGATGAAAGAGCCCAGGCAAAGTGCCAGGGTGGCTCGCCACCAGTCGCGAGTGTGAGCCTGAATCATAAGGGATCAGTCATATGGCATCCGAAGATGTCGGGCCCGCCTAAGCGGGCTCGGTTCAGCCGCTGCTGGCCAGAAGCGCCCGCTGAGCGAGCTGCGTCGGCGCCAGCGGCCGGCGCGCCTGCCAGAAATAGCGACGCCAGTAGCTGTTGTCGAGGCGTGAAAGGGCAACGCCCTGGGACGACGATGCATGCAGGAAGAAACCGTCACCGACATAGATGCCGGCATGGCGATAGCTCCCCGGCGGACGGAAGAACACCAGGTCACCGGCCTTGAGATTGCCGCGCTCGACGCGCCGCCCCTGATGCACCTGCTGCGAGGTGGTGCGGGGCAGCTCGGTTTCGAAACGCTCACGGAAGATGGTCTGGATCAGCGCCGAGCAGTCGATGCCATGCCGGCTCTGCCCGCCCAGCCGATAGGGCGTGCCCAGCCAGCGCTCGTGCTCTTCCAGCAAGGCATCCCGGATCACCTCGCGACTCGGGTGGCGCAGCTCCTGGTGGTCGAGCAGCGGGTTATCCACCGGTGACATGGGGCCGCGGGAGAGTCCCGGCAACTGCATGGCAAAATAATCCGGCGGCACCTCGGAGGCTGGCGGTGGCGACGTCGCACAGCCCGCAAGCCCGGCTAGCAGCGCCAAAAGCACTGTCGTAACGGCAATCCGCGACATCGCGCTGACCTCCTCCTAGTGGTCCGGACTTCGCCGCGGCGACTCCGAGTGAAAAGGTTGACGAGCCCTGGCAACTAGCAGGGCAATGGCAAGCAAAACAAGCATGATAGCGACAGACGGCGGGTATGACGAGCCCTGACGGCCCGGCCCACGGGCAACAGGCCCTCTTCAGCGCCCCTGGCCAGTGCCTGCTCCCCTAGTATTCAACCCTAATGCAGGGTGCGCGCATCCCCCGGCAGCGTATCAATATGCATCGGCGCCCAGTGGCGCGGGCGGGCGCCGGGGAAATCCAGGCTCGCCCAAGGGCCGGCCAGCGGCGGCGCCCCGGTCAGCCAGCTTATCAGCGCCTCACGGAAGCTCGACAGAAACGCCTTGCGTTCATCGGTCTCGCCCATGAAGAACGAAAAGCCGGCATAAAGCCCACGGGCGTAGGCCTGCCAGCCCGGATAATGCTGAGCGGCAAGCGTTGACGCCCGATCGAGGGCGGCACTGAACTGCGCTTCGCTCAGCCAGGTCAACTGGCGCCCGGCAATCGCCAGGTCCACGGCCTGGGCGATATCCCAGGCGGCCATATCGAAGGCATTGCAGCCGGCATCGTTGTCGCGCACCCGCTTCAAGCGCAGCAGATGGTTGCGCTCCTCCTCGCTGCAGTCATCGCTCTCGAGGATCTCGATCTCGGCCTTGAGCCGCGCGGCATTGAGGGTATAAGGCGCATAGTTGATCTGGTATTCCTGGCGATCGCCAACCGTCAGCAGGTAATCGAGAAACTCCCTGAGCGCCTCGCCGTCCTGCAGGGCGTAATGGCCATCGATCCACTCCCGAATGGCCTCCACCTCGCGATCGCTCTCCGGCAGAGGCTCACTCCAGGCACCGCCGTTGAGGGGGCCGACCAGAGCCAGGGCGGTAAAGCGTGGCAGGCTGAGCCGCGGGCCCGGCTCCTGCCAGCTGGCCCCTGCCTGCCAGTCGAGCCAGTGAAAGGGGCTGCCAGGGTCGTCGCGGTGCCAACGAATCTCGTGGGCCAACGAGACCGGCGTGCTTTGCTCCAGCGGCGGCTCGGGCAGCGCGGTTTCCCAGCAGGCCCAGGCATTGAGCAACCGGCGCGCATCCGGATAGAAGTGGCAGAGCACCCCGCGCAGCGATTCAGCCAGGCGTGACAGGCCTTCGGCCTCGAACTCCTCGCTGTCGTCGGCCATCTGCAGGTAGAAGGCATATTTTTCGGCCATGTGAATGGTGGCCGAAAAACGGCTGCAACCGCGTAGCGCGTCGCGCTTGGCAATCCCGTCTGCGGCGGGCTGACCGAAGGGCGTGGTCAAGCTCGGCAAGGCCCCATGATCGGCGTCAGCGGCCAATTGATTGAGGTGGTGCGCCTGCGCCGGCAACCAGTAGCGGGCAAGCCCGGCCACGCCGTCATCCGGATAGAGGCCGAGCACTTCCTGAAGATAGTGACGCGCCTCCTTGCGGATCGGCTCGGAGACCGTGAACGCCGGGCCCTGGCGCATCAAGAGTTCGGGCTCGCGGATCGATGCCAGCGCCAGCACCCAATGACGGGCGTCGGCGCGCCAGGCCCGCATCGCCCGGCGTGAGGCGTCGAGACAGTCCGGGTCCTGAAGCGTCGCCAGCGGCTCCCGCCAGGGGCTGGCCGATGACTGCAAGAGCAGCCCCCAGTCGCGGTTGAGGTCGCCTACGCTATCGCGCCCCTCGAAGAGGCTGCGGCCGCGCTGATAGGCGGTCACCATCGCTACCCAGTCGCTGTAGCGGCGCGTGATCAAGTCCAGGGCGTGGTGAGCAAAGGCCTGCGCCTCGGCCTGGTCGAGCCAGCCAAGCGCCAGGCCGCTATAGGCCAGGTCGACCAGCCGCAACCAATCCCAGGCCGCCCATTCCAGGGTTTCGCCGCGCTCGAGAAAGCCCAGCAATACCTTGCCGGAGGCCATCGCGTCGCCCGTCTGCCCGGCGAGCCAAGCCTCACGTTGCCCGCGGGAGGCCTCGAGCAGCCGGTTGGCATCCAGATCCCAGGCATAGCGATCGCCCTGGCCGGCCAGCCACAGTAAGAGGCGCACTAGGCCAGCGCGATCACTGATCTGCCACTCCTTGGCGAGAAAGGCACGGGCCTGGGGGGCGTCCAGGGCCTCATCGGCATCGCTCACCAGCAGGGGGGCAAAAGCGGCGCGCAGCCGCCAGGCCTGGTCGCCGGCAGACGACGGCCATAGCGGCGCCCGGCGGCGGCGCCTAACGGTCTCAGCGAGCAGCTCCCAGGTAATGCCGGCCCCTTCATGCTCCAGGGACGACAGGGCCGCACAGGCCTCCAGGAAGCCGTCGTCCCCCCGCTCCCAGTCCAGCGCACTGCGGGCCTGGCGCAGCACGGCCAACCAGTCCTCGAGACTGTTGCAGTGCGCGCAGATGTCAGTGGCGATACGAGCTACCCAGGCATGCGCCTGCTCGGCGGGCAGCCAGCCGGCTGCCGTCGCTAGCGCCAGCAGTTCCAGGCTTTCCAGATGGCCGAGGGGGTTCACGTTGCCGGGCGAAAAGGCCTCGATCAGCCGCCAGCCCAGCTCGCCGCGATCCGTCACCTCCATGTCGGCCAGCCGCTGAACCGCCAGATCCGGTTCCACGGCCGTCGGGTCGGGCGAAAAGGCCCAGTCGCACAGCACCAGTTGTTGAGCCCACCAGGCACTCAGGGGATCGACCAAGACTCACCTCACCACGCGCAGCTTGTCATCAAGACAACCATAGGAATTTTTGGCGCCTAGTTTAGCGGAAACTGGGGGCTTCGCCGATGCCTAGCTTGCAGAGTCACGACATGCATCAGCAGAAAAGCCGGCCCATAGCGCCCATCCATATGATTCTTAAAGGGCTGAACCTCTCCCTTGAGACCGGCGTGTAGTAGGCCTTGACGAAGCATCTCGATAAGGCTTGGCGGATTGTTTTAAATAATGCACACTCGTTGAAAATGATGACAACACTCCCTGGAGGCCTGTCGACGATGTCGTCCGATCTACTGATGTCCAATGCCTATATCAACGGCCAGTGGCGCGAGGCGCCGACGCGCTTTGCCGTGACCAACCCCGCTACCGGCGACACCATTGCCGACGTCGCAGATCTCGACGGCGACGCGGCCCGTGACGCCGTGGCCGCCGCCGATGCGGCCTGGCCTGCCTGGCGCAAGCGCTCCGCCAAGGAACGCTCAGCGCTGCTGCGCCGCTGGTTCGACGCCGTGATAGCGCATCAAGAGCCGCTGGCGCGCCTGATGACCCAGGAGCAGGGCAAGCCGCTGAAAGAGTCGATGGGCGAAGTCATCTATGGCGCCAACTTCATCGAATACTACGCCGAAGAAGCCAAGCGCATGGCCGGCGAAACTCTGCCCAGCCACAGCGACGACAAGCGCCTGATGGTGATGCGGGAATCGATCGGTGTAGTGGCGGCCATCACGCCCTGGAACTTCCCGCTGGCGATGATCACCCGCAAGGTGGCCCCGGCCCTGGCTGCCGGCTGTACGGTGGTCATCAAGCCCGCCGAAGCCACCCCGCTGACCGCCCTGGCACTGGCCAAGCTGGCCGAAGACGTGGGCCTGCCGGCCGGGGTGCTGAACGTCGTCACCGCCAGCAAGCCGGCGGAGATCGGCGAAGTGCTGACCACCGACCCGCGAGTGCGCAAGGTCTCCTTCACCGGCTCCACTCCTGTCGGCAAGAAACTGCTCGAGCAGTGCGCCGGCACCGTCAAGAAGGCGTCCATGGAGCTTGGCGGCAATGCGCCCTTCATCGTCTTCGACGACGCTGACCTGGACGCCGCCGTGGAAGGCGCCATCGCCTCCAAGTTCCGCAACTCAGGCCAGACCTGCGTGTGCACCAACCGCCTGCTGGTTCAGGACGGCGTCTATGATGCCTTCCTCAACAAACTCGCCGCCCGTGTCAGCGAACTTCGCATCGGCAATGGCCTCGAAGGAGATGTCGACCAAGGGCCGCTGATCAATGCGGCAGCCATGGAAAAAGTGCAGTCCCACGTGCGTGACGCACTGGAACATGGCGGCCGTCTGATCTGCGGTGGCGAACCCCACTCGCTGGGCGGTACCTTCTATCAGCCCACGGTGATTGCCGACGTGACGCCTGAGATGCGAGTGGCTCGGGAAGAGACCTTTGGCCCCCTAGCCCCCGTCTTCCGCTTCACCGACGATGCCGAGGCCATCGCCATGGCCAATGCCACCGAATTTGGCCTGGCGGCCTACTTCTACGCCCGTGACTATGCCCGCATCTGGCATGTGATGGAGGCGTTGGAATATGGCATGGTGGGCATCAACGAAGGGATCCTCTCGACCGAGCTGGCCCCCTTCGGCGGCATCAAGGAATCCGGGCTTGGCCGTGAGGGATCACGTCACGGACTGGACGACTACACTGAACTGAAGTACGTGTGTATTGGCGGCCTCTAAGCGCCAGCTGACCCTGACAGGAGAGATTGATGAATAACGCCCAACTCAACGAACTCAAGCAGCGCTACGTCGCCAACGGCGCCGCCAGCCCGGCTACTCAGTTTGCCGATCGTGCCGAGAATGCCCTGATCTGGGATGCCGATGGCAACCGCATCATCGACTTCGCCGGCGGCATCGGTGTGCTCAACATCGGTCACCGCCATCCCAAGGTCGTGCAGGCCGTCAAGGACCAGCTCGACCGCGTGATGCACACCTGCCAGACCGTGATGCCCTATGAAGGCTACGTGAAGGTCGCCGAGAAGCTCAGCCAGGTCACGCCGGTGCGCGGCCATGGCAAGGTCATGCTGGCCAACTCCGGTGCCGAGGCGCTGGAAAACGCGGTCAAGATCGCTCGCGGCGCCACCGGCAAGAACAACGTCATCTGCTTTGACGGCGGCTACCACGGCCGTACCTTCATGACCATGGCCATGAACGGCAAGGTCGCCCCCTACGCCACCGATTTCGGCAGCATGCCGGGCAACGTCTTCCGTGCGCCCTATCCGGTGCCGTACCACGGCGTCAGCGAAGATGAAGCGCTGCGCGGCCTGAAGATGGCGCTCAAGACCGACGCCAACCCCAAGGATACCGCCGCCATCGTGCTGGAACCGGTACTCGGCGAGGGTGGTTTCTATCCGGCGCCGACCAGCTTCCTCAAAGCAATCCGTGAGATCTGCGACGAGCACGGCATGCTGATGATCATCGACGAAGTGCAGTCCGGCTTCGGTCGTACCGGCAAGCTGTTCGCCATCGAGCACAGCGGCGTCGAGCCCGACATCATCACCATGGCCAAGAGCATGGCCGACGGCATGCCGATCTCCGCCGTCGTGGGTACCGACAAGGTCATGGATGCCTGCGGCCCCAACTCACTGGGCGGCACCTACACCGGCAGCCCGGTTTCCTGTGCCGCGACCCTTGCCGTGCTGGACGTCTTCGAGGAAGAAGACATCCTCGGCAAGAGCCAGGCGCTGGGTGACAAGCTGGCCAAGCGCTTCGCGCAGTGGCAGCAGGACTTCGACTGCGTCGACAACGGCCGCAACATGGGCGCCATGGCCGCCATCGACCTGGTGTCCGACAAGGCCAACCACACGCCGGATGCCGACCTGGCCGGCGCGCTTTGCAAAAAGGCGCGCGAGAAAGGGCTGATCCTGCTGTCCTGCGGTCTTTACGGCAACACCATCCGCTTCCTGATGCCGGTCACCATCGAGGACGAGGTCCTGGAAGAAGGCCTGGCCATCATCGAAGAGACCCTCAAGGAACTGGTCGGCAGCAAGAGCGCCGCTACCGCCTGATCGCCATCCGCGGATGACGCGGCGGGACCCGCCTTGAAACGAAACCGCCCGGCCAATTGGCCGGGCGGTTTTTTCGTTTGCGGACAAGTCGCAAAGGCAAGGCAGTGGCGTCAGCCCGTCTTGACCTTGGCGATGATCCACAGCAGCACCACGGCGCCCACCGTTGCCGTGACCAGCGAACCAATGAAGCCCCCGGCAGACAGCCCCAACAGGCTGAACAGGAAGCCGCCCACCAGCGCACCGACCACACCGACGCCGATATTGCCCAGCAGGCCAAAGCCACCGCCCTGCATGATGTTGCCGGCAATCCAGCCGGCCAGACCACCGATGATCAACCACGCAATAATGCCCATAGAATGCTCTCCTTTGCTGTGAGGTGTTGCCTGACTACCTTCAGATGGACCTTCAGATAGACCTTCAGATAGACCTTCAGATAGCGCCTTTTCGGGGGTGACGCTAATACAGTACGTCTACACCGTACTCATATAACAGCCCCCACGAAACGGTGCTTGTAAAATGCTACGAATAACCCGCTATCGATATACAGTCCGTGACACAGTGTTCGCAACGCGAGACGCCTGACATACGCCCTTACCCGAGCATCCTCGCGGATAGGTCTTGCCACCTACAGAGCCACTCTTCACCGGGTACCGAGCACCGCAATGCTCGCTGCCAAGGGCTCAGAACCCTGAGCCCGGCTGCTCCAGAAAGGCCAGTTCCTCGGCGCTGGATTCCCGGCCCAGAATGGCATTGCGGTGTGGGTAGCGTCCGAAGCGCAAGAGGATATCGCGATGGCGATGCTCGAAACGCAGGTTTTCCTCGAGCCCCGGCTGATCGAAGAGCCGCAGCGCGTCTTCATGTACCAGCAGGGATTCGCTGTGCATGTAGGGCATGTAGAGGAAGGGCCGCTGGCGGGTCGTCAGGGCTCGATCGGCACCCTGAGCCACTGCCTCCTGGGCCAGCACGAGTGCCACGGCATCCTGCGCGAAGGCCATTGGCCGGTCGCGGTGCATGTTGCGCGAGAATTGATCCAACACCAGAATTTCGGCCAGACGGCCCTCCGGGGTTGAGCGCCAGGCCGCAAGCTCACCACGGCGGGCCGCCTCCCAGGCCGACTCGAAGCGTTTTTCAATCAAGGTATCCAGAGCCTCGTCCTTGGCGAACCACTGCTTGGGGCTCAACTCCTCGAACCAGAAGTCGATGACTGCCTCGGGCCCGTCGTCGGCCATGCTTCACTCCCTCGTGTCGATGACGATCAGGACGGCGACCGGCCGCGATGCCGGTGACTGACACGCCTTGATACGATGAAATTCCTGTTTTCATCCTAGTCGACTCTCCGCCCTGCCCCAAGCCACACTCGACAGCTCGGCCGAGTCGCCTGCGGCTTGGCCAGCTGAACGGCGAGATCCCACACCGCCGGCCACGTCTTTCGGAAGTGACTGATATATCGAACATAACCCACAAACCACACCTGAAGCTTGCGCTTGCGCGCCGCCCCTAGACGCGAGCTTGAAAGCGGGCGGCACGCTGTCACGGCAACATCGTGCGACAAGAACCGGCGGCAAAAGCGGGAATAAGCACTAGGCTGAAGAGCCAGGAAGGCGCTTTCAGAGGCCGACGATGATGACAAATTTGGCCGCCATGGCAGACCTTAGACGAAAGGCGCATAGAGCTTTCACCTGAGGCTCCCTAGCATCGGCCCCCACGTTCGTAAAGTTACTCCATTCCTTGGCAAAAAGACGCCCAAGCCGCCTCATTTGCCCGCAGTTTAAGGATTATTTCACCGTGCATGCCCTGACCCTGGCGTCGTTCGTGTTCTTTACCGGGCTGGTCGCCTTTATCACCTGGCGGATCACCCGGCGCGACGACCATACAAGTACCCAAGGCTACTTCCTGGCCGGCCGTTCCCTGACCTTCCCGCTGATCGCCGGCTCACTGCTGATGACCAACCTGTCCACCGAGCAGATGGTGGGGCTCAACGGGGCGGCCTTCAGCGATGGCCTCTCCGTGATGGCCTGGGAGGTCGTCGCGGTCATCGCCCTGGTGGCGCTGGCGCTGTTCTTCCTGCCGCGCTTTCTCAAGAGCGGCATTGCCACCCTGCCCCAGCTGCTGTCGATCCGCTTCGATGCCGGCACGCAACTGATTACCAACGTGATCTTCTTGATCGCCTATGCCGTGATCCTGCTGCCGATCATTCTCTATTCCGGGGCCATCGGCCTGCAGGGCATGCTCGACCTGTCAGGACTGATCGGTATCGAATCCAGCACGACTCTGCTGTGGCTGACCGTGTGGGTCGTGGGCCTGATCGGCTCGGTCTACGCCCTGTTTGGCGGCCTGCGCACCGTTGCCGTGTCCGATACGCTCAACGGTATTGGCTTGCTGGTCGGCGGTTTCGTGATCGTGTACTTCGGCCTGCAGGCCGTCAGCGCCGATGGCGGCGTGCTCGCCGGCTGGGAGATCCTCAAGGAAACCAATCCGGACAAACTCAACTCGATCGGCGGCCCGGAGCAACAGGTTCCCTTCTTTACCCTGTTCACCGGTGTCTTCCTGATAAACGTCTTCTACTGGACCACCAACCAGCAGATCATCCAGCGCACCTTCGCCGCCAAGAACCTCGCCGAAGGCCAGAAAGGCGTGCTGCTGACGGGCTTCTTCAAGTTGCTGGGGCCCCTCTACCTGGTACTGCCAGGCATCATCGCCTATCACCTCTATGCCGATCAGGGCGTAGCGGCGGATGAAGCCTACGGTCGTCTGGTATTCGACGTGCTGCCGCCCTATCTCACCGGTTTCTTCGCCGCGGTGATGGTCGGCGCCATTCTGTCGTCCTTCAACTCGGCGCTGAACAGCACCACCACCATCTTCAGCCTGGGCATCTACAAGGGCGTATTCAAGAAGGACGCCACCGAAGATCAGGTGGTCAACTGCGGCAAGGTGTTCGGCTGGGTCATGGCCTTCGTCTCGATGACCATCGCCCCACTGCTGGCAGGCCAAGAAAGCCTGTTCGGCTACCTGCAGAAGATGAATGCCATCTACTTCATCCCGATCCTTGCCGTGGTGGTCGTCGGCCTGCTGACCAAGCGCGTACCGCCGCTGGCCGCCAAGATCGCCTTGATCGGTGGCTGTCTGCTGATCTTCGCCGGCTACTTCGTGCCGCCGTTCAACAAGCTGCCGACCATCATGCATGAGTTCCACTTCGTGGCCGCGGTCTTCGTGCTGCTGGTGGCGGTCATGCTGATCATCGGCAAGCTGCGCCCCCGCGACACCGACTGGGTGCAGGAGGACAGCAAGGCCGTCGACCTGACGCCTTGGAGAGGCGCCGTGCCCGCCGGCATCGTGCTGGTGATCCTGGTGATCGCCATCTATGCCGCCTTCGCCGGCTAGCCGATCACGGACCAGGCACTGATCAAGCGCTTACCTGAGTGCTGAATAAGCACTAAGCACTGACACAAGCACTGGCTGAGTCCTCGCTCGACGCCCTGCCACCCGGCAGGGCGTCGTCTGTTTGGGCAGCAATGTGGGAAGCAATGTGGGAAGCAATGTCCTTATCGGTGGGATATTGGTCGTTGTGGACATCAAGCCTTGCGCCCAGACTCAAAGCATTCCCCACTCTGGAGTGCTTGGATGTCATCCTCTTCGTCACCCACCCCATCGCGCCGCATCACGCTGCTGGCCTACCCAGACTGTCAGGTGCTCGATGTCTGCGGCCCCTGGCAGGTCTTCGCCAGCGCCAACGCCTGTGCCGACAAAGCGCTCTACTCTCTCGAACTGCTCGGCCATCAACCCGGCCCCCTGACCACCAACGGCGGGTTATCGATGGTGGCGGACCTGGACTGGGCGGGCCTGACGGCAAGGGGCGCGCCAGACACTCTGCTGGTGGCCGGCGGCAGTGGGGTCTTCGCGCAGTGCCAGGCGCAGCAGCATACCGACCAGCTGCGCGACATGGCCCCCCAGGTCAGGCGGCTGGGCGCGATCTGCACAGGCGCCTTCCTGCTGGCCAATGCCGGGCTTCTGGACGGACGCCGAGCCACCACCCACTGGCGGCATGCAGAGGCACTGGCGCAGGCCTACCCGCAGGTGCAGGTCGAACCCGATGCCCTCTATGTGCAAGACCGGGGCCGCTATACCAGCGCCGGGGTCACCGCCGGCATCGACCTGGCCCTGTCGCTGGTCGAGGCCGACCAGGGCGGCGAGCTGGCCGGCCGGGTGGCGCGCGAGCTGGTGATGTTCCTGCATCGCCCGGGCGGCCAAGCCCAATTCAGCGAGGCACTGCGCGTCCAGCAGCGGGCCAGCGGGGCGCTGCGCGCACTGCTGGACCGGCTGCATGCCAACCCCGCTGAGCCGCATGACCTGGAGAGCATGGCGGACCAGATGGCGGTGACCCCGCGCCACCTGTCGCGGCTTTTTAGGCACCATCTCGATACCACTCCCGGTGCCTATCTGACGCAACTGCGCCTCGAAGGGGCGCGCCAGCAACTGCTCACGGCCAGCCCCGCGCCGCCGCTGGAGCGCCTTGCCGCCCAATGGCGGCTGGGCAGCGCCGAGCAGTTGCGCCGTCTCTTTCAGCGCCGCTACGGCGTGTCGCCGTCGGTCTATCGTCAGCGCTTTGGCGCTAGCCTCTCCCACCTGGAGGACTCTCTCTCATGCCCTTGAGCGTCTTATTGCTATCGCTATGCCAGGCTCTGCTGATCACCGGCAACAGCCTGCTCATCCCGGTGTCGCCGATCATCGGCGCCAGCCTGGCACCAAGCCCCACTTGGTCAACGGCGCCGGTGGCCACCCAGTGGCTGGGGCTGATGTGCGCGACCGTGCCGGCCTCGCTGATCATGGCGCGCCTCGGCCGGCGGCGCGGTTTCATGCTGGGCCATCTGGTGGGGCTGGTCGGCGTCGCCGTGGCCTGCGAGGCCTTGGTCAACGAGAGCTTCTGGCGCTTCATGCTCGCCACCTGGCTGATCGGCATCGGGATTGGCTTCGGCCAGCTGTATCGCTTTGCCGCCACCGAAGTGGCGCCGCTACAGCACCGTGATCGCGCCATCGGCCTGGTCATGGGCGGCGGCGTGCTGGCCGCCTTCCTCGGCCCCTGGCTTGCCAATACCAGCCGCGCACTGGGGGAAACGCCCTTTCTTGTGAGCTTCCTGGGGCTCGGCGCCCTCTACGTGCTGGCCCTGCTGGTGCTCACCATCGTCCGCCTGCCTCCCCCAGAGAAGACCCATGAGTCCGGCATCCCGCGCCCCTTGATCCAGGTGCTGCGCCAACCGGCCTTCATCGTCGCCGTACTGGCGGCTACGGTCGGCTATGGCGTCATGAACGTCGCCATGACCGCTACCCCACTGGCCATGACCGCCGCCGGCCACGACTTCGCCCACATTGCCACCACCATTCAGTGGCACGTGCTGGCGATGTTCTTGCCGTCTTTCTTTACCGGCCATCTGAGTGCCCGCTTCGGGGCGCGAAGCATGATCGTGCTCGGTTGCCTGCTGCTGGTGGCCAGTGCCATGGTGGCCCAGGTCACCCACAGCATCGCCGGCTTCTATACCGGGCTGGTGCTGCTGGGCCTGGGCTGGAACTTCACCTTCCTGCCCGCCACCGGCCTGCTCACCGAGAGCTACCGCCCAGCCGATAAGGCCCGCACCCAGGCCGCCAACGAATTCCTGGTGTTTTCCACCGTCGCCGCCACCGCCCTGCTGGCCGGCCCGCTGGTCAGCGAGTTCGGCTGGGCCTATCTGAATGCGCTACTGATTCCGCTGTCGCTGCTGCCCATCATGGCATTGATCTGGCAGAGACTTGCCAGCCGGGCGGCGCGCCCGCACATTGGAGGCTGAACTCTACGTTGAACGGAACTCTCCCATGCGCCAGCCCCTGGCTCGCGAATTTCATGATCTTCTCGAGCGCGGCCGCGACCGCCAGCTGCGGCTGGCGGTCACCGGCCTGTCTCGTGCCGGCAAGACCGCCTTTCTGACCTCCTTGGTTCACCAGCTTCGACATGCCGGGCTCGAGGCGCGCCTCGATCTACTGCCCGCCGCCCGTGAGGGTCGCCTGCTGGGCGCCCAGCGGGTCGCCCAGCAGGACCTTGGCGTGCCGCGCTTCCCCTACGACCCGGCCATGGCAGCGCTGGATGCGGACCCGCCGCGCTGGCCCGACCCGACGCGGGGCATCAGCGAGCTGCGCTTGGCGATTCGCTATCGCCCCAAGCGCAGCGGCCTGCTAGCCCGAAGTGCGGCGACCCTGACCCTGGATCTGATCGATTACCCCGGCGAGTGGCTGCTCGACCTGCCGCTTTTGGATCATGACTACCTGAGCTGGAGCGCCTCTCGCCCGGCACACGATGACGGCGAGTACGCTGCTTTGTTCGCCGACTGGCGCGCATCGCTTGCCGATCTCGACCCGGCGGCCACCGCCGATGAGGCGCGCCTTGCAGAAATCGCCGATGCCTATGCATCCGGGCTGCGTGCTGCCCGTGAAGCGGGCTTTGCCGACCTGCAGCCCGGTCGTTTCCTGCTGCCGGGAGAGCTAGACGGCGCCCCGGTGCTGCAGTTTTTCCCGCTGCCCGGCCTAGGCGAAGAGGACCGTGACCGGCTCAAGACGCTGCCGGCAGACAGCGTCTACCAGACCCTGGCCCGGCGCTTCGACTATTATCAGCGCCACGTGGTCAGGCCCTTCTATCAGGAGCATTTCCGGCGCTTCGACCGCCAGATCGTGCTGGTCGACGTGCTCGGCGCCCTGAATGCCGGGCCGGACCGCTTCGCCGATCTGTCCCGCGCCCTGGGCACCCTGATGAAGAGCTTCGACTACGGCCGCCGCAGCCTGCTGTCGCGGCTGTTCACGCCGCGCATCGACCGCCTGGCCATCGCCGCGACCAAGGCCGATCACGTCACCCCGGAGCAGCATTCCCATCTGGTGAGCCTGCTCGAGGCGCTGCTCGCCGAGCCGCTCAAGGATCTGCGCTTCGCCGACGTGCCGGTCAATGCCTTCTCGCTGGCGTCGATCCGCACCACCAGCGCCCATAGCGTCGAACACCAGGGCCGCACCACCCCTGCGCTGCGCGGCACCACCCTAGATAATGAATCGGTGCTGGTGTTTCCCGGCGAGGTGCCGTCCCGACTGCCCGATGCCGATTTCTGGGCCCGCCAGGGCTTTGACTTCCGTGCCTTCCGCCCAGCCCCTCGTGGCCAGGGGGCGCTGCCTCATATCCGCCTCGATGCGACCCTCGACTGGCTGCTCGGAGACAAACTGCAATGACCGACCCTCGCCCCGCCCAGCGCTTCTCGGAAGATCCAGCGGTGGAGCTCGATCCCGGCTACCGGGATCCGCGCCCCGCTCAGGCCTTTCCCGAGGCGCAGGCCAGCCGCCCGCTGGACGACGAATCAACCGCCGAGGCCGACCTGGCCGCAGGCCTCGCCAAACCCAAGCGTCGCCGCTGGGGGCTACTTGGCCTGCTCGGCGGCGGTTTGCTGCTGGGTGGCGTGGAGGCAGCGCACTCCACCTTCATCGCGGCTCTTGACGGTGACTGGCTGGCCGGCGCCTGGAGCCTTCTCTTGCTTGCGGGGCTGGGACTTGCCGGCAAGGCCATCGCCAAGGAACTCTTGCGTCTGCGGCGTCTGCGTCGCCACGGCGCCCTGCGTGAGCGTCTCGAGGAGATCAGCGAGGCCACCCCACAGCAGGCCCAGCGACTCGCCGAAACACTCAGGGAGCGGCTCGACCTTGAAGCGGACCACCCTCACTGGCAGGGCTATCTCGCCGCCAAAGACGATCACCATGGCGGCGCCGAGCAGCGCGTGCTGCTCGCGCACCACCTGCTTGCCCCTCGCGATCGCGAGGCCCGGCGGCTGATCGCACGGATGTCCGGCGATACCGCCGTGCTGGTCGCGGCAAGCCCGCTGGGGCTGCTCGACATGGCGCTGGTGGCTTGGCGCAACCTGGCCATGATCGACCGCCTCGCCCGGCTCTATGGGCTGGAACTTGGCTATGCCAGCCGCCTCAAGCTGTTCCGCCAGGTGCTCTATAACGTCGCCTTTGCCGGCACCAGCGAGCTTGCCAGCGACATCGGCATGGAATGGCTGTCGATGGACCTCGCCGGACGACTCTCGACCCGCGCCGCCCAAGGGCTGGGGGTCGGCCTGATGAGCGCACGCCTGGGGCTCAAGGCGCTGGGGCTATCCCGGCCACTACCCTTCGAGGCCGGCGAGGCGCCTCGGCTCGTGGAGCTACGCCGCGAGCTCTGGCAGCGCCTATCACGGCTCGATGACGCCTCAAATCAGGAGCAGGGCAAACAGCGCGGCGACACCTGAAACCAACTCCGCGGGAATTGATCGAAATCAAGCTAGGTAACGGCGTGTGGGCTAGGATTAAAGGCATACTCATTAAGGAGATGATGCGATGTTCAAATCGGTCATGGTGCCCGTCGACGGCTCCGAACATGCCCACAAGGCCCTGGAAGTCGCCTGTCAGTTGATCAAGGACAGCGACACCACCCTGCATATCCTGCATATCCCCGAAGCGCTGGCCCATGAGACCACGCTGATATGGGGAATCGGTGCTGTGACGCTGGAGACGACCTCGAGCGAACTCGAGAAGTACGGCCGCGAATTGATCGACCGGACCTCCCGAGAAGCCAGCGCGCTGGGGGCCAAGCATATCGATACGACCCTCGCCCAGGGTGAACCCAGCCGCACCATCCTCGAGCAGGCCAAGCGACTCGGTGTCGATGCCATCATCATGGGCAGCCGGGGGCTGGGCGACTTCTCGAGCCTTGTCGTCGGCGGCGTCTCCCATAAGGTCAGCCACTCAGCCAACTGCACCGTCATCACCGTGCACTAACGCGTCAGGCATTACGCTCCGTATCAAAAGCAACGGCCCCCGCCGAATGACGGGGGCCGTTTCGTATCGACGTTGGCGTCTCGCCGGCATGATGAACGGCGACTAGGCCAGCCGGCGTTCACTCTGTGGATCGAAAAGCACCGCGCGGCCCATGTCGACGCGTAGCGCGAGTCGCTCACCGGCCGCCACCGGGCACTTGGGGCCGACCCGCGCCGTCACTTCGCTATCCCCCAGCGGCAGGCGCAGCAGGATATCCGCGCCGGTCGGCTCGACGACGGTGACACGCGTCTCGAGCAAAGTGCCTTCCTGCTGCCCCTCGAGCCGTGCGTCCTGCTCGCTGAAATGCTCCGGGCGCAGCCCCAATACCACCTGCTGGCCGAGATGGCCGGCAAGTTCGCTGGTGACCCGATCCGCCGGCCAGGGCAACACCAGTTCCTGCTCCTCGGGAGTGGTAATGCGTAGCCGATAGTCGCCGACCTGACCTTCGAGCGTCGCCGTGATGAAGTTCATCGACGGAGACCCCATGAAGCCTGCCACGAACATGTCGACGGGGTCGTTATAGACCTCATCCGGCGAGCCCAACTGCAGGATATGGCCATCACGCATCACCGCAATGCTGTCGGCCAGGGTCATGGCCTCGATCTGATCGTGGGTCACATAGACGATGGTGGTGCCAAGGCGCTGATGCAGCTTCTTGATCTCGGTGCGCATCTCGACGCGCAGCTTGGCGTCGAGGTTGGAAAGCGGCTCGTCGAACAGATAGATCTGCGGCTCCCGAGCCAGTGCACGCCCCATCGCCACCCGCTGGCGCTGGCCGCCAGAGAGTTGGGCCGGCTTGCGTTCGAGCAGGTGGGTGATCTGCAACAGGTCGGCGACCCGCTCCACCGCCTCGGCGCGTTCGGCCTTGGGCACCTTGCGCATTTCCAGACCGAAGGCGATGTTCTGGCGCACCGTCATGCTGGGGTAAAGCGCATAGGACTGGAAAACCATGGCGATATCGCGCTCGGCCGGCGTGCGCCAGGTGATGTCATCGCCGCCAATCAGAATCTGGCCGTCGGTGACCGGCTCGAGGCCGGCGATGGCGTTCATCAGCGTCGATTTACCGCAGCCCGACGGCCCGACCAGGATCAGGAACTCGCCGGAATCGATGGCCAGGCTGACGTCCTTGAGGACCCGGGTACTACCGAAGTCCTTGCGGACCTCACGAATTTCCAAAGCTGACATGGTGATTACCTCGTTATTGTTCGCATCGTGATGGCACGGCCATGGCGACCGGGCGTCGCCATTTTTCGGGAGCCTTCAGCTTGTTTCCTTGAAGAGCCTTCAGCCTTTTCCTTGAGGAGCCTTCAGCTTTTTCTTTGAAAAGCCATCAGCCCTTGACCGAGCCTGCGGTCAGACCCCGCACGAAATACTTGCCGGCCAGCACATAGACCACCAGGGTCGGCAGCGCGGCGATCATTGCCGCGGCCATATTGACGTTGTATTCCTTCACCCCGGTGGAGGTGTTGACCAGGTTGTTCAGCGCCACCGTGACCGGCTGGGTGTCGTGGGCAGAGAAGGCCACGCCGAACAGGAAATCGTTCCAGATCTGGGTGAACTGCCAGATCACCGAGACTACGATGATCGGCGCCGACACCGGCAGCAGGATGCGCCAGAAGATGCGAAAGAAGCCGGCACCGTCGAGCTTGGCCGCCGAGACCAGCTCGCTTGGCACCGCGACGTAGAAGTTGCGGAAAAACAGCGTGGTGAAGGCGATGCCAAACACCACGTGCACCAGCACCAGCCCCGCCCGCGAGCTCGACAGCCCAAGCCAACCCAGCGTCTGCGCCATGGGCAGCAGCACCACCTGGAAGGGAATGAAGCAGCCAAACAGCATCAGTGCGAAGACCAGCTCCGAGCCGCGAAAGCGCCACTTGGTCAGGGCATAGCCATTCAGGGCGCCCACCACGGTAGAGATGGCGACGGCCGGGATCACGATGGCAAAGGAGTTCCAGAAGTAACCGCCCACCCCTTCGCAGCGCATGCCGGTGCAGGCCTCGCCCCAGGCGTTGACCCAGGGCGCCAGGGTCGGGTGTTCGGGTAGCGCCAGCAGCGTGCCGGCGCCGATCTCGTCGAGCGGCTTGATCGAGGTCAGCAGCATGATCAAAAGCGGCAACAGGTAAAACAGCGCCATGACGATCAGCACGGCGTAGAGCGCCGCCCGGGCCAGCCGCGCGCCCGGGGTGCGTCGGCGAATCACGTTATCCATGACGGCGGCTCCGCAGTTCGGAATACAGGTAGGGAATCAGGATCGCCAGCACCCCGCCCAGCATCAGCATGGCACTGGCCGAGCCCAGCCCGATCTGGGCACGGGTGAAGGCATGGGTATACATGAAGGTAGCGGGCAGGTCCGAGGCATAGCCGGGACCACCGCCGGTCAGCGCCACCACCAGATCGAAGCTCTTGATGGCGATGTGCGAGAGGATCATCACCGCGCTGAACACCACCGGCCGCAGGCAGGGCATCACCACCCGGGCATAGATACGCGGCAGGCTGGCGCCGTCGAGCTGGGCGGCCTTGATGATGCTGTCGTCGATGCCGCGCAGCCCGGCCAGAAACAGCGCCATGACGAAGCCCGAGGCCTGCCAGACGGCCGCAATCACCAGGGTGTAGACCGCCATGTCCGGGTTCACCAGCCAGTCGAAGGTGAAGCCTTCGAAGCCCCAGCCGCGCACCATGGCCTGCAGGCCCAGGCTCGGATTGAGTAGCCACTTCCAGACCACGCCGGTGACAATGAACGACAGCGCCATGGGATAGAGATAGATGGTGCGCAGGCTGCCCTCCTGGCGGATGCGCTGATCGAGCAGGATCGCAAGGCCAGCGCCCAGCACCAGACAGATGCCGACGAACAAGCCGCCGAAGACCACCAGATTGGTGGCGGCGACCCACCAGCGGTCGTTGGCCATCAGCTGTGCGTACTGAGCGAAGCCGACGAAGTCGTAGCTCGGCAGCATCCGCGAGTTGGTCAGCGACAGTACGAAGGTCCAGATCATGAAGCCGTAGACGAAGAACAGCGACACGGCGACCGACGGCGCCAGCACCAGGCGTGGAATCCAGTCGGTCAGGGCGCCAAGCGCCGAGCGCTTGACGGGCGCGCGTGCGGCGCGCGCCGGGGAGAGAGAAGTCGACATGAGTACGTCCTCGAGGCCAGGGCCTCGTCAACCGAAAGACGGGAGAGGCCCGCCCGGCGCCAGGCACCGGGCGGGCGGCGACGAGCCTAGGCTTTGCCTGAAAAGTCGACGAGCGAAGGCCAGACAAGGCAAAAATTGGCGAAAGAGCGGAGTTTACGGGGTGTAAATGAGCATCTTGAGCCGATTTTTAACGTCGTATGGGCGAGCGCAGTACTTTTCAGACATTGCCTAGAGCAGCGAGCTGCCAGCGTTCGCCAACCGCTCGGCGGCGGCCTCGGGACTCATGTCCGGGTCGTTGAAGAAGTTGGTGACCACATCGAAGATGGCGCCCTGTACCGAGGCACGCACCGCCATACCGTGTGCCATGCTGGGCACCAGGCCACCGTTCTCGGAGGTTGCCTTGAAGTCGGCCATGGAGCGCTGGGCGCAGCTATCGAAGGCGCTCATGTCCAGGTCGGAACGGGCCGGGATCGAGCCCTTGGCCAGGTTGAAGGCCTCCTGGAAGGTCGGTTCCAGCACCAGCCGTGCCAGGTCATCCTGGGCCGCCTGTGCCTCTTCATCTCTGGCCTTGAACATCGCCAGACTGTCGATGTTGAAGGTGAAGGCCGACTCGGTGCCCGGCGCCGGCACGCAGATATAATCCTCGCCCGGGGTCAGGCCGGCAGCGGTGAACTCGCCCTTGGCCCAGTCGCCCATCAGTTGCATGGCGGCCTGGCCGCCGATCACCATCGAGGTGGCGATGTTCCAGTCGCGCCCCGACATGCCGTCATCCATCAGCGTACGCATGCGTTTGAAGGTGGTCAGGGCGTCGATCATGGTCTCGCTGTTGAGAGCCTCGGGGTCGAGCTCGACCAGCGCACGGCGATAGAAGTCGGGGCCGGCCTCGGCAAGGACCACCGTCTCGAACACCGTGGCGTCCTGCCAGGGCTGCCCACCGTGGGCCAGCGGGATGACGCCCACCTCGCGCAGGTCGTCGGCGATCTCGAACATGTCATCGATGCTCGTCGGCACCTCGACGCCGGCCTTGTTGAGCGCCTGGGGGTTGGCCCAAAGCCAGTTGACCCGGTGCACGTTGACCGGCACCGCCACATAGTGACCGTCGTGGCGCATGATATTGGCGACCACCTCGGGCAACAGGCTGTCCCAGTCTTCGGCCTGGGCCACGTCATCCAGATTACCGAGCAGACCAAGCTCGCCCCACTCCTGAATCTCGGGGCCCTTGATCTGTGCTGCCGACGGTGGGTTGCCGGACATGGCACGGGACTTGAGCACCGTCATGGCGGTTTCACCACCGCCGCCGGCCACCGCAAAGTCCTTCCAGGTGTGGCCTTCGGCCTCCATCAATTCTTTCAACACGTTGGCCGCCCGGGCCTCGCCGCCGGACGTCCACCAGTGCAGCACCTCGACCTCGCCGGCCTGTACCGGGGCCGATGCCACGGCGCCGGTGACGGCAAAACCGAGCAGGGTCTTCTTGAGCGGGAATCTCAGCAGTGAGCGCATGGGGCGTGTCTCCATCGATTGTTATTGGTTGTCGTGAGCCGATTCACTCGCGGCTGATGACACGCTACCCCATTCGCGGCCAGGTGAGGGGTTACCTAGTGCTGGATAGTGTTGCGGGTTTATTACATGACTGAAACATATAACCCACTGATTAAACTAATGTTTATAGGCAAAAAGTCGATAAGACCAAGGTCGCTACCACGCCTTTGTGAGTATCGCTGGTCCCGCTTGGGGTCATATCACGTCTGCGTCATGTGTTGAGTCAACATCGGCACAACGGGGTAGTTCGAGGATCACCACCAGGCCGCCGTCTGGATGATTATCAAGCCCCATTTCCCCGCCGTGGGCCCGCAAGATGTGCCGGGCGATCCCAAGCCCCAGCCCGCTACCACCGGTATGGCGGCTGCGCGAGGGCTCCAGGCGCACGAAGGGTGCAAAGACCCGCTCGCGCTGCCCGGCGGGAATGCCGGGGCCGTGATCGCGCAAAGTGATCCGTAGCTTCGTCGAGCTGTCTTCGAGGTGCACCTCGGCGCGCTTGCCATAGAAGACGGCGTTCTCCAGCAGGTTGGCCAGGCAGCGTTTGAGCGCCAGTGGCTTGGCACCAAGCGGCAAGGCGTGGCCGGTGACCGTCACCTCGCCGCCCTGCAGGGCCATCTCCTCGGCGAGGCCCTTGAGCAGGCCTCGCACATCGACCGGCTCGACGGCTTCGTGCAGGTCGAGCCCCCTGACCGACGCCAGTGCGCCCTTGACCAGCAGGTCCAGCTCGTCGAGGGCGGCGCAGAAGCGCTCGCGCTGATGGTCGTCATCGAGCATCTCGGCGCGCAGGCGCATCCGCGTCAGGGGGGTCTTCAAGTCATGGGAGATCGCCGTGAATAGCCGCTCTCGTTCCTCGACCTGGTGCTGGATGCGCTGCTGCATGCGGTTGAAGGCCACCGCCGTGGCCGCCACCTCGCGGGGGCCGGTCTCACGTAGCGGTGGGCTGTCCAGATCGTCGCCGAGCCGCCGCGCCGCCCTCGACAATCGCGCCAGTGGCCGAGTCGCGCTGCGGATACCGAGCAGCGACAGCCCAATCACGGCAAGCAGCACGATCAGCGCCGCGAACAGCCGTTCGCCGGACAACCAGCCCTCATCGAAGAGCTCCGGCACTGGCAATAAGGTCGCCACATAGAGCCAGCCCTGGGCATCCAGGGGGAGCTGCACGACCAGAATCGGCGCCTCGATGGGGTCCATCAGCAGGCTGTGACGCCCCCAGCGGGGCGGCAGGTCGTGCAGCAGCACTTCGTTATTGAACAGGCGCAGGGTATCGGGCGAAGAGAACTCGACGCGGGCGTTGTCGACGCCAAGCTCGGAGGCCAGGATCGCGCGGAAATTGTCGGTCACCACCGTCTGGGCGGGGCCCCGGCCGATGTCCTGAATGGGAATGCGGTGATCGTTGACGCTGACGAAGAAGCGCGTGCCGCCCATGTCGCGCAGCTGATCGAGAACGATATGGCGATAATCCACCGGCAGCGAGCGGAAGAAGCGCACCGTGGAGGCGACACTGTAGGCGACGTTACGGGAGAGTTCATCGACCTGCTCGAGCCGGCTGTCCCGGGCCTGATGGGTCCATATCGCGTAGCTCGCGAGCTGCGCGCCCAGCACCCCGACCAGCATGATCAACACGAAGCGCCCGCGCAGGCTGCCCGGCAGGCCCCGGGCCAGGATATGCCTCAGCCGTCGTCCGAGGTACCCATGGGGTTGCTTCGCGCTATGGGCTGCGCTGGCATCGGCGTCAGAGGCGCTGGGATCGGCGCTCACGCCAGCGCATCCACGCGTGTCGCCAGCACATAGCCGGCGCCGCGCACGGTGCGAATCAGCTGGGAGTGCTGGGCGTCTTCGCCCAAACGCTGACGCAGACGGCAGACATGTACGTCTATCGAGCGATCCAGCGGTGGGGCCGGCCGCCCTCGGCTCAAGTCATAGAGGGCATCCCGGGACAGCACCTCTTCCGGATGCTCGAGGAAGACCTGCAGCAGCTGAAAATCCGCGCCGGACAGGGCGCTGCGCTCGCCGCCTGCGTCGATCAGCTCGCGGGTGACCCGGTCGAGTCGCCATTCGCCGAAGGCCACCAGCCGCGCCTGAGCGGGGTCCTTCTCGGCGGTCGCCTCGGGCAACCGGCGCGTGCGGCGCAGCACCGCCTTGATGCGCGCCAGCAGTTCACGGGGATTGAAAGGCTTGCCAAGGTAGTCGTCGGCGCCGAGTTCGAGCCCCAGAATGCGATCGGTCTCATCGGCGCTGGCGGTGAGCATGATGATCGGCACTTCGCTGTCGCGACGCACCCGGCGGCAGATGGTGAAACCATCGTCACCGGGCAGCATGAGATCGACGATCAACAGGTCCGGCATGGCAACGGCAAGCAGTGCCTCCAGCGCTTCGGCATCGGCGGCCACCTGGGTGCGAAAGCCATGGCGACCGAGATAATCGGCCAGCAGCTCGCGGATTTCCGGGTCGTCGTCGACCACGATCAGGGAGGCAGGCGAGTGGGTCATGACAGCAGGTATCGCAGCAGAAGCATGGCAGTCCCAGTCCATGGCGCCGACCGAAAGGCCGCAGCGGGCCCAACCGGCCATGAAGAAAATCAAGGCAGTAACGGTGATCATGGTGGATGCCATGCCGAGCCGGCAAGATGCTTGCGACCAAGGTGGTAGACGCTGTCTTCGCCGAGACCGCTCAGGCTCGGATCACTGGCCCGGCGGAGCTCGGCGATGGACGACCGAGCGCGTCAGCCCAGCAGTCGCTCACGCAGCACGCTGGCGACGGCGGCATCATCATGATGGCCGATACGGGTGGCCTGGGGCACCCGTCCGGGGAGCTCGGGATGAGCATTGGCCATCACGAACGCCTGACCGGCCAGATCCAGCATCTCGGTATCATTGAGGTTGTCACCGAAGGCCAGGCAGGCGTCGGCGGGCAGCGAGAGTCGCTCCAGCAGTCGCGCCACGGCGGTGCCCTTGTTGACGCCACCGGCCATGATCTCGAGTGAATTGGGCAGGGAGTAAGTCAGGTGCAGAGCAGCACCGTAACGGGCTTCCACGGCCTCCTCGATGGTTGCCAGCGCCGCCGGCTCGCCGATGAACAGCACCTTGCCGACGCCACGGCCATCGAGCTCGCCAGGCTCGGCCACCCGGTAGCCAAAACCGGTATGGGCATGCAGGGCCAGAAGCTCCGGCGCCGGCGCATCGATCAGCCAGTCGTCATCGCGATAGAGGTTCAGGCGCATGCCCGCCGGGCGTTCAAGCGCGATCAGTTCCCGCGCCATCTCCTCAGGCACATGCTGGGTCGATAGCACCGCATCATCCGGGCCATGCAGATAGGCGCCGTTGGTGCTGATGATGTGGGCCTCCACGCCGAGCCGCTCGCGCAGGGGCAGAATGTCCCGATAGTGTCGGCCGGAGGCGATGGCCAGGTGATGACCGCGCGCCGCGAGGGCCTGAAAGGTCTCGATGGTACGCGGGTCCAGATCGTGGTCAGCGTTGAGCAAAGTGCGGTCGAGGTCGGTGACGATCAACTGTGGCGACATGGGGACTCCTTGGCAGCGTAGTCGCTAGCATACCCAAGGGAGTCGATGGCTGTCTGCGCCGGTCTTACCCCGGTCGCCTCCCCTAACGTCTTGATTGGCCGTGCACAGCGTGATGCAGCGCTCCGCCCCGATTGGCGCGGGCTAGCGGAATCCGTATAGTGGCCCCACTCTTCCCGCCATGCAAAAGTGTCCGATGCTTCAGAACAACTCGATGCTTGCTCAGCTCAAGCAGCAGATCCGCGATACCACGCCCCGGGTCGAGGGCGTGATCAAGGCCACCGACAAGGGCTTTGGCTTCCTCGAAACCGACGACGGCGACTCCTACTTCGTGCCGCCCCCCGCCATGAAGCAGGTACTTCACGGCGACCGGGTGAAGGCCATCCTCAAGGAGGAAGGCGAAAAGACCTCGGTCGAGCCGGATACCCTGCTGGAGATCGGCCTGCAGCGTTTCGTGGCCCGGGTCCAGAAGCGTGAAGGTCGCCTGGCCGTGGTGCCAGACCACCCGTCGGTCAAGAACGTGCTCAAGGCGCGTCTCAAGCGCAGCCTCGAAGAAGACAGCATTGAAGATGGCGACTGGGTGGTGGCTCGCCTGGTGCGCCACCCGCTGAAAGAAGGCGACCGCGGCTTCTTCTCGCAGATCGATGAGCTGGTCGCCAAGAGCGACAACCCGGCCGTGCCTTGGCGCGTGACTCTGGCCCGTCATGCCCTCGAGCAAGCCTCGCCGGAAGCCGGCGACGACTGGCCGATGGCCGATGAAGGCCTCACGCGTGAAGATCTGACCGCCGAGCCCTTCTTCACCATCGACGGTGAGAAGACCCGCGACATGGATGACGCCCTGCGCGTCGAGACGCTGGACAACGGCGGCTGGCGCCTGACGGTGGCGATCGCCGATCCCACCGCCTATGTCGACGAGAGCCACGCCGCCGACCAGGAAGCGCGCACCCGCGCCTTCACCGTCTACCTGCCGGGACAGAACGTCACCATGCTGCCGGAAGTCCTGGCCGACGATCTGTGTTCCCTGTGGGAAGGCAAGGAGCGGCCGGTACTGGCCTGCGCGCTGGACATCGACGCCGAGGGCAACCTGGGCGACTATCGCTTCTTTGCCGCAAACATGACCTCGAAGTCGCGCCTGATCTATGACCATGTGTCCGACTGGATCGAGGGCAAGGGCGACTGGGCGCCGGATGACGCGATCGCACCGCAGCTTAAAGCCCTGCGCGATCTGACCGAAGCACGCAGCGCCTGGCGCGCCGCCCATGCCCTGGTCTTCAAGGATCGTCCCGACTACGTCTTCGATCTGGACGCCGCCGGCAATGTGCTGGACATTCGCACCGAGGATCGCCGCATCGCCAACCGCATGATCGAGGAATCGATGATTGCGGCCAACGCCTGCTGCGCCGATCTGCTGGCCGACAAGGTCGGTCATGGCATTTTCAACGTGCACCGGGCCTTCGAGCCGGAGAAAGCCGACGCGGCCCACGAGTTCCTCGCCGCCCAGGATATCCAGGTCGAACGCGAGGCCCTGCTGGAACTACCGCGCTATCGCGAGCTCAAGCGTGAACTCGAGGCCCGCGACGATGCCTGGCTCGATGTGCGCCTGCGCCGTTTCCAGGGCTTCACCAGCATGTCCGCCCTGCCCGGCCCGCACTTCGGCCTGGGCCTTGCCGCCTACGCCACCTGGACATCGCCGATCCGCAAGTATGGCGATATGGTCAATCACCGCCTGATCAAGCGCGTGCTCAAGGGTGAGAGCGCTCCGGCCGAGGCCAGCCAGGCGCTGACCGAGCAGCTCACCGAGCGTCGCCGCCTGAACCGCATGGCCGAGCGCGACGTCAAGGATTGGCTCTACGTGCGCTACCTGGCCGAGTCGGCCAAGGAGCAGCAGGAGTTCGACGCCGAGATTATCGCCATCAATCGCGGCGGCATGCGGGTGCGCCTGGTCGATAACGGTGCCACCGCCTTCATTCCGGCGCCGCTGATGCACAGCGAGCGTGACAAGGTGGTGATCGACGATAAGGAAGGTCGCATCCAGATCGAAGGCGAAGAGCGCTTCAAGCTGGGCGACATGACCCGCGTGGCGCTCACGGAGGCCCGTGAAGAGACCCGCTCGCTGGTGGCTCGTCCCGCCGTCTGATCCGGCACCGAGTACCGGCAAGACGCACAGCGCCCCGGCCATCACTGGCCGGGGCGCTGTCGTTTCATGGCCTTACGCGAGCAGCCGATCAAGCCGCGCAGTACCTGTACCTGAGTTCACAGCTGCTCCAATAATAGCCGAGCGCCCTGCTCCTTGAAGCGGGTCCAACTGCCGCGCTGGCGAAACTCGTCGGCGTCCAGCAACTGCGCGCGCTTGCAATCATCATCGAACTGCTCATCCAGGGTCGCCGTCACGGCATCGGAGAGCATCAGGGCGCAGCATTCCTCGTCCTTGCCCATCGAGCGATGATTGACGTTCACCGACCCGACACAGGCCAGCCGGCCGTCGACGGTAATCACCTTGGCGTGCAGCATGGTCGGCAGAAACACCCAGACCTTGGCCCCGGCATCGAGCAATCGCTCGAGGCTCGGCTGCCCAGCCAGCTGCGACAGCCGGCTGTCGTTGTAGCGGCCCGGCACCAACAGCTCCACCGAGACGCCGCGCTGGAGTGCCGAGATCATCTGCTCGACCAAGGCTTCGTCCGGGGCAAAGTAGGCGGTGACGATGCGCAGCCGGACATGGCTGACCGCCACCAGCGAGCGCAGCATGGCGGCGGATTCGGTCCAACCGATGGTCGAGGAAGCCCGCACGCACTGAACCAGCATGCCATCCTCGTGGACCGGTGGCCGCTGGCGAATCGACTGCCACTGCCAAGGTCCACACTCATTCCAGTTGTCGAGAAAGGCCGAATGCAGCCCAATGACCGCCGGACCCGAGACGCGCAGATGCGTCTCGCGCCATTCATCCGGCGTGCGGGCGTCGCCTTCCCACTCGGCCGCGATACCGACCCCGCCGACAAAGCCGAGGCGGTCATCGCACACCATGATCTTGCGATGCGTGCGCTTGTCGATCTGCCAGGGCCTGGGCAGTTTGATCGGCCGAAACAGCCGCACCTCGACGCCGGCCTCGCGCATCTGCGCCACCACCTCGGACGACATCTTCTGGGTTCCCACCGCATCCAGCACGACCCGCACCCTTATCCCCTCACGAGCCCGCCGGGCCAGCGCCGCGGCGAAACGCTGGGCGATATCGCCCGTCCAATAGACGTAGGTCACCAGATCGATACTGGCCTTGGCGTCTTCAATGGCATCGAGCATGGCGGGAAATATCTCCACGCCGTTGCGCATCACATCGACATGGTTACCGGCGGTGAAGGGGGCACCCAGCGCGTACTCGAGCTCGGTACGGTAGTAATTCTCCTCTCGGGGCGACACGCCCTCTGACGAGGAAGCGGCTCCTTGATGCTGTGATGGCACCTCTTCCGCCTGAGGCTCGCTTGAGCGGTCCTTGCCTTGACGATCCGAACCAGTGTCGGCTGGCATTCCGTCATCTCCTTGTCGTATGGGCAGTGTCTCACCCTATGTCTCATGCATGAACGCAAAGCGCCACCCATCAAGCCTAAAGCATCTGCCGGTGTGACGGCGCAGTTGTGTCGTCGAATTGTCTCATTGCCTCGCTACCCTTGAGCGATAGCCACGGCAAAAGGAGACGGCCTTGCATCTTGCGGATATCACCATGTTTCATGCGCCGGATAGCGGCGGCGTGCGCACCTATCTTCAGGCCAAGCACCGTCACCTAGCGACCCTGCCGGACGTCGAGGCTAACCTGCTGATTCCCGCCGGCGAGCATCAGACCCTGGGAGCCCTGCAGACCCTGCCCGCCTTTCGCCTGCCGCTGGGCCAGGGCTATCGCTTCCCGCTGCGACGCGGCCCCTGGCGCGATGCCCTGGTCGAACTCGGCCCGGACCTGATCGAGGCCGGCGACCCCTATGTCACCGCCTGGGCGGCGCTGGACGCCGGTCAGCAGCTAGGGGTGCCGGTGGTCGGCTTCTACCACTCGGACCTGCCGCGGCTGATGGGCGATCGCTTCGGCGCCCCCGTGGCCCGGCGCCTCAAGCGCTATGTGGCGGATCTTTACGGGCGCTTCGACAGCGTGCTGGTGCCCTGTCGCTCGATGGGCGAGCGCCTAGAGGACTGGGGCGTGCAGGGCGTACGCGTCCAGCCGCTGGGGGTCGATCTCGACACCTTTCACCCCCGCCGGCGCCAGGAGACGCTGCGCGAGACCCTCGGCCTTGCCGACACCACGCGTCTGCTGGTCTTCGCCGGTCGCAACTCCCGGGAGAAGAACGTCAATGACTTGCTGGCCACCGCCCAACGGCTAGGGCGCGGCTACCACCTGCTGCTGATGGGGCCGGGAATGCCGACCCAGGTCCCGGACAACGTCAGCGTCATCAGCCGCTGCTGCTCACCCAATGAGGTGGCCCGTGCCCTGGCCAGTGCCGATGCCATGGTGCACGCCGGCACCCGCGAGACCTTCGGCCTGGTGGCGCTGGAAGCCATGGCCAGCGGACTTCCAGTCGTAGCGGCACGGGCCGGGGCCTTGATCGAGAACGTGCCGCTGGGCTGCGGCGTGCTCTGCGAGCCCCATGCGCCGCAGGCCATGGCACGCGCCGTGGAGGAGCTATTCCTCAATGATGCCGCCGCCATTGGCCGCCATGCCCGGCGCCACGTGGAGCGTCATTACCGCTGGTCGAAGGTCATCGATGGCCTGCTCGACCACTACCGCAGCCTGTCCCCGACCCTCGCCACGGCGACACGCTGCCAGCATGGCTAGACGGCCAAGCGCACAGCTTATCGACGCCCAGCGTAGCTCACGGCACCGCAACGCCAGCCCCATGATGGCAGCGCTGATGGCGAACCTGAGACGCGGCTGGCGATTGCTGCGCGGCCGGGCACTGCTGATCCTGGCCCTGCTGATGGCGGCGCTGATCCCGCTGCTGATCGATGGCATGGCGCCTTTTGCCGCCCTGCTCGACTTTCCGCTCACCCAACTGGCGCTGATGCTGGCATTGGTGCTTGGTTGCTGGAATCTCAATGCACTACGCCTGCGCCTGATGCTGGCCGGCCGTCTCGGGCCCGGCGATCGCCGCTTCGCGCCACCTGGCAGCAACCACCTGGGTCAACGCCGGGCACTCGCCATGGTGATGGCCACCGAATGCGCGACCTGTGCCACGCCGGGGGGAAGCGGTGGGCCGCTGACCCTGATGATGCTGCTCAAGCGATACGGCCTTCGCCCTGCGACCTCCTCGGGTATTTTCCTGATCGACCAGGTCTGCGACATGCTGTTCTTCCTGCTCGCCCTGGCCGTGATGGGCGGCTATGCCCTGCTGCATCCGGATGCCTGACCCAAGCCCGAACTGATTCGGCTGGCTGGGGCCGCCCTAGTGGCCATCCTGATAGGCCTGACCGCGCTGCTGCTTTACCTGCCCCGCGTCCTGCGCCTGAGTCTCGCCCCCCTTGCCCGACTGGGCCTCGCCAGCCCCCGGCGTTACCGCCTGGCCCGGCAGCTACTGCAATTTCGCCAGGGGCTTGCCACCACCCTGAGGCAGCCACCACTGGCGCTGGCCGCCATCTTCGCCCTGTGCAGCGCTCACTGGCTCATCCGCTACAGCCTGCTGTATCTGACCCTCGATGGGCTGGGCGTCGATGTTGCCTGGGTCTGGACCTTCATGGTGCAGATGCTGTCCATGGCCGCCGGCCAGTTGAGCCTGCTGCCGGGCGGTGCCGGCGGCGTCGAACTGACCATCGGCGCCTTTCTGCTGCCGACACTCGGCGGCGAAACCACCGCCGCTGCGATCCTGATCTGGCGCTTCGTGACCTATCACTGGTATCTGCTGGCCGGCGCCCCGGTGCTGGCCTGGCTGCTCGGCCGCTCCCGCCAGAGCCATCATCGCCAGCCAAGCGCGCCTAGCCACTAGCGCTAAGAGCGCCCAATGCCATTCATAAAAGAAGCCGTCCATAAAAGTGCCGCCCATAAAAAAGGGCACCCCGAAGGGTGCCCTTTATGCCTTGAGGCGGGTCCTGGCTTACCAGCCGGTGACCTGCTTCAGGGCCTCGCCGATGTCGGCCAGGGAGCGCACGGTCTTGACGCCCGCGGCTTCCAGCGCGCCGAACTTCTCGTCGGCCGTGCCCTTGCCGCCGGAGATGATGGCGCCAGCATGGCCCATGCGCTTACCGGGAGGTGCAGTCACGCCTGCGATGTAGGCGACCACCGGCTTGGAAACGTTGGCCTTGATGTAGGCCGCGGCTTCTTCCTCGGCGGTACCGCCGATCTCGCCGATCATGACGATGGCTTCGGTCTGCGGATCGTTCTCGAACATCTCGAGGATGTCGATGAAGTTGGAACCCGGGATCGGGTCACCACCGATGCCGACGCAGCTGGACTGGCCGAAGCCGTGGTCAGTGGTCTGCTTGACGGCTTCGTAGGTCAGGGTGCCGGAGCGCGACACGATACCGACCTTGCCCGGCTTGTGGATATGGCCCGGCATGATGCCGATCTTGCTTTCGCCCGGCGTGATGACGCCCGGGCAGTTCGGGCCGATCAGGCGCACGCCCAGCTCGTCGCACTTGACCTTGGCATCCAGCATATCGAGGGTCGGGATGCCTTCGGTGATGCAGACGATCAGCTTGATGCCACCATTGGCGGCTTCAAGGATGGAGTCCTTGCAGAACGGCGCCGGCACATAAATCACGGACGCTTCTGCGCCTGTCTCGGCAACGGCTTCCTTGACGGTGTTGAACACCGGCAGGCCCAGGTGCTCCTGGCCGCCCTTGCCCGGCGTCACGCCGCCGACCATCTGGGTACCGTAGGCGATGGCCTGTTCGGAGTGGAAGGTCCCTTGGCCACCGGTGAAGCCCTGGCAGATGACCTTGGTGTTCTTATCGATCAGGATACTCATTACTTGCCCTCCGCTGCCTTGACGACCTGCTGTGCCGCGTCAGTCAGGCTGGTAGCAGCGATGATGTTCAGACCGCTGGACGCCAGTTTTTCGGCACCCAGCTCGGCGTTGTTGCCTTCCAGACGCACCACGACCGGCACGTTGACGCCGACCTGCTCGACGGCACCGATAATGCCCTCGGCGATCATGTCGCAACGCACGATACCGCCGAAGATGTTGACCAGCACGGCCTTGACGTTGTCGTCGGACAGGATGATCTTGAACGCTTCCGCGACGCGTTCCTTGGTGGCGCCACCGCCCACGTCAAGGAAGTTGGCCGGGCTGCCGCCGTTCAGGTTGACGATGTCCATGGTGCCCATGGCCAGGCCAGCACCGTTGACCATGCAGCCGATGTTGCCATCGAGCGCCACGTAGTTCAGTTCCCAGGCGGCCGCTTCGGCTTCACGGGAGTCTTCCTGAGACGGATCCTGCATGGCCTGCAGGTCCGGATGACGATAGAGCGCGTTGCCATCCAGGCCGATCTTGGCGTCGAGGCAGTGCAGGTTGCCTTCGTCGGTGATCACCAGCGGGTTGATCTCGAGCAGGGCGAGATCCTTGTCGTGGAACAGCTTCGACAGACCCAGGAAGATCTTGGTGAACTGCTTGATCTGGTCCTTGTTCAGGCCCAGCGCGAAACCCAGCTCACGGGCCTGGTACGGCTGCGCGCCGACCAGCGGGTCGATCTCGGCCTTGAGGATCTTCTCGGGCGTTTCCTCGGCGACCTTCTCGATCTCCACACCGCCTTCGGTGGAAGCCATGAACACCACGCGACGGGTGGTGCGGTCGACGACGGCGCCCAGGTACAGCTCGTTGGCGATGTCGGTGCAGTTCTCGACCAGGATCTTGGCGACCGGCTGACCGTGCTCGTCGGTCTGGAAGGTCACCAGGTTCTTGCCCAGCCACTGCTCGGCGAACGCCTTGGCTTCTTCCGGGCTCTTGATCAGCTTGACGCCGCCGGCCTTGCCGCGGCCACCGGCGTGGACCTGGGCCTTGACGACCCACTTGTCACCGCCAATCTTCTTGCAGGCTTCTGCAGCTTCTTCCGGGGTATCCACGGCAAAGCCCTTGGATACCGGCAGACCATAATCGGCAAACAGCTGTTTGCCCTGATACTCGTGAAGGTTCATCGTGTCATGCCATTGGTTGCATTTGACTCGAACGATGACCGTGGCCCGCCACCACTGTAGCGGGCCAGGTCATCCCCGTTCACCCCGAACCGGCCGGGGCGAGGCGCCGCTCGGATAGGCGGCGCTCGTTGTTCGACGACTTACTTGCGCTTCTTGCGATTGGCCATGTGGATCGCGTGGCCGTCGACCGCCAGAGCGGCCTCGTGCACTGCTTCCGACATGGTCGGGTGCGCGTAGCAGGTCAGCGCCAGATCCTCGGCGCTGGAGCCGAATTCCATGGCAATCACGCCCTGAGCAATCATCTCGCCGGCATGCTGGCCGACGATATGCATGCCCAGTACCCGATCGGTTTCGGCATCGGTGATCACCTTGGCCATGCCTTCGGTGGCATTGTTGGCCATGGCGCGACCGCTTGCCGCGAACGGGAAGGAACCGGACTTGACTTCAATGCCGGCCGCCTTGGCTTCCTGCTCGTTCATGCCCACCCAGGCGACTTCCGGGAAGGTATAGATAACGCTGGGGATGGCGTCATAGTTCATCTCGGCCTTATGACCGGCGATGATGTCGGCGACCATGATGCCTTCTTCGGATGCCTTGTGTGCCAGCATCGGGCCGCGCACCACGTCACCGATGGCGTAGACGCCCGGCACGCTGGTGCGGCAGTGATCGTCGACGAAGATGAAGCCACGCTCGTCGAGATTGACGCCGGCATCATCGCCCAGCAGCCCCTGGGTGTAGGGACGGCGGCCGACGCAGACGATCAGCTTGTCGAAGGTGATTTCCTTGTCGCCTTCGCTGTCGGCGTACTTGACGACGACCTCGTCATCCTTGATCTCGGAGCCGGTGACGCGTGCGCCCAGCTTGATGTCCAGGCCCTGCTTCTTGAGCAGCTTCTGGGTTTCCTTGGCGACGGCCTGGTCGACCATCGGCAGGAAGCTGTCCATGGCTTCGAGGACAGTGACCTCGGAGCCCAGACGGTTCCAAACGCTGCCAAGCTCAAGGCCGATCACGCCGGCACCGATCACGCCGAGACGCTTGGGCGTCTCGTCGAATTCGAGTGCGCCGGTGGAGTCGACGATCAGCCCCTCGGTGAGCGGCGTCGGCGGAATCTCGACCGGCACCGAGCCAGAGGCAATGACGATGTTGTCGGCTTCATAGACGGCCTTCTCGCCGTCCTTGCTGACTTCGACCTGCTTGCTGGACAGCACCTTGCCGGCACCTTCCAGCGCGGTCACGCCGTTGGCCTTGAACAGGCCGGCGATGCCGCCGGTCAGGTTCTTCACGATCTTGTCTTTGCGGGCCATCATCTTCTTGACGTCCATCGAGACGTCGCCCGCCTGAATGCCCATGTCATCGAAGTCATGCTGCGCTTCGACGAACTTGTGGGAAGCCTCGAGCAGTGCCTTGGACGGGATACAGCCCACGTTCAGGCAGGTGCCGCCGTGTACGGTCTTGCCTTCCTTGTCGATCCACTTCTCGACGCAGGCAGTCTTCAGACCCAGCTGGGCGGCACGAATGGCGGCGACATAGCCGCCGGGGCCAGCACCAATGACGATCAGATCGAATTTATCGGCCATGATTTCCTTCCTGTTTTCGGTTCGCTTGAATCGTTGGCATCACGCCGGCTCAGATATCGAGCAGCAGGCGTGCCGGGTCCTCGAGGAGTTCCTTGATGGTCACCAGGAACTGGACCGCATCCTTGCCATCGATCATGCGGTGATCGTATGACACGGCGAGGTACATCATCGGACGAATCTCGACCTTGCCGTTGACCGCCATCGGGCGTTCCTGGATCTTGTGCATGCCCAGGATCGCCGTCTGCGGCGGGTTGAGAATCGGCGTCGACATCAGCGAACCGAAGATGCCGCCGTTGGTGATGGTGAAGGTACCGCCCTGCATTTCATCGATGCCGAGCTTGCCGTCACGGGCCCGCTTGCCGAAGTCGACGATGCCCTTCTCGACGTCGGCGATCTTCATGCTGTCGGTATCGCGCAACACCGGCACGACCAGGCCGCGGTCGGTGGACACGGCCACGCCGATATCCTGATAGCCGTGGTAGACGATGTCGCCGCCGTCGATGGAGGCGTTGACGTCCGGGAAGCGCTTGAGCGCCTCGGAGGCCGCCTTGACGAAGAAGCCCATGAAGCCGAGCTTGGTGTCGTGGGCCTTGAGGAAGGTGTCCTTGTACTGAGCGCGCAGGTCCATCACCGCGCCCATGTCCACCTCGTTGTAGGTGGTGAGCATGGCGGCGGTCTGCTGGGCTTCGACCAGGCGCTTGGCGATGGTCTTGCGCAGACGGCTCATCGGCACGCGCTTCTCGGGACGCTCACCTTCGGCGACCGGAGCGGTGGCGGCAGGCGCAGCGGCACTGGCCGGAGCCTTGGACTTCTTGGCGCTGCCTTCCTTGACGGCCTTCTGGACGTCTTCTTTCAGCACACGACCACCCTTGCCGGTGCCTTCGATCTTGCTCACGTCCAGGTCATGCTCGGCGACCATCTTGCGTGCCGCCGGGGCGAGAATCTTGTCGCCAATCTTCTCGTCGGCACCCTGGTCGTCGCCGCCCTGATCGCTTTTGCTTTGCTCGCTGCCCTTGCTGTCACCGCCCGCCGGCGCGGCATCACCGCCGGCGCCTTCGGCGAAGCTTGCCAGCACGGCTTCGGATTCTACCTGAGCGCCTTCCTCGGCCTTGATCTCGGAGAGGGCGCCGTCAGCCGGAGCAACCACCTCGAGCACGACCTTGTCGGTCTCGATATCGACCAGCACTTCATCGCGCTTGACCGCTTCACCGACTTTCTTGTGCCAGGTCGCGACCGTGCCTTCCTGAATGGACTCCGGGAAGGTCGGTGCCTTGACGTCATGCGTCTTGCCGGAGGCCTCGGCCTTCGGAGCCGGCTCGGCATCGCTCTTATCAGCGTCGCCCTTGCCAGCGTCGTCATCGGCGCTGTCATCGGCTTTCGGCTCGGCCTTGGGCTCGCTCTTCTCTTCACCTGCAGCGCCGAGGATACCCAGGACCTGTTCGGAGGTGACGGTGTCGCCTTCCTCGGCCTTGATCTCGCTCAGCGTGCCGGCCTCAGGTGCCACGACCTCGAGCACCACCTTGTCGGTCTCGATTTCGACGATCAGCTCGTCACGCTCGACGCTATCACCCGGCTTCTTGTGCCAGGCAGCGACGCTGCCCTCGGCAACGGATTCCGGAAAGGTTGGCGCTTTGATCTCGGTAGCCATTGAATTTCCCTTATGTGTTCTCTCTCGTCCGATGGGGACACCTTCAGGCGTTGAAGGCGTCGTCCACCAGTTGGCGCTGCTGTTCTACGTGCACGGACATATAGCCGGCGGCTGGCGCCGCAGAGGCGGGACGACCGGCAAACTTCAAATCGCGTCCCATGCCTTCACGCAGCATGTCGGCGACGACGCGCATGTGATGCTGACTCTGATACCAAGCGCCCTGGTTGAGCGGCTCTTCCTGGCACCAGACGACCTGCTCGAGGTTCGGATACTCCTTGAGGGCCGCCTGCAGCTCTTCCTTCGGGAAGGGATAGACCTGCTCGATGCGCACCACCGCGGTGTCTTCACGCTCGTTTTCGGCACGGTAAGCGGCGAGATCGTAGTAGACCTTGCCGGAGCACAGCACCGCCCGCTTGACCTTGTCGGCCTCGAGATTGCCCTGATCAGGCAACACCATCTGGAACTTACCGTGGGCAAGCTCTTCGAGAGTGGAGGTCGCTTCCTTGTGGCGCAGCAGGCTCTTCGGCGACATGACCACCAGCGGCTTCCTGAGCGGGCGAATCACCTGACGACGCAGCAGATGGAAGATCTGCGCCGGGGTCGTCGGCACGCAGACCTGCATGTTGTGCTCGGCACACAGCTGCAGGAAGCGCTCGAGACGCGCCGAGGAGTGCTCGGGCCCCTGCCCTTCATAGCCGTGCGGCAGCAGCATGGTCAGGCCACACAGCCGGCCCCACTTGGTCTCGCCGGAGGAAATGAACTGGTCGACCACCACCTGGGCGCCGTTGAAGAAGTCGCCGAACTGGGCCTCCCACACATTGAGCGCATTGGGCATGGTGGTGGAATAGCCGTATTCGAAGGCCAGCACGGCTTCTTCCGAGAGGAAGGAGTCGTGGATGGTGAAACGCGGCTGACCGTCGGCGATGTGCTCGAGCGGCACATAGGTGCTGCCGTCTTTCTGGTTATGCACCACCGCATGGCGGTGGGAGAAGGTGCCGCGACCGCTGTCCTGGCCGGTAATGCGGATCGGGTGGCCCTGATCGAGCAGCGTGGCGTAGGCAAGGGTTTCGGCGAAGCCCCAGTTGAGCGCCATGCCGCCGGCGACCATCTTGCGACGGTCTTCGTAGATCTTGGCGACCTGCCGCTGGACCTGAATGCCGTCCGGCACCTCGCACATTCTGGTGGCGAGCTGCTGCATGCGCTTCATGTCGACGGTGGTATCGGCATCGCCGGTCCACTCATGGCCCAAGTAGGGTGCCCAGTCGACGAACAGCGACGTATTCGGCTCCTTGACCAGGGCATTGGCCACATGGTTGCCGGCCATCAGGTCGTCGCGGTACTTCTCCATCTGCGCCTTGGCGTCATCGTCGCTGATGATGCCCTCTTCGACGAGCCGCTTGACGAAATGGGTGCGCGCCGACGGATGATTCTTGATCTTGCTGTACATCATCGGCTGGGTGCCGGACGGCTCGTCGGCCTCGTTGTGGCCGCGGCGACGATAGCAGACCAGATCGATCACCACGTCACGCTTGAACTGGTGGCGATAGTCGATGGCCACCTGGGTCGCGTGCAGCACGGCGTCCGGATCGTCGCCGTTGACGTGGAAGATCGGCGCCTGAACCATCTTGGCGATATCGGTGCAGTACTCGGTGGAGCGCGTGTCCTGCGGGTTCGAGGTGGTGAAGCCGACCTGGTTGTTGATCACGATGTGCACGGTACCGCCGGTCTTGTAACCGCGGGTCTGCGACATCTGGAAGGTTTCCATGACCACGCCCTGACCGGCGAATGCCGCATCGCCGTGAACGTTGATCGGTAGCACCTTGTCGCCCTCGGCATCGTCGCGGCGGTCCTGGCGAGCACGCACGGAGCCCTCGACCACGGGAGAGACGATCTCGAGATGCGACGGGTTGAACGCCAGCGCCAGGTGAACTTCGCCACCACTGGTCATTACGTTCGAGCTGAAACCCTGGTGATACTTGACGTCACCGGAGCCCTGGGAGATGACCTTCTTGCCGTCGAATTCCTCGATCAGCTCGGAGGGGCTCTTGCCCAGGATATTGACCAGCAGATTGAGACGACCGCGGTGCGCCATGCCGATGACGACTTCCTTGGTGCCGTAGCCGCCGGTGCGCTGGATGATCTCGTCCATCATCGGGATGAAGCTTTCGCCACCCTCGAGGCCGAAGCGCTTGGTACCCGGATACTTGGACGCCAGGTAGCTTTCCAGGCCCTCCGCCGCCGTCAGCCGCTCGAGCACGTGCTTGCGCACGTCCGGGCTGAACTTGGGCTTGGAACGCACCGATTCGAAGCGCTGCTGCAGCCAGCGTTTCTCTTCGGTGTCGACGATATGCATGATCTCGCAGCCGATGGAGCGACAGTAGGTCTGCTCCAGGGCATCGACGATCTCCTTGAGCGGCGCCTTGTCCTTACCCAGGAAGAAAGACCCGGTCTGGAATTCGGTATCCAGGTCGGCCTTGGTCAACTGGTGGAATGAAAGGTCAAGATCCGGTACCGGCACCTGACTGCGCAGGTTCAGAGGATCGATATCGGCCTTCTGGTGGCCGCGGAAGCGGTACGCATTGATCAGCTGAAGAACTTTGACCTGTTTCTTGCTCTCACCGCTGTCGACGCTGGCGGCGGCCTGAGCACCACGGCGGGCTTGGCCAAGCTGATAGAACTGATCGCGAATCGGACTAAGCGGAATATCCTGGGAGGGGCTGCCATCCGGACGAGGCAATTGATCAAAGTAATTGCGCCACTCGTCGGGAACAGCGTTTGGATCGACGAGGTACTGTTCGTATAGCGCTTCCACATAGTGAGCATTTCCGCCACTGACATGGGAGGTGCGCCACATCAACTCCATTATGCCTTCTTGCATGTCTCGGTCACCCTACACTGATGGGGTGTTATCGGCGCCATCTACGGCATCGCCGCATCGGCGTGACTGTTGCCCTGCCGGTTGGGCGTTAATCCTGCTCCGGCGAGCTCCGGCACGAACCGTAAGCCCAGGTCTCGATCGTCAAGAGCCGGTGCGCGGGGCACCGGCTCTTGATTACGGGGCCGGCTCAACCGCGGCGAATCGCCACGGCCTGAGATCGGCGCCCATGATAGCAAGACGAGCGCGACGATTTAAGTGGCATTCGCCAGCAGCATCTCGCGAATCTTGCCGATCGCCCGCGTCGGGTTGAGCCCCTTCGGACAAACCGCCACACAGTTCATGATGCCGCGGCAGCGGAAGACGCTGAACGGATCCTCGAGTTCGGCGAGACGCTCGCTGGTCGCCGTATCGCGCGAGTCAGCCAGGAAGCGGTAAGACTGCAAGAGGCCGGCCGGACCGACGAACTTGTCCGGGTTCCACCAGAACGACGGGCAGGACGTCGAGCAACAGGCACACAGAATGCACTCGTAGAGACCGTCGAGCTTGTCGCGATCTTCCGGCGACTGCAGGCGCTCGATAGCCGGGTCCGGCGTGTCGTTCTGCAGGTACGGCTGGATACGCTCGTACTGCTTGTAGAACAGCGCCATGTCGACGACCAGATCGCGGATGACCGGCAGACCGGGAAGCGGACGCAGGGTCAGCTTGCCGCCCTTGACCACTTCGGAAAGCGGCGTGATGCAGGCCAGGCCATTCTTGCCGTTCATGTTCATGCCGTCGGAGCCACAGACCCCTTCACGGCAGCTGCGACGATAGGCCATGGAGCTGTCTTGCTCCTTGATCATGGCCAGAACATTCAGAACCATTACATCGCGGCCCTGAGTGTCCACCTGAAACTCCTGCATGTACGGCGCGGAGTCGGTTTCCGGGTTGTAGCGGTAGACGGATACCTGAAGCATGGACATCGTGGACCCCCTTAGTAAGTACGGACTTTAGGCTCGAAGGTGTCGACGGTCTTCGGCGTGAAGTTGACGTCGCGCTTGCCCAGCGTCTTGGTTGCCGGGAAGAACAGCGAGTGCTTCAGCCAGTTGACATCGTCACGGTCCGGATAGTCGTAACGGGAATGCGCACCGCGGCTTTCCTTACGCTCCAGCGCAGAAATCGCGGTGGCCTCGGCCACTTCCATCAGGTTGTCGAGCTCCAGGGCTTCGACGCGTGCGGTATTAAAGGCATTCGACTTGTCACCCAGGTGCGCATTGGCGATGCGCTCACGCAGTTCGGCAAGCTTCTTGACGCCGTCCTGCATGTTGTCTTCCTGACGGAAGACCCCGAAGTCGCTCTGCATGATTTCCTGCAGCTCGGCCTTGAGGGCCGGTACGGACTCACCGCCGCTGGACTCGTTCCAGCGATTCAGGCGCTTCATGGCCGCATCGATATCGGACTGAGTGGCGTCGAGATATTCGATACCCTCGTTGAGCGCGCTTTCGATGTACATGCCGGCAGCGCGGCCGAATACCACCAGGTCGAGCAGTGAGTTACCGCCCAGACGGTTGGCACCGTGCACCGAGACGCAGGCCGCCTCGCCACAGGCGAACAGGCCGTTGACGATCTGATCGTTGCCGTCTTCGTCCTGCATGATCGCCTGGCCGTGCACATTGGTGGGAATACCGCCCATCATGTAGTGGCAGGTCGGCACGACCGGGATCGGCTCCTTGGCCGGGTCGACATGGGCAAAGGTCTTGGACAGCTCGACGATACCCGGCAGGCGCTTGCCGAGAACTTCCTCACCAAGGTGATCGAGCTTCAGGAAGACGTGATCGCCCTTCTCGCCGCAGCCGCGACCTTCGAGGATTTCCATGACCATGGAGCGGGCGACCACATCGCGGCCGGCCAGGTCCTTGGCGTTCGGCGCATAACGCTCCATGAAGCGCTCGCCGTCCTTGTTGATCAGATAGCCACCCTCGCCGCGGCAACCCTCGGTCACCAGGGTGCCGGCGCCGTAAATGCCGGTCGGGTGGAACTGCCACATTTCCATGTCCTGCATCGGGAAGCCCGCACGCAGGGCCATGCCGATGCCGTCGCCAGTGTTGATCAGGGCGTTGGTGGTGGAGGCATAGATACGGCCGGCACCGCCGGTCGCCAGCACAGTGGCCTTGGACTTGACGTGCACCAGTTCGCCGGTCTCGATGCACATGGCGATGCAGCCCACTACGTCGCCGTTGGCATTCTTGACCAGATCGACCGCATACCACTCGTTCAGGAAGGTGGTGTTGTTCTTCAGGTTGTTCTGATAAAGCGTGTGCAGCAGCGCGTGGCCGGTACGGTCGGCAGCCGCGCAGGTACGCGCCGCTTGGCCGCCTTTACCGAAGTCCTTGGACTGACCGCCGAACGGGCGCTGGTAAATGCGGCCGTTATCGAAGCGGGAGAACGGCAGGCCCATGTGCTCGAGCTCGAACACCGCCTTGGGACCTTCAGAGCACATGTACTCGGCCGCGTCCTGGTCGGCGATATAGTCGCCGCCCTTGACGGTGTCGTACATGTGCCAGCGCCAATCGTCATTCGGATCGGCAGACGCGATGGCACAGGTGATGCCGCCCTGGGCAGACACGGTGTGCGAGCGAGTCGGGAAGACCTTTGAGAGTACCGCGGTCTTCTTGCCGGACTTGGCCAGCTCGAGAGCGGCACGCAGGCCGGAGCCGCCGCCACCGATGATGATTGCGTCGAAGGTCAGGCTACGCATGTTAGACATTTATCAGGCTCCCCACAGGACTTGAACGCCCCACACCAGAAAGACAAAGATGGCCAGGATGATCACGGCCTGGGCGGCAATACGGATGGCGGTCGGCTTCAGGTAATCGGTGGTCACCGTCCACAGGCCGATCCAGGCGTGGGCGGCCATCGACACGAAGGCGAGCAGCGAGAAGATACGCATCCAGGTAGAGCCGAACAGGCCGCTCCAGGTGGCGTAGTCCAGGTTTGGGTGCAGCAGCAGATAGCCGACTACGAAGAGTGTATAAAGCGCCAGAATGACGGCCGAGGCACGCTGAAGCAGCCAGTCAGACAGGCCACTACGACCAAAATTCGTGATGTTGGTTACCATACCCAGACTCCTGCCAGAATCACCAGAACGGCACTGATCACGACGGTGATCTGCGCCTTCTTGATACCACCCTCAAGGGTCACACCGATGTCGGCATCCATCAGCAAGTGCTTGATGCCGGCCACGAAGTGAAAGGCCAGTGCGGACAGCAGGCCCCAGGTGATCAACTTAACCAGGAAGTTGTGGGCAATGGCATCGCTTACAGCCTCGAATCCCTGCGGGGAAGACAGCGACGTGTCCAGCGCCCAGAAGGCGAAGATCAGGCCGATGAAGAGGATGACGCCTGTGATGCGGTGAGCGATCGACGTTAGTGCCGGGAGGGGGAACTTGATCGTACTGAGATCGAGATTTACGGGTCGTTTGCTATTCACGGCTCTTTACACACTCTCTTGGCCCGCTGTGGGTGCGTCGGGGCTAGTGCCCGAGCGGGCGGTGGTTTTGAGGAAGGGCTCGGCCGTCTGCCAAGTCGGCACGACCATGCCTATCGGCCAGTCGCGCGGAGTGGATTATAGGGATTGGGCGCAACCATGACAAATGTCGACAACCTGAGACCCACGAGTTACGCCTTGACCCATACCGGGAAAGGCGCACAATGATGCAAAGCACCAATAACTGTACAAAACAAGTACAGAAATTACAAGATTGCACAAGGCGGCCCGCCCAATGGCGAATTGACAATCCTTGGATCGCTTCTATAGTGGGCTAACTTTTTTCTGCCGCACATCAAGCGAGTCAAGGACTTATCGCCAGATACCAGACAACGAGGAGCCTAGCATGGCTGACAGAAAAGCACATTTGACGATAGATGGTCTGGACGAGGCTATCGAGCTGCCGGTCTATTCCGGCACCGCGGGCCCCGACGTCATCGACGTGCGCGAGCTTAGCGCGTCGGGCCTGTTCACTTATGATCCAGGCTTCATGGCGACCTCCGCCACCGAGTCAGCCATCACCTACATTGATGGCGGCAACGGCATCTTGCTGCACCGTGGCTACCCGATCGACCAGCTGGCCGCTCACTCCAACTTCCCGGAACTCTCCTACTTGCTGCTGTTCGGCGAGCTGCCGACCAAAGAGCAGTACAACGAGTTCGAGCGCACCGTGCGCAGCCACACCATGGTCCACGAGCAGCTATCCAATTTCTATAAGGGCTTCCGTCGCGATGCCCACCCGATGTCGATCATGTGCGGCGTGGTCGGTGGCCTGGCCGCCTTCTATCACGACCACATGGACATCAGCCGTGAGGAAGACCGTCGCATCAGCGCTATTCGCTTGATCGCCAAGATGCCGACCCTGGCGGCCATGTGCCATAAGTACAACATCGGCCAGCCCTTCATGTATCCGCGTAATGACCTGAATTACGCCGAGAACTTTCTTTACATGATGTTCGGCAACCCCTGTGAGACCTACGAGATCAACCCGGTGTTCGCCAAGGCCATGGACCGCATCTTCATGCTCCATGCCGATCATGAGCAGAACGCCTCGACCTCTACGGTTCGCCTGGCCGGCTCCACTGGCGCCAATCCCTATGCCTGCATCAGCGCCGGCATCGCAGCGCTCTGGGGCCCGGCCCACGGTGGCGCCAACGAGGCCGTGCTGAACATGCTCGACGAGATCGGCGACGACTCCGAGGACAACATCCAGGCCTTTATCGATCGCGCCAAGGACAAGGACGACCCGTTCAAGCTGATGGGCTTTGGCCACCGGGTCTATCGCAACTTCGATCCGCGCGCCAAGGTCATGAAGGAAACCTGTGACCAGGTACTCAGTGAACTGGGCATGGCCGACGATCCGCAACTCAAGATCGCCAAGCGCCTCGAGCAGATCGCCCTGGAAGACGAGTACTTCATCGAGCGCAAGCTCTATCCGAACGTCGACTTCTATTCCGGCATCATCCTCAAGGCGATCGGCATTCCCACCAACATGTTCACGGTGATCTTTGCCGTGTCGCGCACCATCGGCTGGATCTCGCACTGGAATGAGATGATCAGCAGCGGCAATCACAAGATCGGCCGCCCGCGCCAGCTTTACACCGGCTACACCCAGCGTGACTACCCGGCCGAGTAAGCCAGCTGGGTTACGACATGAACGAACGAAAGAGGTCGCCTAGAGGCGGCCTCTTTTTGCATGTATTGATGACCGGTGCTCTTATTTGCACATGCCACGGGAACGGTGGCCGCCAATCCACAAGGAGATCGAAATGAGTGACAACGCCATTCAGACCGTCAGCTTCATTGGCCTTGGCGTCATGGGCTACCCCATGGCCGGCCATCTGGCCAAGGCAGGCTATAAGGTGCGGGTCTACAACCGCACCGCCGCCAAGGCAGAGGCCTGGACAAAGGACCATAGCGGCAGCCATCACGCCACGCCCAGGGAGGCCGCCGAGGGGGCCGATCTGGTGCTGATGTGCGTCGGAAACGATGACGACGTGCGCCAGGTCACTCTGGGCGAGGACGGCGTCCTGAACGGCATGCGCGAAGGCGCTGTGCTGGTCGATCACACCACCGCCTCGGCCAACCTGGCACGCGAGCTCGATGCCGCCTGCCGGGCACAGGGCGTTGCCTTTATCGATGCACCGGTCTCAGGCGGCCAGCAGGGAGCCGAGAAAGGCGCTCTGACGGTCATGTGCGGTGGCGAAGAAGCCGATTTCCAGCGCGTGCAGGACGCCCTCAAGGTCTACGCGCGGGCGCTCAACCTCCTCGGCCCTGCCGGCAGCGGCCAGATGACCAAGATGGTCAATCAGATCTGCATCGCCGGCGTCGTTCAGGGCCTCGCCGAAGGCCTGCACTTTGCAGAGCAAGCGGGGCTCGACCGCGAACAGGTCATCGAGGTAATTTCGCAAGGCGCCGCCGGTTCCTGGCAGATGGAGAACCGCCACAAGACCATGATCGACAATGAGTACGATCATGGCTTCGCGGTGAACTGGATGCGCAAGGACCTGGCCATCTGCCTCGACCAAGCGCGAGAGCTCGACGCCCGACTGCCCGTCACCGCGCTGGTCGATCAGTTCTACGGCGATGTCCAGGCCATGGGCGGAGGTCGCTGGGATACCTCCTCACTGCTCAAGCGCCTGCGCCGCGACTGACGCCACGCAAGCAGCGCTCAGCCCATCACTTAGACGCCCCTCTCAGGCCCGGGCACGCCCCGGGCCGCCTTATCTCCCTCCGGCCCCGCGCCCCTCCTCTATCGACATCGCCAGCTCCGCCATGTCAGCCATCGACACGCCCTCGTCCTTGCATCCGATACAGGTCGCGTTGCCTGATAGCGCAGGAGAGATGGGGAGATAGCGAAGGCTCCTGCTTTTACTCCCTGCACAAGTCTTGTCGAAGCCCCATACCCGCAATCCCTGCATGGGCCTCAACCGAACACCATGGCAAGCAGCGATTTTTAGCTACCAAAGGCGTCGCCAGCCCAGCTATTTGAAGGCCTCACGGCGTTTTCCACACTTTCTGTGGATAAGTCTGTTTAAAACCTTGAGAAAACTGCCAGCAGCCACCATGACAGGGGGGTTACGCTCAGATTGATTATTTTTTAACCAAAAATAAGCCATTGATTTTAATGGATTTATTGAAAATTACGCACAAAGGGTTGACGAGTACAAGAATTATGCACAAGACAAAGCATCGGCAAAGGGGACGTGGACAACTCGGCGTCCATGTCAAGTATCAAGAAGGCCAAATCGGCGGATAACGCCAAGATCGGCTGTAGCGGAGCGGACATGACCCGAAGCCACCGGAACGGTGCAGGTCAAGTTCAATAGAAAGGAGGTCAGACGAAATGACAGCGACAAAAAAAGACGCCTCGGGCGTCTGGTCTCTTATGCTGACAAGTGCTGTAGGAGAATCGGGTGGCGTCCCATAGGGGGTTCGAACCCCTGTCACTGCCGTGAAAGGGCAGTGTCCTGGACCACTAGACGAATGGGACGCATCGAAACCCGTTCTTTCCCGAAATGAGCATTTCGGACGAGATTGGTGGAGCCTAGCGGGATCGAACCGCTGACCTCAACACTGCCAGTGTTGCGCTCTCCCAGCTGAGCTAAGGCCCCGTGTCTCTCGAGAACGAGGCGTATATTACTGATACGCCCCGCTCTCGTCAACATGCTTCGATAACTTTATCGCGGTGGCCTATAGCTCGCGGAATTCCTTCTCGAGACGCTTGGCCTGCTTCTTCGACACGCCCCCGAGCACGGCGATTGCGTGTCGCAAACGCGCACGCGTCATGTCGGAGCCGAGGATGGCCATGGCGTCCATCACCGAGGTGGAGGTCGCCGACCCGGTGATCGCGATGAACACCGGCGCCAGGAAGGCCTTCATCTTGAGCTCGAAGTGCTCGCCCAGCAATTTGACCTCGGCCAGCAGCGACTCCTTTTCCCAGCGAGTCACACCCTCGAGGCGCCAGACGAGGAACTGCAGCAGCTTGACGAGTTCATCGCGCTCGAGCTTGATGCTTGAAAAGCTCGACTCCTCGATGGCCGGCAGACCCGAGAAGAAGTGCCCGGCCAGCGGCATGACCTGGGACAGGGTATCCACGCGGGGACGCACCTGAGGCAGGATCTGGCGGACATAGTCCTCGTTGAACGCCCAGTCTCTCAGGGCCTTCAGCAAGGCGGTGTCATCCAAGTCTTCACGGATATAGACGCCGTTGAGCCAGGTCAGCTTCTCCAGATCGAAGACCGGGCCGCCGAGGGAAACGCGCTGTACATCGAAATGCGCCATCATCTCGTCGAGGGTGAATTTCTCGCGCTCGTCGGGCATCGACCAGCCCATCCGCCCCAGATAGTTGGTGACGGCCTGCGGCAGGAAGCCCATGCGACGATAATAGTTGATCGACGTCGGATTCTTGCGCTTGGAGAGCTTCGACTTGTCCGGATTGCGCAGCAGCGGCATATGGCAGAGGGTCGGCATCGGCCAGCCGAAATACTCATAGAGCAGCTGATGCTTGGGCGCCGAGTTGATCCACTCTTCGCCGCGCAGTACATGGGTGATTCCCATCAGGTGGTCGTCGACCACATTGGCCAGATGGTAGGTGGGCATGCCGTCTGACTTGAGCAGGATCTGCGCATCGACCTGGGTCCACTCGACCTCGATGGTGCCCCGCAGCATGTCCTCGACCACGCAGGTGCCCTCGCTTGGCACCTGCATGCGTACCACATAGGGCCAGCCCTCGGCCTCACGGCGCGCATGCTCCTCGGCGGGTAGCGCCAGATCGGCCGGCTTGAGGGCCATGTGCTGACCGGCGGCCTTGCGCGCCTCGCGCAGCTCATCGAGCTCGTCACTGGTGCGGTAGCATTTGAAGGCATGCCCCGCCTCGAGCAATTTTCGGGCGTGCTCGGCATAGATATCGCCGCGCTCGCTCTGGCGGTAAGGACCATGGGGGCCGCCGACATCCGGCCCCTCGTCCCAGTCCAGACCCAGCCATTGCAGAGAATCGAGGATCATCTGCTCGGATTCTGCGGTGGAGCGTTCGCGATCGGTATCTTCGATGCGCAGGATGAACTGGCCACCGTGCGCGCGGGCGAAGCACAGGTTGAACAGTGCGATGTAGGCGGTGCCCACGTGGGGATCGCCGGTGGGGGACGGCGCGATACGGGTACGTACGGTCATGTCGATCGATCCATGGGTGGTTGAAACCTGGTGGGGCATTATACGCACTCCCTGGCCCCCCATCAGCCGGGAATCATTCGTGCCGCGCCGAGTCCATAGCGGAGAGTTGCTGGATTCGGCTCTTTCCCACCACACACCCCATGCCCATAACCAAGGCAATGTTCAGGAAGCGCCCATGCTCAACTATCTTCCCGACGACTTCACGGCCGTGATCACCGGCGCAGGTGGCGGCATCGGCCGCGCCATGCTGGAAACGCTGCTGGCAAGCCCACGGCCGGGACGTGTGATCGCCGTTTCGCGCCAGACACCAGACCATGACGACCCGCGCCTCACCCATCTGGCTTTGGACGTCACCACCGACCAGGGCCTCGATGCGCTGGCGGATCATCTGGCGGGCACCCCGGTGCATCTGGTTTTCAATGCCATCGGCACCCTGCACGACGAACAGCGCGGCATCGCCCCGGAGAAGAAGCTCGATGAGCTAAGCTTCGCTGCCCTCGAGCATCTCTATCACGTCAATGCGGCCACGCCGGCAATGCTGCTTCAGGCGCTGATGCCATCGCTCAAGGGCAAGCACCCCGCCCTCTTCGCCAGCCTTTCGGCGCGGGTCGGCTCGATCGGCGACAATAGGATGGGCGGGTGGTATGCCTATCGCGCCAGCAAGGCGGCCCACAATATGTTGCTCAAGGGCGCCAGCATCGAACTTAAACGCCTCAACAAGCAGGCCATCCTCTTGAGCCTGCACCCCGGCACCACCGATACCGAACTCTCCAAGCCCTTTCAGGCGCGAGTGCCAGAGGGCAAGCTGTTCACGCCTAGCTTCGTCGCCGAGCGGCTGCTCGAGGTGATGGATGCCCGCACGCCCGCCGACAGCGGCAGCTTCTGGGACTGGGCGGGTGAACCGATCCCCTGGTAAGAGCGTCTGTCTGGCGAACCAGTTGGCAGGCTTTGGTGAGCGGGGCTTTCACAGGCCGAGTTTTTCACAGCGCTACGTTTCCACAAAACTAGGTTTTCATAGCGCCAAGTTTTCACAGCACAAGGTTTTCACGGAACCAATCGGTGATGAAATCCAGGTAGGTACGGGTCTTGTCCGGCAGATACTTTCGCGAGCGAAACAGCACCAGCATGCTGCCATGCTCGTTCCAGTAAGGCTGTAGCAGCGGCACCAGCTGGCCTTCGGCCACTGGCGAGCGGGCAGCGAACGTGGGCAGATAGGCAAGACCGAAGCCGGCCTTGGCGGCCTCCACCACCCCCAGCAGGTTGTTGATGACCAGCCGTGAGTTCGGCTCGATGTCCAGTGGCTGACCGTTGAGGGAAAAGCGCCAATGGGCGCCCAGGTCATAGTTGCCGTAGAAGATAGTGTCGTGATCGCGGATATCCTGGGGGTGCACGGGGGCGGTGACGCGTGCCAGATACTCCGGCGCCGCATAGAGGCCATAGACCACCTTGCACAGCGGGCGCGAGACCAGGCTAGATGGCGGCAAGGGTCCCATACGGATAGCCAGATCGACGGCATCGTCGATGGGCTCGAAGCGCTGATCCTCGAGCAGGATTTCTACCGCCACGTCAGGATAGCGACGCATGAAGGCGGTGGTCGGCTCCGCCAGGTACATGAAACCGAAACTGACCTGAGCGCTGACCTTCAGTTGGCCTCTCGGACGAGCCGTGACCGACTGCACCTGCGCTTCGGCGGCATCCAGCTCCTCGCGGATGCGCAGGCCGTGCTCGTAATAGATCTGCCCCGCCTCGGTGAGGTGCAGCGAACGGGTCGAACGATGCAGCAGATTGACCCCCAGCTCATCTTCCAGCGATGCAACGCGCTTGGAGGCCATGGATTTGGAAATTCCCAAGCGACGCGAGGCCGCGGTGAAGCTGCCGGCCTTCACCACCTCAACGAAGACCCTGAGTGCGTCGAGTACTGCCATCGTCGGCTCCTTACCGGTACGTTCGAGCAAGTGTTTCCAAATTGGAAACACTAGTTTTCGATTGTACCCTCTTATTACGCAAAGGCCGACTCACTATACTGCCCCGACGTGTTCAAGGCAGGCACCAACTGCCTCCTTGACCACGTCAACGTCATCAGGCGCGGCAATCCCGCCATCGCCTGGATGTCGCCTTCAGTGCATTTCTTTTTTGCGTGACCGGCACGACCGGCACGCATTTCTTTTATCCGCCAGTACTTTTCGTTCCCCAGAATTTTTCATTACCAAGGCTTTCCTTTCAAGCAAATTGCTAGCCCTAGCCTGAACCTGAACATTCCTCATTGCCAAGGTGCCAAGGCGTCGACGATACGCTACTGCTCGACCTGATACTCCTGCCGATACTCGATGACATTGCCAAGCCCATGCGGCGACCGAGCCACCAAAGGGCCGGCCAAGTGCTCGCCGCGAGCACCGATCCGCGCCTTGACCGTCGACGGCTGAACGTCGGCCGCCGGCATCGACACACGTATCAGATAGCGCCCAGCGATCAGCCCACTCCCTGGCCCCAACGGCCCGGCAGTGAACTGGCCATCATCTACCTCGGTCCGCATCTGCCAGTTAACGCCGCTGGCCTCGCGCTCGAGCACCACTAGCAACCGGGCTCGGTCCGGCAGGTTGGTGCGCCCGGTTACCTGCAGGCGCCGCGCATCGGTCAACTGCGTCGTCACGGTCACAGTGACGGGCTCGGTCAGCGCCTCCGGCTGTTCAGGTGAGTCCGTAGAAGTGTCTGCGGGCGAAGATGATACCTGGGCCTGAGCGGAAGCCGTTTCCTCGTTGGCATCGCTTGCCGGTGGAGTCGAGCTTCCTTCACAACCGGCGAGCACGAAGAGTAAGGCGAGACTGAGCACCCCAAGCCATCCATGCCCAGGCCCTGCCCCCTTCAGCGTTTTCTTCTTGCTGGCACCATCACGCATGCTTGCCTCTATCGCCCATTTGCTGTGCCTCCTTCTGACGCCTGCCATACACCATCGCGCGCATGATGGTACACATGACAGATAGTAGAACACGCCAGATGCCCAGCGGGTGACAATACCGGCACGGCCATCGACCATCAGAAGCCGGATAGTTGCTCGGCGCAATTGATACAGCGCGTGGTGTAGGGCAGTGCCGTCAATCGCTTGTCGTCGATGGTGGTGCCACAGCGCTCGCAGCGCTCCCCCTCCCCCGCCTCGATGCGCTCGAGGGCATGCATGACCTGCCTGAGCTCGGCTTCCGCCTCGTTTTCCAACGAATCGATCACTTCACTATTCTCAAGCTCGATAGACTGGTCTTCCAAATCCTTGTCCAGCGCACCTTCTGAGCGCTGCTTGCTGGCCTGATAACGCTCGATACGGGCAATCAGGTCATCCCGGAGGGCCTCTAGGGCCGCAGTGCGTTGACTCATGTCATCCCCTTTCAGCGACCGGCCGGCGGTTGCGCCAGCCTTATGAATAGTCCTAGCACAAGCGCCATGGGCACACACAGCCAATCCACTAGCGGGAGGCCCGCTATCGCCTCGAATGCCCCATCCTCACACTCACTCATGCTCACGTTCACGGGTACGCGGCAGCGCCTGAGCCAGCAGCACGGACACGCTATACATTGCCGGCTTTATTTGTGGTCGCTGGCCTTTAAAAAAACCTCGACAAACCCCACTTCCTTAGCACGCAAACAGCCATCCATTCTTGTTCACCCTGCGCATGCCTTCAGGCATATTGGAATGCCAACAGGTGACTGTAAGAGGAACTCACCGTGCCGCTATTACGTTTTGATGTGGTCAAAGGACGCAACGAGAAAGCGCTGAAGACCTTGTTGGATACCGCTCACGAGGCCATGTTGGAAGCCTTCGAGGTACCGGCAACCGACCGCTATCAGATCGTGCACCAGCACGAGCCCAACGAATTGGTCGTCGAGGACACTGGCCTTGGGCTCAGCAGAAGCGACAACCTGGTGATGATCAGCATCGTCAGCAAACCCAGGACACAGCATCAGAAAGAGCGGCTCTACGCCCTACTTGCGGAACGACTAGAGTCCGAGTGCGGTATTTCACCTCAGGACCTGATGGTCTCCATTACCGAGAATGGAGATGCCGACTGGAGCTTTGGCATGGGTGAAGCTCAATTTTTGACCGGCAAGCTGTAACCACGCTCGAATCATCGCCCTCTCGATACGATCTTCCACGAGGGAAGATCTGAGGGCGACGGTGATAGTGAAGATGATCGTATCATCGGTGGCTAGCACATCATGGCCACCGGAATAAGGTCGCTGATAGCCCATTCAAGCCATGCAGACAAGCCTGGAGCCAATAGTAGCCAAAGCGCTAAGGGTCATGTATCTTCAACTGAATATCGACAATTTTCGGCCGCTAGGCCAGAGGCGAGCAATCAGCGCCGCAACATCTGTCGTTGGTCTTATCATCTCGATGCCCCATAGCCGCATGCGCATATCAGAACGTTCACTGCGCGATGGTCGCTGCAAGGCGTTTATACGTCGTGACCATCAAGGCTATCGATTGCAGTGCCCAAGATTTGTCCAGGCAAGCATTGAGAATGACACGCGAGCCAGTGGATCGATTTATTCGCCTAAATGACCCAAGCCAACGCAAGGCAAAGCTGATGGCTTTTTATTTGACGTTACCTGACATTATCGCGTCTCGCCTAGCGACTTCTTGTAAGACATAAGTTTTAAAGAAAAGAGACGATAGAAGTTAGCGTATTGCCACAACCGCCATCATCTGAATAAAAGATGGCACCCTTATCATTAGGAAAAGCACGAGTATGATGACGAATCTAAGCGAATTTGAAGAGAGCATGCGTCGCGAGATTGACGCCTTCCAAGACAACAGCGAGAAAGAAAAAGCCAAGCGCCAGGCTCAAGCCGCCAACAAGGCCCCGGCCTCAGACATCAAGCCCCGCCAGAAGCAGCGCCCCACCAAGGAACAGGTTGAATCTTACAAGACGGGCCACCTGGTCAAACTGGCCGTGCGTACTAAGCGCCTTGAACTCGACACCATCTTCGAGCACCGCTCGAGCAGCATTTCTCGCCTTGAAGCGCAAATGGAAGCAGAAGAGGCAGCCAAGAAAGCGGGCTATCCCATCATTGGCCACCTGGTCGACATTGAGCGCCTCTAATACGTCAACCCAAGACTCAGTACGGATTGGCGAGTTGCTGTAGGCAGAATGTTTTGCTCGGGAAGTGCCGCGCAGGAATTTCAGTACAGTTCAGTGCGACTCAGTACGAAAAGTTCAGTGTAAACGTTTAGTGTGTAAGAAAAGTAACGCTCAACGACTCCACTGTCTTTAAAGTGCGACATTAGTGCCTGACTCAATCCTTGCAGATTTAGCGGCTGTCTCTGCGATTCACGACGCGCTATTTACAACGTCGCGGTTGAGGCAGATACAAAGCCGTGCTCAGGCAGATAAAAAGCCGTGCTCAATACGCTTACCCTGATGCTCTGCGCCAGCCACTAACGTCCCCTGGGCCATGGGCCAAGCCACAAGGCCTGAGCGCTTTCGCGAGGCGATATACCAGCCTGCCCGGAACGAGCGGATAACGGCGGCCATCGACTGCCGATGGTCACATGCACCCGGCAAGCAGTTATGGGAGAATACGCCCCTTTTCGGGGTGCGCTCGCCGCACCACTTCTGACCAAGCCCCAGCCCTTCGGCCCAGGCGAGACACCCGCGACCGCGCGGCGCCGATCCCCGGGCACCACCACGGCACTGCAACGTTATGACTGACCTGGCCAACGCGACCTCGACTCCCGCACCTCTGGATCGCACCTTCTCCGTCGCGCCGATGATGGATTGGAGCGAATACCCACAACCAAGGGCTTTATAGGCATTTAGTACCAAAAATGTCACACCTTGAAAGAGCCGGCTGATGATTTCAGCGGGCTCTTTGCATTGAGCCATGCACCTCAACCAACCACCTGTGCATAACCGTAGAAGCTGCATGAAAGCGCATAAAAACCATGCCCTTAATAACCCAAGCGCAGCCCAGCAACTGCGCGGCCTGGAGCCCTGGTGCATGAGTGCATAAAAACCGACACGTTTAGCGCGCAGGCGGGGCGGGGTGTCGACGGCGCGCGGCGGGGCGCCGCTGGGGTGGGCCGGTGGTGGCCGCTGGCTGCGCTCAGCGGTCGCGCGGCGAGAAGGCGAGGCCGTGATCGGCCAGAGAACGGCGACGCTCAGGCAAGCGCACAGAGCGATTGATGCACTAAGAGGAACGAATGCGTCTCAACCAAGGTTGGCGGCGCGGGGGCACGAAAAAGCCGCCCGGTTGGGCGGCTTGGTAATCGGCCGGCGAGGTGGTCGCCGGCGGGCGGATAGCGATCGAGTTCAGCGGCTGGGGTCGAGCCCCGATCCGCCCTCGCCTTCCAGGGAGTAACGGTCGAACCTGACGATCTCTTCCCCCGCCCATTCATTGATTTCCATCATGGTGGCCTGGATGGGTTCGAGCTCGTTGGCGACGTACACCCGGGCGGCCTTCTCGACGTCGCCGAATCCTCCGGTATTCTGGGGGATGATACCCATCAACTGAGGCGGGGTCCGGTGGCCGGCCAGCTGGTCGTCCCGCGTGATGTTTTTGATGTTCCAGAACTCGTCCTTCGCCGCGACCTCGCTCACCGGAATGATCTGCACGCCGTCTTTCTTGCCACTCGGAGAGTAGAGGAAGAGGTTGCGGAAATTCCCAGGACCTTTGCTGTCTTTCAGGGCCTGCCGCATCGCGTCGATGTCCTTCTGGTCATGGGCCGGGTCGTTGACGTACATGATGAAGCCGGCGTGGCTGCCGTTGAGGTAATAGCGG
>NZ_FNCI01000007.1 GCF_900100755.1 Onishia taeanensis
CGCTCGACATCCTGCATGGCCGTCTCGCCGCGGCGCGCCACTTCACCGGTGCTCAGCACCAACTGATTGGCCTGCTGGGCAGACTGGGCGCTGTGATCCACGGTAGAGGTAATCTCCTCCATCGAGGCAGAGGTCTGCTGCAGATTGGCGGCCGCCTGCTCGGTGCGAGTGGCCAGCTCCTGACTGCCCTGCTCCATTTGCGTTGCGGCATCACGCACGTGGCTGGTGTTTGCGCGCACCTGGCGGAGGGTGTCCTGCATCCGCGAGGCAAAGAGGTTAAAGCCCTCGGCCAACTGGCCGACCTCGTCGTGGGTCGAGACATTGATTCGCTGCGTCAGGTCGCCCTTGCCACTGGCGATGCTGCCCATCGTCTCGGCGGCCGAGCGAATCGGTAGCAATGTGCGCTTGACCAGAAAGCTCGCCAATACCGCAACACCGATAAACAGAGCCAATGCCGTCAGCAGAGAGCTGACGATCGAGTCGCGCAGGTTATCACTGGCGGTCGCACGGGCACCGGTCATGGCGTCTTCCACGTCTATCGCATAAACGCCGGCACCCAGCATCCAGCCCCATTTTTCCAGTGGCACCGCGTAGGAGTACTTGGCCTCGTCCTTGCGCGTTTCAGGATGCGGCCATGTGTACTGATAGAAACCACCACCTTCTTGCGCCGTCTCGATCAGGCCACGAACCAGGTATTTGCCGTTGGCATCCTGGAGGCCCATCAGATTTGTGCCTTCCTTGTCGCGAGCATGCGGCAGCACCACGTTGGTGCCGTCGTACTCATAGACGAAGATATAGTTTTCGCCATCAAAACGAATCGACCGCAGAATCTCGGCCGCACGCGCCTTGGCGTCTGCATCGTCGGGGCCCGCTTGGTCATAGATGGGGGCAATCGCGCTCTTGGCGGCCAGCACCACGTCTTTCACTGCCTGCTCGCGACTTGCCAACAGCTTTTCACGCTGAAGCGCCAAGCCTTCTTGGGATGCCTGAATGCTCTGATAGGTCTTCATCCCCACCAAGATGAGGGTGACCAACAGCATAGGAACCAGCACCAGCGTCATGGTCTTGGTTTGCAGGTTCCACCAGCTTAACTTTGGTTTTGGTTTTTTTATTCCCATAAGAGCACGTCCACCCCAGTCTGCAAGAAAATCTGAGTATCCGTTATCGGCGTTTACCTGTGTAAACTTGAGGGCATTTAGACTAAAGAAGGAGGAAATAGTACGCTATACACGCAATAAACGGGTGGGTAAATCAGCCTTGATAGTGCGCAACCCCAATGACGAACAAGGACTAAATCCGGCTAAAAAGGCAGTCCCTTAAGGCATATTTACAAGCCCTCTTATTTATTAGAAAGACCTAACAATAATAATGTAAGCATAGAAAAAGCCAGCTGACCTCTCGGCCAACTGGCTTTGCCATTTTCAACCTCTCGTGCCTTATCACTCGCCTCTCAGCAGGCAATATCAGACCACACGATCAAAAGGCTTGCCTCTCTTGTTCTTTTTAAGAGGTTGCTCTTTCCTGGCTCAGGCCTCGGCCGTCTCACGGGCGCGGCGTACGGCACCCGCCAGCGAGCGGGTCAGCTCAAGCACACCGCGGGAAGCCTCGGCGGGGCTCTCGGCCTGGGCGACGATGTCGGTTAGCGCCGAGCCAACCACCACGGCATCGGCGAAGCGGGCGATGCGCTCGGCCTGTTCGGGGGTGCGAATGCCGAAGCCGACGCCGATCGGCAATGTGGAGTGCGCGCGAATGGCGTCGACTTCCTGCTCGACTCGCTCGGCGGACGGCGCGGCGGCGCCGGTTACGCCAGTGCTGGAGACGTAGTAGAGAAAGCCGGAGGTGTTCTCAAGCACCAGCGGCAGACGCTTGGCATCGGTGGTCGGCGTGGCCAGGCGGATGAAATCGAGGCCATGAGCCTTGGCCGGCAGACACAGCTCCGCATCATGCTCCGGCGGCAGGTCGACCACGATCAGCCCGTCCACGCCCGCCTCGGCGGCCTCGGCGAGGAAGGTCTCGACGCCCATGCAGTAGATGGGATTGTAATAGCCCATCAGCACCACCGGGGTCGCGTCGTCGCGCTCGCGCAGGGCTCGTACCATCTCCAGCGTCTTGGCCATGGTCTGCCCGGCTTCCAGGGCGCGCAGGGTGGAGGCCTGGATCGAAGGGCCATCCGCCATGGGATCGGTGAACGGCATGCCCAGCTCGATCACGTCGGCGCCCGCCTCGGGCAGCGCCAGCAGCGTCTCGAGGCTGGTGTCGTAGTCAGGGTCGCCGGCACTGATGAAGGTGACGAGGCCGGCGCGGTCGGCGGCCTTGAGCTCATTGAAACGGCGCGCGATGCGTTCGTGGCGTTGGGTCATCGTCTCTCTCCTCATTGTGCCGGTGCGTCGGCGGCCGGAGCGCCGGCCGCCAGTTCGTCGGCCAGGTGTTCGGTGACGGTGGCCATGTCCTTGTCGCCGCGCCCGCTCAGGTTCAGCACCATCACGTGGTCTTCCGGCAGCGTCGGCGCCAACTTAATCGCATGAGCGATGGCGTGGGCCGACTCCAAGGCCGGAATAATGCCTTCCAATCGGCAAAGAGTCTTGAAGGCGTCCAGCGCCTCGTCGTCGGTGACGGCGACATACTCGGCGCGACCGGACTCGTGTAACCAGGCGTGCTCAGGGCCGATGCCCGGATAGTCGAGCCCCGCCGAGATGGAGTGCGCGTCGGTGATCTGCCCTTCGGCGGTTTGCAGCAGGAAGGTGCGGTTACCGTGCAGCACACCGGGGCTACCGCCCTGCAGGCTGGCGGCATGCTTGCCGGTATCCAGCCCTTCGCCGGCGGCCTCCACGCCGATCAGTCGCACGTCCTCATCGCCGAGGAAGGGATGGAACAGGCCCATGGCGTTGGAGCCGCCGCCGATGCAGGCCAGCAGCGAGTCGGGCAGCCGCCCTTCTTTCTCGACCACCTGCTCGCGGGCCTCGCGGCCGATCACCGACTGGAAGTCGCGCACCATGGCAGGATACGGATGCGGGCCGGCCACGGTGCCGATGATGTAGAAGGTATCGGCGACGTTGGTCACCCAGTCGCGCAAGGCATCGTTCATCGCATCCTTGAGGGTGCCGGTGCCGCTGGTCACCGGGATCACCTTGGCGCCCAGCAGCTTCATGCGCTGCACATTGGGCTGCTGGCGGTCGATGTCGGTGCTGCCCATGTAGATGATGCATTCCATGCCGAAGCGAGCGGCCACGGTGGCGGTCGCCACGCCGTGCATGCCGGCGCCGGTCTCGGCGATGATGCGCTGCTTGCCCATCCGCCGGGCCAGCAGCACCTGGCCGATGCAGTTATTGATCTTGTGCGCGCCGGTGTGCATCAGATCTTCGCGCTTGAGATAGATCCGCGCGCCGCCTAGCCGCTCGGTCAGTCGCTCGGCAAGATACAGCGGGCTTGCGCGGCCGATGTAGTCGCGGCGCAGCGCGTCCAGCTCGGCGTTGAAGTCGGGGTCCTGCTTGGCCGACTCATAGGCTTCCTGAAGCTCGAGGATCAGCGGCATCAGGGTTTCGGCGACGAAGCGACCGCCGAAGCGGCCGAAGAAACCACCGGCATCGGGAGCGAATTCGGGGTTGGGGTGCGGCAGACCCATGTTTGCGACTCCTGGCAGTGATGAATGACCCTCAAGGTACATCGCGCCGCGACCCTGTGATAATCGATCATTGCTCGCTAACATGTGAGAAAAGCTGACATATATGGAGCTCGCCTTGAGTGACCGACTACCCTCGCTGAATGCTCTGCGTGCCTTTGATGAGACGGCCCGCACGCTTAGCGTCACGCGTGCCGCCGAGGCGCTTCATGTTACCCACGGTGCCGTTAGCCGCCAGCTCAAGCAGCTCGAGGAGCAGCTCGGGGTAACGCTGTTCCGGCGCCAGGGCCGTGGCCTGGTGCTGACGCAGGAAGGTGAGCTATTGCGTTCCTCGACCTCACAGGCCTTCGAGCACCTCGGCCAGGCCTGCTCACAGCTACGCCGGCGTGCCTCGGAAGCGCCGCTGGTGCTCGGCTGCCCCGGCAGCTTCCTCGCTCGCTGGTTCATTCCCCGGCTGGACCGCCTGAAGGCCCAGTGCCCGGGGCTGAACCTGCACCTGACCGCCGACGAGGAAGTGGCCGGCCGGCTCGGCACCGACGTCGACGCCGTGCTGCGCTTCGCCGAACCGCCCTGGCCCGACGACGTACAAGTGGTCGAACTCGCGCCGGAGCGCATGGGGCCGGTGCTGGCTCCGCAGTTGCTCGATGCGACGACGCACGATACTCCAGCGCCCGACGAACTCACGAAACTGCCGATGCTGCATACCCAGTCGCGCCCGCAGGCCTGGTCGCAGTGGTTCGTGGCCCAGGAGCTGGATCCCGCAACCATACGCCACGGCCAGTCCTTCGAGCACCTTAACTACATGCTCGAGGCCGCGCTGGTGGGGTTGGGTGTGGCCATCGCGCCGTCCTATCTGGTGGAAGAGGACCTGCGCACCGGCCGCCTGATCGCGCCCTGGGGGTTCATCAAAACGCCGGCTCGGCTCGGGCTGTGGCTGCCCGCGAGCGCCCCGCGGCGGGATATCGAGCAGTTGGCCGAATGGCTGAAAGACGAAATCGGTCGGCCCTCCAGCTGATCACTTGGGTCGACCAGCAGCCATGGGCGCATCTTCATCTGCGGCTAGAGCGCTGGGCACGAAGGAGCCTTCACTGAAGCTTGAAAAGCATTGGATTGATCAATTCGGAGTGCTGAAGAATCAAGACTCGGAGAGGGAGGTGAGTAAGTACTTGATTTGTGTTGCCGGTGGCCGGAAGCGAACCGACACGCTATCGCTAGCGACGGATTTTGAAGGCTAAGGGATGCATGCCAATAACTGTACAGACTTAACGCATAACATTGGAAATCTTTTGGCAAGAATTCGTTTAAAATTAGGCAAAACTTTTTCACTTTCCGAACATCTTAGAAAGGTCTGAAAGGCCATCCGTTACAGTTGGAGGATTCCAATCTGATCCTCTAACCGGGCTGAAAACAAAGTCGTTAAACTTCTTAAATATATCTGAACTACTTTCTATATTTTCAGTCTTGGAATAAGCTGCATAGTAAGCTATTGCAGCCGACTCATTATCAGCCTGCCAAAGCATTTCCTCTAGACTCTTTGCTCTAGAAAGTTCAATCCGAAAAAAATAAATCAAAACAAATTCTATCGATGCTATAGGCGCACCAACAGAAAGTTTGTTTTGCCAAGTAAAGGTTTCCGGAGAAGAATATAGCGCGACTACCGCTAGAATAAAAACAGCCACTGGCAGAAGAACAATAGCCTTTTTAAAATTATTCAACTTACCATTAGATTCTTCTAGCGATGTGCTCAAATTATTCCTCAAGGAGTCGAAACCTGCATAAAGATAAGTAAAAGAAGCACTTTTTTCGGCTATCTCAAGTTTCTCCAATATCTCCCCAGCTTTAGTATTAGCACCCTCAATATCTTTATCTAAAGAATGCCGCATTGCTTCTAGAGAAGAATGAACCTTATCATTAACAATCGAAGTGATTTCGACAATGGACTCGAACTTTTTATCTTGAGTCAACCGATCAATCAATTTCTTTTGAAAGCTTTCTCTCAATCTATTATTTGAAGATGCATTAATGGAGTTAAGCAAGTTTATCTTCGCCTCACTTACCTCATACTTCTTCTCTCCCCAAGAATTAGCTTCCAGCCAATCCAATAATCCCCATATCTCACCAGCAAGGTCGCCAATTTTATCATCACCATTCCTGGCCGCCTCTGGCTTTACGAGACTTTTAATTCTACCCCGCAGCCTCTCAATGCCTCCATTATTTATATAAGAAAATTTCGCATCACTGAAATCATTTGTTTTTATATGGTGCTCACACAACTTTAATGTGAAATTAAAAACCTCATAAAGACTCCCACCATCAACGGGAATACCCTTTAAGTAAGAAGCCATTGCGTTATTTTTTTTCAAGCAAGCTACATATAGATCATAAATACCACCCGACAACTCTTCATTCTTTTTCTCTTTCTCAACCTCACTCATACAATCACTCCTACAAAATCATAATAACAAGCTATCCGCCTCAACCTATATCTCTACCAGACACCCATCACCACTACTTAACACTGTAAACATATACCTTAATTATCTTTCCTTCACCATCAACAAGCTTCCTAACATCAACGCAAATCTTATTTCCAGTTTCATTTTTTGTATCATCAAGTGACTTACTAAGCATTAGCCCTTCAGCGAAGGAAAGGGTTTCATCAGCCTCATATGCAACAGTCCTTCCTAGTTCATCAAGATACAATCTTCCATGAGGAGAAAGAGCATTCATCTTTGTCACATTGCATAAAAGGCCATACTCCATTTCAAGCAAAAGCTCATTTTGCAAAAACCCAAGACTCTGATAATCATAGTTTATCAGCATGGACCGCTCTTTCCCCACGCCGATAGTTACATTATTATTTTTTTTGATAGGTCTATGCATCTCTTTTACTGGTTTTCTCATAGAGTCACAAAGACTGCTGATGAACGGTTCTCTCTTAACCAGTTTTTTTACTCGTCTTGTTTTTGCCTCTACAACTTTACCAACTACTTTACTCCCAGAGTACTTTAAAAAATCATAGAAGCCATCGTAAACCATTTTAGCTGTCATGGTTTCGAGAGGGTGCTCTAAAACTACATTAATAACCTCTACAAAACTTCCAGGCTTAGAAGCCCGTCTATATATTCTTGCTCCTTTAAGTGCAGTAGCTTGCCTTATGACCTCCTCATTAATATAAGCATGAGTTACGATATGAATCATCTTCGAAAACCCATCCAATGAAGTAACACCATCGTATAGCTCACTCATATTTTCATCGAATACGCCACCTTCATACTTAAGCCTTACTGGCATTACAATGCTTCCTTGCGGAAAATTATCATTAGACTTCATCATTGCCTCCCTGCTAGATTTATATTAAGTATTATTTATATATAATACCTACCACCTTAAAACCACCTAACCACAGCCTTCTTGGCTAGTCGGTATCCGTCCCTGTCGGCTTAAGTGACCGGCGCGCCCTCTCAATCTCTTGGCTTACCTGCCCCGCCTCTTCCATCAACCGATCAGGTTTGCTTCAGCACGCCAGTCACGTCGCAGAAAGCTTGTCTGACCACCTCATGCAATTCATGTATGGCAGGAATTTTCTTCGCTACAGATGCTGAGGTGTTTTTCTTATAGCAAAGGTTCCATTTGAGGAGCCCCACGTCAATTGAACCTAACGACTAAGCAAAACCTAGCACAGGCAGCCAAGGGCAGGTGATGACAAGGCAAGCTCCCCCAGCGCCAGGGCTAGTCGGCGCCTTGCAGCGTGGCAACGGAGCTCACCGCGCGCGCACAATGGGGCGCCCATTCGCTAGTCACTTTGAATGGCGGGGACGTACTGACATTGAGAAGGCTTGGGTCGCCAGACCATCACGATGACCATGCGCTATGCACATCTATCAGCCGATCATCTAGCCGAGGCTATTGAATTCGCACAAAAACGACCTAGAAACGTGCCAGGCAACATCTGGACGCTTTAGAAAAATGCAGGAAGGGTCTTACGAGGAAATGACGCGAAGTCATCAATGGGAATGGTGCCGGTGGTCGGACTCGAACCGACACGCTATCGCTAGCGGCGGATTTTGAATCCGCTGCGTCTACCAATTCCGCCACACCGGCAGCGGGGACGCATTATACGGTAGATACCTCGCAGGTCAATCATAAACGCACCGCAAGCGACTGACTTCACTGGCAGGAACGGGTATCCTAGGCGCCTTGTCCGAATGGCCCTATGCCATTCCTGCACCGCTTTTGTTAGCCCGAGTCGATATCTCCCATGCAGCGCGCCGATTTCCATTACGAGCTCCCCGACGAGCTGATCGCCCGTTATCCCTCCGAGCGTCGCAGTGACTGCCGCCTGTTGTGCGTCGATGGCACCTCGGGGGCGCTTGACCACCGCCGCTTCCCGGACTTGCTCGAGATCCTCGAGCCGGGAGACCTTCTGGTATTCAACGACACCCGAGTGATCCCGGCTCGCCTGCACGGCCAGAAGGCCAGCGGTGGTCGCGTCGAGATGCTGCTCGAACGTCCGCTGGATGCCCATCGCGGCCTGGCGCACATCCGCGCCAGCAAGTCGCCGAAGCCTGGCACCGAGCTGATCTTCGAGGGCGATGTGCGGGCGGTAGTGGAAGGCCGTCAGGATGCGCTGTTCGAGCTGCGCTTCCTCGGTGAAACGCCGCTGATCGCGCTGCTGGAGGCTCACGGCCATATGCCGCTGCCGCCTTACATCGCCCGCGAGGATGAGCTGGCCGACCGCGAGCGCTACCAGACCGTCTATGCGCGTCGCGATGGCGCGGTAGCCGCCCCCACCGCCGGTCTGCATTTCGATGAGCCGATGATGGCGGCGCTCGAGGAGAAAGGCATCGAGAGCGCCTTCGTCACCCTGCACGTGGGCGCCGGCACCTTCCAGCCGGTGCGTGCCGACGACATCCGCGACCACCATATGCACAGCGAGTGGATCGAGGTTGACGAGACCGCCTGCGCCAAGGTCCGCGAGGCCAAGGCCCGCGGCAACCGGGTGGTGGCAGTGGGCACCACCGGCGTGCGCTGCCTGGAATCGGCCTGCCTGAAGAGTGAAGACGGCGAAATCGCGCCCTATAGCGGCGAGACCGATATCTTCATCTACCCGGGCTATGAGTGGCGCTGCGTCGATGCGCTGGTCACCAACTTCCACCTGCCGGAGTCGACGCTGCTGATGCTGGTGTCCTCCTTCGCGGGCTTCGAGCCGGTGATGAACGCCTACCGGGCCGCGGTCGAGGAAGGCTACGCTTTCTTCAGCTATGGCGATGCCATGTTCCTGACCCGCGCCAACGCCGGCTAGCGACACCTAATAGCCGACATCCGCTAGCCCTATATCGCATTTTCCAGGGCCCGCCGCGCCGGGCCACCTTCTTTATGGCGCTCTCATTAAGTGCGGGCAAATGCTGTCGCCCACGCCTTATCGAGAGCCTTGATACGAGACAGCCTTCATGCGTAACGAATGCTTCATGACTTTCGAGCGCCTGGCCACCGATGGCCGGGCCCGCCGCGGCCGCCTTAGCTTCCCCCGCGGCACCGTGGAAACCCCGGCCTTCATGCCGGTAGGCACCTACGGCACCGTCAAGGGCATGACGCCCCAGTCGGTCGAGGAGATCGGCGCCGAAATCATCCTCGGCAACACCTTCCACCTGTGGCTGCGCCCGGGCACTGAAGTGATCGAGGAACACGGCGACCTGCATGACTTCGCCCACTGGAACAAGCCGATCCTCACCGACTCCGGCGGCTTCCAGGTCTTCTCGCTGGGCAAGACCCGCAAGATCACCGAAGAAGGCGTGCACTTCCGCTCGCCCGTCGACGGCTCCAAGGTCTTCATGGGGCCAGAGGAATCCATGGCCGTGCAGCGCTCGCTGGGCTCGGACGTGGTGATGATCTTCGATGAGTGCACGCCCTACCCGGCCACTCATGATGAGGCCAAGCGTTCGATGGAAATGTCGCTGCGCTGGGCCAAGCGCTCCCGCGATGCCCATGGCGACTCGCCTTCGGCGCTGTTCGGCATCATCCAGGGCGGCATGTACGCGGACCTGCGCAAGACCTCGCTCGAGGGTCTGGATGAGATCGGCTTCGATGGCTACGCGATCGGTGGGCTTTCGGTGGGCGAGCCCAAGGAAGAGATGATCAAGGTGCTCGACTATCTACCCGAGTGGATGCCGGACGACAAGCCGCGCTATCTGATGGGCGTGGGCAAGCCGGAAGACCTGGTGGAAGGCGTGCGTCGCGGCGTCGACATGTTCGACTGCGTGATGCCGACCCGTAACGGTCGCAACGGCCACCTGTTCACCTTCGAAGGCACGATCAAGATCCGTAATGCCCGGCATCGTCACGACACCTCGCCGCTGGAAGCCGACTGCGACTGCTACACCTGTCAGAACTTCTCGCGGGGCTACCTGCATCATCTGGATCGCTGCGGCGAGATGCTCGGCGCGATGCTCAACACCATCCACAATCTTCGCCACTACCAGCGCCTGATGGCCGGTTTGCGCGGTGCCATCGAAGCGGGTACATTGGCAAACTTTGTAGAAGCATACTATGGTCGTCGCGGATTGCCGGTTCCGCCGCTGGAACCAACCCCGGAATGACGGGGTCGCAAGGACGCCTGCACCGAATCTGACGACCGGGTGATGGCCTCATCATCCGGTCATTATTGACCCTAGAAACCCTCTTAGGAGAACTACCCTCATGCTGGACTTCTTCATTTCCCCGGCACACGCTGAAGGCGGCGCGGCCGCAGGCGGCGGTATCGCTCAAATCGTCATGCTGGGCGGCTTCGTGCTGATTTTCTACTTCCTGCTGTGGCGCCCCCAGGCCAAGCGGGCCAAGCAGCACAAGCAGCTGATCAGCGGCCTGTCCACGGGTGACGAAGTGGTCATCGGCGGCGGCATGCTGGGTCGTATCACCAAGGTGACCGACGAGTTCATCTCCATGGAAATCGCCGAAGGCACCGAGATCAACGTGCAGAAGAACGCCGTTGCCTCTGTCCTGCCCAAGGGCACCATCAAGTCCATCTGATCTCGCACCCCGGCACCGCCGGCGGGCAGGCCCGCGCCCGCCCGTTGGCGGTGCGCTGGTGGCGACCCCCTCTATCGCTCCCGCGATGTCGCCATGTTAGCTACAAGGCAGGGCCTGCATGCTTAACCGTTACCCCTTGTGGAAGTATCTGCTGATACTTCTTGTCCTCGCCGTCGGCCTGGTCTATTCGCTGCCCAACCTCTTCCCCGCGGACCCCGCGGTGCAGATCAGCCCCGCCAGTGGCGGCGAAAACCTCAGCGAGTCTCAGCTAGAGCGGGTTCAGTCCGCCCTGGCCGATGCCGACATTCCTCTCAAGTCTACCGAGCGTGGCGCCAATAGCGTCCTGCTGCGCCTCGACAGTGCATCCGACCAGATGCGCGCCCGTGGCGTGGTCGATGGCCTGCTCGATGACGACCATGTGGTGGCCGTCAACCTCGCCGAGTCGACACCGTCCTGGCTCCGCGACCTGGCGGCCTCCCCGATGACCCTGGGTCTGGATTTGCGCGGCGGCGTGCACTTCCTGCTCGAGGTCGACATGGACGCCGCCGTGACCCAGCGCCTCGAGGTCAACGCCAGCGCCATGCGCGAGACCCTGCGTAGCGAGCGCATCCGCTACCGCAATACCGAGATCGACGGTCGCACGGTGAGCATGGACTTCATGAACGCCGAGGACCGTGATGAGGCCAAGAGCCTGATCAGCCGTGACTTCCCTGACTTCCAGTACGCGGACGCCGAAGCGGACCGTGGCGCCAGGCTGAGCATGACCCTCAGCGATCAGGCGGTGGATGAAATTCAGGACTACGCGATCAACCAGAACCTGACGACGCTGCGCAACCGCGTCAACGAGCTGGGTGTCGCGGAGCCATTGGTGCAGCGCCAAGGCCCCAACCGCATCGTGGTCGAGCTGCCCGGCGTACAGGACACCGCGGCTGCCAAGCGCGTGGTGGGTGCGACCGCCAACCTGGAATTCCGCCTCGAGGCCCGCCCGGATACGCCGGAACAGGAAACCGAGACCCTCCAGTTCCGCTCCAGTCCGCGTACCGCCGAGCTGATGCGCGACGTGATCATCACCGGCGACAGCGTTTCCAGCGCCACCCGCAGCTTCGATGAGAACGGCCGCCCGCAGGTCAACATCGACCTGGACGGCACCGGCGGCACCCTGATGAACCGGGCGACTCGCTCCAACATCGGCCGCAACATGGCGGTGGTGTTCATCGAGCACAAGACCAACGACCGCACCGTCATGAAGGACGGCAAGCCGGAGGTGGTGCGCGACCCTTATACCGAGCGGGGCATCATCAGCCTTGCCACCATACAGAGCGCGCTGGGCAACAGCTTCCGCATTACCGGGCTCGATTCACCCACCGAGGCGGCCGAGCTGTCCCTGCTGCTGCGTTCGGGCTCGCTGGCCGCGCCGATCTACTTCGTGCAGGAACGCACCATCGGTCCAAGCCTCGGCCAGGACAACATCGATCGCGGCATCCTCTCGGTGCAGATCGGCCTGCTGTTGGTCGTGGCCTTCATGCTGCTGCGCTACAAGGCCTTCGGCCTGATCGCCAACGTGGCGCTGGGCGTCAACCTGGTGCTGGTGATCGCCGCCATGTCGATGCTTGGCGCGACCCTGACGCTGCCCGGCATAGCCGGTATCGTGCTGACATTGGGTATGGCCGTGGACGCCAACGTGCTCATATTCGAGCGCATACGCGAGGAGTTGCGAACCGGGCTCTCGGTGCAACAGGCGATCCACGCCGGCTATGAACGCGCCTTCACATCGATCGTCGACGCCAACCTGACCACCCTGCTGGTGGCGCTGATCCTGTTCTCGATCGGCACCGGCCCGGTCAAAGGCTTCGCCGTAACCCTGTCGCTGGGCATCCTGACCTCGATGTTCACCGCCCTGATGGTGACCCGCGCCATGGTCAATCTGACCGTCGGCGGCAAGCCACTCAAGAAACTCTGGATATGAGGAGCCTAGCGATGCGACAGTTCGATTTCATGGGCAAGCGCCGCCTGGCCTTCACGACCTCGGCGGTGATGCTGCTGATCGCCCTGGTGTCACTGGCGGTGCAGCAGCTCAGCCTGGGGCTCGACTTTACCGGCGGCACGCTGGTCGAGGTCAGCTATCACACGGCGCCGTCGCTCGATACCGTGCGCCAGACGTTGGAGGCCGCAGGCTTCCAGGATATCTCGGTGCAGACCTTCGGCACCGCCGACGAGATCTTGATCCGCCTGCAGCAGGCCTTCGATCCCAATGTCGGCCAGCAGGTCACCGACCTGCTGCGTGCCGGCGGCGATCAAGTCACTCTGGTGCGGGCCGAGTTCGTCGGCGCCCAGGTCGGCGAGCAGCTGCGTGACCAGAGCGGCCTCGGCATGCTGGTCGCGCTGGGCGTGGTGATGCTCTACGTGGCCTTCCGCTTCCAGTACAAGTTCGCCGTGGGCGCGATCGTGGCGTTGATTCACGACGTCATCATCGTGCTTGGCGCCTTCTCACTGTTCCAGATCGAGTTCGATCTGACGGTGCTGGCGGCGGTGCTGGCGGTGATCGGCTACTCGCTGAACGACACCATCATCGTCTACGACCGAATCCGCGAGAACATTCGCCTTTCGCGTATCGATGACATGCCGGCCATCTTCAACGACGCCATCAATCAGACCCTGAGCCGTACCCTGGCAACATCGGGTACCACGATCCTGGTGCTGCTGGCCTTGCTGGTGCTGGGCGGCGACATGATCCACAACTTCGCCATAGCGCTGCTGATTGGCGTCGGCGTGGGTACCTTCTCGTCGATCTACGTGGCCTCGGCGCTACTGCTGCCGCTGAAGCTGCAGCGCACCGACCTGATTCCGGCACCCAAGGAAAACGAGGACGCCGAGGAACTGCCCTGATAGGCAACCGCCTCTGGCCCTCCGCCGTCGTTGACACTGACGGACCCTTACGCCCCCGCTCCTCGAGCGGGGGCGTTTTCGTTGGAGGCTAAGCACCCACCCCAGGCACCGCTCCAAAAGCCTCGCGCCGAGAGCCCCTCTCTAAAATCGGGCACAAAAAAACCCCGCACGCCAAGGCGTACGGGGTTTCGTCTTTCGCGATCAAGGCAGGGCGATCGCGGCTGTCTCGGCGACGAGAGAGCGTCAGACCATATGCGGCTTGAGCTGCTGCATCAGCGTCTTGTAGAGACGCGGGCCGGCGGCCATCAGCTGGCCTTCGATCTCGACGCTGGGGCCACCGTCGGGGGTGCCCAGCAGCGCGCCGGCTTCCTTGAGCAGCAGCGTACCGACCAGCTTGTCCTGCTCCTCGAGGCCGAGCACGAAGGCCGCATCGCAGCGACCGCTGGCCAGTTCGGCCAGGTCGAGCAGGCCACTACCGGTGGCGACCTGAGTTTCGATCTGCGGGCCGAGCTGCTGCACCAGGGTCAGGTAAGTCGGCAGGTGGCGCGGGCGCAGCCACATTTCAGGCAGCCCCATCGCCAGGCGCGAGCCGGCAATGGCGGTGGTCTTCGGCACGCGAATGCGCTTGCCGTTACGCTGGGCGCCGCGACCGCGGCTGGCCAGGAACTCGGTATCGGCGAACGGGCAGATCACCACGGCGTGTTCCGGGCGGCCCTTGACCAGGCACACCAGCGACAGCGCAAAGCCACTGCCAGCCACGCTCAGGTTGGAATAGCCGTGGAAGGGTTCGATCTTCCAGTGATGATCGGCGCCTTCACCCTGACCTTCACGGTAGGGAATGTAGCGACCGGACACACCGTGCTCGGGATAACCGCGGGAGAGCTGGTTGGCGACCAGCGTCTCGACGTTGCGGCCAGCGTCTTCGAGCAGGCGGTCGAGGTTGTGTTCTTCGTGAGAGTTTTCAATGCGCTCACGAATGCGCACGAATTGTTCGGCGGCACTGCGCATGGCGCGCAGACCGAATTGGACCATCGGATGCATGATCGAGCCTTCGAGAAGTCGGGTACTGTTAAAGAACGGTGACGCAAATCGGGGCGTATCCTAGCAGACTCGCCTTCCCTTCGCCATCGACAGCGCCGGCCAAGGGCCGCATGCGACCGGTGGTGCATGCTAGACTATGGCGCCCAACGACACTCAAGACAGGCCCTGGCCCCATGCTCGAGCGCATTCGCATCGTCCTCATCGGCACCAGCCATCCCGGTAATATCGGCGCCACCGCCCGCGCCATGCACAACATGGGCCTTGCCGATCTGGCCCTGGTCGCGCCGCGCAGCGAATCGCGCTCGGCGGAGGCTATCTCTCGGGCCTCGGGGGCCGACAAGATCCTCCATCACGCCCCGGTATACGATGACCTGGAGAGCGCCGTGGCCGACTGCCGGCTGGTGGTCGGCGCCAGCGCTCGCTCGCGCACCCTGCCCTGGCCGATGATCACGCCCCGCGCGCTGGGCGAGCGCCTGCCGGCGGAGCTTGCCGACGCCGAGGCCCGGGTAGCGCTGGTATTTGGCCGCGAGGACACCGGCCTGACCAACGCCGAGCTGCAGCGCTGTCATGCCCACGTGCATATCCCGACCAACCCGGACTACAGCTCGCTGAACCTGGCGGCTGCCGTCCAGGTGCTGACCTATGAATGCCGCCTGGCCTGGCTCGACCACCAAGCAACCGACAGCGCGCCGGCAACGCAGGGCGACGCCGAGTCCGCCGAGGAGGCCTCAGACCAGTCCCCGAAAGAACCCGGCCAGGCGGCGAGCTCCGAGCACGAGGCGGTGTTCGGCATCGCCTGGGATCACCCGCCGGCCAGCCACGCCGACCTGGAGCGTTACTTCGAGCACCTGGAGCGCACCCTGATCGCCCTCAAGTTCCATGATCCGGACAAGCCCCGCCAGTTGATGGCTCGGCTACGCCGCCTGTACCTGCGCGCCCGCCCGGATCAGATGGAGATCAACATCCTGCGCGGCATTCTCAGCGCCACCGAGAAGCAGGTCGCGCGCGGCGACCAAGAGTGATCACGAAGACGTCTGCCTAAGCTGATGAAAAGGGCGCCTTGCAGCGAACATCCGGCGCCCCAATAATCAGAGTCCGCGCGGCCCTGCTGCACGCCGACTCTCGTCCATTAAGGATCTGCCGCATGTTTCGTCGTCTGCGAGAAGATATCAACAGCGTGTTCGCCCGGGACCCGGCGGCACGCAACTTCCTGGAAGTGCTGACCAACTATCCGGGCCTGCATGCCCTGCTGGCACATCGCCTGAGCCACTGGCTGTGGCAGAAGAACTGCAAGTGGCTGGCGCGCAGCCTATCGCAGCTGTTCCGGGTGCTGACCGGCATCGAGATCCACCCCGGGGCCACCATCGGCCGGCGCTTCTTCATCGACCATGGCATGGGCGTGGTGATCGGCGAGACCACCGAGGTGGGAGACGATGTGACGCTCTATCAGGGCGTTACTCTGGGCGGCACCAGCTGGCACAAGGGCAAGCGCCACCCGACCCTGGAAGACGGCGTCATCGTCGGCGCCGGCGCCAAGATCCTCGGCCCCTTCACGGTGGGCGCGGGAGCCAAGATCGGCTCCAATGCGGTGATCACCAAGGCGGTACCGAGCGGTGCGACCGTGGTCGGCATTCCCGGCAAGATCGTCAAGCGCGAAGAGCCCGACAGCGAAGACGTCCTCGACATCGACCCGGAGCGCCGCGAGGCGATGCGCCAGAAGTTCGGCTTCGATGCCTACGGCGTCAGCCAGGACATGCCCGATCCGGTGGCGCGCTCGATGCAGGCGATGCTCGATCATATGCATGCCGTCGATGGCCGCATCGAGCTGATGTGCGAAACCCTGCGCCGGCTCGACCACAGTTACCGGGCAGGCCAGTTGCCGGAGCTGCGCGACGAGGATTTCGAAGGCGTGCTCGCCGACGTCGATAGCTGCTGCCCGCCGCTTGACGACGATCAGGGCAAGGGCACCGCGGACACTGCCCAGGAGGCGCCCCGCAAGCAAAGCGGTGGCAGCGCCTAAGCCTTTCGCGACACATTAAGTCCTTTCGCGCCGAATGACGCCTGCGGGGCCCCGCGCCTAATTGTTGACCGCGATACTCGGGATTCTCATAATGGTCGTCTAGCGATCATCCTTCGGCCCGCCGCGTGCGGGTCGGTCTTCGACCCTATGTTCGACCTTATGCGTGCGACTCTGCTATGCGCTTGACCACCAAAGGACGTTACGCCGTCACCGCGATGCTCGACCTCGCCATGAATGGCGCCGCCGCGCCGACGAGCCTGGCCGACATTTCCAAGCGCCAAGAGATCTCGCTGTCCTATCTCGAGCAGCTGTTCTCGCTGCTGCGCCGCGCCGGCCTGGTCAAGAGCGTGCGCGGCCCCGGCGGCGGCTACCTTCTGGCCGGCAACCCGGTGGAAATCTCGGTTGCCCGGGTCATCGATGCGGTCAACGAGTCGGTCGATGCCACCCGCTGCCAGGGGCTGTCCGACTGCCAACAGGGCGATACCTGCCTGACGCATCACCTGTGGTGCGATCTCTCCAAGGAGATCCACGGCTTTCTCGACGGCATCAGCCTCGGCGAGCTGGTCAAACGTCATGAGGTCAAGGACATCGCCCAGCGCCAGCGGCTGCGCGCCGACGAAGACACCATCGCCGTGTCGTCGTCGACCGCGCCCTGACGCCGTTACCTCACTTTCATTCGGATCACCATGAGCGCTCCCGTCTATCTCGATTATGCCGCCACCACGCCCGTCGATCCTCGCATCGCCGAGGTGATGGCGCGTCATCTGACCATGGATGGCACCTACGCCAACCCGGCGTCGCGTAGCCATATCGCCGGCTGGCTGGCCGAACAGGCCGTCGAGGGCGCACGCCGCCAGGTCGCCGACCTGATCGGTGCCGACCCTCGGGAGATCGTCTGGACCAGTGGGGCCACCGAGGCCGACAACCTGGCGCTGATCGGCTTCATGCGGGCCAATCGCGCTCGGGGGCGTCACCTGGTGACGTCGATCATCGAGCACAAGGCCATCATCGATACCGCCATGGCCCTCGAGGCGGAAGGCTGCGAGGTCACCTGGCTGACGCCCGGCGCCGATGGCCGCATCACGCCCGACCAACTCGCCGACGCCATGCGCGACGATACCGCGCTGGTGTCGCTGATGGCGGTCAACAACGAGCTCGGCACCATCAACGACCTAAGCGCCCTGTCGGAGGTCGTGCATGCTCGCGGCGCGACCTTCCATGTCGATGCCGCCCAGGCGCCGGGCAAGCTGCCGCTCGATGTCGCTGCCATGGGGATCGACCTGCTGTCGCTGTCGGCCCACAAGGCCTATGGCCCCAAGGGCATCGGCGCGCTCTATGTGAAACGCGACCCGGACCTGCGCATCGAGGCGCTGATCCACGGCGGCGGCCACGAGCGCGGCATGCGCTCCGGCACCCTGCCAACGCATCAGATCGTTGGCATGGGCGAGGCCTTTGCCCAGGCGGCCAGCGAAGGCGAGGCCGACCGCGCCCATGCAGCGGCCCTTCAGCAGCGCTTCCTGGATGGCCTCGAAGGGCTCGAAGGCGTGCACCGCAACACCGATACCCGAGTGTCCGTGCCGCACATCATCAACCTGGCCTTCAGTGGCCTTGACGGGGAATCGCTGCTGATGGCGCTGCGCGGCCTGGCGATTTCCACCGGGTCGGCCTGCAACTCGGCAAGCGTCGAGCCGTCCTATGTCCTGAAGGGCATCGGCGTGCCCCGGGCGCAGGCCCTGGCCTCGCTGCGCTTCAGCATCGGCCGCTTCACCACCGAGGCCGATATCGACACCGCCATCGCCGAACTCCGGCATGCGGTGCCGGCGCTGCGTCGCTGATTGCATCATCTACACTCTGGGACAGCTCGCTACCATAGGTTTTGCGCATTCTGCCTAGGCACTCTTTAACACCCTCATGCGCTCCCACGTACCCGACACATCAAGGAGGCTCGCACCATGGCCCATCTTTCGATCACTCCCGCCGCCGCCAGCCAGATCCGTCAGGTGCTCGACGAGCGCGGCCACGGCCTTGGCCTGCGCGTGTCGGTCAAGCCAAGCGGCTGCTCCGGCTACAGCTATGTGCTGGACTTCGCCGATGAAACCGGCGGCGACGACGTCACCTTCGAGGAGCACGGCGTGGCCGTCTATGTTGCCCCCGAAGCGCTAGACATGCTCGACGGCAGCGAAGTCGACTATGTCTCGGAAGGCCTCAACCGCTTCTTCCGCTTCAACAACCCCAACGTCAAGGATCAGTGCGGCTGCGGTGAAAGCTTCACCGTCTGAACCACGACGCCCTTCGGGTCTTGCGACCATCGCGCCCTCGAGTGCGGTGGTCGGCCTGGGTATGTTGGTCAAAGATTGTCCCTCGCGGACTTCCGGCGTTATAATCCGCGCCTTATCTGCCGCCGTGCGCGGCGGATCAACGATTTTCGACGCGCCGTCCGTGGCATGCACCTCTTGTGTCTCGCCTCGGGCGGCGCGACGTCCTCTGAAGTTCCTGAGAAGTTCCTGACGCTTCCAACCCCCTACGGAGACCTGTTTCATGGCTACCGAACGCACGCTGTCCATCATCAAGCCCGATGCCGTTTCAAAGAACGTGATCGGCGAGATCTACACTCGCTTTGAAAAGGCCGGCCTCAAGATCGTCGCTGCCAAGATGATCCACCTCTCCCAGGAGAAGGCCGAAGGCTTCTACGCCGAGCACAAAGAGCGTCCCTTCTTCGGCGCACTGACCGGCTTCATGACCTCCGGTCCGGTAATGGTTCAGGTGCTGGAAGGCGAGAACGCCATCGCCGTGAACCGTGACCTGATGGGTGCCACCAACCCGAAAGAAGCCGAAGCCGGCACCATCCGCGCTGACTTCGCCGAATCCATCGATGCCAACGCCGCCCACGGCTCCGACTCCGCTGAGTCTGCTGAGCGTGAAGTGGCTTACTTCTTCGGCGCCGACGAGATCTGCCCGCGCGGCTGATAGCGTCTCAACGCGGGGGGCGAAGCCTCCCGCGTACCGCCCACCGACCCCGCGATGCCGACCATGACCGCCACGACCGACACCCCGTCCCGCACCAATCTGCTCGGCATGTCCCGAGAGCAGATGGAATCCTTCTTCCTGTCCATCGGCGAGAAGAAGTTTCGCGCTGCCCAGCTGATGAAGTGGATTCATCAGGAAGGCTGTGACGACTTTGCCGCCATGACCAACCTGTCCAAGGCACTGCGCGAACGCCTGGCCGAGGTGGCCGAGATCCGCGGCCCTGGCGTGGTCTATGAAGGCACCTCCAGCGACGGGACCCGCAAGTGGGTGCTCGAAGTCGAGGACGGCAGCTACGTGGAAACCGTGCTGATCCCGGCCGAAAACGGCAAGCGTCGCACCCTGTGCGTGTCCTCCCAGGTGGGCTGCTCGCTGGACTGCAGCTTCTGCTCCACCGGCAAGCAGGGCTTCCAGCGCAACCTTACCGCTGCCGAGATCATCGGTCAGGTATGGGTCGCTCAGCGCAGCGTCGGCCCGCGTCGCGACACCGCCAATCGCCCGGTCACCAATGTGGTGATGATGGGCATGGGCGAGCCGCTGATGAACTACGATGCCGTCGTGCCGGCCATGAAGCTGATGCTCGACGACAACGGCTATGGCCTGTCCAAGCGTCGCGTCACCCTGTCGACTTCCGGCGTCGTGCCGAAGCTCGACCAGCTCGGCGACGAACTCGACGTCAGCCTGGCCATCTCACTGCATGCCGCCACCGACGAGCTGCGCAGTGAACTGGTACCGCTTAACCGCAAGTACAATATTCGCTCTCTGCTCGATGCCTGCCAGCGTTACCTGGCCAAGTGCGACGACACCCGCATCGTCACCATCGAGTACACCCTGATCAAGGACGTCAACGACCAGAAGGAGCACGCCGAGCAGCTGGCCGCCCTTCTCGAGGAGTTGCCGTGCAAGATCAACCTGATTCCGTTCAACCCCTTCCCGCATTCGGGCTACGAGAAGCCGTCGCGCAACCAGACGATGCGCTTCCAGCAGTGGCTCTACGAATTGGGTTACACCGCCCCGGTGCGCAGCACCCGCGGCGATGACATCGATGCGGCCTGCGGCCAGCTGGTCGGCCGGGTCAAGGACCGCACCAAGCGCCACGAGCGCTACATCCAGTCGATCCAGCTCGATGCCGACTGACGGCCCGGGGTGCGCTTGACTTCAACCAGGCAGAACGCTTTGATGGGCAAGCCTTATCGGTCACGACACCACCTCATATGCCGTGGCCGACCGTCACCCGGATCGCTTCCATCATGCCGCAAGAGATGTCCATGACCCTTCGTCATCGTCGACCGGCGTTTGCCGGACGAGGCGCCCTGATAGCCACCCTGCTCTGCACGGTGTGGCTCGGCGGCTGCGCCGCGCCCGCGTCGCAGCCGCGTGATCAGGAAGGCTCGGCCGAGGCCTATACGCGCCTCGGAACGGCCTATCTCGAGCGTAACAACCTGCCGCGCGCCACCCGTGCGCTCAACAACGCACTCGAGGCCGACCCCAACGACGCCGAAGCGCTGCAGGCCATGGCCATGATTTTCCAGCGCCAAGGCGAGGCGACCCTCGCCAGCAAGTACTTCCAGCGGGCGCTGGATGCCGATCCCGATTCGACCCGAGCACGCAACAACTTCGCCGCCTTCCTGTATGCTGAGGGGCGAATCCGCGAAGCCTGCGATCAGTTGGCGATTGCCAGCGAAGATACACAATATGCCAATCGCGCCCAGCTTTTTGCCAACCTGGGCCAGTGCCAGCGCAAACTTGGACATCCGGAACAGGCACGGGAGGCCTTGGAGCGCGCCAAGGTCATCAACCCGCGCATGACCCGAAGTTACCTGCTGCTGGCACAGCTTGACTACGCGCAGGGGGATCTAGCCCGTGCCTGGGACAACATCCAGGCGCACATGCGCCTGGCAGGCATCAACCCGGAGAACCTGGCACTGGCGCGTGACATCGCCAAGGCCAGAGGCGACACCGAGCAGGCCGAGTTTTACGCCCGCCAGCTCGCGTCATCAGGTTCATCGGATGGGTCCCGTGGCACGCCCTGACAACTGATTTTTGATCAAGGATGCTCAGTCATGAGCGACATGCACGACAACGACACCGTCGATACGGCCCGCCAGGCATCCCCAGGTGACATGCTGCGCAACGAGCGCGAGAACCAGGGGCTTTCCGTGGAAGAGGTCGCCACTTCCCTGAACTTGCGCCCCGCCGTCGTCTACGGCCTGGAAAAGGACGACTACGAGCAGGTGCCGGTGGCGGCCTACCGGCGTGGCTATCTGCGCGCCTATGCCCGCCTGCTGGGCATCGATGAGCAGGGTGTGCTGGACGCCTATCGTGACATCAACGGCTCGATTGAAACCGAGCGACGGGTGACGCCTGTCAAACCTGCCAAACAGCCCTCGCGGCTTGGTGCCTGGCTGGTCAAGCTGGTCACCCTGGTCGTGATCGTGGGCCTCGCCGGCCTGACGCTGGTGTGGTGGCAAAGCCGGGAAAGCACCGGCCTGCCGGGCCTTAGCGACAACGAGCCGGTGGCCGTGGATACCCTGGACGGCACCCCCGTGACCGAAGAGCCCGCCGAGGGCGACACCAGCGGCACCGATGCGACCGGCGCGAACTCGGCCGGTAGCGACACCGCCGTCGAGACCGCCATCGACGAGGAAATGCCGCCGCTGCCCGCCGAGGACAGCGAGATGGGCCTAACCGATGACGCCAGCACTACCGATGCCGGCCAATCATCGGCTGCCACCGCTGGCGATCAGCCCACTGGCGGTGATAGCGAACAAAGCGACGTCGCCGCGAACACCGCCGAAAACGCCGCCGAAGACACCGACAACGCTGCCGCCTCGACACAAGCGGACGCCGCCGGCCCCGACGTGCTGGAGCTGAGCTTCAACGAGCAGTCCTGGACCGAAATCTTCGATGCCAACGACGATCGTATCTTCGTTGGCCTGCAATCGGCCGGCAGCAGTGCCCGTGCCGAAGGCGTGCCGCCTTTCCGCCTGACCATCGGCAATGCCAGCGGCGTCGAGCTGCGCTATCAGGGCAAGCCCGTCGACCTGGACGAGTATGCCGGCAGCAACAACGTCGCCCGCTTCAGCCTAGGAGAATGATTCCGCATGCACGCGCAGTCTCCCATCGTTAGACGCCGCTCACGTCAGATTCATGTTGGCAACGTCCCCGTGGGCGGCGATGCGCCGATCTCGGTGCAAAGCATGACCAACACCGACACCCTGGACGTGGCCGCGACCGTCGGCCAGATCCGGGCGCTCGAGGCCGCCGGCGCCGATATCGTGCGCGTCAGCGTGCCGGACATGGACGCCGCCGAGGCCTTTGGGCGCATCAAGCGCGAGGTGAATGTGCCGCTGGTGGCGGATATTCACTTCGACTACAAGATCGCCCTGCGCGTCGCCGAACTTGGCGTCGACTGCCTGCGCATCAACCCCGGCAACATCGGCCGCGAGGACCGGGTCCGCGCCGTGGTCAGCGCCGCTCGCGACAACGGCATCCCGATTCGCATCGGCGTCAACGCAGGCTCCCTGGAAAAGGACCTGCAGAAGAAATATGGCGAGCCCACGCCGGCGGCGCTGGTCGAGTCGGCGATGCGTCATATCGATCACCTCGACCGCCTCGACTTCCAGGAGTACAAGGTCAGCGTCAAGGCCTCGGATGTCTTCATGGCCGTGGCCGCCTATCGTGACCTGGCAAGCCGCATCGAGCAGCCGCTGCACCTGGGCATCACCGAGGCCGGCGGCCTGCGTTCGGGCACGGTGAAGTCCTCGATTGGCCTGGGCATGCTATTGATGGACGGCATCGGCGACACCATCCGCGTGTCGCTGGCCGCCGATCCGGTCGAAGAGATCAAGGTCGGCTTCGACATGCTCAAGAGCCTCAAGCTGCGCGCCAAGGGCATCAACTTTATCGCCTGCCCCAGCTGCTCGCGGCAGAACTTCGACGTCATCGGCACCATGAATGCCCTCGAGGAGCGCCTCGAGGACGTCATGACCCCGCTGGATGTCTCGGTGATCGGCTGCGTGGTCAACGGCCCCGGCGAAGCCAAGGAAACCGATGTCGGCCTGACCGGCGGCTCGCCGGCCAACCTCGTCTATCTCGACGGCAAGCCGGCCAGCAAGCTGCGCAACGATCATCTGATCGACGACCTCGAAGCGCTGATCCGTGAACGGGTTCGCCTCAAGGAGCAGGCCGAGCAGGACGTTATCGCCCGGGACGCCTGATCCCGACGACCCCCTCAAGGAGCAAGCATTGAGTAAGAAGATCCAGGCCATCCGTGGCATGAACGACCTGCTGCCGGACCAGTCGCCCCTTTGGCAGTACTTCGAGGGCCAGGTTCGTGCGCTGATGGGCCGCTACGGCTATGACGAGATCCGCACTCCGGTGGTCGAACAGACCGCGCTGTTCAAACGCTCGATCGGCGAAGTCACCGACATCGTCGAGAAAGAGATGTACACCTTCGAGGACCGCAACGGCGACAGCCTGACGCTGCGTCCCGAGGGCACGGCGAGCTGCGTGCGCGCGGCCATGCAGCAGGGCCTTCTGCACAACCAGACCCAGCGCCTGTGGTATCAGGGCCCGATGTTCCGTCACGAGCGCCCCCAGAAGGGCCGCTACCGGCAGTTCCACCAGGTCGGCATCGAGACCTACGGCCTGGAAGGCCCGGACATCGACGCCGAGGTCATTCTGCTGTCGGCGCGGCTGTGGAAGCAGCTCGGCCTCGACAAGCACGTCACCCTGGAGCTGAACTCGCTGGGCTCCATCGATGCCCGCGCCGCCTACCGCGATCTGCTGGTGGCCTACTTCGAGCAGCACCTCGACGCGCTCGACGAGGACTCCCAGCGCCGCCTGGCCAGCAACCCGATGCGCATCCTGGATTCCAAGAATCCGGCGATGGCCGACGTCATCGAGGGCGCGCCCAAGCTGATGGATCACCTCGACGAGGAATCCCGCAGCCACTTCGAAGAGCTGACCGCGATTCTCGATGCCGCCGGTATCGATTACGTGATCAACCCGCGGCTGGTGCGCGGCCTCGACTACTATTCGCGCACCGTCTTCGAGTGGACCACCACCGCGCTCGGTAGCCAGGGCACGGTCTGTGCCGGCGGCCGCTACGACGGCCTGGTCGAACAGCTGGGCGGCAAGCCGACCCCCGCGGTCGGCTTCGCCATGGGCGTCGAGCGGCTGATCCTGCTACTCGAGACCCTCGAGCTGGTCCCCGACGAGGCCCGCCCGCCGCTGGATGCCTATGTGCTGGGTATGGACGCCGCAGCCACCCGCAGCGCCCTGCTGCTCGGCGAGGAACTGCGCGGCGCGCTGCCTGGCCTGCGCGCCCAGGTCCACTGCGGCGGCGGCAGCTTCAAGAGCCAGATCAAGAAAGCCGACAAGAGCGGCGCCCGACTGGCGCTATTGATCGGCGAAGAAGAACTCGCCGAAAATGCCGTGACCGTCAAGTTCCTGCGCGAAGACCGGGAGCAGCAGCGCCTGTCCCGCGACACGCTCGCCGAGGTCCTGCCGGCGCTGGTCGACCGGCCGCTGGGCCACGCCTGATCATCCATGATGCCCACCCCCGCACCGGCTGCCGGTGCGGGGGTCACTGACGCAAGGAGACCGCCCGTGGCGGAGCTGAACACCGAAGAAGAACAGCTAGAGGCCATCAAGCGCTGGTGGAAGGAAAACGGAACCTCGCTGATTGCCGGCGTGGTGATCGCCGCCGCCGGGATCTTCGGCTGGAAGGCCTGGGAAAGCTATCAGGCCAACCAGGCCGAAGCCGCGTCCGTGCGCTACCAGCAGCTGCTGACCCTGGCCAGCCAGCCGACGCTCGAAGACGCTGCCCTGACCCAGGCCCGCGAGCAGATCACGGCGCTCAACGACGAGCACGGCGGCAGCCTCTACGCCGACCTTGCCACCCTGATCGAAGCACGCCTGGCGGTGTCCGACGGTGACCTGACCGGCGCCCGTGACGCCCTGTCCCAGCTGATCGAATCGAGCGATCGTGCCTATCTCAAGGACCTGGCGCGGCTGCGTCTGGCGCGCTTGCAGCTGGCCGATGACGATGCCGACGCCGCCCTTGCCAGCCTCGACGCCATCGACAGCCAGGCCCTCAGCGCCCAGCGCATGGACCTGCGTGGCGACGCCCAACTGGCGCTCGGCAACCGCGAGGATGCCCGCGAGGCCTATCGCGAAGCCCTGGCCACCGCCGAAGCCAGCGGTCAGCCGCTGTTCGGTACCCAGCTCAAGCTCGACAATCTCGGTGCAGAGGAAGCCACGCTATGAAATCGACTCTGGTGATCGCGCTGGCGTCACTTAGCCTGCTCGCCGGCTGTGCCGGTCAGGTGGAACCCGAGACGCCGCCCAAGGAGCTGACCAACTTCTCCGAGAGCGTGACCCTCGACGGCCTCTGGTCGGTGCAGGTCGGCGACGGCCTCGGCGAGGCACGCTATCCGATCAGCCCGTCCCTGGACGGTGACACCCTGTTCGCCGCCGACGCCGAAGGCGAGCTGATGGCCATCAACGCCGAGAGCGGCGAGCGGCGCTGGACGGTGGAGCTGGATAACCCGGTGTCCAGCGGCCTGACCGCCGTGGCCGACCGGCTCTACCTGGGCACGCGCAACGGCGAAGTGCTGGCCATCGACCAGGCCGACGGCAAGGTGCTCTGGCGCTCGCGTACACCCAGCGAAGTGCTGGCCGCGCCCCAGCCCAACCAGCAGCTGCTGGTAGCACAGAGCGTCGACGGCAGCGTCACGGCGTTCGAGCGCGACAGCGGCGCCGAGCTATGGGTCTATACCACCAGCGACCCCGCCTTGACTCTGCGTGGCACCGGCACGCCCAGAGTCATCGAGCCGGTCACCTTCGCCGGCTTCGCCAACGGCCGCGTCGCCACCATCGACAACCGCAGCGGTCAGGCACTCTGGGAGCAGCGTATCGCCGTGCCCAAGGGCCGCAGCGAAGTGGATCGCCTGATCGACCTCGACGGCGAACCGCTGCTGACCCGCGATGGCCGCCTCTATCTGACCAGCTATCACGGCCGCCTGGTGGCCATGGAAGCCCAGAGCGGCGAGACCCTGTGGGAGCGCGAGATTTCGAGCTACCTGTCACCGCTGCTAGTCGGCGATACCCTTTACGTCATCGACGACGCCAGCCACGTGCTGGCACTGGACGCCCTGTCCGGCCAAATCAAATGGCGCAGCAATGTCCTCGAAGGCCGCCAACTGACGGCGCCTGCCTTTGCCGACGGCAAGCTGGTCCTCGGCGACTTCGAAGGCTATGTGCACCTGCTCGATGCCACCGACGGCCAACTGGCCGGTCGCGAGCACATCGATAGCTCGGGCATCAGCCTGCGCCCCCTCACTGACGGTCGCCGCATCCATGCGCTGGCCAACGACGGGCGCCTAGAGGCGCTGGAGATCCGCGAACTACCATGAATCCTGTCATCGCCCTGGTCGGCCGACCCAATGTCGGCAAGTCCACGCTCTTCAACCGCCTGACCCGCTCGCGGGACGCCCTGGTGGCCGACTTCCCGGGCCTTACCCGTGACCGCAAATACGGCAACGGGGCGCTCGGCGACAAGACCTACACGGTGATCGATACCGGCGGCATCAGCGGCGACGAGCAAGGCATCGACGCCGCCATGGCCGAACAGTCGCTGCTGGCCATCGACGAGGCCGACATCGTGCTGTTCATGGTCGACGGTCGCGCCGGCCTGAACGTCGCCGACGAGGCCATCGCCAACCACCTGCGCGTCAATCAGAAGAAGACCTGGCTGGTGGTCAACAAGACCGACGGCCTGGATGAAGACACGGCCTCGGGTGACTTCTGGGGGCTGGGCATCGGCGATCCGCGCCCGATCGCCGCCGCCCATGGCCGCAACGTCACCGCACTGATCGAGGAAGTGCTTGCGCCCTTCCCCGAGCGCGAGGCCAACGCCGCGCCGCCGGATCTCAGCAATGGGGTACGCATCGGCGTGATCGGCCGGCCCAACGTCGGCAAGTCGACCCTGGTCAATCGCCTGCTGGGCGAAGAGCGGGTCGTGGTCTTCGATGAAGCGGGCACGACCCGCGACGCCATCGAGATTCCCTTCGAGCGTCGCGGCAAGCCCTATGTGCTGGTCGACACCGCCGGGGTTCGCCGGCGCAAGAACGTCACCCAGATCGCCGAGAAGTTCTCGATCATCAAGACGCTGGACGCCATCAAGGAATGCCATGTCGCCATCATGGTACTGGATGCGCGCTCTGGCCTGGTCGAGCAGGACCTGCACCTGCTGGACTACGTGCTGACGTCCGGCCGTGCCCTGGTGCTGGCGGTCAACAAGTGGGACGGCCTGGAGGCCGAGGCCAAGGAGAAGATGCGCGCTCAGATCAAGCGCCGCCTGGGCTTCGCCGACTACGCCGAGATGCACTTCATTTCGGCGCTGCACGGCACCGCGGTGGGCGATCTGTATCCGTCCATCGACCGCGCCTTTGCCTCCGCCAACAGCCACTGGTCGACCAATCGCCTGACCAACATCCTGCAGGATGCGGTCACCGAGCATCAGCCGCCGCTGGTTCATGGCCGCCGGATCAAGCTGCGCATGGCCCACCAGGGCGGCAGCAATCCGCCGATCATCGTCGTGCACGGCAACCAGACCGAGTCGCTGCCGGAAGCCTACAAACGCTTCCTGACCAACACCTTCCGCAAGGTGCTCAAGGTGCGTGGCACACCGATCCGCTTCGAGTTCCGCTCCGGCAAGAACCCGTATGACAACATGGCCGGCGCCGGCGACCGCGAGAAGGCCAAGAAGCGCGAGCTGGGCCGGACCAAGGAAGCCCGCAAGAACCGCCGCTAGGCAGCCATTCATGCCTGGCGCATCAAACAGCCCCCGTCGGACTCGCTCCGGCGGGGGCTGTGGTTTTCAAGGCGAGTGGCTAGCGTTACTGACAGGCTCGCTCAGGTGTCGGCCTTGAGGCGCCGGTTACCGACCCACTGGCAGGCAAACTGCCAGGCGATGCGCCCGCTGCGGCCACCACGCAGGGTAGCGAAGCGCACTGCCTCGGCGCGGGCCTCGGGCGACCAGTCCTCGGCGGCGCCGAGATGGGCGATCCAGTGCTGGCAGGTCTCCAGGTAGGCGTCCTGGCTGAAGGGATGGAAGGCCAGCCAAAGGCCGAAGCGATCGGATAGCGAGATTTTCTCCTCGACGGCATCGCCGTGATGCAGCTCATCGTTCACCACCCGGGTCTCCTGATTGTCGCTCATCGATTCCGGCAGCAGATGGCGGCGGTTGGAGGTGGCATAGAGCAGCACATTGTCGGGCGGGCCGGTGATGGCACCGTCGAGCACGCTCTTCAGCGCCTTGTAGGCATCGTCGTTGCCCTCGAAGGACAGGTCGTCGCAATACACCACGAAACGATGCGGCTCGTTGCGCAGCTGGGCCACCAGGCTCGGCAGGCCCGCCAGGTCGTGGCGGTCGACCTGTACCAGACGCAGCCCTTCGGGGGCCAGGCCATTGAGCAGGGCCCTCACCAGCGACGACTTGCCACTGCCTCGGGCGCCCCACAGCAGGGCATGGTTGGCGGGATAGCCGCGCAAAAAGGCGCGGGTATTGTCGACCAGCGCCCGCTTCTGTCGCTCGATACCCAGCAAGTCATCGAGGCTAAGCGCGTCCCGAGGCGGAACCGGCACCAGTTGACCACCCAGGGCATGGCGCTGCCACAGGGCCGCCATGTCATGCTGCCAGTCGATCTCGGCCGAGGCGGGCGGCAGCCACGGCTCCACCCGTTCCATCATCTCAAGTAGCCGCCGGGCCAGAGCGTCCTCCATGCAGTCTCTCCTTGGTTGCAGACGTCGCGGTTTTACCGCGCAAACGATCGGAGTATCTTGTGGCAAACGACGATATGCCGTCCAGCGAACCTTCCGCTGCCGGCCCTAGGAGGAAATCAGAATGCGTTGGATACAAGGAATGGCCGTGGGTGCATTGAGTCTGGCCCTGGCGGCCTGTTCGAGCTCCCCCACCGGACGACAACAGCTGACGCTGGTGTCCGACCAGCAGCTCAATCAGATGGGCGCACAAACCTTCGAGCAGTACCAGCAGAAGCTGCCGACGGTGGGCGGCGCCACCCTGAACTACGTGCAGTGCGTATCGAATGCCATCGTCGCCGAACTGCCCTCTTCGGACCTGGCGCCGAACTGGGAGGTCAAGGTCTTCGATGATCCCTCGGCCAACGCCTTCGCCCTGCCCGGCGGCTATATCGGCGTGAACACCGGCCTGCTCGATATCGCCAGCAACCAGGATCAGCTGGCCGCGGTGATCGGCCACGAGGTCTCTCACGTGCTGGCGCGCCACGCCAACGAACGCGTGTCGACCCAGCAGGCCACCCAGCTCGGCCTATCGGTGATCCAGAGCGCCGCCGGCATCCAGGGGCCCCAGGGAGACGCCATCATGGGCGCTCTCGGCGCAGGGGCTCAGTACGGTATCATGCTGCCCTTCTCGCGCAGTCACGAAAGCGAAGCGGATAAGCTGGGTATTCAGCTGATGGCCGATGCCGGCTTCGATCCTCGTGCCAGCGTGACCCTGTGGGAGAAGATGAGCCAGGCAGGCGGCAGCCAGCCACCGGTATGGATGTCCACGCACCCAAGCAACAACCAGCGCATCGAGGGCCTCGAGGCCAGCATGAACGAGGCCCTGCCCCGCTTTGAACAAGCACGCCGCGCCGGCAAGACGCCCAACTGCAGCCGCTCCTAGATGACGCGCCGGCTGCTGCTGCGCATAGGCCTGATCCTGCTGATCCTGCCGGTCTTCGTCCTGCTCGGGCTCTACTTTCTGGAACTCGGCGACGTGCGTGACTGTGTGCTCGACGGCGGCCATTGGGACTATCTGGACGGGGTCTGTCGCGACACGCCTCAGCCCTTCGTGCCCTGGGTCGTCCGTGCACCCTGGCTGGTGAACGGCAGTCTTGCGCTGTCGATGCTGGGGCTTGGCCTGACCATGGCGGGGCTATATAGCAAAAAACGCTGAAGGCTCTGTATCAAGAAACGCTGAGGGCTCTCATCACAAAACGCTGAAGGCTCTGCACTACAAAACGCTGAAGGCTCTACATTAGCTGAGGGCTCTACATTAGCTGAGGGCTCTACATCAAAAAGCCCGCCGATCCGATGATCGGCGGGCTTTTGCTTGGTGGGCAGAGCTCACCTGACGAGAGCGAGTGGCGATGGCGCCTAGGCGTTATCGGTAAGCGCCTGGCGCAGCATCTCCCGCACCGGCGCGGTATCGGGACGGCGCTGACGCCACTGATAGAAGGACTCGGCGGCCTGCTCGACGAGCATGCCCAGTCCATCTACCGGACGTGCGCCGCGCTCGGATGCCCAGACAAGAAACACCGTCGGTTTGGCGCCATACATCATGTCGTAGGCGGTGGCACCGGGGGCGAACAGGTCATCGGGAAGCGGCGGCAGGTCGCCGCCAAGGCTCGCGCTGGTGCCATTGACCACTACATCGAAGGGTCCTGTCACGGCGTCGAAGCCTCCGCCATGCAGTCGAGTCTGGCCGTCATTCAGTGCGGCAAAGTCGGTGGCCAGGCCAGCCGCCTTCTCGGCCGTGCGGTTGGCGATCATCACCTCGGCGGGGCCTTCGGCCAGCAGCGGCTCGATCACCCCGCGCACCGCGCCGCCGGCGCCCAGCACCAGCACCCGCGCTCCGGCCAGGATGACGCCGTGGTACTGAAGATCCCGCACCAGGCCAATGCCGTCGGTGGTGTCACCGAAGGTGCGGCCATCCTTGCCAAGCACCAGGGTATTCACCGCCCCGGCGCGCCGGGCCCGGGGGCTAAGCTCCTCGCAGAGCCGAAAGGCGTCTTCCTTGAAGGGCACGGTAACGTTGGCGCCGCGACCGCCCGCCGCCACGAACTCCCGCCAGGCGCCGGCGAAGTCATCTTTGGGGGCCTCGATGGCGGTATAGGTCATGGTGTCGGCGCTTTGGGCGGCAAATGCCGTGTGGATCTGCGGCGACTTGGAATGGCCAATAGGATGGCCGAACACGCAGTAGCGATCGCTCATGCCTCGCCCTCCCCGGTCTGCTCGGCTTTCTCAGCTTGCTCGGTTTCCCCAGCTTCGGCGAGCCAGTCACGGGGCCGCAGATAATCCTGATAGAGCACGTCTTCGGGACTGCCCGGTTCCGGCGTCCAACCGTAGTGCCAATGCACCACCGGCGGCATCGACATCAGAATCGATTCGGTGCGCCCGCCGCTCTGCAGGCCAAACAGGGTGCCTCGGTCCCAGACCAGATTGAACTCCACGTAGCGGCCGCGCCGGTAGAGCTGGAAGTTGCGCTCCTGCTCGCCATAGTCCTCTTCGCGGCGGCGCTTGACGATCGGCAGGTAGGCGTCGAGAAAGCTGTCGCCTACCGATCGCTGGAAGGCGAAGCAGTCATCGAAGCCGCCCTCGTTGAGGTCATCGAAGAAGAGCCCACCCACGCCGCGGGTCTCATCGCGATGCTTCAAGTAGAAGTATTCATCGCACCAGGTCTTGTAGCGGGTATAGACACCCTCACCGAAGGGCGCGCAGGCGTCCCTGGCGACCCGATGCCAGTGCACCACGTCCTCGAACACCGGATAGAAGGGCGTCAGGTCGTAGCCGCCGCCGAACCACCAGACCGGGGGCTCGCCCTCTTTCTCGGCGATGAAGAAGCGCACATTGCCGTGGCTGGTCGGCACATGCGGGTTGGTCGGGTGCAGCACCCAGGACACGCCAACCGCGTGGAAGCTGCGACCGGCAAGCTCGGGGCGGGCCGCGCTGGCAGAAGGAGGCAGTTCGGCGCCATACACATGGGAGAAATTGACGCCTCCCTTCTCGAACACCGCGCCGTTCTCGATCACCCGTGAACGGCCGCCGCCACCGGAGGGGCGGTCCCAGGCATCTTCACGAAAATCGGCGGCACCGTCCTCGGCGGACAGCCCAGCGCAGAGGCGATCCTGCAGGTCGAGCAGGTAAGTCTTGACGGCATCGAGATGGGCGTGTGCCACACGGCCTCCATTCACAGCTTGAAAGTGGGGATAAGGGTCACCGCGGCAGCGCTCGAACCTCGTGCGTCGCCGCCGGGCTTTCAGTCTCGCAGCACGCGACCGCTGACCAGGTCGCGGATGGTGCTCGGCCGCGGGTGCTCGCCAAGCGGGCCATCGAGAATCGCCGCGAGGCCATCGCCGAGGGTCTCGCGCACCGTTTCGGCGCTAAGCGCTGGCGGCTCACCGGCGCGGTTGGCCGAGGTCGAGACGATGGGGCCGCCATAGGCCTCGCAGAGTCTGGCCACCAGCGGATGATCGCTGACCCGCACAGCCACGCTCTGGTGGCAGCCGCGCAGCAGGCAATGCGAACGACCATTGTCCGGCACCAGCCAGGTGTTGGGGCCGGGCCAGCTTGACACCAGGGGGCCATGCAGCTCGGCGGGCAGGCCTTCGAGCCAGGGGGCAAGCTGTGAGATGTGGCCGGCGATCAGAATCAGTCCCTTGGCCGGATCGCGCTCCTTCAGGCGCAGCAGCGCCGTCAACGCCCGCTCGTTGTCGGGATCACAGCCAAGGCCCCAGACCGCTTCGGTCGGGTAGGCAATCACGCCACCGGCGTCCAGGGCATCCACTGCGGCCTTGAGGGCGGGGTCGAGAGCGGGAGTGTCGGTCATCGGCGATCCTATTTCTCGTAAGAACGGGGTCTCGAAGGAGCTGGGCATCGAAAGTACTGAATATCGAAAGTACTGGGTAGCGGGAGCCACTGGGACAAAGTTTAACATGGGCGCCCCGCCCAAGGGGGCGCTCCGCGCTTAGAGAAGACGTCCGGAGAGGCGAACCCAGCCGCCCACGGCCTGGGTGACCAAGCCCTCGATTTCAAGCTCCAGCAGCCGCCGCTGACAGTGGCCGACATCCTTGCCGGTAAACTCGACCAGCACATCCAGCGGCGTGGGCCGCTCACTCAATAGCTCGAGCAGCGGGTCCTGGGCAGCCGCATCGCTGCTCGCCGTCGTAGGCGTCATCTGGCTGGCCTTAGCAGCGGCATCCACCGAGCCGCGAGCCGATGTCCCATCCCAGGCGGGCAGCTCTGCCAGGATATCCTCGATACCGGTTACCAGGGTCGCGCCCTGACGAATCAGCCCCAGGCAGCCCCGGGCCTGGGGATTGTGGATCGAGCCTGGCAGGGCAAAGACCTCGCGGTTCTGCTCCATGGCAAGTCGGGCGCTGACCAGCGAGCCGCTTTTTTCGGCGGCCTCGACCACCAGCACCCCGAGCGACAAGCCGGTGACGATGCGATTGCGGCGGGGAAAGAACGCCGGACGGGCCCGCGTTCCCGGCGGGTGTTCCGATAGCAGCAAGCCGCCCTCGCCCTGCAGCCGGCGGTGCAGCCCTTCATGGCGCGGCGGGTAGACCACATCGACGCCACAGCCCAGCACCGCCACGCTCGCGCCGCCGGCATCCAGGGCCGCTCGTTGGGCGGAACCGTCGATGCCCAGCGCCATGCCGCTGACGATGGTATAACCCTGGCCCGCCAGGTCGCGGCCAAAGGCAGCGGCGCTATCGAAACCATCGCGGGTGGGCCGGCGGGAGCCGACAATGGCCAGTGCCGGTGGCGTCAGGGCCGCAAGGTCGCCGCTGGCCCACAGCACGACGGGGGGATCGGGCAGTTCGTCGAGCAATGGCGGCCAATACGAGTGGCCGGGGTGCAGAAAGGCATGATGGGGGGAAGCGGCAAGCCAGCTATCCAGGGCTTCGATGGCAGGCGCCAGCGGGCTGCGGTCGGGATGGTCGAGCCACAGCCTGAGCGCAGTGGCAGCGGGTTTCGGCAGCAGCGCCAACCAGCCATCGGGCCAGTCGGGTGCGCGCTCGCGCAGAGCCTGAATGCGCCGAGGCCCAAGCCCCGGCAGCAGCGATAGCACTAGCCAATCCTTGGCCGTCATCACGCATCCTCTTGATTGAGAGCTAATGACTGATTGAAGAGCTAATGACTTGGCGGTATCAGCTCACCTCGATGAATACAGGTCCATCGAATCGGGGGTGTGCACGCGGTCCCCGACCTCGAGAGTGCGATTGGCTTCCATGACCAGGCCGTAGCTGACCCGGTCGTAGCTGCGAAAGACCATCACCAGGCCGGCATCGACGCCCGGCAGGCGTACCGGCTCTCCGATTCGGGGATCGCTGACCAGCTCGCCCTGCTGCTGGATGGTCAGCACATTGCCGGGCCGGACACCATCCTGGGTGCCGGCATCCAGCGCCACGACATGCAGCCGGCCAATGAAGCGAACGCCACCCGGCACGGCCAGAATGCGCCCCTCGACCGCCCGTTCAGGCGGGCGAGGGTGGAATTCGCCGGTCAACTCGAGCTGCTCGAGCGGCATCACCAGGTCGCCGTCGCGCACCTCCTGGCGGGAGCTGAGCAGCGCAAACTGGTTGAACTCGCCCTCACGACGGGACAGGCGGCCTTCGCCGATGCTGATCAACTCCTGGCCGAGAAAGGCGCCCTGGGCATCGCGATAGACCTCGCCGGGCCGATAAATGCCGTAGCGAGCATCGCGCCTCAGGTCGCCGCGCACGAACACGCTATCGCCGGCACCGCTGATCAGCCGCTTGTCGCCGCTGGCGACCACATAGGGCTGCTCGTTCAGATTGACCGAGGCATCGACGATGCGATGCCGCGTCAGAAAGTTCTCGACCACTTCGAGGGGGAGCGGCGGGATGGCCTCACGCCGCGGGATGCGCTTTATCTCGGGTGACAGCCTGACCACGTTCTGGCCGCGTTCGAGCCCCAGGCAAGGGCGGCCGTCACAGTCGCGAATGACGATCACATCACCCGGATAGATCAGGTGCGGGTTGGCGATCTGCGGATTGACCCGCCAGACCTGAGGCCACTGCCAGGGGTGGTTCAAGAAGCGCCCGGAAATGTCCCAGAGGGTATCGCCGCGAACCACGGTGTAGCGCTGGGGGGCATCGTCGCGCAGCATTCGTTCTTGAGCATGCGCAAGGCCCGCCGCGAGCAGCCCCAAGACCAGCACCACCACGACCCCCGACCATCGGGCGGCGGCAAGCGGCTTAACATCTGGGTCATCGCCACGCCCCATGCCGATGGCATTGCCCAGTCCCTCGAGGATTCGTCTGGACTGCCGCCGTGCTTGCGTCATTTCCTGCTCCCTCACCCTCGGCGCGCGGCCAGGCATCTGGTTAAAAGTCGTTGCCGCCATCAGTGTATCCCTGGCGCTGCGCCTCGGCCACGCCCAACGGCGCGCCACAGCACAGTCGAAAACCCTAGCGTACCCAGCATACACACCCGGCGTCCGTGAACGGGCTTCGTGCACTCAGTGAGGCGGCCAGCGAAGCACCTATCATAGAGTTGCCACTGGGCTGCCACATAGTTGCGTACTATCGTGACCATAAGATGGATAGCGGTTCCGTTCGCCGGGTCCGGCCACTACAATACGATTAATATCTCAGAATTTTACCCACGGTGATTTCAACGTCATGGCCAAGTTACCCATCCTCGAGTTCCCGGACGAGCGCCTGCGCACTCAGGCGGTGGCGGTAGACGCCGTCGATGACGACATCCGTCAACTGGTCGACGACATGCTGGAGACCATGTACGACGCCCAAGGCATCGGTCTGGCGGCAAGCCAGGTCGACGTGCACAAGCGGGTGATCGTGATGGACGTCAGCGAGAACCGTAACGCCCCCTTGGTGCTGATCAACCCCGAGTACACGCCGATCGGCGATGAGCGCGAGCCAATGCAGGAAGGTTGCCTGTCGATCCCCGAGTACTATGCCGAGGTGCCGCGTGCACTGCGCGTCCACCTGAAGGCGACCGATCGCGACGGCAACCCCTACGAGCTCGAAGCCGACGGTTTGCTGGCTCACTGCATTCAGCACGAATACGACCACCTGGAAGGTCGACTGTTCGTCGATTACCTGTCACCGCTCAAGCGTGACCGGGTAATGAAGAAAATGCAGAAGCGCCACCGTCAGATGCAGCCCGCCTGAGCGCCAGCCCTTACGGACGCAGGCCAGGTTCTGGCCTGCAGAAGGCCGGCCCCGTCACCCTGACGCGGCCGGCCTTCGTCGTTGTCGGCGGCGGTACGCTATGCTGTCGCCCACTCTGATCGTTTTTGACCCAGCAAGGCCTTTCATGACCCGACCCCTGCGTGTGATCTTCGCCGGCACTCCCGATTTCGCCGCGGCAAGCCTCGATGCTCTGCTCTCAAGCGAGCATCAGGTGGTGGCCGTCTATACCCAGCCCGACCGCCCCGCCGGGCGCGGCCGCAAGCTGACCCCGAGCCCCGTCAAGGCGCGAGCGCTGGAACACGGCCTGCCGGTCTACCAGCCCGCCTCGCTCAAAGACGCCGATGCCCAGGCCGAACTGGCCGCCATCGACGCCGACATCATGGTGGTGGTGGCCTACGGGCTGCTGCTGCCTCAGGCGGTGCTCGACATCCCGCCGATGGGCTGTCTGAACATCCATGCCTCGCTGCTGCCGCGCTGGCGGGGTGCCGCCCCGATCCAGCGCGCCATCGAGGCCGGTGATTCGCAAAGCGGCGTGACCATCATGCAGATGGATGCCGGGCTGGATACCGGCGCCATGCTGCTCGAGCGGCGCCTGCCGCTGGATGCCAGCATCACCGGCGGCGACCTGCATGACCGGCTGGCGGCACTCGGCGGCGAAGCGATCGTCACGGCGCTGGATGCCCTCGCCGGCCCCGGCCTGACCGCCACGCCACAGCCGCAAGACGGCGTGACCTACGCTGCCAAGCTCTCCAAGGCCGAAGGTGAGGTCGATTTCACCGCACCGGCAGCGGCGCTGGCCGCCAAGGTACGCGCCTTCAACCCCTGGCCAGTGGCCTGGACGCGGCTCGCCGGCGAGCCGCTCCGGCTGTGGCTGGCCGAGCCCGGTCAGACGCAAGCCGATGACCCTGACGCCGCCCCCGGCACCCTCTTACCCGCTGCTGCCGACGCCCTGCGCGTGGCTTGCGGGGCAAACGGCAAGGAAGTGCTGAGGGTCACCCGCGCCCAGTTACCCGGCGGCAAGCCGCTGGCCGCTCGTGACCTGCTCAACGCTCGCGGCGAGCGTTTCGCGACGGGCACTCAGCTTGGTGGCAATAACCAGGAGACCTCTTCATGAGTCAGGCCAAGGACAAACGCCGCCAGAATGCCAACGGTGGCAAGCGCCGCCCCGGCAAGGGCCAGCGACAGGCATCCGCAGACGCCCAGGGCGGCCAGGGGCTGCGCGCCGAAGCGGCTCGCGCGCTGGTGCCGATCCTCAATGCCAAGGGATCACTTGCCGGTCTCGACGACAGCCGTGTGGCGCCCCGCGACCGGGCGCTGCTGCGCGAGATCTGCTATGGCGTCTGCCGCACCCTGCCTCGCCTCGAGGCGCTGGCCGGCGTGCTGTTGAGAAGTCCCTTCAAGGCGCGCGACACCGATATCCAGGCGCTGCTGCTGGTGGGCATCTATCAGCTCCTCTACCTCCGTATCCCGGCCCACGCCGCCGTCGGCGAAACCGCCGGCGCCGCCCGCCTGCTCAACAAGGCCTGGGCGACCCGCGTACTCAATGGCTGCCTGCGCCGGCTGCAGCGCGAGGCCAGCGAAATGCAGGCCAAGGTCGACCGTGACCCGGCGGTCGCCTTGCTGCATCCGGTCTGGTGGCTCAAGGCGCTGCGCCAGGCGTGGCCGAACGACTGGCGCGAGATCGCCATCGCCAACAACCAGCCAGGGCCGATGACGCTGCGGGTCAACCGGCGCCGTTCCAGCCAGGAAGCCTACCTGGAGCGCCTGCGCGAAGCCGATATCGACGCCCGGCCCTGCCAGCATGCCCCGGATGGCCTGACCCTAGAAGCGCCCTGCGACGTCAGCGCGCTGCCCGGTTTCGCCGAGGGCGAAGTGAGCGTTCAGGACGAGGCCGCCCAGCTCGCCGTGGAGCTGCTCGGCCCAGCCCTGGCGCCTCGTCCGGGGGCTCGGGTACTGGACGCCTGCTGTGCGCCCGGCGGCAAGACCGCTCACCTGCTCGAAGCCTTCGATATCTCGCTGCGCGCCCTGGACAGCAGCGCCGAGCGCCTGCAGCGCGTCGAGGCCACCCTGGAGCGCCTCGGTCTTTCAGCCCAGGTCAGCGCCGCCGATGCCAGCGAGCAGGACTGGTGGGACGGCGTCCCCTTTGACGCCATTCTGCTCGATGCCCCCTGCTCCGGCAGCGGCGTGATCCGCCGTCACCCCGACATCAAGCAGCTGCGCCGGCCTGAGGATATCGGCCAACTGGCCGCCCTGCAGGCCAAGCTGCTCGACAACCTGTGGCAGACCCTGGCCCCCGGCGGCACCCTGGTATACGCCACCTGCTCGGTGCTACCCGAGGAGAATGCCGAGCAGATCGCGGCCTTCCTCGCGCGCACGCCGGATGCCGTGGCCAGCACGCCAGAGGACCTGGCCTGGGGACGCGTCGCAGGCGCCGGACGTCAGTTGCTGCCGCGCGAGCACGGCCACGACGGCTTCTTCTATGCGCGGCTGACCCGCCAGGCGTAGGCCGCGACACGGGCCGGGCATGGATCGAGCACAGATAGAGACGGGCACCGCTGAACCAGCGCCCGGCAAGGCCGAAGGGAGGAGACAGCGCTCAGGCGCTCCTGCCTTCGGCTTGCGGACGGGCCCGCCTTGATGCCTATACTGGCGACAGAGCCTCGGCGTCAGCCGGGGCCTTTTCCACGGCAAAGGAGTGACCCATGTCCCACGTCTACAAGCATATCGAGCTGACTGGTTCATCCACCGTAAGCATCGAAGATGCGGTGAACCAGGCCCTCGAACGCGCCAGCCAAAGCGTGCACGGCATGCGCTGGCTCGAAGTGGTCGATACCCGCGGCCATATCGAAGACGGCCGTGTCGCCCACTGGCAGGTCACCGTCAAGGTCGGCTTCACGCTCGAATAAGCCGCCCGACACCCCGAGTCGATGGCGAATAGACCACTGTGCCGCCGCCGGAGCAGTTCTGACCCGGCGGCGGCAAGCCGCTCACCGAGGTCTCTTTGCCTCACCCTGTCGCCCGCCCGGCGAGTGGTTTATGCTAGCCACCGCCTGCCGACGCCCCTCCCAGGCCGTCGGCCCATTAGCCTGCGGACATTTTCATGAAGATCATCATTCTAGGTGCAGGCCAGGTCGGCGGTACCCTGGCCGAACATCTGGCCCATGAAGAAAACGATATTACCGTGGTCGATACCGACGGCGAGCGCCTGCGCGAGCTGCATAGCCGTCTGGATATTCGCACGGTATCGGGCGCTGCCTCTTATCCGATGGTGCTGCGCCAAGCGGGCTGTGAAGACGCCGACATGCTGATCGCCGTGACCAATTCGGACGAAGTCAACATGATCGCCTGTCAGGTGGCGCACACCCTGTTTCGCACCCCGACCAAGATCGCGCGGGTGCGGGCAACGGCCTATCTGACACGCAAGGGCCTGTTCGCCCACGATGCCGTGCCCATCGACGTGCTGATCAGCCCCGAGCAGGTCGTCACCGACCATATCCGCCGGCTGATCGACTACCCCGGCGCCCTGCAGGTGCTGGAGTTTGCCAACGGCATCGTGCAGCTGGTCGCGGTCAAGGCGTTCTACGGCGGCCCGCTGGTCGGCCAGGAGATCGGCTTTTTGCGTCGCCACATGCCCAAGGTGGATACCCGGGTGGCGGCCATCTATCGCCGCAATCGCCCGATCATTCCGCGCGGCGACACCGTCATCGAAGCCGATGACGAGGTGTTCTTCATTGCCGCCCGCCGCGACATCCGCTCGGTGATGAGTGAGCTGCGCCGGCTGGACCGTGACTTCCGCCGGGTGGTGATCGCCGGGGGCGGCCATATCGGCGAGCGTCTGGCCGAAACCCTGGAGCACAGTCATCAGGTCAAGATCATCGAGCATAGCCTCGAGCGCTGCACGACCCTGTCCGAGCGTCTCGATCGCACCGTGGTGCTGCACGGCAGCGCCACCAGCAAGCGGCTGCTGCTAGAAGAAAACATCGAGGACTGCGATATCTTCTGCGCGCTGACCAACGACGATGAGGTCAATATCATGTCGTCGATGCTGGCCAAGCGGCTAGGCGCCAAGAAGGTACTGACCCTGATCAACAACGCCGCCTATGTCGATTTGGTGCAGGGCGGCGAGATCGATATCGCCATCTCGCCCCAGCAGGCCACCATTGGCGGCCTGCTGACCCACGTGCGCCGTGGCGATATCGTCAACGTCCACTCGCTGCGCCGGGGGGCCGCCGAGGCCATCGAGGCCATCGCCCACGGCGACGCCCATTCTTCGAAGGTGGTGGGCAAGACCATCGACCATATCGACCTGCCAAGCGGCACCACCATTGGCGCCATCGTGCGCGGCAAGGAAGTGCTGATCGCCCACGACGACGTGGTCGTGGAATCCGGCGACCACGTGATCCTGTTCGTGATCGACAAGCGCCGCATTCGTGACGTGGAGCGTTTGTTCCAGGTCGGCCTGACCTTCTTCTGATAGGGATGGCCCCGTGCAAGCCACCGCCAGCTCGCTGCCAATGACTCGCTACCCATGACTCGCTGCCAATGACTCGCCACCCATGACAAGGACGGTCACGCCATGAGCCTGCGCATGATCCTGCGCATTCTAGGGCTGCTGCTGATGCTCTTCAGCCTGACCCTGCTACCCCCGATCCTGATCTCGCTGCTCTACGCCGACGGCGTCTGGAGCAGCTTTGTCATCGCCATGGTCATCACCGTGGCCACCGGTGCGCTGCTGTACTGGCCCAACCGCAACGCCCGCAAGGAGCTGCGCACCCGCGACGGCTTCTTGATCGCGGCGCTGTTCTGGACCGTACTCGGCCTCTTCGGTGCGCTTCCGCTGATGCTGGACGGCGCTCAGGCGCTCTCGCCGACCGATGCGGTCTTCGAGTCATTCTCGGGGCTGACGACCACCGGCGCCACCGTGATCACCGGCATCGACTTTCTGCCCGAGGGCATCCGCTACTATCGCCAGCAGCTGCAGTGGCTCGGCGGCATGGGGATCGTGGTCCTGGCGGTCGCCATTCTGCCGACGTTGGGCATCGGCGGCATGCAGCTTTACCGCACCGAGATTCCGGGGCCGCTGAAGGACTCCAAGCTGACCCCCCGCATCACCGAGACCGCCAAGGCACTCTGGTACATCTACGCCACCCTGACCCTGACCTGCTTTGCCGCCTATTGGCTGGCTGGCATGAACTGGTTCGATGCCCTGGGCCACAGTTTTTCCACGGTGGCGATAGGCGGCTTCTCGACGTATGACACCAGCATCGGCCATTTCGATAGCGCCTTGATCGAGATGATCTGCATCCTGTTCATGATCGTCTCGGCAATGAGCTATAGCCTGCACTTCGCCGCCTGGCGCGAAAAGCGCCTGAGCCAGTACCTGGCCGACCCCGAGGCCCGCTTCCTGCTGTTGTTCCTGCTGGCCCTGTCCGTAATTACGGTACTCTCGCTGTGGCTGACCGGTACTTACACCGACATCCTCGGCCTACGCCACGGTATCTTCGAGGCCGTCTCGATCGCCACCACTGCAGGCTTCGGCGTCGCCGACTTCTCCGTCTGGCCAGGCGCCCTGCCCTTTTTGCTGTTCGTCGCCGCCTTCGTCGGCGGCTGCAGTGGCTCCACCGGGGGCGGCATCAAGGTCATCCGCATCATCCTGATCCTGAAACAGGGCATGCGTGAGGTCTTAAGGCTGATCCACCCCAATGCGGTGATCGCGGTAAAGATCGGCAAGGTCAGTGTCCCGGACAGCATCGCCCAGGCCGTATGGGGCTTCTTCTCGGTCTATGTGCTGCTGTTCTTCTTGATGCTGATCGGCGTGATGGCCACCGGTCTCGATCAGATCACGGCCTGGTCCGCGGTGGCGGCCACCATCAACAACCTGGGCCCTGGGCTGGGTGAGGTGGCAAGCCACTACGGCGACATGCCGGACGCCGCCAAATGGATTCTGGTGGTAGCGATGCTGCTCGGCCGCCTGGAAATCTTCACCGTGCTGGTGCTCTTCACACCGGCCTTCTGGCGCCGCTAGCTGGGCCGACCGCCCTGCGGGGTGGGTTTGGCCTGGCCGCCGGCATCGTGGATAATCTTCTCTCCTAACCGTCTAGCGAGCGTCCATGACCGAATCTCAGGACATCACCACTGCCGAGCCTCAGGCAACAGGCCAGGGCCCACGCCGGGTGATCGTACGCGGCGATACCCGCTACACCCTGCTTGGCACCGCCCATGTCTCCGCCGAAAGCGCCAACGAAGTCCGTGAGCTGATCCGCTCCGGCGAGTTCGACGCCGTGGCGATCGAGCTGTGCGCGTCGCGCCACCAGAGCCTGGTCGAGCCCGATGCCCTGGCCAATCAGGACCTGTTTCAGATCTTCCGCCAGGGCAAGGCCGGCATGGTCGCCGCCAGTCTGGCACTGGGTGCCTTCCAGCAGCGTGTCGCCGAGCAGTCGGGCATCGAGCCCGGCGCCGAGATGCGTGCGGCCCTGGAGGAAACCGACGCCGCCAGCCTGCCGCTGCTGTTGATCGACCGCGAGGTGGGGGTGACGCTCAAGCGCATCTACGCCAACGTGCCCTGGTGGCAGCGCTTCGGGCTGTTTTCGGGGCTGCTCGGCAGCGTGGTGTCGCGTCAGGAAGTCTCTGCCGCCGACATCGAACGCCTCAAGGAAGGCGACGTTCTGGAATCGACCTTCAACGAGTTCGCCGAACAGTCCGAGAGCCTCTATGCGCCGCTGATTCGTGAGCGCGACCGCTACATGGCGCTGCGTCTCGAAGAGCAGGCGCCTACGCATTACCGCAACGTGCTGGTGATCATCGGCGCCGGCCACCTCAAGGGCATGGCCGAGCACCTCGAAGGAGAGCTGCCGGCCGCTCCGCGGGCCGAGCGCGAGACTCTGGAACACACCCCGGCGCGCTCGAAAATCTGGAAGCTGCTGCCCTGGGCCATCACGCTGCTGGTGCTGACCGGCTTCGCGGTGGGCTTCTCCAAGGACACGGGGCTTGGCTGGCAGTTGGTCGGCGAGTGGTTCCTGATCAACGGCATTCTCTCCGGGCTGGGTGCCGCCATCGCGCTGGGCCACCCCGTCACGGTGATCGCCACCTTCTTTGCCGCCCCCTTGACCTCGCTCAACCCGACCATCGGCGCCGGCTTCGTCGCGGCCGGAGTCGAGCTCGCCATGCGCAAGCCCAAGGTGCGCGACTTCTCGAACCTGCGCCATGATGTCGCCAGCCCCAAAGGCTGGTGGAAGAACCGGGTTTCCCGCACCCTGCTGGTGTTCCTGCTCTCCACGCTTGGCTCCGCCGCCGGCACCTGGATCGCCGGTCTGCGCATCGCCGGGCAGCTCATGAGCTGATTCACACGGTTTGTCCTTTCCATAGCCCTTGTCTCACGGCTTCTTGCCGCAAGGGCTATTGCCGCCGCAACGGCTTCTGCCCCCCTTCGACGAGAATGCTACGCCTTGTTACAGCCGCCAGCCGAGACGCTGACCTTAGGCATTGCTAACCTCGAACCCCTCAGCATATCGACCGGCACTCGCTGTAATGTCTCGCGCCTGCCGCTTGGCATGCGTGTATTATCCTGTCGACACCCCCTAAATTGTTGCTTAATGTAATTTTTCAGCAAGCACCAGAATCTCTTGTTCCCCCTCAAGAAACCGCTTATATGCGACAACACCGCTCAAGCCCGCAGCCAATACGGCCGATACAATAACAAAAAGAAACACTGACGCCTCGAGAGCATCAGGCGATAGAAAACATGGAAGACAGGTTCCCCGAGGGCAGTTGTCATGCCAAGCATTTAACGCGATAGCTGCGCACCGCCATAAGGCCTGACGTGATGCCATACAAGCTCTATGAGCCTCAATACCGCTACTCTCTTCCGCGCTGGCGCTTCATGTACTGGCTGCTTTGCGACGGCGATCTACCCGAAAGCATCCAAAAGCGGTTACTGTCGGGCCCCAGTATCCAGTCCGCTGCCATGTGGTCGGGCACCCTCACCACCCTGGCGATGACAGGCATCGCCCTATACCGGGCCCCCGACCCGTGGTTTTGGCTCTGGTTCGTGGTAACCCTCGGGCTCTCGGGTTATCGCGCTTGGCTTCACTCCCGCGCCAAACACCAATGGCGCCACAAGAGTGGCGTTACGCCTACCGACCAGATCTATCTGGCCAGCCTACTGTGGAGCTTGTCGACCGGCCTGGGGACTGCGCTATGTCTGCTCAGTGGCGATGCCGTGCTACAGGTACTGGCTATCCCTGCCATGGTTGCCATGGCCACGGCCACGGCGAGCTTTTCTCATGGCACACCGCGCTATGCCGTGCTGCAGATCCTGCTGCTGGACCTACCGTTGAAGCTGGCCGTTCCCTTCCAGCCCGAGCCCTGGTTCTGGATATTCGTGGTGCAGGCCCCGTTCTTCTGGGGAGCCCTGTACCTGATGGTGCATGCACTCAACGACACCTCAACGCAGGCGCTACTCGGCGAATACCAAAGCCGCCGCATGGCACGCCTGGACCCACTGACCGAATTGCTGAATCGCGATGCTTGGTTTCGTGAGGCACTGGCGATTCGAAGTGCGGGCCGTGAAGCCCTCCCGGTCAGCCTGCTCTACGCAGACCTCGACGGTTTCAAGGGCATCAACGATACCCACGGACACCGAGCGGGCGATGACTTGCTGCGCTATATCGCCAATGAAATGAGGCACGCACTGCGCTATGAGGACATCCTGTCGCGCTGGGGCGGAGATGAATTCCTGATCCTGCTGCCAGGCGCCAACCCCGAGACCAGCCGCTTGATCGCTCAGCGGATGATCGATGCCATCGGCACGCTCCGCCCGCAATATCCGGACCTAGGGCTCAGCGTCGGTATCGTTCAATGCGACAACTGGCGCGGCACCGACCGAGAGCGACTCGAGGCGCTGATCGCACAGGCGGACCACGCCCTCTACCAAGCCAAACAGAACGGTAAGGGGTGTTTCCAGGAAATCAGCGCCTAGGTTTCGTACGAAAAGTCAGCGAGCGAAGGCAAGACAAGGCAAAAATTGGCGAAAAAGCGGAGTTTACGTGGTGTAAATGAGCATTTTGAGCCAATTTTTCACGCCGTATTGTCGAGCGCAGGTAGTTTTCGTACCAAGCCTAGGTACGACGTGCCAGCAGCCTCTCCATGGCCGGCGTCGGCCCAGGCAGGCGACTATGCCGCCGGCTGGCCCCGTAGCTGTCGTTGAAGGCGTCGAAGTAATCATCCAGCACCTGGCCCGCGTCGCCATCGCCGGCCTGACGCAGAAGCTCTGCGGCCACCTCTGCGGTGCATAGATGCGCCTTGGAGGCAGGCTTGCGCAGCCGATAGCGGGTCTCGCGTTCGGTGGCAAGCGGCAACACCGGCAAGCCGTCCAGGTAGGAGCTGCGGCGGAAGATGCGGCGCGCCTGGCGCCAGGTACCATCGAGGATGATGAACACCGGAATCCTGGCGCCATTGCCCACGGCGGGGTCTATGGCGTCGCGCACGGCCTGCATGCCCACCACCCGGTCGGCGTAGTCCGGCTGGTCGTCGGGAAAGATCACGAAGGGGGCGAAACGCTCATCGGCCAGCAGCTCGAGCAGTCGTTCGTCCGGTGCCGTGCGATACCAGGTGAAGACCTCGGTGCTCGGGAGCACGTCGGCAATCAGCCGCCCGGTGTTGGTCGGCTTCAGGTGCTCGAGCGGATGGGTAATCAACCAGAAGCGCGCCAGGCTCTCGGCTTCCACCCGATAGGGGCAGAGACAGTTCAGCGCCGGCAACCGGCAGGTATCACAGCGTGTCACGGTGCTGCCTCGCGCCTTGAACTCGCGCCGCGCTGGACGCGCCTGATCAGCAGCAGCCTCGGCAGAAGAGCCCTCAGCAGCCTCGGCAAAAGAGCCCTCAGCAGCCTCGGCAAAAGAGTCATCCGATGGCCCAGTATCGGGATCTTGATAAGGCTCGGTAGCGGGAGGGTGATAGAGCCCATCGACCGTATCGGCCTCGGGCATATCGTCGGAGGACGGGCCGGCGGTTTCGCCCGCCGGCTCGGTAGTGTCATTCATGGTGTAATCGGGCTCGAGCGTGGTCGCTGGGTAGGCCGCGCATTCTAGCATGCGCGGCCTACCATGACGCCGCCCCGCCTGTTACGACGCAGTAGCCGGCGTTGGCTGCCCCACCGGGCGGCGCTTCCAGTAGCCGGCCAGTATGGAGCCAGACACGTTGTGCCATACCGAGAACAGCGCGCCGGGAAGCGCCGCGCTTGCCGAGAAGAACTGGCTGGCCAGGGCCACCGCGAGGCCGGAATTCTGCATGCCCACCTCGATGGCCACGGTGCGGGCGATTCGCTCCTCGAAGCCCACCAGCCGCGCCAGACCATAGCCACCGGCCAGGCCGATGCCGTTGTGCAACACCACCGCCAGCGCTACCAGCGGCCCAAGCGTCAGCAGGCGGCCAGCGTTAAGCCCCACCACGATGGCGATGATCAAGACGATAGCGGCCATGGCAAGCGTCGCCAGCATGGGCTCGACCCGGCGGACCCGGTCGCCAAGCAGGTGGTGAACCACCACACCCAGGGCGATCGGGGCGATGACCAGCTGGGCGATGCTCATGAACATGCCCGCCACCGGCACGGCGATGCTCTCACCGACCAGCAGCCAGGTCAGCAGCGGCGTGGCCGCCACCGAGACCAGGGTGGAAGCCAGCGTCATCGACACCGACAGCGCCACATGGCCACCGGCCAACCAGGCCATCACGTTGGAGGCCGTGCCGCCGGCGGTAGCGCCGACCAACACCATGCCGGTAGTCAGGGCCGGGTCGAGGCCCAGCAGTTTCGAGACCAGAAGCGCTGCCAGCGGCATCAGCGTGAACTGCAGCACGATGCCCACTGCCACCGGCTTCGGCGCGCGCAACACGCCAAGAAAATCCTGGCGCGACAGGGTCAGACCCATGGCAAACATGATCAGGGCCAGCAGCAGCTTGATCTGGCCGGCAAGTCCGGTAAACCAGTCCGGCTGCCAGGCGGCGCACAAGGCAAAGAGGATCGCCCAGACGGGAAAGAGGCGATTGAGACGTTCGAAGGCGTGCATGAGGTGTCCTAAGCGTTGCGTGATGAGAAAAGCCAGGCAAATGCCCGGCCGTCAGGCCGTTAAGACGGCTCTTGATATCCCGGCCGAGATGCACTCTTCGGCATCGACAGCGAAGCGGGACGCCCATCATGCCGTATGCGCGCTAATGAATGAAGGCGCGCCCCGGCATTCGGGACGCGCCTTCATCGTGGGCCTTGGAAAATGGCCTCGCCTAGAGCACCGCTTACTCGCCAGCGGCAGCCGCCGGATCGTGGCTGTAATTCACCGGCAGCCACTCATAGCCCTCGCCGTCGGCACGCAAATGGCCGATGCCAGGGAAAGACAGATGCGCGCCGGCCACCCAGTCGCCTTCATCGGCGACGGTGGCGAATATCGCCTTGCGTTCCTCGCGGGCCTGATCGGGGGTACTGTCGAAATCGATGGTGACGTCCGGGTGCGGGAACTGCACCGCGGCGGCATGCATGGTGTCGCCCCACAGCACCAGGGTCTCGCCGTTGCTCTCGACGCGATAGGTGCTGTGCCCCGGCGTATGGCCCGGGTGTTCCTCGGCATAGATGCCCGGCGCGAGCTCGGTATCGCCCTCGAAGGCCTCGAAGGCGCCCGCTTCGATGTAGGGATTAATGGAGGCCATCGCGCCCTGGAAGAAGCCCTTCTGGCCTTCCGGTGCGGCTTCGAGCTGGGCCGGGTCGAGCCAGAAATCGACATCGTCCTGATCGGCATGCAGGGTCGCGTTGGGGAACATCCGCGACTCGCCATCCATCAGCCCACCCAGATGGTCCGGGTGCATATGGGTCAGGTAAATCTCATCGACCTGCTCGGGCCGGTAGCCGGCCGCTTCAAGGCTCGCCCCCAACTTGCCAAGCGACGGCCCGAACAGCGTGCCGGCCCCGGTGTCCACCAGCACCAGCTTGTCGCCGGTGTTGATCAGGTAGGCGTTGACCGAGGTTTCGACCGGCACATTCAGATAGGCGTCCTCGAATATTGCCTTGGCCTCATCGGCGGGCATATGCAGCAATTCGTGCATCGGCAAATTGACGGTGCCGTCGCTTAGCGCCGTGACCTCGAAATCGCCGAGCATCATGCGGTAGTAACCGGGATTGGGGCCATCGGCCATATCGCCTGCGGCGACGGCCGGCGCACTGGCGGCCAGCCCCAGCACGGTCGCGGTGGCCATCGGCAAGGTAGTGCGCGTTAGAAAAGCGGTCATGGCAATCTCCTGTTCGGGGTGTCGGTCGATGACGAACAACTTGGACATAAAGCTAGTGGACAAACAAATCTTGTACAAGGTGAAGCCGAAACCCTCTGCGCACGCCATAACGGCTAAAGGCCACGGCCCTTTCAGCCGTTATCGCTGCTCGGTGCGAGCCCAGTGGCGAGCAGGTGGTCGGGGACCTCTAGCCGGCCGGTAGCCTTCCAATGCTCAACCAACCGCGGCACGCCCTCCCCGGCCGGCAAGGCTAGACGGCCGACACCGGGCGGCGCCAGTTGGTGAGCGTCGGGGTCGATGACGACCGCATCGGCGTCCAGGGGTACCTGTTCGAGCAGCAGTGCCGCCGGCATCACCGCAAGCGAGGTGCCCACCACCAGCAACAGGTCCGCCTCGGCGACGATGTCACAGGCGTCTGCGTAGCGCGGCACCGACTCACCGAACCAGACCACGTCCGGGCGTAGCTGGCTGCCCTTGTCGCATAGATCACCCATGCGAATGCCGCCTTGGCGCAGCGGATAGCGCAGCCGCTCATCCACCGAGGAGCGCGCCATCAGGATCTCGCCGTGCAGGTGCAGCACATCGGAAGAACCGGCCCGCTCATGCAGGTCGTCGATGTTCTGGGTGACGATGCTGACCCGAATGCCAGCCTTTTCCAGCTCGGCTAGCGCCCGATGGGCGGCGTTGGGCTCGGCGCGGCGCACCTGCTCGCGGCGCTCGTTATAGAAGCGCAGCACCCGTTCCGGGTCGCGGGCGAAGCCCTCGGGCGTGGCCACCGCCTCGATGGGATGCTCCTCCCAGAGGCCATCGGTTGCCCGAAAGGTACGAATGCCGCTCTCCGCGCTCATGCCCGCGCCGGTCAGCACCACCAGATGCGGCGCACCTTGTTCTTCCATTCACCACCTCTAGTCGCTCGGCCTCCAATTCCTCACTTTGGAGAAACTCGCAACCGACTGTGCATATGTTTGTCTGTCGCTGACGCTATCACTCCCGCCCCAGCACGGCCAGACAGCGCACTGCCGGTGGTGAATCGCTTGGCAGGCCAAACGGCCTGAGTTATTTACCAAGCGGGTGGTCAATCACACGGGACCCGACAGCTAAGAGCCTTTCACCGGCTTCTGTCATAACGCCAGCCAACATGCGCGGCTACAAAATGGAGGCGAAGCCGCAATGTAGTAGGCGTCGCCGTGATTGGCCTTGTTAATTGCGCATACTCTCAATTTTGGCCCGTTGCTTCTCTAAACGCTGCCTCTTAAAATTTTCTGTTCGCAGCCTTAGAAAGGCTTCAGGATTGAGCTTACAGTGATAATGATGATGCTCTTTTTCGAGCCGCTCTTTATCTTCAGCTAACTCTCTTTCGGATTTCTTCTTCCGTCCCCAAAGTTTCAATCCTTTTTGGAAGGCAACGTACCAACTATAAGCCAGAGCTAATAACGAAACAACAGGATTAGACCAACCAAAAAACGCGATGAGAGCAGGAATCATGCAAGCCCAAAGAGTCAAAACGATCAAAAAAACCTTTCTTCCTTTGGCCTCAATTTTTTGCTCGGCCACAACATCTTCATAGGTTTTATATTTTAGCCCAGCGTATACTTCGGATAAGTAATCTTTTGAGAGATCAAACTCTGGCTCTTCGGACTCAGGGTACTTATCCCAGTAAGTAACGACTTTTCCAGATTTCACATACCCTAACAAATAATTGTGACCAATCTTGTCCTTAGTATTCCAGTTTTCATCGGTCATGTTCGAGACCATCAGCATGATTGGCGTATGATATTTTAATGCCCAATACGCCAACTCAGATTCAGCGATATTTTTGATATCATCTGCAACCTTAGAGTCGTATACATTCAGCTTTAGTATTGCGAACTCATGCCCTGTAAAAACAGGGCTATACTTAACATAATAGCCATCTCTTTTTTCTTCTAGGTCTTCGTATCGAATCCAAGGCTCAATCATCTAAATTTAACTTCTCGTGTACAATTAACAGTGATTATACGGCGCGCTCGTTTATTGACTTGAACGAGCGCGCGCGTTCAATATTCTTACACCGCGCCACCAACCCATTGATTTTTATATAAATATCCGACGACATGGCTATATAGCACCAATAAACATGCCTGCTGGATTTGCTAGCACGGCTAGTGTCGGCGAGCAAGGTGATGCAATGCGCGGAGGAAGCCGTTGTCATGTGGGTATCCCTGCATAATATGTGGGGTGTTATTTGATGTTCAGCCTAACACCGAGGCATGAATTTCTCCTGCGCTGGGTCAACGCTAGGTATGATTCCTTGGTCGCGTATCGGCGATGGATAACGGCATAGGGATGCGTGCAAGCGGTCGAGCCTTACTCCCCGTCAGAAACCGCCCGACGGATGACATCCCCACGCCAAGCGGCGACAATGGGCGCCCTTTTTCGACCGTAGTCGTTTCATGTCCACACCGCTTCCTATCCTCTATCAGGACGATGCCCTGGTCGTTATCGCCAAGCCTTCGGGGCTCTTGGTGCATCGCACGGCGCTTGCTCGTGGCGAGACGCGCTTCGCGCTGCAGATGCTGCGCGACCAGTTGGGTCGCCACGTCTATCCGGTGCACCGCCTCGACCGGCCGACCTCCGGGGTGCTGGTGTTTGCGCTTTCTTCGGAAATTGCTCGCCCCCTCGGCGAGGCCTTCGCCGAACAGCGGATCAGCAAGCGCTACCTGGCGGTGGTACGCGGCCAGGGGCCGGAGGCCGAATGCATCGACTATGCGCTGCGCGAGGAAGATGGCCGCCGTCCCAAGGCGGAAATGCCGGCGATGGAGGCGGCCACCGAGGTGCGGCGCCTGGACAGCGTCGAGCTGCCGGTTCAGGTCGACCGTTACCCCAGCGCTCGCTATTCGCTGATGGAGGCGCGGCCGCTGACCGGGCGCCGCCACCAGATCCGTCGCCACCTGTCGCGGCGCGGCTATCCGATCATCGGCGATGCCAGGCACGGCAAGGGCAACCATAACCGCTTCTTCAGCGAGAACCTGGACACCCACCGGCTCTTGTTGGCGGCGGTGGAGCTGAGCTTCGATCATCCCGTGCTCGGCGAGCGCCTGACCGTGAGCGCCGGCCTGGAGGACGACATGACGCAGCTATTCGAACGCTTCGGCTGGGGCGCACACCTGCCCCGCCATGGCCACCGCTTCGACAAGGCCGATACCGTAACGTCAACGACTCAAGCAGCGATGCCGACGCCATGACCGACACCGACCCGACTCTTGCTGATGCCGACTACGACTTCCGCTTCGGCGGCATTCGGCGCCTCTATGGCCAGCGCGCCGCCGCCCACTTCCGCCACGCCCATGTGGTGGTGGTCGGCGTCGGTGGCGTGGGTAGCTGGACGGTGGAAGCCCTGGCCCGCTCGGGCATCGGCAAGCTGACGCTGATCGATCTCGACGATGTCTGCGTGTCCAACGTCAACCGCCAGCTACATGCGCTGGACGGCACTATCGGCCGGCCCAAGGTCGAGGTGCTGGCCGAGCGCTGCCGGGCGATCTCGCCGGGTATCGAGGTGGTCGCCGACACGGCCTTTGTCACCCCGACCAACCTGGCCGAGCGCATTCCCGCCGACGCCGATCATGTGGTCGATGCCATCGACAGCGTGATCGCCAAAGCGGCGCTGATCGCCTGGTGCAAGCGGCGCAAGTTGGGCCTGACCGTGACCGGTGCCGCCGGCGGTCAGCTAGACCCGACCCGCATCCGCATCGCCGATTTGACCCGTACCGAGCATGACCCGCTGCTTGCCAAGGTGCGCGCCCGGCTGCGCCGCGACTACGGTTTCTCGCGCAATCCCAAGCGTCGCTTCAGCGTCGAGTGCGTGTATTCCGACGAACAGCTGGTCTATCCCGGCGCCGACGGCGAGGTCTGCCACACCAAGCCATCCGACGGCGAGAGCACCCGCCTGGATTGTGCCAGCGGCTTCGGCGCGGCCACCTTCGTGACCGGCGCCTTCGGCTTTGCCGCTGCTGCCCGGGTGATGGAGCGGCTGGCACGCCAGGCCAAGCGTGACGCAGAAAGCCCCTCAGCAGGCACCACGAGCACAGACCCAGCCACAACCATTGAGGAGCCCTCCGATGATCGCTAATGAACCCCCACGCCCGGTACCGGGCATCTATGTCCACTACAAGGGCGCTCGCTACGAGGTGATGGGCGTGGCCCAGCACAGCGAGAGCGAGGAAGCGCTGGTGGTCTATCGGGCGCTCTACGGCGATTACGGCCTGTGGGTCCGCCCGCTCGGCATGTTTTGCGAGAGCGTCGAGGTGCAGGGCGAGCCGGTTCCGCGCTTCGCGCTGGAGAAGGCCTTCGACTGACAGCGGCCCGAACTGCCGGCCGTTTTCCTACTCAAAGAGCCAAACGCAAAGCACCATACACAAGCACCAAACGCAAAGAAGGCGCCCCGCGGGGCGCCTTCTTTGTTTCAGCCAGCCGTCTAGCAGTTAGCTTCAGGCCGTATGCATCTGCTTCTGCAGGTAGTTCTGGATGCCTACCGCGTCGATCAGACCGAGCTCGGTCTCGAGGTGATCGATGTGCTCCTCCTCGTCGTCGAGGATCTTCTGGAACAGATCGCGGCTGGTGTAATCACGCACCTGCTCGCAATGGGCGATGGCGTCCTTGAGATCGGCATGGGCCTTGTGCTCGAGCTTGAGATCGCATTCGAGCATTTCGCGGGTGTTCTCGCCGATCATCAGCTTGCCGTAGTCCTGCAGGTTGGGCAGGCCCTCGAGGAAGAGGATGCGCTCGATGAGGGTATCGGCGTGCTTCATCTCCTCGATGGATTCTTCGTATTCCCATTTGCCCAGCGCCGCTAGCCCCCAGTCCTGATACATCTTGGCATGCAGGTAATACTGGTTGATGGCGACCAGCTCGTTGCCGAGCACGGTGTTGAGATACTGGATGACCTTGGCATCACCTTTCATTGCCACTCTCCCGAAGTCGAGTTCGCCAAGGGCCGGCGAACGCTGAAACATTGGGACAGCCTTGGCTGGCCCGTAAAGGGGGAAGTATCCATTAGAAAATGGAAAAAGTCGAATCAGGACAAGATGTTAAAGGGGAACGGCTGACAACTGAGAAGGCGATGCGAACGCGGGCGAAAGCGTTTAACAGCAAGGGGTTACCGGGCAGCGCTAAACGTTACTAGACCGCGTAGGCCAGATCGGGCGACAGCATTTCCTCGGTGATGGCTTCACGCATGACCGTCTTGCCCATGCAGGCGCATTTGCCGCATTGAGACGCGCATTCGGTGCGCTCACGCACTTCACGCCAGCTGCGGGCGCCATCGCTGACGGCCTCGCGGATCATCCGATCAGATACGCCCTTGCAAAGACATACGTACATCACATCACCTCACTATCGGCCCTGAGGTGAATGTAAATGATTCGCATGGGGAATTGCAACACATTGCCAGCGAGAAAAATCGATGGCCCGCTCGGAGGCCCTCCACAAGGCCATTCAAGCGTCTGCTAATAAGATTGCGGGGCTGCTTGCAGGGCTGGTGCTTGCCCGGTTTATTGCTTGCCCGGTTTATTGCTTGCCGGGCTTATTCTTAACGGGCTTGGGCACCACCACTACCCGCGAGCCCGAGGCGATATCGGACCAGCCGCGCCGTTCGCCGTCGATCAGCACCCACCAGTACCCCAGGCCCAGCGCCGCAAAGGATAGGCCCGCGATCAGAAAGCGCATCAAGCACTGGGGCAGCGTCAGCGAGAGGCCTTCCGGCGTCTCGACGCGCAGCCGCCAGGCCTGCATGCCGAGCGTCATGCCGCCGCGCATCCAGAAGAAGGCGAAGAAGGCGAAGGTGGCCACGAACAGTACGCTGTGGAACAGCGGCGAGGTGTTGGCTTCGCCGCCGTTAAGGGCCACGGCCACGAAGCCCAGCAGCATCCAGACCGCCATCAGGATCAGCGCATCATAGATCATGGCGCCGAGCCGGCGGCCAAGGCCCGCAGGCCAGGTCTGGTCCAGATCGGCAAAGCGTTTGCGCATGAACCCTCCTGCAACGGGCCTGACGGATGGGGGGGCTAGCCGCTACGCCTTAGCATGTAGAGGCCCAGCCCCGCACAGATCAGCGTCGGCCCCAGCACCGCCCAGACCGGCGAGAAACCGAACACAGTGGAGGCCGGCGCCAGCAGGTCCTGCAAGTACTTGAAGGAGAGCCCGGTGATGACGCCGTAGAACACGCGGGTGCCCGCGGCCACCGTTCGCAAGGGGCCGAACACGAACGACGCGGCGACGAGCACCAGTGAGCCCAGCGTCAGCGGCAGCAGGAGCTTCTGCCAGAAGTACAGCAGCGGCTGCGTGGCCTGCTGCCCCTGGCTCTCGAGATAGCGAGCGTAGGCCCACAGTTCGCTGGGCGCCTGGCTATTGATATCGCGCAGCAGGCGGTTGAGCTGCTCGGGCGTCAGGTCGGTCTGCCACTGCTGACGGTCGTGGCGCTCGACCTCGGTCCGGTCTTCGAAGAAGCGGGTGATATCGACATTTTTGAGCACCCAATGATCCTCTTCCCAGGCGGCCTGGGCGGCATGGGTCGCCGAGACGAGCTCGCGGTTGTCGAAGCGGTAGCGCGTCAGGTCGAGCACGGTGTCATCGGAGCGGATAGCGCCAAAGCGATAGACGCTGTCGCCCTCTCGCTGCCAGCCTCCCCGCTCGGTGATCACGGCGCCCTTGCCCTGCGACTGCTCGAGGCGCCAGGCATTGGCGAACTGCTCGGTGCGTGGGCTGACGAATTCGGCGATCACCAACAGGATCACCACGATCAGGATCACCGGCTTCATCACCCCCCACAGAATGCGGGTCAGCGAGCGCCCAGAAGCGCGCATCACGGTCAGCTCATTGCTGGTAGCCATGCTGCCAAGGCCGATCAGCGAGCCGATCAGCACCCCGACCGGGGCATACTGATAGAAGCGGTGAGGCAAGCGCATGAGCAGGTAGATCAGCACGTCGAACGCGCTATATCCGCCTTCGACGTCACCCAGGTCATTGATGTAGGTGATGACCAGGTCCAGGCCCAGCAGCACCACCTGCACCACGAAAATCGCCGCCAGCACATTGCGGGCAATATAGCGGTCGAGACGATCGATCAGCATCAGTTTACCCCCGCCCGCCGCGAACGGCGCAGCAACCACAGGCCAAGGACCAGGAATGTCAGGTGAATCGGCCACATGCCCACGGCCACCGGCAGGTTACCCTGGGCGATGGCATCCTTGGCGGTGAGCAGCAGGCTCAGGTAGGCGATATGCAGGAAGATGGCCGGCAGCAGCTTGCCGAAGCGGCCCTGGCGCGGGTTGACCTTGGACAGCGGCTGGGCGATCAGGGTCAGTACCAGCACCATCAGCGGCATCGATACCCGCCACTGCAGCTGCGCCATGGCCGGCGGCGTGCCGCGCTCGAGTAGCTCGGGCGTGCTGGCGAGCTCGGGGTCGTCATCGGCGCGCGGGGCTCGGTCCGACGACAGGCGCACCGCGTAGGTCTCGAAGGCCAGCCGCTCGGCCACCGGGTTGCCGGGGTCAACGCTGTAGCGCAGGCCGTCAGTCAGCACCAAAAAGCGGCTGTCGGTTTCCTCGTCGCGGGTCTGGTAACCCTCGGCCGCTCGCGTCACCACATTGCTGGGTGTGCCGTCAGTGCGCTGCTGACGCTCGCTGATGAACACTTCCTGCATGCGGGTCTGGTCATCGTTGAACGACTCAGTGTAGGCGGTACGGCCATTGCCGAAGTCCTGAAAACGCCCAGGTGCCAGGGCGCCGAAATCGATCCGGCTCTTCTGGTCTTCGATCAGCGTCTCGTTGTGGTCGGCGCCGTTCGGGGTCAGCCAGAGGCTGCACACCCCCACCATCACCGCCACCAGAACCGCCGGTAGCAGGCTGATCGTCAGCAGCCGGTTGGGGCTCATGCCGCAGGCCACCAGTACGGTGATTTCGCTGTTGAGATAGAGCTGCCCGTAGGCCAGCAATATGCCCAGGAAGAAGGCCAGCGGCAGGATCAGCTCCAGGAATCCCGGCAGGTGATACATCATCAGGGTGCCGAGAATACTGGCCGGAATATCGCCGTCGGCGGCACTGGTAAAGTAGCGAATGAAGCGACTGCCCATGATCACTAATAGCAGCACCCCGGCCACGGCGGCCATGGTCTGCAGGATCTCGCGGGTCAGGTAACGAAAAATGATCAAGACGGTCTCCCGTGTCTCCCGGCAGGCCGCATCGACTGGCGACACTTGCCCTGTGCTGGTGCCGGCTTCCCGTTCAGCGTGGCAGGGTGGTCTGGTGTCGCGCCCCATGCAATGCGCCACTGCATTGCGTACACTGGGATATCGGCCACGGCACACCCTGTCGTGCCGGCATTATCCAGAATCCCCCTTCGCTTGTCTTGTGGAGACGCCATGGAATTCCCTGTTCAGACGGCCAACCCGGCCAAGGTCGAAACGGCCTGCCTCGCCCTTCCGGTGTTCAAGGACGGCGACCTGCTACCGGCGGCCGCCAAGCTCAACGATGCCAGCGAGCGCCTGATCGGCCAGTTGATCGAGCGCGGCGACTTCAGCGCCGACCTCGGTAAGGTGCAGATGATTCCCTTCGCTCCCGGCCTCAATGCCGACCGGCTGCTGCTGGTAGGCCTCGGTGAGCGCGACAAGTGCAACGAAGGCAGCTTCCGCAAGGCGCTGGACGCCACCTTTGCGGCCCTGTCCGAGCTGCCGGCCAGCGAGGCCAGTGTCGCACTGACCGACGTGCCGGTGCCGGATCGCGATACCCAGTGGAAGGCGCGCATGATCAGCGAAGCCGCCACCCGCAGCATCTACCGCTTCACCGAGTTCAAGTCTACCCCCGCCCCGGCACCGCGCCTCGAGCAGGTGACCCTGCTGGTCAGCGAGAGCGATCACGCAGACAAGGCCAAGGAAGGCGCCCGTGTCGGCGCCGCCATCGGCGAAGGCATGAACTATACCCGTACCCTGGGCAACCTTCCGGGCAACATCTGCACGCCGCGCTATCTCGCCGGCCAGGCCGAGCAGCTGGCCGCGGAGTCCAAGGGCGCGCTTACCGCCGAGATTCTCGACGAAGAGGCCCTGGAAGCGCTGGGCGCTCATTCGCTGCTCTCCGTGGGTCACGGTAGCGAAGAGCCCTCACGGCTGATCGTGATGAAGTACCAGGGCGCCGACGACCCGGACGAGGCCCCGCACGTGCTGGTCGGCAAGGGCATCACCTTCGATTCCGGCGGCATCTCGCTGAAGCCCGGTGCCGGCATGGACGAGATGAAGTTCGACATGTGCGGCGCGGCCAGTGTGTTCGGCACCGTCAAGTCGACGCTCGCCATCAAGCCCAAGATCAACCTGGTGGCGATCGTCGCCTCCGCCGAGAACATGCCCGATGGCCGCGCCACCAAGCCCGGCGACATCATCAAGACCCTCAAGGGTCTGACGGTCGAGGTGCTCAACACCGACGCCGAGGGCCGCCTGGTGCTGTGCGACGCCCTGACCTACGCCGAGCGCTTCGAACCGGCCAGCGTGCTCGATATCGCCACCCTGACCGGCGCCGTCATCATCGGGCTTGGCCACCACGCCACCGGCCTGATGTCCAACGACGACGATCTGGCGCTCGATATACTGGATGCCGGCGAGACCGCCTGGGACCGCGCCTGGCACCTGCCGCTGTGGGACGAGTATCAGGAACAGCTCGATTCCAACTTCGCCGACCTGGCCAATATCGGCGGCCGCCCGGCAGGCACCATCACTGCCGGCTGCTTCCTGTCACGCTTCACGGACAAGTATCCTTGGGCGCACCTGGACATCGCCGGCACCGCCTGGGACTCCGGCAAGCAGAAAGGCGCCAGCGGCCGCCCGGTGGGCCTGCTGACCCAATACCTGCTCGACCGCGAGACCGAACTGATCGAGGCCATGGCCAGCAACGACTGAGGCTTCGCATCGCCCTAGCGGCGTGCTAGCGTTTAGGTATGGCGGGCCGGGATCTCCCGGCCCGCTGCCTTATACGATGCAACCCCTTTCCTCGAATACGATCAGGCCCCGCGTGCCTACTGCTGCTATGGAGACCCTCCTGTGACCCCTTCAGGCTTCGACGTTCGGCCGACTGCCCACCCCACGGCCCCTCAGATCCGCGACACCATCCTCGAGAGCCCAGGGTTCGGTCAGTACTTCTCCGACCACATGGCCCACGTACGCTGGACGGAAAGCGCCGGCTGGCACGGCAAGGAAGTGCGCCCCTACGGCCCGCTGACCCTGGACCCGGCCGCTGCCGTGCTGCACTACGCCCAGGAAATTTTCGAAGGCATCAAGGCCTACCGCCATGCCGACGGCTCGGTGTGGACCTTCCGTCCGGAAAAGAACGCCGAACGCTTCCGTCGCAGCGCGCGTCGCCTGGCCCTGCCGGAGCTCGACGACGAGACCTTCATCGGCTCGCTGAAGGCCCTGCTCGAGCAGGATAGCGACTGGGTGCCGACGCCGGCCCATGAAGGCGAGGAATCGAGCCTCTACCTGCGGCCCTTCATGATTGCCAGCGAAAGCTTCCTCGGCGTGCGTCCGTCCAAGGAGGTCGACTACTACGTGATCGCCTCCCCGGCGGCTGCCTATTTCAAGGGCGGCGTGGCGCCGGTATCGATCTGGCTGTCCTCGCACTACAAGCGCGCCGCTCCCGGCGGCACCGGCTTTGCCAAGTGCGGTGGTAACTACGCCGCCTCGCTGGCCGCTCAGAAGGAAGCCGCCAGCCATGATTGCAGCCAGGTCGCCTTCCTGGATGCCATCGAGAACAAGTGGATCGAAGAGCTCGGCGGCATGAACCTGTTCTTCGTTTACAAGGACGGTCGCATCGTCACGCCGCGCCTCACCGATACTATCCTCGAGGGCGTGACCCGCGGCTCCATTCTCGAGATGGCCGCCGAAGAGGGTCTGACCCCGGAAGAGCGCGCTATCAGCATCGACGAATGGCGCGAGGGCGCGGCGTCCGGCGAGATCACCGAGGTGTTCGCCTGCGGTACCGCCGCTGTCATTACGCCGGTGGGTGAGCTGGTCACCGAGGACGGCAGCATCCGTCTGGCCGGTGATAACGGCAACCCGATCGCCAAGCGCCTGCGCAGCCAGCTGCTCGACCTGCAGTACGGTCGTCGCGAGGATACCCGCGGCTGGATGACCCGCCTGGCTTGATCACTTCCTTCCAGGCCCAGGCAATGAGGCGCCGCTGGCAAGACGAAGCGAGGGTCCTTTGCCATGGATGGCAAAGGTAGCGTCCAGGGATGGATTCACCGCGCCCTCGCGAAGGCTTGCCACCGGATGCCCTCATCTCACCGACAGGCCGGCCCGAGATCCCATGACCCAGATCGATTTCTACATTCTCCCCGATACCACCCTCGACGCCCGGCTCGGCTTCGCCTGTCGGCTCGCCGAGACCATTCATCGCAAGGGCTTCCGGCTGCACCTGCACGCCGAGGACGAAGCCATGGCCAAGCTCATCGACGAGCGGCTGTGGACCTTCAAGCCCGAGAGCTACCTGCCCCATGCAGTGGTCGGCAGCGAGATGGCGGCCACGGTGCCGGTGACCATCGGCTGGCAGGGCCCGCCGGACCCGGCGCGGGAAATGGACCCCGACATGGCGATGCTCAATCTGCACCCGGAGATCCCGGAGTGGTTCTCGCGCTTCTCCCGGGTCGCCGAGATCATCAACCAGCATCAGGACGTGCTGACCGCCAAGCGCGAGTGCTGGCGCATTTACAAGCAGCGCGGCTATCCGGTGACGCCTCACCACCTGCCCGCCCAGGGCTGAGCGCGCTCCGAGCACCGCCACCTCGCTCGCCCCTTCCCCGCCCGCGGTGCGCCCAGCGGTCATGACGCGCGCGCCCCGGCAGGCTATAATCGGGCCCATTTTTCGCGCTTTCCACGCCGATCGAACACGGTCCGGCGTCGCTCCTCCTTTCAGGCAGCACTTCTTCAGGCAGAGTTTGCAATGGACAAGACCTACCAACCCGAACAGATCGAAACCCGCTGGTACCAGCGCTGGGAAGCCGACAACCGCTTCGCGCCGTCCGGCGAGGGCAAGCCCTTCTCGATCATGATTCCGCCGCCCAACGTGACCGGCAGCCTGCACATGGGCCACGCCTTCCAGGACACCATCATGGATACCCTGACGCGCTGGAAGCGGATGCAGGGTAACAACACCCTGTGGCAGGTAGGCACCGACCACGCCGGTATCGCCACCCAGATGCTGGTGGAGCGCAAGGTCGCCGCCGAGGAAGGCAAGAGCCGCCACGACCTGGGACGCGAAGCCTTCACCGACAAGATCTGGGAATGGAAGCAGGAATCCGGCGGCCACATCACCCGCCAGCTGCGCCGCATGGGCGCCAGCGTCGACTGGAGCCGCGAGCGCTTCACCATGGACGATGGCTTCTACAAGGCGGTGCAGGAAGTCTTTGTGCGTCTCTATGAAGAAAACCTGATCTATCGCGGCAAGCGCCTGGTCAACTGGGATCCGACCCTACACACCGCTATTTCCGATCTCGAGGTCGAAAACCGCGAGCAGCAGGGCCAGTTCTGGCATTTCCGCTACCCGCTGGCCGACGGCGTGACCACCGATGACGGCCGCGATCACCTGATCGTCGCCACCACCCGTCCCGAGACCCTGCTCGGCGACACCGGCGTGGCGGTCAACCCCAAGGATCCGCGCTTCGCCTCGCTGATCGGCAAGTTCATCACGCTGCCGCTGGTAGGCCGGCGCATCCCTATCGTCGCCGACGAGCATGCCGACATGGACAAGGGCTCGGGCTGTGTGAAGATCACCCCGGCCCACGACTTCAATGACTATGAGGTCGGCAAGCGCCAGGGACACCTGCTGATCAACGTGATGACTCAGGACGCCAAGATCCGCGAGCGCGCCGAGATCTTCGACCTGCAGGGCCGTCCACAGCCTGACGAAGACGCCAGCCTACCGGCCGCCTACTCAGGGCTCGACCGCTTCGCTGCCCGCGAGGCGCTGGTCGCCGACATGGAGGCCGCGGGCCTGCTCGAGAAAGTCGAGGCCGTTACCAACACCCTGCCCTACGGCGACCGTTCCGGTGATGTCATCGAGCCGCTGCTCACCGATCAGTGGTTCGTCGCCGTCGAGGAACTGGCCAAGCCGGCCATCGCCGCGGTCGAGAACGGCGACATCGAGTTCGTGCCCAAGAACTACGAAAACATGTACTTCGCCTGGATGCGCGACCTGCAGGACTGGTGTATCTCCCGCCAGCTGTGGTGGGGCCACCGCATCCCGGCCTGGTACGACGCCGCGGGCAAGGTCTACGTCGGCCGCACCGAGGCGGAAGTGCGCGACAAGCACGGCCTCGATGCCGACATCGCGCTCACTCAGGACGAAGACGTGCTGGACACCTGGTTCAGCTCCGGACTGTGGACCTTCGGCACTCTCGGCTGGCCCGAGCAGACGCCAGAACTGGCCACCTTCCACCCGACCAGCGTGCTGGTCACCGGCTTCGACATCATCTTCTTCTGGGTCGCCCGGATGATCATGATGACGCTGAAGTTCACCGGCGAGGTGCCCTTCAAGCAGGTCTACGTCCACGGTCTGGTACGCGACGCTCAGGGCCAGAAGATGTCCAAGTCCAAGGGCAACGTGCTGGATCCCATCGACCTGATCGACGGCATCAGCCTCGACGACCTGGTCGAGAAGCGCACCGGCAACATGATGCAGCCGCAGAAGGCCAAGGCGATCGCCAAGGCCACCCGAGGCGAGTTCAGCGAGGGCATCGAGCCCCACGGCACCGACGCGCTGCGCTTCACCTTCCTGTCCCAGGCCACCACCGGCCGCGACATCAAGTTCGACATGGGTCGCCTGGACGGCTACCGCAACTTCTGCAACAAGCTGTGGAACGCCTCGCGCTACGTGCTGATGAACGCCGAGGGCCAGGACACGGGGCTCGACCCTCAGGCAGAGATCGAACTGTCGCTGGCCGATCGCTTCATCATCTCGCGCCTGCAGCAGACCGAGGCCCAGGTCACCAAGGCATTGGAAGAGTTCCGCTTCGACCACGCCTCTCAGGCGCTTTATGACTTCGTCTGGAACGAGTACTGCGACTGGTACCTGGAGCTCTCCAAGCCGGTGCTGTGGGACGAAGCGGCCAGCGATGCCGCCAAGCGCGGCACCCGCCGCACCCTGGTGCGGGTGCTGGAAGCCATCCTGCGCCTGGCGCACCCGATGATGCCCTACATCTCCGAGGAGATCTGGCAGAGGGTGGCACCGCTGGCGGGCATCGACACCTCCGCCTCGCCCTCGATCATGACCCAGCCCTGGCCCCAGGCCGAGCAGGACAAGATCGACGAGCAGGCGACCCGCGATATCGAGTGGCTGAAGGGCGTGATCGTCGCCGTGCGTAATATCCGCGCCGAGATGAACATCGCACCGGGCAAGGCTCTCGAGGTGCTGCTGACCAAGGGCGAGGCCGGCGACCGGGAGCGCCTGGAGGCCAACCGCCGCTTCCTGGCGAAGCTCGCCAAGCTCGAGAGCGTGACCTGGCTCGACGATCCGGCTACCGCCCCGCTGTGCGCCACCCAACTGGTCGGCGAGATGGAAGTGCTGGTGCCGATGGCCGACTTGATCGACAAGGACGTGGAGCTCGCCCGCCTCGCCAAGGAGATCGAGAAGCAGGACAAGCTGATCACCGGCACCGAGAAGAAGCTCGGCAACGAGAGCTTCACCGCCAAGGCGCCTGAGGCGGTGGTGCAGAAGGAGCGCGACAAGCTGGCCGACTTCAAGGCCGCCCGCACCCTGCTGGCCGAGCAGCGCGACAAGATCGCCGCGCTTTGAGCCGCCTGAGAGGCGCGCCGCCTAGCCTAGCGAAGGCGGCCTCGTCTCATTGTTGATCACTCGGCCCCATCGCCTCGATGGGGCCGAGTCGTTTGCGTCGCGCCATCAGATTCAATGGCAGGTGCTGGCCTTAATCGTCGGCCCGGGGATCTGCGAACACTGTTCGTTATCACGGCCTTGGCCTATAATCCCGGGCTAATAAGGATTCGTTTCATAAGCCTCACGCTGTGCCCACCGCCTTCTGAACGCGCACGGGTCCCTGTGTGGGCCACCGGTGCCATGTCTACTGGCTAGCGCCCACGCCCTCAGCCGCGTCCATCTCGGTTCACTCAGCATCGCCATCACCCTCAAGGGAGTCATCGTGTCACCCGACCGCATTAATCTCAAACCTATCCTGGCCTTCAACCTGGCCGGTCTGCTGCTAGTCGTCAGTTGGGCGATTGGGCCTCTCAGCCCCCTGTGGAGTGCGCTCGACGCGCAGCTGTTCTGGCTGTTCAATGGCTGGATAACCCCCGAGAACATGGGGTGGAACCAGGTTCTGGCCCTGGTCAACACCCGCTACTTCGACGTAGTGTCGCTGGGCGTGCTGGGCCTGCTTTTCATCATGGCGATACGCTGCGACCCGCGCCCCCAGCGTTTATTCCACTGGGTCGCCATCGGCATTGCCATGCTGGTGACCGCTGGCCTTGTATCGGTGGCGATCAACGAGGCGGTTACTTACGGCCATCCCAGCCCGACGATTTATTTCGAGCAGGCCACCCACCTGACCGATCTCGTCAGCATCCCGACCAAGGATGAGGCCAACAACAGTTTTCCGGGCGATCACGGGCTGATGGTGATGATCTTCGCCGCCTTCATGATGCGTTTCGCCAATCGCCGCGTGGCCTTCTGGAGCATCGTCTCGGTGGTATTGCTCAGCGCCCCCCGCATACTGGTAGGCGCCCACTGGTTCAGCGACGTTTACGTCGGCGGGCTGAGCATTGCCCTGCTGATACTGCCCTGGGTGCTGTGCACCCCCGTCATTGTGGGTATGACGCGGCTCGCCGAAAAGGCGATGCGGCCCTTCTGGCGAGGCAATTGAGCGGCCACCCGTAAAGCGCGGCAGCTGAAAACGACGAGGCCGGCCTTCAAGGCCGGCCTCGCTTTCACGGCAGTACCACGTCTCAATTGGCGCGCCTGAAACCGCCCAATACTCGGCTATCGCGGCCAAACAGCACCAGCCGGTCGTGGTCGATCAGGTAGCGATAGGCGCCGTTAAGCATCGCCTCGACTCGCTGTGCATCATTACCGTTGGGGCAGGCCATCCGCGTCGAGGCCAGGTTCTCGACGCTGAAGCGATTGCCACTCTCGAGATTCAGCTCGCCGCTTATGCGGTTGCAGCCGTTGCTGCCCACCAGACGCAGCTGGCCGCCCTGGCGCACCACTTCGAAATAGGGGGTGTCGGGGTGCGTCCAGCGCTCACTGGTTCCCAACAGCAGCAGGTTCCAGCGCGGGCCCACCACGGGCGAGGCAGCGGTCGTGGTCGCACTGCTTTGATCGTACGTCGGTGTTGGAGCGCTGCTGCAGCCCGCCAGCAGGCCTGCCAGCACGACTCCCATCAACCATCCCTTATGCATCTTGATTCCTTTTGGTCATTCGCCACGTCGTTGAGTAAGGTGTCTTTCATTAGGTTCGCGGTCGCGTCACAGGGACTCTTGTATACTGGCCACTGCTGCCTCGCAAGGTGCTATCTGAACGCGTCGAACGCGCAATGCCAAGGCACCACTCGCAAGGAACGACCGACGCACCACAAGGAGAGACATCATGCTGCAAGCCCTGCATAACGACGCCTTCGGCAAGCTGATCCTGCGCATCGCCGTTGGCGGCCTGATACTGCTGCACGGCTTCGCCAAGCTGACCCACCCGGAAACCATGAGCTGGATCAGCGGCCTGCTCGATGGCTACGGGCTACCGCGTTTCCTCGCCTATGGCGTGCTGATCGGGGAAATCGTCGCCCCGGTCATGGCCATCGTCGGCTGGCAGACCCGCTTGGCCGGCCTGTTGATGACCGGCAACATGCTGGTGGCTTTCGTGCTGGTACATACCGGCGAGCTGTTCGAGCTCGGCGGCAGCGGTGGCTGGGCGCTGGAGCTTCAGGGCATGTTCCTTGCCGGCAGCCTGGCGCTGGTCTTCCTGGGCAGCGGGCGCATGGCCATGCGCCCGGACTGAGGACCGCAAGACAGGCGTACGCTTACCAGCTGCCGGTGTTCTCCATCGACGCCCAGGGCTCCTTGGGCGGCTGCGCATCGCCGGCCTGCAGCAGCTCGACAGAGATGCCGTCGGGGCTCTTCACGAACGCCATATGGCCGTCGCGGGGCGGACGATTGATGGTCACCCCGTTGGCCTGCAGGTGCTCGCACAGGGCATAGATGTCGTCGACGCGGTAGGCCAGATGGCCGAAGTTGCGACCGCCAGTGTACTCTTCCGGGTCCCAGTTATGGGTCAGCTCGACCATCGGCGCACGATCCTCCCGAGCTCGCGCCTCGTCGCCCGGCGCGGCAAGGAATACCAGCGTGAAGCGGCCCTTCTCACTGTCCTTGCGGCTGATCTCGGTGAGGCCGAGCAGGTCGCAGTAGAAATGCAGCGAAGCATCAAGGTCGCTGACCCGGACCATGGTGTGAAGATATTGCATCGGTACCTCTCCTGATAATGCGTGAACGGATGAATCAACGAGTGAATCAACCCGTGCGTTAAGGAATGCCACGCGCCTTGCCATGATGCGTGGAACGAACCCTGATCGCGAGGATCATTAAGATGCGTATCATAAGACGGCGGCGCCCATGAGGCGACGGCAGGCTCATGACGGCGAGCCGCAGGACCACGAGTTGACGAACGAAGAGGAGCTCCCTTGGCCCACTATTGCGACCTGGCCCCCGGGCATCCGTTCCACGGCCCCTATCATGACCACGACTACGGCTTTCCGGTCGAAGACGAGGCGACCCTGTTCGAACGGCTGGTGCTCGAGATCAACCAGGCCGGGCTGTCATGGCTGACCGTGCTCAAGAAGCGCGAGGCCTTCTTTGATGCCTTCCGGGGCTTCGATGTCGACCTGGTTGCCGCGTTCGATGACGACGACAGAGCGCGACTCTTGAGCGATGCCCGGATTATCCGCAATCGCCTGAAGGTCGAGGCCGCCATCCACAACGCCCAGGTGATCCAGCGGCTCAGGCAGGAGCACTCAAGCTTCCGTGGCTGGCTCGAGGCGCACCATCCCCTGCCCCACGGCGACTGGGTGAAGCTCTTCAAGCGCACCTTCCGCTTCACCGGCCCAGAGATCGTCAATGAGTTTCTGATGAGCACCGGCTACCTGCCCGGCGCCCACCGGGACGACTGCCCGGTACAGGCCCGCGTTCTGGCGGCGGCCCCGCCCTGGGCGCGCTGAGCGCTCTTTCCTCAACACCGAACGCACAGCCCCCTAACAGCTTATCCACAGGCTCTCATGAGCCCTCGCGAGGTGTCTCGAATGGACTCCATGACTCAGGTACTGCTCGGCGGCGCGGTCGGCGGGGCGGTGCTGGGGCGCCGACTCGGCCGCAAAGCCGTTATCGGTGGTGCGATGCTCGGCACCCTGCCCGACCTCGATGTGATGATCGACTTCGGCGATGCCGTCGCCAACTACACCTATCATCGCGGCTTCAGCCATTCACTCTGGGTGCTGGCGGGGCTCTCCACACTGCTGACAGCCATCACCGTGCTGCTGACGCGCTGGTATGGCCGCCGCCACCCTGCACGCCATGCCCCCAGGGGCGGCATCGCCTCGGTCACACCCGGCCACTGGTGGCTGTATTTCACCTTCTGCCTGCTGACGCACCCATTGCTGGATGCCTTCACCACCTACGGCACTCAGCTCTGGTGGCCGCTTGCCACACCGCCGGTCAGTTGGGCCTCGGTCTTCATCATCGACCCCCTGTACTCACTGCCGCTACTGGCCGCAGCGCTGATTGGCCTGATCAGCGGCCGGGTGGTCTGGGCGAGCCGGATTGGCCTGGCGCTGTCCTGCGCCTACCTGGCCTTCGGTCTCGGCGCCAAGGCGATGGTCGATGACCGGCTGACGCCGGTACTGGCCGAACGCGGCCTGGAATCCGCCCCGCGGCTGATTCAGCCCACGCCTTTCAACACCTTGCTGTGGCGAGCCACTATCATCGACGGTGATGTCTATCACGAGACGCTGATCAGCCTGCTCGACGACGCGCCGCCCGGCCTCGAGACCTTCAAGCGCGGCGAGGCGCTCGAAGAAGCGGCCCAGGCGACCGCCGACGGAGCACGACTGACCTGGTTCGCGGGCCCCTTTCTGCGCTATACCAGCCGCGAGCTGGATGGCGAGACCCTGCTGGTCGCCACCGATCTGCGCCTCGGCTTCCCCGGCTATCACCCTTTCAGCTTCACCCTGGCCAAGCGGGCGGGCAGCGACTGGCTGCCAGTGGCCAGCCAGCAGCTCGATGCCGGCAATCGCGGCACCCGGGAGGCGCTGGGTCAGTTGGCGCGCCGCGCCCTCAACCAGGCGCCACTCTGCCTTGGGGACTTCGTGTCGCCGCGCCTCGCCGTCGAGGCGCAAAGCTGTTGAGAAAGCACCTTGAGCCCCCTAACGAAACAGCGCGGCCCCGGTAACCGGGGCCGCGCTGTGTTTATCGGGGTATTGCCCATCTATCGCTCAGGCGTCACGGCAGCGCCATGCGCGGCTGAACTGCGCCGTTACAGGCGCTCGAGGTAGCCGTCGATGGCCTTGCGCGCCTCTTCCATGGTTTCGGCCGCCTGCTTGTCGCCCATCGCCAGCCCTTCGGCGAACACCATGTCGACGTCAGTGATGCCCATCAGACCCAGCATCGACTTGAGGTGCGGCGTCTGCGAGTCCATTTCGGTGCCGGCATACTGACCGCCACGGGTGGTCAGCACCAGGGCACGCTTGCCCTCTACCAGCCCCTGCGGGCCGTTTTCGGTATAGCGGAAGGTCTGGCCGGCACGCAGGATGCGGTCGAACCACGCCTTGAGCTGGCTGGGGATGCCCAGGTTATAGAGCGGTGCCGCCAGGACCAGCACATCGTGGTCGCGCAATTCCTGAATCAGCGAGTCGGAGCGCTTGGCGAGGGCCACCTGCTGCTCATTGCGCTCGGCGGGATCCACGCCCCAGCTGGACAGCTCCTCGATGCCGAGGTGCGGAAGCTCGTGATCGATCAGGTCACGCTCCGTCACGGTGACGTCACCGCGGCCCTCGAGGCCCTTCAAGAGATGGCCGGTCAGCGCGCGGGATTGGCTGTTCTCGCCGAGAATGGAAGACGAAACGACAAGTACCTTAGTGGACGAAGCAGTCATGAACATCTCCTTTGAAAGCGGGGTATCAAGCAATGACGTCCATTTTAGGTGCATGCCGTGACATGAAAAGCGCAAAAATCCGCGCCTTCCATGCGACAAAATAGAAAGAAATACCGACAGACTGAGACTAAGGTGGTATCAGGGCGCGATCCCCTGACCACAACCCCGATAGGTCTTGCCATCGACATCGAGGGTCACCCGCACCGGAAAAGGCTCGCCGCTCATGCTGTCGAAGCAGGCGCGAGCCTCGAGCTCCAGGCTAAAGGGCGTATCGGCACGACCGCTGGCCAAGGTCACCCGGCCCCGCTCGTTGTCCAGTGAGGTCACCCGGTAGGGTGACTCGATCTCGCGTTCGCCGTTATCGAGCATCAACGATAGGTGCGGCGCATCGTGATCCAGACGCACCGTCCAACCAGGCTCGTTGCCACGACCATGGAACATCACCCCGGGGCGCTGGGCCCGGGTCAATGCCGTCCGGGTCTGGTCCCGCTGGCATTCGAGCCGGCCGCGATCGCTCTCGACCATCGCCTCGCCGCCCTTCTCCCAAAAGCTCAGGTCGTCCTTTACGTAGCGGCTACCGGACGCGACCACGGCTGGCGTCAGCCGATAGGCATCGTAGGCCGACCACAGCCGCAGCTCGCCCTCTGGAAACGCCGTGACCAGATCCTGAGCGGGCGTGCAGCGCCAGGCTTCGAAGCGCTCCGCGTTGCCGGCGAAGAAGGCCGATGGCATCAGCGGCGCCTTGGTCGCATCACTCGGCGCGGTCGCCTCGTCCTTTTGAGTTGCCGAAGAGGCACTGACATCGCTGACCACGGGGGCCGCACTGTCGGACTGGGGAGCCCCGGCACAGCCCGCCAGCAAAACGCTCAGGCCGAGGGCGGTCATCCGCAGGGATGAGGATACGCCAATGGATGAAGGATGGGCGGAAACGGCGGCGCCGCAAGGCGCCGTGCGGGACAACAGGGGCATGCAACCTCCTTGTCGGTGGAAGAATCCTGGCCGATGAAGAATCCTGGTCGGCGAAAATGCCGGATAGGCCCAAGCATAACAGGGGCCGACGCCCTTGGCGCCGACCCCTGAAGGGTTTTCCCTAGTATCGCGCCTCAGCCGTGGCGACGCCGCAATACCCGGGCAGCCTCGACCATGTGGGTGAGCGCGGGTTCGACCTCGGCCCAGCCACGCGTCTTGAGGCCGCAGTCCGGGTTCACCCACAGCCGCTGGGCGGGAATCCTGTCGAGCGCTTTCTCCATCAGCGCCACCATCCAGTCGACCTCGGGAATGTTCGGGGTGTGGATATCGTAGACGCCCGGGCCGATCTCATTGGGATAGGCGAATTCCTGGAAGGCATCCAACAGTTCCATGTCGGACCGCGAGGTTTCGATGGTGATGACGTCGGCATCCAGCGCGGCGATCGCACCAATGATGTCGTTGAACTCCGAATAGCACATGTGGGTATGAATCTGGGTCTCGTCACGCACTCCGGCCGCCGAGAGCTTGAAGGCATTCACCGCCCAGTCGAGATAGTCCTGCCAATCGCCCTGGCGCAGCGGCAAGCCTTCGCGCAGCGCCGGTTCGTCGATCTGGATCACCGCAATGCCAGCGGCCTCCAGATCCGTGACCTCGTCGCGCAGCGCCAGCGCGATCTGCCGGCAGGTGGTGGCCCGCGGCTGGTCGTCGCGCACGAAGGACCACTGCAGGATGGTCACCGGCCCGGTCAGCATGCCCTTCATCGGCTTGTCGGTGAGCGACTGGGCATATTCGCTCCAGCGCACCGTCATGGCGGCCGGGCGGGTGATATCGCCGAAGATCACCGGCGGCTTGACGCAACGCGAGCCATAGCTCTGCACCCAGCCGAAGCGCGAAAAGGCCACGCCATCGAGCTGCTCGCCGAAATACTCGACCATATCGTTGCGCTCGGCCTCACCATGCACCGGCACATCCAGGCCCAGCGCCTCCTGACGAGCGACGACGTGGGCGATTTCCTCGCGCATACAGGCTTCATAGGCCTCGAGCGTGATCTCACCGGCCTTGAAGGCACGCCGCGTCGCGCGAATATCGCCGGTCTGGGGGAAGGAGCCGATGGTCGTGGTCGGAAACAGCGGCAGCTGCAGTCGCCGCGCCTGCTTAGGCGCTCGCTCCGGGTAGGCGCTGGCCCGTTCGGCATCGGCCGCCGTGGTGGCGGCGAGGCGTGCGGCCACGTCCGGGCGATGGATGCGCGTCGAGGCCCGCCGGGCCTCCAAGGCTTCACTGGCCTCTGCCAGCCGCTGCCGATCCTCTGGCGTCGCACGCTGATCGATCAGGCGCGCAAGGCTCACCACTTCATCGAGCTTCTGGCGGGCGAAGGCCAGCCAGCCGCGCAGCTCCGGGTCCAGGGTCGCGCCCTCGCCCACCTCCCGGGCAAGATCCACCGGCACATGCAGCAAGGAGCAGCTCGGCGCCAGCCACAGCCGGTCGCCGAGGCGAAGTCGTGCCTCGGAGAGCCGCTCACGCAGCAGGGCGAGATCGGCACGCCAGATGTTGCGGCCATCAATGGCGCCGACCGACAGCACCTTGTAGCTCGGCAGGTTGTCGAGCACCGCGGTGAGCTGCTCGGGCGCGCGCACCGCATCGATATGCAGGCCGTCCACCGGCAGCCCGACGGTCAGGCGAAGGTTGTCCCCAAGGGCGCCGAAGTAGGTCGCCAGCAGCAGCTTGACCGGGGCATTGCCGAGCTGGTTATAGGCGGTCTCGTAGGCCTCTTTCCAGGCCTGGGGCAAATCCTGAACCAGCGCGGGCTCATCCAGCTGCACCCATTCCACGCCCTGACCGGCGAGACGCGCCAGCACCTGACCATAGACCGGCAGGATGGCGTCCAGCAGCTCGAGGCGCGAGAAGTCCTCGCGACCGTCCTTCTCCTTGCCGAGCCATAGCCAGGTCAGCGGGCCGGTCAGGGTGACCTTGATTCGATGCCCGGCGCCCTTGGCCTCCTCGACCTCGTCGAAGAGGCGCTCGCTCGACAGTCGAAAGCGCTGGCCTTCGTGCAGCTCGGGCACCAAATAGTGGTAGTTGGTATCGAAGTACTTGGTCATCTCGCAGGCGGCGGCCGGGGTGCCTGTCGGAGCGCGGCCGCGGGCCATGCGGAAGGTGGTGTCCAGGTCGACCACAGCCGGTGCGTCTTGCTCGGTGAAGCGCCTGGGCACGGCACCCAGCAGCGCCGAGACGTTGAGCACTTGATCGTAGAAGGCGAAGTCGCCAACGGTGATGAAGTCGAGACCGGCGGCCTGCTGGTCCTGCCAGTGGCGAGCGCGCAGCGCGCGGCCCTCGGCTTCCAGCGCTGCCTGGTCGATATCGCCCTTCCAATAGGCCTCGGTGGCTTTCTTCAGTTCGCGGTCGGCACCGATGCGCGGATAGCCGAGAATGTGAGCCAGCGTCATGGTTATTCCTTTGTGTAATTAAGAGATACACTTGGCAATGAATTCGCCATAAGCGATGAAGGAAGTTTCGCTGGCCGCTGATAGTGAATCAAACTAAATTATCTAATCTACAACATGAAAAGCGCTCACCCACATGCTGGAACTCCGCCATCTTCGTACCCTGATTGCTCTGCGTGATGCCGGCTCGCTGGTGGAAGCCGCCGAGCGGGTCCACTTGACCCAGTCGGCCCTCTCCCATCAGCTCAAGGATCTCGAGGAGCGCCTGGGCAATCCGCTGTTCCTGCGCAAGACCCGGCCGGTGGAGTTCACCCGCGCCGGCCAGCGCCTGCTGGCTCTTGCCGAGCAGGTCCTGCCCGAGGTGCGCATGGCCGAGCGAGACCTGGCGAGGCTCGCCGGCGACGAGCGAGGCCGGCTGCACATGGCCATCGAGTGCCACAGCTGCTTTCAGTGGCTGATGCCCACCATCGACTACTTCCGCGATCACTGGCCCGAGGTCGAGGTCGATATCCCCAGCGGCCACAACTTCGACCCGCTGCCGGCGCTGGCCCGCGAGCAGCTCGACCTGGTGATCACCGCCGATCCTCAGCCGCTGCCTGGGGTGCACTACGAGCCGCTGTTTCGCTACGAGGGGCTGTTGGCGGTCGCCAAACAGCACCGCCTGGCCGGCAAGACCTGGATCGGCCCCGCTGAGCTCGCCAACGAGACACTGATCACCTACCCGGTGGAGCACACCCGGCTCGATGTCTTCACGCAGTTTCTCGACCCGGCCGGGGTGCGCCCCCAGGAGATCCGCACCGCCGAGCTGACCATCATGATGATGCAGCTGGTGGCCAGCGGACGCGGCGTCTGTGCGCTGCCGAGCTGGGCGCTGACCGAATACCTGGAACGGGACTATGTGCGCGCCGTGGCGCTGGGGGAACAGGGCATGTGGAGTACGCTGTTCGCGGCGATCCGTGAGGACAGCCGCGACGCACCCTGGATGGAAGACTTTCTGCGTACCGCGCGCGAGACCTCGTTCGCGGTACTGGAGGGCATCAAGCCGGCGTGACGCCGGCCTGCTTGAGGGGCAGCAGCAGGCTAAAGCGCGCGCCGCCGAGAGAAGGACTATCGTCGACCATCACGCTGCCGCCGTGCCAGAGCATCACCTTGTGAACGATCGACAGGCCCAGGCCATAGCCGCCTGAGCGCCGGGTGCGGCTGTCGTCGAGCCGAGCAAAGGGCTTGAAGATCTCCTCGCGCTCGCCAACCGGCACGCCAGGCCCGTCATCCTCGACGTCCAACCGCGCCACCTGACCATCGTCACTCAGGGTCAACCTGACCTGGCTAGCGGCATGCCGGCAGGCGTTGGCGACCAGGTTCTGCAGCGCCCGTTGCAGATAGCGGGGGTCTGCCACCACCTCGACAGAAGGGCCTGGCGTCACTTGCAGCGAGAGCTTGGCATGCAGCGGCGCCAGCGCCTCGACCACGTTGTCGGCCAGATCCCGGCAATCGACCAGCTCCGCTTCCTGCAGCACGCCCTGGGCGTGATCATTGCCAAGCTTGGCGTAGGTGAGGATCTCGTCGATCAGGCCGTCGAGCTCCTCGATGTCGCCGTCGATGCCGGAGAGCTGACGCCGAACTGGCCCGCTGTCGGTCATGTCCTCGACCATTTGCACGGCGAAACGGATCCGCGCCACCGGGGTGCGCAATTCATGCGACACCGCGCGAATCATCTCCTGCTGGGCCCTCAAAAGCGCCTGCACCTGAGAAGCCATGCCGTTGAAGGCCATGCCGACCCGCCCCAGGAAGTCGCCGCTCTCGACCTTGACCCGGGTGTTCAGGTGGCCACAGGCGATTCGCGTGGCGGCCTGTTCGAGACGCGCCATTCGCGATTCCACACCCCGCACGATCATGTAGATGATCCCTGCCAGCACGCCCAGCATGGCGACCAGCAGCGACAACGACAGCGACAGCGACATGGGCTCGAAAGCCGCCAGCGGCCCTACCTCGACCCACTGGATGCCTCCATCGGCAGCGGGAAGGCGCAGATACAGCGTCATCGCCCAGCGCTGGGGCAGCAGTTGAATCACCACCTCGGTATCACGCAGGCGGGCAATCTGGGCGGCGGGAAGATCATCGGGAGGTGCGTCGGTGAGCTGGGCCTTGATCACCGGGCTCTGGAGGCGCTCGAGACGCTCGAGGCGCGCTTGGCCATCGACCTCGCCCAGCCACTCGCCGAGCTGGCGAGCCAGGCCCAGCAACTGCTGCTCCGATAGGCTCGCGAGTTCGGCACGCAGCATCCAAGTCTCGCCAGGCAGCTGGCGATACAGCTTCCAGCCCTGGCCATCGGCTCCACTGACCTCATCCACTAGGGTGCGGCCATTCTCGAGGCTGGTGCGCTGAAAGAAATTGAGCGGGTAATTGCGGGTATCGTGCAGGCTCAACGTCATCGACAGCTGCTGGCTCTTGCTGGCCAGCCAGGCGTCACGACGAGGCAACGGCAGAGCCGCCAACTGAAGCGAAAGCATCGCCATCGGCGCTTCTGCCAACTGCTCGCGATAGTGGTCATGGCGAACCTTGTCGACCAGCGCGAAGGTCGACAGGGCAAGAGCAAAAGTCAGCACCAGTGCCAGCGCCAACCAGACATAGACTCGCAGGAAGGCGCTGTCGGCCAGTGGCCGCGGCAGCAGGCGGGAGAGCATCATCAGCTATCCTTGACGAACAGGTAACCCTTGCTGCGGACGGTCTTGATGCGGTGCGGCTGGTTGGGGTCGTCCCCGACCTTGGGCCGAATGCGCGACACCCTTACGTCAATGGAACGGTCCTGGCCGTCATATTTAATGCCGCGCAGCTGCGAGAAAATCTCCTCGCGGGTGAGCACCCGGCCGGCATTGCTCGCCAACAGCCACAGCAAATCGAACTCGGCGCTGGTCAAATCAATGCGCTCGCCTTCGAGCCAGGCCTCGCGAGTGGCGCTATCGATTTCCAGGTTACTGAAGGTCAGGCGCCCTTCGCCGGCCGGGATGCTGACATCGGCGCGGCGCATCAATGCCCGCATACGTGCCAATAGCACCCTGGGCTGCACGGGCTTGGGCACGTAGTCATCGGCGCCCATCTCCAGCCCCAGCACCTGGTCCATGTCATCGGTGCGGGCGGTCAACATCAGAATCGGACCGTCATAGTCTGGCCTTGCCCGGCGGCAGATCGACAGACCGTCTTCGCCTGGCAGCATCAGGTCGAGGATCACCAGGTCCGGCTGCAATTCGACGATCCTTTCGACCCCCTTGGCTCCATCGGCCTCTACCGTCACGGTGAAGCCATTGGCCTCGAGATAGTCTCGCGTGAGCTCCGCGAGTCGCTCGTCGTCCTCGATGATCAGGACATGATCGTGGTCATTGCTTAGCACGCTCTCGCTCGCTCCTCGTTGACGTCCAGTTACTGCGATTGTCATTGGATAGCATATACCAGTCTGCATGATACCCCAGCAAAGCGGTTTTGGCTGTTATTGAGACGCATTGGACTATGGGATGCCTCCAATGAAAAAACCCTCAACCGCTCTAGGATGCGGACTCCACGCAGCCGATTTCTCGCCCCCAAGTCAGGCACAAGATACCCACAGGTTATCCACTTGATGAAAGCTCTCGAGCACACTATCTTGTGCTGCATATCAGAAACGACACAAGATAGTGTGCTCCTAGCAACTCAGAGCACTACTGTCAAACCACGCTGTCCAAGCAGCCTGGCCCCCGGTTTCGCCCTGATGTGATCGTTGTCCAGACCCTTCGTTCAACGTCTTGGGCTCCTCTTCATCCATCAATTACCGCTAGGAAGACACGGCGCCATGGATACTACGCTCTCCCCCGGCAACTCGTCCGTTAACGTGACCGCCCCACAGCAACTGCGGGTGATCAAGCGCAACGGCGATGTTGCACCCTTCGATGCCAGCAAGATCGCCGTCGCCATGTCCAAGGCGTTCATCGCCGTGGAAGGCGACAACGCCGAGGCCTCCTCGCGCATCCGCGACTTCGTCACTCAGGCCTCCGACGCCATCTGCGAGGCCTTCCTGCGTCGCATGCCCGATGGCGGCACCCTGCACATCGAAGATATCCAGGACCAGGTCGAACTGGCGCTGATGCGCGCCGGCGAGCAAAAGGTCGCCCGCGCCTACGTGCTCTATCGTGAGGAGCATGCCCGGGCCCGCGCCGCTGCCGGCGATGATATCCAGAAGCCCCACCCCAGCCTCAACGTCACCCTGGCCGATGGCAGCCTGCGTCCGCTGGACCTGGGCCGCATCGAGACCCTGGTCTATGAGGCCTGCTCGGATCTGCCCAATACCGAACCGCAGAAAATCGTCGACGACTCGGTGCGTAACCTCTATGACGGCGTGAGCGCCGACGGTGTTTCCCAGGCGCTGACCATGACCGCGCGGACGCTGGTCGAGAAAGACCCGAGCTACACCTACGTCACCGCTCGCCTGTTGCAGGACAACATCCGCCGCGAAGCGCTGTCCTTCCTGGGCGTGGCCGAAGAAGCCACCTTCAGCGACATGGCCGAGCTCTACGCGCCAGCCTTCAAGGCCTATATCGAGAAAGGCATCGAATTCGAGCAGCTCGATGCGCAACTGGCCGATTTCGACCTGGAGCGCCTGGCCGAGGCTCTCGACCACACCCGCGACAATGCCTTTACCTATCTGGGCCTGCAGACCCTCTACGACCGCTACTTCATTCACCGCGACGAGGTGCGCTACGAGCTGCCCCAGGTGATGTTCATGCGCGTCGCCATGGGCCTATCGCTCAACGAGGACGACCGCGAAGCGCGCGCCATCGAATTCTACGAGCTGCTGTCCAGCTTCGACTACATGGCGTCCACGCCGACCCTGTTCAATTCCGGCACCCAGCGTAGCCAGCTCTCCAGCTGCTACCTGACCACCGTGCCCGACAACCTGGACGGCATCTACAGCGCGATCCGCGACAACGCCATGCTCTCCAAGTGGGCCGGCGGTCTCGGCAACGACTGGACGCCGGTGCGCGCCCTGGGCTCCTACATCAAGGGCACCAACGGCAAGTCCCAGGGCGTCGTGCCCTTCCTGAAAGTGGTCAACGACACCGCCGTGGCCGTCAATCAGGGCGGCAAGCGCAAGGGCGCGGTCTGTGCCTATCTCGAGTCCTGGCACCTGGACGTCGAGGAATTCCTCGAACTGCGCAAGAACACCGGTGACGACCGTCGCCGTACCCACGACATGAACACCGCCAACTGGGTGCCGGACCTGTTCATGAAGCGGGTCTTCGACGACCAGGAATGGACCCTGTTCTCGCCGGCCACCTGCCCGGACCTGCACGACCTGTACGGCGCGGCCTTCGAGAAGCGCTATCAGGAATACGAAGAGATGACCCGCAACGGTCAGCTCAAGCTCTTCAAGCGGGTCAAGGCCAAGGACCTGTGGCGCAAGATGCTCTCGATGCTGTTCGAGACAGGCCACCCGTGGATCACCTTCAAGGATCCCTGCAACCTGCGCAGCCCGCAGCAGCATGCCGGCGTGGTTCACAGCTCCAACCTGTGCACCGAGATCACCCTGAACACCTCGGTCGACGAGATCGCGGTATGTAACCTGGGCTCGGTCAACCTCGCGCAGCACATGACCGACGGCGAGCTCGACAACGAGAAGCTGAAGAAGACCGTGCGCACCGCCGTGCGGATGCTCGATAACGTCATCGACATCAACTACTACGCGGTGCCGCAGGCCAAGAACTCGAACTTCAAGCATCGCCCGGTGGGCCTTGGCATCATGGGCTTCCAGGACGCGCTGTACGCCCACGGCATCGCCTATGCCAGCGACGCAGCCGTCGAGTTCGCCGACCGTTCCATGGAACTGGTCAGCTACCACGCCATCGAAGCCTCCTCTGATCTCGCCGCCGAGCGTGGCCAGTACCAGAGCTATGAAGGTTCGCTGTGGAGCCAGGGCATTCTGCCGATCGATTCCATCGAGAAGCTCAAGTCCGAGCGCGGCGAGAAGTACATCGAGGTCGATACTTCCACCACCCAGGACTGGGACCGCATCCGCGAGAAGCTGGCCGAACAGGGCATGCGTAACTCCAACGTCATGGCCATCGCCCCGACCGCGACCATCTCCAACATCTGCGGCGTGTCGCAGTCGATCGAGCCGACGTATCAGAACCTGTTCGTCAAATCGAACCTGTCCGGCGAGTTCACGGTGGTCAACTCCTACATGGTCAACGACCTCAAGGAGCGCGGCCTGTGGGACGAGGTGATGATCAACGACCTCAAGTACTACGACGGCAGCGTGCAGCCGATCGATCGCGTACCGGACGATCTCAAGGCCAAGTACGCCACCGCCTTCGAGGTCGAGCCCAAGTGGCTGGTAGAGGCCGCCTCACGCCGCCAGAAGTGGATCGACCAGGCTCAGTCGCTGAACCTCTACATCCAGGGCGTGTCCGGCAAGAAGCTCGACGTGACCTATCGCATGGCCTGGTTCCGCGGTCTTAAGACCACCTACTACCTGCGTGCGCTGGGTGCCACCTCGGTCGAGAAATCCACCGTCGATCGCGGCAACCTCAACGCCGTCGGCAACGGCAGCGAGCCGGCACCCAAGCCGGAGGCAGCCCCGGCGCCAACGCCCAGCGAGCCCCGCGGTATCGAGGACTTCCTGAGCGGCAAGAGCGGCAGCGGTTCGCGCGCGCCCTCGGCCGGCGAGATCGATGAGCTGGGCTGCGAGGCCTGCCAGTAACGACCAAGAAGAAGAGGGAAGGCGGCGCAGTGCGCCGGTGAAGCAGGAAGGCGAATGACCGCCTCCTCTCGCCCGAAGGGCGCTTCCCTCTTATCTCTTCCACCTCCGAGGAATGAGGAAGACGACATGCTGAACTGGGACGAATTTCACGAAGACGAGGCTGCGGTCGCCGACAAACCGGCCGAGGCCAAACCTGCGCCGGCCGCCGCGCCCGCTCCTGAGCCTGAGGCCGTTGCGGAAAGCGCCGGCGCCTACAAGGTCGCCGATCAGGACCGCCAGGCCCGCGCCAAGCAGTCTCTCGAAGAGCTCGATGTGGCCGCCGGCCTCGAGGAACTCGAGATGGGCGCCAAGCGCATCGAGGTCGATCAGAAGCGCATGATCAACGCCCGCGCCGACCTCAACCAGCTGGTGCCCTTCAAGTACGAGTGGGCCTGGCAGAAGTACCTGGACGGCACCGCCAACCACTGGATGCCCCAGGAAGTGAACATGAACGCCGACATCGCGCTGTGGAAGAGCGCGGACGGCCTCACCGCCGATGAGCGTCGCATCGTCGAGCGTTCACTGGGCTACTTCTCCACCGCCGACTCCCTGGTCGCCAACAACCTGGTGCTGGCCGTCTATCGCCTGATCACCAACCCCGAATGCCGCCAGTACCTGCTGCGCCAGGCCTTCGAGGAAGCGATCCACACCCACGCCTATCAGTATTGCGTGGAATCGCTGGGCATGGACGAAGGCGAAGTCTTCAACATGTACCGCGAGGTGCCGTCTGTCGCCGCCAAGTCAGCCTGGAGCCTCAAGCACACCCAGTCGCTGTCGCGCCCGAACTTCCAGACCGGTACTCCCGAGACCGACCAAGAGCTGCTGCGCAACCTGATCGCCTTCTACTGCGTGACCGAAGGCATCTTCTTCTACTGCGGCTTCAGCCAGATCCTGTCCATGGGCCGTCGCAACAAGATGACCGGCGTCGCCGAGCAGTTCCAGTACATCCTGCGCGACGAGTCCATGCACCTGAACTTCGGCGTCGATATGATCAACCAGATCAAGATCGAGAATCCGCACCTGTGGACGCCGGAATTCCAGGACGAGGTCACCCAGATGATCCTCGAGGGCACCGAGCTCGAGATCGCCTACGCGCGTGACACCATGCCGCGCGGCGTGCTGGGCATGAACGCGGCGATCATGGAGGAATACCTGCACTTCATCTGCAACCGTCGTCTGGCACAGATCGGCTTGAAGGAGCAGTTCCCGGGCGCCAAGAACCCCTTCCCGTGGATGAGCGAGATCATCGACCTGCGCAAGGAGAAGAACTTCTTCGAGACCCGCGTGACCGAGTATCAGGTCGGCGGCGCGCTGAGCTGGGACTAAGTTCGCCAGACGCATGGCGTAACGACCGCTTCACGAAACACCCGCCTCCCGGCGGGTGTTTTTTGTCGGCCATGTCCGCCGCCCGTTAGAGGCCTGGGTCATGTTATCAATCGCCATGGTGATGACGGCTGAACCTAACCTACCGAGATCTGAACGATCCCAGGCGCTCCAGTTTGCCGGCAAGGGTTGCTTGACCCTTGGGTGGCACAAAGGTTCTAGGATGAAGGCATCAGGCTGAAGACAAACGAATTCGGCCTCCCTCTAGCTAACACGAGGAGTGTGATGCCTATGAGTAGCAGCCCTTCGACCTCGCCTTCACAGCAAAAGACGGCACGCGTGTACCGCATGAAAACGGCCGAGCACCTTTGTCCCTTTGGCCTGAAGACCGTGGACCTTCTCAAGCGCAAAGGCTATCGGGTCGATGATCGCACGCTCGAATCGCGCGAGGCGATCGAGGACTTCAAGCAGGAAGCCGAGGTAGACACCACCCCGCAGGTCTATATCGGTGAAGACCGCGTGGGTGGCTATGAAGAGGTTCGCGAGTATCTGGGCTTGAGTGTGCCCGGCGAGAAGGAAACCACCTATCAGCCGGTCATCGCCATCTTTGCAACGTCACTGCTGATCGGGCTGGCAGTGAGCTGGGCGGCGAGCAATACCCTCATTTCAGTACGCATGCCGGAGTATGCGATTGCCACGGCCATGACGCTGCTGGGACTTCAGAAGCTGCAGGACATCGAAAGCTTCAGCACCATGTTCCTGAACTATGATCTGCTTGCCCAGCGCCATGTGCCCTATGGCTATCTTTACCCGTTCGCCGAAACCCTGGCCGGTATCCTGATGTTGGCGGGCGCCTTGATCTGGCTCGCCGCGCCCTTGGCACTGTTCATAGGCACGGTTGGCGCCATATCGGTTTTCAAAGCCGTTTATATCGACAAGCGCGAGCTGAAGTGTGCCTGCGTGGGAGGCAACAGCAAGGTGCCGCTGGGTTTCGTCTCATTGACCGAGAACCTGATCATGCTGGCCATGGGCATCTGGATGCCGTTGAAGCTGCTTATTTTCTAATGACCGACCAGCGTCTGATGTCCATGGGAAAGGCGTGCTCCCTGGCCCTCGGCGAGGCGATCGCTGCAAAAAATACCCAACTGCTATAAAGGGCCATGCGGCGATTTTTGTCGGCCTAGTGCCACATGCGAATGACGCCAGCTTGACCGGTATCAAACCAGGCCCTGGCGTCAGGCTTTACCCTGTGAAGCATGCACAGGAGGAGTCGCCATGAGTACCGGCAAGAGCATCATCAAGCGCGTCTATGTCCCAACCTACGTCAAGCGCCTGCCCAATGGCGAGCGGGTCACGGTGCCGGGGCACTACCGCTCCCCTTCGACACGCTAAGCCTCACCGCTCAATAGTCAGCTCCCGGAGATATTGAAACGCCCGGACAGCTCGGCACCGACCTCACATTGCAGGCGTTCGGCGCTAAGGTCGCCCTGGAAGGAAGCGTCGGGCTCGAAAATCGCGCAGCCCGCAATCGATGCATCACCAAATATGCTGCCGGAAAGGATCAGCTCCTGGGCTTCGACCCGGGGCGATACCCGCGCGCCGGCCAGGATGCCAACGCGCTGATTGGGTGCCGAGAGGGTGCCATCGAGCTTGCCCAGGATGCTCACGGGCTCATCCGCCTCGATCTTGCCGACGACATGCAGGCTGGGCCCGATCAGGCTGAAGGATTGATCAGGGTCGTACTCGGTCGTCTCAGCGCTGGGGGCCGATTGCGGCTGCGGGGAGGAAGGGCCTTCCAGCGACGCTAGAGCCGGCTCCTTGTCATCATTCTCAGCCTGGTCGGCCGAGCGTCGATCGCTCTCCCGATACGCCTCTTGTTGGTGAGGTACCCGAGACGCGGCCTTTTGACGCGCCTTGTGGGCCGCGGCACGCCGACTGCCATCCAGCACCAGTAGGCCGATACCGATCAAGCCCCCCAGAAGAAGCCACCCTGCAGTACTCATGGACCACCTATCGTGTTTAATACGTTGTATCGATCATGCTTGGTCTGTCATGCCTAAACATGGCTTGCTGATGCGGGGTCGCTCGTGGGCAAACCGCCCCCGGCACGTCGACATCGACATCGACATCGACTGTTCAAGTTATCGGCAATTCTGCGTCGATCTAAAGTGGGCCGCGGGCATCAGGGCGCGACAGGCCATCAAGAACTTATCGGTCTGGCCGATGAATACCGAAGGTACCATGCGCTGACGGGCAGTGCTGATCACCCTCTTTCTTATCCATAGCGAGCAGGTCTCATGTTCCAGAAACCCAAGGACGAAGCGCGACGCGATAGCGCTCAGTTGCCGACCAGCCAACAGCCGCGCCTTACCCCGGGGGCTCGACCCTCAGGAGCCGGACCGTCTCAGATCGGCGCGGCAACGGTCATCCAGGGGGATATTTCCGGCGACGAGAATCTTCACATTGAAGGGCGGGTCAACGGCCACGTGACCTTCCGCCACAACCTGGTCACGGTGGGGACTGGCGGCAGCGTGAACGGAGAGTTGGTCGCTGCCGAGCTCAAGGTGGAAGGACGCGTGGAAGGCAAGCTCATTGCCGCACGCAAGATCACGCTGAAAGCGGGTGCCGTGGTTAACGGTGACCTTCACGCCCCCAGCCTTTCGCTGGAGGACGGCGCCATCTTCCATGGCAATATCGACATGGCCCCCCAGCAGCGCGAGCTGGTGGAAAACTTCGCTGAACAAGATACCAGCGCCTATGCAGGGGAAGGTACTGGCTCACGCGCCGCCGAAGCGCCTTACGACCAGGACGCCTCTCGAGAGAATGACGCTTTTCTAGATGACGAGGCCTCGTCGGATGACGAAAGCTCGTTATCAAAGACGCACTAGGCAATATCTGAAAGTCAGAGGCAAAAAAGCAGGCACGAAAAAAGGCAGGCCAGCGGCCTGCCTGTCGGACGTCTCGGTGACGGCTGTCAGGCCTTGTCGTCGCCGCTGGCAGCACGCTTCCTGCCGGTGATCATGGCGCGCACCAGGTTCTCCCTGGTCAGCCAGCTGGAGGCGATCACTCCTACCAGATGCAGCCCCACCAGGACCAGCACCAGGTCGCCGGCCAGCTCGTGAACCTCCTGTACCCAGTCCACGCCCCAGAAGCGGTCGGTGGTCGATAGCCAGCCGGAGCATGCGAGTACCGCAAGCGACAACAGCAAGGCGATGATCATCGCCGCACCGGCCGGATTATGGCCCAGGTGGCGTTTTTCCTTGCCGGACAGCATGTCGCGCAGATGCGCGACCGCCGCGGCCGGGGAGCGCACGAAGCTCGTGAAGCGCGCCGATGGCGGGCCGACGATGCCCCACAGGCAGCGCCAGGCCAACAGGCCCGCTACGGTATAGCCCGCCCAATGATGCAGGCTGCTCCACTCATCGGCGCTGAACCAGGCCGTGGCAAAGGCCGCCACCAGCCCCCAGTGGAACAGCCGTAACCAGAGGTCCCAGACCTTTACTGATGACGGCGCGGCCATGACTCAGTCCTCGAAGACGGGTTCGAGCGTTTTGGGATCGAAATACACTTCCCGCCGCTTGCCGTCGGCGTCGATGGCATAGGCCTCGTAGCAGCCGCTATCGACCTTGATGTTCTTGATCGTCCAGCCCTGGTCGGTGAGTTGCTGCTCCAGCGCCTGCTGGGGCTGCCACTGATCCTCGGGCACATTGCAGCGGTCGCTGGCCTGGGCGCTAGCGGCACCGGCCATGGCGGTCGCTGCCAGCAACAGGGGCACGAATTTGAGATGAGTCATCGCCTATCCTCCTCGTACGGTCTCGGAATGAGTGCCACTCGGGTGGCATCGCCCACTCTGTGCTCCGTGACTTAAGGCAACCTTAGCGACGAGGGGATGCTCGGCAAGCAGCCCTCGATCACGAAAACCGCCTCGCCTCCCCATTGGCATCTGGTGCAAGACGCGCCAGCCACTGTTGCCGGGTCGTGTAGAATCGACATCCAAAGGCGTCTAGAACCAGCCTTCACACATAGGACAGGGAGACGACGACGGTGGCCATTACGCTATTGATCAACGTGCTGATCTTTCTCGCCGCGGCGGTACTCATCGTGCCGCTGTTCAAGCGTATTGGGCTTGGCGAAGTGCTCGGCTATCTGGCCGCCGGGGTCGTGATCGGCCCTTCGGCGTTGGCGCTGGTGCCGGACGCCGATGCCGTGTTGCAGTTTTCCCAGGTAGGTATCGTCTTCCTGCTGTTCGTGATTGGCCTGGAACTCAAGCCTTCCCGGCTCAAGCTGATGCATCGGGCCATTTTTCGCTTCGGTAGCCTGCAGGTAGCCATCACCACGCTGGGACTGTCGGCGGCGGCCTGGGGGCTCGGCCTACCCCCGGTGTCGGCCCTGGTCGTGGGCTTCAGCCTGGGGCTGTGCTCGACGCCGCTGGTGCTGCAACTGCTGGGGGAGCGTCATGAGTTGCAGACTCGCCACGGGCGCAACGCTTTCTCACTGCTGCTGTTTCAGGATTTGGCGGCCATTCCGGTGCTGGCGGCGATTCCCATCCTGGCCGCCGGCTCGCTGTTGTCCAACGGCGTTACGCCGCTGCTTACCGAAATGGCCATCGCCTTCGGCGCCTTCGCCGGGCTGATCATCGGTGGCCGGCTGCTGCTGCGCCCGCTATTTCGTTTTGCCGCCGGCACCGAGAGCCGCGAGGTCTTCTCGGGCACCGTGCTGCTGGTGGTGATCGGCGCGGCCTTGCTGATGGAGCTGGCCGGCCTGTCGATGGCACTGGGTGCCTTTATCGCCGGGGTCCTGCTGGCCGATTCTGAATTTCGCCACAATATCGAGGCCGATATCGAGCCCTTCCGCGGCCTGCTGCTGGGGCTCTTTTTCATGGCCGTGGGCATGACCGCCCAGATCGGCCTGCTCGCCGACATGCCGCTGATCATCATTGGCCTGACCGCAGCCCTGCTGCTGACCAAGGGGCTCTCGCTACTGGCGGCTTCGAGGCTCTACGGCACCGGCTGGAAAGAGGCCACTACGCTCGCCATACTGCTCTCGCAGGGCGGTGAATTCGCCTTCGTGCTGCTGACGGCCGCCGGCAGTGCTGCGCTGCTGGATCGCGAGCTGGTCAATTTGCTGGTGCTGGTGGTATCGCTGTCGATGGCGACCACGCCGCTGCTGTATCTGCTGCATGTCCGCGGCATTCGCCCGCTCTTCCATGACAAACGCAAGAAGCCCAGCTTCGATCAACCGGTGGATGATTCGCCGCAGATCATCATCGCCGGCTTCGGTCGCTTCGGGCAGATCATGGGGCGCGCCCTTCAAGGGCTGAAGATTCCCTACACGGTTCTCGACATCAACGCCGAGCAGGTCGAGTTCGTGCGCCGCTATGGCAACAAGGTCTATTATGGCGATGCCTCGCGCATCGACCTGCTCGAAGCTGCCGGCGCCGACAAGGCGAGGGTGATGGTAGTTGCGGTAGGCGACACCGAGGCCTCAATGCGCATCGTCAGCCAGGTGCAGCGCGAGTTCCCGAATCTGCGCCTCTACGCCCGGGCCCGCAATCGCTATCACGCCCACCTGCTAATGCGTGCAGGGGTCGAGCACCTGGTGCGCGAACTGCTGCCGGCGAGCCTGGAATTGACCCGGGAAGTGCTGATCGAGCTGGGCGTCAGCCGCGACCAGGCCCAACACACCATCGACACCTTCCGCCCCCACGACGAGCAGGCGCTGCGCCGCCAGCTCGAGGTCTTTGGCAACGAGAAGAAACAGATACAGACCGTGCAGGAAGCCGCCCGGGAACTCGAGGCACTCTACGAGGCCGACGAAGACATCGATACTTCGCTGACGCCGCTCTCACGCCCACCACAAGGATGACCCCATGGCTGGTGCAAGCCTACTGACGCTGATTGACGACATCGCCACCCTGCTCGACGACGTGTCGTTGATGACCAAGGTGGCGGCCAAGAAGACCGCCGGCGTGCTCGGCGACGACCTGGCGCTGAATGCCCAGCAGGTCACCGGCGTCAAGGCCGACCGGGAGCTGCCGGTGGTGTGGGCCGTGGCCAAGGGCTCACTGCGCAACAAGTTGATCCTGGTGCCCGCGGCGCTGGCCATCAGCGCCGTGATTCCCTGGCTGGTGACGCCGCTGCTGATGCTCGGTGGTGCCTTCCTGTGCTTCGAGGGCGCCGAGAAACTGCTCCATGTGCTGAGCCGCGATAAGGACAAGGACGCAGAGGCCCATGCCGAACACGTCAAGGCGCTTAATGACCCCGCGACCGACGTGGTGGCCTTCGAGCGCAACAAGATCAAGGGCGCGGTGCGTACCGACTTCATCCTGTCTGCGGAAATCATCGCCATCACCCTGGGCAGCGTGGCCGGAGCGCCCTTGCTTCAACAGGTGATCGTGGTCTCCGGTATCGCCGTGGTCATCACCGCCGGCGTCTACGGCCTGGTGGCCGGCATCGTCAAGATCGACGATCTGGGGCTCTATTTAAGTCAGCGTGGCGGGCGCCTGATTCAAGCCACCGGGCGGGGCCTGCTCGCCGCCGCGCCGAAACTGATGAAGACGCTGTCGATCGTCGGCACCGCCGCGATGTTTATCGTCGGCGGCGGCATCCTGGTTCACGGCTTGCCGCTGCTGCACCACGGCGTCGAGGCGCTGGCCGAGCACGCCGCCGAACTGCCCACGACCGGCGCGGTGCTGGGTCCGCTCAGCAGCACCCTGCTCAATGCCGGCATCGGCCTGGCCGCTGGCACCGTGCTGGTCGGGATCGGCAAGGCCATCTCCGCCCTGCGCGGCCGCCTTGCCTAAGCGCGGTTCAGGGATAAGCTTTACCGGCAGATGTCACCGCCCCTGCCTCCTGAACAGTGCACAACGGCCAGCCGCCTTGGTGACGGTCAGGGCAGTCGCCACCAGCCCGGCAGCAGCGCCCTGACCTCGGGCCGGGCGAAGCGATCATCCATCAGCACGACCACGCCGCGATCCTCGGGGGTGCGAATCACCCGGCCGGCGGCCTGCACCACCTTGTTGAGCCCCGGATACTGATAGGCGTAGTCGAAACCGCGCCCGAAGCGCGCCTCGAGCCGCTCGCGCAGGGTCTCCTGCCGTGCACCGACCGGGGGCAGCCCCAGGGTGGCAATGAAGGCGCCGATCAGCCGGTCACCGGGCAAATCGATGCCCTCGGCGAAGGCGCCACCCAGCACCGCAAAACCGATACCTTGCCCGCCCGCTACGAAGCGAGCGAGAAAGGCGTCCCGGGCAGTTTCATCCATCCCCCTCTCCTGCCGCCAGACCGGAATCTCGCCGTGGGCCTCGCCGAAGCGTGCCACGACCGCTTCCAGATAGGCGAAGCTGCTGAAGAAGGCCAGGTAGTTACCCGGCGCGCGCTGAAACTGCTCGGCGAGTGTCGCGACGATCGGCTCGATGGAGGCCTGGCGGTGGGCGTAGCGGGTCGAGATATCGCGGCGAATACGCACCTCGAGCTGTTCGCCGGCGAAGGGCGAGGCCACCTCGAGGCAGGGCGTCTGCGCGGGAAGCCCCAAGAGGTCACGAAAGTAGTCGCCCGGCGAGAGAGTCGCCGAGAAAAGCACCGCGCTATGGCTCGCGGCGAAGCGCGGTGCCAGAAAGGGTGCCGGAATCAGGTTGCGCAGCGCCAGCAGGGCGCGCCCACGGCCGCTTCGGGTCAGCTCGAAGAGCGAGTGATCGTCGAAGGCCTCGGCGAGCCGGGTGAAGGCCAAGGCCTCGAAGAGAAATTCCTGCAGGGCCGGGTCCACCTCACCGGGATGCTCGGCCAGGTAGTCGGTGATCGCCGTCGCCGCCTGGCCAAGCGCCCGAAGCATTCCGCCGGGCGGTACGGACAGTACCTGATACTCGACATCCCTTCCTGACTGGCCGCCCGCCTTATTGCCCTGGTTATCGCCCTTCTTATCGCCCTTCTTGTCGCCCTCGTGATCACCTAGCGCCGCCCACTGGCGACCGAGCCGCGCCAACGGCTTGGCGAGGGCCGGCGGCGCCTGGCGGCGTAGGCCCGCCAGGCGCCGCTGGTCGAGCTCGGCGCTGTACATGCCGCGTGCCCTATCGATCAGGTTATGAGCCTCGTCGACCAGCACCCCGACTCGCCAATCATGGGCCTGGGTCAGCGCATGAAGCAGGGCGTGAACGTCGAAGTAGTGATTGACGTCGCCCACCACCACATCACACCAGCGGGCAAGCTCCTGGCCCAGGTAATAGGGGCAGACCTGGTGAGCCAGCGCCACCTCGCGCAGCGCCGCTCGGTCGAGTCGCCCGCGTTCGACGGCGGCATGGCGCGCGGCGGGCAGGCGGTCGTAGAAGCCACTGGCCAGCGGGCACGCATCGCCGTGGCAGGCGGTGCCCGGGTACTCGCAGGCTTTCTCGCGGGCAACCAGCTCCAGCACCCGCAGTGCGGGGGCCTCGCCTTGCGGCTCGAGGGTGTCGCCCAAGCGTGCCAAGGCGTCCAGCGCCAGGCGCCTCCCAGGGGTCTTCATGGTCAAGAAGAAGAGTCGATCCAGCCCCTGGCGGGGCATGGCGGTGAGCATCGGAAACAGCGTGCCCAGGGTCTTGCCGATGCCGGTGGGCGCCTGGAGCAGCAGCCCGCGGGAGGTGCTCGCCGCCTTGTAGACGGCCTCGGCCAGCGGCCGCTGCCCGGTGCGAAAGGCAGCGAAGGGAAAGCCGAGCTGCCTCAATGCGGCGTCTCGCCCCTCACGATGCAACCCTTCCTGCTTGGCCCAGGCCATGTAGCGCGCGCAGTGCTCCTTGAATATCGCCTCCAGCTCTACTGCCGTACGGGTCTCGTCGAGTCGGGTCTCCCGGCCGCTGCCGAGCTCCAGATAGACGAGCGACAGGGTCAGGCGCTCGAGGCCCCTTGCCCTGCACAGCAAGGCGCCGTAGACGAACAGCTGGGCCCAGTGCAGGGCGCGCTGATTATCGGCCATCCGCGCCAGGTCGCCACGGTGCGTCTTGACCTCCTCGACGCGGCCCTGGGTCGAATCAACGCCGTCGGCGCGACCGCTGACGCACAGCACCTGGCCCGTCGCGTCGACATACTCGCCTTCTAGGGCCACCTCGGTTTCAAAGGCCGCGTCCGCCGCTCGGCGCCGCTCGGCGATCAGCTCATGGCCGGCGATGCCCTCGCTGGCAGTAGGCGACGGGGTGAAGCGATGATCGAGATCGCCGCGGCGGGCGGTGAAGTCGCACAGGGCGCGTACCGCCACCTTGAGCCTCACGGTGCCGGTGCTCCCAAATGGGGGCTCGAGGGCGCTTTCCTGGGCTTTTTCGTAGGGTTCAGCCAAGAGCGCTCTCGCTTGCTTCAACGGAGGCGTCCCAGCGCACCTCGCAGACCGCCGCCGGGACGCCCTGCTCGGCGAAGAAGGCGAGCCAGCGGCGCTGGTTGTCCTGCAGCCGGTCGCCGGGGCCCTTGACCTCGATCAGCCGGTAGCGGGGCTCAGTCTTCTCTTCCGGCGAGAACTGAATCAGGTCCGGCAGTCCCGCGCGATTGGCGCGCGGGTCCTCGAGCAGGCGCTCGAACAGCACACGAAGGTGCCTCGCCGGGATACAGGCCAGGGCCTGCTCGAGCAGCGACGCATCGAGTGCGCCCCAGTGAACGAAGGGCGAGGCCAGGCCGTGCTTGTCCTCGAAGCGCCCGCGCAGGATATCGAGATAGCGGCCGTCCTCGAGCGTTTCGAGACAGTCATCGAAGTGCGTTCGCCGCCGGGCAACGAAGTCCTCCCGGTTAAGGTCGGCGGGCCCCGTGTGGAAAGGATGGAAGAAGGCACCGGGAAGCGGTGCGAAAATCGCCGGCCAGCACAATAGACCGAAGAGTCCGGTGATCAGGGTGTTTTCCACATAGTGCACCGGGGCCGTTTCGGTGGTCAGATGATCGCGCACGGCGTACTCCACTCGGCCAGTCGAGGCTGGCAGGACCAGGGAGAAGCGCTCGGGCGCATGGCCTCGGCGAGGCGCAGCGGGCCGCCCAAGGCGGCGAGCCAGCCGGCTTTCGAGCCGCGCCAGCGCCTGTGCCTCGGCGGCATCTCGCGGCGCCGTCAGCGCCTGCTGGGCGGCGGTGAGAATCGACTGACTGTCGCTATCACTTTCCGCGCGACGCTCGGCAAGGCGGAGGGACCGCACACGGGCCTCGGGGTGATTGGAATGCGGGTAAAGCTCGCCGGCCAGCGTTCTGTCGCCCTGGCGCTCGGCCTCACGGGCGAGCCGGAACACCAGCCGGCCACGACGCGCCTCTAGCCAGGCATTGGGCGCGCGATCTAGGGAAGCCTCGGAGGCGCCTTCGGGCAATTGCGGCCACAGCGAGGCCGGCGGCTCGCCGGCCTCCAGCCGCTCACGCAGCGCTTCCAGGGCCAGATAGGTATCGACCTCATGACGCGCCTGGAAGGCACGGGAGTCATCGCTGAAAGCGACCTGCTCGAAGCGCTGGTGGCCTAGCTCCGCCAGCACGAACTCCGAAAAGCCCTGACGCAGATTGCCAAAGAACATCAGCCGCAGCCGTTCGCAGAGCGCCATGCAGGTCAGCTCGACCACGCTCTCTCCCACCGGTGCGCCCCAGTCGGCGAGCAGGCGCGGGCCGCTCAACTCAGAGGCCAGCGCCTCTAGAAGCCGCGCCTTGCTGGCGCCTGCCGGCAGGCCCGCTGCGCGGATATCATCGCAAAGCCATTGGCGCAGCTCGCCAAGCGTTGCCAGGCCGAACAGCTCGGCGAGATCGAGCCGCGGGGCATCGTCGACGAGTCCCGCCTCTATCAGAGGGGCCAGGGCCAGGCGGGTATCGCCGATCTCGGCATAGCGCAGCTTGTCGAGCCGAAAGCGCTGGCCCTTACGCATGACCATGCGCGTGAGCAGCGAAAGCGAGACCGACGGCAAGCGCTCGAGACGCGCAAGGGTGGCGTGCTCGTCAGCGCTCAGCAGGTCGCCGTAGCGCGCCACGACCCAGTCGAGCACGAAACGAAAGTTGGTCAGGTAATAGCGTGGGTCATCCAGAGAGGCGGTGACCGGCGCCGCCGGCGGGTAACTGTGCATATATACATGCTAGCAAGGGACCCTTGGCCGCGACCAGACAGTTTTCGCCCCTTTCATCGGCCGCGCTCATCCAGGCGCCGTTCACCTGTCATGGGTTATCGGACTCAGGCGGATTGGAGAGCCCCTCTGAGGACATCCAGCGGCATGGGGCGGTGCCACAGAAACCCCTGCATGTGCTCAATGCCAAGATCACGCAGCACCGCCTGTTGCTCCGGCGTTTCGATGCCCTCTGCCACAACGTCCATCTTCAGGACTTTGCCGATATTGGCGATGCCCCGCGTCACCTCCTGAGCCGTTTTGTCGACAGCCAGATTGTCGAGGAAACTGCGGTCAATCTTGAGAATATCCAAGGGTAGCTGGCGCAGGTAGCTCAGCGAGGAATAGCCAGTACCAAAGTCATCCAGAGCGCAGCGGACACCGCGCCAACGCAGCTGGTGCAGAGTACCGACCGCATCATCGATATGCTGAATCAGGGTCTGCTCGGTGACCTCGATGATTAATAGATCCCGTGCTAGCCCGGTCGTAATCAGCGCCTCTTCCACATCGGCCACGAAGCCCTGGCGGTAGAATTCACTGCCGGCAATATTGATGGTGACCGCCACCGGATGCGGCATGCCAAGGTTCCACTCAAGTGCCGCACGGCAGGCCTGATTCAGCACCCAGCGAGTGAAGGTGCGGCAAAGGTGAGGGCTTCCCTCGGTGAGGGGGATGAACTCGCCGGGACTGACAAAACCAAATTCCTCGCTATGCCAGCGTGCCAGTGCTTCGCAGGCCAACATCGGGCCCCCACAGCCGCGGAGAATTGGCTGGTAATGCAACGCCAGCTCATCGTTCTCCAGAGCCTTGATCAGGGCCCGGCTCATCTGATCACGCCGCTTCACCTGCTGATCCAGCTTGGCCTCGTAACGGCGCAACCCAGGCCCCAGTGCCGACTCCTTGGCGAGGTTGGCGCGCCGGATCAATTCGTGGGCATTGGCGACATCGCCTGCGAACTCACAGACCCCGATGGCCACCAGCGCCGAACGCTGGCCTTCGCCAACGGGATACGGAACGATGACGTCCTCATGCACCCGTTCCACCCAGCGCAAGGCTTCCTTGTGGGTAAGGAAGTCGGCGCGCGACACCATCAGGCTGTCTCGCTCCGGCCGAGACACTAGGCCACCCGGCCCTGCCAGGCGGCGCAGGCGCTCCGCGAAGAGCCATATCGCCTCGCTCAAGGCCTCGCGGCCGTAGGTGGTGAGAAACTCATCGAAGTGCAGGAAATGCACGGCCGCCAGCGCTCCCTTGCGGCCTTCAGCCTGCGCCGCGTCGACCAGTCGCTGGAGTTGTTCCTGACCCAGCAGTTTCTTGGGCAGCGACGAATCAGGATCGTAGAATGCCTGATCGAGAAGATCGTCGCTGGCGCCGCGAAGCCGCTCGGTGATAGTGATCTCATGCTCGACCTGCTGGCCGAAGGCTCGCAGGCGCCGTAGCTCTGCCTCGCAAAGCGTCCGTGGCACGCGGTCCATCACGCACAGGGTGCCGACGGGCAGGCCGCCCGGCCCATACAACGCCAGGCCGGCATAGAAACGAACGCCTTCCGGCCCGGTTACCAAGGAGTTGCTGGCCAGCTCGACTTCCTGAGTAGCATCCTCCATCAAAAGCACCTGCCCTGGCTCTTGCTTGAGCGTTCGATGGCACAGGAAGATGTCACGTTGATGGCTGGTACCGGCCGGCATGCCGACCGCCGACTTGATCCAAACCTGGTCGGAATCCAGCAGGCTCACCAGACAGATCGGCGCCTCCAGCACGTCGGCGATCAATCGGGTAAGACGGTCGAACCGCTGTTCGGCCTGGGTGCCCAACAGTTTCAGAGCCTCGAGCTCGCGCAGGCGTGCCTGTTCGGTGCCTGTCGTGGTGACGCCTGAGATGGACTCGGACAAAAGGGTTGCTCCAGAAAATCAGTCGATTGCCGGTGCCATCTCTCCCCATCACTGCGAGACAATCACCAGCACGAACTCACCCCATCGGCTGGAGCCCTGACGCTCTCAGCCGATGGGGTAGATAAGATACTGATGGGATATCGACCTGAAATCAGGATTCTTTAGTCGGCGTGAGGCTCGCTAGCTCGCGGGCTTCCCACTGCTGAGCGGCGCGAGACCCACGATTCTGGTCGACGGCCAAGCAGATCAGAATGGCCATCACGAATAGCGCCGCGCAGAGCAGAATCGAGGCCTTCAGGCCCACGACCGACTGCAGTAGGCCCAGGCCTATGATGCCGACCACCCCGGCCAGCTTGTTGGCCAGCCCCCAGAAGCCGAAGAACTCGGCGGCCTTGTGCGACGGAGACAACAGCCCTACCAGGGCGCGGCTGGCCGACTGACTGGAGCCCAGGCTGAGCCCGGCCAGGCAGCCCACCACCAGGAACAGTTCTTGAGGCTGCCAGCCAAGCCCCAAATAGGCATTGAGCCAGGCGGTCAGTTCCGGCGTGGCCCAGATAGCGAAGATCGCCAGCACCCAAAGACAAAGCGTCAGCAGGTAGGTGCGTTTGGCGCCAAGCCGGTCCTGAATCACGCCGAACCCCAGGGCCCCGGCGGCGGCAGTGATCTGCACGATGATGAACATCAGGTTGCGCGTAGTGGTGTCCCAGCCGATCACCTGGGCGCCGTAGATGAAAGCGAAGGCAATGATGATGTAGACCCCCGCCATCGAGAACACCAGCGAGACCAGAAAGGTGCCCAGATCGCGAAAGCGCCTGAGTTCATGGAAGGTGGTGCCGACCCGCCGCCAGGCGATGCCTGCATAGCCTTGTCCCGCCGGCAGGCGCTGAGGCGTGCCACGTTCCCGCAGCCACAGGAAGGTCGGAATGGCGGTAACCAGGAAGAAGCCGGCAGCGAAGGGCCCGACCCAGCGGATGCGGTCGAAATTCTCGGCAGTGGCCTCGCCCAGCACGACCAGCGTAAAACCCGCGGCGAACAGGCCGCCGACATAGCCCAGCGCCCAGCCAAAACCGGAAATCCGGCCCAGCGCTTCCGGGGGACCGAGGTCCGGCAAAAAGGCCGCGATGAAGGATTCGCCCATCGAGTAGGCGTAGTTGGAGAGCACGATCAGCACGACCCCGAGCCATACGAACCCCGGCGCCACAAAATACAGCAGTGCCGTGGTGACGACGGTGGCCAGGTAGCTGATGAACAGGAAACGTTTCTTGCCCGCCGAAACGTCCATGGCGGCACCGCAGACAGGCCCGCTGGCCACTACCATCAGATAGCTCAGCGCCAGTGCGGCACTCCATAGCAAGTTGGCAAAGCGATAATCATCGCCTCGATCGCCGACGATCACGGTAGTGAAAAGCTCACCAAACACCACCGTGATGATCAGCAGCGTATAGGCCTGATTGGCGAAGTCGAACATCGCCCAGCCGAAGATCTCCTTGCGGGACGCATAAGCAGTCGTCGACATAGGGCGCGTGGCGGCGGCGGCCAGGGTCATGCGTCCTCCGTGCCGGACGCTCGTTCCTTGTCGACCTTCACCTGGTTGCGGCCACCGTGCTTGGCGGCATAAAGCGCCCGGTCGGCGCGACGCATGCACTGTTCGTGTGACGCGTCTTCCTTGGACATGGCAGAAACGCCGAAACTGGCCGTCATGCGCAGTGCAATATCGTCAAAGGGCACTTCAAGAGCCTCCAGAGCATGTCGAATGCGTTCGGCGAGGGCGTAACCGCCATCTTCGCCGGTATCGGTGAGCAACAAGGCAAATTCCTCGCCGCCAATGCGTGCCGGAATATCCAGGTTGCGACACCAGTCAGTCAACACGTAAGCCGTATGCTGAATGACGGAGTCCCCCGCCGCATGGCCATGGACGTCATTGACCTTCTTGAAGTGATCGATATCGAGCAGGATCACCGCAGCGGACTGGCCATAGCGCTTATAGCGAACGAAGGCCTGCTCCAGGTGCTGCATGAAATGACGTCGATTCCACAGTCCGGTAAGACTATCCGTGGTCGCCAGACGCCGCAGGGCGGCCTCGGCATTCTTGCGGTCACCTATCTCCTGATGAATACCGGCCATCATCAGCGGTCGACGATCCGAGGTCCAGCGAAATACTTTGCCGTGAGCAAGCACCCAAACCCACTGCCCTTCTCGATGCCTCATGCGGAACTCAAGCGAGTAAAACTCCTGCTTGCCATGAAAATGAGCATTCAAGCACTCGAACGCTCTGGCCAGGTCATCGGGGTGCACGAGGCGTTCCCAGGTGGCCGCGCTGATCGGCTCTAGCTCGGCGAGAGAGTAGCCGACGATCTCCGCCCACCGCTCGTTAATGAGCAGCTCGCCGGTCTGAACGTTCCACTCCCAGGACCCGGCGTGGGTGCCCTTGAGGATATTGGAAAGTCGCTGACGTTCTTCTTCAAGGGCCCGTTCCAGCACATGGCGTTCGGTGATGTCACTGATGTAGCCGTAACACAACCGACTGCCATCGACTTGATACGTTAGGGTGGCGTTGCCTTCATGCCAGCGCATCCGACCGTCAGGCAGGTAATAGCGATACTGGCAGTGCCATGGGGCCTCACTGTCAAAGGCTCGCTCGATGCTGTCCATGATCTGTGGCAGGTCATCGGGATGGGCGCGGGCAAAGACCGGCGACGCATCTTCCTTGACGACGGAGGAAGGCAAGCCAAAGAGTTCCTCGAAACGCTCACTGACATAAGGAAAATGAGAACTGCCATCGGCACGGATACGATACTGGTAGATGACCCCAGGCACATGGCGAGCCAGTTGAGTGAGCAGCACACTAGTGGCCTGTGACGACTCGATCACCGGCGGTGACACACAGAGTCGACAGCCATCGACCCATGGGGTGAGGCGCCAGGAAAGGCGAACCGCCGAGCCTGCTCGTAACCGGGCCAAAAACGAGCACGCCTCAACGCTCACCAGCGCTTCACGGCACGCCACGGCCTCATCTGCATGCAGCAAGTCAACAAATGGCGCGCCCACCAGAGCGTCCTTGTCACGGCCTAGTGCCATCATGCACGCAGGATTGGCCTCCAGCACTTGCCCCTCAGCCCCCAGCACACAGATCAGGTCGGTCGACTGCGCCAGCAGCGCGGCATAATCGATCTTGCTCATGTCCATCCTGCCTTGATTTATCGTCTTATCCTTAAGATGCGCCGAGCGCAAATTGTTACAATTTGTGTAATCACTAGACTGTATGGTATCAGAACAAGATGGCACCACTTTGACGTTCACGCCACCAAGAAAACCCGCAATTTAGTCACTCTTACATGCTAGAAAGCTCCTCGACGGTCGGCTAGCCCGGGCAGGCTATGCGCTAAATGTTACAAAACATTACTTTGCAGAGCGTCTCAAGGCAACGTCAGAGACAAGATCGAGACCAAGACTAGACCAAATCCCTAGGTATCGTTTCATCCCAGCTCTTGGCAAAGACTCGGGTATCTCCCTCGTAGGCATCCAGCGTGGCCCGCAAGCGGAAATTGTCGGCGTCACTGGTCATCAGAGTGCGCGTCAGGGTGCGCACCTGCCAGTCGCCGCGACGGAAACTGCGCTCCCATTCCGTCCAGCCGCTGACGCTTTCGTAACTGCCATAGGCATAGCGGTAGCGCTCGGTGACCCGTGCCGAAATCTCCATGTCGATGTCATCGAGACGATAGTTCCCCTCGTCATTGATGACCTCCAGCGTCGTCGTGTCATTGGCCAGATCACGGATCACCCGCCAGTGTTCCTGGGTCGGCTGGATCAGCGTCTTGGCAATGGCTGGCGCTGCTTCAGGGTCGGCAAACGCCGGAAGGGCCGCCTCTTCGGCGGGGCGTGGCACCCGCATGGGCAGCAACAGGCGGCTCGGAGCAGGATAAACGGTCATCCGCACCGGCTTCGGTGACGGCCAGGCCAGTGGCCAATAGCTGGTCGAAAGCGACAGGCGGATGGCATGCCCGACCGGGAACTGCTGGGCGATGTGCTTGAGCAACACACGCACCCGGTAGCGCCGCCCGGGGGTCAGCGGCTCGGGAGACTCGTTGCTGTCGCGGTGGGTCAGGTTGAGCAGCCCGTAGGAGACCCGCGTGGCCTTGTCATCGTCGGCCACATCGATCAGGCGCAGCGCCAGCATGGCCACCGGCTGGTCGGCCGAGATTTCCAGCTCGACCACCGGTTGGCCGCAGATCTCGAGCGGGGCCTTGAGCCGCTCGGTCTGGAAGATCAAGGCGCCGCCATCCTCATCGCGCTGATCATGGGGCAGATCGGGGGGCGCATTGTACGAGCACCACTTGCCGGCATAGAGGCCCACCGACAGCGGCGAGCGAATCGTCAGCGGCGTGTCGTCGATGCCCTGCTCCCGTTCGGAAAGCGCTTCTATGATCGGGTCTTGCTCAGCCCGCACCTCGGTAGGCACTTCTGCAGGCAAGAGGTCGTGGCCCGAGGTCAGCCGGAAGGGCGTTTCGATGATGTTCGCCGACGGCCAAGCGGGCTCGGAGATCCAGCGACCGGGGCGCTGCTCGTAACGCGCCGAAGGTGGCGTCGACTCCTGCATCCAGACCCGCAGCATCGGCTCGTCCATGATCCCGGTGTCCTTGCCCTTGAGCCAGTGGTCCCACCAGCGCAGGCCGTCCTGAAGGAATCCCACCGCAGGCCCGGGAACGCCCAGATGGGGATACTTGTGCGCCCAAGGCCCGACCAGGCCCTTGCGTGGCACCTTGAGCCCGGCCAGGAGACGAAAGACCGCATTGCAGTAGCCGTCGGCCCAGCCACTGATGGCGTAGACCGGACACTGAATGGCGGAGAAGTCTTCGCATACCGAGCCGTGACGCCAGTAGTCATCGCGGCGCTGATGTTCGAGCCAGGTAGCAAGCCACAGACCGCTGCCATCGAGGCGCTGATGCCACATCTCGCGCCAGCGCTCACCGACCAAGGCCGGGTCCGGCGGGCTGGCATTGCCATCGAACATGGTCGAGGCCCAGGACAGGTTATCGCCGAGCAAACAGCCGCCCATGTGATGCACGTCGTCGGCAAAGCGGTCATCGGTGGAACACAGCGTGATCACCGCCTTGAGCTGTGGCGGGCGCAGGGCGGCGATCTGCAAGCCGTTGAAGCCGCCCCAGGAGATGCCCACCATACCGACGTCACCGGTGCACCAGGGCTGGCGCTCGAGCCAGTCGAGAATCTCGAGGCCGTCGTCCAACTCCTGCTGAAGATACTCGTCGGTCAGCACGCCGTCAGACTCGCCGCTGCCGCGGATATCCACCCGCACGCCGGCATAACCATGCCCCGCCCAGTAAGGATGCGTCTGCACATCGCGAGCCGCGGTGAGATCGCGCTTGCGATACGGCAGGTACTCGAGAATCGCCGGCACCGGGTCACTGTCGGCATCCACCGGCCGCCAGATCCTGACGGCCAGCTGAGTGCCATCGGCAAGACCAATCCAGGTCTCCTCTTCGAAGACCTCCCGCGCATACTGGGTCACGATGTGCATGAACGTCCCTCTCTATTCTTCGCTATTTTTTATGTTATTTTTTCCATCGATGTTCCTGCTACTTCATCAAAGCTCCTGCCACCTCTGTGCTCGCCATTGAGGAATGCACGGTTCTCTGGCCAAGCGTGTCCCCGAGAGGCGTCGCCGAGAAATGGAGACTGAAGCCCTGATGGATCGCAACGGCTCAACCGACGACGTCCTCGAAGGCGAAGTTGAGCCGTGACGACAGGCTCTCGTAGTTCGAAAGTAGCTCTTCGGCGCTCTGGCCGCCCATCCAGATACAGGCCAGCGCAAAGCTGTAGGCGTCCTGCTCGGGCATGCTCGAGAGCTGCTGGCCGGGCGCTACCTGAAGGGTAATCAGGGTGCCGGGGAACTCGGCCTTCAGCGCGGCAAGCTCCTCCTCGCTGGGCACCTGCGTCACCCGCGCATCGACGAAGAAGACGCGGTAGAAGAACAACGCGGCGATCGGGAATTCACCCTGGCGATACGGCATCGCCGGGCGCCGGCCCAGCCCCAGGTCCAGGCTCACCTGCTGGTTACTGATGCCATCGACTTTCTCGAAAATATCGCAGTGGGACTGCGAGATGCGGGTATTGATCTCCAGTAGCCAGACCCGGTTCTGCACCTCGTCCCAGAAATACTCGATGTTGAAGGCGGCGTTGTCGTAGCCGATGTGGGTCATCACCCGCTCGGTCAGGTCCTTCATCTGTGCCTGCACTTCCGCAGGCAACTGCGACGGGTAGCGGTAATGGAAGAAGCTCAGCACCTGGGGATAGCGCAGCGAGTCGACGATGCCGTAACTGACCACTTCGCCCTCGAAGACATAGCCCTCCACGGTGCACTGCCAGCCGCCAATGATCTCCTCGGCCATGCAGAAGTGGCCTTCTACCGCCGCGATCTCCGGGGGCAGCAAGGCATGCTCGAGCACGGTATTGAAGGGCGTGGCGATCAGGCCGATGTCCTCGCGTAACCGCTCGATCGCATGCGTGAAGTCTTCGGGGCTATCGATGCGAAAGCCGAGCCGCGATCCGGAGGACTTGATGGGTTTGAGAAAGAAGGGAAAGTAGAGCCCCGCCGAGCGGATGACATCCAGCGCCTGATCATCGAAGGGGTCGATGGCGGTGAAGGCGGGAATGGCATCGGGAATCACCTGGCGCTGCACCAGCCGGCTCCAGAACTTGTGTTCGCACTTGAGCAGGCTTTCGAGGCTGGTGGTGCGGGTGCCAAAGCGCCGACACAGAATCGGCAGCATGGTCGATACCGGAAAATCCATATAGCCGATGATGGCGTCAATAGGCCCATCGAAGGCATCCAACTCGTCACCGGCCCGGGACAGCATATCGGCTATATCAAAGACTTCGGTGTCGTATACATCGGCAGGCGGGATGACGCCGTGGAACTCGCAGTCCTTGGCTCCCGGCAACTGCTCGAGCCGGGCACGATTGAAGTCGTTGAGCCCCACCACGAAGATCTGCTTGGGGGTGAGCATGGCTTGCGTCTCTCTTGGGCACTCGGCCCGGGACGGCTCGGGCGCCGCACCGCGATGGCGCCGGCCATGACCCAGAGAACTCGTCACAGAGCAGCATAGCTCACCCCGCGACAGACGGCGGGCTTGATGGCGGTGCTGTTTTTACCGCTCACGTCTCTGCCCACTGTTCCGCTCAGCCCTACTCTGCTCTGCCCTCCTCTACCCCCTCTTCACGTTTCACTCTGCGGCCGCGGCCATCAGCCCGGCTTGCGGTCTGGCTCGTCGCTGCCCGCCTCGCTCGCCCTATCGCCTGAGTCGGTGGCAAACAAATCCGGCTCACCACGTTCCAGGCGCTCGATGGCCGCCTCGCCGTCGCGGGCCAGGCCATCCAGACGTTCGATCTGGGCTGAAAGTTCGGGCAAGGCTTCCTGCCGATAGCGGGCAAGATCATCGAGCGCGGCCATCACATCGCCGAAGGCCTGCTCGAGCGAGCCCATGTCCAATGTCGCTGAGGCGGCCCGTTTCTGGACGTCGACCCCCTGCTGGCGCAGCGCACGGGCGGTGCCAGCGATGGTGTCGGAGGTGGTGGCATTGAGGGACTCGATGCGGTCCAGCACCAGCCGCTGATTGGCCAGTGCCAGCGCCACCGTGGCGGCTACGCTGAGCGCCGAAACGGTGACATTGATGGCTCGGTCGACGCCGCGCATCAGCTCGCGGTTGTTGCGGATGATTACCTCGAGGGCCAGCACGCCCTGCTGGCTGACCGCCAACTGCTGCTGCAGGTCGAGAATGCGCTGACGCAGCGGAAACAGCAGCTCTTCCTCGATAAAGCGACGCTGTTGATCGTCGCCGGCCTTGGGCAAGGCATCCTGCAGACGCCGATCGATCAGGCGCCCAAGCGTCACTTGGCGCGCCAGCTGATGATGAATCTCGCGCAGGCTGGACTGGTCATCGCCAAGGGTCAGGTTATCGCGCTGCAGCCGGTCCCGGCCCGCCTCGAGCTCGCCGATGATGGCGTCGATTGCTTCCTGGGCGGTCTCGAACTTTTGGAAGTATCGCTGCAGGCGATTGCCGACCCCAGGAAGGGCGCCGAGCAGGCGGTCGAAGCGGCCGGGGTTCAAGCGGTGCTGTTGCGGGTCGAGGCGCCCCATACGATCCCGAAGGTCGGTCAGTGCCCGCGCCACCGGGCCACCGTCCTCGCCTTGCTCGGCAAGCTGTCGCAGCGGTGCATTGAGCATGCTGCTGTAATGGGCCGCCTGACGCTGCAAGGAGAGGCCCATCTCATCGACGGCTTGGCGCTGACGGCTCGCCGCGCCCTCATCGGCGAGCACCTCTTCCACGAAGTCAGACGCCAGCGAGGCAAGCTCCGAGTCGATGTCGGCCTCGAATGCATCGCTGGCCCCGTCATCAGGCGCTTCGCTGACTGTGCCAGCGGGCACCTTTTCAGAGGCAGGCGCAGTGTCTTTGTCTCTTTCACCTGGTTGCTGGCCGGTGTGAGGCTGGCGAAGCTCGGCTTCGATCACTTCCACCGGCGGCAGCGACAGGCGCGAGAAGCCGTCCGCAGATTCATCGCTCATCGTTGCGTTCCTCGGGTTGGAATGCCCTTCACCCTAGCCCAATTCATGACGGCGTCCCACTGGCAGCGCCGCGGTCGTGCGGGGCCTAGCGTATCCTGCTCTAGCGCTTACTTGAGTTACTCAAGCCCTCATCGGCTGCGCTCATAGCGCTCGGCGCCCTCGACGAAGCGCTTGAGTTCGGCGCAGGCCTGCTCGGCGGCAAGGCTCGCCTGTGGCTTGTCGGTGCGCAGCCGGGCCACCGCCACGGCAGCATCATCCAGGGCCGTCAGGGCGGCCTCGTTGCGCGCCGCCAACTGGCGTAGCTGGCGCTCGGTATCTTCGACCAGCGCCAGGCGCCGCTTGAGCGCGATGCGCTCCTCGACGGTCAGGTTGGCACCGTCACGGGCGAGCCGCCGCTTGACGTAGGCGGCATCCACCCCCGATATGCCGCTTGCCTGGTAGGCCATGGCCGTCAGGTTGTCGATGGCGCCCAGACACACCTGGGTGACCAGGCCACGAGCGCGCTCGTAGGCCAGCTCGCCGACTTCGAAACGGTTTCCCAGCACGCCGAGCACGTGTCGATAGCGGCTGTAGAGGCGGTCGGCCTGGGGCGCATGGTCACTGCGATTCACCTCGAGCAGCGCCTGCTTGGCACGGCACAGAGACAACACCAGGTCGTCGGCATCCGCCGGAGGGTGCTCGGGATCTAGGGTCTGAACGCCGGTTTCCTGGCGCTCGCTGGCCTGACGCCGGGCGGCCTCTGCGCTTCGCTGCTGAGCTTCCCGGTTCTGGCGACGGCGGGCCAGCCAGCCGCGCCAGCGCCGCTCCATGGGCACCTCGACGGCAATCCCCACGAGACCGGCAAGCCAGCCACCCAGGCTCGGTGAAAAGCCACCCCATAGCGATGTCAGCCACAGAAACACTGCAAGGCTGGGCGCTACGAAGGCATAGCGCACTATCACCGCCCAGCGCCGCGGCGGTGTAGCGGGATCACCGAGTTCGGGGCGAATCACCCCCAGCATCAGCCACACCAGGCTGGTGAGAAAGAGCCCATAGGAAAATCCCTGCAGGAAACCCAGCATTGGCCACACTACCCCGCGCGTCAGAAAACGGCATGCGTATATGAGAGGTGAGTGTAGAGGAAGGTTCCGGCCAGCATAAGCCCCACGAAACCGGCCGCTACCCACCGGTGCGATGCGTCAGGCCAAGGCCCTGTCACCGACCCCGACATAGAGCCTTGTCACCTCTTCACCGACCCGGCGCAAAGCGGCCTCGATGGTCGGCGTCAGGGCCGAGGCATAATTGAGGCGCAGGCAATCGCGATACTTCCCCGAGGCCGAAAAAAGCGATCCGGGGGCGATGCGCAGCCGGGCCGGCACTAGACGCTCGTTAAGGCGCATCGAGTCGATGCCACCGGGCAACTCCAGCCACAGCAGGAAGCCGCCCTGAGGGTAGCTGATGCCGGTATCGGCGGGAAAATAGCGCCTCACCCAACTGATCATCAGATCCCGTTGGCGGCGGTATTGGGTCACCACCGCACGCAGGTGGCGCTCATAGCAGCCCTTGGCAATGAAGTCGGCGATGGCGAGTTGCGGCAAGGTCGCCGAGGCACCGGTCGAGACATACTTCATGTGCTGGACGCGATCGCGATAGCGCCCCGGCGCGATCCAGCCCACCCGCAGCCCGGGCATCAGCGTCTTCGAAAAACCACTGCACAGCAGCACTCGGCCATCGTCGTCGAAGGCTTTGATCGTTCTTGGCCGTGGCGTGTCGAAGGCCAGGTCGCCATAGATGTCGTCCTCGATGATCGCCACATCGAAGCGTTGCGCCAGCGCCAGCAAGGCACGCTTACGCTCCTCTGGCATGGTATAGCCAAGCGGGTTGTTGCAGGTCGGGGTGAGCTGGATGGCACGAATCGGCCATTGTTCAAGCGCCAGCTCCAGCGCCTCCAGGCTGATGCCGGTACAAGGGTCGGTGGGAATTTCCAGCGCCTTGAGGCCATTGGCCTGCAGAATCTGCATGGTGCCGTAGAAGCTTGGCGAATCCACCGCCACCACGTCCCCTGGTTCGGTCAGCGTACGAATGGCAATCGACAGCGCTTCCTGGCAGCCGCTGGTGATCAACACGTCATCGGGGTGCAGCAGACTGCCCGCGCCCGCCATCAGCCGCACGACCTGCTGTCGCAGGGCAAGACTCCCGGCCAGGGCATCGTAGTTCAGATCCTGGCCGCTGGCGTGCCGGTAGCGCTCGGCCAGCAGGCGCTGCAGCGGCTTCAAGGTCGGACAGGCGAGATCGGGGATACCGCGTCCCAACAGCAGCACTTCATCGTCTGGCGGGTGACGCTCCACCAGTTCCAGGACCTGGTCCCAGCGCGAGACATCCAGCGGCCGCTGTGCTGGGCGCGTCACCGCCGGCAGGTCCGTTGGCGCTGGCTGCGAACGTACGAAAAACCCCGATTTAGGCCGCGCCTCGACCAGCCCGGCATCCTCCAACCGCGCGTAGGCGGTTTGCGCCGTAGAGATGCTGACCGCGAATTCGCGACACAGCGCGCGGATCGACGGCAGCCGATCTCCCCCGCGATAGATGCCGCCGTCGATGCGTCGACGAAGCTCGCCGGCCAGCTGCGCATAGCGGGTCATGACAGTTATCTCCACGTCACCAGGTCGTCAATACAGATAGGCCACTCCCCAGCCATACAGAGGGCTTACTCTCGGCATCTGTATGGTTAACTTTTAAACTCTCTATATCTGTATGGCAAGTCGCGCCAATCATAAGCTGGTGGTGGTCAACATCGACAAGCGACTTCGGAGATTTGCCATGCGCCTCGCCCAACGCCCAAGGCTTCTCGTCAGGCCCCCGCTTTTATCTCTTGCCCAGCTCGCCAAACGCTATGGCCAGTTGCGCCAGCGGCTTCGCTACCTAAGCCAGCGCCAGGCCTCGCGGCGCACGCTACTCGGGCTGAATGATCACCAGCTCGAGGATATCGGCAAGTCCCGTCGCCAGGCCGAACGGGAAGGCCGCAAGCACTTCTGGCAGGACTGAGCGCCGCCATGACCGACAAGAAAGTGACCCAAGCGACCAACCAAGGAGCTCAAGCATGTCCCACACATCCCATCCCTACTATCTCCTCGATGTCTTTACCGACCGGCCCTTTACCGGCAATCCGTTGGCGGTATTCCCGGCGTCTGACGGCCTGAGCACTCAGCAGATGCAGGCCATCGCCAACGAGTTGAACCTGTCGGAGACGGTCTTCATCGGGGCGCCGTTAGCGCCTAATCACTTCCCGATCCGCATCTTCACGCCGACGCTGGAACTGCCCTTTGCCGGTCACCCAACCGTGGGGACCGCGCACCTGCTGGCCGCCACGGCAATGGCCGAGCGCGAACGCCCGCTGACCCTGGCCGCCGGTGTCGGCAACCTCGAGGTCAGCTTCGACGGTGACCTGGCCTGGTTCACCACAGCGGGCTTACCGGAAAAGCGGCAAAGCTCGCTAGACCGCGCCACAGCAGCCGAACTGCTCGGCCTGTCGCCGTCGCACGTCGTCACCGAGCCGGTCATCGCGTCGCGGGGGTTGCCCTATCACCTGATCGAGCTCGATTCACTGGACGCCCTGCAACAGGCGATACCCTCGGCAGCAGCCTGGGCGCGGCATGTCGCGGCAAGCGGCGTCGAGCAGCTATATCTGTATGTGGCGATGGGCGATGAAGGCGAGATACGCTCACGCATGTTCTCGATGGAGAGCGATATCCGCGAAGACCCGGCAACCGGCAGTGCGGCCGCCGCGCTGACGGGCATGCTGGCGGGGTTGCTGGAAGACCCAGCGCCAAGCGTCCGTCGGTGGCGAATCGAGCAAGGGATCGAGATGGGGCGGGCGAGCCGCATTCTTTCAGAAACCGAGGCTCGAGCAGACGGTGAGCCTTGCGTACGTATCGGCGGTGAGGCCGTCATCATCGGTCAAGGCACCATCAGCGCCTAATCCCCGAGGCAAGACGGCAAGCATGCCTTCAAGGCATGAAAAATTTCGCCGCCAGGGCCAGGCCGACCATGATCAAGGCGGTCGTCATGGCGATGTCCACCAGGACGTTGAGGCGCGCGTCGGTCAGCCAGCCACCCAGGCTAGGTCGCAAGCGACGGGGCGAAACAGTCGATGTGGGACGTCGAGTGGCGCCGTGTCGGGGCTTTTGGTAACGATGCTTGGGGGTCGTCATCGGCGCCTCCCGCCCTGGCTGGTTTACCAGCCTTTTATCATAGATCGCTCGCCGTCGCTGGTATACTGCCCCCCGACACCCCGTTGCCGAGATGCCATGCTGCGTTCTTTGACCTCTGCCCGTCTGTGGCTTGCGCGCCTGAGCGCCTCGCGCCACGCCCTGTGGCTGCTGGGCCTTGCCTCGGTGCTGGAAACGCTGCTGGTGCCGATCCCCATCGAAGTCATCCTGATTCCCTGGATGCTCGCCGAGCCGCAGCGTCGCTGGCGCCTCGCCGGAGTGGCGCTCGCCGGCAACCTGTTCGCCGCCCTGATCGGCTATGGCCTTGGCAACCTAGCCATGGCGCAGTGGGGCGATGCCTTGCTGCCACTCTTTGGCGGCGAGGCGGCCTACCAGACCTTTCAGGCGCGTTTTCTGGAAGGTGGCTTCATGGCCATCCTGGCCGTCGGCATCATCCCCATTCCCTTCCAGACCGCCATGCTGGTGGCAGGCGCCAGCGACTACCCGCTGCCGCTATTCCTGCTGGCGGCACTGATCGCTCGCGGAGTGCGCTACTTTGGCCTGGCACTGCTGGTGGCGCTAGCCGGCGAGGCTGCACTGGGCCTTTGGAAGCGCCATGCTCGCCCAGTGGGTGCCGGCCTGACCGTGCTGGCCGGCGTTTGGCTCGCCTGGGAGCTGATGGGCTAGCCTGCCAGACGCCGGTGAAGCCGTGGTGACAGAGGGCGCAATCGCGAGTCAATAACAAGGGCCCTCACCCCTTGTTATTGTCGAACGTGACCTCCATGCTGCAATCATAAGGATGCTAACAATCCTCCCCTTGTCTGATGCCAGTCAGGAGTCCCCATGTCACATCTCGCCGATTCTCGTCTCTCGAACACGGCCCTATCGGTGCTCGACCTGGCACCGATTCGCCAAGGCGGCAGCGCCGCCGATACCTTCAAGGAAACCGTTGCCCTCGCCCAGCAGGCAGAGCGGCTGGGGTTCAGCCGCTACTGGCTCGCCGAGCACCACAACATCGAGGGCATCGCCAGCGCCGCCACCTCGGTATTGATCGGCCATGTGGCCGGGCAGACCGAGCGCATTCGCGTCGGTAGCGGGGGCATCATGCTGCCCAACCATCCGCCGCTGGTGGTCGCCGAACAGTTCGGCACTCTGGCGACCCTCTACCCGGATCGCATCGACCTGGGCCTGGGGCGCGCGCCGGGCTCTGACGGCGCGACCATGGCCGCCATGCGCCGCAACCCCCAGGCCGGGGTCAACGACTTCCCCGACCGGCTCGAGGAGCTACGCGGCTATCTCGATGAGGCCCGCCCCGGCCAGCGGGTCAAGGCGATTCCCGGCCAGGGCACCCATGTCCCCACCTGGCTGCTCGGCTCCAGCGACTACAGCGCCAGGCTGGCCGCCAGGCTCGGTCTGCCCTTCGCCTTCGCTGCCCAGTTCGCGCCCGCCCAGCTGCTCGAGGCGCTCAGGCTCTATCGCGACAACTTCCAGCCCTCGGCGGTGCTGGACGCCCCCTATGCCATGGTCGGCCTGCCGGTGATCGCCGCCGACAGCGATCTCCACGCCCAGTACCTGGCCACCACCGCCCAGCAGAAGTTTCTCAACCTGATCCGGGGTCGACCGACCCGCTCGCTGCCGCCGGTCGAAGCGCTGGACTGGAATGCCCGTGAGCGGGCGCAGGTCGAGCAGTTCCTGGGCGCCGCCGTGATCGGCGGACCCGAGACGGTCAAACAGGGACTGGAGACAGTGCTCGAGCTCACCGGTGCCGACGAGCTGATGCTGCATACGGATGTTTTCGCCCAGCAGGACCGGCTGCAAAGCTACGAGATCGTCGCCGGGGTATGGCGAGGGTAAGGGGAATAAGCCCGGCTCCATCGGCGAGGGGCTCAGGGGCGTCGCCAAAAGCATCGTGTCACCAGCCCTCGACCTTCGTCTTGCCCCTCGAGGGCGAAGGCGGCAGGATATGGCGCATCCTCTGCCACCGCCACGGAGCGCCATGTCCTCTCCCCTCTCCAGTGCCCGGCTCGATCGCGCCGGCACCCTCGTCGGCCTCAAGCGCATGGCGCCGATCTCGCTGTTCACCATGGCCTTCGGGCTGGCGTTCGGGGTCGCGGCGCTGCACCGGGGGCTATCCGGCCTTGAGGCCGTGATGATGAGCGGGCTGGTCTTTGCCGGGCCCGCCCAGTTCGCGGTGCTGGAGATGTGGGGCCCAGAGATCCCGCTGGTGGCGCTGATCGCTACCACCTTCGCCATCAACGCCCGTCATCTCGTGATGGGCGCCGCCATCTATCCCTGGCTACGCCACCTGCCGCCGCGACAGCGCTATCTCAGCCTGACACTGCTCAGCGACTCCAACTGGGCGATGGCCGCCACGGACTATCAGCGCGGTGACACCGACAACGTCGGCATGCTGGTCGGCGCCGGCCTGGCACTGTGGCTGGCCTGGCTGATCGGCACCCTGCTCGGGGTGGTGTTCAGCAGCGGCATCACCGAGCCCGAGCGCTTCGGGCTGGACGTGATCATGAGCTGCTTCCTGATGGCCATGCTGATGACCGGCAAGCGGGATCTCTGGGTGCTGCTGCCCTGGAGCGTGGCCGCCCTGACCACCCTGGCGGCACTCACATGGCTGCCCGCCAATGCGCACGTGATCGTCGGGGCCCTGGCCGGCGGCGCCGTCGGCCTGCTGGTGCCGCCCCGCTCCACTGCCCGGGAGGCCGTTTCATGACCCTGCCCGTGAGCCCCGCCGGGGCGCTCACCGCCATCGTCATCATGGCCCTGGTGACCTACCTGACCCGCGCCGGGGGCGTGCTGATGATGTCCTGGGTGCCCATCGGGCCGAAGATGGAGCGGTTCATCAATGCCATGAGCGGGTCGGTGCTGGTGGCGGTGATCACGCCCATGGCGGTCAGGGGCGATAGCGCCGCCCGCCTGGCGCTGGTCGCCACCCTGGGGGTGATGCTGGCGACCCGCAAGCCGCTGCCGTCGATCGGCGCCGGCATCGTCACCGCCGCCCTGTGGCGGCTGACCTAAGCGTCGGCTCCAGCGCTTGCTTATATAGGCTCAGTCAGGGATGCCATGCCGCTCGGCCAGCGCCTGCCGATAGCGAGTGTAGACCGCCTCATAGGCCGCGACGCCTGCCGGCACGGGCTCGGCCCGGGTCGCCTCATCGAGCACCACCAGCCGTTCGCAAAGCGCATCCAGCGCGACGTCGCCCCGGCGTTCACACCAGGCCGCTTGCAACGCCGCTCCCAGCGCCGCGGCATCGGTGACCCGCGGGCTGATCACCGGAATGCCGGTGATATCGGCGACCATCTGGCGCCACACCGGGCTCTTCGACCCACCACCGATCAGGCGAATCTGCCGGGCACCGGCGGCCAGTGAGCCGAGCTGCTCCAGGCCGTAGCGCATCCCGAAGGTCGCGCCCTCCATCACCGCCCGACACAGGTTGGCCCGCGTGAGGTTGGTGCCGGTCAGTCCCAGCAGGCTGGCAGAGGCATGCGGCAACGCCGGCACCCGCTCACCATCGAAGAACGGCAGCATCAGCACGCCTTCGGCGCCGATCGGGGCAGAGGCGATGTGCTCGCCGAAGTCGTCGAGTTCCAGTCCGAACAGCTCGCGAATCCGCGTCGTCGCCGAGGTGACGTTCATGGTGCAGATCAACGGCAGCCAGCCGCCGTCGCTTGAACAGAAGTTGGCGACCATATCGCTTTCGGCCTGCACGGGTTCGCTGGAATGCGCACAGATCGTGCCGGAGGTGCCAAGGCTCATGGTGATTTCGCCGGGCCGAATGTTGCCGGTGCCGATGGCGCCGAGCATATTGTCGCCACCGCCGCTCGAGACCACCACGCCCTCGGCAAGCCCCAGCTCTCGCGCCAGCGCCGGGCGCACGACGCCCGCCGGCTGCCGGGCGTCGATCAGCCTTGGCAGCACCGCCCGCGCATCGAGCTCGGGGGCAATCTCAGCGAAGACATCGAGGCGCCACTCGCGGCGCCGCGTATCGAAATAGCCGGTGCCGGAGGCGTCACCGGCCTCGCTGACCCGCTCGCCGGTCAACCAGAAGTTGAGGTAGTCGTGAGGCAACAGCAGGCTGTCGATACGCCGATAGGCCTCGGGATGGGTGTCGCGCAGCCAGGCGAGCTTCGAGGCCGTATAACCGGTCTGCAGGACCAGGCCCAGTCGCTCGAGACAGCCGGCCTCACCGCCCAGGCGCTCAACCAGTGCAGCATTGTGATCGGCGGTTTCGGTGTCGCACCACAGCTTGGCCGGATAGACCGGCTCACCGTCGCGATCCAGCGCCACCATGCCGTGCTGCTGCCCGGAGATGCCGATGGCGCGAACCGCACGGGGGTCGATGTTCGCCTTGGCCACGGCGTCCTGAAAGGCACCGCGAAACGCCTCGAGCCAGTCGCCAGGATGCTGTTCGCGCCGGCCATTGGTCCCCTCGATCAGCCGGTGCGGCCGGCTCGCCTCGCCGAGAATGGCAGCGGCGTCGATATCGACCACCACCACCTTGGTACTCTGGGTGCCGCAATCCACGCCGAGATACATGGCTAACTCCTCGTTAATCCCCGTTCAGTCCTTGACCAGCGCTTCCAGCGTAGCTCGGGAACCCAGACGATGCAGGCTGTCGAGCGCGGCGAGATAGGCCTCGCGGAAGCGCGCGTTCTCGGCGAGGTCACCGAACAGCTCGCGGTTCTCGATAAAGACAGTGGGATGATCGCGGTTTTTGGCCGCGATCGCCATCAGCTCGTCCTTGAGGCGGTCGACCACCGTGATCGCCTCGCCCTGCTCGTCGACGCCCTCCGCATAGCGCGCCCAGCTTGCCACCACCGCCGCGCAACGATGGATATCGCCGCCCGTATCGAGTTGGGCGCGGACCACCGGCAGCATCCACTTGGGAATGCGGTCCGAGCTCTCGGCACAGAGCCTCGCCAGGGTGTCCTTGACCTCGGGGTTGGCGAAACGGGCGATCAGGGTGCGGCGATAGTCGTCCAGATCAACGCCCGGCAGCGGCGCCAGGGTCGGGGTCGCCTCTTGGGTCATGTAGTCGAGCAGGAAGGTCTCGAACAGCGGGTCGGCGCTGGCCTCGTGGGCATAGCGGTAGCCGGCCAGGTAACCGAAGTAGGCCAGCGCCTGATGGCTGGCGTTGAGCAGACGCAGCTTCATCAACTCATAGGGCTCGACGTCCTCGACCACCTGCACGCCGACCTGTTCGAAGGCGGGACGCCCGTCGACGAAGCGATCCTCGAGCACCCACTGAGTGAAGGGCTCGCAGACCACCGGCCAGGCATCCTCGATGCCGAACTGGCTGCCCAGTTCGGCGATGTCCTCGGGGGTGGTGACCGGCGTGATGCGATCGACCATCGAGTTGGGAAAAGGCACCTCGGCCTCGACCCAGGCACCCAGCTCGGCGTCCCTCGCATGGGCGAAGGCCGTGAACATCTTGCGAGCGACATCGCCGTTGCCCTGAATGTTGTCGCAGGACATCACGGTGAAAGGCGTAATCCCTCGCTCACGGCGGCGACGCAGGGCCTCAACGACCAGGCCAAACGAGGTCTTCGGGGCGGCCTCTGGTGCCAGATCGTGCTGGACGTCAGGGTTGTCGAGATCGAACTCGCCGCTGACCGGATGGAAGTTGTAGCCGCCCTCGGTGACGGTCAGCGAGACGATGCGGATCGCCGGGTCGGCCATCCGTTCGACGACGGCTTCAGGATCCTCCGGGGCGAACAGATAGTCGAGCATGGCGCCGATCACCCGCGCCTCGCGACGGCCATCGGGATGCTTCATCACCAGGGTATAGAGATGGTCCTGGGCGGCCAGCACCTCTTTCATGCGGCGATCGCCGGGCATCACGCCGACCCCGACGATGCCCCAATCCAGTGCCTCGCCGCGATTCATCAGCGCGTCCAGGTACATGGCCTGATGGGCGCGGTGAAAGCCACCGACCCCGATGTGAACGATGCCTTCGGTGACCGCCTTCCGGTCGTAGTCCGGCGTGGCGATATCGGCTCCAAGGCTCTCCAGGTGGGCGTTATCGAGATGGATCATGTCACTGCTCCTGGCGAAGCGTCGATCTGGTGAGAGATCGCGCGAAAAGTAGAAAACCGTACCGAGGTCAGCGCGCTGCCTCGGCCAGGCGTCATTCGTGCGCTGCTGCCACTCAGGCGGTCACGGCCCAATTGACATCGGCGGGCACCGAGGCGGTTTTGATCAGCCGGGCGTTGAGCAAGTCCTTGTTATGGGTGCGCTCGAGGGCACCGGCCTGATCCTGCCCCATGCCCAGCCAGCGCTGGATCAACCGGGCCTCGAGAACTTCATCCGGCACATCGAGAAACAGCGTCAGGTCGTATAACGGCCGCAGCGCCGGCCAGTCCCCCTGGTCGAGCAGCAGATAGTTGCCCTCGACGATGATCAGCCGATGCTCGAGGGTGATGATCCGTCCACCCGCCCGGGCCAGGTCCAGCGGCCTGTCGAAGACCGGCACCGCCACGGGCCGGTCGGCACGCCGAATGCGGGTCAGGTCCTGGCGGAGACCGTCGATATCGAAGGTCTGCGGCGCACCTTTCACCGGCACCAGCCCTTCGGGGTCGAGCACCGCATTGTCGAAGTGATAGCCATCCATCGGCACCACGGCGGCGATGCCGGGCTGTCGCAGGTTGATCTCGCGACACAGCCATTCCGAGAGAAACGACTTGCCGGCGGCAGGCGGCCCGGCGAGGGCCACGATGAACCGCTGACGATGCCTCGAGGCCTCGAGCAGCCGTGCGGCCATGTCATGAATATGCGCGATCATGGTTATCCTTCCTGGCGATCCGCGGTCGCCTTAGCTCATCCAGTTGCCGCCATCCACGTTCAGGGTCTGGGCCACCACGTAGTTGCTGTCGTCACTGGCCAGAAAGACGGCCGCGCCGGCATGATCCTCGGGGCGCCCCATGCGCCCGTAGGGCACCGCTTCGCCGACCAGGCGCTTCTTCTCGCCCAGGGGCCGGCCTTCGTAACGGGCGAAGAGCGCATCGACTTCCTCCCACATCGGCGTATCGACCACGCCCGGAGCGATGCCGTTGACGTTGATGCCGTGCTCGATCAGCGCCAGACCGCAGGACTGGGTCAGGCTGATCACCGCCGCCTTGCTGGCACAATACATGCTTACCAGCGGCTCGCCCCGGCGGCCGGCCTGAGACGCCATGTTGATGATCTTGCCACCCCGCCCCTGCTCAACCATGGCGCGCGCCACGGCCTGAAGGGTGAAGAAAGCGCCCTTGACGTTGACGTTGAACTGCTTGTCGTAGCTCGATTCGGTGACCTCGAGCACCGGGGCCATATCGAACACCGCGGCGTTATTGACGAGGATGTCGATACCGCCGAGATGACGCCGGGTTTCCTCGATCAGCGCCGCGACCGACGCCGGGTCACAGACGTCCAGACGAATCCCCAGCACACGGTCGCCGGTCTCAACGTTGGACTGCTGCAAATGGGCCACCGCCGTGTCGACGGCCTCGCGATCGATGTCGGCCACCACCACCTTGGCCCCCTCGGACAGATAGCGCTCGACGATGGCCAGGCCAATCCCCCGGGCGCCGCCGGTCACCACCGCGACCTTGTCATTGAGTTTCATGCATTTCTCCTGTGAACCGCATGGCATTGAAGGGTGGAACAATGAGTGATGCGACGTGAGCCGGATGCCGGTTTAGGCATCGGCCTCCAGCCGGCGAGTGTCGAGCCACTGCTGAACCAGCGCCTCGAGACCGCGCATGTGAGGCAGGATTTGCCAGGCTCCGGCATCACGCAGCCGCGCGTCCTGCCCCGGTGGCACATGGCTGGCGCCGGTGAAGCCAATCACCGTCATGCCGGCGCCATAGGCCGCCGTCACACCGGCGACGCTGTCTTCCACCACCAGGCAATCGCCGGGCTCACAGCCCAGCTGTGCAGCGGCCAGGCGATAGAGCGCCGGGTCCGGCTTGGGTTGCGTTACCTGGTCGGCGGTGAAGATCGGCACCTGGTCCAAGAGGGCATCGAGCCCGGTGGTCGCAAGGGATGCCAGCACCCGCTGGCGACGGCTGTTGGACACCACCGCCCGGGGCAGCACTAACGACTCGACGGCCTTGATGGCCTCGGCGACGCCATCGATGGCATCGAGTTCATTGGCCAGGCGCGCCTCGATGGTGGCATCGACCCGTGCCGTGGCATCGGCCGGCAGACGATGGGTACTGCGCGCCTCGAGATGGCCAAGGATGTTGGCCGTGGTCATGCCCAGCGCCGCCGTCAGTTCCTCTTCGGTGGCAAGATCCGGCAGCCAGGCCGCCAGCAGGTCGATCAGGGTGGCCTCGGCGATGGCCTCGCTGTCCACCAGCACGCCGTCACAGTCGAAGATCAGGCTATCCATGGCCTTCTCCTCACTGACCGACGGTATCGGAAGGCGCGCGATTGTCCTGGCGACGCAGGCCGGCCAAGGGATGACGATGCAACTTGGGAAGTGACAGCCCCTCGGCATCAAACAGATGGGCACGATCCGACGAGAAGCCGAAGCGCACGCTGTCGTTGACCCGGTAGGCCACGTCGCCGTCGGCCATGATGGTCAAGAGGCTGTCGCCCATCTGCACATACAGCGAGGTCTGGCCGCCGAGGCGCTCGAGCACTTGGATACGCCCCTCCATCGGGCCCTGCTCGTCGAGCACGAGGTGTTCCGGCCGCACGCCCAGCTCGAGGGCTCCACCGCCGGCATGGCCCGACCCATCGATCGGGACCTGGCGAGTCTCGCCCCCCGGCAGTTTGATGGTGACGCCTTCGGCGTCGCTGGACACCTGCTCGACAGCGATGAAGTTCATCTTCGGCGAGCCGATGAAGCCGGCCACGAAGCGGTTGCGGGGGTGATGATAGAGCCCCATCGGCGAGCCGACCTGCTCGACCTCGCCGCCCTGTAGGACCACGATCTTGTCGGCCATGGTCATGGCCTCGATCTGGTCATGGGTGACGTAGATCATGGTGGCATCGAGTTCCTCGTGGAGCCTGGCCAGCTCGATGCGCATCTGCACGCGCAGGGCGGCATCGAGGTTGGAGAGCGGCTCATCGAACAGGAAGATGCTCGGGTTGCGCACGATGGCCCGGCCGATCGCCACGCGCTGACGCTGGCCACCGGACAGCGCCTTGGGCTTGCGGTCCAGCAGCGGCTCGAGCTGCAGGATCTTGGCCGCTTCGAGCACCTTCTCGCGGCGTTTATCCTTCGAGACCCCGGCCAGGCGCATGCTGAAGCCCATGTTGTCTTCGACGGTCATGTGCGGATAGAGCGCGTAGCTCTGAAAGACCATCGCCAGGCCGCGATCGGCCGGGCCCACTTCGTTCATGCGCTGGCCATCGATGAGGATGTCACCGCTGGTGGCGCTCTCGAGCCCGGCGATCATGCGCATCAGGGTCGACTTGCCACAGCCTGAGGGGCCGACGAATACCACGAATTCCCGGTCGTTGACCTCGAGATCGACGCCCTTGATGACGTGGGTGTCGTCGAAGCTCTTGGTGATCTGTTTGAGTTCTAGCGTTGCCATATCAGAATTCCTTTACTTGACGGCGCCGAAGGTCAGGCCGCGAACCATTTGCTTTTGGGTCAACCATCCGAAGATGAGGATGGGCGCGATGGCCATCGTCGAGGCGGCGGAAAGCTTGGCCCAGAACAGGCCTTCGGGGCTCGAGAAGGAGGCGATGTAGGCGGTCAGCGGTGCCGCCTGGGACGAGGTGAGGTTGAGACTCCAGAAGGCCTCGTTCCAGCTCAGGATCACTGCCAGCAGACCGGTGGAGGCAATGCCCGGCAGGGTCAGCGGCAGCAGCAGATAGATCACCTCCTGCAGGGTGCCGGCACCGTCCATGCGACCCGCCTCGAGGATGTCCTTGGGCATGTCCTTGAAGAAGGTGTAGAGCATCCAGACCACGATCGGCAGGTTCATCAGGGTGTAAACGATGACCAGGCCGGTGCGGGTATCCAAGAGTCCGGTGTCGCGGAACAGCAGATAAATCGGCACCAGCACGCCAACCGGCGGCAGCATCTTGGTGGACAGCATCCACAACAGGGTGCCCTTGGTGCGCTTGGTCGGCAGGAATGCCATCGAATAGGCCGCCGGAATGGCGATCAGCAGCGCCAGCAGCGTCGAGCCGAAGGCCACCACCACGCTGTTGAGGGCGAACTTGGCATAGCCCGCGCGGCTCTGTACCTCGGCGTAGTTCTCAAGCGTCGGCGAGAAGATCAGGCTCGGGTCGGCGATGGCCTCGGCCTCGGTCTTGAAGCCGGTCACGATCATCCAGAAGATCGGGAAAAAGATCACCAGGGCCAAGGTCCAGCCCAGCACGCCGAGCCACAGGCGGCGATTGAGCAGCGCACTGGCAAGCGCTGATCGCGTCGCCGGCGCGGCTGGGGCCCTGGCCACGGTTTGGTTTTTTGCAGTCGTCATGTGTCGCGCTCCCACGTCAGCTTTCCAGGTTCTTGGCCACCATGCGGACCAGGAAGATGGCAACGATATTGGCAAGGATGATGGCGACCACCCCGCCGGCGGAGGCCATGCCGACATCGAAATCGAGCAGGGCGCGGATGTAGATCAGGTAGGCCAGGTTGGTGGTGGCAAGGCCCGGGCCACCAGAGGTGGTGACGAAGATCTCGGCGAAGATGGTCAGCAAGAAGATCATCTCGATCATGATCACCACGCTGATCGCCCGCTTGAGGTGTGGCAGGGTAATGAAGAAGAAGATCGCAATCGGGCCGGCACCATCCATGCGGGCGGCTTCGACCTGATCCTCGTCCAGCGACTGCATGGCGGTGAGCAGAATCAGCAGCGCAAAGGGTAGCCACTGCCAGGCCACGATGATGATGACCGAGGTCAACGGCAGCGACGAGAACCAGTCCACCGCCGGCAGGCCAAGGGACTCCGCCACCCAGGAAAGCACACCGTTGGCCGGGTGCATCATCATGTTCTTCCACACCAGCGCGCTGACAGTGGGCATGACGAAGAAAGGCGAGATGGCAAGCACGCGGGCGATGCCTCGACCCATGAAGTCCTGCTGAAACAGCACGGCCAGCAGCGTGCCGCCGACCACAGTGATCACCAGCACCCAGCCGACCATCAGCAGGGTCGTGCCCATGGCCGACCACAGGGCCGGGTCGGTGAACAGGTACTCGTAATTCTCGAGACCGGCGAAGCCGGTCATACCGGGCATCAGTAAGTTGTAGCGCTGCAGGGAAAACCAGACGGTCATCGCCAGCGGTACGATCATCCACAGGAACAGCAGGGTGACGGCGGGCGCCTGCAGCGAGAGGGTACGCAGCCCTCCGATGGTGCGCCCGGAAGTTCTGGTCTTATTCATGTCGGTAACCATGAAGGTCGCAGGGAAGGAGCCGGCCGGGGTCACCCGGCCGGCGGACACGGATCAGTCCAGGTAGCCGGCACGCTGCATGGTGCGCTCGGTGGCACGCTGCGAGGACTGCAGCGCCTGCTCGACGGAGGTCTCACCGGTCAAGGCGGCGGCGATCATCTGCCCGACCTGGGTACCGATCGATTGGAACTCGGGAATACCCACGAACTGCACGCCGGTATAAGGGCTCGGTTCCAGCGTCGAATCGGTGGGGTCGGCGCCTTGGATGGCGTCCAGCACGAAACCGGCGAAGGGCGCGGACTCTTGATAGTTGGGATTCTCGTAGGTGGAGGTGCGGGTGCCCGGGGGCACGCTGGTCCAACCCTCACGCTCGCCTACCAGAGAGACGTAGTCCTTGGAGGTCGCCCAGGTGATGAACTGACGCGCCGCATCCTTGGAATCAGACGAGGCCGGAATCGCCAGGGCCCAGGACCACAGCCAATGGGAACCCTTGGGCGTCTTGGCGATCGGCGCCGGGGCGAAGCCCAGCTTGTCGGCGACGCTGGACTGGTCGGCATCGAAGAGCTTGCCTGCCGCCGAGGTAGCATCGACCCACATGGCGCAGTTGCCACGGGAGAACAGCGCCAAGTTCTCGTTGAAGCCGTTGGAGCTGGCGCCAGGAGGACCGTAGTTGCTGAGTAGATCGACATAGAAACTGACCGCTTCCTGCCAGGCCGGCGAATCGATCTGCGGCTGCCAGTCCATGTCGAACCAGCGCCCACCGAAGGTGTTAACCATGGTAGAGACCAGCGCCATGTTCTCGCCCCAGCCCGGCTTGCCACGCAGGCAGATGCCATATTGCTCCTGATCGGCGTTGTGAAGCTTGCTGGCCCACTCACGCACCTCTTCCCAGGTCGGCTGGTCGGGCATGGTGATGCCGGCTTCGTCGAACAGATCCTTGCGGTAATACATCATCGAGCTTTCGGCATAGAACGGCAGCGCTTGCAGGGTGCCGTCATGGCTCAGGCCATCGCGAACCGACTTCAGCAGGTCGTCGACCTGGTAGTCCTCGGGAAGGTTGTCCAGCGGCGTCAGCCAGCTGCGTTCGGCCCAGATCGGCACCTCGTAGGTGCCAATGGTCATCACGTCGAACTGCCCACCTCCGGTCGCGATATCGGTGGTCAGGCGCTGGCGCAGCACGTTCTCTTCGAGCACGACCCAATCGAGCTGGATGTCCGGATGGGACTGTTCGAAGGCGTCGGTCAGACTCTGCATGACCACCATGTCATTGTTGTTGACGGTGGCCACGGTGATGGTTTCTGCATTCGCAACCGTCGCACCGACGGCCGCCAGGCCGGCGATTGGAAGCACACGTGACAGCTTCATGGCTTGCTCCTTCGTAAGGGAGTTATCTGTTGTTGTGTTTTGATCATTCACTCACTTGTCGATCAAATGATCGGACAGCACCCTAAAAAAAGCAAAGCCAAGAGGCCTATACTTTAGGGGTAGTGCGCCAGGGATAGTTGGCAAGGGATAGTGGGCAAGCGGGGTGCAGTTCAGATGCGCCGTGGCTTTATCGGATCGACGATCGAGCGGTGATGCTAACGGTCAACCTGGCCATCACGGCACGGCTCGGCCGAACCACTGGATACTGCGCCATGTCAGACTGCAGCGTCGCGAGGGGCGCTAGAAGCCAGAAAAAGAAAGGAAATGAGAGCCGAGCTCGGATCAGCTTCCGGCATCCAGGATGAAGCGCGCCGCGGTTTCATCGGTGACCAGGCCCTTCAGCCAACCACCGCGCAGCGCGGCGAGAATCGCCGGCGCCTTCTCTCGGCCGCCGGCTAGGGCGACCAGCTGTTGATCACGCAGCAACTCGAGCGGAAGGCTGGTGACGCGACGGGTAATCGAGCAGTCGATGACGTCACCGTCCTGAGTCATCGGCCAACCGAGCAATTCCCCCACCGCCTGCATGGCGAGCAGTTCGTCCAGCTCGCCCTCGTTGATGAAGTGATCCTGGAACAGCGGCGCCTGGCGGTCGATGCGCCCGATGCCGATAAAGGCCGCTTCGGCTTGCAGGGCCACATCGGTCACCGCATGAAAGAGGCGCTGACCGAGCATGGCTTCCTTCTCTTCCACCGAGCCGGCCACCACCGGAGCGGGAAGTAGAAAGCGTTCGCCGCCGGTCTTGTCGGCCAGCACCATGATCCCGTCATAGCGGTTCGAGGAACCGTCACGGGCGACATTGCCGACCAGCGAGACGAAGCGATGTTGGGGGCGGTCGAGTCGGCTCAGGGCCTCGACCATGGCTCTCACCGTCCGCCCCGACCCCAGCGAAAGGGTCAGCGGCGCGGTGCGCTCGATATAGCGCTCCAGCCGCTCGGCACCGGCCACGGCCAGGTACTGGTAGCTGCTGTCGGCGCTACCGGAATCGACGGGCACCACATCGCAAAAGTCCAGACCGAAACGCCCACCAATCTGTTGGGACAGCATCATGCTGGTGGCAATGGGATGATCGATGCGCACCTTGACCAGCCCTTCCTGGCGCGCCAGCGCTAGCAGGCGCTGCACCCCGGGACGCGAAACACCCAGCTGGCTGGCGATCTCATCCTGGGTGCGACCGCCTACATAGGAAAGCCAGGCTGCGCGCGCGGCCTGATCCAATCGTTGCTCAAACTTGTCCACGTGGTCGCATCATTCCCGTTGCCCATCTTTGCCAAGGATCATCGCAAGGCTATCGGCAATGCACAACGCCCCTTGAAGACCGGCATGCTCGCCTGGGTGACGACAGTGTCATGGCGTGCCAAGCTTGTCTGTATCCCCGCGCCTCATCATGTTCGCCAAGATCATGGAACCTGACCTGCGATTTACCATCGAAGTCGTTAGCGTCATCGCAATCACCACCCACCTCCCCTCGGGAGCAGTTCATGAACGATCAAGATCGCCAACGCAATGCTGCCTGGCAGGCGGCCCATCAATGGAAGGAACGCGCTCGCCAAGCAAGGCCGCGCCAGGGCATGAGCGGACCCCGCCTGGTGCTGACCTGGCTGATGTTCGGCGTGCTGATGATCGTCGGCACCATCCTCGGGCTCTTCTTCCTGCTGGTCGGCTGGGCCATGCTGCCCTTCTTGCGCCATCGCATGAAAAAGCGCATGGAGCAGATGCGTGCCCAGCAGGCCGAGGATATCGGCGGCAGCTATTACCAGCATGGCAGCCAGTCACGCTCCAGCGGCGGCCACCTCGAAGAGCACGAGGTGCTGGAAGGGGAATACCGGGAGAAGAAATAACGCCGACAAGCGGATGCCATCGACAACGGTGGCCCGCTACCCTTCCTCCAAGCATGCCTTGATGTCTGCCGTGCTCGGCACGAACTCTTCCCGCACCATCAGGATCAGGGCGGTAGCGTTGAAGCGGTGATCGTGCGCCGGATGGCAGACGATCTCGCCGTCCTCGCCCACATAGGCCATCAGGGTGCCCATACCAGCAACCATCAGACGGCAGGTAACGTCTGACCAGACGGCGTCCTCCAGCGACACCGAATAGCGCATGGCGTGATCGTCATGGTGGGTAAAGAGGTTTTCGAGAATCTTCTCGGCCCCAGGCGCCACCAGCGAGCGCACCAGCATCTCCGGATAGGCGCGAATCGGCCGCAGGCTAGTGCTAGCCCCGGCCAGCGCCAGGCGCCGCCGGCTGTCCTCGTGAACGCACTCGGCGACGGTATAGGGCAGCGATTCCCCGCACAGGTCCCGCAGTTGGATCAGCACGTCCAGCGTGATGCTGTCGGAGACGCGGCTATATTCGTCACTTGCCAGCACGATAATCACCCGGGCGCTTTCCGGCGTCACCGCGGCCAGCGCCTGAGGATCCGAAGGCTCGCCGTGATGGTGCACTACGCCCTGCTCGCGAAGATGGTCGGGCAGCCCATCCGGAAAGGCCTCGGTGAGAATCTGCACCGGCGTATCGTGAAGTTCCCGGGTTGCCCGCAGTTGTTGCACAAGCCGGTCGAAGTAGACGGCGGCGTTATTGGCAGGACTGTTGATGATCAGCACGTGGTCGTTCATCTGCCACCTCCAGCGGCCCTTGATCATGGATTCTTTCCGCTTGAGGCGGTAGTCGATGTAGTCGCTTGCCAGCTGCGCAAGCAGAGTGATGCCAGCGACGTACAGCAGCAGCACCGTCGCGACCCGCCCCAGCGGCGTCGCCGCCGAGAGATCGCCATAGCCCACCGTGGTCATGGTGGTCAACGTCAGCCACAGGGCATCGCCCCCGCCCATGGATTCGAAGACGACCATCGCTAGGGTATGCAAGCCAGTGAGCAGCAATAGCCACAGGAAGGCGCGCTTCAGCCGCGCACGCATGTCGATGTTGAGCTGCTGCGTTAGCTGCCGGCATGTCGAGCGCCGGCGCAGCATGTGAATCAGTCGCATCACGATCCTCCCGCAACGGCGAGAGCTCCCTTTCAGTCAGCATGACAAGTCACGAGCATTGATTGAATGTCGTGGCTTACCTGTCGCTGCGTCGAACGACGCCTTATAGAACAACAGCGCATGCTACGACACGCAAACAAGCGATGCGAATGGGACGGCAATAAGCCTGCGAGCAGGACCCAAGGTTCCGCTAAGCGCACGGAAGATAGATAGAAAAGAACTGGGAGAAGACGTCAGGCTAGTGCGTGCGATTTACACCGCAAAAAGGCTGGGGAACGAAGGCATCTCGGTGGACGAGCGGGCCCTACGTCGAAGAAAGGCAGGAGACTATAGTGCGGGGGGAGTCGGCAGGGCCGGGGCGGATGAGCACCCCATGCCCTGCAACCGACCGATCAGATGTAGGCGTAGCGATAGCCCTGACGAGCGATGAAGCCCTGGTAGGAGCTCTCGGTCATGCTCTCGAGCATGCGGTAGGCCAGTTGGCCGATGCGCTTGATCAGCGGAAGCTGTTGGGCAGAGGTCGATGTTTTCATGGGGTAGCGTCCTATACGACTAAAGGATAACAACCCCATGATAGCCAGATTTTAGACCTTAGTCTAATACCAGCGTCTCAATACCCGCCAAGGCACTGCCGCCCCGGCGTGCAAGGACCGTGCTTAGCCGTTGATCAGCGCGTCCAGCGCCGCCCGATAGCCCTGGCTGCCAAGCCCGGCGATGACGCCGTCGGCACGCAGCGAGACATAGGAATGGTGCCGGAAGGCCTCGCGCTTGTGCACGTTCGACAGATGCACTTCGATCACCTTGCCCTCGAAGGCATTCAAGGCGTCGAGAATGGCCACCGAGGTGTGGGTATAGGCCGCGGGATTGATGATGATCGCCGTGGTGCCATCGAGCCGCGCGCCCTGAATGGCGTCGATCAGAGCGCCCTCGTGGTTGCTCTGGCGACAGCTGATATCCCAATCATTCAGCGTGGCCCGCTCATAGAGCGCATTATTGATGTCGTCGAGGGTCTCTCGCCCGTAGATCTCTGGCTGGCGAGTGCCGAGCAGGTTGAGATTGGGACCGTGCAGCACGAGTACCTTGCCTTGGCTCACTTGGGCGTCTCCTGATGTGAAATGTCGTGGGTCGTGAACGCCTCGCCGTCTTCCAGCAGGCGCTGCCACAGCCGGCTGACCAGCTCGCGCTGGGCGCTGAAGTCGGCCTCGACGTCCTGCTTGGTCAACGCTGTGCGATGGAAGGCATTGCGATAGGCCAGATAGGCCTCACGTAGGGCGTTGGCATCTTCGGCGGGCAGCAGCTCGACCTCCTCGAGGGTCTCGAGGATGCGCATGTTGTCGCTATAAACCAGCAGCGCCGGGCAATCATGTCCCATCGCCAGCACCGCGTACTGGCACAGAAACTCGATATCGACCATGCCGCCGGCATCCTGCTTGAGATCGAAGGCACCGGACTGTTTGGCCGCCGCTGAGCTGCCCAGATGATCGCGCATCTTGTGGCGCATCCTGATCACCTCGTCGCGAAGCGCCGGCAGGTCGCGGGCCTGTCCGAGCACCTCCCGGCGCACCGCATCGAAGCGCTGCGCCAGGTCGGTATCGCCGGCCACGGCCCGAGCCCGCACCAGGGCCTGATGCTCCCAGGTCCAGGCCTCACGGCGCTGGTAGTCGGCGAACGCTTCCAGAGTCGTTACCAGCAGGCCGGCGTTGCCGGAAGGCCGCAGGCGCATGTCGACCTCATACAGGGCGCCGGCGGGCGTCACCGCGGTCAGCAGGTGGATGATGCGCTGACCGAGGCGAGTGAAGAACACCGGATTGTCGATCGGCCGCTCGCCGTCGGTGCTGCCCTGGGAGGCGGCATCATGGATGAACACCAGATCCAGGTCGGAGCTATAGCCAAGTTCGATGCCACCGAGCTTGCCATAGCCGACGATGATGAAGTCGGTCTCACCATGGCTACCGTCCCGGCGTTTGGGGTAGCCATGCTTGCGGGTCAGGTGCTTCCAGGCCATTGCCAGCACTTGTTCCAGCACCACCTCGGCGATGAAGGTCAGGTAGTCGCTGACCTTCATCAGCGCCCGGGTGCCGACGATATCGGAGGCCGCCACGTGCAGCACCTGGGCATGCTTGAACACTCGCAGCGCCTCGAGCTGGGCTTCCTCGTCGTCCTCGGGAATCCGCCCCAGGGCCTGGCGCAGTTCATCGGCCAAGCGTGACTTATCGGCGGGCGTATACAGCGTCGAGGGCGTCAGCAGCTCGTCGAGCAGAATCGGGTGGCGAGCGATCTGGTCGGCGATCCAAGGACTGGCCCCACACAGCCGCATCAGGTGGCCGAGCGCATCACGATTCTCGCGCAGCAGCGCCAGATAGGCGGTGCGCCGCAGCACCGATTCGATCAGGGGCAGCACCCGCTCGAGCACCGTATCCGGATCATCGCTTGCCAGCACCGCTTCGAGCAGCAGTGGCATCAGGGCGTCGAGACGCTCGAAACCGATGCGTTGCATGCCCTGCACCGCCCGGGACTGACGCAGGGCCTTGAGGCGCCTGTCACCGCGAGCGGGGTCGGCGAAGCCGGCGTTTTCAAGCAGCGTCGTCGCTTCCTGTTCGGACAGCTCGCCGCGCCATAGGGCACGCAGCTCGGTATAGGCCGTGCTGTCCTCCTCATCGCTGCCCTCGGCCTCTTCTTCGGGGTCGGCGATCACCGCATCGAAGTGGCCGCGCACCCGCTCACGAAGCTCCGAGAGCCGCGCCATCAGGGCCGGCCAGTCGTCCATATCCATCGCCAGGGCGATGCGTTCACGCTGGGCCTCATGATGGGGCAGCGCCTGGGTCTGACGATCCTCCAGGGCCTGAATGGCATGCTCCAGATCGCGCAGAAAGACGTAATCCGGCGTCAGCTCATCGACCACCGCTTGCGGCAACAGGCCAAGCTCGGGCAGGCGCTCGAGGGCCGTCTTCAGCGAGGTAACCTGCAGCTCGGTATCACGGCCTCCGCGAATCAGCTGGAAGGCCTGCACGACGAATTCGACCTCGCGGATGCCGCCGCGACCGAGCTTGATGTTGTCGTCCATGCCACGGCGCTTGACCTCGCGATTGATCATGGACTTCATCTCGCGCAGCGACTCAATGGCGCCAAAATCCAGGTACTTGCGATAGACGAAGGGGCTGAGGCTCGCCAGCAGCTCGCGGCCGGCGTCGATGTCGCCGGCGACGGGCCGCGCCTTGAGCATCGCGTAGCGTTCCCATTCGCGGCCCTGATCCTGGTAATAGCTCGACAGCATGGAGAAGCTGCCGACCAGCGGGCCGCCGTCCCCAAGCGGACGCAAGCGCATGTCGACGCGAAAGGCGAAGCCATCGGCGGTCATCGCATCCAGGGCGGCGATCAGTTTCTGGCCTAGCTTAGTGAAGTATTCCTGATGCTCAAACTCGCGCTTGCCGCCTTGGGTCACGCCCTTCTCGGGGAAGGCGAAAATCAGATCGATATCCGACGACAGATTAAGCTCACCGGCGCCGAGCTTGCCCATGCCCAGCACCACCAGGCGTTGAGGACTGCCGTCGGCCCTCGGAGCCGGCAGGCCCCAGCGGGCTTCTAAATGCGCTTCGAGCCAGCCAAGCGCCCCTTCAAGGCAGGTCTCGGCGAGGCGTGAGACGGCACCGGCGGTCTCCCACATGGAGGTACCCTCGGGGCGGGTCAGATCGCGCCAGACGATGCCCAGCATGCGCTCGCGGCGAAAACGCCGGATCGCCGACTGCATGCCCGCCTCATCGGTAACCTCATCAAGGGCCTCGCTCAGCCACTGGTCGAGCAAACCAGGCGACGGCGCGCTATCGAGCTCGCCGTTGGCGTCCAGGCTCGTCAGCCAATCGGGATAGTGGACCAGCGTATCGGCGGCGAACGTCGAAACCGCCAGCACCTTCGCCAGCTGCTCGCGGCGCGATTCATCTAGCGCTCGCCAAGTCTCGCTCAGCGGGTCGCTTTGCTGTTGGTTTGCGCGGGCATCGGCGCGCTCCAGCGCCTCATCCAGACGCTGTGCGGTCTCGCCCAGCGAGGCGTGCAGGCAGTGGGGAATCTCGGTCAGCGGCAGGAAGCCATCGGGCAGCGCCATGGGCATCTCCTTGTCATTTCCCCAAGCATAGCGAAGCGGCCACCCTACTGTCTGCGCCCTGCGGCTAACTCAGCCAAGCCACCCGGAAAGGCCTAGCCAAAGAAGCGCTGCCAGGCCAGCAATCCCCAGGTCATCCCAGCGATCATCAGCGCCAGCATCACGGCCGCCGAGCCGATATCCTTGGCCCGCCCGGAAAGCTCATGGCGTTCAGGCCCGATGCGGTCGACCACCGCCTCCACCGCGGTATTCAGCAGTTCGACGATCAGCACCAGCAGGCAACTGCCGATCAGCAAGATCCATTCGACGGGTGAATGCCCGAGCCAGATAGCCAGCGGCACCATCACCAAGCAAAGCCCCAGCTCCTGACGGAAGGCGGCTTCGTTATGAAAGGCGGCATTAAGGCCCTTGATGGAGTAGCGGGTAGAATGGATCAGGTGGCGCCAGCCGGTGTGCCCAGGCTTCATCGATTCGTTCCTGCGTGTCGGAGGATGGGTGATGGCCATCGCCATAGGTGGCCGCGATAGCGAGTGATCGCCGATTTTTTCGGACAGAGCCTAGCAGTCGACGATGACAATCCCTGGAAATGCCTCAATGACTCAGGATCATCGACTCGAGATCACCGGCGAGCGGCTCTAGCACCTGCCGCCAGGCCAGGTAAGGCGTGCTGGCGGTGCCGTTGACCAGCACCGAGAAAACGCCCCAGCGACCGCTCTGGGTGCGGAAGTAGCCACCGGTGGCGCGCACCGAGAACGGCTGGTTGAGCGTGCCCGTCTTGAGCATCACGTTTTCCTGGAAGGTGTCGCTGCCGCGACGCAGGAAGCGCATGGCGCCGTTGGTGGGCGACTGCAAGCCGGCGATGAAGCTCGGGAACAGCGCCGGGCGCTGGTACATGCGTTCGAGCAGCGCCGTGACGCCACGCGCCGTGGTGCGGTTGCCAGTGGTCAGGCCGCTGCCGCTCTCCAGGGTCAGCGGGCCATGGCCGGGAATCGCCAGGGCGAAGGCTTCCACCGCATCGCCGGCTTGAGGGAGCGTCGCTCGGGGCGAGCCGACCAGATCGAGGGCCAGCACATCGGCCATGAAGTTGTTCGAGTAGTTGAGGGTGCGCTGCAGGAGCTCCTGCAGCGGCTTGCCCTGCACGGAAGCCAGCTCAGTGGCTGCCGCCGGCGGCGCCGAGCTGACCACCCGTACGCCACCGGTCACGGCGATGCCGGCCTGCTCGAGCAGCGATGCCAGGGTGCTGGCGGTCTGCTCGGCAGGGTCGGAGCTGGCGCGGTAAACGTAGCGCGGCCCATCCCCCATGGCGATGGTGCCCTCGAGCACCATGCGGTCGCCTTGGGCATCGGTCAGGCGCTCGGCTTCCAGGCGGGTCCGGCCATCGGCGCGGGCGGTCTGCACCTGGTTATCGAGACGCGTCAGCAGTTCGCCGCTCGAGCAGCTGGCAACACGGGCCGGCTCGCCAAGAGCGGGCCCGGGGCGGACCACCAGACACCAGCTGCCGTAATCGACGCCCGCCGCCGACAGAAGCGCGCTATAGGCGTTGGTGCCATGGCGACGCGCCTCGCAGCGGTCGGTGGTGATGCACTGCACCGGGCCATAGCGCCACTGATTGATCTCGAGCGCCCCGTCGACTCGGGTCACCCCTTGCTGACGAAGCTGCTGCACCAACCGCCAGAGATCCTCCGAAACCAGCGCCGGATCACCGCCGCCCTCGAAGACCAGATCGCCTGACACCACCCCATCGCTTGAAAGCGTGCCAGGTGTGACCAGCCGAGTGGTGAAGCGGTGCTGGGGGCCCCAGCGATCAAGTGCCGCTGCGGCCATGTAGAGCTTAGAGACCGAGGCCGGCGACAGCTCGAGATCGGGGGTGATCTCGCCGAGCACCTCGCCGCTGTCGAGCAGCCGCGCCTCGGCACCGATCAGAAAGCCCTGATCCTCCAGCGCGGAAAGGCGCTCGAAGCCCGCCGCCGATGCCACTGGCGCCCCCAATACACAGCACAGCAGCACGACCAGCAACAAACGCAGCGACAAAGAAGGCATGGGGGCAATCCGACAGCAGACGAGGCCTGGCTGGCCTCAGGGTTCATGGCTCGCCTTATACGGCAAGATCGTATGACGAGATAGCGTTGGGCCTCTTCATGCGAGGCGGCTCCGGGCCTCAGTAAGGAGGCGGCTCCGGGCCTCGACAAAGGGCCCAGTTAAGGCCTCAGTGCGACGACACGCTGGAAAATACCTGAATCACTACCACGCCGCCAATGATCATTCCGAGGCCCACTACCGCCGGCAGGTCGGGGCGTTCACCATAAACCACGATGCCGATCAGGGTGACCAGCACGATGCCGAGCCCGGCCCAGAAGGCATAGGCGATGCCCACCGGCAGGGTGCGCAGCGCCAGCGACAGCAGATAGAAGGCGAGCCCGTAGCACACCACCACCAGCACGCTCGGCCAGAAGCGCGAGAACTCCTGGGACGCTTTGAGGGCGCTGGTGCCAACGACTTCGGCAACGATGGCCAACGCCAGGAATACATAGGTCATGAGCTACCTCCCCGCGCCAGATGATGGCGCACCGCTCGATCAAAAAGAGTATTGAAAATCAGGCCGTAGGCCAGGAAAAAAAACACGTAACCGATATCCAGCCAAAGTGCCTCGAAGAATCCGATCTCGAGCCACCAGGCCACCCCGGGCAACGTCAGCACCACAAGCCCGAACTCGAGCCCCAGGGCCTGCACGAGACGCTGCTGAAAAGTGCGTTTCCGGCTGGGCACCCAGTGATCGAAGATCCGGTTCCAGATCAGATTCCAGAGCATCGCCATGGTGGCCATGGCGACCCCCAGCGCCCCCAGCTGCCCCATGCCATGGCCGCTGAAAGCGCTGGCAAGCGGGGTCACCACCATCAGGCCACCGGCCTCGAACAGCGCACTGTGTAAGAGCCTTTCCTTTACCGAACGCATGCCCCCTCCAATGAGACCTTCTCCCGTAGCGATGCCCTGGCCATGAACCTTGCAACCGATGCAACGGTGAACACTGCGATGAATGCCAGAACTTTTGCGGCCATTCTAATCTCAGGAGAGATAGCATCTAGTTAGATTCCATCTGATATTCTGATAGATCGACCATGCACGCTGCCGCTATCCCCTTTCACAGGAGGCCTCCATGCGCTGGACCCTGGATCAGTTGGAATGCTTGATCGCCGCCGCCGAGCAGGGCTCGTTTTCCGCCGCGGCGCGCAGGCTGGGACGTGCCCAGTCGGCAATCAGCACCGCCATCGGCCACCTGGAGGATGACCTGGACTGCCGGCTCTTCGACCGCCAGGGACGGCTGCCGCAGCTGACGCCCGCCGGCGAGGCCGTGCTGAACGAGGCTCGGGCGGTGCTGCACCAGTGTCAGCGACTGGATGCCAGGGCCCGGGCCATCGCCGAGGGGGAAGAAGCACGCCTGGTCATGGCCATCGACGAAGCCCTGGTCGAAATGCCGCCGGTGGATAACACCCTGGAGGCACTGGCCCATCAATATCCGGCGCTGCAGCTGACGTTGCTCTACGGCGCCCAGGGCGACATCGCCGGCTGGGTCGAGGACCGCACCGCCGACATTGGCATTCTGCTCAGCCAGCAGGCCCGGGGCCCGCTATTGGAAGGACAGCGCATCGCTCATCTGAAACAGCTATTAGTGGTGGGGCGGAACCATCCGCTGGCCAAGCTACCGGCGCCGAACCTCACCGACCTGGCAAGCCACCGTCAGTTGGTGATTGCCTCGCGCACCGGTAGCGAAGACGATCAGGCCATCAGCGCCAGATTCTGGCGTCTGAACAGCTTCTATTCGATGGCGGAACTGGCCACTCGCGGACTCGGCTGGGCGCTGGTACCGCAGCATATCGCTAGCTACCCGCCTTTCCGCGACCACCTGACCACCTTGACGAGTGAGGCGCTTGGGGTAGCGCCACGCATCGAGGTAGAGATGGTCGCCCGCCGCGACAGTGCCCAAGGACCGGTGGCGCAATGGCTACGGCAATCGCTGGGGCAAGGATTTCGCGGTCGCCAAGATCGCTGAGCCAGGGTGTTTCATAACATGGACTTCAAAGCATGGACTTCAAAGCATGGACTTCAGGGCGTGGGCAAGAGCTCGGGGGCTGGCGGCAGGTCGAGCTGAAGCCGCCAGAGCGACTGGCCACTGCCGTGATACTTACGCTCGAACGGTGTCAGAAACTCACCGTCCGGCCGATAAAGCTCGGCGTGCACGACCTCGCCGGTGGCTTGCTGAATGGCCAGCGCGAATTCCTCGACGTAGAGCCGCCAGTTGGAGCGCAGCTCGAACCGCCCACCGAGAGCGAGAATGGCCGGAAACACCGGATGACCGTGCCAGCGCATCTTGAGATGGGCGGCCTTCGGATAAGGGTTCGGATAGAGCACGTAGTGGCGGGCCGGCTGCCATCCCGCCGCCAGCGCCAGTCGCCAGAAGTCCACCAGGTCGGCCCGCACCAGGAGCGCGTTGTCCGGAAGCTCGCCATGATCCCGGGACAGCCGGTCGGCGCTGCGATCGACACCGATCACCACATGATCGGGGAACTGTTCGGCCAGTTGACGAGTCGAGAGTCCAACGCCACAGCCTGCGTCGAGAATCAGCGGCCGAGGCCGCGCCGAGCGCCAGGCATCGGCCTTAGCGAAGGCGCTGCGCGTGTGCTCGGCAATCGGCTTCTTGAGCGGATGGACAAGCGCCCGGGAGACCCGGCGGGCGAGTTCCTGATGGGGGCCGGGCTGATTGGTAACGATGGCGCGGGAATTGGCGTGCATGGGCGTCCGGTGGCCGGGTGAACAAAAGTGCCCGCCATTCTAGCAGGGCCGGCCAGCCAGACGCAGATTCCACCATCCATTCATGACAACAAGATGAAAACCACCGTCTGCGGGATCAAGGCCCGCATGACGGGGTAGCGGCCGCGGTGATATTATCAACCGTAAATGAAGGAAACATGAGCGCCCTGGCGCCATCAGCACAATGAGGTAAGCGGCTTGTCACAGTTACCGGTGATCGTCGGCATGGGGGGAGTGAATGCTGCCGGCAGAACCTCGGGCCATCAGGCGTTTCGACGCACGGTCCTTTCGGCCCTCGACGCGGACACTCAGGCCAGCACCCTGACCGGCCTGGCGGCGATGATGCGTCTGGTAAATACCGACGGCAGCTCGCCCTGGCAGGATACGAGCGGCCAGTCACTGGATGCCGAGCAGATCGTCGCCCGCTACCAGCAGCAGGTTCTCGACCACACCCTGATCCGTCGTATCGAAGACCCGATGTTCGGTGCCGATGGGATCCCGGCCAACCGCCCGGCCCAGCTGTCCATCGAGGCACCGCTGGTGTTTCACGTGCGTCGTCGCCAGCTACCCGAGCAGTTGCCCGAGACCTGGCAGGTGCGCGAGCTGGACCGCCGTCACGTCGAGGTCACGGTGCCACCGGGTCAGTTCGACGTCAGCCTGCCCGAGCGTCGTGGCGCGCAGGTGCGCACCGCCGGCCAGTTACCCAGCGGCTTCGAACCCAGCAGCCTGTATCGCAGCGTCCATCACCCGCGTGGGTTATCGATGGCGATCTTCGGCGCGTCGGACTGTCTAGGCCAGAGTGGCCTCGACTGGGAGACCTTGCGCGACCGTCTCGATCCGGATGAGATTGCCGTCTACGCCGGCAACTCCATCGGCCAGCTCGACGATGCCGGCTGGGGCGGCCTGTTGAAGAGCTATGCGTCGGGCAACCGCGCCACCTCCAAGCAGATGCCGCTGGGCTACGGCCAGATGCCGGCCGACTTTCTCAATGCCTATGTGCTGGGCAGCGTCGGCGCCACCGGTGCCGTCCAAGGCGCCTGCGCGACCTTCCTGTACAACTTGCGTGTGGGCATCGAGGAAATCAAAAGCGGTCGCCGCCGCGTAGTGATGGTCGGCACCGCCGATGCGCCGATTACGCCCGAGATCATCGAAGGCTTTCGCACCATGGGCGCGCTTGCCGATGACGATAGCCTCAAGGCACTGGACGCCCTCAGCCTGCTCACGGATGCCGACTACCAGCGCGCCTGTCGCCCCTTTGCCCGTAACTGCGGCTTCACCATCGCCGAAGCCAGCCAGTTCGTGCTGCTGATGGACGACGGACTGGCACTGGAAACCGGCGCCCAGATACTCGGCAGCGTGCCGGGCGTCTTCACCAATGCCGACGGCTGGAAGCGCTCGATCTCCGCCCCCGGCATCGGCAACTACATTACCCTGGGCAAGGCCGTCAGCCTGGCACGGGATATTCTCGGCGAGGAGTCCCTGCGCACGCGCACCTTCCTGCATGCCCACGGCACCAGCACGCCGAAAAACCGCACCACCGAGTCCCACGTCTTTCATCAGGTGGCCACGGCCAACGGCATCACCTCCTGGCCGGTGGTCGCGGTCAAGGCCTTCGTCGGCCACTCTCAAGGCAGTGCCGCCGGCGACCAGTTGGTCAGCGCCCTCGGCAGCTTCGCCCACGGCTGGCTGCCGGGCATTCCCACGCTTGATGTCGTGGCCGACGACGTTCATGCCGAACGCCTGCAGTTCTTCGCCGAACCGCTGGCCTTCGAGGCCGATGCCGCCTTCATCAATGCCAAGGGCTTCGGTGGCAACAATGCGACGGGCCTGGTGCTGTCGCCCTCAGTCACTGAGCGACTGCTGGTCCAGCGCCACGGCCAGGCCGCGATAGACGCCTGGAAGGATCGCCGCGAGCCTATCCTCGAGGCCTCACGGAACTACGAGGCAGGCGCCGACCGGGGCCACTTCCAGGCCCTGTATCGCTTTGGCCAGGGCGTACTGGAAGGCCCGGAGCTTTCGGTCGAGGCCGACCAGATCGGTATTCCCGGCTATGCGCAGCCGGTGTCGCTGGCCGTCGAGAACCCCTTCGGCTCTCTCGGTGACGCCCATCGAGACAGCGACCACACCAACGACGAACAATAGGCGCGCTATGAACATCGTGGTCTATCCCGGCACCTTCGACCCCATCACCAACGGTCACTTTGATCTGATCGAGCGCGGTGCCAGGATGTTCGACAAGGTGATCATCGCCATCGCGGCCAGCCCCGGCAAACAGCCGGCGCTGGACCTTGATAGCCGGGTGGCGCTGACCGAGGAGGTGGTGGCAAAGCTGCCCAACGTCGAGGTCACGGGGTTCTCAGGCCTACTCACCGAGTTTCTGGCTCAAAAACAGGCGCGCATCATCCTACGCGGGCTGCGCGCCGTCTCGGACTTCGAGTACGAGCTGCAGTTGGCCAACATGAATCGCGCCATGGCACCGGATGTGGAGAGCGTCTTCCTCACGCCGGCACTCGAGAACTCCTATATCTCCTCGACGATGGTGCGCGAGATTGCCAAGCTCGGCGGCGATGTCTCGAAACTCGTTCATCCCAGGGTCGTAGAAGCCCTGAATGCTCGTTATAATAGCTGAGCGTTTTACTCGGATATTAGCCGGCTCACGCTCCCGACCGAGCAGCCCCTTTCCTGGAGTAACCTGATATGTCCCTGATGATCACCGACGAGTGCATCAACTGCGACGTCTGCGAACCCGAATGCCCCAACGGCGCTATCTCGCCGGGGGAAGAAATCTACGTCATCGACCCGGGCCTGTGCACCGAGTGCGTCGGCCACTTCGATGAGCCGCAGTGCCAGCAGGTCTGCCCGGTCGACTGTATTCCGCTGGACCCACAGCGCAAGGAAACCCGCGAGCAACTGATGGACAAGTACCACGCCATCACCGCCGCCTGAGCCTTGCCCCGATATCGGACCTTCCCGAACGCCCTGCAGGCCCGCCCTGCGGGGCGTTTGCGTTGAAGCAATACAGAAACCATACAGAAGCAATGCCGGGAACAATGCAGAGGCAACGCCAGGCTTTGCTAGGCTTTGTCTGAAAAGTCGACGAGCGAAGGCCAGACCGGGGCGCGTAGCTAAGGCAAAAATTGGCGAAAGAGCGGAGTTTACGGGGTGTAAATGAGCATCTTGAGCCGATTTTTAACGCCGTATGGGCGAGCGCAGTACTTTTCAGACATTGCCTAG
>NZ_FNCI01000023.1 GCF_900100755.1 Onishia taeanensis
TCTGGTACCTCAAAGAAAAGGCACGAGACATCTGGCAGGGCTACCGGGTAAAAGGGGCTCGTGCGGCCTGGCAGGAATGGATTCACATGGCTCGGCTAACTGACGTTCGAGCTTTGGCCTCAGCAGCCAATCAGATCGAAACCAAGCTATTTGGCATTCTGAACGCCATGCGGTTTCGCGCCTCCAATGGCTTGGCGGAAGCTATCAACGGCCAAGTTCGAACCTTGAAAGTCCGAGCCAGAGGATTCCGAAGCAAGGAGAGGTTCAAGCGGGCAATCCTTTTTCACTATGGCGGACTGCCAATGGCTCCTAACCCACACTGATAAGTGAAGAGCCACAAAACCCCATAGCATAGAAGGCGATGCATGCACGCGCAAGGCAGCTCCATAGCTGATGGAGCGTGAGAAGGCAGCCATGCGCCTAGAATGCAACTCCCCAAGCACCGAAATGATCGTCTGCAGCTTGATGCGCTATTTCGTTCGTTTCCGTGTATGCGCCTGCATGAGGGCAACGGGATTTAGGTTTGGCTGGAACAGCTTGCGATAGCTCGTTATATGGCGATATTCACGCTACCGCCCCTACCTGGGCATGTTGCAATGGCATCCTGCCATTCATGCGGTAGTCTCTGCATCCTGCATACTCAGTATTCAGTTTAACCGTCTTGGCGGTCCTGAGTGGCTAGCGTATTCATTCGTGGCGATGGATGCAAAACGGCAATGAGTTGATAAGCGGCCCCTCCTCGGCAACTGAATCGCCGAGCCATATTGGTATTCTGCAGTAACACCGATGAATAAAGCACTCAAGGCGAAGTGAGCGCTCCCCAACAGGACTATTTACCTGATATACGCCAAACCCGATACCGACCCAAGTTCAGAACCAAAAAAGTGCGGTGGTAAGCCGCACTTTTCCTTGAAGACTAACGTCTGGACAGTTTATCGCTCTCGATTCCATTTGCGCGGATCGATGCGGCCTTCATACATCGGTAATTCCAACACCGGGTCCTCATTCCGGCACTGGGACCACATGCGGTTCAAGCCTGCGGTACCGAAGGTCCGCACGCGCTCCACCTCATCCAGGTTGAGCACATCGGTGAGGATGCCCGAGGTGGCCCCGGGCATTTGCGAGCGAATGTGGCCTTCAGGGTCAACAATTAAGCTCTGCCCTTCGCCCGAAGGCGTGGCCGAATTAACGCTGACCATAAACACTTGGTTGAAGATGGCGTTGGCCTGCACCAATACCAGTTCCTGGGCGCGGTCACTGGTAGAGGTAGCGACCTGGTTGATAATCACGTCAGCCCCCAACCAGGCTAATTGCCGCACCACTTCCGGAAACCAGATGTCATAGCAAATGGCCAGGCCTATCCGGCCGATGCCGGGAACATCAAACACCTCGAAGCGATTCCCTGGCTGAAACGGCTCATAGGGCCGCCAGGGGAAGCACTTGCGATAGGCGGCTACCCGTTCGCCCTCAGGCGAATACACCGGCGCGGTGTTGTACAAATGGCCGTCGTCGCCTCGCTCGCAAACGGTACCGGGCAACAGCCAGATGCTCAGGTTGCTGGCGATGCGGGACAAGTGCTGGTGGCGAAGGCCATCGATCGGTTCGGCGGCCGCTTCCAACTGCACTCTGCGTTGTTCAGGCGTGCCACTGGCTGCGCATAGGTAGAACTCCGGGTACACCACCATGCGTGGCTGATCAAACTCGGCAACGAAGTCGCTCAGGTAGTCGGCAAGCTCCGCCTCGAAGTCGCGAAGCTCGGCATCCGTGCCGGGCTGTCGTGAGGCTTCCTGGACGACCAGAACGGGCAAGTATCTGGGCATGTCAGCCTCCATTAACGATGCGCGTCAGCCGAGGCAGTCGCCGGCTCAGACTCAGACTCAGGCCCGGAACCAGAGTCGGATTCATCGAAGGCCACTTCGGGCGGCTCACGGCGGAAGAAACGGGTCAGGTAAACCAGCTGTGCCACACCAATCAGGAGCCAGATCAGGCCCAGGATCACCGCGTTGATATCCAGCTTGCTCATCAACCACAGATTGACCATGGCACCGATCAGCGGCACGACCATGCCCTTGAAGACGCCGTAGCGACGCTTGGCGTCCGCATCCTTGCTCACAAGGAAGATCACCGAGAGGTTGACCATGGTGAAGGCAATGAAGGCGCCGAAGTTAATGAACGAGGCGGCTGACAGCACGTCCATGAACAGGGCGATAACACCGATACAGCCGGTCAGTACGATGCTGAAGACGGGGGTATGAAAGCGCGGATGCAGGGCACCAAACAGCTTGCGCGGCAGCACGGCGTCGCGCCCCATGGCGTACAGCAGGCGTGATGCACTGGCCTGTGCCGCAAGGCCCGAGGTGAACTGCGCCAGCACCATTCCGGCCAGGAAGATGGCCCCGAACAGGTCGGCGCCAATCATCCTGGCGATCTCGAAGGCGGCCGAATCAGGGTCGGCGAAGTCGCTGCCCGGATGCGCAAGTTGAGTGGTATAGCCCACCAGCACGTAGATGCCACCCCCGATCAGGGCGGTGAGCATGATGGCCCGGGGAATGTTGCGCTTGGGCTCGATGGTCTCTTCAGTCAGCGTGGTAACGGCGTCAAAGCCGAGGAAGGAGTAGGCTGCTACGGCTGATGCGGCGGCAATGGTGGTAAAGCCGGAATCCTCACCGATGAACGGTGCCAGGCTGAACAGGGCATCGGTGCCACCGGTCGAGAACACGTGGCGAACCGACAGCAGCACGAAGAAGCCGATGACCAGGATCTGGAACACCATCAGCAGCGAGTTCACCTTCGACGCCATCTTGATGCCATAGATATTCAGGAAGGTGGTGATGCCGATAAAGCCCAGCAAGAACGCCCAGCTAGGCACCTCGGGGAAGCGCGCATTCAGGTAGGCGGCGCCGATCAGCCAGATCACCATCGGCAAGAAGAAGTAGTCCAGCAGCACGCTCCAGCCCACCAGGAAGCCGACGCGTGAGTCGATGGCCCGGCGTGCATAGGTATAGGCAGAGCCCGATACCGGATAGGTACGCGCCATGATGCCGTAGCTATAGGCGGTAAACAGCATCGCCACGGTAGTGATGAGATAAGCTGTGGGTACGGCGCCATGGCTGACGCTGGCGATGACACCGAAGGTCCCCAGCACGATCAGTGGCGTCATGTAGGCAAGGCCAAACAGCACCACGGCCTTCAACGATAGGGTTCTTTCCAGTTTGATATTGTTGTCGTTCATGGGTCGTCTCCAGGACACGTTGACATCGGCGCCGAGCAAATGCCCGGCCAGTGCAACAAAATGGATGGCGGTGCCTGACCTCACATTCTTAGCGGCACCGCCACGCAGTCGCCAGCGCTGGAGTAGCCCGGCTAGACTGCGATGCGTTGTTAACAACACGCTCTAGAACCGTATGATCCGGCCTTCGGAGCGTATATAACCCCAGCGTGGTATGTGGTCTTGGACATGAGGGATTGGTGACACACGGCGACTATGACGAGGCGTTGGGCAAGACCATAAAGGCCTTGGCCACCCCAGAACTGCCCCGACGTTTTGCCAGACTGGTGGAAGGCCTGGCGGCATTCGACAACCTGATCATCATTGCCTACCACGGCGAACACCGGCCGGCGGTGCTCTATCGGGAGTACACCGACCCCGTGGTCTATCTACCGATGGATAGCCAGTATCTCGGTGGAGCCTACCTGTTGGACCCTTTCTACCGTGAGCACCTCAAGGGCAAGGTACGCGGATTACGGCGGCTGGTGGACGTGGCACCGGATCATTTCCGGCGCACGCATTACTACAACAACTATTACAAGCAAACCACGCTGCTCGACGAGGTAGCGGTTTTTGCCAGCATTTCCGAGAGCATTACGCTGACCGCCTGTTTCGGTAGAGACCGCTCCAGCGGGAAGGCCTTTGGCAAGCACGAGGTCCAGGCCCTTCACGATAGCGAGATGACCCTTAGCGCGTTGCTGGAAATGCACTGGCGTGACTATCAACCCGAGAGCCTCGCCAAGGCCGCCCCCGCCCCACTGGAAGAACGGCTGCGTGAAGCCCTGAAGCAGGACCATGACATCGCCCTTAGCCCGCGCCAGGCAGAAGTGGCGCTACTGATACTGCGTGGCCACTCATCGCTATCCATCAGTCTCCACCTGGAGATCAGCCTCCAGACGGTCAAGGTCTTTCGCCGCCAGCTCTACGCCAAGTGCGGCATATCCTCCCAGGCTGAGCTCTTCGCGCTATTGATGCCCTTGTTCTCACGACTGGCCTGACACTACCGAGTACCACGCCAAACGCTGCAGGATCGTTCAAGACGATATTCCCTCTATCGCACCGGCGTTCGCGACTTCGCCATGATGGACAACGCCGCCAGGGCCTAGCGGCAGGGAATGACGCCTACCTCTAGCGCCGCTTCCTTCAAGCCGCCACACCAAAGAGCGCCCCTACCCCGGCGGTTAATCCCATCGCCAAGGCGCCCCAAAAAGCGACGCGCACCACCGACGTAACGACCGGAGCACCGCCCGCCCGAGCGGCCAGCAGCCCCAATAGCGCCAGGAAAACCAGCGAGCTGCCGGACAGCCCCCACATGAGCGTGGCCGCCGGCAGTAGCGCCACCATCAATAGCGGCAATGCGGCACCCACCGCAAAGGTGGCCGCCGAGGCGAAAGCAGCTTGCACGGGCTTGGCGGCCAAGGTCTCCGATATGCCGAGTTCATCTCGTGCATGGGCGCCAAGCGAGTCGTGCTCCATCAGTTGCGTTGCGACCTGGCCGGCCAGTTGCTCATCGAGGCCACGTTCTACATAGATGGCTTTCAGTTCCGCGTGCTCTTGCCTGGGATTGTCGGCGAGCTCTTGTTTCTCCCGCGCCAGGTCCGCGTTTTCGGTATCGGATTGAGAGCTGACCGACACGTACTCGCCGGCCGCCATCGACATGGCACCGGCGACAAGGCCGGCCACACCCGCCACCAGAATCGTCTGCGTCGTCGCCCCCGATGCCGCCACGCCCAACACCAGGCTCGCCGTGGAGACAATGCCGTCATTCGCGCCCAGCACAGCCGCGCGAAGCCAACCTATGCGGTGCGTTCTATGTCGTTCGCTATGCTGCATGCGGCCTTCCTCGTCTTCCAGGTGGCTGATTGAACCCTAGAACTGCTCGACGCTCGCCCGTATCAACTCATAGCTAGAAACCTATGGCAGCGCCAGATACCTATCATCCTAGGTGGCACTGGCTGAGCCTATCCATTGATGGCACTGGCGTCTCGATTGTCGGCACAAAAAAAACGGCCGCCAGGAACATCTGACGGCCGCTTGCCTACTTATCTGGCCTACTTATCTGGCCTACTTATCTGGCCTACTTATCTGGCCTACTTATCTGGCCTACCACGCTTGCCTACTAGCTTAACGAGTCAGCGAATCACGAAGACCGAGCAATCGGCATGACGTACCACCCTCTCGGCGGTGGAACCGATGAAGTAGTCGGTGAGTCCCGGTCGGCTAGCCATCATCAGGATGGCATCGGCACTGATTTCCGAGGCGTACTCGAGAATCTGATCATGCGCGCTGCCTTCTCGGGTAACGACGTTCATGGTGACGTTCTCTACCTCCAGCGACTCGGACAGACTCTGCAGCTGGGCTTCGGCCTCCCGTTGATGCTCAGCGTATTGGTCTTCCCCCAACTGAGTCATCAGCGCTTCCTTGTGGACCGTGATCGGGTCCACATAAAGCAAGGTGATGCTGCCAGCACCATCAATCAACAAACGGGCGGACTCCTGTAGCCTAGCGAGCTGCTCTTGATGCGCGAGATCGACGGGAATCAAGATGTGATTGAACATAGTGTTACCTCACCCCATGACCTTATTAGGTAGCCATAGCACGATTTCCGGGAAGATCATGCACAGGATCAATACCACTAAATTCACGGCCACGAAGGGCGTGACGGATCGGTAGATCTCTCCCATCCCGACATCCGGTGGCGCAATGCCTTTCAGGTAGAACAGGGCAAACCCATAGGGCGGCGTCTGCACCGCGATCAAGATATTGAGGATCATCAGCACACCGAACCAGATGGGGTCATAACCCAGGGACACGGCGATGGGCGTGAACAGCGGCGCGCACATCAGTACGATGATGAACTCATCGATAATGAAGCCCAGCAGCAGCATGATCACCTGAAACAGGATGATGATCATGATGGGCGGCAGGTTCAAGCTTGTGGCGAGGTCGGCCACCATGCTCTGCACCCCCATCAGCAGATGGAAATTGCTGAATACCGAGGCGCCGAAGATGATCCACATGGCCACGCTGACCAGAGTGGCGGTCTGAAGACCGGCGGACTGAAACATGGCCGGCCGGAAACGCTTGTAGAGAATCGCCAGCAGGATGGCACCGAAGACGCCAATGGCCCCCGATTCGGTCGGCGTGGCAATACCCGAGACGATGCTGCCCAACACGACGAAGATCAGCAGCAGCGCGGAAAGCCCGTCACGAAGGATGACGAACGTCTGCCGGGTGGTGCGGGGTGGCGCATCGTCCTGCTCCTCGTCCTTGGGGGCGCGTGACGGGTTAAGCCAGCAGCTGACGACCACATACGCAATCAGGAGCACGATCGTCAACAAGGCCGGCATCATAGCGCCCAGGAACATGCGCCCGACCGAGTTCTGCGTCGCCGCGGCAAACATGATCATGGGAATGCTGGGAGGAATCAGGATACCCAGACCGCCACCCGCCATGATGACGCCCAACGCCAGGCGCCGGTTGTACCCGCGGTCCAGCATGGGGCGCAGCGCAATGCTGCCGGAGGTCATGATGCCGGCACCGATGATGCCGACCATGGCACCGATCATCGAGCACACCCCGATAACGCTGATGGCGAGGGAACCGCGTACCTTGCCGATCAACAGCTGGCTGGCGTTGAACATGGCATCGCCGATCCCGGACTTGGTCAGCAGCTGCCCCATGTAGATATAGAGCGGGATGGCCAGCAGGATAAAGCTGAAGAAGGTCGACTCCAGGGTGGTGGGAATGACGTTGAAGATGCCCTCACCCCAGGTCAGGTAGCCGATAGCCATGGCGATACCGCCCAGCGCCAGGCCCACGGCGGCGCCCAGCGCGAAGAAGATCAGGATGCACAGCAACAGCACCCCGGTCAGCAGTTCAATGTCCATGATGGACCCCCTCTTTTTGTTTTAGCAGCGGGGCACCCGTCGCCAGGTAGAACATGTCGTTCAGCGCATCCCGCACGAATTGCGCAATGAATAGCGAACAGGCGATGACCATCATTACCCAGAAGTGATACATGGGCGGTGCCCACTCGCTCTGGCGGCGATAGTCGAACTCGATGGCCTCGAAAAACTTACCCATGCTCACCTTGATGATGATGGCCAGGAAGAAGACGGCCAGGGCATATCCAAGCAGGTTGAAGACGCTTTTGGCCTTGGGCGAGACCTTCAGATAGAGGATGTCGACATTGATGTGGGCTCTTTTCTGCTGGGCATAAGCACCGCCCAGCGCGGTGATGTAGCCAAACAGAAACAGTGACAGGTCGTAGGCCCAGATCGTGGGGCTACCGAGCACATAGCGGGCGAACACTTCGAAGACGACGATACCGGCCAGTACCGGCATCAGGTAGGAAGCTGCTTTGCCGGTCAGCATGACGATCAGATCAATACCGTGGCAGAGCCCCCTCAGCAAGGTGAGGAACATAAGGGATCTCCTGAATTCATGTAAAAGGCGGAAAGCACGATGTGCTTTCCGCCTTCTCTCGACTCGCTCACCGCTGAGAATCAGCGAGCCGAGATGTCTGCCAATATCGATGAGGTACCGCAGTGCCCCTCGACTGGCTGTAAGACCGATACAGGCCATTGAAAACCGGGTAATGGCTAAAGGTTCTGCCTGTTTTCAACAGCGATGATAAGGCGGGCAAGGTGCCTGCCATGTCATCAATAACCGGTCTCATTCAGGATTTCGATCAACCGCTCGCTGTACTTATCCTGCTGAGCGTACTCTTCACGCAGCGTTGCAGCGGCTTCGGCCCAAGCCTCTTTGTCAGCTTCGCTCGGCTCCGGGCTCCACTTCAGCCCATTGGCTTCCATCTCTGCCACCGCCTCGCTTTCCCACTGCTTGGACATGGTCAACTGCTCTTCAGCGTGGATCTCTGTAGCCTTGCGCACGGCGTCCTTGAGATCATCAGGCAGCTTGTTCCAGGCACTGCGGTTGACGACGATCGGCAGCACCTGAGCGCCGGCCAGCGGCAAGGGGTACATGTATTTGGCGACTTCAACATGGTTACCGTCGCGGTGGTCGATCATGTTGCTGCCGATGGAACCGTCGATGACGCCCGTGGCCAGGCTGGTGTAAATCTCGCTCCAGGCCAGGGAAACCGGGGAGGCGCCCAAGTTACGCAGGAATTTGCCGTAGGCACCGGGGGCACGAATCTTGAGACCCTCGAAATCTTCCACCGACTCGATCGGTTCCTTGGTAATGATGTAGACCGGCGGCTGGATGTACGGCTCAAGCCATACCAACCCCTGGGAGCCATATGCCTCTTCCAGTACCTCGCCCCAGCCCTTTTCGTGGAAAAGGCTATAGAGCTCGTCGGTATCGGCGGTGCCGCCAGGCAGACCGATCTCTACAACACCCGCTGGCAGCTCACCCGCGTGCATCGACTGGAACGGAGCGCCCATGGTGAGCAGGCCAGATTTGACGGCACCCAGCAGCCCGCTGGTGCCGACGCCTTCGCCTGAATAGAGGACCTGGACCTTGATACGACCGTCAGACAGCTCCTCGATGTTATTGCCCAGATTTTCGTACAGCTCGCCAAAGGCCGTGCCCCGGCTATAAAGGTTGCTGAAACGCCAGTTGTAATCCGCTGCCGCCACGTCTGTGGCCACGACACTGAGGGCCAGCCCCAATCCCAGCGCGGACGTGGAAAGGTTTTTCTTCAGACTGCTGAATTTATTCAACATATTGTTATCCTTCTAAGAACAAACAGAGTACACCCAAGCCACTAATAGTAGGACAAAGGTGTAATAGATCGCAATTCCTGCGTTCAACGCTAATCGTTCAAAATTAAGAACACTCTAATTGTGCCAGCACCTCGTCAATATACAGCCTCATGATAGACTTTCACTCGCCCCTTACTCAGGAGTCAGATCATGACCGCCACCGCCCTGCTCGAGACGCTGGTGGGCTTTGCCACCGTATCCCGCGATTCCAACCTTGAGCTGATTGGCTTCATCGAGTCCTACCTCGACGGATACGGCGTGCCCTACCAGCGCATTGAAAACGACGATGGCAGCAAGGCGAACCTGCTGGCACGCATCGGCCCGGCGGTCGAAGGTGGGGTGGTGCTATCCGGGCACACCGATGTGGTACCGGTCGATGGCCAGCCCTGGACTACTGACCCGTTCACACTGCGCGACGGCGACGACGGTCGCCTCTATGGCCGAGGCACCTGCGACATGAAAGGCTTCATTGCCTGCGCGCTGGCCCAAGTACCGCGTTGGATCGAGCAGCCCCTCGAACGGCCTATCTATCTCGCCCTGTCCTACGATGAGGAGATTGGCTGTTTGGGCGCGCCACGCCTCATCGAACGGCTGATGGCCGATGAGCCACGCCCGGCGGCGGTGATCGTCGGCGAGCCGACGCTGATGGCACCGGTGGTGGCCCACAAGGGCATCACCAACCTGCGCACCACCGTCACCGGGCAGGCGGCGCACTCGAGCCAGGTGTACCAGGGCGTCTCGGCGATCCATGTCGCCGCGCGCCTGGTCACCCGCATCGAAGACATCATGGAGGAGCTCAAGGCCGAGGGACGCATCGACGAGGCCTTCAACGTGGCGCATTCCAGCCTGCACGTGGGCCGTATACAGGGCGGCACGGCGATCAACATCAAGGCCCGCGACTGCCACTTTGACTGGGAGATTCGCCACCTGCCGAGCGATAGCTTCGAGTCGCTCTATGCGCGATTCGATGCCTATGCCAAGGAAGTCGAGGCCGAGATGCAGGCTCGCTCGCCAGGCACCGGTATCGTCACCGAGCACATTACCCAGACCGTGCCGGCGCTCGCCGACCGCGACAATGCCGAAGCGGTGGCGTTGTGCCGCCAACTGCTCGGCGACAAACCCAGTGAAGCCGTGGCCTACACCACCGAGGCCGGCCAGTTCCAGGGGGTAGGGCTACCTACGGTGATCTGCGGGCCGGGTAGCATCGGCCAGGCCCATCAGCCCGATGAATACGTTGAACTTGACCAGCTCGCGGCCTGTGAGGATTTCATGCAGGCACTGGGCAAGTCGCTGCACAAGGACTGAGCTTCCACCGAACGGGACTTCTCCATGAACCAACCCACACCACGACTGCTGCTGATCAAGACCGGCGACAGTTTCCCCGACGTTATCGCCGATCATGGCGATTTCGAGGCCCTGTTTCAGGCCCGCCTGCCCGATCATGAATTGATCGTCTGGGATGCGCAGCGAGATAAGGCGGCGCCTGAACATGCAGAGTTCGATGGCGTGCTGATCACCGGGTCCCACGCCATGGTCAGCGACGCTGAGCCCTGGAGTGAGGCACTAAAACCCTGGCTGCACGAGGCCGTCGTTCGCAACCTGCCAACCTTAGGCGTCTGCTACGGGCATCAGTTGCTGGCCGAGGCGCTGGGCGGCAAAAGCGGCTATCACCCGCAGGGCCGTGAGGTCGGTACCTTCGAGGTCACCCTTACTGAAGCCGGCCAGGCGGATGAGCTGTTTCACGCCCTGCCCAGCCGGTTTCCGGCCCATCTCACGCATGCTCAATCGGTGCTCACGCCGCCGGCCGGTTCGGTGGTATTGGCGAGCAATGCCCACGAGCCCTACCAGGCGTTACGCCTGGGGCCACGCCAGTGGAGCGTGCAGTTCCACCCGGAATTCACGGCACCAGTGATGCGCGCCTACCTCGAGCATCAACAAGAAGGACTGGGCGAAGCGGGCCAGAGCATCGAGGCCCTGCGCGAGGGCATTCACACAACCCCCGAGGCCAACGCCCTGCTCGAGCACTTCATCGCCCTGTTGGAAACATCGCCAGTAGCCAGTAGCTAGCCGCTAGTTTCCTGCCCGCTTGCTCATATGTTCAACATATGACAATTTGAGCCTACATTCTGCCGGACAGAGCCTACGTGAAGGAAAAGCAGCAAAAGCCCAATCAGCGCCCTAGCGTCGCCGAATTTCTGGCCGAGGAGATTTTTTCCGGCCGCTATCAGCCCGGCGACTACGTGCCCAAGGAGGTCGCCCTCTGCGATCAGTTCGCCATCAACCGCTCCGCGGTTCGTAGTGACCTGAGGCAGCTCGTGGATGTCGGCATCATCGAGCGCATTTCCGGGCATGGCTCCAGGGTTCGCGAATATTCCGAGTGGAATATTCTCGACCCCACGGTCACCGGGTGGATGACACGCTATGCAGCACCCAACCCCAAGGTCCAGCGGGAGATCCTGTCATTCCGGCTGGATGTCGAACCCTATGTCGCCATGATGGCGGCCAAGCGGGCTACCGCCCGTGATCTGGTCGCGATAGAGGAAGCCTTCGAGGGAATGGGGCAGAACATGCATGGCGATGCTGGCCCGGAATCGAATCGTCTGCACAGCGATTACGATGTGGCCTTTCATGTAGCGATCTACAAGGCGACCCATAACATCGTCTGGGCGCAGCTTTCCCATATCCTGCGCCCCTCCATCTATCTGCTGATCAAGATGTCCAATGTCAGCGCCACGGACCCCGAAGCGAGCCTGGAGCGCCACCGTCAGTTGATGGAAGCCATTCGTACCCGCCGCCCCAACGAGGCCTTCCGCTCCGCTCAAGCCGTGCTCGCCGGCACCGCCGATGCGCTCGGTCTCAAGCCCGGCGAATCCGTGCTGGGCAGCCGCCTCGAACTGACGGCTGACGGCCCGCTCTGACACCGGCACGCGCTAACCGCTATTCGATAAAGGCCTCTACCGCGCGCCGATGCCCCAGCAGCATCGCATCGGCCACATGACGCAGTGGGGCGATATCGATATCGCTTTCGCCGGCCTTCAGCAGTTCACAGAAATGCGCGTAGACGCCCTGGTACTCGCGTTCCGGCTCGTCGATGACGACTTCGCCATCGATGATCAAGCGCGAGCCGCCGCTTTCAAGTTTGAGAACCCCGGCATCGGTGTCGATGCGCATGTCCCAGCGCGGCGGGTCCTGATGACGGAAGTCGAAGTCGGCGTCCACCGGAATGCCGGCGGCGGTGCGAAAGCCGAGCCTGGCGGCGATCGGCGTCTGGCAGTTTTCCGGCACCTCGAGGTCGGCGTGTTTGAGAAAGAACGGCGTCGAGACCAGCTGCGTGGCGATAGAGAGCGCATTGATGCCGGGATCGAAGACGCCCATGCCGCCCGCCTCCCAGATCCAGTCCTGACCCGGGTGCCAAACGCGCACATCTTCATGCCAGTCGATCGTCACAGCGGTCACGGTCCTTGAACTGAGCCAATCCCTTGCGTGACTTATGCCGGGCGCGAACCGCGAGTGCCAGGCGGCAAACAGCACGGCGTCATGCTCCTCGGCCAGCGCCTTGAGATCTTCCGTCTCGGCAAGCGTCGCGCCCGGCGGCTTCTCGAGCATCACCGCCTTGCCACGCTCCAACGCCAGACGCGCCAGTTCATGGCGCAGGTGGGTCGGTGTGCATATCGCGATGGCATCGAGCGTCGGCTCGGCGTCGAGCATGGCGGCGAGATCTTTGTAACTCGCGATCCCTGCAAGCTCCGAGAAGGGATCGGCCACCGCGGCGAGCCCGATCCCCGGCGTAGCCTGGATAGCCGCCAGATGCTGATCGCGCACGATCTTGCCAACCCCGACAAGACCTAGGCGAAACTCGGACATGACACCCTCCTGCAAGCAATGAAAACCGGCCCGCAGTCTAGCGCCACGACACCCCATCCCGCCAGGCGCCGCCCCGGAGCGAGGCGGCCGTTTGCTGGTATGGGGTCAGTGGTTGTCCCGCGGGGGGCTGCGCCGAGCCACATCCTGATAGTCGTTCGCGCCTCTTAGGATCATGCCGCGGTCCAGGGGCTCGACCATCGAGCGCTGAATTTCCTGCCAGGGGGTCTGATGCGCCGGATAGGGATAACCACCGGCGGCCTCGAGTCGCTCGCGACGCAAAGCCAACTCGTCTTCATCGACCAGCAGACGCACCTCGCAGCGGCCGAGATCCACGCGCAGCCGGTCGCCGGTCTCGAGCAGTGCCAGCGGCCCGCCGGTGGCGGCTTCCGGCGAGGCGTTGAGGATCGACGGCGAACCCGAAGTGCCCGATTGGCGACCGTCGCCCAGGCAGGGCAAGGATTCGATGCCGGCGCGGATCAGCGCCTCCGGCGGCTGCATATTGACTACCTCGGCACCGCCCGGATGGCCAACCGGGCCTGCGCCGCGCATCACCAGGATGGTGCGCTCATCGATACCCAGGGCAGGATCGTCGATGCGCGCATGATAGTCCTCGGAGCCGTCGAACACCGCCACCTTGCCCTCGAAGGCGTTGGGGTCCTCGGGGTCCTCGAGGAAGCGCTGGCGGAAGTCCGTCGCGATCACGCTGGTCTTCATCAGCGCCGAATCGAACAGATTGCCCTTGAGGTTGAGGAAGCCCGCGTGCGCGACCAGTGGGTTGGCGTAGCGGCGGATCACTTCCTCGTCGACGGTCTCGCGGCCGGCCAGGTTCTCGGCCAGGGTACGACCGTTGGTGGTCAAGACCTCACCATGGAGCCGCCCGGCCTGGAGCAGCTCATGCATCACCGCCGGCACGCCGCCGGCGCGGTGGAACTCCTCGCCGAGATAGGCGCCGGCCGGCATCACGTTGGCCAGCAGCGGCACCTCGTGGCCAAGTCGCTGCCAGTCGTCGTTGTCGAGTTCGACGCCAGCGTGGCGGGCGATGGCGTTGATATGCACCGGCGCGTTGGACGAGCCGCCCAGCGCCGAGCAGGTGACCACTGCGTTCTCGAACGCCTCACGGGTCATGATGTCGCTCGGCCGCAGGTCGTCCCAGACCATGTCGACGATGCGCTCGCCGGTCTTGTAGGCCACGGCGCCGCGCTCCTTGTAGGGCCCGGGGATCATCGCCGAGCCGGGCAGGCTCATGCCCAGTGCCTCGGCCAGCGAGTTCATGGTCGAGGCGGTGCCCATGGTGTTGCAGTGGCCCACCGAGGGCGCGGAATCGGCGATTCGCGACAGGAACTCGGGGTAGTCGATATCGCCGGCGGCCAGGCGCTTGCGCATCTCCCACACCACGGTGCCAGAGCCAACGCGCTCGGCGCCGCGCCAGCCGTTGAGCATCGGCCCACCGGACAGCACGATGGCCGGGATATTGACCGTGGCGGCGGCCATCAGGCTTGCCGGGGTGGTCTTGTCACAGCCGGTGGTCAACACCACGCCGTCCAGCGGATAGCCATGCAGCACCTCGACCAGGCCCAGGTAGGCCAGGTTGCGATCCAGCGCCGCGGTGGGGCGGCGCACGTTCTCGTGGATCGGATGCAGCGGAAACTCGAAGGGCACCCCGCCGGCGGCACGGATACCGTCCTTGACACGCTTCACCAGCTCGATGTGGTGACGATTGCAGGGCGTGAGGTCCGAACCCGACTGGCAGATGCCGATGATCGGCTTACCCGAGGTCAGTTCTTCGAGCGTGATGCCGTAATTGAGATAGCGCTCGATGCACAGCGCCGTGGTACCGGGATGATCGGGGTTATCGAACCACCAGCGCGAGCGCAGCTGATCCGGGGTCAGGCGGGGCGAGGACATGGTCAAACTCCTAGTCCCTGCGACGCCTGTCTGGGGCGTCGCAGGCATGGGATCGGATGGCGGCAAGACGGGACGGGGACGCGGCCATTGGCCGGCGTCCAGTTTCAGTGCGAGTGCCTGGGCACCTCGGCGCCGCGACAGCCGACCAGGAAGTCGAAATCGCAGCCTTCGTCGGCTTGCAGAACATGCTCGATATAGAGCTGGCGGTAACCGCCGCTGCTGGCGATTCGCGTCGACGCCGCGCGGGGGTCGCTTTCGGCCAGCCGTGAGGCGAGTTCGTCTTCGCTGATATCCAGGTGCAGGCGGCCGTCATAGGCATCGAGCTCGATCCAGTCGCCGTTGCGCACGGCGGCCAGCGGACCGCCGGCGGCGGCTTCCGGGGCCACGTGAAGGACCACAGTGCCATAGGCGGTGCCGCTCATGCGGGCATCGGAGATGCGCACCATGTCGGTTACCCCCTGCTCCAGCAGCTTCGACGGCAGCCCCATGTTCCCGACCTCGGCCATGCCGTGGTAGCCGCGTGGGCCGCAATGCTTCATGACGAGCACGCTGTCTGCCGAGACCTCGAGGTCCGGGTCATTGATGCGCGCCTTGTAGTCATCGAAGTCCTCGAAGACCACGGCCTGGCCACGGTGGCGCATCAGTTCTGCGCTCGCCGCCGAGGGCTTGAGCACGGCCCCGCCGGGCGCAAGGTTGCCGCGCAGCACGCACATGCCGCCGTCGTCGACCAGCGGGTTGTCCAGCGGGCGGATCACCTCGTCGTTGTAAAGCGGGGCCTCCTTGACGTTGTCCCACAGGGTCTGGCCGTTGACGGTCAGGGCGTCCTTGTGGGGCAGCCGGTCGGCCTCGCCGAGGCGGCGCAGCACCGCCGGCAGACCGCCGGCATAGTAGAACTCTTCCATCAGGAAGCGACCGGACGGCTGCAGATCGACGATCGTGGGCGTGCCGCGGCCGATGCGGTTCCAGTCATCCAGGGCCAGATCGACGCCGATGCGTCCCGCGATGGCCTTCAGGTGGATGACCGCATTGGTGGAGCCACCGATGGCCGCGTTGGTGCGAATGGCGTTCTCGAAGGCGCCCTTGGTAAGCACCTTGGATAGCCGGAGGTCCTCGTGGACCATCTCGACGATGCGATTGCCCGACAGATGGGCCAGGACGTAGCGACGCGAATCGACCGCCGGAATGGCCGCATTGTGCGGCAGCGAAGTACCCAGCGACTCCGCCATGCAGGCCATGGTCGAAGCCGTGCCCATGGTGTTGCAGGTACCCGCCGAGCGCGACATGCCCGCCTCGGCGGCCATGAAGTCGTGAATCGAGATCTTGCCGGCCTTGACCTCCTCGGAGAGCTTCCAGACCACGGTACCCGAGCCGATGTCCTTGCCCTCATGCTTGCCGTTGAGCATCGGCCCGCCGGTCACCACCAGCGTCGGCAGGTCACAGCTCGCCGCGCCCATCAGCAAGGCCGGGGTGGTCTTGTCGCAGCCCACCAGCAGCACCACCGCATCCATCGGATTACCGCGAATCGCCTCCTCGACATCCATGCTGGCGAGATTGCGTGTGAACATCGCGGTGGGACGCAGATTGGATTCACCGTTGGAGAACACCGGGAACTCTACCGGATAGCCGCCCGCCTCGAGAATGCCCTGCTTGACGTGCTCGGCGAGCTTGCGGAAGTGCGCGTTACAGGGCGTGAGCTCTGACCAGGTATTGCAGATACCGATGATCGGTTTGCCTTCGAACTCGTGATCGGGGATCCCCTGGTTCTTCATCCAACTGCGGTACATGAAACCGTTCTTGTCGGCGGTACCAAACCAGGCGGCACTGCGCAGCGGGCGCTTGCTCTGAGACATGGAGGTCACTCCTTATCGAAGGATCGCGGCCGGCGGCTCGATCCTGTATGCGGCGAAGATTGAGCTAGACGTTACCGACAACGGCCAGCGTAGTCGATACATACAAAAGTATATGTTGAACAAATAGAGTATATGTTCAACATTTAGCCTCCCAGATGGGAATGCTGCTCTGTCAGCTCACGCCACAACAAGAATCTTTCTTCGATGGAGAGTTTCATGCTCAAGCTCAAACACGCCATAGTCCTCACCGGCTCAGCCCTCCTGGTCGGGCTTGGCTCCGCCCAGGCCGCCCAATATGACTGGAAGTTCCAGGCGTCGGAGACCTCAGGCGAACCCAGCTTCAAGATCAAGCAAGCCTGGGCCGACAAGGTCGAAACCATGACCAATGGCCAGGTGCATATTGAAATCATGCCGATCAACTCCGTCGTGGGCCCCACCGAGACGCTGCAAGCGGTCTCCTCGGGCATCCTTCAGGGCCATATGACCGATCCCAGCTACTTTTCCGGCCAGGATCCGGCCTTCGGCATGATGGGCAACCTGGTAGGCGCATGGAGCAACCCGTACGACTTCCTTGAGTACATGAAGCAAGGCGGTGGCGAAGCGCTCTACAACGAACTGGCCGAACCCTATGGCACCCACCTGATCAGCGCGGCGACCTTCCCGCTGGAGTCGATCCCCTCCTCGGTGCCCATCGAGTCCATCGATGACTTCCAGGGCCTCAAGATCCGCGCGCCTCAGGGCATGGTCTACAACATCTTCGAGCGTATCGGTGCGGCCCCCGTCAACCTGCCGGGCTCTGAAGTCTACACCGCGCTCGAGAAAGGCGTGATCGATGCCGCCGACTCCACGGTGCTCTCCAACAACGATGCCCAGGGCATCCATGCCTTCGCACCCTACCCGCTGTACCCGGGCTTCCACTCCATGCCGATGATCGCCGTATCGATCAACAAGGACGTCTGGGATGACCTGCCCGAGAACCTGCAGGTCACCCTGGAAACGGCCTTCGACGACATGGCCTATGACCTGATTGCCCAGCTCAAGGAACAGGATCTGCAGACGCTGCAAGAGCTCAACGACAACCCGGACGTGCACCCGATCGACCTGTCTCAGGAAGAGCGCAAGCGTTTCCGCCAGGCCGCCGAGCAGGAATGGCAGGAGTGGGCAGGCAAGAACGCGATGACACAGAAGTACTATGACTCGGTCACCGCTTTCCTGCGGGCGCGTAATCAGCTCTAACCCCACCGTTCATCTCTTCAGGGGGCCGACGCCATCGGCCCCGTTTCTCCACTTCCTGAGCATCGTGACGCCAAGCGGCGTCACGTGGAGGAACCATGTCTTCCAAGTTTTCCCAACCCGGTGACGATGACGTCGCCGCCGCCCAGGCGAATGAGACGGCAGCGGACGACAAGTCGCGCAATGCCTTCGACCGTGGCGTCGTCTGGTGTGCCCGCGGTGCCGCCTGGCTGGTCTTCATTGCCATGGTGATCAGCGTCTTCGAAGTCCTGATGCGCTACGGCTTCAACTCGCCGACCTCCTGGGTCCACGAGAGCGTGGTCATGCTGGTCGCCGTCAGCTTCGCCATCGGCGGCCCCGCGGCCATGGCCGGCAACCACCATATCCGCGTGCGAGTGCTCTACGACAATGCCGGCCCGCGGCTCAAGCTATGGCTCGACCGCTTCAATGACCTGGTCACCCTGGGCTTCTGTCTGGGCATGAGCTACGCCGCCTTCATGATGTTCTGGGACGCCTCTCACAACCCGCTCGGCGAATGGTCGCTGGAGCGCTCGGGCACCTCTTGGAATCCGCCGTTTCCGGCCCTGGTCAAGGGCATCATCATGGCCTCGCTGGTACTGATGAGCGTTCAGGCGCTCATTCATAGCGTTCAGTCTCTGCGCGCCAAGCAGGCTCCGCCGACATCTCCCACCTCCACCGAGGGAAGCGTGTAATGGATATCGCCGACGGAACACTGTTGCTGGTAGGCGCCATCTTCGCTCTGCTGGTGACAGGACTGCCGCTTGCCTTCATCACCGGCCTGGTGGCGCTGGTTTTCACCTTCGGCTGGTTCGGGCCCGAGGCTCTGCCGCTGGTCACCAGCCGCGTCTTTGGCTTCGTCACCGAATATTCGCTGGTTGCAGTGCCGATGTTCGTCTTAATGGCCTCGCTACTGGACCGATCAGGCATTGCCAAGGATCTTTTCAACGCCATGCGCGTGTTCGCCGGGCGCCTGCCTGGTGGCGTGGCCATCCAGACCATTGTGGTGGCCTTCTTCCTGGCCGCCCTGTCGGGGATCATTGGCGGCGAGATCGTGCTGCTGGGCATCCTGGCACTACCGCAGATGCTGCGCCTGGGGTATGACAAGCACCTGTCGATCGGCGTGGTCTGTGCCGGTGGCTCGCTGGGCACCATGATGCCGCCATCGATCGTGCTGATCATCTATGGCCTGATCGCCAGCCAGTCGATTGCCGATCTGTTCACGGCGGCTATCACCCCGGCCTTGCTGCTGATGGGCTCCTACATCGCCTATGTGCTGATCCGCTGTTTGAAGAATCCCCGGCTCGGCCCGCCGATGACCGATGCCGACCGCGAGGAGGGCTTCGCCACCAAGGGGCAGGCGCTCAAGGCCATCGTCGTCCCCGGACTGATCGCCTTCATGGTGCTGGGCTCGATCTACGGCGGCGTGGCCTCGGTCACCGAAGCCGCGGCGATGGGCGTCTTCGGCGTGCTGTTGGCCGTGGTCGCCCGCGGCGAATTCTCCTTGAAGACCCTGCACGGCAGCCTCGGCCAGACCATGACCACCTGCGGCATGATCATCTGGATCGGGATTGGTGCCGCGGCGCTGGTCGGGGTCTACAACCTGATGGGCGGCAACCGCTTCATCTCGCAGGTCATTCTCGGCCTCGACGTCGAACCGGTGGTGATCATCCTGGTCATGATGGCGATCCTGTTGGTACTGGGCATGTTCCTCGACTGGATTGGCGTTGCCATGCTGACCTTGCCGATCTTCGTGCCGATCGTTGAGCAGCTCGGCTACAGCCCGGTCTGGTTCGGCATTCTGTTCGCGGTCAACATGCAGGTTTCCTTCCTGTCACCGCCGTTCGGCCCGGCCGCCTTCTACCTGAAGGGCGTCGCCCCACCCAGCATCAGCCTCAAAGATATCTTCGTGGCACTGCTGCCCTTCATTGCCATCCAGCTGTGCGTGCTGTTCGCGCTGCTGTTCTACCCCAACCTGGCCATGTGGCTGGTCGGATGATCCAACGGTTAGCGGGCCTGGCGGCGAGCAACGTCGCCAGTGCCTTGCAAAAGGCGGCGCCACCTTGGCTCTACCAAGCAATGTCTAAGAATCAACATATAAACCTGAATGTTGTACATAAGCCGGAATGCGGCGCTATGATGAGGTCGCTTCGATACTCGACCGGCGCCTGACGTTCCTTCTCTTATCTGGATGTCGAGGAATCACCCAATGCGAATCATCCAATGTTTGCACCAGAACCGGCCCTTAGCGGCGCTAGTAGAAAATGAGAACAGGGTCCGCCTGACCGATGCCGATACCTACACCCTGGCGCGGCGCGCTATCGCCGATGGCCGCCGACTCGCTGAGGTGGTCGAGGCATCATTGACCGAGACCCGCCTCGACTATCAGCAATTGATCGACGAGCGACGCCTGCTGCCGCCGCTGACCCATGCCGACCCGGCGCATTGCCTGGTCACCGGCACCGGCCTGACCCACCTGGGCAGCGCCGACACCCGTTCGGCGATGCACGCCCAGGCTAAAGCCGACGAGTCCGAGCTGACCGACTCGATGCGCATGTTCAAGCTCGGCGTCGAGGGTGGCAAGCCCGCCGCCGGCGAGACCGGCACCCAGCCGGAATGGTTCTACAAGGGCGACGGCGACTGCGTAGTGGCGCCCGAGGCGGCGATGCCGGTGCCGGCCTTCGCCGAAGACGCCGGCGAGGAGCCGGAGCTCGCCGGGCTCTACGTGATCGGCGACGACGGCCAGCCCTGGCGCGTCGGCTACGCCATCGGCAATGAGTTCTCCGATCACGTCACCGAACGCTTCAATTACCTGTGGCTGGCCCACTCCAAGCTGCGCCACTGCAGCTTCGGCCCGGAGCTCTTGATCGGCGAGCTGCCCGAGCACCTCGAGGGCGTCAGCCGCATCGTGCGTGACGGCGAGACCCTGTGGGAGAAGCCATTCCTCACCGGTGAAGCCAACATGGCGCACAGTATCGCCAACCTCGAGCATCACCACTTCAAGTATCAAGGCTTCAGGCGCCCCGGCGATGTCCACGTGCACTTCTTCGGCACCGCGACGCTGAGCTTCGCCGACGGCGTCCAGACCCGCGACGGCGATCGCTTCGAGATCGCCCTGCCGGCCTTCGGCCGCACGCTGCGCAACCCGCTGGCGTTCGAGTCCGAAGCCACCGACACCCGCGTCAACTCACTGTGATGACAGGAGGCAACATGACTCTGGAAGGAACGCAACTGATCGGCCAACGCGCCGTGACCGCCAATGGCCAGGCCATTCACGCCATCAATCCCGCCACCGGCGAGACCCTGTCGCCGGGTTATCCCGCCGGCAGCAAGGCCGAGGTCGAACGGGCCTGTGAGCTGGCCTGGGCGGCCTTCGAGACCTACCGCGAGACCGGCCTGGAGGCGCGGGCACGCTTCCTCGAGACCATCGCCGACGAGATCGAGGCCATCGGCGATGAGTTGATCGAGCGCGGCGTGGCCGAGTCCGGCCTGCCCCAGGCCCGCCTGCAAGGCGAGCGCGGCCGCACCTGCGGCCAGTTGCGCCTGTTCGCCTCGGTGGTGCGCGCCGGCGAGTGGCTGGACGTGCGCATCGACCCGGCCTTGCCCGAACGCGAACCAATGCCGCGGGTCGACCTGCGCCAGCGCCATATCGCCCTGGGCCCGGTCGCGGTCTTCGGTGCCTCCAACTTCCCGCTGGCGTTCTCGGTGGCGGGTGGCGATACCGCCTCGGCCCTGGCGGCCGGCTGCCCAGTAGTGGTCAAGGCCCACTCGGCCCACCCCGGCACCTCTGAGCTGGTCGGTCGGGCCATACAGCGGGCGGTGGCCAAGTGCGAGCTGCCCGAGGGCGTGTTCTCGCTGATCTACGGCTCCGGCAATGACATCGGCCAGGCCCTGGTCCGCGATGCGCGCATCAAGGCGGTGGGCTTCACGGGCTCGCGCAACGGCGGTACGGCGCTAGCCAAGGCGGCCCAGGAACGCCCGGAGCCGATCCCGGTCTATGCCGAGATGAGCTCTATCAATCCGGTCTTCCTGCTGCCTGAAGCCCTCAAGGCTCGCGGCAAGAAACTGGGTGAGGCCTTCGTGGGCTCGCTTAACATGGGCGCCGGTCAGTTCTGCACCAACCCCGGCCTGGTGATCGCCGTGAAGGGCGAAGCACTCGATGCCTTCGTGGC
>NZ_FNCI01000006.1 GCF_900100755.1 Onishia taeanensis
AGGAGATTACCTCTACCGTGGATCACAGCGCCCAGTCTGCCCAGCAGGCCAATCAGTTGGTGCTGAGCACCGGTGAAGTGGCGCGCCGCGGCGAGACGGCCATGCAGGATGTCGAGCGCACCATGGCGGATATTCACGACTCGTCCAGCAAGGTCAGCGACATCGTCACCATGATCGACTCGATCGCCTTCCAGACCAATATTCTGGCCCTCAACGCCTCGGTAGAGGCCGCGCGTGCCGGTGAGCACGGGCGTGGCTTCGCCGTGGTCGCTGAAGAAGTACGCACCCTGGCGCAGCGCTCGAGCGATGCCTCCAAGGAGATTCGTGGGCTGATCGATACCTCTGCCGCGCATACCGAATCGGGTGCCAAGCTGGTGCGCAATGCGGGAACCACCATGCAGGAGATCGCCGAGAGCGTGGCCAAGGTGACGGACGTGATCGGTGAAATTTCGGCCGGCGCCAAGGAGCAGAGCACCGGTATCGGCCAGGTCAATACGGCGGTTACCGAAATGGACACCATGACGCAGCAGAATGCGGCCATGGTCCAGGAGTCGACCACCACGGCGAGCCAGATGCGCGATCAAGCCGAGCAACTGCAGCGGTTGCTCGATACCTTCGTGCTGGGTGGCGATGACGCCTCGTCTCACCAGTACGACGAGCCAACAGCACCTGCGCTGCCCTCGGCGTCGAGCCTAGCATCGCGTCAACAGGCGCCCGCTCGCAGCAAGTCGGCGGCCCATGCCGAGGAAGAGTGGGAAGCTTTCTGACGGTACGGCTCCGGCCAGCGGTGGTCGGTGGCTAACGAAATAGATCGAACGCCTCAGTTGATTGGTCGAAGGAGTGCCCCGCTTCTTCGACCTTTTTTATGTTCCCAGCACCTTGCCTGTCAGAGGACGCAGCCGTTAGTGAGTGCCTCGCGCAGAAACTCGCGAAATACCCGCACCCTCGCCGGTGCTTGAAGCCCAGATAGCGTGATGGCATAGAGCCTTGCCTGCGTGACGCTATGGTCCGGCAGGACGGGCACTAGTTTGTGCTCATCGACGAGAGGCTGAGCGATCAGGTCGGGCAGCACGCCGACACCCCCACCCGCGGCCAGCAGTCGGGCGAGACTGGCGTAGTCGGTCGTACGCAAGCGAGGCTGCACGTTGACTTCGCTTCGCTTACCGCGTCGGTCGGTGAGCACCAATGGCGTGGGGCCCTCCAGGCCGCGGCGAATCGCCAGCGCGTGATGCTGCAGATCGCCAGGATCTGCCGGTGTGCCGTGCCTTTCCAGGTAGCCGGGGGCCGCATAGAGGCGCATGCAGAAGTCGGCGATGCCAGAGGCACGGTAGTTCATATCGGGCAGGTCGTCGGCGCTGGCGCGCAGTGCCAGGTCGATGCGGTTGGCGGCCAGGTCCAGCGGCGTATCGGTCATCAAGAGTTCGATGCGTATCTGCGGGTGGCGCTCCTGGAAGGCCACTACCAGGCTAGGCAACAGGTCGATGCCCATATCGACCGGTGCGGTGACGCGCAGGTTGCCTTCTGGCACCGAGCGCGACGCGCGGGCGCTTTCGGTGGCATCTCCCAACAGCTGCAGCGCCTCCCGGGCCTTGGCATGGAACAAGAGCCCCTCTTCGGTAGCCGATACCGCCCGCGGGGTGCGGGCCAGAAGCGCTGCACCGAGCCGGCCCTCCAGGCGTGAAATGCGCCGACTGACGCCGCCTTTGGTTTCATCGAGCTCCCGAGCCGCCGCGGAGATGGAGCCAAACTCCACTACGGCACAGAACGCGCGGATGTCCTCAATGGCGCCGCCCAGCGTGACACTGTTCAGGGTTTCCAATTCATCAACCATGCGTTGCCATTCCGCTATCTCCCGAAAAACCGGAAACCCCAATATGCTGTCTTCCATCCACAGGGCGCAAGCGCCTGTTGCGATCCACTAGCTTTTGCATCGCAACGCCAGACGTTGCAAGTCACAGGCGCTACGACCACAGACGATTCGAGGACACGCTCATGAGCCAGAATACCGATACCGCCGTTTCCACTGCCACCCCCGGTCCGGCGATCTTCCAGCGCCTGTCGGTGCTGTCCTATCCGCTGATTCGCGTGACCGCGGGCTTGCTGCTGATGCCTCACGGCGCCCAGAAGCTGTTTGGCTGGTTTGGCGGCTATGGTCTCGAAGCGACCGGTCAGTTCTTCGCCGACAGTCTCGGTATGACGCCCGGCGTGCTGTTTGCGCTAATGGCGGGCCTGGTCGAGTTCTTCGGAGGTCTAGCCTTGGTGCTTGGTCTGCTGACACGCCCTGCGGCACTGGGCGTGATGGTGCTGATGGGCGTCGCGCTGAGCGTGCATATTCCCAACGGTTTCTTCTGGACCAACGGGGGGCTCGAGTATCCGCTGATGTGGGGACTGGTGGCCTTGGGTATCTTCCTGCGCGGCGGTGATCGCTTCTCGCTGGATGCCAAGCTTGGCCTCAAGATCTAAGCCGTCATCCTGAGTGACCCCTTATCTTGGGCTTCACCCCCGACTACTTCATCCTTACTACTTCGCGCCGGCTTGAAAAAGCCGGCTGGCGGCAATGTTGCCGCCCTCGCGTCTCGGAGGTTCGACCATGTCTTATCGCGCTGCTGCTACTTCCTTGCCGACAGTGTTTCTGCCCCATGGCGCCGGGCCTTGCTTCTTCATGGATTGGCAGCCGGCCGGGCTTTGGGATCGCATGGCTGCCTGGTTGAGCGGCTTGACCAAAACGCTAGAGGAGACGCCTCGCGCGATCTTGGTGATCTCCGCGCACTGGCAGGCTGACACCTTCACCGTTAATACCCAGGCGTCGCCATCGCTTTATTTCGATTACTACGGTTTTCCCGATCACACCTATCGGCTGAGCTGGCCGGCGGCGGGTGACCCTGAGCTTGCTGCCGAGGTGCGCAAGCGGCTGACCGAGGCCGGGCTTTCCTCAAGTGAAGAGGGTCAGCGCGGGCTCGATCATGGCGTCTTCATCCCGCTCAAGCTGGTGTTCCCCGAGGCTGAGGTGCCGGTGGTACAGCTATCGTTGAAGAAGGGGCTCGACCCCGCCGAGCATCTGGCGTTGGGGCGCGCCTTGTCGCCGCTGCGCGACCAGGGCGTGCTCATCATCGGCAGCGGTATGAGCTATCACAACATGGCGCGATTGAGGCGTGGCGGTGCGGATGTCGATCCGGATTCCCGCGCCTTCGATAGCTGGCTTGCTGAGACGGTGGCGCTTCCCGACTCGGCCCGCTCTTCGCGTCTTATGAATTGGGCGTCAGCGCCTGGCGCGCGCGCCTCCCACCCGGAAGAAGAGCACCTGCTGCCGCTGTTTGTGGTGGCAGGGGCCGGCGGTGAAGCCGCTGGCAAGAAGGTATTTGAGGATGAGGTAATGGGCAGCGTGCAGTCGGCCTTCGTTTTCGGCGCTTGATTCGCCGTCAGAAGGGCAGGTTAAGACTGTATCCAATGTCGTCTTGGCCGGGGTGGAACCGGCGCCTAAGATAGTGTTCCGCTACCGCCCTTCGGGTCGCCATTCCGCTATAGCGGGGGCAAGGTTGCCAGGAACCGGCATTGCCAAGGAGGGCGGTCGGCGAACACTCAGGGCCAGCCAATCATGAAATAAGGAGATACTCATGCCGTTCACCCTGTGGCTGTCGCTTGCGGCAGTCTGTGCCATGGGCGCCATGTCGCCTGGGCCTAGTCTCGCGCTGGTGTTGCGCCATACCTTGGGCGGTGGTCGCCTGCCGGGCGTGGCGGCCGCGCTTGCGCATGCCATGGGCGTGGGGCTCTATGCGCTGTTGACTGTCTGGGGGCTCGGCGCCTTGATCGCCCGCCATCCGGTACTTTTCCAGGCGATTACCTGGGCCGGCGCCGCCTATCTCGCCTGGCTTGGGGTGAAGGCGCTGCGGGCCGGCCAGGCATCAGCCCTGCAGGCCAGTGGCGTGGCCACGACCCAAGTACAGGCCGCCCGCGACGGGGTGCTGGTGGCGCTTGGCAACCCCAAGCTGATCCTGTTCTTCGTCGCGCTGCTGAGTCAGTTCGTCAGCCCTGATATGAGCGCGGCGGCCAAGGCGTTGATCGTTGCCACGGCGATGATCATCGACGGTGGCTGGTACGTGCTGGTGGCGGTGGCGCTATCGCATTCTTCCGTGCTGCCCTGGCTTCAGGCCCGGGCTCACTGGCTTAACCGTGTTACCGGCGTGATCTTGCTGGGGTTGGCTGCCAGGGTGCTCATCGGGTAGCGCAGATATTTGTTCGCTATTCACCTCGTGGGCCGCATCAGTTGGGTGTATAAGTTAAGAGCTAGGCTCATTTGGCCTGCGATAACTTAATCGTGTGAGAGCTCTGATGCCGCTGGATACTGCGCCACTGGCCGTCGTCGTCGACAGGGATCCGGGGGTTTTGGCGGACCTGACGTCCCTGTTACGTACCTTGGGGCTCGAGACTCACCACCAGCCTACCGACCTGCGTGCATGCCTCACCGTCCTTAGGCCGCGGTTAGTGATCCTCGACCTGGAAATCGACGGGGTAGAGGGAATCGATACCCTGCGTTATATGGCGGACGTCGGCTATCGCGGTTCGGTGCTGTTGCTCAGCGCCGTGGACCCCAAGATTATGCGGATTGCCGAGCGGGTAGGTCAGACCCTTGGCCTGGACATGCTGGATTCGTTGGGCAAGCCGTATGAGCTGAGCGCATTGAACGACAGCCTCGGTGCCATTGGGATGCCGTCAAAGGGCGAAACTACCCGCCAGCGTGATCGAGACTGGGGCCGAGAGGAGATCACTCGTGCCCTGGTGGAGAATGAATTGGTGGTTCATTACCAGCCGCAGTTCGATTTGACCTCTCAGACGCTCAGCGGGGTCGAAGCGCTGGTACGCTGGCAGCATCCCGACTTGGGACTGATCTGGCCGGGCCATTTCCTCAAACTGATGACCCTTGACCAAACGCGGCTGATGACTCGCCACATCGTGGCGCAGGTGGCGCGCGATTCTCAGCTCTGGGGCGTAGAAGACCAGCAGCTATCGGTTTCCATCAATGTCTCCCCCAATGAACTCCTTCACGATGATCTCGTGCCGCTGATGGATGAACTGCAGCAGTCGCTGGGGCGTCGCCTGTCGCTGGTGGTGGAAATCACCGAAAACGATGCCATGCATGACGAGCTACTCAGCAGCGAGGTGGCGGCTCGGCTGCACCTGCTGGGCATGGAACTGTCGGTCGACGACTTCGGTGTTGGCTTCTCGTCTCTGGCACGCCTGCAGTTGTTGCCGATCAGTGAAGTGAAAATCGACCGAGGGTTCGTGCGCCACCTGCATGACAACCCTGAGGACGCGGCCATCGTCGAAGCCGTGGCCTTGCTCGGTCAGCGACTCGGTATCCGGGTGGTGGCCGAGGGCGTCGAGACGCTAGAGAGCCTGAAGCAGCTGTCGCGCTTTGGCTGCACCCATGTTCAAGGCTATGCGCTGGCAAGGCCCATGCCGGTCGATGACCTGCTGGTGCTGATCTCGAGCCTGGGCAACGCCCAACCCGGGTCTCAGGACGCCGCTGCGTCCGAGGCCTATCCCTTCTGGGCGCCGCGTACCGCCAAGCCCGCCAAAAGCGTGCCCTGAGCGCGTCACCCCGCCTTATCCAACGACGACCTGGCCCACATCCATGGACGGCAGCAGGCGCCTTGCGTGGTGCCTAGGGCGTGATTCGCTCGAGGATAGCAACCAAGGGCGCATCCGCTGGAAGGACACCATAGGCCGGGCTCGGTGCCTCGCCGAGCCGTGATCGGCAGAAAGTCTCCGACACCGCTGCGGGCGCGTGGCGCAGCAGCAGGGCCGCCTGCAGGGCCTGAGCCATGCGCTGGGCCAGCCATCGAGCGCGCAGCATCAGGCTCTCCTCGGGCAGGGTCAGCGTCCGGTCGAGCTCGGCCAGGGCGCGGTCGAAGTCGGCCTGCTGGCCACGCGCCGCCTGGAGCTCGCCCATCAGCGCCTCGATGCTTTCCGGGTGGCGGGCCATCACTCGCAGCACGTCCAGGCAGATGACGTTGCCCGAGCCCTCCCAGATCGAGTTCACCGGAGCCTCCCGATAAAGCCTTGCCAGCGGCAATTCCTCTACATAGCCGATGCCGCCCAGGCACTCCATGGCCTCGGCCATGAAGCCGGGCCCGCGCTTGTTGTGCCAGTACTTGGCCAGTGTCGGTAGCAGGCGTGCCAGGGCACGGGCGTGCGCGTCGCCATTGGCGGCGCCGTCTAAGGCACGGGCGGCACCTAGGCCAAGAACCACGCCGGCCTCGACTTCCAGCGCCAGGTCGGCGATCACCATCTGCATCAGGGGCTGCTCGGCCAACGGCTTGCCGAAGGCATGGCGATGGCGGGCATGGCGCCAGGCCTCGCGCAGAGCCTGGCGCATCATGCCCACCGGGGCCACGGCGGCGTCGAGGCGGGTCTGCTGGACCATCTCCAGGATGGTAGCGATGCCGCGGCCCGGTGCGCCGATGGGCGTGGCCCAGGCGTGGCGATACTCGATCTCCGCAGAGGCGTTGGCGCGGTTGCCGCACTTGTTTTTCAGGCGCTGAATCTCGATGGGGTTGCGATGGCCATCGGGAAGAAAGCGCGGCACCAGAAAGCAGCCGAGGCCGTCCGCAGTCTGCGCCAGGGTCAAAAAGGCATCCGACATCGGCGCGCTGCAGAACCACTTGTGGCCGGTCAGCCAGGCGCCGTCCGCGTCTATCTGCGCGCTTGTGGTGTTGGCCCGCACGTCGCTGCCGCCCTGTTTCTCGGTCATCGCCATGCCCAGCGTCACCGTGGCTTTTTCATCGCTTGGGCAGGGGCGGGGATCGTAGCCCCAGGCCAGCAGCCGCGACCCCCAGTGCGCCAGCAGCCTCTCATCTTGGCGCAGCACCGGCATGGCGGCATGGGTCATGGTCAGCGGGCAGCAGATGCCGGGCTCGGCCTGGGTCAGCAGGTAGAGGGCGGCGACATGGGCCTGATGGCCGCCGCGGCCTTCCTCCTGCCAGGCCACGGCCTGCCAGCCGGGGTCGAAGGCTTCATGCATCAGCGCATGGTAGGCGGGGTGATACTCGACCTCATCCAACCGCCGCCCGTATCGATCGAAGAGCCGCAGGCTCGGCGGGTGCTGGTTGGCGGCCTCGCCCAGCGCCTGTAGCCGCTGGCTGCCCACCGCTCGGCCGAGCGGAGCCAGCCTGTCGGTGACCCAGGCGGGGGCCTCTCGCGCCAGCGCTTCGCGCAGCGGTATATCGTCGGCCAGCCAGTCCTCATCGCCGGGAACGGGCGGCTGATTGATGACCTCATGGGTAGCGACGTGTTCGCGTGGGGCGCTATCGGCCATGGCGGTGGGCTCCAGGCGGCATCTCGAGGCAGGCGCTGACGATAGGACTCAACCTCTTGGTCTTTTGAGCATGGTCAGCGAGCGGTGATCGGTCAAACGTCGCCAGGCTGGCCCCGGCCCGGTGGACTGGTTAGGCTACAGGGCTGATCCGATAGGGAGAGCCCGATGACCGCCGATGATTCCACGCTGCCGACGCCGGTGATCGCCGATGAACATATTCAGCTGGTCGATGCCCGCAATCGCCCCTGTGGCAGTGCCCCCCGGGCGCTGATGCGTCGCTTCCACTTCTGGCATCGGGCCACCTATATCGTGGTGCGCAACGCCCAGGGCGAGATCTGCGTGCAGCGTCGCACCCTGATCAAGGAGGTCTTCCCCGGCGGCGACGACTTGGCCGCCGGTGGTGTCGTCGGCGCCGGCGAGGCAGTGCACCTGGCCGCCCGCCGCGAACTCGCCGAAGAGCTTGGCATTCGCGGCCAGCCACTTCGCCCCTGTGGCGGTTTTCGCTATTCAGAAGGCGGTAACCATATCTACGGCAGTGTCTATCTGGTCGATTACGATGGGCCGCTCTGCCTGCAGCCCGAGGAAGTCGATTCAGTGCGCTGGATGCCGCTCAAGCAGGCGCTGGCCCTGGATACCGCCACGCCGGATACCCGCTGCGCCTTGGGCATGCTGCATGCGGGTGGCTGGCTCGAGGAGGCGGCATGAATCAGCTCGCGCAGCGTCAGGCAAGCTTCAATGAGGTCATGGCGACGCTGTCGACGGTGGTGCGCGGCAAGCCGCGAGAGGTACGGCTCGCACTGTGCTGCCTGCTGTGTCGCGGCCACCTGCTGATCGAGGACCTGCCTGGGCTTGGCAAGACCACCCTGGCCCAGGCGCTGGCCCGGGTGACCGGGCTCGATATGCAGCGGCTGCAGTTCACCAGCGACCTGCTGCCCGCCGACGTGCTCGGCGTATCGGTATTCGACCCGGGGCAGGGGCGCTTTCATTTTCATCCCGGGCCGGTCTTTCATGGCCTGGTGCTGGCCGACGAGGTGAACCGTGCCACGCCCAAGACCCAGAGCGCATTGCTCGAGGCCATGGAGGAAGGGCAGGTGACCGTCGAGGGCGAGACGCGAGCGCTGCCGGATCCGTTCTTCGTGATCGCCACCCAGAACCCCCAGGATCAGGCGGGTACCTTTCCGCTGCCGGAATCCCAGCTCGACCGCTTCCTGATGCGCCTGTCGCTTGGCTACCCCGACCGCCAGGCCGAGCGCGAGATTCTGCGCGGCGAAGCCGGGCGCTCGCGTCTCGATGACTTGCCGGTATTGCTCGATGCCACGACCTTGCGAGACATGCAGTCGCGCCTGGCAAGCCTGCATGTCGCCGACCCCTTGCTCGACTACGTGCAGGCGCTGGCGTCGGCCAGCCGCAGTCATCGCGACCTGCCCTGGGGGCTTTCCACCCGCGGTGTGCTGGCGCTGCTCCAGGCCGGCCGGGGCTGGGCGCTGCTCGAAGGCCGCGATCATGTCCTGCCGGAGGATATCCAGGCGGTATGGGTGCCGGTGGTCGCCCACCGCTTGAGCAGCGGCGACCGCGAGGCCGATGAACGGGTGGCGCGCGAGCTGCTCGCCGCCGTGCCGGTGCTGGGCTAGCCAATGTCCAAGCGGGGCGCTCCCTTGGCCGGGCCACTGACTCGCGGCTGGGCCAGGCTGCGTGCCTGGAGCTGGTCGCGGCGCTCAACCGCTACCGAGACGCCGCTCTCTCAGCACCGGCTGTTCGTGGTGCCGACCGGCTTCGGGCTGGCCTGGGCGGGCCTGATCGTGATCCTGTTTCTGTTCGGCACCAACTATCAGAACAATCTGGCCTATGGCCTGGCGTTCTGGTTGCTCGCCATCGCCCTGGTGGCATTGGTGCGCGGCTGGCGGAATCTGCTGGGCGTGCGTGTAACGATCACCCCTGAAGGCGAGGCCTTCGCCGGCGACGAGGCGCGACTGCGCGTGACCCTCGCCGCCTCCCGGGACCGCCAGGCGCTGGCGGTATGCCTGGGGCGGCGTCTGGGGCGGCGTGCCGGACGCAGCAGGACTCGCCGCTCGGAACGTGAGGGTCGTTGTGCGGTGGCCGATCTCGTCGATGGTGAGGCTAGCCTGACCATTGGCTGGCCGGTCACTTTGCGAGGTGACCAGCCACTGCCACGGCTACGCCTGGAAAGCGACTGGCCGCTGGGACTGGTGCGGGCCTTGGCCTGGGTCGAGAGCCCAGAGACGCTGCTGGTCTATCCCCGCCCCTGGTCGAGCCGCGATCCCGCCATGGCGGCGTCTCGCCCGCTGGATGAGTCGTCGCCCCCATCGGCGACGCCGAAAACGCCGCGCGATACCCAGGAGTTCGCCGGCCTCAAGCGCTATGTGCCCGGGGATGCTCCCTCGCGGCTGGCCTGGAAGCAGTGGAGCCGCACCGGGGTGCTGGCCACCAAGCACTTCAGCGAGCCTCCGGTGGCGCCTACCTGGCTCGATTACGCGGCGGTGACCGGCGATGTGGAAACGCGCCTGTCTTGGCTCTGCTATCAGGTGAACGCCTACCATGGCCGCGGCGAGCCCTTCGGCCTGCGACTGCCCGGCCTGACGCTGCCGCCAGCCAGCGGCTCCGTCCAGCGTCGCCGCGCGCTTAGCGCTCTGGCGCGCTTTTCTCTCCCAGGCAGCGAATCGACAGGCACTGTCCATGACGGTTTAGACGACGCTGTGGACGACAGTGCCTCTGCCAATGGCGCGTTCGCTCCTGCGACAGGTGTGACGGCCGGCGATGCACGGCAGGAGGGCGCATGAGCGAATCAGCCACGCCCGTCCTGCTGGCCGATGGCGAGAGCCTGTCGGCAGCCATGCTGCGCCGGCTGTTCATCGGCCAGTGTCTGGTGCTGATCATGCATCTGCCCTTCATGCCGCTGTGGTTGCTGGCGGTGGCCGCGCTGGTGGCCTGGCGTCGTCATCGTCAGCTCATTGCGCGGGCCCCGCGAGCCAGCGTGACCCTGCGCCTGGCGGCGATTGCGTTGCTTTGCGTGGCGCTGTGGGCCCAATACGGTGGCTTTGGCGATCTCGAGGCGCTGCTCGGGGTCTTGATTGGCATCTACTTGCTGAAGCTTCTGGAGACCCGTACCCGGCGTGATGCGCGGGTGGTGGTCGGTATTGGCTTCGTGGTGCTGACGGCGAGCTTCCTGCATGACCAGAGCATCTTCATGGCGCTGGGCGCGGTGGCGGCGGCGACCTGGCTGGTGCACTCGCTGGTGATGTTGTCGGGCGGCGCGCAGGCGCGTCCCAACCGTGTCGCCTGGCGTGAGACCGCCTGGCTACTGGGCCTGTCGGCGCCGCTGATGGTGGCGCTCTTCATCGTCATGCCGCGGCTCGGGCCGCTGTGGAGTCTGCCGACGCTCGAGCGCGCCTCGACGGGGCTCTCCGACAGCATGGCCCCCGGCGATATCGCCAAGCTGTCTAGAAGCGATGCCCGGGCCTTTCGGGTCAGTTTCGCCGGCCCGGTGCCGGCGCCGGCCGAGCGCTACTGGCGGGTTTATACCCTTTCGCATTTCGACGGTGAGCGCTGGTCGCGGGAGACGCCGGAAGCCCTGGCCGCGATGCTGGAGCGACCGCTCAGCGACTTCGCCAAGACCGCGCGGCGCAACCCCTTTGCGGCGGATACGTTTACAAGTGCGGCCACCGATCGATCCGGCGGCGTGACCGGCTCAGGCTCGACGTCAGGCGGTTCGTCTCGCTACCGGACGGAATTCCTGCTGGAGCCGGACAGCCGGCCCTGGCGCCCCTCGCTGGGGACGCCGCTGGCAAGCCCTGAACGACAGCGCTTTTTGGGTGATGGCACCTTCGAGGGCGTGGCCGCGCTTTCCTCGCGGGGCCTGATGAGCCTTGCAAGTAGCGGCGAGGCGCCGGCTTTTGCCTCCCCGGCCGGCCGTGCCTGGCATACGCTGCTGCCCCGTGGGCGCAACCCGCGCACCCTGGCGCTGGCGAAGCGGCTATGGCAAGACGCCGAAGGCGACCCCGAGGCCTATATGGCCGCCGTCATGGCGCGCTTCGGCGAGGCACCCTATCGCTATACCCTCGAGCCGCCGCGTCTAGCGGGTGAGCATCGCGTCGATGACTTCCTGTTCGATAGCCAGGCCGGCTACTGCTCTCACTATGCCTCGGCCACCGCGGTGCTGGCGCGGGCGGTGGGCATCCCCGCGCGGGTAGTCGCCGGCTTTCAGGGCGGCGAGCGCCATCCGGACGGCCACCTGACGGTGCGGGATTACGATGCCCACGCCTGGGTCGAGGTCTGGCATGACGGCGCCTGGCGCCGGCTGGACCCCACCGCGGTGATCGCCCCTGAGCGCATCGAACAGGGCACGGCCGCCCTGAGTGCCGGAAGCCAGGCCTTCCTGGCCGATGCCGGCCTATCGCCGCTGCGCTTTCGCGATGTCGCCTGGGTGAATCGGGCCAGGCTTGCCTGGGAGCGGCTCGAGTATCGCTGGCAACTCCAGGTCGTGGGCTATGAGAGTCGCGACCGTGAGGCCCTGCTGTCGCAGTTGCTGCAGGCGCTGGAGACGCCCTGGCAGTCGTTCAAGGCGCTGAAGGAGCGGATTTCATCGCTGGCCTCGAGTGGCGCCGGGGCCCTGCGCCTGGGCGCCGAGGTGCTGGGCGTGCTGATGCTCGCTGCCCTGGTGGTTGTCGGTGTGCAGGCGGGAGCGAGGCGCTGGCGCCGACCGTCGACGCTGCGCGAGCTGCTGCTCGAGGATGCGGCCTGGCTCGCCCGCCATGGCTATCCGCCGCGGCCCGGGGAATCGCCGGCAGCGCACTTGCGGCGTTTGGCGGCAGCGTCTTCAGGTGATGAGCCGTCACCTGATGAGCCGGGCTTGGCCAGGGGGCGGGCGGCTGACCTTCAGCAGCGTCAGCGCGACCTTAAGGCGGCCAGTCAAGCCTTGGCCGAGGCCATCGAGCGGGTCTATTACGCGCCTCTCGACGAGCGCGAGCGCCGCCGCTGGCATGAGGCGTTTCATGCGCGGCGCCGGCGCTGGCGACGTGCTTTTCGCCGTGTGAATCGATGTCGCGGGAGAGGCGCCGGCAGGCTGGCGCGTTGGCGACAGACATGGCATCTTGGACGCTAAAGCCGGACCGGTGCTCGCCATGCATATCCACGACATAGACTGTCAGACTGCCGCGGGCGACCCCTTCAACCTGCTGGCCCTGCGCGGGCAGGTACTCCTGGTGGTCAACGTCGCCAGCCGCTGCGGTTATACGCCCCAGCTCAAGGAGCTCGAAAGCCTCTATCGGCGCTATCGCGACCGAGGCTTTACGGTGCTCGGTTTTCCCTGCAACCAGTTTGCCCGCCAGTCGCCGGAATCGGCAGGCGCCTTCTGCACCTTCGGTGAGCAGGAATTCGGGGTGACCTTCCCGCTGCTTGAGAAGGTCAAGGTCAACGGTTCGGGCGCTCATCCGCTGTTCATCGAGCTGCGCCGCCAGGCGCCGGGGCTACTGGGTACCAAGATGATCAAGTGGAACTTCACCAAGTTCCTGGTGGGTCGCGAGGGGCAGGTGCTGCGTCGCTTCGGCCCCCGGGATGGCGCGCGGGAGATGCGCGTGGCCCTGGAAGCGGCGTTGGATGCGCCTTTTTCTGCCTGAGGCGCCGCTTTCAGGTCACCTTCTTCGGCTTACGTTCTTCCACCCGGGTTCTTCCACCCAGGTTCTTCAACCCAAGGCCAGGTGCTGCAACTCACCATCATGGTGCTGGGGTGGGTCAGCGTGAGTCCGGTGCTTCGCCCATCGCCAGCATCACTCGCATCATCAGCTCGTTCCAGCGGTGTCGGGCCATCATGGTGGTCAGGCCCGAGAACAGCATCCACATCTTCTTGCGCCAGCCGGTGAGCCGCTTGTAGTGGGCGACCAGCTGGCCGACCAGCTTGCGATCATCGAAGCGTCGCCATTCGCCGGCCACCGACAGCTGGTGGCGCGATAGCACCGGTGCCAGTTCCAGGCGAAAGATCCATTCCAGCTCCTTGAGCGTCAGATCGTGGCGTTCGATCACCTCGACCATGCGTGCGTAGTCGCTCTCGCGGGGCTCGCGTTCGAGCCAAAGCGGCGCCAGGGCGAGCCAGAGTTCGGCGCGCAGGTCGACCAGGGCTTGAGTGTCCATGGTTATCCTCTCGGTTGAGGAGGGCATCTTCGGTGATGGGCGCAGCCGACTCAAGGGGCGGACACTCGCGCGCCAAGCCGCTAGAATATGCACCACTGTCATTTTGCTTGCACTTTATCACCGACTGTCGAGGTTGCCTGTGATCATCAAACCCAAGGTTCGCGGTTTCATCTGTACCACCACCCATCCCGTCGGCTGCGAGAAGAACGTCCTCGAGCAGATCGAAGCCACCAAGGCGCGTGGTCTGGACAAGGCGAGCGGACCCAAGAAGGTGTTGGTGATCGGGGCCTCCAGCGGCTATGGCCTGGCGGCACGCATCACCTCGGCTTTCGGTTACGGCGCCGACACCCTGGGCGTATTCTTCGAGAAGCCGGGCACCGAGAAGAAGCCCGGCACCGCCGGCTGGTACAACTCGGCGGCTTTCGACAAGTTTGCCAAGGCCGAGGGCCTGTACAGCAAGTCGATCAACGGCGACGCCTTCTCCCACGAGGCCCGTGAGAAGGCCATCGAGCTGATCAAGCAGGACATGGGCCAGGTCGACCTGGTGGTTTACTCGCTGGCCTCTCCGGTGCGCAAGCTGCCGGATAGCGGCGAGATGAAGCGTTCGGTGCTCAAGCCGATCGGCGAGACCTACCGCGCCACCGCCATCGACACCAACAAGGACGCCATCATCGAGGCCGAGGTCGAGCCGGCCAACGAGCAGGAAATCCAGGACACCATCACCGTCATGGGCGGCGAGGACTGGGAACTGTGGATGAGCGCCCTCGACGAAGCCGGCGTGCTGGCGCCGGGCGCCAAGAGCGTGGCCTTCAGCTATATCGGCACCGAGATTACCTGGCCGATCTACTGGCACGGTGCGCTTGGCAAGGCCAAGGAAGACCTGGACCGTGCCGCTCACGCTATCGATGCCAAGCTCAAAGAGACCGACGGCGGTGCCAATGTCGCGGTACTCAAGTCGGTGGTCACCCAGGCCAGCGCCGCCATTCCGGTCATGCCGCTCTACATCGCCATGGTCTACAAGATCATGAAGGAGCAGGGCCTGCACGAGGGCACCATCGAGCAGCTCAACCGCCTTTACGGCGAGGCGCTCTACGCCGGCAAGCCGGCGGCCACCGATGAGGCCGGACGCCTGCGCATGGATGACTGGGAGCTGCGTGACGATGTGCAGAAGGCCTGCCAAGACCTGTGGCCGCAAGTCACCACCGAGAATCTGTTCGATATCACCGACTACGCCGGCTACAAGCACGAGTTCCTGAAGCTGTTTGGCTTCGAGCGTGATGACGTGGACTACGACGCCGACGTGGCGACCGTCGCCGACTTCGACGTCGTCAATCTGTAACGGGTCGGCGCTAGCTACCTGCCTGATTGCGCCTGCCGGCCCCCATGCCGGCAGGCGTTTTTCATGCAGGCGCCAACACTTCCATTTTCGCTCCGCTTGCCGTGCCGCTCGGCTGTCGTCGGGGCGTCGATGCCCTATGATGTGCTTTCCGCGCTGGATGGATGATGTCGATTCGCCATGCATGACCTTTCTGTTGATTCTTCGGCCCAGCCGCCGCGTCGTGTCGGGGTGCTGCTGCTGCCGGGTTTTTCGCTGCTGGCCCAGGCCTGTGCACTGGAGCCTCTGGCGGTGGCTAGCCAGTTGGCTGGCCGGCGGCTCTACGCGCCGGTGGCCTTCGGCCTCGATGCCCGGGCGGTGACCAGCGCCGCCGAAATGACGCTTTCACCGCCGTTGGTGCTTGGCGACGACGACCGGGAACTCGACTTGCTGCTGGTCTGTGCGCCGAGCCCGCTGGCCGCCACACTGCCGGCAAGCCTCGCCCAATGGCTCAAGCGTTTGGCGGGGCGGGGCGTGGTACTGGGTGGCATCGCTGGTGGCGCCGAAGTGCTGGCCTGGGCAGGCGTGCTGGATGGCTACCGGGCGACGCTGCCCTGGCAGCGGGTCGATGCCGTGGGCCAGGAGCATCCGGCCATCAATCTGTCGCCGCAGCTATTCGAGATCGATCGAGACCGGCTGACCTGTGGCGGCGGCACCTCGGCCATGGACATGGTGATGACCCTGATCGGCATGCACCACGGCCAGCGGCTGGCCGAGAAGGTGTCCGAGCACTTCGTCTGCGAGCGTATCCGCATGGCCGATGAGCCTCAGCACGTGCCGCTGCGCTCGCGGCTTGGCCACGCGCCGCAGAGCCTGATCGATGCCGTGGCGTTGATGGAAGCCAATATCGAGGAGCCGCTGACCACCCACGAGCTGGGCGAGCATCTGGGCATTTCCCGGCGTCAGCTCGAACGCCTGTTCAAGAAGTACCTGCAGGCGGTACCCAGCCGCTACTACCTGGATCTGCGTCTGCAGGAGGCGCGTAAGCTGCTGCGCGAGAGCGACCGTGCGGTGGGCGACATCGCCCTGCAGACCGGCTTTTCTTCCGGCGCCCACTTCTCCACCGCTTACCGTAACCATTTCGGCATGACGCCCCGGGAAGAGCGCCTGGCCTGATCCGCAGCGCTGGCCACGCCCTTGCACGTCGATCTAGCCCCGCCGGTGCGGCATTAACCTCCTAGCGATGAGGGCCAAAGCTTGGCGGTTTTCGACAATCCCTGGCGGCGATGTTCGAGCGGCCTTTTGCTGATGCGTTAAAGGTATTACCGATTCAGCAATTCCCGGCCTGGCGCGTCCGCGCCATGCTGTGCCTCGACACTCCATCACCACGAGGCAACCGATGACATCTTCTACTACGACTTCTTCACCGCTTCCCGAACGCGTGCTTGGCCAGGGCCTTCGCGTTTCTAGCATGGGCTATGGCGCCATGGGCCTCAGCGAGTTCTATGGCCATACCGAGGAGGCGAGTGCACTGGCCATCCTGCACGAGGTGGTCGAATCCGGGGTCACCCTGATCGATACGGCGGACGTGTACGGTCGTGGCCACAACGAGCGCCTGATTGGTCAGTTGTTGGCCTCGCCAAACGCCAGTCGCGAGCTTGGTAATCTTAAGGTGGCCACCAAGTGCGGCATCGACCGGCCGGCGGATGCCAGCTATGCCCGCAGCATCAATAACCGGCCCGAGTACATTCGCGCCTGCTGCGAGGCGTCTCTGACGCGGTTGGGCGTCGAGCAACTGGATCTTTACTACCTGCATCGTGTCGACCCAGAGGCGGATATCACCGAGACCATGGGCGTGATGAAGCAGCTCGTGGAGGAGGGTAAGGTGGCGCATGTCGGCCTGTGCGAAGTCTCGGCCAGTACTCTAAAGCGGGCCCATGCCGTTCATCCGCTGACGGCCCTGCAGACCGAATACTCCCTTTGGTCGAGAGATATCGAGGCCGAGATTCTACCCGCGGTCGAGGCCCTCGATATCGGCCTGGTGGCCTACTCGCCGCTGGGGCGGGGCTTTCTGACCGGGCGCATCGCCTCGACGCAGGACCTGGCCGACGATGACTTTCGACGCCACAACCCGCGCTTTCAGGATGAAAACCTGGCGCACAACCTCGAACTGCTGAAGAGCGTCGAGGCCGTCGCCCAGCGCCATTCGGCGACGCCTGGACAGGTCGCGCTTGCCTGGCTGCTCGGCAAGTACTCACGGCTGGTGCCCATTCCCGGCACTCGCCGCTCGCGCTACCTCAAGGAAAACCTGGCGGCGTTGTCACTGCGCCTGGAGGCGCAAGAGGTCGCTGAACTGCAGGCGGTGATGCAGCCCGAGCGCATTCATGGGCAGCGCTATACGGCCGAAGGCATGAAGGGCGTTAACACCTAACCTAACCAGTGCGCCGGTATCAGCTATCGCCGGCAGGCCTGACCTGGAAGGAAAACGCCTCGATGAGCTGTCGGACTTTAGGGCGCTGTTCATTGTCACGCCAGGCGAGGTGAATATTGATGGCCAACGACTGCTTCAGGTCGGGAATGAGGTCACGATACACCACGCCGATGCGGCTGGCGGCGAGCATGGAGGTTGGCAGCAGGGCGAGCCCTTCGCCGTCGGCGATTCTAGCCAGCAGGGTGATGTGCTCTGCGGGTTCCGCCAGGCGCGGTGGGTGGTAACCCGCTGCGCTGAAGATAACCTCGCAGCGGTCGAAGAAGGCGGGGTTGTCCGGGCGCGGGAACCAGTAAAGAGGCGTGTCGGCGATATCCTGCAGGTCGACGATGTCACGCGCGGCGGCCGGATGCTGGGCCGGCAGCGCGACGACCAGCGGGTCGGTGGCGATATGGCTGATGCGCAGCCCCACCGGCAGGCGCTCGATCTCGCCGATGATGGCCAGATCGATCTGTCCGGAGGCCAGCCGCTCCAGCAGGTGCTTCGAGTAGTCATACTCCAGCCGGGCATGCTGATGGCCTCGAGCCTCGCTCAGGGCCTGATGCAGGGCCGGAAACTGGCTGAAATCGAGCACGCTGGTCAGGCCGATGCGCACATCCTGAGCGGCGTCATCGACCTGTGCGAGGCGGGTGGCCACGGCCGCTTCCAGCTGGCTAAGCAGGCGCTCCGCTTCGAGCAGAAAGTCCTGGCCGGCAACGGTCAGGGCGACTCGGTGGGTGTCACGATCGATTAGCCGGGTACGCAGCAGCGTTTCCAGGCCATGGATCTGCCGGGACAGCGGCGGCTGCGACATATGCAGGCGCTCGGCGGCGCGGCGGAAATTGAGTTCCTGGGCCACGGCAACGAAGCATTGCAGCTGCTTGATGGTGGGCAAGCGAGGCGAATGGGGCAGACGCGGGACGTGAGGCATGACATGAGCCTGGTCGGTCGAGGAGCCCGCCGGCAGGCGGGAAAATATCGGGTGGCGCTTTCCACACAGAGCCACCTCAAGATGCCAGCCGTCGAGTATATCAACCGAGAACGCCGCTTGCTGCGAAGCACGATCTAGGCCCCGGCGCTGGGCGCGGGCGGCCCGGGGCGCTACCATTGGTCGACATTCTTTCACGCAGTAGCCGGCGACGCGCACCTCGTCGCGATGGCCGCCTTCTGCCTCGACTCTCCACGGTTTCCCCATGGCTCTCGACGCAAGCGATACCCGCCTCAACAAGTTCATCAGCGAGACCGGCATCGTCTCGCGTCGCGAGGCCGACCGGCTGATCGAGGAAGGCGCGGTCAAGGTCAATGGCCGCCGCGCCGAAATGGGCATGCGGGTGACCGATGTCGACCGGGTCACGGTGCGAGGCAAGCCGCTGCGGGCCAAGCCGCGGCCGGTCTATCTGCTCTATAACAAGCCGGTCGGCGTGACCTGCACCACCGACCCCGCCGACCCCACCAATATCGTCGATGCGATCAACTACCCCGAGCGCATCTTTCCCATCGGCCGACTCGACAAGCCCTCCCAGGGACTGATCCTGCTGACCAACGATGGCGATATCGTCAACAAGATTCTGCGGGCCGGCAACGCCCACGAGAAGGAATACCAGGTGCGGGTCGACCGTCCCATTGATCAGGCCTTCATCGAGCGCATGGGCGCGGGTATTCCGATCCTCGGCACCGTGACCCAGCCCTGTCCGGTCCACCAGACAGGGCCCAACAGCTTCACTATCGTGCTGACCCAGGGCCTCAATCGCCAGATCCGTCGCATGACCGAGTACCTGGGCTATGAGGTCACCTACCTCAAGCGGGTACGGCTGATGAATATTCATCTCAACCGGCTGTCTCCCGGCCAGTGGCGAGAGCTGAGCGACGATGAGATGGCCACTCTGGAGGGCATGCTCGGCGATTCGCGCAAGACCGAAGAGGCCTCGTTGCCCAAGCGCAAGGCCAAGCCCGCCAAGCAAGGACCTGGAAAGCAAGGGTCTGGCAAACAAGGGTCTGGGAAGCCGGGGGCCGGAAAATCAGGTGCCGGCAAGCCCGGCGCCAAGCGAACCGCCCAGCCCAATCAGAGAAAGACCGCTCAGGGAAAGCCAGGCCAGGGAAAACCGGGGCAGGGTAAGCCAGGGTCGACTAAGCCCAAACGCGCCATCCGGCAGGGAGCGAAGTCCGCTGAAGGCCAGCAAGGTGACGCTGCCAAGCCCAAGCGGGCGATCAAGCAGGCGAGCAAACCCGGCGCCGGCAAGCCGACAGGCAAGGGCGGTCAGGGCAAGGCAGGCGCCGGCAAGCAAGGAGCGGGTAAGAGTGCCCAGAGCAAGGGTGCCCCGAGCAAGAGAGGGCCTGGCAATAAAGGGCCCAACAGGGCCGGCGGCGGGCCCGCCAAGCGCTCGCCGCGCGGGCGTTCCTGACGTGCATGCCAGCATGGCCGAAAGTGTCCGCTTCCTAGCCGATAGTCGCCGTTCTTGCAGCCACTGCAGCGCTATGCTGGTCTCTCCATTCCCTTGAGAGAACCGAGCCATGACCACCGCCCTGTTGATGATCGACGTTCAGGCCTCCTTTCCCGCTCGTGATTACTGGGATGAGGCCCTGGCGGCCCCTTGGCGCATCCACCAGCGAAAGCTGCTGAACCTGGCGAGCGAGGCGGGTATTCCGATGGTGCGCATCTTCCATGAGGCGCCGGGAAGCGCTTCGCCTTTCGACCCCGAGCGTGGCCTGATTCGTCCGCTCGAAGGATTCAATGATGCTGCGGCAGCGACCTTTCACAAGCGAGCCCACAATGCTTTCACCGACACCGCGTTAGGCGAATGGTTGGATGCGCGCGGCATCCGGCGGCTGCTGATCAGCGGCATTCGCACCGAGCAATGTTGCGAGACCACCACAAGGGTCGCCGCTGACTTGGGCTACGAGGTGGATTTCGTCAGCGAAGCGACCCTGACCTTCCCCATGCAGCGGCACGGCAGGACCTGGAGCGCCGAGGAGATTCGCGCCCGTACCGAGCTGGTGCTGGAAGGGCGCTTCGCCCGGATCGTCGAGGTGGCCACCCTACAGGAGGAGTGGCGTGAACACGCTGCCTGAGGACAGGACGCTGCGGGTCGGGGTGCTGATGCTCCCCGGCCAGGTGCCGCTGGACTTGGTCGGGCCCCTGCAGGTGCTCCACAACGCCCAGCGGCTGGTGTCCGGCATCTCGATTCGCTATTTCGGCCCGCTTGCGTCGCTGGAGTGGCTGGGGCCGCTATCGCTTGCCGGCATCGAGCCGCTGCCGGAGACGCTGGAGCCACTGGACTTGCTGGTCGTGCCCGGCCAGTACCGGCGGGGGATCGATCCCCATTTGCAGCCGGGCTGCGTGGCCTGGCTGCGCCGCCATGCCGGGTCCGCCGAGACCCTGATGGGTATCTGTTCCGGATCGCTGCTGATGGCCGAGGCCGGCCTTCTGGACGGCCGGCGCTGCACCACCCACCACACCTTGCTTTCGCGGCTGAAGGCGTTGGCACCGGGCGCCCAGGTGCAGGGCGACTGCATCTTTATCGAGGACGGCCCCTGTCTGACCAGTGCCGGCATCTCCACCGGCATCGATACCATGCTGCACTGGCTGACCCGACGGCTCGGGCATCGCCTGGCGCTGGCCGTGGCCCGGGAAATGGTCCTTTACCTGAGGCGCAGCGGGCACGAGCCTCAACTGGGCAGTTGGCTGGAAGGGCGTAATCATGTCGACGAGCGCATCCATCAATTGCAGGATGCGCTCTGCGCAGGGTTGAAGGAACACTGGACCCTCGAGGCCATGGCGAAAGTCGCGGTGATGAGTGAGCGTCACCTGCGGCGCCGTTTCGCTGCCGTGGCCGGCATGTCGCCAGGCGACTACCTGACGCGGCTGCGCCTGCAGTTGGCTCGCCAGCTGATGGAGGAAACGCCCTGGAGCATGGCCCGGATTGCCGGTGAGGTGGGACTCGGCGATGACCGCCAACTGCGCCGGGTGTGGAAACGCTTCGCTGAGGGCTCGCCTCAGGCATGGCGTGAGCGTTTAACGCCGCCGGCCTGAACCCGGCTTAGTGCGACGCTAGCCCCTTGCGTGCCAGCAGGGCGCGAAACAGCTCGCCCATCATCACCGGCTCGTCGTTCTCGATCACGAAGCCGGCCTCTTCCAGCAGTGGCCGAGCCTGACGGGTGATGTCGCTGGCGATGGCGCTGGTCACCAGGTTCAGGGCCCGCCTCGCCATGCTGGCCGGACGGCGGTCGGGCTGGAACTTGTCCAGCACGCACAGTTGACCGTCATCGGCCAGCACCCGGTAGGCTTCCCGCAGGCCCTGCTTGGGGTGTGGCATGACGGCGAGTATCAGGTGCATGATCACCACATCGAAGTGACCGTCCGGGTAGTCGAGGTGCTCGGCGTCCATGACGCGGGCGCTGGCGTCGATGCCCAGGCGGTCGGCCCTGGTCTGGAAGCGGCGCACCATGGCCGGGGCGAGGTCGGTGCCGTGCAGCTCGACGCTGCGCGGCAGCCAGGGCAGGTCGAGCCCGGTGCCGGCGCCGACGATCAACACCCGCTGGCCGGCCTTCCAGTCCACCTCGGCGAGCGCCTGGCGCCGGGCACGGCGAAAGGCGCGCTCGGCGACCAGGTCATAGATCGGAGCGTAGAGGCTGTAGCGCAGCCGGTTCCAGCCGGTGGTGTTGAACATCGCGACCTCTCCCTTGGGCTCTCGCACCCATGCATTTTCGCATCATGCGCCTGTCTGGCAACGCTGAGAAGTTCCTTGAGCGCCGTCGCCTTTCACTGCTGCGCGGGTGCGGCGCATATTGGTCAGTATTGGGCTGCCAGTAGCGGGGTCGCTGAGCAGCGTGCAGTCGATCCCGTAGAGCGTGCGGACTAGGTCTTCGGAGACCACGTCGCTTGGTCGGCCAGCGGTGATGATGCGCCCGCCTTGCATGGCCACCAGGTGGTCGGCGAAGCGGCAGGCGCTATCCAGGTCATGAACCACCATGACCACCGTCTTGCCGTCGGTGGCGAGGTTGCGGATCAGCTCGAACACTTCGAGTTGATGCCCCAGGTCCAGGGCCGAGGTGGGCTCGTCGAGCAGCAGCAGCGGCGTCTGCTGGGCGATCGCCATGGCGATCCAGGCCCGCTGACGCTGTCCGCCGGACATGGCATCCAGCGTTCGGTCGGCGAGATCGGTAAGATTGGCGGCCGACAGTGCCGCCTTCACCACGCGCTCATCCTCCTCGGACCACTGGCGCAGAAAGCCCTGGTGGGGCTGGCGGCCGAAGCGTATCAGCTCGGCCACGGTCAGACCTTCGGGGGCCTTTGTATCCTGGGGCAGGAGGGCAAGGCGCCGAGCGAGCTCTCGGGCTGGCAGGCGTCGAATATCTTGACCGTCCAGGTGCACGGCGCCTTTGCGCGGAGCATGCAGCCGGGCGAGACCGGCCAACAGGGTCGACTTGCCGCAGCCGTTGGGGCCGACGATGGCGGTCACCTGGCCGGCGGGCAGGGTGATATCGAGATTCTCGATAACCGCACGACGTGCCTGGCGGCGGCCGGTGCCATAGCCGAGTTCGAGCCTTTGGGCGCTAAGCGGTGCGCATCGCTGGCTGTTTTGGCGCATCAGCAGATCCTCCTGGAAGGGCGCAACAGTATCCATAGCAATAAGGGACCGCCGATCACGGCGGTAACGATGCCGACCGGAATCTCCAGTGGTGCCAGCATCAAGCGTCCGGCGAGGTCGGCGCTCACCATCACCAGAGCGCCGGCCAGCGCCGAGCCCATTAGTGGTACGCCTCGTGGTGACGAGACATGACGGGCAAGCTCGGGGCCAATCAGGGCCACCATGCCCACCGGCCCGGCTACTGCGACGGCAAGCGCCGTGAGCCCTACCGAGAGCATCAGCGCCCCGCGGCGACAGTGCCGAACCCTGATGCCGAGCCCCGCCGCTACGCTGTCGGAGAAGCGCAGCACGTTCAGGGCCTGGGCGATGCATCGCGATATCGCCAGGCCAATCACAAGTGCCGCGCCCAGCGCCCATAGTGAGGCCGGGTCGCGGGCATTCAGGCTGCCTACCGTCCAGGGATAGGCGGCGTTGGCGGTGTCGATATCGACCCTGGCCAGCATCAGCTGGGTTACCGCCCCGAACACCGCGCCAACCCCGATCCCGGCGACGATGAAGCGATACCCGCGCGTACCGACGCCGCCGGCAAGGCCGAACGTCAGCGCAGTAGCGGTCGCCGCCCCGGCCAGCGCCAGGGGCGGTGGGGCGAGGCTCATGCCCAATCCCACCACCGAAGCCACCGCGAAGGCAGTGGCGCCGTTGTCGATGCCGATGATGCCGGGCGTGGCCAGTCGATTGCGGGCCAGGGTCTGCATCAAGCAACCAGAGAGGGCGAAGGCGGCGCCGGTGGCGATGCCGGCCGCTAGTCGGGGCAGGCGCAGTTCCTGCACCAGGAAGGCGTTCATCGCATCGCCCTGGCCGAGCAGTGCACGTGTGGTCTCCAGCGGTGCCAGCGTCACGCTGCCCAGGCATAGCGACAGCCCGCCGAGGATCAGCAGGGCGACGATCAGGCCAAGGTTGGCGACAAGGGCACGACGGTCGATAAGAATCGCCCCGTCTTTGCCCGCCATCGGCAGTGCGAGTCGCCAGTAGCCCGCAGGCGGCCGGACGGCGTCAGCATGACGACCGGAGGCCGCTGGCGAGCCAGTGTCGCCCAGACCCTGGCGGTGCGGGATCGAATCGAGTGAGCTAGCGTTCATGCGCCTTCATCATTTTTCGGGATCGGGAATCGGGGCTTCATCGGGTGTCGGGCTTGATCGAGCGTCGTTGTTGGTGTGGCGTCATAGGGATGGCAGGCGGCGCGATCGCACCACTGCGACCAGCACCGGCGCGCCGATCAGCGCAGTAATCACTCCAAGCGAGAGCTCCGAGGGCCTCACCGCCAAACGGGCGACGATGTCGGCGGCGATCACCACGATAGGGCCTAGTAGTAGAGCGAGCCATAGGGTACGGCGGATGTCGGGGCCGGCGAGGGCTCGTGCGGCGAAGGGCACCACTAGGCCGACGAAGGCGATCGGGCCAGCCACTGCGGTCGCCGCGCCCACTAACAGGGCGACCACGGCGATAGCCAGCAGCCGGACGCGGCTTGGGTGATGGCCAAGCCCGACGGCGACCCGTTCGCCAAGCGCCAGTGCCGACAGGGGGCGAGCGATGCTCAGCGTGATGACTGCGGCTAGCGAAAGGCTTGGCAGAATGGCCTGCAGGTCGGAGAGACGTCGTCCGGCCAGGCTACCCACCAGCCAGAAACGAATTTCGTCGGCGGCGCGCTGATCCATCATCAACAGCAGCGAGGTCAGGGCGCCGAGTAGGCCGGAAAGCACGGCGCCGGTCAGCACCAGGCGAACCGGGTCCTGACCCAATGCACTGAGACGACCGGCAGCCAGCACGCCGGCACAGCCGGCCAGCGCGCCGAGTTGGGCGACCGAGACACGCAGGGTGGCGGCGCTGGCGCCGAGTACCAGCGCCAGGGCAATCGCGAAGGCACTGCCGGCACTGACGCCGAGCAGTCCGGGCTCGGCGAGCGGATTACGGGCGACCGTTTGCAGCAGCGCCCCGGCCACACCCAGCGCAGCGCCCACCGCCAGTCCGATGAGAGTGCGTGGGCCGCGCAGTTCGAGAATCACGAAACGCGCCTCATCGCTTGCGGCCGCCGCGCCTAAGGGGTGGCCGGCAAGCGTCGCCAGTGAGGCCAGCGGCCCGACCTCTCCGGCGCCGATCACCAGGCTTGCCAGGCACAGCAGGCACAGGGCGCCCAGCAGCCAGAGCCCTGGAACGACCAGGGGACGTCGACGCTCATCGCAAGGAGCGTCGTCCTCGCTGGTAGTGGCCATCGCCATTCCTCGCCGCGCAGCCGTCACGGCTGCGCTGACGCGATGTCATCGAGAATCGCGTTGGCGGCCAGCGGCCCTGAAGCGCTGGTCCACAGCTGGCCGTCGACCGGTACCACATGGTCGCGCTTGGCCGCGTCCAGGCGGGCGAAGGCCGGCGAGCTCTTGGCAGCCGCCAGGGCGTCGTCGCCTTCGGCATTGAGCGTGGCCATGAACAGCCAGTCGCCATCCAGGCGCGACAGATTCTCGAGGCTCAGTGGATCGCTATGCGGGCGGCCCTCGGGCACGCTCTCGCCGCCCAGAACCGTGAAGCCGCTATCCCGTAGCAGTTGGGTGGCGAAGAGCCGGGGCGACATCAGGAGTGCTCCCTGGGGCATCCAGCGTGCCAGAGTGGCGGTTTGGTTGTCCGCCGCCTTGGCGCGCAGCGTTGCGGCGCGTTCTTCCACCGCGTCGATGGCGGCCTCAACGGGGGCCTCGCGGCCCAGCGCCTCGGCGAAGAAGCGGGCCTCTTGTTTCCAGGCGTCTTGAGAAAAGGGCTCGACGGCGGGCACCAGGGTCGGGGCGATCTGCGACAGCAGCCGGTACTGCGTCTCGGGCAGGCGCGGTGAGGCAAGAATGATATCGGGCCGTTGGGCAACGACGGCTTCGATATTGGTCTCGCGAGCCGTACCGACGATGGCAATGCCGGCCACGCGCTCCTGTAGATAGCGGGCCACGTCATCGCCGCCTCGGGTCGCGATGGCGGCCAGTGGCGTCACCCCGGCGGCCAGGGCGGTATCCAGGGCGCCTTCATAGAGGGTGACCACTCGCGCTGGCTGGCCTTCGACGTTGACCTCACCATAGGCGGTGTCCAGGGTCCGCGCCGTTGCCGGCGGGGCTGCCAGCAGTAGGCCAAGGCCGAGGCTCGCGAGCAGGGTGAAAAGGGCCTTGCCCCGGTGGCGTTTGGCGATCCGCATCAGGCGTCTCCTGCGGTGGAATGGGCCGCTGGGGCGCCTGGCTGCCAGTCGATTGTCAGGGGCTCCTTGCGGGCGAAGCGCAGCAGGTGATCGGCGGTCACCTGCTGGAGTCGCTCGAGCTGCGCCTCGTCGTCTGCCTGGCCTTCGAGCACCAGCGTCTGGTCGCGAACCTCGAGTCGGGTCAGGCCCATGGGAAAGTGGATCTCACCCTGGTGATCGTCGAACGAGACCTCCAGCTTGTGTGAGAAATGGCGGCATAGCTTCTTCATGTGGAGCGACGGCGACGCGGTGACAATCAGTGCATGCGTCTTGAGCATCAGGGCTCTCCTTCGAGTTGGGTGGGTGTGAAAGGGTGAACTTGAGTCGGGACGTTTTCCGGCACGCTCAGGCGTGCCGGGCGTTCGTGGCGCGTTAGAAGTCGATGTTCAGGCCCAGCCAGTAGCGGCGGCCGTCCTCGACGTAGCCGTAATCGTCGTAGGTGACTGATTCATCGAAGAGGTTGTAGACACCTAGATTGAGCTTGGCCTGCTCGGTCAACTGATAGCCAAGGCCGGTGTCGACGAAGGTGTAGGAGGGCGCGACGATGGCATCCTGAGATGGGCCGGTATTGGGCTGGCTTTCCTCGCCTCGATAGGTCACGCGAGCCCAGGGCGTCAGGCGCTGTGAGGCCTGCCAATCAAGCGACAGGCTAGCCAGATACTTGGGTAGTTGAGTCAGCGGTTCGCCCTCGTACTGTCCGCTCTTCTGTTCGGAGTCGGTGTAGGTATAGCTAGCCGAGGCCTCGACGCTATCCCCAAGCGGCGCCGACAGTGACAGCTCGACGCCCCGAGTGACGGCTTCATCGACGTTGATGCGGTAGGTCGGGTCGGAGCCGAACTGGTTGGGGCCGGCGGTGCAGACGTCGTCCGGGCAGGCGATGCGGGTGATCTTGTCCTTGAAATCGTTGTGGAAAACGGTAATGCCAGCATCGACTCCGCCACGCGTTGAGTAGAGCAGGCCGAGTTCTTTGTTCAATGAGGTCTCAGGTTCGAGATCCGGGTTGCCGTAGACGTTGCCCCCGCGGCTGATCTGGCCCCAGTCGGCGGTGATCTCGCGAAGGCTGGGCGAGCGATAGCCGGTGGATACGCCGCCCTTGAGGGTCCAGCGGGGCGTCAGGTTCCACACGCTGTAGAGGCGCGGGCTCAGGTGGCTGCCATAGTTTTCGTTGTCGTCCAAGCGCAGCCCGCCGGTGAGCGACCAGTCCTGGGTGAGCATCCATTCGTCTTCGACGAACAGCGCCCACTGCGAGGATTCTATTTCGTCCCGGTCGGAGATCTGGTTGGAGGTGTCATCGGAGAGCGACTCTTCCTCGTAGCCGGCCCCTAGGGTGACGATATGTGCTGCGAGTGGTATCACCAGGCTGGATTTGGCCGTGGTGTTGGTGATCTCCATCTCCCGGGACTTGTTTTCGCTGACCTCGCGCTGCACATAGGATTCGCTGGTGCCAAGATCCCAGCGGCCGCTGTGGCTCAGGGCAATATGCTCGCGGGTGTACTCGTTGTACGAGTCCTCGCAGCCGCCGCGGCAGCCTTCGCTGGGTGCGGATCGCCCTAGTCTTTCCTCTCGGGCCTGCTCCGAACGGCCGGCTTCCAGGGTGAGATCATGGTCCTCGTTGGCGGTCAGCGTCAGGCGCGCGGTAAGGCTGCGCAGGTCGCTTTTGGCATGGCCATTGACGATCTCATCCTCGTCTCGGGCACTGGTCTGGCCGTATACCTGAAGGCCCAGCAGCCCCGGTGCCAGCGGGCCACTAAGATAGACATTGGTCTGCTGGCTGTTGCCTGAGGCACTGTCTTCCTGGAGAACCGTCTGGGTCTGTAGGTTGCCGTGCCAGTCATCGGCCACCTTGCGGGTGATGACATTGATGACCCCGCCGATGGCATCTGAACCGTAGAGGGTCGACATCGGCCCGCGCACTACCTCGATGCGCTCGATGGCGGAAAGCGGCGGCAGCCAGCCCTGTTCAATGCCGGGACCGTCGCTGTTGGGACGCGACTCGCGGCTGCTTTGCGGCTTGCCGTCGATCAGCAGCAGAGTGTAGTCGGCAGGCATCCCCCGCATACTGATGTCCTTGGAGGCGCCCGCGCCGGTGACGATTACCCCAGGCACGTCGCGCAGGGCATCGGTGACGTCGCGATAGTAGCGATCTTCCAGGTCCTCGCGTGTCAGTACGCTGATCGAGGCCGGAGCATCTTTCGTCTGCTGCTCGAAGCCTGCTGCTGTCACCACGATGTTATCCAGTGTGGCGGTATCTTCCGCTGTGACTGGATCGGTCTGTGGGGCTGAAGCGGCCTGCGCCGTGGTGCCAAGCCCGGCCACCATCAAGCCGAGCAGGGTTTTTTGAAAATGAATTGCCATGTTGTCCCTTGCGCTTTTGTTAATGCGAATCCTTGTGATTTGCATTATTTCATCGGCTCGGGTCAGATGTCCTGCGACGCCGCGTTGCAGCTTCTGCAACGTTTGGCCCTGCACAGCGGATGACGCGAAGGATAGGAAGACGTTAAAACATGTATGACTTTGATGAGTTGGCTGCTTTCGCGGCCGTCATGGAGGATGGCAGCCTTGCGCGCAGTGCCACGCGACTGGGGGTGTCCAAATCGACCCTGAGCCGACGCATCCATCAACTGGAGCACCACCTGGGCCAGCCGCTGCTGCGCCGTCAGTCCAACCGCATGATCGCCACTGAGGCCGGAGAGGTCTTCCTGCGCTATTGCCACCAGCTTCAGCAACTGGCCCAGCAGAGCCATCAGGCGCTGGATGAGCTCAAGGAGGCGGTCAGCGGTGAGATCACTGTGCACGTGCACAGCATGTTCCTGCGCGGCTGGTTCACGTCCTGCGCCGAGGCGTTCCTTGCGCGCTATCCGGGCGTGAGGCTCGATGTACGCACCCAGGGCGCGGTGCCATCGGTGGGCGACGACCGGACGCTATGCCTGTGGCTTGGCAGGGTGCCGGAATGCGGCCTGCGTCAGGAAATCCTCGGGCGCTTGAGTCGCCATCTCTACGCGCATCCGGATTATCTGAACCGGCGTGGGGAACCGTCGCATCCTCGTGAGCTTGCCGGGCATGACTGGGTGGATCTGCTGGGGGACAGCATGGAAGGGCTTACCCTGCATCATGATCAGGAAGGCATCGTCGACGTAGCGCCATCACCGTCGCGGCTGCGAGTCGACCAGTACAGCATGCACATCGATGCCATCGCCCGGGGGAGAGGACTTGGGGTGTTACCGGACTGGATGGTGGCGGGGCGCGAGCAGGCGCATCCCGGTGAGCTGATGGCCTGTCTCGAGACATGGCAACCGGCGGATTTGCCGGTCACCCTGCTGTACCCTTTTGGCCATCAGCCCAGGCGGGTCACCAGTTTTTTGGAGATGCTTCGGCAGTCGGTCCCACCGGCATGGCAGCGTGACCGACACTCGGCGCTGGCCTAGTCATGGTTGGAATGATCATGGCCTAGGGAGCCAAGCCATCGAGTGGTGCCGTCAGGCCATGGTGTCGACGATGCCGCCTTCCACCCGCAGCGCTGCGCCGGTGGTGGCGCTGGCCTGAGGCGAGGCCGCATAGACGCTCATGTTGGCGACTTCCTCTGGCGTTGCCAGGCGCTGAATGATCGAGGAGGGACGATTTTCCTGCACGAAGCGAGCTTCCATCTCTTGCTGAGAGATGCCCGCCTCATCGGCGGCCTGCTTGAGCATCTCGAGCACGCCTTCGGAGCGGGTCGGCCCCGGCAGAATGGCGTTGACGGTGACGTTGGTGCCGGCAAGCACCTTGGCAAGCCCGCGAGAGATCGACTGCACCGCGCTCTTGGTCATGCCGTAATGGACCATTTCGCTGGGAATGTTCAGCGCCGACTCGCTGGACAGGAACTGGATCCGCCCCCAGTCGCGCTCGCGCATGCCCTTGGCGTAGTGGCGTGACAGGCGCACCGCACTCATCACGTTGACGTCAAAGAACTGCTGCCAGGTCTCGTCGTCGGTCTCGAAGAAATCCTGAGGGGCGAAGATGCCTACGTTGTTGATCAGGATGTCGGTGTTGGGCTGGGCGTCGATCAGCGCCTGGCAGCCCTCGGCCGTGCCCAGGTCGGCGGCAACCCCGCTGATGCTTGCCTGGGGCTGCGCTTGCTTCAGACTGGCAATGGCGTCGTCGACGCGGGACTGAGTGCGCCCGGTGATCACCACCTCGGCGCCGGCTTCGGCGAGTCCGCTGGCGATGGAATAGCCGATGCCGGCGGTGGAACCGGTAACGATGGCATGCTTGCCGGATAGATCGATACGCATGTGGCAGACTCCTTGTGGAATAGGCCCTGGCGGGCTCGTCTGAAAGCCCTGGTGGGGCAGGAGATGTTTTTAGCCTGCTAATAAGATGGGGTGCTCCCCGGATTCTTCAAGGGCCGTCTTCAAGGGTGGTTATCGACGCCGATGGCCTGATGGCCGCCCGCCGCTTTTCATAATTCGCCGTCCCATCGCTGAAAGCCGAGCGTGACGGCGCCCCCGTATACTCTTTCAATACCCAGATCCCAAAAGGATGGAACAGACCATGAGCTATACCCCGACCCGCAGCGACTTCGACCGCTATATGGCGCCCAACTACGCGCCCCAGCAAGTGATCCCGGTGCGCGGCGAGGGGAGTCGCCTATGGGATCAGGAAGGCCGCGAGTATATCGATTTCGCCGGCGGCATCGCTGTCAACGCCCTCGGCCACTGCCATCCGGTGCTGGTCGACGCCCTCAAGGATCAGGCCGATAAACTCTGGCACCTGGCCAACGTCTACACCAACGAGCCGGCCCTGAAGCTCGCCAAGACGCTTACCGAGCGCACCTTCGCCGACAAGGTGTTCCTGTGTTCCTCCGGCGGCGAAGCCAATGAAGCGGCGCTCAAGCTGGCCCGTCGCTGGGCCTACAACGAGCACGGCGAGCACAAGGACAAGATCATTTCCTTCCGCCAGTCGTTCCACGGCCGCACTTTCTTCACCGTCAGCGTCGGCGGCCAGCCCAAGTATTCCCAGGGCTTCGGGCCGGTGCCTGGCGGTATCCTGCACGCCGAGTTCAATGACCTCGAGGCGGTGCGCGAGCTGATGGGCGACGACACCTGCGCGGTGATGGTCGAGCCGATGCAGGGCGAAGGCGGCATCGTGCCGGCCACCCAAGAATTCCTCGAGGGCGTGCGGGCGCTGTGTGACGAGCACCAGGCGCTGCTGATCTTCGACGAGGTGCAGACCGGCGTCGGCCGCAGCGGCTCGCTGTACGCCTACATGGAATACGGCGTGACCCCGGACATCTTGACCAGCGCCAAGTCGCTGGGCGGCGGTTTCCCGGTCGGCGCCATGCTGACCACCGACGCCATCGCGCCGGCGCTGGGCATCGGCACCCACGGCTCCACCTACGGCGGCAACGCTCTGGCCTCCGCCGTGGCGCTGGCAGCAGTCGAGTTCATCGACACCCCCGAGGTGCTCGAGGGCGTCAAGCGTCGCCACGCGCTGTTCCGCGAGCTGCTCGAGGAGATCAACCACAAGCATGGCGTGTTCAAGGAAGTGCGCGGCATGGGCATGCTGATGGGCGCGCAGATGTCGCCCGCCTTCGAGGGCCGCGCCAAGGACATCCTGCCGCTGGCCATCGAAGAGGGGCTGATGGCGCTGATCGCCGGGCCCAACGTGTTGCGCATGGCGCCGTCGCTGGTGATCCCCGAGGAAGACATCCGCGAGGGCATGGCGCGCCTCGAGCGGGCCATCGCCAAGCTTGTCGCCCAGGCATGAGCGCTACCGTGACGGCCTCAGCCCAAGGTTCAGCCCCCACTCATGGCCACGATGGAGGACAGCCCATGCTGGTCGTTCGTCCTGCCCGGTCGGCGGATCTGCCGGCCCTTGAGCGCCTGGCCGGCACCGCCACGCCGCGCCTGACTAACCTGCCGGCCCACCGCGATCGTCTGGAAGAGCGGATCACTCGCTCCCAGCGCTCCTTTAGTCGCGCGGTCGACTTTCCCGGCGACGAGCACTACACCTTCGTGCTCGAAGATCGGGAACGCGGCGAGGTGGTGGGTACCGCTACCATCCGCGCCCAGGCCGGCGCGGTGGATGCCTACTACACCTACCGTCAGGAAACCCTGATTCACGCCTCGCAGCAGCTCAACGTGCGCCGCGAGGTGCAGACCCTGTCGCTGTCCCACGAGGTTTCCGAAGCGTCACTTTTGTGCGCGCTGTCGCTGGACCCGCGCTACAAGGGCACCAGCGCCGAGAGCCTGCTGCGCCGGGCGCGACTGATGTTCATCGCCCAGTACCCGGAGCGCTTCGCCGATCTGTTGGCGGTGGCCTTCCCGGGGTTTCTCGACGAGGCGGGCGAGTCACCGTTCTGGGCGAGCGTCGGCGAGCACTTCTTCCAGCGCGGCTATCAGGAGATCAACCATATCGCCGGGGTGCGCTCGAAGAGCTTCATCGCCGAGGTGATGCCGCAGTTCCCACTCTATCTGCCGCTGCTCACGCCGCCGGCGCGGGCCGCCATCGGCCGCGAGCATCCGGACCATGAGTCGGCGCTCGAGGAGATGCTGGCCGAGGGCTTCGTGCGCAGCCGCCATGTCGACATCTTCGATGCCGGCCCGGTGATCAAGGGCGAGCGAGAGCGTCTGGAGACCTTCCGTCGCGCCAGCTGGCACCCGGTACGCATCCGCCCGGCCGCCTCACTGCCCGATGCGGAACCGGCGATGATCGCCAACCAGAAGCTCGGCGAGTTCCGCTGCGTGGTGGCCCGCTATGCGCTGTCGCCCACCGGGCAGTTGATGCTCTCTCCCGAGCATGCCGAGATCCTCGGCGTCGAGGAGGGCCGCGCCGTGCTGGCCGCGCCCCTGGCGCTGCCCGACGCCATCGATGCCCTCGACGAAGGAGAACTGTGATGCGCATTCGTCCGATTGCCCGCGGCGACCTGGACGGCCTGCAGGCCCTCTCCCGACAGACCGGCGTCGGCTTCACTTCGCTGCCCGACAACCGCGAATTCCTGGCAAGCAAGATCGAGTCGGCGGCGCGTGCCTTCGAGGAGCGCACTCCGGTCGATGATCGCCTGTACTTCTTCGTGCTGGAAGACGAGGACAACGGCGAGCTGGCCGGCTGCTGCGCCATCGAAGCCCAAGTGGGCCGCGAGGTGCCTTTCTATCACTACCGGCTCGGCACCCTGGCGCATTCCTCGGTGCAGCTCGATCTGCACCGCACCATCGACACTTTGTTTCTGAGCTCGGATCACACCGGCGATGCCGAGGTGGCCTCGCTGTTCCTGCGTCCGGAATACCGCGGTGCCGACCGTCGCCACGAGCGCAACGGCGCCCTTTTGTCCAAGGCGCGCTGGTTGTTCATGGCCCAGTTCCGCGACCGCTTCCCGGACAAGGTGCTGGCCGAGATGCGCGGCGTCTTCAACAAGGAAGGCGTGAGCCCTTTCTGGGAGAACCTGGGCAGCCACTTCTTTCCGCTCGAGTTCAATCAGGCCGACCGCCTGACGGGCCTTGGCCAGAAGAGCTTCATCGGCGAGCTGATGCCCAAGTTCCCGATCTACACCACCTTCCTCTCGAAGGAGGCCCAGGCCTGCATCGGCGAGGTCCACGAGCACACCCGCCCGGCGCTCGAGATGCTCAAGAAGGAAGGGCTGCGCTGGGAAGGCTATATCGACATCTTCGATGCCGGCCCGACCGTCGAGGCCTATATCGACGATGTGCGCGCGGTGCGCAACTCGACGCTCTGCCGGGTGGAAGTGGGCGCCGAGCCCGCCACTGAGCTTGGCAGCGATACCCGCGAGCGCCCGGAATGGCTGGTGTCGACCACCGCTATGGTCGGCTTCTGCGCCTGCTGGGTGGGTCGCGGCCCCGAGGGCGAGGTCATCACTCTGACCGAGACTGAGGCACGCCGCCTTGGCGTCGGCACCGGCGACAGCGTGCGGGTGCTCAGCACCTGAGCCGCGACGGACCACCACAACAATTCGCGACCGGACGTCACGGCAGCGCCGCGCTATCCGGTTGGCCACCCACTTCGCAGGCGCGGCGGTCCCGCCGCGCGCAAGGAGAGATTCCATGCACGCCAAGCAGCAACTCCTGATCGGCGCTACCTGGCTTCCCGGTGAGGCCGAGGGCTTCGTCAAGACCGACCCGGTGTCTCATGACACCCTGTGGCAGGGCAGCAGCGCCAGTGCCGAGCAGGTCGGGGCCGCGGTCGAGGCCGCCCGTGGCGCCTTCCCGGCCTGGGCTCGTACCCCCTTCGCCGAGCGCCAGGCGCTGGTCGAGCGCTTCCGCGACGTGCTCGATGGCCGCCGTGAGGTGCTGGCTACCGCCATCGCCCAGGAAACCGGCAAGCCGCTCTGGGAAGCGCGTACCGAAGTCGGCGCCATGATCGGCAAGGTGGCGCTGTCGGTGGCCGCCTATCACGAGCGCACCGGCGAGCGCAGTAAGGACGTCAACGGCACCCAGGCGGTGCTGCGCCATCGCCCGCATGGCGTGCTTGCCGTGTTTGGCCCCTACAACTTCCCCGGCCACCTGCCCAACGGTCACATGGTGCCGGCGCTGCTGGCCGGCAATACCGTGGTTTTCAAGCCCAGCGAGCAGACGCCGCTGACCGCCGATCTGACCCTGCAGTGCTGGCGAGAGGCCGGCCTGCCGGACGGCGTGATCAATCTGGTCCAGGGCGCCGCCCCGGTCGGCCAGGCGCTCTCCGCCCATCCCGGCATCGACGGCCTGCTGTTCACCGGCAGCGCCAAGGTTGGCGGCATCCTGCAGCGCCAGTTCGCCGGCCAGCTCGACAAGATCCTGGCGCTGGAGCTTGGCGGCAACAATCCGCTGGTGGTCAAGGACGTGCCGGATGAGCGCGCCGCGGTGCTGGCCATCCTGCAGTCTGCGTTCCTTTCCGGCGGCCAGCGCTGCACCTGCGCGCGTCGCCTGATCGTGCCGGAAGGCCCGGTGGGTGATCGCCTGATCGAAGCGTTGGTCTCGGCCATCGCCAAGCTGCGGGTGGCCGGCCAGTTCAGCGAGGACGCGCCCTTCTACGGAGGCCTGGTCAGCCGCGAGGCGGCCGATGGCCTGCTCAAGGCTCAGGATGACCTGGAAGCCATGGGCGGCAGCGTGCTTTCGCGCATGCGCCGCCTGGAAGAGGGCACCAGCCTGCTGTCGCCGGCATTGGTCGATGTCACGGGCATCGCGGTGCCGGACGAGGAGCACTTCGGTCCGTTGCTCAAGGTTTACCGCTACGCCGATTGGGACGAGGCGATCGCCCTGGCCAACGATACTCGCTACGGCCTCTCCGCCGGGCTGATCGGGGGCAAGCGGGCCGACTGGGACGACTTCCTGCTGCGGATTCGCGCCGGCATCGTCAACTGGAACCGCCAGACCACCGGCGCCTCCGGTGACGCGCCCTTCGGCGGGGTGGGCGACAGCGGTAACCACCGCCCTAGTGCCTACTATGCTGCCGACTACTGCGCCTACCCGGTCGCCTCCATGGAGGCCGAGAGCCTGGTACTGCCCGAGACCCTGCCGGCGGGGGTGGTGCTATGAGTGAGCCTGTGATTCAGCAAAGGATGGTATCGGTGGCCAAGGCACTCCCAGTGCGCTCATACAAGACCACTGCCGACTACTGCGCCTACCCGGTCGCCTCCATGGAGGCCGAGAGCCTGGTGCTGCCCGAGACCCTGCCGGCGGGGGTGGTGCTATGAGCCAGACCATTAGCGACGTGCGGGAAGTGAACTTCGATGGCCTGGTCGGGCCGACCCATAACTACTCGGGGCTGGCTCACGGCAATGTGGCCTCGATGAGCCACGGTGGCCTGGTCTCCAACCCTCGGGAAGGGGCCCTGCAAGGCCTTGGCAAGATGAAGTCGCTGATGGATGCGGGCTATGCCCAGGGCGTGCTGCCGCCCCAGCAGCGCCCGGACCTCGGTGCGCTGCGGGCGCTGGGTTTCTCCGGCAGCGACGGCGAAGTGCTGGCCCGGGCCGCCAAGGAGGCGCCGCAGATCCTGCGTGCGGTCTGCTCGGCCTCCAGCATGTGGACCGCCAACGCCGGCACCGTGACGCCGAGCGTCGATGCCCCGGATGGCCGTGTGCACTTCACCCCGGCCAATCTTCAGTCGAGCTTCCACCGCTACCTGGAGCCGCAGACCACGGGTCGGGTGCTGGCGGCGATCTTCGAGAACGAGGGCTACTTCGCCCACCATCCGGTGCTGCCCGCCACTCCTGCGTTCTCCGATGAGGGCGCGGCCAACCACACCCGCCTGTGCGGTGCCTACGGCGAGCCTGGCGTGCACTTGTTCGTTTACGGCCGCCAGGCCTTCGGCGGTGATGGCATCGAGCCCAAGCGTTACCCTGCCCGCCAGACGCTGGAGGCCAGCCAAGCGGTGGCCCGCCAGCATGGCCTGACTGACGCCCAGACGGTATTCGCCCAGCAGCATCCAGAGGCCATCGACGGTGGCGTTTTCCACAACGACGTGATCGCGGTGGGCAACGGCCCGGTGCTGCTCTACCACGCCAAGGCCTTCCGCGACGAGGAAGGCACCCTGGACGAACTGCGCGCCAAGATGGCCACGCCCTTGATCCCGGTGCGGGTGCCGGAAGAGGCTGTCAGCCTCGAGGATGCCGTGGGCTCGTATCTGTTCAACTCGCAGCTGCTTTCGAACCCGGACGGTTCGATGACCCTGGTGGTGCCCGGCGAGTGTCAGGAGAACGAGGCAGTGTGGCGCACCATTCAGGATCTGCTGATCGCTGGCGCGAACCCGATCAACGAGGTGCTGGTCAAGGACGTCAAACAGAGCATGCGCAACGGCGGTGGCCCTGCCTGCCTGCGCCTGCGCGTGGCGCTGTCCGATGCCGAGCGTAGCGCCGTGACCGGTCGAGTGCTGCTCAACGATGGCCTCTACGCCGATCTCACCGCCTGGGTGGAGAAGCACTATCGCGATCGCCTAGCGGTGGAGGATCTGGCCGACCCGCAGCTTGCCGTCGAGACCCTGACCGCCCTGGACGAGCTGACCCAGCTTCTCAAGATCGGCTCGGTATATCCGTTCCAGCTGGGATAGGTCGCTGCACCTTGGTGACTGGCAACATCATGCCCTCGTCGGCCTTCCTGGCCGGCGGGGGCGTTTTTTATCCTGCCCCGACGCCAGCAGGTTTTAGTGCGCCGCTTTCTAGCCTGCCGTGAGGCTGGCACAGTAAAGGCTCTTTCGATCTTTTTTTACTACGACATCTTACTGCGCAGGCACCGCCGATGACTATTTCGCCCCTTGACGCCTACGAGCATGCCCTCGAGCACGGCTTCGTCGAGGATGCTGCCCAGCGTCAAGCCGTCGAGGCGCTGGACGCCTGTGCCCGGGCGCTGCACGGAGCCTGCGCCAAGGGGACAGAAGACGAGCAAGCGCCCTCTGGCCCAGAACGCGTCAGGGGGCTCTACCTCTGGGGGCCGGTGGGGCGCGGCAAGACCTGGCTGATGGATCGGTTCGTTGCCTCGCTCGAGGTGCCGGTGCGTCGCCAGCATTTTCATCACTTCATGCGCTGGGTGCACCAGCGTCAGTTCCAACTGATGGGCACCTCCGACCCGTTGGGGCGGCTGGCGGCCGAACTGGCTGACGAGGTGCGGGTGCTGTGCCTGGATGAGCTCTACGTCAACGACATCGCCGATGCCATGCTGCTGGGCGGGGTGCTGATCGCGCTGTTCGAGCAACGAGTGGCGCTGGTGACCACCTCCAACCAGGCGCCTGACCAGCTTTATGCCGACGGCTTCAATCGCGAGCGTTTCCTACCGGCCGTCGCTGCCCTCAAGCAGCATCTGAAGGTGATTCACCTCGACGGCGGTCAGGACCATCGCCAGCATCCGGGCGAGGCCCGCAAACGTTACTGGATAGTCGAGCCAGGAGCGCCGAGCCCGCTGCCTGCGGTCTTCGATGAGTTGGCCTCAGGGCAAGCGACCACCAGTGAGCCCATCAGCCTGGGGCACCGTGAAATCGAAGTGAAGCGGCAAGGGAAAGACGTGCTCTGGTGTTCTTACGCTGCGCTTTGCGAGCAGCCGCTATCGGCGCTGGATTTCATCGGCCTCTGTGACCGCTTTCGGGCCATCCTGCTGGACGGGGTGCCGAGCCTTAGCGGGGAGCCGGAGGCCGCGCGCATCGCCCGCGGCACCGAGGACGGCGTAGAGCGAGTCGAAGCGGGCGACCGGTCGCTACCGGCGCTTTCACCTCAGGATGACGGCGTGCGCCGCTTCATTGCCCTGGTCGATGAGTGCTACGACCGCGGCATTCCTCTCTACCTCGCCGCCCAGGTGCCCCTCGAAGCGCTTTACTCCAAGGGGCACCTGGCCTTTCCCTTCCGGCGTAGCCTGAGTCGCCTGCAGGAAATGCAGCTCAGCCGCTTCGGTGTCGACCTGGCGGCTGAGGGCTGAAGCTAGAAGGCAGTTTCGCCTAGCGCGAATCGCTGATGGCCGTGCTTTCCATCGCGTGTCTGTTAGCACGCAGACCGTCGATGCCTAGCAGTATGAGCAGGCTCACGCCCATCACCGGCATGGCGATGCCCAGCCCCAGGGCGGTAGCGCCCATCACGATCAGCGTGGCCGGTGGCAGGCGGCGCAGTAGCGGCCACAGGGCCTGACCGGCGTTTGGCTGACGGCGGCGCCACCACATCGCGTATCCCCAGCTCACCATGACGATGATGCCGATCCCCAGCGCGGCTAACATGAGTTGGTTGGGCAGGCCGAACAGCACGCCCATGTGGGCATCGATGCCCCAGCGGGTCAGCTTGGCCGGCAGCGGATAATCGCCGAAGCGCACCTGATCGAGCACTGCAAAGCTCTGCGGATGGATGGCGACCTCGTCGACCTGCGAGGGCCAGGCGCGGTCAATTTCTCGCACCTTCCATGCCTGCTCAGGGCCGGGCACACGGAGCTCGATCTTGCCGGCATCCAGGCCTGCCTGACGGGCCGCGGCCAGCACCCGGTCGGCATCGCCCACATTCGACAGGGCGCTCTGGGTGTGCGATGCCTGATGGTCGGCGTGAGCATTCGTGGCGCTGGGCGCGCCCAGCTCGAGCGATACCCGGGGCGTGCCCCAGCCGCCGGCCTTGAGCAGGGTAAAGAAGTTGGCGCCTGCCCATTTGGACCAGGTCATGCCGGTGGCCGAGAGGGCAAGCAGGCCTATCAGCAGCACGAGCCCCAGCAGGCTGTGACGTCGGCGGGTGCGCAGGCGCTTGGCCGTCCGGGTCTGCTTGCCTGCGTCGACCCTGGGGCTTGGCGAAAAGGCCCAGATGGCAAGCCCGCCCAGCGCCGCGAGCCACAGCCAGGACGCGGCCAGTTCGCTGTAGAGCCGGCCGATATCGCCCTGCAACAGGTTGCGGTGCAGCTGGTCGATGATGCGTCGCAGCGGCAGCACGCCGCTGGTGCCGTAGACCGTCATGTCGCCGCGCACGACAAGGCTCGTTGGGTCGATGAAGATGGCGCGATGTTCGCTGCCCTTGAGGCTTGGATCGTTGAACATCACCCGGGTGGTGGTGCCGGGTTCGGGAGCGGGACGGATGGCGCTGGGGGCGCGGTCATCCCCCAGATAGGCTTGGGCCACGGCGATCTGCTCTGCCAGCGGCGCGGGGGCGGCATCGGCTGTGCTTTGCGTCGGGTCGGTGGTCAAGGCCTGGTGATAGATCGCCTGCTCGAGGGCCGGCGTCAGCGCGTAGAGAGTGCCGGTCAGGGCGGCGAACAGAATGAAGGGGCCGACCATTAGGCCGATATAGCCATGCAGGCGGATGATCAGCGCCTTGAGGATGCTGGCGGTACGGGGTGGCGCGGTTGCGTGTTCGGTCATGGGGTATCTCTGATGGGTGAAGCAGCACCCTGCGATAGCGGCAGGGCACAGGCCTGTTGGCAAGACGACCGGAGCCGTCTTGCATCAGGGGGAGTGGCTCACGACATCAGAGGGAGCGGCGGGGCACGGGGCGCGAACGCCGGATGGTCGGTTTCTCCATGCGGCAGTTGGGTGCTGGCCAACGGCCGGGCATGGGAGGGGGCTGGTGTCGCTGCCAGCAGCGCCAGCGTCGGCGTAAGCCCCGGGGTGTGGGCGAACAGCAGGCAATAGCCGCAGGCGGCCAGAGCATCGGCGTGGTGGCATGCCCCGCCATGCGCTGAGTGCTCCTCGGTCTCAGCCATGCTCGTCGAATGAACATGAGCCTGAGCCATGGGCATAACGGCCCGTTCATGCTCGAGCAGGCGCTGCGACTGGCTGATCAACGGGCCGACGAATATTAGCAGCATGGCGACCAGCGCCAGCCAGGCCAGGCGGCGATCGGGTCTTATCCGGGGCCCGGTGTCGCCGTGCGGGCGGCGGGCGTAGGCGTGTCGGGCAGGCCTTGGCAAGAGAGCGGGTATCCGGTGTGAGAGGGAGAATCGGACTCAGGCGCGATGCCGCGCGCTAGCTCAGCTCATTAAGAATAAAGCACGATCATGTCATCGCCCAGCGCGGCTATGGGACGTGTTGTCGCAGCGAGTCGTGGGCAGGCGACAATATGGCGGCATGGCCGGTAGTTAAGGGCACTCGCACTTGGATTGCTCAGGCTATAGAGGAGGCACTGTCGTACACCACCATGCGGTTGCGGCCATGATGCTTGGCGGCATACAGCGCCCGGTCGGCTCGGGCGATGGCAATGGCCTGGCAGTCATAGGGGTCGTCGCTGTCGGGAAGCGCTACCAGCCCAAGGCTGAGGGTAACGTGCAGCTCGATCTTTTGATGGGAATCGGGGATCGTCAGGCAGAAGGGATGCTGATCGATGACATGACGAATGCGTTCGCCAAGCTCGATTGCCTGGTCGGGCGTCACTTGATCGAGCAGGACGGCGAACTCTTCACCGCCGATGCGGGCGAAGCTGTCCTGCCGGCGCAGCACCTGTTGAATGCGTCGCGCCATTAGACACAGCAGGGCATCGCCTGCAGGGTGGCCGTGTTGGTCGTTGACCCGCTTGAAATGATCGATATCCATCAGCAATAGATAGGGCCAGCGCTTGTCGCCTTTTTTGGTGCTGGGGCGCTGGGCAAGATGCTCGAAGTGCTGTTCCAGGCCGCGACGGTTGAGCAGTTCGGTCAGGGCATCATGATTGGAGGCCGTTAGCGCCTGCTGTTCCTGGTGCTTGCGGTGGCTGATGTCGATCAGCAGCCCGGCGATACTCAGCGGGCGGCCCTTATCGTCATAGCTGATTTCGGCAACGATTTCGCTCCAGCGAAGCGCACCGCCAGCGACTCGCACTCTGGCGTCTTGTCGCCAATCACTGGCCTTGGCTTGTAGCGCCTCGCGCAGGCGCTTGAATAGCGGCGGTCGATCCTCTGCCACCACGCAAGCCAATAAGCGTCGCAGAGGAATATGGGGATAGGTCGCCGGATAGTTGAGGATCCGCCGTAGGCCCTGGGAGCAGTAAAGCTCGCCGCAGACCAGGTCGATCTCCCAGACGCCGCAATCGGTCACCCGGTGCAGCAGCTCGAGCTGCAGGGAGCGGCTATTCAACTGCTGGCGATAAAGCCCTGAGGCGATCAGCTCGGCGGCGATGGTCAATACCTGGAGTCCGCTTCCTTCCCAGCGCAGCGCCCTCTGGCAGTCGTCGATTCCCAGGGTGCCCCACCACTTGCCATTGAAGCGGATCGGCACGGTTGCCATGGAAAGGATGCCCTGACTTTCCAAGTTGGTACGCAAAGACCCCGGCGTCAGCTCGTGCGTGACCATGCTTTGACCTTGGCCCTTCAGGCGTTGGTCAATCAATTGCTGGTATTGAGGGTCGTCGAAGAGCGTGGAAAAAAACCGAAAACGCCGTTGATTGCTCTGCTGATAGTGGCTTGTGGCATTCCATTCGAAGACATAGTCCTGAACGATGGCATCGTCACTGAGCTCGATCAGTTGAAACACCCAGACCCGGCTGCCGCCGGTGGCGGCGCCAATCAGGGCCAGCAGATGCTTTACGCCCTCAGTGAAGCGGGATTGGTCAGCCATGTACCCTGCGCTATCGGCCAAGGCTGACAGCAACTTGGTGGCATCGAGGCGTCCCTGTTCACTTTCGGGCATAGGCGTGCCGTCTTCTCAGGAAGGGGTGGGCTGTACTGCTGTCTCGCCTTGGGCATGACGTAGTGTCGGGTTACTTATACAGACATAACATGACAATTGGAAAAAGGCTGCAATTATCCACTTGGGGCAATCTACAAAAGTCCTTTTTACTGGCGCTTATTCGCTGTGTTTTTTCAAACGGCGCCGTGCGTCTTCAACGAGCTGTCTGGCCAATGGTGGGGGAGGTCGAGGCTGGCATCATCGAGCTTGTCGATGTGAGCGGAAAACGGCGGGCGTCAGGGGCAGATCGTGCGCCTGTCGCCTGAATGAGGCGAGGCGCACGATCTTCTATACGAGCGATAAGCAGACTAGGAGGTTGCTGCTATCGAACAGGGCTCAGGAGGCGCTGCTGGCCCCGCCTAGCATGCCGCTGCGCAGCCCGGATTGGCTGGCATTGTCGTTGAGGTGCTGGCGCACGCTGTCTTCCGGGGAGCCGGCCATTTCGCGGAACATGCCCATCGAACCAAGCAGCGCCGAGGATTCGTAGGGCACGAAGACCCGCTCGCCTTCCTTGGCCATGGTCGGCAGAGCCTTGATGTAGCTCTGGCCGAGCAGATATCCCACTACGGTGCGCTTGTTCTCTTCGCTCTCGCCGATGGCGTTGAGTACCAGCTTGATCGATTCCTGCTCGCCCTGGGCGCGCAGAATGGCGGATTCCTTGTCGCCTTCGGCGTTGAGGATCGCCGACTCCCGCTGACCTTGGGCCATGGCGATGGCGGCGGACTTCTCGCCCTCGGCCTCGGTGACGGTGGCACGGCGCTTACGCTCGGCGGCCATTTGCAGACGCATGGCGGACTCGACCTCTTCGGGCATGGCGATGTCCTGCACCTCTACCCGGGAAATCTTCACGCCCCACTTGGAGGCAGGCTCTTCCATCGACGCCTGGATCTCGTTGTTGACCTCGGCACGGGACTCGAACAGCTTGTCGAGTTCCATCTTGCCGACCACCGAACGCAGGGTGGTCTTGGCCAGCACTTCGACGGCCTGGCTCATGTTCTCGACTTCGTAGACCGCCCGCTTGGGATCGATGATCTGATAGTAGAGAGCGCCGTTAATGGTCACGGTGACGTTGTCGGTGGTAACCACCGGCTGGCCGGGGAAGTCCATGACCGTTTCACGGCGGTCGATGCGAATTTCGTCGCTGGTCAGCGGCAGATACTCTTCTCCCATCTTCTTGTAGCGGATCATGGTGATGGCACGGGGCTGCTCGATGAAGGGGATGATGATATTGATGCCGCTCTCAAGGACTCGGTGGAACGAGCCCAAGCGCTCGATGACCATGACCTCGGACTGACGGACGATGACCAGCCCCTTGGCGATGATCACGATACCCATGACGACCACGATCAGACTGAGAATAAGTCCTGGGCTCAACGGAAATTCCATTTTCACTGCTCCTGTGATGGTGTGCCGGCGGATGCCAGCGTGACGATGGCGGTGGTGCCATCGAATTCCTTGAAGATGACGTCGGTACCTGGCGGCAGACGAGTGGTGCTGCTGTCGGCAACGCGCAGGCGGTAGAAGTCACCGTTTATCTTGAGGCCGCTGGCGCCATCGAAGTCGCGATCCAGCGTCAGATAATGGCGCCCCTGCTGGGCACCGGTGCCGGTGGTGCCATAGGCCACGCCCTTGGGCGAGAAGCGTGGCCGGATCACCTTGATGGTCAGGGGCACCAGCACCCCGGACAGCACGCCCATGGCGAGCAACTGCCCACTAAGGGGTAGCCCGAGGAGGGCGGTGGTCGCGGCGGTCAGTGCGGCGGCGATGGCGAGTGCCAGCAGCAGCAGCGCGCCGGATGTCAGCTCGGCCAGGCCGAGCGCCAGGGCGGCGGCGAGCCAGAGCATCGCAGGGGTCCATTCCATGACGTTTCCTTGTGGGCAGGCCGGCTAGTGGCCTGTCGTGTGCCGAGTGCAGTGTTTCAGAGTCGAATATCCATGCGATTTAGCCGCGCCCTGCGTCGTTCTGGGCGCCATCGAGACAGAGGGGTCAGCGAGGTGCGTCGGAAATCGCTCGCGGTTCACCTGTCTCGTCGAGAATCACGCCCGGTGAGTAGGGGGTAGGCGTTGCGTCGCCGGGTGCGCCGAGCACGGTCTCGCGGTGGCCATCCGGGTAGGTGTTGATGGTACAGCCAGGGAGCAGCATCGCCAGCAGGAGGCCGGCAATCAGCGGCAGGGCGCACAGACGGAAACGTGGCATGACGGGTGCCTTCTAGGGATGTCACAAGATCGAAGCGTAATGTCGTGATCATACCCTGCTAGCCCTTTCGGTGACATCTTCGCGACCGCTCTTCTTGGTGCCATATCATCGAACCTCATCCGCCTCTACCATGAAGGGACAGGCCGCTCTCATGGCTACTGCCCCTTATCGAGGAGACACGCCGCATGCCGCAGCCCCTGACGCGCCATAACCGACCCCAGCAGGTGCTCGATGCCATCGACGCCGCCAACGCCAGCCTTTCCGATGCCGACCGGGAGGCCAAGTTCGCCAAGCTGGCACAGTCGCCGTATCGCTTCTTTCGCGGCACCAACCACCTCTACTGGGACGATGTCTGGCACGATTGGCGCTTCGCGCTGTTCGGCGGCCTGCCCGAAACCCAGACCTGGCTGCAGGGCGATGCCCATGCCTACAACTTCGGCGCCTATGGCCACCACGACGATGCGGTGCGCTACGGCATGGATGACTTCGACGACGCCCTGATCGGCGACTATCAGTACGATCTCTGGCGGCTAGCCATCAGCCTGGTGCTCGACGCCCGCGAAAATGTCGGCCTTTCCCGCAAGGGCATCCGCAAGGCATTGAAAAAACTGCTCGAAAGCTATCATGACGAACTGGCCGGCCATGTGCGCGGCGAGGCGCCGATGGCCGTGACCCTAGAGACCGCCAAGGGCCCCCTGGCGCCTTTCCTCGAGAAGGTGACGCGTAAGGAGAGCCGGGCCAAGATGCTCGACAAGTGGACCACTCTCGACGAGGACGGACGCCGCTTTGCCGTCGAAGAGCGCCCCGAGAAGCTGGCCCGGTTGCCCGCGCACCTGAGTAGCCAGCTGCGCAAGGCCATCGAGGAGGAGTATTGCAACACCCTGAGCGGAGCGCGCGCCCAGGCCGAGGAAGATCACTTTCGGATCAAGGACATGGCGCGGCGTCTCGACGCCGGTACCGGCTCGCTGGGACTCGAGCGCTACTACGTGCTGATCGAAGGCGGGCGCAGGCTCGAGCACAAGCATGAGCACGACGACGTCATCCTCGATGTGAAGCAGCAGACGACCCCCGAAGGCTGGCGCAAGATGAATGCCGCCGAGAAGCGTGCCTGGAGGGCGGCTTTCCCTCACGAAGGTACCCGCCATGCCGCCGCCTTCAGCGCTATCGCCGAGCATCCCGACATCTATCTGGGCTGGCTGCATCTGGGCGACAGAGTGTTTTCGGTGCGCGAGCGCTCACCGTTCAAGGAAGACTTTCCTACCCACAAACTCGACGGCGCCAAGCCCTATCGCCAACTGGTCAAGCAGTGGGGACGGATTCTTGCCCGCGAACACCTGCGCGGCGCCCGTGCGCTAAACCAGGACGACCCGGCGCGCTTTGCGCGCAACGTCTGCGAGCGACTCGATGGACGCCTGGAGCCGTTCATCGAGGTGGTCAGCACCCTGGCGGTGACCTATGCCGACTGCGTCGCCCAGGATTACCGCGTCTTCGTCGACGCGTGCATGCCTGGCTATTCGGACAACCCCTAGCCGGTGCTATGATCGGCCAACATTCGATTTCATACATAGACCCGCAGGGACATATTCATGGCCAATATCCACGACGACAACTCGCTGTCCATCGGTAATACCCCGCTGGTGCGTCTTAACCGGGTCAACGCGGGCGCGACCATCTGGGCCAAGATCGAGGGCCGCAACCCGGCCTATTCGGTGAAGTGTCGGGTCGGTGCGGCCATGATCTGGGACGCCGAGGAGCGTGGCCTGCTCACGCCGGACATGACCATCATCGAGCCGACCAGCGGCAATACCGGTATCGCGCTGGCCTTCGCCGCTGCCGCTCGCGGTTACAAGGTGATGCTGACCATGCCGGCGTCGATGAGCCTCGAGCGGCGCCAGGTGCTCAAGGCGCTGGGCGCCGAGCTGGTGCTGACCGAGCCCGCCAAGGGCATGCCGGGGGCCATCGCCAAGGCCGAGGAAATCGCCGCGTCTGAACCGGCGCGCTATTTCATGCCCCAGCAGTTCAATAACCCGGCCAACCCGCGCATCCATGAGACCACCACCGGCCCCGAGATCTGGAACGACACCGACGGCGCAGTGGACGTGTTCGTCGCTGGGGTCGGCACCGGCGGGACCCTGACGGGCGTCTCGCGCTATATCAAAAAGACCCAGGGCAAGGCGATTCATAGCGTGGCCGTCGAGCCCACTGACTCACCTATCATCAGCCAGACCCTGGCCGGCGAGCCGCTGGCCCCCGCGCCACACAAGATTCAGGGGATCGGCGCTGGCTTCGTGCCTAAAAACCTCGATCTCGAGATGATCGACCAGGTCGAGCAGGTCAGCAACGAAGAGGCCATGGCCATGGCCCACCGCCTGATGCTGGAAGAAGGCATTCTCTGCGGCACCTCCTGCGGGGCCGCCGTGGCCGCCGCCGTGCGTATCGGCCAGCAGCCCGAACATCGCGGCAAGAATATCGTCGTGGTGCTGCCCGACAGCGCCGAGCGTTATCTGAGCTCCGCGCTCTTTGCCGACCGCTTCAGCGAGCAGGAAACGGTGCAGTAAGGCCGGTTGATGCCAGACACAGGCCATCGGCCACGCCGAACACAAGGACTGATGCATGACGCTTGATCCCATAATGATGGCCGCGCTGGCGGCCGTGGCGGCTTTCGTGTTGGGGGCGTTATCGGCTGCTTGGCTGGCCCGTCGACGCCATCGTGAGGCGCTCAAGCACGCTCACGCCGAGGCAGACGCGCAGGCTGAGTCGCTGCGCGAGGCCTTGGCCCGCCAGACGGAGACGCTCGACGCCCGTGACGCCATGCTTGCTGAGCGTGATAAGACGCTGGCCGAGAAGGCCGAGGCTTTCTCCCAGGCCGAGCTTGCCAGGGCGCGTCTGGAGACCGAGCTTTCAAGCCTGCGCGATGGGCTCGCCGCCCGCGAGCAAGACGTCGAACGGCTGACCGATGCGCTTGGCGAGGCCCGCGAACGGGCTCAGGCGCTCGGCGAAGAGAAGGCGACCCTGACCGAGTCGCTGGCTCGCCTGCGGGAGCATCAGACGGCGCTGTCGGATGGTTTCCATGAGCGGCTGGCCGAGCGTGAGCAGCGCCTCGAGCGGGCCGAGTCGCAGCGCGTCAAGCTCGAACAGGCGCTCGAAGATAGCCAGGAGAAGGTCGCCGACCTGCGCGAGAACCTGCGCTCGGCAAGTACTCAGCGTGACGAGAAGCAGGCGTCGCTGGTCAACTATCAGGCCTGGTGGGAGCGCGAGAAGGCCGCTCGCGAGACGCTGGCCGACGAGCTTGCCAACCTGAAGACCACCCATGGCGAGCTGACCAGCACCCTCGCCCAGAAGCAGCAGCACTTCGATGAGCAACTCACGCTGGTCAAGGAGAGTCGCGATCAGTTGAAGCAGGAGTTCGAGAACCTGGCCAACGAGATCCTCGAGCGTAAGGGCAAGGCCTTCTCGGACATGTCGCAGCAGCGTCTGACCGGCCTGCTGCAGCCGATTCAGAGTGAGATGAAGGGCTTTCGCGAGAAGGTGGAGTCCATCCACCAGCAGGAGAGCGAGCAGCGCGTGCAGCTGCGCACCGAGCTCAAGCACTTGCAGAGCCTGAACCAGGCGATCACCGACCAGGCCGACAAACTGACCAACGCCCTGCAGGGTCAGAAGAAAATCCAGGGCAACTGGGGCGAGCTGATGCTCGAGAACGTGCTGGACGGCGCCGGCCTGCGCCGGGGTAAGGACTATGATCGCGAGGTCAGCTTTACCACCGAGGATGGGCGTCGCCGGCCGGATGCCATCGTCTACCTGCCCCAGCAGAAGCATCTGGTGATCGACGCCAAGACCTCGCTTGCTGCCTATACCCGCTATGTGAACGGTGATAGCGACGGCGAGAGATACCAGGCACTTGCCGAGCACTGCAAAGCGGTGGGCGACCGCATCACCGAGCTTTCCGACCGCCACTACTATGACCTGCCGGGGCTCAACTCGCCGGAAGTGGTGGTGATGTTCATTCCCGTCGAGTCCGCCTACGTCGAGGCGCTCAAGCACGACGAGAGCCTCTATCAGCGTGCCATCGAAAATAACGTGCTGGTGGCCACCCCGACCACGCTGCTGACCAGCCTCAATATCGTGCGCCAGCTATGGCGCTTCGAGGATCAGAGTCGCCATTCGGCCGAGCTTGCCAGCCGCGCCGAGAAGTTCTACGACAAGCTGCGCGTCTTCCTCAACAGCATGGAAGACGTCGGCAAGAAACTCGACGGGGCTCGGTTGAGCTTTGACCGCGCCATGAACCAGTTGAGCGCTGGCAAGGGCAACCTGATCAAGCAGACCAACGAGTTTCGTGAGCTTGGCGTGGCGGTGAAGAAGGAGTTGCCGCGAGAGCTTACCGAGCGGGCGCGCCTGGAGCTGGAGCCCGGTGGCATGGAAGGTGGCATGGACAGCGGCGATGAAAATGCCGACAAGGTCCGTGACGAGGCGGCCGATGGCGATACAGAGACTGAGTTAGAATCATCGTCAAGTGTAGAAGCAGGAGCGGCCCCGGTGGATGACGACGCGTCGCGGGAAGTGAGAGCTCCCGCCGAAGAACAGGGCGAGCCGTCGCCAGCATCGCCAACGCCGGCTTGGGAAATCGACGAGCAACGATAGGCCATCCGGGCTGATAGCTATTGGCCCGGCGAGCCAAGGTGGTAGGGTACGCGTTTTCTGTCGTCGCCCTTTCTCTCTTCGACCTTTCGTTCACCGCTATTAGCGCCGCGAGTTCCTTATGACCGATGCCGCCTCCACCTCGCCGGAATTTCGTCCGCTGTTGCACTTCACGCCGCCCAAGGGCTGGATGAACGACCCCAACGGGCTGGTACATCACGCCGGGCAGTACCATCTCTTCTATCAGTATTATCCGCATGACACCGTCTGGGGGCCGATGCACTGGGGGCATGCCAGCAGCGGCGACCTGGTGCACTGGACCCATCGGCCGGTGGCGCTCACCCCCGATGAACACGGCATGTGCTTTTCGGGCAGCGCGGTGGTCGACTGGCAGCATGCCTTCGTGCCGGAATGCGAGATCACCACGGCGCCACGCAAGGCAGAGTGCGGCACCCTGCGTGCCGACATGCTCACGCCCCTGGTGGCCTTCTTCACTCGGCATGTACCGGGCGCTTCCCCCGAGCTTGGCCATCAGTCCCAAGCGATGGCCGCCAGCCGCGATGGCGGCCGTACCTGGCAGGCGCGCGATGCGGCGATTCTCGACAATCCGGGGCTTCAGGACTTTCGCGATCCCAAGGTGTTCTGGCATGCCGAAAGCGCGCACTGGGTGATGATCCTTACCGAGGGGCAGACGCTCGGCATCTATCGCACCCAGGGAGGCGCGGACTGGGAGAAGGTCTCCACCTTTGGTGCCGGTTACGGTGCGCATGACGACCTGGCCTGGGAATGCCCGGACCTCTTCCCGTTGCCGGTAGAGGGCCAAGCCGGCGTCGGTCAGCAGGGGGATGAAGGCACGGATCGTGACGCTGGCGCCGGGAGCTTGGAGGAGCGCTGGGTGTTGATGGTCGGCGTGCAGCAGTGCGGCCCTGCCGGAGGCTCCGGCACCCAGGTGTTCATCGGTGACTTCGACGGCATTCGCTTCACGCCTCAACAGGCGTCTGAGACGGTGACCTGGTTCGATCACGGCGCCGACTGCTATGCCGCCCAGAGCTGGTCGGATCATCCCGGCGAGCGACTGGTGATCGGCTGGATGAGCAACTGGCTATACGCCCATCAGACACCGACCGGTGACTGGCGCGGCGCGATGACGATTCCCCGGGCGCTTAACCTGACGCGTGACGAGCAAGGCGAGGGCCTCGTGCTGCGCCAGGCGATTCCGGACCGGGTTCGCGATAGCGCCCTGGCCCTCGATGCGGTTGTGGTGCCGCGTCGGCCGGCGCCCGGTAGCGTACTGGAGCTCGGCGAGGCCGAAGCCGCCTTGGCCGAATTCCGGCTCGATCTCGCACCGGGCGCTGCCGTGGTGCTTCGACCCTTCGGCGACGACAGCCTGGTCTATCGGCTGGAATATCTGGACACGGGCCTCGTCGTGAGTGTTGAGCGCGCTGCGCCGCGTGATCCTGAAGCCAGCCAAGCGGACGCGCTTAGCGAGCACTTCCCTCACCGCAGCCACTATCATTTGCCCGCCGGGCAGCGCATCGCCTGTCAGCTGCTGCGCGACCGCTGCTCGGCGGAGCTATTCATCGATGACGGCAGGCTGGTGATCACCGAACTCGCCTTTCCAAATGAGCCGCTGCCGATATTGCTGAGCGTCGAACAGGGCGACGTGGGCCTAAGTGCCGTCAGCGGCCGGCACTGGTAGCGGCGCGGTGATCTATCCATGGCCAGGCCGGCGGCGCCGAGTGCTGGCTCATGAACTCAGGTGCTTTCGCCGGCCAGTAGCTCGAAGCCGACGTCGTGCTGTTCGGGGGTGCGATCGGCGCCCTGGAGCCTGGCTATCACCCGGCGGGCGGCCTCGCGGCCAATGGTCTCGCGGGGTGAGAGGATGGTGGTCAGTCGCGGGGTGATGCGTTGGCCGATCGGCAGGCCGTTGAAGCCGGCGATGGCGATCTCTTCGGGTACCCGGATGCCCTGACGCTGGGCGTGCAGGATGGCGCCGGTGGCCAGGTCATCGTTGGCGAAGTGGATTGCCGTGGCCTCTGGGTGATGGGTGAGCACCTCTTCCAGCGCCTGGGCGCCGGTCTCGAATTGGCCAAGATGCTCCAGATCCAGCAGCGGTGCCGATAGCCCCTGTTCTTCCAGTACCTCGCGGTGTCCCGCAAAACGCAGGCCGGCACGATAGTCGCGTTCCAGCTGCGCCGCCACATAGACGATCTGGCGATGACCGCGCCCGAGCAGGTGTTTCGCCATGCAGCGCCCGGCTTCGGCATGATCGAGCCCAATGTTCAGGTCGCGGGTCTCGCCAAGTTCCATGATTTCGGCAACCGGGTGCTCCCAGTGCTCGAGCACGCGCTGGCAGGCCTCGCTATGGCGCAGGCCGGTCACGACCAGTGCCGAGGAAGACCAGCCGAGAAAGGTACGCACCAGCTCGCATTCCCGGTCCAGGTCGTAGTCGGTGTTGCCCAGCAGGATCTGGTAGCCGTGGCGCTCGAACTCCGCCTGCAGGCCGGCGATCACCTCGACGAAGACGATATTGGCAAGCGATGGCACGATCACCGCAATGAAGCGGGAGTTGGCCGAGGCCAGGCTGCCGGCCAGCATGTTGCGCACATAGCCCACCTTGTCGATGGCGGCCTCGACGGTGGCTCGCGTGGCAGGACGTACCGCCTGCGGTGAGTTGAGCACCCGGGAGACGGTGATGGCTGAAACGCCGGCCTCCCGCGCCACGTCAGCAAGCGTCGGCTGCATGACACTCTTGCGATTGCGCCGCTGTTTGTCGCCCCCCATGGGCTTTCCCTCCTGTGATCAGTCCCTGACTGCTTGCTGACTGTCCGACGGCGCCTTTGCTGACCGGTCGTCCCTCGCCGTGTTCTCGACCGCTGTGCGCTTTCCGGCCGGATTCTAGCCTTCGATACGGCCACACACGAGGGCGGCTATCTTGGGCGAGGCGTGTGCTTAGACATTGGTCTCGCTTTGTGCGCTGCGTCTTGCTCTGACTTGAATCCTACTCTAAGAATGAATGGTAGCGCTAACATTAGCGCATCGCCAGCGGTACTCGGCGGCCATTCAGTGCCACTTCGGTCCCGCCAGGCGAGCGCCATATTCGCTCATGATCCACTCAGCTAGGAGTCTTCCGTGTCCTCACAAAACGCCTCATCCATCGGTGTCGTCGGCCTTGGTGCCATGGGTCTCGGCTCGGCCACGGCCATGCTCGAAGCCGGTCTGCCGGTCATTGGCTGCGATATTTCGGCCAAGGCCCGCGAGATCTTCGAGGCAAGGGGGGGGCGCTGCGTGTCCACTCCCGCCGAGCTTGCTGCCGAGTGCCGCGTGGTAGTGCTGGTGGTGGTCAATGCGGAGCAGGTCGAGAGTGTGCTCTTCGATGCCCCGGCTTCGGGTGAGGCGGCTCTGGCCGCGAGTCTGGCGCCGGGCAGCCTGGTGATTCAGTGCGCCACGGTGGCCCCTAGCTATGCCACGGCGCTCGGTGAGCGGCTGGCGGCGTTGAACCTCGAGATGCTCGACGCGCCGATCAGCGGCGGTGCCGCCAAGGCGCGCAGCGGCGATCTGTCGGTGATGGCCTCCGGCGCCGAGACCGCCTACGCCAAGGGTCAGGCGGCACTCGACGCCATGGCGGCCAAGGTCTATCGCCTCGGCGGTGCGCCGGGGCCGGGCTCCAGCGTCAAACTGGTCAATCAGCATCTGGCCGGGGTGCATATCGCCGCGGCCGCCGAGGCGCTGGCGCTGGGCATCCGCATGGGCATCGACCCCGAGGTGCTGTATGAGGTGATCACCCACTCGGCGGGTAACTCCTGGATGTTCGAGAACCGGGTGCCTCACATCCTCAAGGGCGACTACACCCCGCTCTCGGCGGTCGACATCTTCGTCAAGGATTTGAACATCGTGCACCAGACCGGCCGCGAGCTGCGCTTCTCCATGCCGGTGGCGGGCAGCGCCCTGCAACAGTTCACTGCCGCCAGCAGCGCGGGCTTCGGCCGCGAAGATGACTCGGCGGTGATCAAGGTCTACCAGCGCCTGTCCGGCATCGATCTGCCGGCCGCCAACGACGGCGACGCGGGGGAGGGGCTGTCATGAGCCGTGAGCAAGCCTCCCAGATCGTGCTCGGCGCCATCGCCGATGATTTCACCGGCGCCACGGACCTTGCCAACAACCTGGTGCGCTCAGGCATGCGCACCCTGCAGGTGATCGGCGTGCCGAGTGCCGACGTGGCGCTGGACGATATCGATGCGGTGGTGGTAGCCCTGAAATCACGCTCCTGCCCGGCGGCGGATGCCATCCGCGACTCCCTGGCGGCCCTCGACTGGCTTCAGGCTCAGGGCGCTCGTCAGATCTTCTTCAAATACTGCTCGACCTTCGATTCCACCGATGACGGCAATATCGGCCCGGTGGCCGATGCCTTGCTAGAGAGGCTGGGTGCCGCTCAGCCAGAGGCGCAGGAGCTTCCGCAGACGGTGATGGTGCCGGCTTTCCCGATCAATGGCCGCACCGTTTATCAGGGCCATCTGTTCGTTGGCGACCGCTTGCTCAACGACAGCGGCATGCAGCATCACCCCTTGAACCCGATGCGTGACGCCGACCTGGTGCGAGTGCTCGCTCGTCAAACATCGCATCGGGTGGGCCTGCTCAATCGGGCGACCCTTGCCAAGGGAGCGCCGGCGGCCAGCGCTCATCTCGCCGAGTTGCAGCAGGCCGGGGTTCGCCATGTAATTTGCGACAGCCTGGATGAAGCGGATCTCGAGGTGATCGCCGCGGCCGTGGTCGAGATGCCGCTGGTCACCGGTGGCTCCGGCCTCGGCCAGGCGCTGCCGGCGCAGTATCGCCAGAAAGCCTGGCTGGCTCCGGTGGAAAACGCTGGGCGACTGGCGCCGGCCAGCGGGGCGGCGCTGGTGCTCTCCGGCAGTTGCTCCCGGGCGACGCTTGGCCAGGTCGAACATTTTCTCGGCCGTCATGAAGGCCTGGCACTGGACCCGCTGGCGCTGGCCGAGGGCGACGCACCGATCGACGATGCGCTCGAGTTCGCCCGTACGCGGCTATTCGGCGCTGCTAAAGGCCCGGTGCTGATCTATGCCTCGGCGGCGCCGCAGGCAGTGGAAACCGCTCAGGCGACGCTGGGAGCGGCCCGGGCCGGCGAGCTGGTCGAGCGGGCGCTGGCGACCATCGCCCAGACGCTGGTCGCCGAAGGCGTGGGGCAGCTGCTGGTCGCCGGTGGTGAGACCTCCGGTGCGGTGGTGTCGGCGCTGGGCGTTGGCGAGCTGCGCATCGGCGAGCAGATCGATCCTGGCGTGCCCTGGACCCAGACACAGCTTGCTGGCCGCGAAGCGCCGTTGTCGCTGGCGCTCAAGTCCGGCAATTTCGGCGGCGTCGATTTCTTCACCCGCGCCTTCGACGTCCTGATCGAGCAGTCGAATGCGGTAGAGGTGGGCGCATGAGCACCCGAGACGACAACCGCTTGCGCGAGCAGATTGCCGTCTACGGCAAGTCGCTGTTCGATCGCGGCCTGACCATGGGCTCCAGCGGCAATATCAGCGTGCGCCTCGATGACGGCGGCTGGCTGATGACGCCCACCAACGCCTGCTTGGGGCGGCTCGACCCGGCGCGCATCTCGCGGCTCGACCGCGATGGCCGCCATCTAGACGGCGCCAAGCCGACCAAGGAAAGCGTGCTGCACATGGCCATGTACGGCGAGCGACCTCAGTCCGAGGCCATCGTGCACCTGCATTCGACCCATTCGGTGGCGGTCTCCTGCCTGCCCGAGGTGGACCCCTGCGACTGCATTCCGCCGCTGACCGCCTACTACGTTATGCGGGTCGGGCGGTTGCCGCTGGTGCCCTACCACATGCCGGGTGACCCGGCGCTGGGCGATGCGGTCAAGGGGTTGGCCGGCAAGCACAGCGCCGTGCTGCTGGCCAATCACGGCCCGGTGGTGGCCGGCAAGTCACTGGAAGCCGCGGTCTATGCCACCGAAGAGCTCGAAGAGACCGCCAAGCTCTATCTGCTGCTGCGTGGCCAGAACCCTCGCGGCCTGACCGATGAGCAGGTGGCCGAGTTGGAGGCGCGGTTTCCCCGCGATTGACACAGAGCACGATGCGCCGCTGCTTGCGGTGGACGTAATGAGCGACACGATCGTGATAACGACGAGATAACAACGAGACAACAGGAATCGACATGATCCGACTGGCCGCCAATCTCAGCATGCTGTTTCCGGAACAGGCCTTCATGGAGCGCTTCTCGGCCGCCGCCGCAGCGGGCTTTCAAGGCGTCGAATACCTCTTTCCCTATGCCTTCGAGGCCCGGGAACTGCGCGCGGCGCTGGATGACAACGCCCTGAGCCAGGTGCTGTTCAACCTGCCGCCGGGAGACTGGGACGCCGGCGAGCGGGGGTTGGCGAGTCTGCCCGGCCGCGAGGCCGAATTCCGCGATAGCGTCGTCGAGGGCATTCGCTATGCACAGGCGCTGGACTGTCCGCGACTGCACGCCATGGCGGGCCTGCTGCCCGAAGGGGCCGATGCGGCGACCCGAGAGGCGCACCTGGCGACCTATATCGAGAATCTACGCTTCGCGGCGGGCGAGCTCGAGAAGGTCGGCAAGACCCTGCTGATCGAGCCGATCAACGGCCGCGACATGCCGGGCTTCTTCCTGCAGCGCCAGGGGCAGGCCCGCGAGGTGCTCGAACGGGTCGGTGCCGACAATCTCAAGGTGCAGTTCGATCTCTATCACTGCCAGATCGTCGAGGGTGACCTGATCCGCAACATGGAGGCGCAGTTCCCGAATATCGGCCACGTGCAGCTCGCCGGGGTGCCGGAGCGCCATGAGCCGGACCTGGGTGAGGTGAATTACCCGGCGGTGCTCGCCCACCTGGATGCCCTGGGCTATCAGGGCTGGGTGGGCTGCGAATATCGGCCGGCCGGCGATACCCGCGCAGGGCTGGCCTGGGGGCGTGATTACGGGCTGCGCGCCTAATGCCAGGCGCTAACCCGCTGTGTGGTAAACAGCGGCGTGCTCGACGATCACGATTTCGCACCACGAAAGTTCACACAACAACGCCTTATACAACAACGATTTATACAACAACCAGGTAGCTGCCATGCACGTTCTGATCACCGGTGCCGCCGGTTTCCTCGGCCAACGCCTCGTTCACGCCCTTGCCGCCTGCCGCGAGCTGGACGGTCAGCCGCTCTCGCGCCTGACTCTGGTCGATCAGGTGGAGGCCCCCGCACCCGAGATTGCAGGTGTCGAGTGCGTCGCTCGGGCCGTCGACATCGCCGCGCCCGGTGCGCTGGACGCAAGCCTCGACGAGCACCCGCAGGTCATCTTCCATCTGGCGGCGGTGGTCAGCTCGGCCGCCGAGGCCGATCTGGACTTGGGCACCACCGTCAATTTCGAGGCCACGCGGGCGCTGCTCGAAGGTTGCCGAGCCCGCAAGCTCTCGAGCACTCGTCTGATCATGGCCAGTTCGGTGGCGGTCTATGGCGGTGATCTGCCGGATGTGGTCGAGGACATGACCGCGCTGACGCCGCAAAGCTCCTACGGTACCCAGAAGGCCATGTGCGAGCTGTTGATCACCGACTATAGCCGCCGTGGCCTGGTCGATGGCCGGGTGCTGCGTCTGCCAACCATCGTTATCCGCCCGGGGCGGCCCAATGCCGCGGCCTCGAGCTTCGCATCCAGCATCCTGCGCGAGCCGCTCAACGGCGAGGATGCCGTTTGCCCGGTGCCCACCGATCTGGAGCTATTCGTGATGTCGCCGCGCCGGGTCACCGAGGCGCTGATTCACGGTGCCGAGGTGGCCGGCGAGGCCTTCGGCCCCTCCCGCGCGCTGATGCTGCCGGGCATCACGGTGAGCGTCGCCGAGATGCTCGAGGCACTGCGCGAGACCGGGGGCGAGGCGGCCCTGGCCCGGGTACGCCATGAGCCGGACCCGCGCATCGAGGCCATCGTCGCCAGCTGGCCAGCTCGCTTTATCAACGCACGTGCCCGGGAGCTCGGCTTCCAGGGCGATGCCAACCTTCGCGACATTGTCGAGAGCTATCTCGGCGAGCGTGACTGAGTCCTCGATTCCGTCGAGGAACACCCCAGCGTGTCTCTGCAACCCAAGAGGTCATAACAATGAAAGCCAAGTTTGCACGCCACAGCCTGTCCGTTGCCATCGGCAGCCTTACCACCGCGGCCCTGGCGCTCGGCGCCATGAATGCCCAGGCGGCCCAGACCATTAACCTGGGGCATACCCTCTCCGACAGCTCCCACTATTCGGTGGGCGCGGATGCCTTCAAGGAAACCCTAGAGCGCCTGAGCGACGGCGAGTTCGAGGTGGTCGAGCATCCTTCCGGCGCCCTGGGCGGCGAGCGGGCGATGATCGAGGGGCTGCAGATCGGCACCGTCGATGTGGTCATCACCTCTACGGGCCCGCTGGGCAACTTCGTACCGCAGACCTACGTGCTCGACCTGCCGTTCCTGTTCAAGGACTACGATCAGGCGCGCTGCGTGCTGGACGGCGAGATCGGCCAGGATCTGCTCGACAAGATGGGCGAGCATAATCTGGTGGGTCTTGCCTGGTCGGAGAACGGCTTCCGTCACATGACCAACAGCAAGCGCCCGGTGACCTCGCCGGAGGACGCCGAGGGCCTGAAGATCCGCACCATGGAGAACAAGGTGCATATGGCGGCCTTCGAGCAGATGGGCGTGCACCCGACTCCAATGGCCTTCCCGGAGGTCTTCACGGCGCTGCAACAGGGCACCGTGGACGGCCAGGAGAATCCCATCACGGTGATCGTGGCAAGCAAGTTCTGGGAAGTGCAGGATAACCTGTCGTTGACCGGCCACGTCTACTCGCCGGCCATCGTATTGGGCTCTCCGGTGCTGATGGATGGCCTCAGCGAAGAAGAGCAGGGATGGTTTGAACAGGCCGCTCAGGCGTCTGCCCAGGCCACTCGCGAGGAAGTCTCGCGCCTCGAGCGTGACGGCGTGGAACTGCTGCGTGAAAACGGCATGACCGTCGAGACCGACATCGACAAGGCGCCGTTCCAGGAAGCCGTCAAGCCCGCCTACCAGATCTACACCGACCAGTACGGCAGCGAGATGCTCGACCGTATCCGTGCCAGCGACTGCTAACGCTGGCGACACCCTGATCCGGCGCCGCCCGGCGCCGGATTCTCCCTAAAGTATGGTGGATGTGATGGTGGAGCTTTTCCTGCGCTTCGAGCGCCTGACCACCCGGATCGCCCTGCTGGCGGCGATCGCGATGCTGATCATCTCGGTCACCCTGGGCTTCTACCAGGTGGTGACTCGCTTCGTGCTGGATGCGCCTTCGACCTGGTCGGAGGTGATCTCCCGCTCATCGATGATCTGGTGCGTGTTCCTAGGCGCGGCGGCCGGCTTCCGTGGCGGCTTCATGATGTCCGTGGAGGTCATCTACAAGCTGCTGCCTGCCCGTCGGCTGATCTGGCTCGAGGTCTTCGTGGCCCTGTGCTGCCTGATCGTGTTCGTGGTGCTGATCCAGTACGGCACGTCCATGACCCTGAGGGTGCGGACGCAAATGCTTTCCGGGCTGGAAGTGTCGATCGCCTGGGCCTATGCGGCCATGCCGGTAGGGGCTGGCTTCGCGCTGATCGCCGTGCTGGCGCGCCTGCTTGCTCAGATCACCGGTCGGGAGACCATCGGTCCCGAGGAAAGCGAGACACCCAAGGTCGCCGCTCCCACGCCTGACACCCATCCGCAAGACGAGGTGCGCTCATGAATGCGGCCATTGGTCTGTCGTTGATCATCCTGTTCAGCCTCGGGGTGCCCATTGCCATCTCGATTCTGCTGGCCTCGATCATTGGCATCGAGTTCTTCTCGCGCCTGCCTTTGTTGCTGGTGCCACAGCAGATGTTCGTCGGCATCGACAATTTTCCGTTGATGGCGATTCCCTTCTTCATTCTTGCCGGCAACCTGATGGCCGCCGGTGGCATTTCCCGGCGCTTGGTCGATCTGGCCAAGGCGATGGTGGGCGGGGTGCAGGGTGGCCTGGCCATGACCTGCGTGTTGACCTGCATGATGTTCGCCGCGGTGTCTGGCTCAAGCGTGGCGACGACCTTCGCCATTGGCTCGATCCTGATTCCAGCGATGGTCAAGCACGACTACCCGCGGCCGCTGGCGGCCTCCATCCAGGCCTCGTCGGCCGAGCTCGGGGTGCTGATCCCGCCCTCGATCCCGCTGATTCTGTACGGCGTCAGCACCGATACCTCGATCGGCAAACTGTTCATCGCCGGTATCGGCCCTGGGCTTTTAATCGGCGGTGCGCTGCTGCTGTTTTTGTATCTCTTCTGCAAGATCCGCGGCTATGGCCTGAGAGACCGTGAGGATCGCCATGATCTGCCCACGGCCTTCAAGCGCGCCTGGGCGGCGATGCTGATGCCGGTCGTGGTGATCGGTGGTATCTACGGCGGCGTCTTTACGCCCACCGAGGCATCCGCGGTGGCGGTGGTCTACGCCGTGATCGTCGGCGGGCTCGTCTATCGCGAGCTGAACATGGATGAGCTGGTGCCGATCCTCAAGCAGAGCGTGATTTCCACGGCGGCGGTGATGCTGATCATCGCGGCCGCGGCGCTGTTCAGTTTCCTGATCAGCCGTTCGGGGCTACCGGCCGAGGTGGCGAGTTGGGTAACCCAGGTCTTCGATAGCCCGATCTCCTTCCTGCTGGCGGTGAACGTGATGCTGCTGGTCGTCGGCATGTTCATCGAGACCTCGGCGGCGATCCTGGTGCTGGCCCCGATCTTCACGCCGATCGCCATCCAGTACGGCATCGACCCGGTGCACTTCGGCCTGATCGTGGTGGTCAACCTGGCACTCGGCATGTTCACGCCGCCGCTGGGCGTCAACCTGTTCGCCGCCTGTGCGGTCGCCAAGCTGTCGATCGACCAGCTGTTGCCCTGGCTGATGCGCTTTGTGCTGGTAGTGCTGGCCTGCTTGATCGCCATTACCTATATGCCCTGGATCTCGCTGGGGTTGGTCGACCTGCTGTATTGAGCGGCGTACGTTATTTGAAAGACATCATTCAATGGCGCACGACTAAAGTACGAGCGCGCAACACTCGGATATAACGACAAACAAAGGAGAGTGAAACGATGCGTGAGCTGCCTATCATGCCTCCCGCGGGTGCCTTGATCGATGGCCGCTGGGTGGATACTGCCGAGACGCTGATGGTCGAGGCCCCGGCCAGTGCGGAGCCGCTGGCGCGCATTGGCCGCGGCGGTGAGGCCGAGATCGACGCTGCCGTGGCGGCGGCGCGCCGTGCCTTCGATGGTGAGACCGGCAGCTGGCCTGCCTGGCCGGCGCGTCGTCGCGGTGAGTGGCTCTCGGCCTTCGCAGACGCCATCGAGGCGGATGCCGAGACGCTGGCGGCCCTCGAATGTGCCGATACCGGCAAGCCGATCAGCCAGGCCCGGGCAGATATCGCAGCCTGCGCACGCTATTTCCGCTTCTATGCCGGCGGGGCCGACAAGCTGCACGGCGAAACGATTCCCTTCGAGACCGACTATGCGGTGATGACGCTGCGTGAGCCCTTCGGCGTCTGCGCGCAGATCATTCCTTGGAACTATCCCTCCCAGATATTCGGTCGCTGCGTGGCCGCAGCGCTGGCGGCCGGCAACACCGTGGTGTTGAAACCCGCCGAGGACGCCTGCCTGAGCGTATTGCATCTGGCAACGCTTGCCAGCCGCACGGAGCTGCCGCCTGGGGTGCTCAACGTGGTACCGGGCCTGGGGCGCGAGGCGGGGGCGGCGTTGGCGGCGCACCCGGGCATCGATCATCTGTCGTTTACCGGTTCGCCCGAGACCGGCACTCGAGTCAACCAGGCGGCCGCCGAGCACCATGTGCCGGTGACCCTGGAGCTTGGCGGCAAGTCGCCGCAGCTGGTGTTCGCCGATGCCGACCTGGACGCGGCGCTGCCGGCGGTGCTGCGCGGCATTATCCAGAATGCGGGCCAGACCTGTTCGGCGGGGAGCCGTCTGCTGGTCGAGGCCGCCTGCTTCGATGAGGTCGTGGCGCGATTGTCCGATCAGTTCTCGGCGTTGCGTTGCGATGAGGGCGAGCGTGATGCGGACTGTGGGCCGCTGATCAACGGCCGCCAGCGCGAGCTGCTGGAAACGCGGCTTGCGGCGGCGAAGGCCGACGGCATACGCGTGGCCGCGGCAGGACAGCTTGCCCCGGGTGCACCCGAGAGTGGCTACTTCGTGGTGCCGCAGCTGCTGGTGGATGTGCCCGACGGGCATGCAGTGACCCGCGAGGAGCTGTTTGGGCCAGTGCTGGTGGTGCAGTCCTTCGACAGCGAGGCTGATGCCCTGCGGCTTGCCAATGCCACCGACTTCGGTCTCTGTGCCGGCGTCTGGACACGCGACGGTGGGCGTCAGCTGCGCCTGGCCAAGGGCATTCGCAGCGGTCAGGTATTCGTCAATAACTATGGCGCCGCTGGTGGCGTCGAGCTGCCCTTCGGCGGGGTGGGGCGCTCGGGTCATGGTCGTGAAAAAGGCTTCGAGGGTCTGAAAAGCTATACCCGCCTCAAGACCGTTGCCATCCGCCACGGCTAAGCAAAGCCTAGGAGAGCGCAGACTGACATTGGCTTATTTATTCCCCTTTTATCATGGCCTGTTCATCAAGGCTTGCAAGGAGCAAGAGCATGACGGATTCCCGACGGGTAGGGCTGATCGGTGTTGGCCTAATGGGACATGGCATCGCCCGTAATCTGCTGCGCCATGGCCACGCACTGAGTTTTCTCGATCATCCGGGCAATCAGCCGGTGGATGACTTGTTGGCCGAGGGCGCAACGCGCCTGTCGAGCGCCGCCGAGGTCGCTGCTTCGGCCGATGTGGTGATCCTGTGCGTGACCGGTTCGCCGCAGGTGGAAGCCGTGCTCAACGAGGCCGGCGGCGTGTTGGAGGGCCTGGCGCCCGGTAGCATCGTCATCGACTGTTCCACGGCCATTCCCAGCTCGACGGTGGCGATCGCCGAGCGGGTCGTCGACCGGGGTGGACGTTTCTGCGATGCGGCCATGACTCGTACGCCCAAGGAAGCCGAAGAAGGGCGATTGAACCTGATCGTCGGCGCGCCGGATGAGCTCTTCAGCGAGATTCGGTCCTTGCTCGAGAGTTTCGCCGAGGCGATTACCCATGTCGGGCCGGTGGGTAGCGGGCATCGGGTCAAGCTCCTGCACAACTTCGTCTCCCTGGGTTTCTCGGCGGTGCTCGCCGAGGCGTCAGCTGCCGCACGTCGCGCCGGTGTCGCGCCGCAGGCGCTGATCGAAGTGCTCGGCAATGGCGGTGGTGCAGGGGTGGTCTTCGAGCGCCTGAAGCCCTTCATCCTTGCCGATGATCCCTCGAGTTTTCGTTTCTCGCTGTCCAATGCCAATAAGGATATTGGCTACTACCAGCAGATGGTCGAGGAATTGGGGGCCAGCCACCAAGCAGCCGATGGTATCGCCGGCCTGTATCGGCAGGCTATCGAGCAGGGACACGGGCAGGCGGCGGTACCGGAGCTTGTCGCCCTGCTGGCCGAGGCATCTCGTTAGGGCAGGAGGATTCTCCAAGCGGAACAGCCTCAGCGCCGTCACAAATCGCGTATCCTTAGCGGGAACATGAGTAAGGAGCGATGACGTGGCGGCGTTGGTCTATTGGATGGACATGGCAGGGGTAATCGTCTTTGCGCTGTCGGGGGTGATTCTTGCCTGCCGTACGCGCATGGATCCCTTCGGCATGCTGGTGCTGGCGGCAGTAGCCAGCATCGGTGGCGGCACCATTCGAGATCTGGTGCTGGGCGTACGCCCGGTGTTTTGGGTCACAGATCCCACTTATTTGTGGGTGGTGCTGGCCACCGTGGCTCTCTCGATTCTCGGCTTTCACTACATTCATCGCCTGACGCGCACTTTCCTGCCGGTGACCGACGCCTGCGGACTTGCGCTGTTCACCGTGATCGGCACCCATAAAGCGCTGATGCTGGGCAATGCCGGCGTGGTGGCGGTGCTAATGGGCATGATGACCGGGGTTGCCGGCGGCATGTTGCGCGATGTGCTGGCGCGGCGGGTACCGATGGTGTTGCGCCAGGAGATCTATGCGACGGCGTCGATCATTGGTGGCACGAGCTATGTGCTGCTGCTCGAACTCCAGATGAATACTGTCCTTTCCATTGGCTTGGCGCTAGGGCTGACCCTGTCACTGCGACTTGCGGCCATTTACTGGCAACTGAGCCTGCCCACCTTCGCCTGGGTAGTGACGCCACCACCAGAGCCCTCTGAGACGAAATCCCGTGACGTTAAGCCCCCGGCACACGTACGGCGGCGTCCTAAAGTCAGGGTCAAGCTGATCAGCCCCAAAGCGGCACGACGTCGGCGCTGAAACGACTTCCAGAGTGTGCCTATACTGTGGCTGCAGCCATATTCCGGTAAGGGGGCGTCATGCGGTCGAAGGCATTTGGGTATGAGGCCTATCATCCGGTACAGCATCGCCTGCGCTGGGTTCTACTATGGCTGCTCTACTGTCTGGTTGTTGGATGTGCGACAGCCGCTCCGCTTTCACAGCAAGACATCGCGGCCGAGATACGTGCCCGCTACGACACTGCCTTCGACACCCTGCCTGCCGCCAAGCAGCGCCACTATGCGCAGCGGCTGTACCGCATTACCGGAGATGAGCGTTATCTTCCGCCACTTGAGGACTATGGCAGGCGATTGGTCGCGTCTTTGCAAAAGGATATCGCCGGCTTGGCCGAGCCGGGATATGCCGCTCAGCGTGCCGCCGGAATGCTAGAGCGCTATCCCGAACGCACGCGAAAGCAGCGCATACGCAAAGAGATGCTGGGGGAGTGGGGTGAGATGATCTTCGCCAAATATCTCGCCTTCCGTCTGAACCAGGCGCGCGCTCACGGCCTGTTGAATGAGCAGCAACTGTCGGGAGTCGATAGGGCGATGGCGTATCTCGACGAGCAGCCGTATCGCGATTTCTTGACGTCTCCTGAGGTACTCGAGGTCTATGCCGCCCAGGTCGCAAACCTGGCCTATGATCTCTACGGACTGGGAGTAGCCGATCTACGTCATGAAGCCAAGGCCGCCTTTCGTGCTCACTATCCGCCGGCACGCGATGCCGCGCTGTCCCAAGCGTCCTTTCGCAACAAGATCTATGGCATGACGCACTTCGTGATTGCCGCCAGTGACTATTATCAGTATCGCGTGTCTGCTACAGACAACGCCTGGATCCTCGATGAGTTCGATGCCCAAATTGAGCGCATCCTGGCCGAGACCAAGGAAGACATCTACACCGAGGTCGGTATCAGCTTCCAACTGGCAGGGCTGGCCGATCATCCGGTCGTCTCGCGTACCCAGCAAGCACTGATGAGTGCCTATGACCCCGAGGCAAGCATGATTCCCGGTGAGTTTGGCAGCACTGATCTAGCACGAGGCGAGCACCGCAATGTGCTGGCCATCATGCTGCTGGATGGGCCCGAGAGGTTTTACGCGGGGCCGGATATTACTAAATATGGTAATTAGCTTGATCCCTCTTTGGCTGCTATTGTTGCTGTTCTTTGGTTGCTGAGCCTTAATATCAATGCCCTCTGTTTTTCTAAGTCCTTTTTTATAGAGAGGTAAAGTTTTTGCAAATTTGGCTTAATAGAAGTTTCTGCATCTCGTTGGTCGATGTAAAAAGGTGTTCTCTCTCCATGGTAGTGGATTTCTGAACCTGCAGTTCGGAAGTTTATACCTGAAACGCCGAGAAGTCTGGCAAATCTTTTCTCCATCATGGCGAAGACATGATGTCTTTCTGAGATTCCTGCGATAGCAGTGGATGCTAAGAAAAGGCTTACACCTATTAGGGGGAAAAGATGACCGTGTTTTTCTTGGATCTCTTTGATTTTTTGATTTTTTCTGCTGGAAATGCATTGTTTGTCTTTCTTTTTTCGGAATTCTTTTATGACGGCTAGTCTGGAGATTTCACAGGTCTGTTCTTTTTTAAAATTATTAGGGTGTACTGTTGGGTTGGTCAGGCTTGCCATGCAGTGTTTTTCTAATGGTAAGAAGTAGCAGGGCGATGATGGCGTATTGTCGGGTGAGACCAACCTTAGGCAGCCTGCTGGTAAGCCGCTTTCTCTGTGGATAATGATGCAAAGTGTGGAGTTCTCATCATATTCATCGTATTCATATGGAGTACCTTTTTCCCCGATGTCACACTTCATTTCTTCCCTGTAAACTTGATGCCTAATGGCATAAGCTTTCATTTTTTCTTCATTATTTGAAGCTATCTTGAACGAGAATTCGCGGGAGAACGTCTCGTATATATCTTCGTCTTTTTTCCAGTTATTCATGGTTTTTGTGTCTAGTTTTTGTGTCTGAGATCTCTTTGGGTTCGCCCAAAAAGTAACCTTGGCCAAATGTTACTCCATATTCCTTAAGTATATTGGCGGTCTCTGTGCTATCTACGAATTCAGCAATTACAGCCTTTCCAAAACCTTTTGCTATTTCAGTGACTGCTTTGACTATAAGCTGGTTTTTATAGTTTGAAGATAGGTCTTTAATAAATGATCCATCTATTTTAATGAAGTCCATTGGTAGCTGGCCTAAATAATGGAGGCTGCTAAATCCAACGCCAAAGTCATCTAGTGCAGTTTGGCAACCGAGGTTCCTCATTCTAAGTAATACATTGTTTGCGGTAGAGAAGTCTGTAACGGCTGCCGTCTCTGTTACCTCTAGAATAAGCTGATTTGGGTTTGCACCACTTCTTTTTAATTCCTCGGAAAGGAAGCTGTTAATCCCAGGTTCATGAAGTGATTGTCCAGACAGGTTTACTGATAAAGAGACACCATCTTCCTGTATTTCTTTTAGAAGAATAAGACTATGATGTAGGACCCACCTGTCTATTTGAATAATTTGACCACTTTGTTCTGCTATGGGTATGAAGGTTCCTGGTGATATAAGTTCACCTCCATCTCCACGAAGGCGTAAAAGTATTTCGTAATGTTTAACGCTGCCATCTGATAATTTTATTATTGGCTGAGTCATTAGCTCAAATTCGTTGTTTTGTAGCGCATGTCTAATTCTTTCTATCCAATATACACGCTTCTGCAGTTCATTCTTGGCTTCGTCAATTGTAGAAAGCATATGCCAGCGTTTTAGACTGCTCTCTTTTGCCTTGTACATGGCTACATCTGCATTTGCCATTAGCTCAGCAGGTGTAGGCCCATGGAGTGGATAACAGGCGATACCAATGCTTACACTAGCGCGATGAAGGCGTCCGTCGTGTAAAAGTAAACTAGTTTCATCAAGATTATTTTCTATATTTTGCGCAATTTCAACGGCTTCGTTTTCACTAGCGTTCTCCAATAATACCGAAAATTCATCGCCACCTAACCGCGCAATAAAGCCTCGCTCGCCAATTACGTTCTCGATATTCCTCGCTACAAGTTGTAAGAGTTTGTCGCCCGCAGGATGCCCGCTAAGTTCGTTGACATCCTTGAATTGGTCAAGGTCCATGAAAAGAACAGCACCTGCTTCCTCTTTTTCGAAGACTTCTTCAATTCTTTCCTGGAATGCGCGTCTATTGTATAAGCCTGTCAAAGAGTCACGGCTTGCTAACCAAGCGAGGCGTGATTCTGCTGCTTTTCGGTCGGTTATATCGATGCCAACTGAAATGGTATGCATTGAGGGGTCATTGCTATCAGAAAGGCGAGCGTGATACCAGACAATGGTGCGTTGTTCTTCATCTTTTCCGCGCAGTAGACGCTCCTCAGCTTGATGGTCGCTAGTTTCAAATCGCGAGTCACTTGGCTTATGGAAAAGTGCTTCGAATCGTTGTCCAAGGATAATATCATATGGCTGTCCAAAGATATCTTGACAGTACTGATTGACCAAGCTTATTTTACCCTGATTATCTTGTGTCAAAATTAGAACATGTGCCGTGTCTAGAAGGTTCTCGATAAAATCACGCTCTCTAGCCAGTTCTTCCAAGCGTGCATTCAGAAGCTCGCCACGAGACTTAACCTCCCCTTCAAGTGTCTCCAGCTGACATGCAAGATCCAATGCAGTAGCATCTAACAAGTCGATTTCGTCCAAAAGACGCCGTTTCGGCATGGGTATCATCTGTTTAGCCTTCGCAAAACCACCTTCTGCAAGTGCTGGCAATACACTTGATAAACGGCGAACGCGTGCCATAGGCTTCCAAAGGATGACGAGAAGCATTACTTCGGCAGCCAGCCATCCAATCAAGCCAGTAGCTAATATCGTACCAGTATCTCGGTTGATGGCATAAATTTGTGATGTAATGTCGGATATCAGTATAAAATGTCCAGTTTCACCTTGTTTATTGTTTCGGCTTATTTTTATAGTACTAATTTCTATATATTTGTTGCTATGCTTTAATCTTGCGGGCTTGTTTTGTAGCTCTTCTAATGTAAAAAGATACGCAGCTTGATGTATTAATGGCAAAGTATTTTCTTGGTTTGTGAGTGTGGCTAGTTTTCCATGCCAAGCACTGACACTGCGTGTAATGTCCAATTGGTCTTGGGCATATTGACCTGTTATTAGCAAGGCTACATCACTTCCCGACACTTCGTGAGCCTGCCGAGTTACATCAGCTAGTGAGCGTGATATCAGGACGGCACCATGACTTTTGCCATCTACTAGAATAGGAGCCACTGCATACTGCCGGCAGTCGGCGAAGCAACGTAATGTCGTGAAAGGCATGTCGGAGGCAATCACATTTTTCCCCCACTCTGCGAAGGGTAAGTTATGGCCTGCCTGACTATATCCCCATTTAACAAGCTGCTGGCCAGTCTCGTCTAGTATAACTAGTTCGTCGATGCCTGCTTCCAGTTGCAGCGTTGGCCATTTGTTGTTGAAAGAGCTGGCGATGGTTGCTCTATCAGCCTGCTTTAGAGCATTTCCAAGACCTGAGGTGAGAGAGGCGTTTAATGCTGCAATCTGTCGCAAGCTATCCATAGAATGGTTGAGGGCTTGACGAATTTCCCTGGCTTGGCGCTGAACTTGGTCATTCCGAGAATCATTAAATTGTCGCAGTAAGTTGTCTCGGCTTACGAAGGTAAAGGCCGTTGTCAAACCGAGCAACAGTAGGCTGGTCAAGGCAATGACGCGCCATGTCAGTCCAAGCTTGGGTCGAATTTTCTTCAAGCTGTCCATAAGGGGGCAATGTCATCCTTGCATAATATGCTAATTTGCAGTGCCGGCTGATTTAGAATCGCAGCGATAACTGCATCAGAAACATATTCCAGTATCGGTCTGTGTCAACTGGGTTGGGGTTTTCCTGAACGGATAACCAGCCTGTTCCGTCTACATGATGATATTCTGCGGATAGCAGTAGTTGTGGATGCGGCTTCCATTGTGCCCCCATAGTCCAATCTCTGGCGTATTGTGAGTGTCCGGGCCCAGAGCCAGCTTCCTCGTAGTCGCGTCCAGAAGGATCATTACGGTTTGCGACCATGGTGTCGTAGCGTAAGAAGCCATTCCAATTGCTGTTAAATCTTCTGGTGTACTGTAGGTACCAGCTCTCACCTATAACTTTTGAGTTTATTATTTCGTTATCGAAGTTTCGAGACTCAATTTTTCTGATGGCATATTCTGAGGTGATGCTCCATTTTTCTCGATTTAGCTGTATTGACAGTACAGTGGGCTGGAAAAATAACTTTCCTCTGTCACTGTATGCTCTAACATCACCTGATACGTCAGCTATGCTTAAGGCAGCTAGAAATCCGCCTCCATTATGTTCATATAGAATTTGCCCGATAAATGATGTGTTGCCATCAATCGATGTTCTATTGCTTTTTGGAAAAGCCTGTCTTTCGAGGTCATTATCGGTTTGTGGAACGCCAATGCCAGCTTGTAGCCTTACAACTCCCTTTGAAAGTCTCTCTTCTTCGTAAAAACTTATGCCATCCGCTGCCAAACCGAGTGAACGGGTCCTATCAAAATAGATTGATTGTGGAAGAAGTATGCTGGGCCGCGTGAAAGACACATCGCGCGTTTGATTGTAGAAGCCAAATGGGTTCTTGAAGCGACCAATTTGTATTCCAGCGCTTCGTTCCTGACCAGACAGGGCTTGATAGTCTACTACCCCATGATCAAGCTTCGGTTGACCCTCACTGCCATTGCCGCCTGCGCGCCTGCTTAGCACCTGCGCGGCGACCAGAATATCCTCGTGGGGACGCACGGAAAAATTGACGCCGACCTCGGTAAATTGGGTGCTACCACCGCCTTCGCTACTGGGGCCAAAGAAATTGTTGTCATCGGTAATCACTAGCGCCTGACTAAGAAAGCCATGTACTTGTAGCGTATCGCCTATATCTTGGGCATCTGCATTTTTAGCTGTTGCGAGGAGACTCAAAATGCCGATGACACCCAGGAGTCGTGCCCCTACGTTACTCCATTGATATGACGTGGACACGATCATCCAGATGCTCCCTATCGAGATACCCCAGGCTTCCCTGGGTAGTGGCGATGCGCTCTAGCATTTCCGATTGTGACATTACCTGCGTGGGGGCCTGTCCGGTTCCTGAAAACACCACACGATCCCAGGACAGTTGAAGTTGGTGAGGGTAAACCGACAAGCTCTGCTTAGCGAAGCGGTCATGCACCGGATGGCCGTTTGGCAGCACGAAGACCCTCAATGCCTGTCCGTTTGGCCAGGTGCGTTGACGCATGGCGAACATGGCTCGGGCAGTATCCTGGTTCAGCGATGTCGTTCTGACGTCTTGGTTCGCGACCATGACGATATCGGGCTGTTCATCCTCAGCAATGCAGCTAGGGGCGAGTATCATGGTCAAGCACGTTAGCCCCCAACGCACCAAGCTGAGCGCCATACCAGACCTCATTCGCGACATGGTTCACCCGAATGGTTAATGGAACCTGGTCGAGCACTTTGCTGTTCAAGCACTGCCTTGGCAGCGTCACTCTTGTGGTTGCCGAAAGAACAAGTGATTGGACCGGGAGGAAGGCTTGTACAGCGAGCTAAATGTAACGTCGACTGATTGATAAACCTTTCACTCCTCATATCGCATTGGTCAGGCTTTGGCGATCAGGTTCTGTTACAACTTGAAATATTATTTTTTTCATTAATGATGCCCACCCTGGCATCTTAAAGCACGCCTGATGGATTGGCTATGTCGACCGCAGCCTGAGCTGGAGAGTCCACTGGCACATCAGTACACGGAAAAGTGCATCATGGAAAGGGAAGGTGGTAGGAGCAAGAGGCCGCCAGCGAGGGCTGGCGGCCTGAGCCGCTTACTGGAGAGCGAAGCTGCCAGAATTTAGCCACAGATGGACGAGAATGCTAGCCACATAACCCAGGAAAATGATGGGCGACCATTTCAGGTGCCCAAGGAAGGTATAAGAGCCACGGGCCTGGCCCATTAGCGCTACCCCAGCGGCCGAACCGACTGACAGCAGGCTGCCGCCGACGCCAGCGGTCAGGGTGATCAGTAGCCAGTGACCATGCGACATCTCTGGTTCCATGGTTAGTACCGCAAACATGACCGGAATGTTATCGACCACTGCTGAGATCAGGCCCAGAAACACATTGGCCCAGGTGGCATCCCACTGGCTGTAGAGCACTTCCGAAAGCATCGCCAAGTATCCCATGAAGCCTAGGCCTCCAACGCACATCACTACCCCGTAGAAGAACAGCAGCGTATCCCATTCGGCTCGGGCGATACGGTTGAATACGTCGAATGGCACGACACTGCCCAGGCGTTCCAGTGCTTGGAGGTCCCCGCGCTGTCGGTAATGACTGCGTTGGCGTTCCAGTTCGCGAGGCAGAGTGCGGCGTAGGTAATAGCCAAAGAACTGCAGATAGCCCAAGCCAGTCATCATGCCAAGCACGGGCGGCAGGTGTAGGACAGTATGGCAGGCCACTGCTGTTGCCACCGTCAGCAGGAACAGCAGCACGATTCGCCGCGCACCACGCTTCATCTCTATGTGCTCACCGTGAGCCTTGGGGTGATATTTCGGGACGAAGAAACTCATCACCACTGCCGGTACCAGGAAGTTAGTCAGCGACGGCCCCAATAGCTCGAAGAATTCGTAAAACTCCACCAGCCCGGCCTGCCAAACCATCAGGGTCGTGATATCACCAAATGGGCTGAAGGCACCACCGGCATTGGCGGCCACCACGATATTCACGCAGCACAGGTTGATGAAGCGGTGATTGCCTTCGGCTACCTTGGTGACAACGGCGCACATCAACAAGGCGGTAGTCAGGTTGTCGGCGACAGGAGAAATCACGAAGGCCAGGCCGCCCGTCAGCCAGAACAAGCTGCGGTAGCTGAAGCCGCGTTCCAGCATCCAACCTCGCAGCGCATCGAATACCCCGCGTTCATCCATGGCATTGATGTAGGTCATCGCAACCAGCAGGAACAGCATCAATTCCGAGAATTCGAGTAGCGTGGCCCGGAATGCATGTTCGGCCGCGTCCGGCATGCCGTTACTGACGTAGACCCAGCCGATGAGCCCCCAGATGACGCCTGCGGCCACCAGTACAGGCTTCGACTTGCGCATGTGCAGCTTTTCTTCAAGCATGACAAGCACATACGCAAGAATGAAAATAGCGACGGTGAACATGCCAACGGCCGAATCGGTTAAATCCAGCTCACCGGACATGGCCAGCACCGAAGGGCTGAAGACCAGGCAAAGCAGGGCGAATGCCATGATGGGAAGGTAGTACTGCCAAGAAAAAGGCGATTTATTGTTCATAATTTATTGTATCGGCTTTGGTTTAAATAACGATTCTGTACGATGCTATCATGCCCCGTAGCCTTACCAATTAGAGACCTTCGATGCATAGCGGCAATTAACCTGCGTGCATGATCTACGTCACGATTCTGCGCAAGCTTTCGGGTGGCAAAACAACATTCGAACGGGAATTCTGAATACCAGAGATCCCTAGCGCACTGTTTTTGTGCATTTTCGCTAACCATGTCGGTGATAGCGGTGTTGAAGAAGGGGCGGGTTGGCGGGTCGGTGGTCAACTTGCATCGCGGCGATAGGCGAATTTTTGACAACATGTTACGTTAGCCCCCGCGAAGTCTAGTGATACGGTACAGCGTGCGGGCTTCTGCGCAGCATGGGACTAGGTGAGACAATGGTGTCGCTCATCACCGACAATTTGACGGCCAATGGCGTCAGGTAAACAGGATGTCCGCTGTCCTTGGACTGTCGTGACCGCTATCGCCCCGGGAAGGGCGAAGCCTAATCTTTTCTTGAGGTGTAATAAGACGACGCATGTTTCTCGACAAATTCCATCAGGTCCACGACGGCCGCATTAGCATCAGTGCGGAGCAAGCCAGCCATTTTGCCAAGCAGGTCGCCGGAGACTACAACCCGATCCACAACCCGGATGCGCGGCGCTTCTGTGTGCCGGGGGATCTGCTCTTTGCGTTGGTCTTGTCGAAGTTCGGCTTGTCTCAATGCATGACCTTTCATTTTCGCAGCATGGTGGGGGCAGAGGTCGCGCTGGATTTCCAGGAGCATGATGATGGCTCTATTCGCGTCACCGACCAGCAGGGCAAGGTGTACCTGGAAGTCGAGCGCAGCGGAGGTTTGACGCACGACGAAGAGGTGATCGCCGCCTTCACGCGGCGGTATGTGGCATTTTCCGGCAAGAATTTCCCGCATTACCTCAAGCCGCTGATGCAGACGCACGGCGTCATGTTCAACCCCCAGCGTCCGCTGGTGATCTACGACAGCATGGGTTTTTCGCTGGATCGCCTCGACGTCGAAGATCCGGGCCTTGAGCTTCAGGACTCGTCTTTCGAAGTACTCGGCAAACGCGGTGAGGCCCTCCTGGAGTTCGGACTCACTGCCTGCGGCCACAATATTGGTAGGGGCTCCAAGAAGCTGGTGGTCAGCGGTCTACGTGATTACGACACCGCCGCCATGGATGAGATCGTCTGCGAGTTCTATCGCCTCAAGGCGGCTTACGAGGCAGCCGTCTGATAAGACTGCCTCTCAGGTGAAGTTTCCCTGTAAAGGGGCGAGCACCTTCTTTCACGATTGCGCGCCGGGCTGTCGGCGCGTTCGTCATACAGTGCAAAGTCATGAGGACTGGCTTATCTTGGCACCTTTCCATTCTCCAGGAAGGATCGTGTCTCATGATTCGCACGCTACTGCTCGACACCGACGGTCATTCACGCACGGGAGGAGAGGAGTTAATCGCCGATTGGCGAGAGCAACCGAACAGTCGCATCTGGGTTGATCTACAGGGTGTGTCACCTGAGGAGCAGCGAGTCCTGCTCGAGGATTTTGACTGCCATCCGCTGGCGATCATCGATGCCCAGCGGGAGCGTCATCCTCCCAAGGTCGAGGAATTCGAGACGCATACCCTGATCATTTATCGGGGCATATCGTCTTTTGACGCCGAGCTTAACTATGCGCCTCAGCAGGTCTCCTTCTTTATCGGTGATCGCTCCCTGATCAGCCTGCACCCAAGCCTTGCCATGAGCATTGACCGCATGTGGGGGCAGGACGGCAGTAAGCTGCTGGGGCAATCACCCGGGCAACTGGCGTTGAAGATCATGCACCTTTCGGCGGGGTTCTATCTCGAGAGCCTGCTCGAGTTCGAAACCCAGCTCAGCGATCTCGAGGATGACCTGATCGAAGCGGGCAACGATACCCTGATGAAGCGGATCATCAGCTACAAGTCGCGGCTGTTGAAGATGCGGCGAATCTTCAACTATCACCAGGCGATCACCCAGGAGGTGATGGCCTATGATTACGATCATCTGCCTCGGGAAGATGCCGACACCCTTCACGCCGTCAACGATGTTCATGAGCGTTTCGAGCGCCTATATAGCCTGACGCAGATGTATTACGACATTTGCGGCGACCTGATAGACGGCTATATTTCCATCTCGTCACACCAGCTCAACATCACCATGCGCGTACTCACCGTTATCACGGCGATATTTGTTCCACTGGGCTTCCTGGCGGGGCTTTATGGGATGAATTTCTCCTATATCCCCGAGCTTGGTTATCGCTATGGCTATTTCGCTCTCCTTGGCGTGATGGCCGTGATTGCGACCAGTCTGGTGTGGCTGTTCCGCCGCAAGGGCTGGATGTAGTTCTTTTGGGTTCTGGAAGCAGAAGCAGAATCCTGAAAAAGTCGTGAAGAGAGTCGTGGGAAAGTTCTGGAATAAGTTCTGGAAATAGTTTTGAAAAAAAGCTCTGACAGTAGATGGATCTGGCTGCAATAACCGGCGTAAAAGCAAAGCGCCAGGTCCGGGGACCTGGCGCGGGTAGCATCAAGGCACGGCCGCTTTACATGGCCGGTGCTTATGTTATTTCAAGTAGATCTGGCCCTGGCCATAGAGGCTCTGGCAGTCGGCGGCGTCGTGATAGCGATCTTCGGCGAGGTTGTTAGAATTCACACCGGGGCCGGCGAAGCGCGGGTCGTCGCATTCACCGTCGTTGGACCATTGGCTGGTGTTGTCACCCCATTGGATGTCGCTTGAGCTGTTGACCGTATCGCCGCTCGACGCGAGCGTAATACGTCCCTGTTCATAGAGGCTCTGGCAATCGACGGCATCGTGATAGCGATCCTCGTCGACGTTGAGTGAATGAGCGCCTTCGCCTACGAAGCGTGGATCATCACATTCGCCATCATTCGCCCACCGGCTGGTATTGTCGCCCCATTCGATGTCGCCGCTATTGTTGACCTGCGCAGTGCTCGAAGCAGAACCGCCTGACATGTCCGTCCATTCCGGGTCCCGCTCGGAGATCTTGACGACCGCCTCGGGCATTTCGCCGGGGTTAAAGGTGCCAACCCAGACGTTATAGTTGCCGGACGGCGCTGAATTCCACTGCAGCGCCGGATTATTGCCGCTGGCAGTCGAGTAGTCGTCGTTGCAGTGCCAGTTGCCGTTGGCGTCATAGACTACCAGCGTCGTGTCCGATGCGGACTCGACATAGATGGTGAGTGGGTACTCGCCAGCTTCGAAATTGATGTCCAAATCCGGTGTTTCGCCGTTCACGAAGCCGCTGCAGTTGGGGCCGGCTTCGGAGGCGTCGGTGTCGCCGCCCGCACTGATACTGACCTGGTGAGGATCAGGCTGGAAACCTGATTTCAACTCGATGGTTTCGTAGAGCGGCGCTGCCTGCCAGTTCAGGGCCTGGGCGGAGCTGGCCAGGCACAGGAGCGGGACGGCGGCGAAGACGGCACAACGTGAAGCGGACATCATGAATGCATTTCCTTGCAATGAGAGAGTGATGACGAGGCACACCGGGGGATAATATGGTCAGAAATGCTGAGAATGTCACGCTTTGCAAGGCTTTTCGTGATGGATTGTTCCCAATCAATGACCTGAATCCCTAGCCTTAACGATTACCCGAAGTTGGGCTTTCTAAGCCATTGAAGGGTGGCGCACCACTGGTCCACTTGTGGCCTCCATCATTTTACTCATCTTGCATCTCTCGCCCTGTACCTGCGGACAGTTATGGACCGGCAAGAGGCCGGGTAAGCCACTATGCTGTGGACAGGCCCGTTCGGGCCTCTTCCTCATGTCCTCATGCTTCGGGAGATTTGCATCATGGATAGGAATTATCTCACGCTGGGCTCAGCCGCTTCATTGCTGATCGCCGCGATAGTCATGGCCACTGCCTCGTTCGCCACGTCAGCGCTGGCCGCCGATGGTCAAAGTCTCACCTTCCAGGGAGATGCCAGCTTCAACGGACCACACGGCGGCCAGGCGATCAAGGCTGCCCTCGTCGATACCGTGTCGGGCGAGGTGCTTGCCGTGCAGTCCGGCACCGTTTCCGCCGACGGCGATCCGGCCTTCTCGTTTACCTACCCCGATGCGCTGCAGGCTGGCGATAGCTATGCAGTCGACTACTGGATTGACTCGAACTTTGGTGGCGGCACCGTCGGCACCTGCGACGGCATGCAGCATGATCATCAGTGGCATATCCCCATCGAGGTGGGTGATGGGTCAACGACACATGTCGAAAGCCATAATCCCTCTGCCATGTCCCCGGTTTGCGCAAGCTTCGAATAACCGCTGTATTCTCTTTGCCGTCCCGGGTACCGGCCCGGGTCGGCCGACCTCGTATGTGGAGATTGGGAGGCTTATCTAGGCAGGATTGCCCACCGATGACACAGACACCGACTCCATTCGATAGCCGCACTGATAAATGCTCCGGAGTCGGAAACCGTGGCTACCGTCCAGGCTGAGCTTGCGGCGGAGTCGGCTGATGTGCGTGTCGATGGTGCGGGTCGAAATATCGCCTTGCATACCCCAGACGACTTCGAGCAGATGTGCACGTGAGAGCAACTCGTTGGCATGTGTGAACAGCAGCGTTGCCAAACGGTATTCCTTATCGGTCAGAGTAACGGCGTGCTCTTCAAAGCGTATGCAGCGCTGCTGGTGGTCCAAGTGATAGCTCCCGACCTTAGCGGCAGTATCTTCCGCTATTATTCCCGCGCGCCTGCCTAGGGCATTGATGCGGGCACTTAACTCTCTTGGCCGCAGTGGCTTGGCAATGAAGTCGTCTGCGCCATGCTCCAGGGCCATTACGACGTCTTCTTCATTCTGACTGGCCGTGATGAACAGGATGAGGCCGCGCCAACCATCATGCTGGCGGAGGTTCTTGGTCACATCCATACCGCAGGCATCAGGTAGCCGCCAGTCGATGATCAGGAGGTCGAAGGACTGGTGTTGCAAGGCGCGCCGCAGCTCGCTGGCACGCTGGAAAAGCGATATCTCGTGCCCATCCTTGGCCAAACACAGTTCTATGAAGGATTGCTGGATGTCGTCATCTTCTAGAACGCCAATGCGCATCGGTCACTTCCTATGACATAGCTTTGATAGAGCATTCTAGTGTAAGGAGCGCTGGTTGATACGTTGGCAGGTCGCTTTAAAGTTTTTCATCTTAGTGCCGATATTGAAAATATCTTTCCTAGGGAAAAGACATAAATCAATGAAAATCCTAACAAAATTCTTTTTTTCTGCTGCGCTAAGCGCTTCCGTTATCTTTGCCGAAGACGTCCAGGCCCTTGAGGCGCCCACTGGCCCTGTCATTCTCGTCGTCAGTGGCAAACTCGGCAATACCAATGTGGGGGATGAGGCTCACTTCGACCGTGAGATGCTCAAGGCGCTGCCACAGCATGAAACCGTGACGCACACGCCTTGGCATGACGGGGAAGTAAGCTTTGTGGGTCCACTTGGGCGTGATCTTCTCGAGGCCGTGGGCGCCGAGGCAACTAACATGCACATTACGGCGCTGAACGACTATGCAGTCGACGTCCCAGTAGACGATTTCATGACGTATGATGTTTTGTTGGCCATGTCAGCCAATGGCCGTGCATTGAGAGTACGCGATCAGGGGCCGATCTTTATTATTTATCCATTCGATGAGAGACCTGAACTACGCAACGATATTACGGTACATCGTTCAGTTTGGCAGGTTAAGCGCATTGACCTCAAATGATCTAGTGCCGCCCAAAATGGCCATCACCATGCAGTCGCTTTTTTCCAGGCGATACAGGGTGGCCACCGTGGCGGCAGTTATTTTCTTTTTCCTGCTGTTGTTTGCGGGTGGTGTTATATTCCAGCGTCATCAAACACTGCAGAATAGATTGGACGAAAACCTTACCTGGGCGTCCTACCAGTTTGATAGAGAAGTGCGAGAGTTTCGGCTGTCTATAGGCGGCGTGGGTGCATTCGACCTAGATGATGTAATGCTCCGGTTCGACATACTTTTTAGTCGTGTCAGACTGTTTAAGTACGGCGAGATTGGCAAGGAAATAAGGGCCATGGACGGCTTGCCTGAGTTGGTGAGTAAGGCCTACTCACTGATTGAGTCCATGGATGATCGGCTTGCCTCGCTTCCAGATAGTGCCACCTCACTTTCCGAAGATTTGCTCTATCATCTGCGGCAAGAAAGCGTGTCGCTTCAGGATATTTCCTCCCGTATTCTTCTTGATGTCAGCGACGAGGTGGTGGCGACGCGTGCGCATCAACAAAGGGGACTGCTACGGCTCTATGCGCTGGTGATAGCGCTGGCTCTGTTGTTGCTCGTCTCGGGTGGTGTTCTCGTCCATGCTCTAATACGCGAAGGCCGGGCACGTGGTGAGAAGGCTTGGCTGTTGCAGCGACAGACTCACGAATTGAATGAAGTCGCCATGCTGGCCCAAGAGGCGAGCCGTGCCAAGTCGGAGTTCATGGCGATAATGAGCCATGAGGTTCGCACGCCACTTAACGGCGTGATCGGCATGGCCGACCTGCTCTCTGACGAGCCTATGTCTGCTCGGGGCTGCAACTATCTAATGGCACTAAAGCAAAGTGCCGATGGGCTGCAGGCGGTTATCAACGATGTCCTCGATTACACCAAGATGGAATCGGGGCCACTCGAGCTTGACCAGCAACCCTTTGATCTAAAGAATTTCTTGGCACAACTCTGTGCTGGTTATCAGCTACGCTGTAATTGCCCATCGTTGACCTTCAACTATCATATCGATGATAGCGTTCCGCAATATGTTAGCGGCGACGTCAATCGCCTTCGCCAGGTTTTGATGAATTTATGCAATAACGCCATGAAGTTCACCCAGGAGGGGGCGATCACACTTTCGGTCATGGCTGGCGCCGGTTCCTCGATTCGTTTTGAAGTAAGAGATACGGGATGCGGCATTGCGCCGGAGGATCAGGCGCGGTTGTTTACACCTTTTACGCAGGTAGATGCATCGATTAGTCGTCGTCATGAAGGCACAGGGCTGGGGCTCGCAATTTGCCAGCGGCTTGTCACTGCCATGGGCGGAACCATACATGTCGAGAGTCAGCTCGATATAGGCAGCAAGTTTTGGTTCGACGTTGTCTTACCTGAAGTGCCGCGCAGCGATACGGAGAAACGTAGCGATTTAAACGAGCTCAGCCTGCTTCGGCATAAGATCTTGGTCGTTGAAGATAACCCCATCAACCAGACGCTGGTTGAGGCCATGCTTGAGCAAATGGGGCAGGACGTAGTGGTGGTGGATAATGGCGCTGCAGCGCTAATGAGGATGGAAGAAGAGGCTTTTGATCTCGTCCTGATGGACATGCAAATGCCGGTTCTCGATGGCCTGGAAACAACGCGCCGTTGGCGGTCACGAGAGAACGGAAAACACTTACCTATTATCGCCATGACGGCAAATGTAATGCCTGCCGCTTTGGAAAGCTGTTTTCGTAGCGGGATGGATAACGTACTCAGTAAGCCCTTTACTCGTGAAGCCATGTTGACGATGTTGAGCAAGTATCTTGAGCGGGCATCAACGATGCCTGCGGCCGAAGCGGCCAGCGAGGCGCGCGACGTGGATAAAGAGGCACCATTAAACGGCGACCTGCTGGATGCGTCGATTTGTGAGGAACTGCGTTACACCTTGGATCCCGTTGCTCTCGAGGGCTTGATGCGAACCTATTTGATGAGACTCGAAGCGCGCCTCGAGGACCTGCAAGATTACCTCGATGCCGGTAATCGGCAGGCGTTGGAGCGTGAGGCGCACTCGTTAAGAGGCGCCTCCGCGGCCTTGGGGTTCGTGGCTATCGCTAAGGTGGCAGGGGGGCTGGAAGAGGCCCCGCCTGACACCTCGCGCGAAGAGCTGCAGTGTCAACTCGATGCGCTGCGTAGTCTAAAAGACGGGGCTTATGAAGCGCTGATGGAAGCCAACTTGCTATCTGCTTAAGAGGATTCATCGCTGCCCGCCAAGGGCTGTGGTGACGGCGTTGGCCTTGACTGCCAGCGGGCGTTGTTCAATAGACTGGTTGCTCAGCCAAGCGTTGAATTCTGCCTCTGGCATTGCTGGCGCCCATAAATAACCTTGTCCTTCGTCACAGCCCGCCAGCCGCAGGCGCTCTAATTGACCAGGTGTCTCTATGCCCTCTGCCACCACCTTCAGACCCAAGCGCTTAGCCAGCTCTATCGCGGATAGGGTGATAGCGGTAGCGTCGTGCTCTTCATCACAATGTGACACGTAGCTACGGTCCAACTTCAGTTCATCGAATGGAAGCTGGTGAAGCTGGGTCAGTGATGAATGGCCGGTACCAAAGTCATCCAGCGACAAACGGCACCCCCGCTCCCGTAAGGCTTGCAAAATGTGGCGAGCATATCGGTAACACTCGATGCCGGTGTTTTCTGTCAATTCCAGCGTTACACCCTCTAGGCCTTTGGCCCGCGATGCCACCATACGATCGAAGGTATCAAGTAGATTGGGCACCTTGAGTAGCTGTGCAGGAATATTGATGGCGATATTCAACTCCGAGCCATTCCTACGCCAGCGCTCCTGCTGCGCGAAGGCCCGCTTGATCACGTACCAGGTGAGGTCGACGATCTGACCGCTCTGTTCGGCCAGGGGGATGAAGCAGTCGGGGGGAATGATGCCAAGAACTGGGTCTTTCCATCTTGCCAGCACTTCCACTCCCGTTATTTTCCGCGATGCCAGGTCGTACTTTGGTTGGTAAGCTGTGAATAGGTGACCACTCTGCATCGCTAGTGCGAGGTCGCTGGCGGTGACTTGTCGCGCCATGTTGTGTGGGAGGCCAATAAAGTGATCCAGTTCGGTCAGCAATTTTGACTTGGGTAAGAAACCGAGGATATTGAGCCGTTTCCTCGCACCTTCTTTCAAGATGTGGCTAGCCATCTCAGGATCACAGCTGCTAATTAATATGATGGCCATGTCTAACCTAAGGTTGCTTAGATAATCAATGACATCCAATCCATTGAAATCACCTAAGTCGTAATCCAGCAACATCAAGTCAGCCTCCAGAAGCTCGGGGTGGCAGACGAGATCGCCCAGACCGCTGGCAGTTGCCACCTCGTACTCTCTCTTTTTTAGCAAGTGACTGCTGACCATCTGTATTTCGATATCGTCATCGACGATTACGGCACGCTTGATCACTAGATAGATCCTTTCTTTATGCTGCCTCTGGAAGAGAGAGCCATTACTGCGCGGGCTATATGGGCGATACTAATATTTATGTTCCACTGTAGTGACATGTTGACGCCAACCCACTTCGAGGTTGGCGACAACATGATATCTGTTATCGATTAGAATGCCTCCCACTCTAGCTCGGATGTTCTTGCCTGAGGCAGGGTGGGCCGGCGCACAGTTTGCGGTGCACTGTGACGCTGTGACACCGTTGGGACCGACGGTACTGGCAGGGTGTCGACTTGATCATTGCTCAGCTTGAAGGAGGCAATCAAACTATTGAGTCGCTCGGCTTGCTCTCGCATTTCGCCCGCCGCGGCGCTGGACTCTTCAACCAGCGATGCATTCTGTTGTGTCATGTTATCGAGCTGGTTGATTGCAGTATTGATCTGCATGATACCCAAGCTTTGCTCTTTCGCGCCGGCCGTAATATCACCGATCACGTGAGTCACGCGCTCGATGCTGTCAACGATCTCATTCATTGTTTTGCCGGTACTTTGGACTAGGTCGACCCCTGTTTGAGTACGAGTGACCGAGGTGTCGATTAATTCACGAATGTCTCGGGAGGCGTCACTGGAGCGACTGGCCAGCGTACGTACTTCCTGAGCAACAACCGCAAATCCTCGGCCATGCTCCCCGGCGCGTGCCGCCTCGACCGAAGCGTTGAGTGCCAAAATGTTCGTTTGGAAGGCAATCCCGTCGATCAGCGTGATGATTTCGCTGATCTGAGAGGCCGACGTCCTGATTTCCTCCATGGTTTTCTTAACCTGGTCCATGGCTTCCTGACCCCGGCGAGTGACATCTACGGTTGAAAGGACCAGCTGATTCGCCTCTGTCGCAGCATCTGAGGTGACAGCAACGGTTGCGGTGATTTCTTCCATAGAAGCCGATGTTTCCTGCAGGCTTGAAGCCGCTTGTTCGGTGCGTGATGCAAGATCCTGACTGCCCTTGGCAATTTCATCCGATGCAAAATGTACGCTCTTGGTACTGGTGCTCACGGCCTGAAGAGTCTTATCGATGCGACTGACGAAGGCATTGAACTGTAGTGCTAGATCGCCGATTTCATCGCTGCGTTTGGTGTTGATTCGGGCAGTCAGGTCCCCATCGCCCTCAGCAATCTCTTTGATACGCCCGGTAATTTGGCGAATCGCTTTCGACATCATCTGCGGCCCAATGAGCGCTAGTGAAACGGCACCGATGAAGACCAGCAGGACGAACGTGAATGTGGAAGTCTGATGAGTATTTATCTTACTGATGGCGCTTTTTTCCATTTCCAGGATCTGCGGCATGATGGATTCGCCAGCAGAATTCAAGAAACCTCTGAAATCCGCAAAGGAGGCAGCGGCCTGTCCATCCAGAAGGCTATCGGCGGCCCTATCATTACCTTGTGCATGAAGCGTGATGACATTCTTGGCTTGCGCCAACCATTGCGTGAACTTCTCTTCGCTACCGTTCAATAATTGGGTGATCTCAGGATGGTTCACCATGACGCTTGAGAACTCATTGAGGCGGTCCTGAACCTGTTGCGTGTTTTCTTGGAAGTCGCTGATGGATTTTTCAGCATTTTCAGTACCCGGCTCTTCTCGCATGTACTCCAGTACACTCATCTGGGCCTGATACAGGTCGCGATCCGCATTGGTGATGAGGAAAATGGCGCGAGTAAAGTCGTTACCGATTTCTACCATATGCTTCTTCATCGAGCTTACGAGGAAGAAGTTAAGGGCGAAAACGATTAGCAGGGATATTGCTACCGCAGTAAAGGCAACGGAGTATTTGACGCTAATACGGTTTAAGGCTTTTTTCATTTTATGTATCTCGAGAAGTCTGGCTTTTAAGTAAGCCTTTTGGGTGCGACTACCCGGTGAAAAGTACTGCGGCCTTTGCAACCCGTCTACATACTGACCTTATCTTTGACGCTTGTTTACATTTGGGGGGTATTGCCACTCCTGGGCCTCGGCCGGCAACTGGTGTGGGCATTAGTCTGACGTGATGAAAAACCTGAGGCAGGTGAGTGCTAGGCTGCGTTTTCGACGCCACCTTGGCCGTCACTATTACGTATCGGTATGAGTGCTACAGCTGCTGGATCAGCCTTGGCGACGCAGCGGATCGAGTAGCCCGCTGAGCCCGTTGTGGTCAATCTCCTGCATCAGTTGAAGTAGGCGACCGATCTCGCCATTAGGGAAACCCTCCCGGGCAAACCAGTTGAGGTAGCCGCCGGGTAGGTCCGCGATCAGGGTGCCCTGGTGCTTGCCAAAGGGCATTTTCAGTGTCACCAAGCGTTCCAGATCTTCGGGGTTCACGGCATTTTCCTCGAAAGGCCAGCGATGGGGTGCGGTGCCCATGAAGGCGTGGCAGGGGCGGGAACAGGCTTAGCTGGGATAAGGCCTTGGCTCACCTAAGCGAGCGGCGAGCTTACGTCAGCGAGCCTTCTTTCTCCAGCTTCGTCGTGTCTTGCCGACCTGTTGCCAGCAGGCACCCGCATGTTGAGAATGCTGATAATAGCGACGATTAGGAACCTAATAGTCGCTACCTAGCGAGCACAAGAACCGATAGGAGATTAGCATGACCACCTTAGTGATCGGTGCCAACGGCCAGATCGGCCACCAGTTCTGCGCGATTGCCGCCAAGGCCGGCCTGCCCATCAAGGCCATGATCCGCCATGAAGACCAGCGTGCCTGGTTTACCGAACAGGGCATCGACACCGTGATCGCCGATCTAGAAGGTGACTTTCGCCATGCCTTCGAAGGCTGCGATCAGGTGCTGTTCACGGCCGGCTCCGGCCCCCATACGGGGCCCGACAAAACCCTGCTGATCGATTTGTACGCGGCCACTCGCGCCGTTGACGCCAGTCGTGAGTTCGGCATCCAGCGCTTTCTAATGGTCAGCGCCCTGCGTGCCGAAAACCCGCAGGAAGCCCCGGAGAAGCTGCGCCCCTACATGGCCGCCAAGTTCGCCGCCGATGCCTACTTGAGAAGTGCCGGCGTGCCCTACCTGATTCTCAAACCCGGGCGGTTGACTGATGAAGCCGCCAGCGAGCGAGTGGCTACCTCGCTCGAGGAAACCGGCGGTGAGAACACTGTCTCGCGGGCCAATGTCGCCCATGCGCTGGTGCACCTGGTCAAGGCAAGCGACCTTATCGATCGCGAGTTCTATCTGCTCGACGGCGAGCGCGAGATCGGCGCCGCACTCCGCTAGTCGCGAGTTACGTCATCTGCTTGCCTGGTCGGAGGAGGCTTGTCGCCAAGTAAGCGCTGGATTACTGAGATTGGTGTCAGAATATAATAAGCATGCTATTTATTTTCACATGCGTTTGCTGCCACTATGGGTCTACCCAATCCCTGATCGCCTATCACGAGGTCCCATGAACGCTACCATCGAGCTGCTGAAATCCCACCGTTCGATCCGCAAGTTCACCGAGCAGAAGATCCCCCACGAGCTGCTGTTGGAGCTTGTCCGTGCTGGCCAGAGTGCCGCCACCTCCAGCCATGTTCAGGCGTACAGCGTTATCCATGTGAAGAACCCTACCAACCGCCAAAAAATTGCCGAACTGGCCGGCGGACAGGCCTATGTCGCCGACGCCTCTGACTTCCTGGTGTTCTGCGCCGATATGAAACGACCCACTGAAGCCTCTGAGCGCACCGGTGCCAATGTCGTGCGCGGCATGACCGAGCAACTGCTGGTGGCCAGCGTCGATACTGCCCTGATGGCTCAGAACGTAGCGGTCGCCGCCGAATCCGAAGGGCTGGGCATTTGCTATATCGGCGGTATCCGTAACAATCCCCAGGCCGTTAGCGATCTGCTGCACCTGCCCGAGCACGTCTATCCGGTATTTGGCATGTGCATTGGCTATCCGGCCCAGACCCCGGATATCAAGCCGCGGCTGCCGGTCGAGGCGATTCTCAAGGAAGATGTTTACGACGATGATCAGCAGCAAGTCGCGGCCTTCGACGACACCATGCATCGCTACTACCGCGAGCGCAGCGGCGGTAACAAGGATGCCGACTGGTCCCACAACCTTACGCCGCTCTTCGATACCAAGCTGCGCCCCCACATGCGCGACTTCCTGATCGAACGCGGCTTCGAGATGAAGTGAGGCTTGCTAAGCGACGGTTCTATAACAGCCTTAGTGACTGTTTTAGCGATTGTATCCACGACTGGATGAGACAGGGTCTTGAAGGGCCTCAGCGTCAGCCGTGGATATAGCGCAGATGGGCATCTCGCCGCAGGCGGATAATGGTGACCACGTTGGTCACGAAGATCAGGCTTTCGGCGATGGTGCCGCCAATCGAGCCCGCCAGCAGGTTGCTGGCGACCCAGCATAATGCGGCCGCCGCCAGGGCGGCGCGCATGGCGATGCCGCTTAGCATGAACATTCCCCAGGTACCCAGCAGTCCCGCCATCAGAGCGGGGATGTCGCGCGGGCCGCTCCAGGTCAGCAGAGCCACCGCCGAGGTGGCCGCTAGCATCCCGAGCATCAGCCTGACGTTGCGTGGAAAACGGCGCACCAGTGCGATGCGCAGCACGATCAGCGCCGAAATGCCTGCCGCTACCCAACTTCCGAACAGCGCGAACTGGGCGGCGAAGGCGACGTTGGCGAACAGCAGCAACACGAACAGTTTGTCATCGCGTTTGCTGGCAAAAGCGACGAGACAGAGGGCCAAGGCCACCAGGCTGACGCCTTGACCCAATAGCCATGTTGAGCTGATCTCTTCCATGCAACCTTCCAAGCAACCCCCGCTTCCGAAGCGGGGAGTGTTCTGGGTAATAAAAGCGAGGCCATGCTATCACGCTGATGGCGAGATGGTGTGGGCCTTGGCGGTCACTAGACGAAGAGATGATGGGGCCTGCTGGGTCTGAGAGAGCACGCTTGGCATCGATGCATGGGCTAACGCCAGGGGCAATAGCCCAATCGTTGGTTTAGCCTCGGGCCAAGGCGGAAGTAAGTCTGTTACCGTCGGGCCTGCGATAGTCGGTCGCTGCGTATGCTGCTTGACTAGAGCGGGTGATCAGCGCTGCAGTCGCGGACGCTGAAGCCAGAGAGCCGCCACTGTTGATGCTTGCCAAAAGGAGTCCGAATGAAGCCGCTTTCTAGTACAGGATTTGCGCTCTTTGGTGCAGCGCTGATCGCGATCAGCTTCGGGCTTGCGCGTTTTGCCTTTGGTCTGTTCGTGCCGCCCATTCGCGATGAGCTGGAACTCTCGGCGTCCGTGATCGGTATCATCGGCTCGCTGCCCCTCATCAGCTTTCTGCTGGCCACGCTGGTTGCCCCGTTCGCGGCCGACCACCTCGGTGCCCGCAACGCGGCGGTGCTGTCCGGGACCTTTGGCGTCGCCGGGCTGGCGTTGATCAGTCAGTCGAATAGTGCGCTGATGCTGGGAGCAGGGGTGTTTGCGTGCGGTATTTGTACCGGCTTGATGATGCCGGCGCTCACGGCGGCCATGCAGGCGCTGGTCAGGCGTTCGCTGCACGGGCGTGTCAGTTCTGTCATGAATGCGGGCACCAGCATCGGTGTGGTCGTTGCCGTACCCACGGTGCTGTTTCTGACCGGCGCTTGGCGCCTCGCCTATATCTCCTTCGCGGTGTTGGCAGCCATCGGCGTAATCGCCGCATGGTTTCTGCTGCCCTCGGTATCACGGATCATGCCGGCGAATGCCGCACCGCCCCCGCCGGTCAACGAATTACCCTGGTCGCGGCTGATAAGGCTCTCGCTGTTCGCTTTCCTTATGGGCTTCGTCTCAGCGGCCTACTGGATCTTCGCGCCCGATCTGGTGGTCACCCTGGGTGGCCTGTCGTCAGGCGTCACCGGGTGGCTGTGGTTCGCGGTGGGTGTTGCTGGCTTGGGCGGAGCCGTGGTGGCCGACTTGGCCGACCGTAACAATCCTCCCATCACCCATGCGCTAATGTTGATGATGCTGGCGGCCAGCCTCGCTTTGCTCGCAGCAAGTCCAGGTCAGCCATTGCTGGCGGCCTTTTCTGCACTGGTCTTCGGCCTGGCCTATATGAGTTTGACGGGCCTCTACTTGATGACCGGCATTCGCCTGTTGCCTGGCCGACTGTCGGTGGGGCCGGTATTGCCGTTCATGGCCGTTTCTGTGGGGCAGGCCACCGGCTCGCCCGTTGTCGGTATGTTGGTGCATGCATTTGACTACGCCAATGCATTCGCCATGCTCGCTGCGCTCGGCATTCTGGTCGCCATTCTTTCCCCCTTCTACCCGGGCTACATTGCCCAGGCAGAAGAGGAGGAAGGCGATGAAGACACCGGCCTCCAGGCCGCCTACGACTACCAGCTGCAAGACGAAGAGGGCGAGCCGCTGCATCCCGAGGCGGATATTGTCGAGGAAGCCGAAGAGGCTGAAGCCGAAGCTGCCGCTGAGGAAGCTGCCGCTGCGGAAGCCGAGGAAGAAGCCAGCGCTACTAGCGGTGATGCTGACTCTGCTCAACCAGAGGCAAGTACCGATGAGGCCGACGCCAAGAAAGCACCATCCGCCTCGGCCCAGCCCTCTTCAGACGAAGAAGCCGGTGGTTCGCAGAGGACCACCGACAAAGGCAGCTCCTAGCGGTTTTAGGCACTGGTGGAAGCGGCCAGCAGCATGCTCGTGCTGCTTACATTCGCATCACGATGTGGCCTTGGCTGTCGTGGCGGAAGCGCCTGGAGGGGCGGTAGCGCCACACGGGGCGCTACCGCAAGTAGGGTGCGGATTACTTGAAGCGTGAGCGCGCCTTCTCCAGGGAATCGCTAAGAGAGTCCCAAGCGCGTTCCGCACCGGCTTTGACGTCGTCCCAGGCATCGTCGCTCGAGTTGCGAAGCTCATCCAGCTTCTCGCGCATTTCTTCGCGCTTTGCCTCTAGCCGGTCGACCTCCTTTTCTTGATCGATGCGTGCGTCGGCCTCGGCGCCGCGGGCTTTTGCCCTCATCTTGTCCAGCTCGGCCTGAAGCTCATCCAGCTTGGCACGCAGCTTCTGCTCGTAGGCATTTTTCTCGCTCATGGGAAACTCCTTTCCTTTTGCCGGTATAGAGAACCTTGAAGATAGCGCGTTCAGGCGACAAGGCGGTGACCATTTACAGTGACATACCTAGCCCGGGTGATGGCAAGGCCAACGATGTGTCCCACGGCCAGCTACCCATGTCGTGCCGGTTGCCTGGACTGCTCTACGACGTGGCACCGCTGGGGCTAGTTCGCCGCTACTCGCGCTGCCAGGTCGTGTAGGAAGTCTTGGATGCGCGCGGCATTGGTACCCAGGTCACTCTGGCCGACCCGTGAGGCCGAGCGCATGTCGACCCGTATCCCGTTGGCTTCCTGTGTCAGGCGGATCACCACGTCGTCTTTGAAGCCAAACCAGCGCGTAGTGGCGGTGGCCTCTAGCCTCGAGTCGCTTGCAGCCGCGACCTTCCAGCCTTTGGCCGCCACCGTGGCCTCGACCGCCACCATGGCATCCGACATCGGTACGGGAAGGATAATGGCGTGCAGCCTGCCATAGGCGGCGCGCTGTTGGTCGGCAAAGCGTTGCGGATAGGCCACTCCATTGGGAGCGGCTTCCCGCGCTGCGGCCAGTGCCTCGAAGGCGGGCGGGTGCTCGAGATCGGTGGTGATGTCATGGATCGGCGGCACCGATTGTGCCTGCTGCATCATCTGGGCGGGTAGGGCGATCATCGCCACCACCGCTGTGCTGGTCAGTAGCCCCACCAGTGCCGGCCGCCAGCGTCGACAGAAGGCCGCAACCAGCGCTGTGACCAGCCCCAACGCGCCTGCGCCTATCGCCAGGTGTGCGCCCTGTCGCAGCATCGAGAACGAACTGCCAAGCGACACCCAGTCCCAGCGGTAAGCGCTGCCTGAGCCCGCCATCAGCGCCGCCGCGGCCACCAATAGCACCACCCCCAGCCAGGCGATCCTTACCGGCCAAGCTCCGCCGCGCGGTCGCGACTTGAATGTCGAGGATGCCATAATGACTCCTTGTCGGTTTGTCACCCGCAACGCATTGATGATGCTTTAGCTATGCGCTGTGGGCGATGTCATGGTGTTCGTGTAATTGCTGATGTATCAACGGCTTCAGCATACGTGCAGGAATGCTCCTACGCCTATTCACCTGCCGGTGACGGTTTGCTTGGCGCTAGTCAGCGGTTCGGCCAGTATAAACTCCAGCGCGCTAGTCTAGCTGCTAGCCCCTGCCATTCCTGACTGATGGAGACACCCCCAAGCTGCCATGAATGCCACGCCAGACTCGCATCCGCGCAACGATCCGGGCACCCAGCGCACCGACCAGAGCGGAAGGCAGAGGGAAAAGCAAAACGCCAGGAAGAGCGTTGCCGTGATCATGGCCGCCGGCACCTCAAGCCGTTTCGGCACCGCCGACAAGCGCTTGGCCAGCCTGCCGAATGGCCAAGGTCTGCTCGCCGCTACCCTGGCCTCTACTGCGGCCGTTTTCCCGGACATTAGAGTGGTGCTGCGTGAAGACGATGACCCTGGAGCTCTCGGGCTTGCGGCCACAACTTCCATTTTACGCGCGCCTCATGCCAGCAAAGGGTTGGGCGCGAGCATTGGTGACGCCTTCGCAGCGCTAGAGCAAGATGCTGAACTGGCTGACGTTCAGGCTGCCGCCATCCTACTTGGCGACATGCCGGCCCTGCGTTTCGCCACACTGAAGGCCTTGCAGCGTGAAGCCGGGCGCGAGCTTATCCTGCGTCCGGTTCATGCTGGCAGGCCCGGTCATCCGGTGCTGTTCGGCCGCGCTTTCTGGCCTGAGCTTGCCAACCTCATGGCAGGCAAGAACCGTCACGAGGGCGCGAAAGATGTGATCCGCGCACATCGTGAGCACTACGTTGCGCTTGAAGTCGACGATCCCGGCATACATCTGGATATCGACCAGGTAGTCGACTTGGCCCTCTTTTCCTGAATCAGCCTGGCATGAACTAGAGAGTTGGTAACGACTAGAGAGTTGATAACGCCATGCTAAGGCACGGGGTGACAGAGGCAGACATCCTGATAGCCTAGAGGCTTACCGAAATCTCACAGAGGGCCTGCGTAGTGCTGGATACCGCAAACACTGCCCGCATCACCCTGCACCCCCACACTCGCCGGGTACGCATCTATTCAGACGACACCCTGATCGCTGACACGAAAGATGCCATCGAACTGCGTGAGCGTGGCTATCCAAACCGCCACTACATCCCGGAAGAGGATGTGGACATGTCGCAGCTGTCGACGTCCTCCACCGTGACCCATTGCCCCTTCAAGGGGGATTCCACCTATTATTCGCTTTCGAGCATTACCGACGTTGCCTGGAGCTATGACCAGCCGGTTGAGCAAATGCAGGCAATTGCCGGGCGCTTGGCGTTTGATACTAAGAAAGTGACGCAGCAGACTGAGTGATGGCTGCTTGGCCGCAATTTCTAAGCGCAACTTCCGATAAATACGCCGCAATCGGTCGTTTGTTAGCCGATATCGAGCGCCAAACGCGCAACAGCATCGAATCGCTATAGGAAACTGCTTCCTGGAAGCCCTTGTCGAACAAGTACTCAATGGGCGGTGCTACCATCCAAAATCCGGTCCAGACAGGCTATAGGCAGGCAATGAATTTCGTTATAAACGACCAGGAGCTGTTGAAAACCACCGTCGAAACCGTTCGTGAAGCGGTTCTGATTACTGATAGTCGACAGGCACATCCTGGCCCGGCCATCCTTTACGCTAACCACGCCTTTCTTGATCTAACCGGCTATACCGCTGAGGAGCTATTGGGGCAAACGCCAGCGCTGCTTGAGGGCGAGGAAGCCGACGGCGGCGTGATGCAAACCCTGCGACAGCGGCTGTCGGCGGGTTCGGTGGGTGAAGTGCTTGAAGGCGAGGCCGTGAACTACCGCAAGGACGGCCGTCCGTTTCGTATGGAATGGACTATTCGCCCTTTTCCCGCTGAGGGCGAGCCGCGCTATTTCATTGCCTCTCTGCGCGATGTGTCGGCAATCCGCAACCTCGAGCAGCAACGCCAGCAACTGCAGACCCTGGCCGAGATCCAGACCCGCGTGAGCACCGCCGGTTTGGATTTACAGGCGCTGCGCGATCGGGTGGCCGATATAGCGCGAGCGGTGACAGGCGCAGATGGCGCCGCGATTGAGGAACCCGAAGATAGCGAGATGGTGTATACCGCCACCAGCGGTAGGGTCGCCGGCTCACCGGGGATACGTTTGCCGATTTCGGGCAGCCTATCCGGCCTCTGCTATCGCCAGGGCGAATCGATTTACTGTCGCGATACCCATGAGGATACTCGCGTGGCAAGGGACGCCGCCGACCAAGTCGGCTTCCGTTCAGGCTTTCTGGTACCACTTGTCCATCAGGAGCACTGCTTCGGTGTGCTCAAGGTCTATTCAGGTCGTCCACACGCCTTTAACGAGGGCGACCTGCAACTGCTCAATATGGCAAGCCACGTGCTTGCTTCTTCGCTTTCCGATGCCCGCCTCTTCAAGGGTGAGCGCGACCGGCGCAGCCTGCTGGTGGATTCGCTGCCCATTATGATTTCGTACGTCGATAATCAATTGCGCTATGTCGAGATCAACGTCGCCTACAACCGCTGGTATAACCTCCCGACCGAGCAGTTGGTCGGTAGGCGAGTGGCTGAGGTCATGGGCCAAGAGGCATTCGAATCAAACCGTCCTTACATGCTGTCGGCACTGGCAGGCGAGCGAGTCACATTTGAGAATCGCTATACGCATCCGGATGGCACCGTTACGCCGGTAGAGGTGGACTATACGCCGGTGCGCAACGCCCAAGGCGATGTTCAGGGCTTTTTCTCAATGGTTCGTGATATCAGCGACCTCAAGCGCGCCGAGCAGGACTACTTGACGGGGGCATTCAATCGCCAGGGGTTTGATGATCGGCTTGCTATCTCCTGTGCGACGGCTCGACGCTACAGCCGCCCGTTATCACTAATCTTCTTGGACCTGGACCACTTCAAGTCCATTAACGACAACCACGGACATGCCGTGGGCGATGACGTCCTCCGCGGTGTGGCAAAGACCTTGCAAAACGAGGTTCGCGACAGTGACATCGTCAGTCGCTGGGGAGGGGAAGAGTTCGCCATCCTGACGCCGGAAACCTCATTGCAGGATGCCTTGGCTCTCGCAGAGCGGCTGCGCCAGGCGTTGTATGAACACCCCTACGCGGCCGTGGGGCGAATCAGTGCAAGTTTTGGGGTGGCAGCGTTCGATCCAGAAGAAGCCGAGCGGGACTTCGTACGACGCGTTGACGAGGCGCTATACAAAGCCAAGGTGGGCGGTCGTCACCAAGTCCAGCAGGCCGGCCCGTTGTCGCACTAATCTCATTAGGCCCGCCCACGGTTTGTGCACTCTATATCGTGCCGCTTTAAGCCGGCTGCTGGAACGACGTCCTGCAGAGCCTGTAGCACTGGTGTTACTGTTGCTGACATAAGCACAGAAATAGCCAGGGGAGGGCGGGATGTTTGACTACACGGTTGTTCACTGGATGGCCTTCTTATCAACGGCGGTATTGCTCAATTTATCGCCAGGGCCGGATATCGCCTTCATTCTGGGCCAGACCCTGCGCCATGGGCGCCAGAAGGGGCTTGTGGCGATGCTGGGCAGTTGGACAGGCGCGTCGTTGCATGTGGTGATGGCCGCTGCCGGGCTTTCGGCGATCCTTGCAACATCCGCGTTGGCGTTTTCCATCGTGAAATGGGTGGGTGCGGTTTATTTGATATGGCTTGGCATCAGAATGCTGCTGTCGCGCGGTGATGCCTTCATCTCAAAAGAAGGCGCTGGTGACGTAAGCAAGCACTCGATCTATTGGCAAGGCGTGCTGGTGTCCGCCCTGAATCCCAAGGTGGCGATTTTCTTCCTCGCCCTGTTGCCCCAGTTCGTCGTTGAAGGGGCCGGACCCGTTGGCGCCCAGCTATTCCTGCATGGCAGCCTGATCATCTTTGTGGCCGCCTTTATAGAACCGCCGCTGATTATGATGGGGGCACGGTTAGGCGACTTCTTGAAACGCAACCGCCAGGTCGGTTTGTGGATGGACCGAGGCCTCGGCGCTGTATTTATCTCTCTGGGGATGCGCCTCGCCGCGAGTAAGCAGTGATACCAAGGACAGGTGATCGCTCTTTCGCATGACCAGTGCACTGGTCTCCTGCCCGCCATTGGGCAGCCTTGAGTCAGCGTTACCTGCTCAAGGCTGCCCAGAAGAGCGATAAGCGCTACGTCAAAGAGCTCACCTTCACATCCGAGACACCGACTAGCCCGCCCTGCGTTGAACGCCGCAAGGGTGGGCTAGTTTTGCATGGGAATACCATCTTCCCAGCGAAAGCCGATGCCGCCGCCTTGCCAAACGCCGTCATCCAGCGGGCTGGGGCCATGGATGTCGACATGCTGCGGCAAGCCGAAGCCGGGGGCGAGGTCCTGGGTGCCGCGAACGGTGCTGCGGTGCATGATGCGCAGGCCCTGCTCTTCGGCGGGTAGGTGGGCGCCGGGAGCCGCCCGATGCGCGACGGCCAGGTTGTCGATAAACACGCAGTCGTTTTCCTGATACTCGAATTCGGCGGCGTAGCCGTTCTCAAGCCCCGCATTCAGGATGTCGTTGTATTCATGGCACAGCTGCGTCAGTTCATCGGCGGTCAGCAGACGAAAGGCCTCCTCGTCGGGGAGCTTTTCGATCACCGCTCCCGTCATGCCCAGGTGCAGCCAGATGCACTTGCGCTTGGAGATGGGGTGCTCGTGTACCACGGGGTGCACCACGCCAGAAGAAGAGTTCACTGAGGCGAGGCGGCTCCAGTAGGCCTGCCGATCCTTCGGAAGGGCGTCATAGGCGGCACCCTGATGGGCGAAGTAGGTGCCGCCGCCTTTCTCGGCCGGCCGGATGATGTGGTAGCCCGAATGCGAGAAGGTATCCGGGTTGAAGCTGCCGTCGTTGTGCCATTGTGGCCCCACGCCAGGAATGCCATGACGCTCATCGTTCGACAGGCGGAAGATATGCCGATTGCCCTTGGGGGTGGCCGGGTGCACGCCATGGGTGCTGTGCAGCTCCTTACCACCCCACCAGCAGCTGGCGCGCAGGAAGTCATCGGGCTCAAGCGGCGTGTCGTTCTTGAACACCAGAAAACCGCGGTTGGCCATTTCCTGCTCGAGCGCCTCGATCACCTCTTGCGGCGGCGCGTCCTGGGCCGATAAGTCGATGCCGCGCACCTCGGCGCCTAGCGGGTCGAGTGGTGTGATGGAGCCACCGAATTGCTCGATGATGGCGATGCGGGTGGGATCGAGGGGCGCAATGGTCGATGGGTTAGTCGTCATGGCTAACCTCCTATCACTGTTCCCGCGCGGCGGTCGCTGGGTCACGAAAGCGACCTGGCGCGATGAGCCCATTCGCTAGGGCAGGGCAACCATTTTAGGCCAACCATTAAAGGCCGCACGGGATGAATGTGGCCTTATTCTCTCAGAGTGCTGCAGCAGTACCAAACGACCGGCAGATAGAGAGTGAATGGCCACCGGTGACTCGCGATCCGTGACCGGCACTGGCGATTTTCATGGGCAAATTACACTGAAGGAGACAGTGGCCAGCGAGGATGGGGAGATGGCGAATATTGTGGTCTGCGCAGACGGCACCTGGAACCGCCCCGAGGATGACCTGAAACAGGACTTTCCCACCAATGTGCTGCGGCTCTCCCGAGCCATCAAGCCGGAAGGCGATGACCTGAAGCAGCATGTCTTTTACGACTGGGGGCTTGGCTCATACCACGATAGCCTGAGCGCGGGAGTGACCGGCAAGGGCATCCAGAAGAACATCATGGATGGCTATCGCTATATCCTGCATAACTACGCTCCGGGCGACCGAATCTTTCTGTTTGGCTTCAGCCGTGGTGCCTACACCGTGCGAGCCATAAGCGGGCTGATCAACAACTGCGGCATTCTCAAACGCCAGGATGCGCGCTTGGTGACAGAAGCCTGGAAGATCTACAAGAGCCCCAGCGCGAAGAACCATCCCCGCGGAGAAGCCGCCATGGCGTTTCGGGCCCGCCATAGCCATGCGTCGCGGCAGGTGCATTTCATCGGCGCCTGGGACACCGTAGGCGCGTTGGGCATTCCCCATAGCCTGATGGGGCTCTTCGAGCGGGATGACGAATTCTACGATACCAAGATCGGTGCCAACGCCTCGATAGTGCGACAGGCCCTGGCCATCGATGAGAAGCGCGAAGACTTCGAGCCCACCATCTGGCTGCCCAGAGCGGGGGTCGACATGAAGCAGGTCTGGTTTGCCGGCGTGCATACCGACGTTGGGGGCTCCTACCCGCCAGACAAGGAAACGGGCATTCGCGCCTCTGATACGCCCCTCGAGTGGATGCTAACCGAAGCCGAAGGTGCTGGCCTGATGGTGGAGCGGCATCTACGGGATAGCCTAACGCCAGGGGAGCAGGGCAAGCTCCACAAATCCCGCAAACACGTCTATCGGCTGAAGCCCCCGTTGCAGCGGGAATTGATCGTCTCAGACAAGCCCACCCTCATCCATCCCAGTGTCAGGCGCCGCTACGAAGCCGACCCCAGCTATAGGCCTCCCCAACTGAAAATACTGGTCGACCGTTACGGCTGGGATCAATTGGACGTGGGCGCCTGACCGCGGGCGTGACGATGGCACGCGGCCATGCCACGCTCGCCAGGTCAGGCCGCATCGCTATTCGTAATGCTGCTGCCAGCGCTTCACCGCGATCTGCTCCTTGAGCAGTTCCAGCATATCCACCAGCACCTGCTCGGTGATCTGTTCGGTCTTGGGATCGGTGCGCAGCCAGGCATCGAAGCCGCTCTCGGCCAGGTGCTCCACCAGCGATGAAAACTCCGCCGACTTCAGCCCCGCCAGCGCCTCGTCGATCAGGTGGCAGGCCAGATCGGAAATCGACCCTTCGAGGCCGCGCGTTAGCTGGCTGCCCAGCGGCAGCCGCGAGAGCCGCTTGAGCTCTGGGCTTTCCGCCAGGGTGCGGCTGACCAGACCGCGCACATAGCGCAGGGTGTCGTCTCGATTGTTGGTGTAGGCATCGCCCGCCATGGCCTCCAGCCGCTGGCTGACCTCGCGGATCAGCGCCTGCTTGCGGGGCTCTACCACACGCTCGACCACCGAAGATGAGAGACCATCGCCGGAACGCAGCTCTTGCTGCACGTTATCGAGCATGCGAATGGCAATACGGTCGGTCAGCTCCTCCATCAGGATATCCACGTACTTGGCGGCCACGCCGTAGAGATACCAGCGCCGCACATCGATCAGCCCCATGCGTTGCAGCCGATGCAGCAGCGAGATGACGCGCAGGATACGCAGCAACCTAAAGCCACCCAGCGGGATGCAGCCCAGCACGTCGTACCAATGTACGAAGGGATAGAAGAACCAGCGGTGGTAGTGCCGCTCGGCGATGGCCACCGCCCAGCCCAGCAATACATCGAGCAAGAAGATACTCACGAATGCCAGGTCGATGCTGAGGAAGTTGGCGTGGATGTTCTGTTCATAAGCGCCATGCAGGCCCGGTGCCACGGCCTCGAAGGCAGCATTCAGCGGCGGTAGCAGGAAGAGGCTATCGAACAGCAGCAGCGACAGGTTGACGATCACCAGCGCGATGATGAACAGATCCCACACCAGGTGGGCCCGTTCCAGGACCGGCGAGGTCGTGCGGGTGGCAGGCATGGTGCCTCCTTGAACTCGATGCCGAGGGGTTGTTGCCCATCCTATAGCCTCCGCCTGCCGTCTACACCCTAGGCGTGCTCCTCGAAGCCAACGCCGCATCGTATTCAGGCGTTCACCGTGCCCATGACGTCAGGTGCCGTTTCGCCATTCCTGAAGCAGCCGATTCACGAGCTCGCCGGCGGGGAGTTCGCGCGCCAATGGCGCGCCCTGTCCGGCCCAGTGCGCCGCGAATTCATGATGGCCGAGGCCGGCCGCCGCCGCGTTGAGCCGCTTGGCCGCGTCGTACGCCACGGGGTAAGCGGGCGGCACTACCTCGGGTGTGGCTTCGGCATGGCGAATCAGGCGGTTGAGGATGCCACGTGCCGGCCGCCCCGACAGCGCCGACGTCATGCGGGTCATTTCGGCACGTTCGCTCTTGAGGGTCGAGCGATAGCCTTCGTTGGCTGCTGATTCGGGGCACAGGATAAAAGCAGTTCCCAGTTGGGCGGCACAGGCGTCCAGCGCCAGGGCAGAGCGAATGCCCTGGCCGTCCATGATACCGCCGGCCGCGATGACCGGTAGTGTCGTCTCGCTGACCAGCCGGCGAACGAGCACAGACGTGCTTAGCCGTTCATCCTCGGCCTGCGGATCGAAGCAGCCGCGATGCCCGCCCGCCTCATAGCCCTGGGCCACGATCGCGTCGACGCCACGCGCCTGAATAGCTCTAGCCTCTTGCAGGTTGGTCGCCGTCGCCAGCGTGTAGATGCCGGCTTCGCGCAGCGCGCGTATTCGCGCCTCGGACGGCAAGCCGAAGTGAAAGCTGACCACGGCGGGCCGCGTCTCGAGCAGCATCGCGAAGGCCGCATCATCCTCCACGAAGCTGCGGTAGATCTCATCGAGCTCGGCTGGCGGCTCACCGCCACTTTCCTGAAACAGCGGCGCCAGATACGCGAGCCAGGCCGACTCCCGGGCCGCATCGCGCTGTGCGGGTGCATGACAGAAGACGTTGACGTTAAACGGGCGTGACGTCAGCGCCCGGGTCTGTTCGATCATCGTCCGGGCCTGGTCGACGCCGCTGGCGCCGATGCCCAGGGAGCCCAGGCCGCCGGCATTCGACACGGCTGCCGCCAGTTCCGGCGTGGCCACGCCGGCCATGGGCGCCTGGATGATGGGCTGGATGCCCAGCCGGTCGGTCAGGGGATTCGACGATGTCATGTGAACGGCCTCCACGAGCGCGAGAAACGATGGCTTTTATTCATTCTCATATTAAGAATAAAATAGGTTAATAGATTCCAAAAGGCGAATCATATGGACCTGGAAACCCTGAAAATATTCGAGGCCGTCGCCGGTGAGCTGAGCGTGACCCGCGCCGCCGCGCGGCTCGGGCGTGCCCCCTCCAACGTCACGACGCGCATCCAGCAATTGGAGGCGGAGCTGGACGCGGCGCTGTTCATTCGCCTCGGCAAGCGCATCACGCTTTCGACGGCGGGCCAGCGTTTCCTGACCTACGCACAGCGCCTGCTGGCGCTGGAGGACGAGGCCCGGCAGGCTGTGGGCGCCGGTAGTGGCGGCAGCCTGCGTATCGGCAGTATGGAGAGCACGGCGGCTAGCCGGCTGCCGGCGCCGCTGGCAGCTTTCAACCGCGCCCATCCGGCGACCCGGCTCGAGGTCAGCACCGGCCCCACCGGCCTGCTGGTGGAAGAGGTGCGCGACGGGCGGCTGGACTGCGCCTTCGTGGCTTTGCCCACCGAGCTCGAGAATGAGAAAGCCCTGATCGAGATGGGGCTGCAAAGCGCGCTGGTATGGGAGGAATCGCTGCTGCTGCTGTTGCCGCCCACCGATGCCGGGGCCAACTCGACGGCGGAGCTGAGCACCCGTATTCGCACCCGCACCCTGGCGGCCTTCAAGCCGGGCTGCACGTATCGGGCTATGGCGGAGCAACGGCTCGGCATCGTCGCCGGAAGCGAGTGGCGCATCCAGGAACTCGGGTCCTACCACGCGATGGTGGCGGCCGTGGCCGCGGGCGCCTGCGTCACCCTGCTGCCTCGCAGCGTGCTGGAGCTGAGCGGCGTTTCGGATGACCTGACCACGCTGGAGATGGGTACCATCACCACTCGTTTGCTGTGGCGGCGCGGCTACGAGACGCCTGCGTTCCACGCGTTCGCGGGTCAGCTCTTGGGGGACGCATGACGCGCGCGTCGGCTTGGCTGCGCTCCGCCATTATTTGACACCGGCAGGCGGCATGGCGTCTTTTATTGGCGCAGTAGCGGTAAAAGAAGCAACAAGGGAATGTTTGATGAACGTCGAGAGCGTAGGGAAAAAAGACTATCGTGAGTTGCTGGATGTCTGGGAGGCATCGGTCAGGGCAACCCATGATTTCTTGCGCGAACAGGACCTGCTGGAGCTGAAGCCGCTTATTTACGAGCAGTATTTCGGCGCGGTCGATTTAACGTGCGTCAAAGACGGGGGTGGTGAAATCCTAGGCTTCTGTGGCGTGCACGATGGCAATATCGAGATGCTGTTCATCGCACCGCAGGCCCGCGGGGAGGGCATCGGCTCTTTGCTACTGGATGACGCGGTGACAGCCCAGGGCGCCACCAAGGTAGACGTCAACGAACAGAACCCACAGGCGCTGGGCTTCTACCGGCACAAGGGGTTTTCCGTCACCGACCGCTCCCCGCTCGACGGCCTGGATAAGCCCTACCCATTGCTGCATATGGAACTCGAAAATACGCCGTGATGTGCCGCGTCAGCGGCGCCGCTGCACTGCGCCTTGCTCATCCCGATAATCTTCCACAGCCCATTATCGCCACCCTCATGATGCGCAAGTGGCGTTAGCGCAAAGCTTCCGATGCCTCGGTTGATGTTGCGCGGGCTATTCTCATGAGACTGACGTTGATCAAAAGCCTAAGTGAAATTGTCGCCAAACGGTGACATTCTGACTCCCTCGTTCTAGGCTGATGGATCAGCCGATTCGCAAGGGAACTGCCGATGGCCGATCACACCGAACCTCGCATTACCTTTCATTCGCATTTCCTGCGGGTGCGAAACCTTGCTGGCGATTCCTTGATTACTGATTCCCGCAACGCAATCGAACTGTGCGAGCGTGGTTATCCACACCGGCCTGAACTTTCAAAAAAGTTGCCGCGAGAGAATGTAGGGTTAGGTCTGCTATCGACCCAAAGCGGACATGCCGGCAAAGGCAGCAAGCGCGACTATTGGTGTTATATAGCCACGCCAACGAAAATGCACAAAAAATCAATGGGTTGATTTGGCAGCATAAGAATATTGAACGCGCGTGCTCGTTGAAATACTTAACAGTTATGTTTATCGAGGAAATTGAGAAGTATGATACATCAAGCCAATATTGGTAATAAGAATATTCGAATCAATGAGTTTGTATCATCGTGCTCAGAATGTGGCGCACAAATTGAGCCTGTAGATACAGGCTTAGTGAACTGGATTCAAAATGCTAAATATATGATGGCAACTGAATTTGAGTGGGTGCTTCAGTGCCCTGCCCAAATGTGTAAGAGGCTAATAATAGCCCGATACTCTATGAAATCAGAAACAGAGGGAGCTATTAATGGTTTCTATAGTCTTTCTGAGGTAGTGCCGACAGGTTTAAAGCCGGTAGCACAACACGAAGAAATAGAGAATATATCTCCGTTGTTTGTAGAAATATTCAGTCAAGCAGCTCATGCTGAAAACTTAGGGCTGAGTCAGGTTTGTGGTATTGGCTACAGAAAAGCTTTAGAACACTTAATTAAAGACTATTGTGTTCATGCAAATCCCGAAAAGAGTGAATCAATTCAGAAAGTACAGCTCATGAACTGCATTACATCATTTGTAAAAGATGCCAATGTTATAGCTTGTGCAAAAAGAGCAACTTGGCTAGGGAACGATGAAGCGCACTATGTTCGTAAATGGGCATCTCAAGATATTAGTGACCTAAAGGTTTTGATAGAGCTCGTTAGTAATTGGATAGTTAGTGACGTGCTAACAAAGCAATATATTGAGTCTATGCCAGAATAAACATAAAAAACGCTTTAAGATGGATTCGCAACGCTCGGCGGTTTTTGCTTTACTTAGCTTTTGTGTTTACGGCGCATGATTGGATGCAGTGGTAGCGTTGCTCACCACTTAAGCGGGCGTCAGACTTTTTGAGGGAAAGTTATGAGTTTCTTATCTAGGATATTTAGAGTGTTTGGCAATAGTCGTACTGAGGGAAATGAGACGATAGAGATACCTCGAGTAGGAAACAAAGAGCCAGTTTGTCCGCATTGCAGTATTGCTTTGGATAAGATGCCAGGACGAAAGAAAAAATGCCCTAGCTGCAGCGAATTTATATTTGTTCGAACTTGTCCTGAAGAACGAGTTAAGGTTTTAGTGCGTGAAGACCAAATTGAACTTATAGAAAAAAAGTGGGCAATTGAGAATGGAGCTCATGAACAATTCTTGGCGGAAAATCGCGATAGAGAAGCAATAAAAAATCAGCTCATGAGCCAAGGCATCGATTCCCCAACAGACTTAGATGTAAAGTGGCAGCAATTAAAGGCTTCATTACCTAAATTAGCATCAGAGTATAAATGGGGGCTATATCGCAATGCTCGGTTGGGAATGGGAGATGTTCTAAAGAAACAAGGCAAGCTATCTGAAGCTTTGGATACATATCTTGAGGTTTGCTTTATAGATCTGAATGGTCCGAATAATTGCGGTACAAAGGACCCTGAGATATTGAAGATGCTTCCTCCATTCGACCCTAAATCTGCTTTTTTAGCTCCTGGCGTACTGGGCTACATAGAAAAAATGTGTAAAGAACTTAATGTAAAGCCCGAAGACTTGGGCTCTAGGTTTATTAGCCTTTCGTCCGAAGTAGAGCATCAACTGAAGTTGCCTATATCCGCTGAGGAGGCATGGAAAGAACTTTCTGGCGAACTGCGTTGAGCCAAACCTAACAAACTGCTTAAGAGTAATTCGCAATGCTTGGCATTTTTACTATGCGTTTCGTTTTTGAGGTGGTCTGGGCATCGGCATTGCATAGCCCACACCTTAACAGGGCGTTAATATTAGCGAAGTATCAACGACTGCTATTGGCCGAAAACTGACCTAAACATTGGCCTGGGCAAGGAACCCTTGCTATCAGCCCCCCAGCCCACTCACCCGCATCACTCTTCGCTGCGCCGCGTCCATCAGCTGGCCGCGGCCGGTTTCTGCCAGCGTCAGCCAGTGGCGGGCGCGGGTGATGCCGGTGTAGACCAGCTCCCGGGTGAGGATGGGGTTCGGGGCGTCGGGCAGTACCAGGGCGGCGTGGGTGAACTCCGAACCCTGGGACTTGTGCACCGTCATCGCGAACACCGTCTCCACCGATTGCAGGCGCGAGGGCAGCACCCACTTGATGCGGTCGGTGCCATCACCGGCGGGGAAGGCCACCCGCAGCAGGCGGCGGTTGGTTTCGCCATTCGCGGCGCTTGGACGCGGCATATCCAGGGTGATGCCGATATCGCCGTTCATCAGCCCCAGGCCGTAGTCGTTCTTGGTGACGAGCACCGGGCGGCCGGGGTACCAGCGCTGGCGGCCGTCCTGGCTGTCGATCAGCTTCTCCCGCTCCAGCGCCTGGCGCACCCGTTCGTTCAGGCCTTCCACGCCCCAGGGGCCGCGGCGCAATGCGCACAGCAGTTGGAAGTCGCCGTGGGCTGCCAGCACGGCGCGGGCCCAGTCATCGAATGCTTCCTGAGTGGCGTCGTCGGTCGGGCGCCGCTCGGCCATCACGCTAAGGAAGTGGCGATAGCCCACCGGTGGCGGCAGCGTTCCGTCGCGACTTAGTCGCCCCTGGCCGGCATGGGGAAAACGCTCGGGGCAGCCGGTCACTGCTAGGCGTGCCAGGCCGCGCTCGTCGTCGGCGGAAAGCTTCAGGTGCGAAAGGTCGGCGAAGCCGTGGTTGAGGGCGTCACCGATGGCTTTGCGCTTGTCGGCGGGCTCGGCTTCCAGATTGATGGCGGCGGCCAGCTGGCCGATGCCGCTATCTGCCGTGAAGCGGTGGCTGACGCGCAGCATGGCGATGGCCTGATCCAGCGGCTGGCCGTCGGCGTCCAGGGTGTTCTCGGGCAGCGGCTGGCCGGTGGCCTGGGCCAGCCACTCGGCGGTGGCCGGGGTGTAGTGGCCGCCTTCGGCCCGGGCGCACAGGTCGCCGAGCACGGAACCGGCCTCCACCGAGGCGAGCTGGTCCTTGTCGCCGAGCAGCACCAGCCGCGCCCAGGGCGGCAGCGCTTCGAGCATCGCGGCCATCATGCCCACGTCCACCATCGAGGCCTCGTCTACCACCAGCACGTCCAGCGGCAGCGGGTTGTGGCGGTCGTGGCGGAAGCGGCGGGTGTCAGGGCGCGAGCCGAGCAGCCGGTGCAGGGTGGAAACCTCCTTGGGAATCACCTCGCGCAGCCGCTCGGGGTCATCGGCCAGGCCGTTGAGGTTGAACCTGGCTACCTGGCCGGCGATGGACTCGTTAAGCCGCGCGGCGGCCTTGCCGGTGGGCGCGGCCAGGCGGATGCGCAGGGCCTGCTCTCTTGTACCCTCACCTTCTCCGAAGGCTTGAGCCTGAAGCAGGGCGAGCAGGCGTACCACGGTGGTGGTCTTGCCGGTGCCGGGGCCGCCGGTGATTACCGCGAAGCGCGAGCGGCCGGCCAGGGCGCAGGCGGCCTTCTGCCAATCGATGGGTGCGGGCTGTGTCGGCTCGGGAAACAGTGCATCGAGAATCGGGCGAAGGCGGGCCGCGTCCGGGGCGTCGTCGTTGTCCGTTCCCCCGAGCCTTGCGACAATCCGGCTGTGAATATCCTGCTCGTGCTGCCAGTAGCGGCGCAGGTAGAGGCGTGGGCGCTCTCGGCTGCCCGCGAGCACCAGCGGCGTGCTGCCGGGGCCTTCGGCCACCAGCTCGGGCTGTGCCAGCGCCGCGCGCCAGGCGGCGAGGTCGAGCGCGGCCATCACCCGGCTGGGCAGCGGCGGCGGGTCTTCCAGGCTGTCGCCCTCCGGCGGCAGCGAGAGCGCCAGGTCCGGCGTTGCCAGCGTCTGGGCCAGGTCCAGGCAGACATGGCCACGGCCGAGCTGATGGCTGGCCAGTGCCGCTGCGAGCAATAGCAGAGGTGAGGCCTCACTCACTCCGCTTTCCTTATCATTCCCGCTTTCGCGGTTCGCCTCACGATGCAGAAAGGCGGCGAAGGCGCGGTCCAGTGAGCGCAGCCAGCCGCGCTCCACCCAGCGGTCGAGCAGGGCGAACAGCACCGCGTGATCGGCTAGCGCATTTTCGGGCGCTCTAATAAGCGCGTTTTCGGGCGCTTGAATAAGCGCGGTCTCCGGGGCGTCGGTAGTGATCGGGGAGGTGTTGGAAGATGTCGGCATCATGCGGCGGCCTCCTCGGCACTGAACAGGGCATCGAGCTCGAGGATCAGCTCGCTTGGCGGGCATTCGGCGTGCACGCCGCGAGAGGGCGCGCGGGTGCCGCGCAGGAAGACGTAAAGCGCTCCGCCCAGATGGCGTTCGATATCGTAGTCCGGCAGCCGGGCTTTCAGCAGCCGGTGCAGGGCCAGCAGGTAGAGGCAGTACTGCACGTCGTAGCGCTTCTCAAGCACGGCATCGGCCATCGCCGCCTCGGTGTAGGCGGCATCGTCCGCGCCCAGGTGGTTGGACTTCCAGTCGAGCACATAGAAGCGCCCCTGGTGTTCCACCACCAGGTCGATAAAGCCCTTGAGCATACCGTTCAGCGTATCGGGCTCCAGCGCGGGCCTTGGGCGCCCACCGAGTGTGTGAGCGCTTACGAGGGCGTCCAGATTGCGGGTGTCGACCTTATGGGCGGCGAACCAGAATTCCAGCTCGACGCGGTAGTCGGTGGCGCCGTTCAGGGCGGCGAGGCGCAGCGGTGCGGCCTCGCCATCGCCCGGGGCCGGCACTGGCAGCGGTGTGGTCAAAAGCTCCGGCAACCACTGCGAAAGCGCCTCGATCTGGCCTTCCCAGCCGCGACGGTTGGCGCGCCGGGCCAGGGTATCGGCGCGCAGCGCCTCGTCCTCGGCCACCTTGGCGAAGCCTTCTTCGCCGGCCCATTCCAGCAGGCCATGCAGGAAGGTGCCCGCCGAGGGCCCGCGGGGGAAGCGGTGAAGCGAGCCTTCGCTCACCGTGGCGGCGTTGGCATCGAAGGGCTCGTGGATCACCTCCATGGCCGTCGCCTCATCGGCGGTGGTGGGCTCGGGCGAGGGCTCGGCCTCGTCGGTGGCTTCTGCGTTGCCATCATCCGGGGTGGCGCCGGTACGCAGCGCCGAGTAGCTGGCGATCCACCAGTGCTCGCGGATCTTTCGGGTGGGCGCGCGGGCCTCACCCAGCGGCGTTTCATCGCTGGCGAGCTCCACCGGCGTGGCATCGGCCTCGGGAGCGTCCTGCACCGTGACTCTCTGGGCGCCATCGCCAGGGGTCTGGTCGGCCAGCGCTTCGAGGGCCGCTCGTAGGTTATCCGGCGTCAGCGTCTCGCCCCCGGCGATCAGATGACCAACGGCGCTGCGCTCAATGGCCTCCAACGGCGCCAGGCCGAGCCAGGTGGCGTGGCGGGCGCGGGTCAGGGCGACGTAGAGCTTGCGCAGATCCTCGCCCAGGCGCTCGTGGTCGGCGCGGGCGAGGGTCGCCTCGTCGGCGGACAGCGTCAGGCGCAGGTGGCCATCATCGTCGTGCCAGCGTAGCGGCAGGTCGCCGGCCTTTACCGGGCGGAAGGCGGCGATGAAGGGCAGGAACACCAGCGGGTACTCCAGCCCCTTGGACTTGTGGATGGTCACGACCTGCACCAGGTCGGCGTCGCTCTCCAGGCGCAGGCGGTGGGTGTCGGACTGCGCCTGCGGGTGCGCGCGGGACTCGGCCAAAAAGCGCAGCAGGGCATGCTCGCCGTCGATCTCGGTGCTGGCCTCCTGCAGCAATTCGCCCAAATGGAGAAGGTCAGTGAGCCGTCGCTCGCCCTCGGGCACCGCCAGCAGACGGCCGGGTACCGCGAAGTCGGCCAGCAGCCGATGCAGCATGGGCAGCACGCCACGGCGCTGCCACTGGCGGTGGTAGTCGCGGAACTGCATCACCCGCGCCTCCCAGGCCAGCTCGTCCTGCTGGGGGCCGCCATTCAGGGCGTCGAGCTCGGCAAGCGACAGCCCGAGGCTGGGTGTGGCCAGGGCGGCGCGCAGGCAGCGCTCGTCGTCCGGCGCGGCGCAGGCGGCCAGCCACACCTCCAGCTCGGCGGCGGCCTCGGTCTCGAACACGCCTTCCTTATCGGAGAGGTAAACGCTGCGGATGCCGCGGGCCAGCAGGGCGGCCCGGATGGCGCGAGCCTCGCCGGCGTTGTTGACCAGCACGGCCAGATCCGACGGCGCCAGCGGCTTAAGCGCTCCGTCTTGCTTGGTGTTCGTCTGGATAAAGCCCGTTTGACCGGCCTGGCCCTCGCGCAGAAGGCTGGCCATCTCGGTAGCGCAGCGCCCGGCCAGCTCGTGGAGGTAGGCCGACTTCGACAGGGCGTCTTCCGTGTTCAGATGCCAGAGCGTCAGCGCCGGCTGGGGCGCGCCGTGTCGGGTGAGGGCATCCTTCCTGCCGTTGGCGTCCACTGGGGCAAACGGCACCGGGTTGTCGTCGCCGCGCCTGAACAGGAAGGCGCCGGCGTCGCTCTGCTCACCATGTTCGAACACTCGGTTGACTGCCTCGACCATTGGCGTGGCGGAGCGGAAGTTGGTGCCCAGGGTGACGTGGCGGCCGGCGGTGTCGCGCCGGGCCTGAAGGTAGGTGTGAATATCGGCGCCGCGGAAGGCATAGATGGCCTGCTTGGGGTCGCCGATCAACAGCAATGCGCTTTCGTCAGCGCCCGAAGCCGCGCTTTTGTCAGCGCCCGAAGCCGCGCTCGTTTCACCGTCATCAGCGGCGCCACGATTCTGGGCCAGCTCATAGACGCGGGCGAACAGCCGGTATTGCACCGGGTCGGTGTCCTGGAATTCGTCGACCAGCGCGACCGGGAACTGCTCGCGGATGCGCTTGGCCAGGGTCTCGCCGGCCTCACCCGCGAAGGCGGCATCCAGCCGATGCAGCAGGTCGTCGGGGCCGAGCTCGGCGCGGCGGCGCTGCACGGTCTCGCGTCGCGCGGCCATCCAGTGCACGGCGTGGGCGAGCAGGTCGGCGAAGGGGTCGGGTAGCTCGGCGAGCTTGTCCGGCAGCGCTTCCAGGGCCTCCAACGCCGGCAGGATCGGTGCCCTGTCTTTTTCCCAAGAGTCAGCCTTCCATATCTCGGCGATGCCCTCGGGCGTCAGCCGCTTCCAGGCGGCATCGGTCAGCGCCGGCTTGGCCAGTTCCGGGTCATTCGCCCAGTCGCGTAGGGCGGCGAGCCAGTTGGCGCGGCTTCGGGCGTTGAGCTTCTGGCCGTTGAACGCCTTGCGTTTGGCGGCACCCTCGAGCAGTTCTTCCAGCTCGTCGAGCCAGGCCGGCCAAGGCGCCTTGAGCTCGGCCAGTGCCGCGGCGCGCTGCTCGCGGTAGTTGGCCAGTGCCTCGAAGGGCGGCGGTGCGGCGGGCAGGGCGCTCGCGTGAGTGCGCAGCCGGCCGGCGGTGTCGTTGAGGGTGTCCGGGGTGGTCCAGTAGCGGGCGATGATCTGCAGCGCCTCGGGGTCGAGGTCGTAGTAGAAGCTGCGCCAGTAGTCCCGGGCGATCTCCAGGTCCATCTCCGACTGGTCCAGCGACATTTCCAGGGCGAACAGGCTGCCGCTATCGAAGGCGTGCTCGCGCAGCATGCGGTGGCACCAGGCGTGGATAGTGGAGACGGCGGCCTCGTCCATCCATTCGGCGGCCAGCCGCAGGCGGCGGGCGCAGGTTGGCCAGCTCTCGCGGGGGTAGCTGTCGCGCAGGGCGATCAGCGGATCGCCGCCCGGCGGGTCGCCGCCCGGCGGATCGCTGCTGGGAGGCGCATCTTCTTCAGGTTGCGAGTTATCCACCGCCGGTTCGGCGAAGAGGTCGCCTGTCTCTTGCGGCGCTATGTCGGTGGCAGGTCCTCGCGGAGGCGCTGTGAATCCTTCCCTGGACGCTACATTCGACATCCCTGTCGAATGACCTCCGCTTTGACCTGCCCCCGGCGCCCCGTCTTCGTCGATTGGCTGGAAGGCGTCTGCTGCCTCGACCAGCCGCGCGCGGATGCGGTCGCGCAGCTCCTGGGTGGCGGCGTTGGTGAAGGTGACCACCAGAATCTCCGGCGGCGTCAGCGGCCGGGGAAAGCTGGCCGCGTCGGCTTCGTGCTCTTTGTTTGAGAGTCTGGGACCAAGCACCAGGCGCAGGTAGAGCAGGGCGATGGTGAAGGTCTTGCCGGTACCGGCGCTGGCTTCGATCAGTCGGCTGCCGGTCAGCGGCAGAGCGACCGGGTCGAGGCGTGGGGTCTCGGCGGCCTGGGTGACGATATGGCTCATTTTGTGCCTCCCTGGCCCTTGCCACCGTTCTTTTCGTTCTTTTTATCGCCGCCACCCTTGGCCTTTACGGCATCGTGTAGCGGGGCGTAGAGCGCATTCGTCAGCTCGGTAAAGTGCCGCCCGGCGGCCCGGTGGCGCACCAGGCATTCGAGGTCGCGCCACTGGCGGGCTAGATACGGGTCGCGGTCGCGCTCACCGGGCGTGTAGTCGTTGCCCTCGAACACCTGAATGGCGGCCTTCCAGGCTTTGAGGTCGGCTTCTTCTGCCTTGTCTGTCTGTGAAGAGCCTTCATCACCGAAAACCCGGGCCATAGCGCTCTCGTCGCCGCCCTTCTCGTGCCAGGCGAAGGCGGTATCCCGGGCCAGCGGCAGCGGGGCGGTCATGCCGGCGCGCCAGGCGCGGGCGATGGCCTCCAGATGCTTGCGGGCGGTGTCGGCGTCCAGCGGTGCCAGGGTGCCGCCGCCGGCGCGGGAGATGAGCACCGTGGTCATGGGGCCAAGAGCGATCTGGCCGGCCAGATGCGCGACCCAGGGGGCCAGCCAGTGCTTCCAGTTGTATTTGCCCTTGTTGACCAGGCTGCTGGTCATCAGCACCAGCCGGCAGCGCTCGCCTTCTTCGTTCTCGCGCAGGCCGTCCAGCCAGTCCTCCACGGCCAGCGTGCCTTCGTTGGTGGCCAGCTCCAGCGATACGGCGGCCGGCGTCTCCCAGGCGTGGGGCCAGGCTTCGAGCTGGTCGGCGTAGTCGCCAAGCACCTTGTCCAGCGGCTCGACCAGTTGCTCGCGCATCAGCTCGGCGAAGCCGCCCATGGCCAGGCGACCCTCGCGCGTGAGGCGCTCCAGGGTGTCGTGGATGGCCGGAGTCGGTGGTTCGGCTGCGTCCACGGCACGGCGCCCGGACTCGATCAGCGCCTGCTGAAGCTGCCAGTGGTCCAGGCCGTCCAGGGCGAAGGGTTCGTGGTCGGGGCTTTCCAGCGCTTCGCGCTCCAGGTAGACGCCGAGCCGGGTGGTGAAGAAGGCTTTGACCGGGTCCTTGAGAAAGCCGGAAAGGCGCGCCAGGGGCAGTGCCGTATCGATCTCTATCGGTGGTAGCTCGCCGTCGACGGCGGCTTCGGCAGATGGCCGGCCGGCGTGGATCGCTCTCCATTCATGGGCGTAGGTGTACAGGCCTCGCTCCCCCGTAAAGTAGTGCCTGCTGAACGGCTGTAGGGGATGCTCGGTGGTCAGGGCGTCGACCAGGGCCTGGCCGGCGTACTCGTCCACGCCTGCCAGTTCCCAGCCGGCGGCGAGGTGATCGCGCAGCTGGCCGAGCAGCACCGAGGGCGGGCGCGGCTCGTTGTCGTGAATGCTGCGGCCGACCCAACTGATCATCAGGCTGTCGCGGGCCGAGAGCAGTGCCTCGAGGAACAGGTAGCGGTCGTCCTCGCGGCGCGAGCGGTCGCCGGGGCGGTAGTCGCGGCCCATCAGGTCGATGTCCAGCGGGCGCTGCACGCGTGGGTATTCGCCGTCGTTCATGCCCAGCAGGCAGACGTGGCGGAAGGGGATGGCGCGCATCGGCATCAGGGTGGCGACGTTCACTGCGCCGGCCAGGAAGCGCTGGGAGAGGTTGGCCTCGTCGAGCTGGCCGAGCCAGTGCTCGCGCACCACCGAGAGCGGCAGCGCCTCATGAAGGCCGGCATCCTCGGTGGTCTCCTGCCAGTCTTCCAGCAGCTCGCCCAGGCGGTTGAGGGTGGCGAGATCGGCCTCGTCCTCGGCGGCGAAGCACTCGCTCAGCAGGTCGCGCAGGCGGCGGCACCAGGTGGCCACGTCGGCGGGCTCGGAGAGCGCGCGCCACTGGGCCTCTAGCGCGTCAAGCAGGTCCATCAGCGGGCCGGCCAGCGCCGCCTCCAGGCCGCCGATGTCACCAAACGGCTCGATGTTGTGCCAGGGACCGTCTGACGTATCGCCGACGGCATAACCCAATAGCACCCGGCGCAGGCCAAAGGCCCAAGTGTTGGCGGTGAGCCCGCCGGGCAGGTCGAGCCGGGCGCGCTGCTCGGCATTGAGCCCCCAGCGGATGCCGGCGCCTTCGATCCAGCGGCGCAGCACCGATAGGTCGTCGGCGGCCAGGCCGAAGCGCCCGCGCAGGGCGGGGACTTCCAGCAGGTCGAGCAGGTCACTGACCGTGAGCCGCGATTCCGGCAGATGCAGCAGCGCTTCCAGTGCCACCAGCAGCGGCTGACGGTGGCGGCTGGTCTGGTCGGAGAGCGTGAAGGGAATGTGGCGCGGGTCGTCCTGAGGCAGGCGGCCGAATACCGCCTGCACGGCGGCGGCGTAGGTGTCGATGTCCGGCACCATCACCAGTACGTCTCGCGGGCGCAGCGTGGGGTCGGCGTCGAAGGCGGCCAGTAGCTGATCGTGAAGGATCTCGACCTCGCGCAGGGCGCTGTGAGCGACATGGAAGCGCAGGCTGTGATCCTGGGCCGGGTCTACCGCCGGCCAGGTGTCGCGGGTCTCCTGAGGCGGCCGCAGTTCGAGGATGTCATCCTGCAGTTGCTGCAGCAGCCCTGGGGTCTCATCTTCGGCGGGGGAGTCGAACAGATCGATACGCAGCGCCTCGGCGTCGAACAGCGCCCGGTAGGCGTCCTGGTCGTCGAATTCGTCGAGCAGGCGCAGATAGTCGCGGCCCTGCTTGCCCCAGGCGGCCAGCAGCGGCTGGGCGTGCAGGTGCAGCTGGGTGTCGTCGAGTTCGAGCGGCATGCCGGGGCGATGGCGCTGGCGCCGGCGGGCAGCCCGCAACAGGTCCTTGTGCTCGATGATGTCCGCCCAGTAGTGGCGGCAGGGGTTGTGCACGCAGAGCAGCACCTGGGTGACCCTCGACACCGCGGCCAGGGCCTCAAGTGTCTGGCGCGGCAGCGAGGAAATGCCGAATACCACTACCCGGCGCGGCAGCCCGGCGGGGCGCGTCTCTTTGTTCAGCGCGTCGGGCGTCAGTTCGCGGCAGGCTTCGAGGAAGCGGGTATGCACCCAGGCACGGCTGGTGGCGAGGCCGTTTTCGCCCAGTCCTTGAGAAATGTCATCGCGCAGCCGCCGCCACAGTGCCGGCTGCCAGCGCTGGTCCTCGGCGAGCGGCCGCGCCTGGCCGCGGGCGTCGATCAGCTCGTCGCGGCCCTCGGCCCAGGCGGCGAGCCAGTCGGCGCGGTAGACCTGGTACTGGTCGAACAGGTCGGCCAGACGCTCGGCGAGCTGGTGGCGCTTGCGCAGGTCATCGTCGTCGGCCAGGAAGCGCGCCAGAGGCGCGAAGGTGGCGTCATCGGTAAGTTCTGGCAGCAGGCGCATCAGCCGCCAGATCAGGCGCGGCTTGTCCAGGGGCGAGGCCGGTGGCACGGCCTCGGCCCCCAGCACTGCACGATAGGCCTGCCACAAGTAGCGGGCCGGCAGGGTGACGTCCATCGCCGCGGCGATGCCGGCCCCGGCGGGCGGGTCGGCTGCCAGCGCCAGCTTCAGCCACTGGCTGATGCCATTGCTCTGCACCAGAATCACTTCGTCTTCCAGCGGCCCCAGCGGATGGGTCCGCAGCCATTCCACCGCCAGGTCGCGCAGCGTTTCCAGGCGGTTGCCGTGGATCACCATGAAGCCGGGGCTGAGCTCGGTTCCCTGAGAGAGACTAAGGGGCATGGCGATTCCTTCGCGGCGGTGAGACGGAGGTCAATGGTGCCGTAAATCGCCGGGGGTATGAAGCGGGGCGAGTTTCGGATGAACATCAACGCTGGCTAGGCGTCGAGAAGGCATGCCTGCATTGCCTGGCGAGCCTAGCGCGTGAGCGACGTTTTTCACCTGCTTTTTTCTCAAACTGACCGGGAGTCCCCTCATGAGCCCATCGAAGCCACTGACTACGCCGGATGGCCGCTACATCGTGGTTCGAGGCCGGCTGTGGCGGTGCACGAATCCCGATCTTCCCGAGGTGGAACGTCAGCACTGGGTACAGCGCCTGATGGGGGCACGACGCAGCGTGGCACAGGCGAAGCGTGAGCGGGACGCTGAGCTCGAACGCAAGGCTCGCGATCAGGTCGATGAGGCCAAGCGAGCACTGGGCGAGCGCGGGCCGGTGTGGTGGCAGGATGGAGCCCCGGACTATACCCAGTGCAAGGTGGAGAACACGCCCTATGCTGATTGGTATGTGGCGCTGGAGCGCACTTGAATTGTCTGACGGGACGCGGATGCATGGATAACGATCACGTTGAGCTAGATACTTCTACCGACGTCCCTATCGGTGTGATCGCTGACACCCATGGCACGCTGCGCGATGAGGCGCTCTCGATGCTCGAGGGCTGTGGACTGATCCTGCATCTCGGCGACGTGGGGAGTCGCGACCGTGATGCGGCGATCCTCTCGCGGCTGGAGGAACTGGCGCCGGTGTTCGCCGTGCGCGGCAACGTCGACACGGCGGACTGGGCCGAGGGGATTCCCTGGTACCGCGATCTCACGGTTAACGGCTGGCGCTTGCATCTGGTGCACGACATCGCCGATTTCGATGCCGATACGCCATGCGATGCCGTACTCCACGGCCATTCCCACAAGGCGCGCAACGAGTGGCGCGACGGCCGGCTGCTGTTCAATCCTGGCGGCGCCGGCCGGCGCCGCTTCTCGCTGCCGCTGACGCTTGGCAAGCTGTGGGCCGATGCTTCGGCCCTGCGCGGCGCCATTCTGCATCTGCCGCTGTAGCCGTCACCTCCCGTGGCGATGCCTCGCCTTCTCGCCGACAGGTGCCTATTGGGGCGGCAGACCCTCACCCCAAGTCGAAGGGAATTTCGCCGGCCTCGTGCGCCAGTAGCCACTGCTTGCGGCCGATGCCGCCGGCGTAGCCGGTCATGCGGCCGTCGCTGCCGATTACCCGATGGCAGGGCACTACGATTGCCAGCGGGTTCTGGCCGTTGGCGCGGCCCACCGCACGCTGGCCGCCCTTGCAGCGCAGTTGCTCGGCGATCTCGGCATAGCAGCGGGTCTCGCCGAAGGGAATGGTGGCAAGCGCCTGCCAGACTCGCTGCTGGAAGTCGGTGCCCTTGGGTGCCAAGGGCAGGTCGAAGGTCTGGCGCAGGCCGTCGAAGTATTCCTCGAGCTGGGCACGGGCGCGATCGGTGAGGGCATTGGGGCGGGGCGTCTCGCTTGCATCTGCCTCGGTCACGAAGACGATCTCGGTGAGGCCGGTGTCGCTGGCGCGCAGCCGGACCAGCCCCAGGGCTTCGCTCTCCGGCGGTCGATAGTAGTCGAGGGCCTGACCTGCAAAGAGGTCACTGCGGGCGTCTATGCCCTGGCCCTTGGAACGATCATCGTCACGCTCATCACTGGGCTTTTCCGGATGCTCGTCCAGACGGGCATCCGGTTGATCAAAGAGCGAGCGGGAGGCAGTGGGGGCAGAGGACATGACAGTGGCTCCTGAGAGGATCGTTCTTGAGAAGGATCTTGGGTAAGCGCTACCGAGACCATAGCGGAAACTGGCCTTGGCTGCTGGTGGTTGGCTCGCGTCTTTCCTCTCGACAACCAACGAGGCCGCCTCATGGGGCGGCCTCGGTGAGTTTTTATATCCCGATTCGGGGCGGAGCCGATCAGGCGTTGTTGTACAGGTCGCGGTAGTCGTCGCGCAGCTGCTTCTTCTGCACCTTGCCCATGGTGTTGCGGGGCAGGGCGTCGGCGAACAGTACCCGCTTGGGCTGTTTGTACTTGGCGAGATGCCCGCTCAGCGAACCGAGTACCGCGGCCTCATCGACCGTGGCGCCGGGTTCTTTTACCACCACCGCCGTGACGCCTTCGCCGAAGTCAGGATGCGGCACGCCGATCACGGCCGATTCGACCACGCCATCCAGCTCGTCGATGACCTGCTCGACCTCTTTCGGATAGACGTTATAGCCTCCCGAGATCACCAGGTCCTTGTCCCGCCCGACGATATGCACATAGCCGCGCTCGTCGATCATCGCCAGGTCGCCGGTGACGAAGAAGCCATCTTCGAGCAGTTCTTCCTTGGTCTTTTCCGGCATGCGCCAGTAGCCGACGAAGACGTTGGGGCCGCGGACCTCGAGCATGCCGATCTCGCCCTGAGGCAGGGCGGTGTGGCTCTCGCGGTCGGTGATGCGAATCTCCACCCCAGGCAGCGGCATGCCGACGGTGCCGGCGATCCGGTCGCCCTCGTAGGGGTTGGAGGTGTTCATGTTGGTTTCGGTCATGCCGTAGCGCTCGAGAATCGCATGGCCGGTGCGGGCTTCGAAGGCCTGGTGGGTGTCGGCGGTCAGCGGTGCCGAACCCGAGGTGAATAGTCGCATCTTGGCGGTCAGTTCAGGAGTCAGGCGCGGGTCCTGAAGCAGACGGGTATAGAAGGTCGGGACGCCCATCATGGTGGTGCCGGCTGGCAGCTCGTCGATGATCGCCTCGACGTCGAAGCGTGGCAGGAAGCACATGCTGGCGCCGGACATCAGCACCACGTTGCAGGCCACGAAGAGCCCGTGGGTGTGGAAGATCGGCAGGGCATGAATCAGCCGGTCGGCCTCAGAGAACTGCCAGGCGTCGACCAGCGCCTTGGCGTTTGAGCCCAGGTTGTCGTGGGTAAGCATCGCGCCCTTGGAGCGCCCGGTGGTGCCGGAGGTATAGAGAATGGCGGCCAGATCTTCGCCTTCCCGGGCCTGAATATCCTCGTATGGGGTTGCCGCGGCGGCGGCCGTCATCAGGCTGCCGTCGGCTTCAATGCCCAGGGTGGCCACCTGCGGGCAGCCGGTCTCGCCGGCGATGCGTCGTGCTTCGCCTTCGACCGCCGGGCGACAGACGAATAGCGCCGGCTGTGCATCGCCGAGGAAGTAGCGGATTTCCTCGCCGGTATAGCCGGTATTGAGCGGCAGGTAGACGCCGCCGACACGCAGGGTGGCCAGGTACAACAGAATGGTTTCGGGACTTTTGTCGACCTGCACGGCGACCCGGTCTCCCGGACTCACGCCGAGTGCGACCAGCGCGCCCGCCAGTCGAGCGCTGACCTCGAGGGCCTGTGCATAGCTGTAGCCGCGGCCGTCGCGGGTGGTGATGAAATCGGCGTCGCCGCGCGCCCGCATGCGTTGAGCGAAGATGTCGAACAGGTTGTGGCTCATTTTACGGTGTCTCCCTTGAGCAGTTTGCGGGCACGCCGGTCGAGGTCGCGCACGCCCGACGAGCAGGCGATCGTGCCTTGGGTGGTGTATTTCTCGTGGTTGCGCTCTATGTCTTCAAGCACATAGAGGTAATTGACCATCAGACCCGCGGCCTGGTGAAGGCCCTTGCCCGAGGTGTCGCCCAGCCAGTTGATGCGGTGTAGCTGGGCGCCGTTGCCGAGGTGGAAACGGGCCACGGGGTTGAGTGGCAATCCCTTGGCGTTCTTTTCCTTGAGCAGGTAATGCGCCGCCAGCGGTTTGATGACGTCCTTGAGCTGCTGCGCCTGTTCGGGGTCGCTGGGCCAGTCGGGCGTATCGAGGTGTTCAAGCGCCGCCTTTGCATCGGCGTCGAGGCTATCGCCTGTCTCTTGCAGGGCGGTGTTAAGCCACTGGCGAAAGCCCGGCACCGGCGACAGGGTGACGAAGTGCTTGAGGTGAGGCAGCTCTTGCTTGAGCTCCTGGACGACCTGCTTGATCAGGAAGTTGCCGAAGGAGATGCCGCGCAGCCCGGTCTGGCAGTTGCTGATGCCGAAGAAGGCGGCGGTATCGGCGGCGTCGGGATCGTCGATGTCGTAGGTGTTGGGGTCGAGGATCGCCTGGATCTGATCGGGCAGCCCCTTGTGCAGGGCTACCTCGACGAAGATCAGCGGTTCGTCGCCGATCGCCGGGTGGAAGAAGGCGAAGCAACGCCGGTCGCGGGCATCCAGGCGCCGGCGCAGGTCGTTCCAGTCGTGAATCTCATGTACCGCCTCGTAGCGGATGATCTTCTCGAGGATCGACGCCGGCGTGTTCCAGTCGATGCGCTTGAGCACCAGGAAGCCGCGATTGAACCAGGAGGCGAAGAGGTGGGCGAAGTCGGCATCGATGGCGCGCAGATCAGGATGCTTGGACAGCATGCCGAGCAGGTCCTCGCGCATGTGCACCAGCTCATGGGTGCCGCCGCTCGGCAGGTTGAGGCGGCGCAGCAATTCCTGGCGCCTAGGCTCGCAGACATCGAACAGGCGTTGCTGGGTGCGGTTGTCGCGGGCCTCGCGATAGGCCTCGTAAGCGGCATCGATTTGTGCCGCATCCGCGGCGAAGTCGTCGGCCAGCCGCACGAAGAACTGTTGCTTCTGAGCGTCGTCGAGGCGGGCATAGATCGCCAAAGCGCGGCTCGCCAGGGCGATGCTCGAGGCCTCGCCATCACTTTCTAGTAGATCCTCGCACGCCTTCACCAGCCCTTCATGATCGGCCACGACCCGGTCGTCATCGCGACGTCTCAGCAGCATGTCGCGCTGCGTGATGTTGCTGAACAGCTCCTGCAGGAAGCTCATATTCATGATTGATTCCTCATTGCTGAGCTCTGGCTCTATGACAAACTCTCGGACAAGGCCAAGGGCGAGTCGGCCTTCGGAGGTAAGTGCCAATCCTAGCGATTAGCTTCCAGGCCGACGATGATCGCCGCTACTATCTGCCTCATGAGGCGCTTCACCTCAAGCATAAAAGCATGGCTGAACGACCTGTGCGATGAAGTCGCCAGGAATGTTGGCCGCATTTGCCTGTCCCTGTAGGGTGGGTGAGCCCGATTTGGAGGAGGCGTCATGTTCCCGAGTTTTTCCCTGCGCTACGCGCACCTGCCGTCACGCATGAGCGCCGAGTGCGCCCCGACCCGGGTGGCGAATCCGCGGCTGGTGGCGTTCAATCACGCCCTCGCCGAAGAGCTTGGCTTCGAGGCGGCCGCCTTCGATGCGACCGAGGCCGCCGAGGCGCTCTCCGGCAATGCGCCGCCTGCCGGCAGTGAGCCTCTGGCGATGGCCTATGCCGGCCATCAGTTCGGCAACTTCGTGCCCAAGCTCGGCGATGGCCGGGCGCTGCTGCTGGGTGAGGTCATCAATCGCGACGGCCAGATTCGCGAGCTGCAGCTCAAGGGCGCCGGGCGCACGCCTTTCTCGCGCGGCGGTGATGGCCGCGCGCCATTGGGCCCGGTGCTGCGCGAATACCTGGTCAGCGAGGCCATGCATGCGCTGGGGATTCCCACCACCCGGGCGCTGGCCGCGGTGACCACCGGCGAGCGCATCGTGCGCCGCCTGGCCGAACCCGGCGCGGTGCTGACGCGAGTGGCGTCGAGCCACCTGCGAGTGGGGACCTTCCAATATTTCGCCGTCCGCAAGGATGTCGAGGCGATCCAACTGCTGGCCGACATGGCCATCGAGCGCCACTACCCGCATCTCGAGCCGCTGAGCGGCGGCGCACGCTACCTGGCCCTGCTCGAGGCGGTGATAGCCCGCCAGGCCGAACTGGTGGCCCGCTGGATGGGCGTGGGCTTTATCCACGGGGTGATGAATACCGACAACTCGACGATCTCCGGCGAGACTCTGGACTATGGCCCCTGTGCCTTCATGGATGCCTATGATCCGCGCACGGTGTTCAGCTCCATCGATGAGCGGGGTCGCTATGCCTTTGCCAATCAGCCCCACAGTGCCCAGTGGAACCTGGCGCGCTTCGCCGAGACGCTGCTGTCGCTGCTCGATGATGATCACGACCGGGCCATTGCCCTGGCCACCGACGCCATCGAGGCCTTTCCCGAGCACTTCGAAGCGAGCTACGGCGCGATCAAGCGTGCCAAGCTGGGCCTGGAGCGTGTCGAGGCCGGCGACGAAGCCCTTGCTCAGGAGCTGCTGGACGCCATGCAGGCCGGGCATGCCGACTATACCCTGACCTTCCGCACCCTGGCCGATGCCCTAGAGGATCAAGGTGAGAATCACGGTAAGGGTGATGACAAGCATGACGGCGAGTCGCGGCTGGTGGCGCTCTTCGACACGCCCGAGGCGATCAGCGCCTGGCTTTCGCGCTGGCGCGAGCGCCTGACCCGAGAAGACGCCGACGCTGCGACCATCGCCGCGCGGCTGCGTGCCACCAACCCGGCCGTGATTCCCCGCAACCACTTCGTCGAGCAGGCCTTGAAGGCGGCCGACGACAAGGACGACTTCGCTCCCTTCGAAGCGTTGCTGGCCGCCGTGACCCACCCCTTCGAGGAGCCCGAGGGCGAGCTCGATTACACCCAGCCGCCGCAGCCAAGCGAGCGGGTGCTGCGCACCTTCTGTGGTACCTGAGGCGCGGCGCTTTGGGTTAAGCGGCTCTGGAATAAGCGGCTCGTTGAACGGACAAGAAAACGCCCGGGGAGCGTGAGCATCCCCGGGCGTTTCTATTGCGGCTTGCTAGCTAGCGACGGTGATCAGGCCCTGAGCTTTTCCAGGTCGAAGCGGTCGGCGTTCATCACCTTGGTCCAGGCCGCCACGAAGTCGTTGACGAACTTCGCTTCGTTATCGTCTTGGGCATAGACCTCGGCGTAGGCGCGCAGGATGGAGTTGGAGCCGAACACCAGGTCGATGCGGGTCGCGGTCCATTTCACCTGATCGCTGGCGCGGTCGCGGATCTCATAGACACCTTCGCCGGCCGGCTTCCAGCTGTTGGCCATGTCGGTCAGGTTGACGAAGAAGTCGTTGGTCAACTGGCCCACGCGGTCGGTGAAGACCCCGTGCTGGGTGCCGCCGTGGTTGGTGCCCAGCACCCGCATGCCGCCGATCAGCACGGTCATCTCCGGGGCGGTAAGCCCCATCAGCTGGGCACGGTCGAGCAGCATTTCCTCCGGTTTGACCACGTACTCCTTCTTCAGCCAGTTGCGGAAGCCATCGGCCAGCGGCTCCAGTGGCTCGAAGGACTCGGCATCGGTGTCAGCGTCGCTGGCATCGCCACGTCCCTTGTGGAACGGCACGTGGACCTCGTGGCCCGCCGCCTTCGCGGCCTGTTCGATGCCCAGGTTGCCCCCGAGCACGATGATGTCGGCGATGCTGGCGCCGGTGTCCGCTGAGATCTTCTCGTAGGCCTTCAGCACCCTGGCCAGGCGCTCGGGCTCGTTGCCGGCCCAGTCCTTCTGAGGTGCCAGGCGGATGCGCGCGCCATTGGCACCGCCACGCATGTCGGAGCCGCGGAAGGTGCGGGCGCTGTCCCAGGCGGTGCACACCAGCTCGTTGAGGCTCAGGCCTGCCTCGTTAATCTTCGCCTTGACCACATCTTCGATGTAGTTGGTCTCGCCCTGGGGCACCGGGTCCTGCCAGATCAGGTCTTCGGCCGGCACTTCCGGGCCGATATAGCGCGCCTTGGGCCCCATGTCACGGTGGGTCAGCTTGAACCAGGCGCGGGCGAAGGCATCCTGGAAGCGGGCAGGATCCTGACGGAAGCCGTCGAGAATCTTCCGGTAGCTGGGATCCATCTTCATCGCCATGTCGGCGTCGGTCATGATCGGGTTGTGACGGATCGAGGGGTCGCTGGCGTCGACCGGTTTGTCTTCTTCCTTGATGTCGACCGGCTCCCACTGGTGGGCACCGGCGGGACTCTTGCGATTTTCCCACTCATGGTCGAGCAGCATGTCGAAGTAGCCCATGTCGAACTTGGTCGGGTACTTGGTCCAAGCCCCTTCGATGCCCGAGGTCACCGCCCTGGAGGCCATGCCCTGCATGTTCGGGTTGTTCCAGCCCATGCCTTGCGCTTCGACGTCAGCGGCTTCCGGCTCCGGGCCCAGCGCTTCGGCATCGCCGTTGCCGTGACACTTGCCGACGGTATGGCCGCCGACGGTCAGGGCGGCGGTCTCTTCGTCATCCATGGCCATGCGAGCGAAGGTCTCGCGCACCTGAGCGGCGGTCTTGAGCGGGTCGGGCTGACCGTTCACGCCTTCCGGGTTGACGTAGATCAGGCCCATCTGCACGGCGGCCAGCGGGTTCTCCATGGTGTCCGGCTTGTCGACGTCGCCGTAGCGCTCGTCGGAGGGCGCCAGCCATTCCTTCTCCGCGCCCCAGTAGACGTCTTTCTCGGGATGCCAGATGTCCTCGCGGCCGAAGGAGAAGCCGAAGGTCTTGAGGCCCATGGACTCATAGGCGACATTGCCGGCCAGGATGATCAGGTCGGCCCAGCTAACCTTGTTGCCGTACTTCTTCTTGATCGGCCACAGCAGGCGGCGTGCCTTGTCGAGGCTGGCGTTGTCGGGCCAGGAGTTCAGCGGCGCGAAGCGCTGATTGCCGGTGCCGCCGCCGCCGCGGCCGTCGGCGAGCCGGTAGGAGCCTGCGGCGTGCCAGGCCATACGGATCATTAGGCCACCGTAGTGCCCCCAGTCGGCCGGCCACCAGCTCTGGCTGTCGGTCATCAGGGCATGCATGTCCCGCTTGAGGGCATCGAAGTCGAGCTTGCGGACTTCTTCCCGATACGCAAAGTCCTCGCCCATGGGGTCGGTCTTGCGGTCGTGCTGGTGAAGGATGTCCAGATTGAGCGATTCCGGCCACCAGTCCGTGTTGGAATGGCCGGTGGCGGTTTGGCCACCGTGCATGACCGGACACTTGCCTTGTTGTGCACTACCCATCGCGATATCTCCCGTCCTGTTGGTCTGAAGGAGGTTTTCCTCCTTCATCGTCGATGGCCCTATCGCTTGCCTGGCGTGCCAAGTGACCCACTGACGGCTGTGTCAGTGGAAGGGCTCATAGTCTTTCGTTACTAGCGCTGCGTTTGTTCTTAACCACAGCTTAGTGGCGGGCCTGAGGGCTTCAATTTTTCTTTACTCAAGAAGCTGATAGCTAATTTTCATCAACAACTCTGCATACAGGCAAAACCGCCATTACTCGGCGCTTTCCCCTGTTGAGGGACATGACAGGCAAGCGTCGGGCTCGCCCATCAGCCAGGCGCGGTTGGCCTCGACGGTCTCGCGCAGGTACTCCCAGGTTAAACGGACCCGTGACAGTCGGCGTTGTTCCTGACGGGCGGTGATCCAGAATTGGCGGGTGAGGTCGATTTCCTCCACCAGCACCGCTTCAAGGGCTGAATGCTGCTCGGCCATGAAGCAGGGCAATACGGCGAGCCCTGCGCCCTGCACGGCCGCGCTGTACTGGGTGGTAACGCTGGTGCTGCGAATGCTGAATTGGGGGGTATGGCGCTCGTGGTCCTGACTAACGAGCGCCTGATGCGCCGCCGAGGCGGCGGACGGGGAGAGGTCGAGCAGCGGCTCGAGATAGTTGAGCTGATCGCTGAAGATCAGGTCATCGATATAGCCGATCAGCCGATGCTGACTGAGCTCATGGCGGCCGGTCGGCCGGCCATGGCGAGCCAGATAGTCGCGGCTGGCGTAGAGCCGCAGCCGGTAGTCGCACAGCCGCGAGATCACCAGGCCCGCGCTGCTGGGGCGCTCTATGGTAATGGCCAGGTCGGCCTCGTGGCGGCTCAAGTTGACCACCCGTGGCAGCGCTAGCAGATCCAGCGTCAGCGCCGGATGACGCTCGCCGAAGGCGGCAAGCAAGGGCGCGATGACCCAGGTACCGAAGCCCTCGGTCACACCGAGGCGAACCTGGCCGCTGAGCTGCCGGTCCTGATCACTCAGGCCTTCGGCCGCCTCGCTGGCGTGGCGCGCCATCTCCTCGGCGTGGGCCTGCAGGCGATGGCCGGCTTCGGTGAGCCGGTAGCCATGGGTGCTGCGTTCGAAGAGCTGGGTATTGAGCTTCTGCTCGAAGCGCTTGGTGCGCCGGGAAAGTGTCGAGTGATCGACCCCCAGGCGTCGAGCCGCATCGGTCAGCCGCTCGCTGCGAGCGACCTCGAGAAAGACCTGAATGTCCTGCCAGTCGAGCATGGCGAGGGTCCTCTCTGGGGTGTCCCAGGGGTGATATTGGTTGTGCGCAGATGCACAAACAATGTGCTGTGCTGCCCGTTGTGTGTCAATTCATCCCCTGTCTACACTCGAACTAGCCGCTTATCAGGCTTTGGCCGTGTCGATATGCACATAAAGTCGAAGCCGGGGTGCAATAGAAAGTGCCATAGGAAGGGGCAATAGCAAGTGCCTTGGTTCGATGCACCAGCGCCTGCCAGTTCATACACCATCACAAGAGGCTGTCCCGCGTGACGTCGCCGGATACCAGCCCAGGAGCCGCTATCATGTCAGTGCGTGAGATTCCCCTTTATATCGACGGTCAACCGGTGCCTTCCGAGAGTGGAGAATGGCGCGATGTGCTCAATCCCGCGACGCAGGAAGTGGTGGCTCGGGTGCCGTTCTGCACCAGTGATGAAGTCGACCGGGCCGTGGCCAGCGCCAAGGCCGCGTTCAAGACCTGGCGCAAGGTGCCGCTGGCCAAGCGCATGCGCATCATGCTCGCCTTCCAGGCGCTGATCCGCGAGCACACCGCCGAGCTTGCCGCGTTGATCACCGAGGAGCATGGCAAGACGCTGCCGGATGCCGAGGGCGAGGTTGGCCGGGGCCTGGAAGTGGTCGAGCATGCTTGCTCGATTCCGAGCCTGCAGCTTGGCGAACTGGCCGAGAACGCCGCCAATGACGTCGACGTTTACACCATGAGCCAGCCGCTGGGTGTGGGCGCGGGCATTACCGCCTTCAACTTCCCGATCATGTTGCCCTGCTTCATGTTCCCACTGGCCATCGCCACCGGTAATACCTTCGTCCTCAAGCCCTCGGAGCAGGACCCGTCATCGACCATGCGGCTGGTCGAGCTGGCCCACGAGGCCGGCGTGCCCGCCGGGGTGCTCAACGTGGTGCACGGCGGCCCGGACGTGGCCAATCAGATCTGCGATCACCCAGACATCAAGGCGCTGTCGTTCATCGGCTCGACCCAGGTTGGCACGCACATCTATCGCCGGGGCACTGAGGCCGGCAAACGGGTGCAGTCGATGATGGGAGCCAAGAACCATTGCGTGGTGATGCCGGATGCCAACCGCAGCCAGGCGATCAACAACCTGTTGGGCTCGGCCTTCGGCGCCGCCGGCCAGCGCTGTATGGCCAATTCGGTGGTGGTATTGGTGGGCGAGGCCAGAGCGTGGCTCGAGGACATCGTCGAGGGCGCGCGAAACATGAAGGTGGGCCCCGGCACTCAGCGTGATGCCGACCTGGGGCCGTTGGTCTCGCCTGCCGCCCTCGAGCGGGTCGAGGGGCTGATCGACGCCGGTGCCAAGGAAGGCGCGACACTGGCGTTGGACGGCCGAGGCCTCAAGGTCGAGGGCTACCCGAACGGTAACTTCGTCGGCCCCACGGTGTTCAGCGACGTAACCGCCGAGATGACGATCTACCGCGAGGAGGTCTTCGGGCCGGTGCTGTGTGTGGTAGGCGTCGAGACCCTCGATGACGCCATCGCCTTCGTCAATGCCAACCCCAACGGCAACGGTACCTCGATCTTCACCAACTCCGGCTGGGTGGCGCGGCGCTACGAGAGCGACATCGACGTTGGTCAGGTGGGCATCAATGTGCCGATCCCGGTGCCGGTCGCCTACTTCAGCTTCACCGGCTCCCGGGCCTCGAAGCTTGGCGATCTGGGTCCCAACGGCAAGCAGGCGATCCAGTTCTGGACTCAGACCAAGACCGTGACCGCCCGCTGGTTCGAGCCCGAGAACGTCTCGGGTGGCATCAACAGCACCATTTCGCTGGGCTGATCGTACCTGTCGCGGCCTTTCCGCACGCGCTTTTACGGCCATCTACGAAACCGCCCTGCCTCATGAGGCGGGGCGGTTTGCTTTTTAGGCTAGGGGTTTCCCGTGCGATCAGTTCAAGTCGCGCTCAATTCAAGTCGCTAAGTAGCGCGAGTACGGGCTCGACTTGGCTGACGTGCAGTACCAGCTTAACGTCGCCGGCCGGGGCATCCGCTAGCGGCGTGACGATGGCAAATTCGCCTTCTTCGAGGTGGAACTCGTGAATTTCCCGAAGGCCGGCGGCGGTCTTGCAGCAGATGGAGCGGTAGGCATCGTCTTCGCCGTAGGTCAGGCGATGATAGACCTTGAAGAAGGTATAAAGGGCAAGGCCGCGGGGGAAGTCTGGCCAGCGCGCGGGGCTATCGCGGGTCTCCGCATCGATCGATGCGCCGTTTTGCTCGGCGGAGGCGATGGCATTGGCCAGCGGCGCGGCCAGTAGTGTGTCTGTATCGACCGGCAGCGGCGTCAGGTTGGCCAGGGCATCACGGTAGTAGGCGAGGCTGTCGGCAATGTCGTCTTTACCGTGAAGCCTGTGTTCGTGGTGATGCAGGTCCTCAGCGGCACAGGCGCCATTCTCCCAGCCATGGAGTACCTGCAGGCTCAGGCGCTCCTCGCGCAGCGCTTCGCCCATTAGCGCCTGAAGTGCAACGCGCAGATGAAGCTTGCGTTCCGGGACATCGTTGTCGAAGGCTTCGTAGGGCATCGCAAATATCTGGTGCAGGCGCCCTTCGGCGTGCTCCTTGGCTTCTGTGTAGTTCATCCTGAATTCCTGCAGGTAATTGTTGGCATGGCTATTCTGAGCATCGCTTAGGTTATCGGCTGCGGCGGCCATTACCTGAGTGAGCGAAGCGATTTGGTTGACCCGAATGACGCAAGCCTCCTGTCATCAGGCAATCGCGGCGTTATACTCGTCGCTGAAGTGATGGCCAGCAACGTACTCACTATCAACGTACTCACTACCAAAGTACTTATCAGTAACGTACTTATCAGCAACGTATTTACCAGCAAGGTAATGACCAAGCTAGGCTCTCTACGAAAAGTCGGCGAGCGAAGGCAAGACAAGGCAAAAATCGGCGAAAGGCGGAGTTTACGGGGGTAAATGAGCACTTTGAGCCGATGTTTAACGCCGTATTGCCGAGCGCAGGCAGTTTTCGTACAAAGCCTAGTACGTCTCAATTGAGTCGTTAGCAGCAGTAGTCCACACCATTCATTCACTGTCGCCAGGGGAGTCCCCGGCTGTGCCGCCACAATTGGATGGGCGCGAGTCGGGACTGAGAGTGCACCGCGTGCTGACCCTGGAACCTGATCCGGTTAATACCGGCGGAGGAAGTGCGACATGCCTTACCCAACGTTAGCCGCGCTGGGCGCGACGCTTGTGCTTTTCACTTGGCTCGGCCTGCGAGCCCGGCATGCCAACCGGGCGGAGGGTGACGGCGCCCCCGGTGACGCCCTCGATGACTATGTCACCGCCCGCAACTCCCAGACGGCCTCGACCCTGGGGCTATCCTTTCTGGCCTCGGGCATGGGGGCGTGGATTCTCTTCGCGCCGCCGGAAGTGGGCGCCTTCGCGGGGCCGGTTGCCTTGGCCGGTTATGCCATCGGCGCGGCACTTCCCTTCCTGGTGCTCGCCGCCTGCGGTCCGGCGATCCGCCGCTACCTGCCCGAGGGGCGCAGCATCGGCGAATTCGCCGAGCGCCGCTACGGGGCCGGCGTGCGCCGCTATGTCACGCTGATCTCGATCCTCTACATGGCCTGTTTTCTGGCCGCGGAGCTGACCGCCATTGGCGGTATCACCGCGCTGCTCTCCGAGGTGTCCTCGGCCATGGTGGTGATCGGGGTGGCAGTCACCACCCTGCTATACACCGCGCTCGGTGGGCTGCGGGCGAGTCTTGCCACCGACCGCTGGCAGGCGGGGCTGCTGATCGCGCTGTTGGCGGTGGTGGGCTGGCTGGGCCTGTCGCGGTTGCCGGCGTTACCGCAAGACGCCGCCCTGCCGGGCATCCCCACCGCCAGTGCGCTGTCAGTGGCCTTGACGCTGGTGATCGCGGTCACCGCGGCGAACCTCTTCCATCAGGGCTACTGGCAGCGAGTATGGGCGGCGAAGAGCGGTCAGGCCCTGGGGCGAGGGGCGCTGCTGGGCGGCCTGGTGACCGTGGCCGTGGTAGCCGTGGTCGGGGGGCTCGGTATTCTCGCCGCCATGTCAGGCGTTGCCCTCGGCGAGCCGCCGATGCCTTTCTTCGCCCTGCTGATCGACGCGCCGGCCGGCCTCAAGCTGCTGGGCCTGGTGCTGGCGGTGACCCTGGTGGCCTCGAGCGTCGACACCCTGCAGAACGCCATCGCCTCGCTCTCCGTCGGCGATGGCAGTGAGCGTGGCCGAACCGGGCTTGGCTTGCCGATGGCCCGTTGGCTGACGGTGGCCCTGATGGTGCCGGTGGTGGTGCTGGCGCTGCAGAATCTTTCGGTGCTGCGTTTATTCCTGATCGCCGATCTGCTCTGTGCCTCGGCGGTGGTGCCGGTGCTGCTAGGCCTGTGGCCGCGCATGACCACCCGGGCGGCAGTGGCAGGCGGCATTGCGGGCCTGGTCGGCGCCGTGCTGCCCGGCTGGTTGGCTGAGGGCAGCCTGTCGGCGGGGCTTCTGGCGGCAAGCTTTCCCGGCGGCGTGCCGACTCTTGAGCCCTTCCTAGGTGCCCTGGTCGCCTCGACCCTTGTGAGCCTCGTCGTCGTATCTCTGCTTCCGGCGCGGAAGCCACGCGCGGTGTAATGGCGTCCTCAGAGGGCATAGTCGTTTGCAAGGGCTGGGCATGGCGCCCACTATCAGGGGATTGACGATCAATCTGCTGACAGGAGGCTCCATGTCCGATACGCCCAAGGATTCACGCCGGCGCTATTCTGCCCCGGTGGTCGATGGTCTCGGTAAGTCTGCCAGTCGCGCCATGCTGCGTGCGGTGGGCTTTACCGATGAAGACTTCACGAAGCCCCAGGTGGGCATTGCCTCGACCTGGAGCCAGGTCACGCCCTGCAACAGCCATATCGACGGCCTTGCCGACGAGGCCAGTGCCGGTGCCGATGGCGCCGGTGGCAAGGGCGTGATCTTCAACACCATCACCATCTCCGATGGCATCGCCAACGGCACCGAGGGCATGAAGTATTCCCTGGTGTCCCGGGAGGTGATTGCCGACTCCATCGAGACCGTGGCCGGCTGCGAGGGCTTCGATGGCCTGGTGGCGATCGGCGGCTGCGACAAGAACATGCCGGGCTGCCTGATCGGCCTGGCCCGCCTCGACCGCCCCAGCGTGTTCGTCTATGGCGGCACCATTCTGCCCGGCGAGAACCACACCGATATCGTCTCGGTGTTCGAGGCGGTGGGCGGTCACGCCAAGGGCGATCTCGACCTGATCGACGTCAAGCGGATCGAGGAAACCGCGATTCCCGGTCCCGGCTCCTGTGGCGGCATGTACACCGCCAACACCATGGCTTCGGCCATCGAGGCGTTGGGCATGAGCCTGCCGGGCAGCTCGGCGCAGAACGCCGTCTCGCAGGCCAAGCGCGACGACTGCGCCGCCGCCGGGGCCCAGGTGCTCGAACTGCTCGAGCACGATATTCGTCCCTCCCACATCATGACCCGCGAGGCCTTCGAGAACGCCATTACCCTGGTGATCGCCCTGGGCGGTTCCACCAACGCGGTGCTGCACCTGATCGCCATGGCGAACAGCATCGGCGTCGAATTGGGTCTCGACGACTTCACCCGGCTTGGCAAGCGCGTGCCGGTGCTCGCCGACCTGCGCCCCAGCGGCCATTACATGATGAGCGAGCTGATCGAGATCGGCGGCATCCAGCCGCTGATGAAGATGCTGCTCGAGGCAGGCCTCCTGCACGGTGATTGCCTGACCGTGACCGGCCGGACTCTGGCCGAAAACCTCTCGGGGGTGGCGCCTTATCCCGACGATCAGCGCATCATCGCGCCGCTGAATGCGCCGCTGAAGGCAGAAAGCCACCTGCGTATCCTGCATGGCAACCTGGCGCCGGAAGGCGCGGTGGCCAAGATCACCGGCAAGGAAGGGGTGCGCTTCACCGGCACCGCCCGGGTGTTTGGCTCCGAAGAGGAAGCCCAGGCGCGCATCAATGACGGCACCGTGGTGGCCGGCGACGTGGTGGTGATCCGCTACGAAGGCCCCCGCGGCGGCCCCGGCATGCGCGAGATGCTGACTCCGACCTCGGCGATCATGGGGCGCGGGCTCGGTGATTCGGTGGCCTTGATCACCGACGGGCGCTTCTCGGGTGGCAGCCATGGTTTCGTGGTTGGCCATATCACCCCGGAGGCGTTTGACGGCGGGCCGCTGGCGCTACTCGAGAATGGCGATGAGATCACCATCGATGCCGAAGCCGACACCATCACCGTGGCGCTTCACGAAGACGAGCTCAAGCGGCGTCGTGCCGCCTGGCAGCAGCCGGCGCCGCGCTATCGTCGTGGGGTGCTGGCCAAGTACGCCAAGACGGTAAGCTCGGCCTCGACCGGTGCGGTCACCGATCTGCCCGACTAGTCTGTGCCGCCGTGGCAGGGATGCCGCAGCGGCCGGCGGCAACGCTCGTCTGGAAGCCTGTTAGGAAGGCCCGTCAGGAAAGCGTGCCATGCGTTCTGTTATGAGCATCAGAAAGAACCGGCTGCAGCCTTGGGTCTCCAGCCGGTCGCTCAGGGCTCGCAGTTGGCGGTATGGCGCAGCCGTAGACGGGCGCGCAGGTGACGGGCCAGCACATCGACGCCGATATTGAGCAGGGCGGTGATCAGGATCAGCACCATGGCGCGGTCGAAGCGGATCTCCTGAATAGCGCTGTCGACGTAGAACCCCAGGGTGGTGATGCCAAGAATGCCGAGGATGGCCGTCTCGCGCATGATGATCTCCCAGCGATAGAACAGCAGCGCCAGAAAGGGGCCATAGAGGCGCGGAGTGAGCTCATAGGCATAGCGCACGAGGCCGTGAGGCGCGTCCGGGCGCAGGCGCACCTCGTTGCTGCGTCGGCCAACCAAGTGGGCGATGATGCCGCCGTTGTGAATCGCCAGGGCGACCACCGCGGGTAGCATCGAGGGCCCCCATAGCTGGAGCAGGATAAAGGCCAGCAGGTACTCGGGGGTCGAGCGCATGACCACCAGCAGCCCATGGCCGAGCAGGTGGGTCAAACGATTGCCTGGGCGCCCGGCGCCAGCCTGTCGCCTGCCGGAAAGTGCCCAACGGCCATGCCAGCTGCGCCCCTGAAAGAAATGGCGGGATACCAGCGGGTAGAACATCAGCGCCAGCAGGCCGGTCAGCACCAGGGCGATCTGGGACAGCACCAGGGTGTGCCAGATGCCGGGCAGTGCCTCACTGGTCATGATATCGCCAAGCCAGCTCATGAGGCCGGAGACGCCTTCGCCGTGGCGCAGCGGCGAGGGCACGATGTCTTCGGTAAAGAAGCGCGAGACGTTGCTCCAGACGATCGGCAGACCGCTGCCCAGGCAGAAGGGCGCCACCACCAGATACACCGGCACCAGCAGCGGGCGCACCCAGAGCCGCAGGCTGGCGATCACGGCGTAGAACAGCAGCAGTAGCGCGCCTACGGTGTCGTAGTGGCCCTGGGCGAAGGCTGATTCCAGATAGAAGCCCAGGGTCGGCATGCCGACAAAGCCCAGTACGGCACTGGAGCGCAGGCCGCATTCGAGCCGATAGCTGGTATAGCTGACCAAGTGCGGCCAGGCCTCGTGCAGCCGCGTGTAGGCGAGCGTGGAGAGTCGTCCGCTGCCGGCGGGCAGCACCTGCTCGGGCAGCGGGTCGGTTTCCTCGAGGATCTCGGCAAACACCTTGGCGAAGACCCCGGCATAGGGCAGGGCGATGGCCAGCACCCCGGTCAGCGGATGCAGGCCAAAGAACTGCAGGAAGATCAGCGCCCAGAACAGCTCATGAATGGCGCGTACGAAGGCGCAGAGGCTGCGCACCAGGCGTGAATGAAAAATCAGCGCCAGCAGGAAGCCTGCCGTTGCGCCGAGCCCCACGCCGACGAAGGCGAAGGCCAGGGTGCGAAGTAGCGCCACCCAGAGATGATCGACGTCGCTGACATCCGGCTGTACTAGGCCCTGCAGCAGCCGACCGAGCTCATGCCAGGGGTCGTGGGCGGTGATGGACAGATCGGCGACGCCGAGGCAAAGAATGGCCAGGGCCACGAAGCCAAGGCTTAAACGAACCGTTGCGGAATGCCACATGGGTAGGCCTTGCGGGTAGGGTGCTTCAGTTCAGTAGAGGGGCAGCAGGTCCTGAGCGGTGAGGCGTGCGCTGGGGGCGTCCAGCGCGATGCCACCGTCGGCGATGCCGATCACCCGGTCGGTGAAGCGTAGCGCCAGCTCGACGTCGTGCATGGCCAGCACGGCGGTGGGGTAGGCCTGGGTCAGCTCGACCATCAGCGCTTCCGACTGGGGGCCGTCCAGCGCCGAGACCGGCTCATCGGCCAGCAATACCTCGCCGCCCTGGTGGATCGCCCGGGCCGCCGCCACCCGCTGGCGCTGGCCGCCGGACAGTTCGCCGGCCATGGCCCAGCATTTTTCCTCGATCGACAGTTGCGCCAGCAGCGGCCGGATGGCCGCCACGTCGCGCCGAAAGGGCTTCGCCAGGGTCACCAGGTTGTACCAGGTGGGATGCGACGCCAGCGCCCCCATGTAAACGTTATGGAAGACGCTGAGCGAAGGGACCAGGCCCAGCTCCTGAGGCATCAGGGCTGCGCCGCGGCCCCGCCATTGCTGATACATCACCGCAAGCAGGCTCGACTTGCCGGCACCGCTCTTGCCCACCAGCGCGACCCGCTCGCCGCGCTGAAGGGTCAGGTTGAGTGGCCCCAGCACGCGCTGCTGGCCATAGTCGGCGACCGCATCGGTAAGCGCCAGGGTGCTCATCAGTCGATCAGGTCCAGTTCCTTGCCGACGGATTCGATGATCGCATAGTCATCGTTGCTGGCCGGAATGAAACCGGAACGCGGGAAGCTTTCCAGCAGCTCGGGGTCATCCATGTTGAGCAGGGCTTGCTGGACGCGGTCGGCGAAGCCGGCGCCGAAGCGCTCATCGACGTCGCCGCGGATGGTCCACTGATAGTCCGGGTAGTTCGGGGTCTTCCACACCACCTCGACCTGGTCGGTGTCGATGTTGCCGGCCTCGACCTCGTTCTCCCACACCGTGTAGTTGACGGCGCCCAGGTCATAGGCGCCGGAGGCCACCAGCGAGATGGTGCGGCTGTGATTGCCGCTGAAACCGACCCGCGAGAAGACCTCTTCCGGCGGCTGGCCGAAGGCCTCGCGCAGATAGTACTCGGGCATCAGGCGCCCGGAGGTGGAGCCCTTGGAACCGAAGGTGAAGGTCATGTCGCGCATCTTGTCGGTCAGACCCTCGCCGGCGTCGAGCCCGGTGTTCTGGTTGGCGATGAAGTAGGTCATGAACTCGGCGTCCTCGACGCCCTGGGCCAGAGCGCGGGAATTCGGTACTCGGGCGCGGGCCTGCACGCCGGAGAGGCCGCCGAACCAGGCTAGCTGGACCTGGTTGTTGCGAAAGGCGGTCACGGCGGCGGCATAGGACTTCACGGGCACGAAACGGACATCGACCTCGAGCTGCTCCTCCAGGTAGTCGGCAACATTCTGGAAGCGCTGCTGCAGGCGGGTCTCGTCCTCGTCGGGAATGGCGGTAAAGACGAAGGTATCGGCGCTGGCGACGGGCGCGGCCAGCAGCACGGTCAGAGCGAGAGTCAGGCGCTTGAGCATCGATATTATCCTTGTGACGCGAGTGGAAAGCCGGCATGGCGGCCGTGATCAGCCGCCATGGTACTCAAAAACGCGCTGACTTGTCCTCTGCGCTAATGCGTCCTCTGAGCGGAGCACGGCAAGGCGTGTCCTCCTCTTCGCGCGTCTGCCGGCTTATTCATGCAGCCGAATCGGGGCCGGGTCGTCGGTGATGTCCTCATCCGCTGCGACCACTCGGCCGATGATGGCCGCTTCGGCGTAGCCCAACGCCTTGAGGTCGGCGAGACAGGCCTCGGCCCTGTCGGCCGCCACGCCGGCCAGCAGGCCACCGGCGGTCTGAGGATCGAAGAGCAGACCGTAGCGAGGGTGGTCGCGCCAACCAGCCTGATCGCGAATGGCCCGACGCAGGCGCACGTTGGACGGCTGCAGCGAGCTTACGATGCCGGCGGCGACGGTAGCCTCGGCGCCGTCGAGCAGCGGCAGCGCCGACAGCCTTAGTTCGGCATCGACGCCTGACGGGCGCGTCATCTCGACCAGGTGGCCGAGCAGGCCGAAGCCGGTGACATCGGTGCAGGCCCGGGCGCCATGTTCCTGCAGGCAGCTCGCCCCGGCCCGGTTCGAGCGGCACATGCTATCGAGAGCGGCATCGATCCAGCGCCCCCGAGCGGCGAGCTGGGCCTGGGCGGCGAACAGAGTGCCGGTGCCCAGCGGCTTGGTGAGGATCAGGGCATCTCCCGGGCGCAGGCCGTTCTTGCGCATGGGGCGTTCGGGCAGGTCATCGATCAGGCCGTTGACGGCGAAACCCAGCGCCAACTCCTGGCCCTCGCCGGTGTGACCGCCGACCAGCTGGCAGCCGGCGGCGTCTAATACCTCGACGGCGCCGGTCATCATCTGACGCAGGGTGTCCTCGACCTTGGCCTCGAGACCGGGCGGTACCGTGGCCACGGCCATCGCGGTCTGAGCCTCGGCGCCCATGGCGAAGATATCGCCCAGCGCATGGTGGGCGGCCACCTGTCCGAACACATAGGGGTCGTCGATAAAGGCGCGAAAGAAGTCGATGCTGTGCACCATGGCCTTTCCCGGCGGCACCCTGACCACGGCGGCATCGTCGGGATCGGCGAGCCCCACCAGCACCTCGGCGTGCTCGATCGGCGTCAGTTCCGCCAGGGCGCGCGACAGCACCGAGGCGCCGACCTTGGCCCCGCAGCCACCGCAGCGCATGGCCAGCGCCGATATGGCCTGGGTCTGCTCGTCGCGATCGAGGGGCACCCGGGAGCCGGTTTGGGACGGCGCTTTCTCGGTCATCGCCGGCAGTTCGTTGAAGCGCGCCATGAAACGCCGGTCGATGCGATCCTTCCAGCGCCACAGCCAGGCCCCGGCCCAAGAAAGCAGGCCGCGGGAAGCCACGGCGTAGCGGTCGCCACTGCTGATCAGCGCCAGCCACTGGCGCTGCGGGCGATAGGCCGAAAGCGAGCGGTCGAGCAGACTGGCGCGCAGGTTGTCGGCCAGCGGCCGCCCCTGGCGCACCGCGAACACGCCGGCCTTCTCCCGAGGGCGGCCGTCCTGGCTGGCGATATCGCCGGCGGCGAAGATGTCCGGGTCGCTAATGGTCTGCAGGTAATCGTTGACCCGAATGAAGCCCTGCTCATTCAGGGCAAGGCCGGTGCCTTCGAGCCAGGCGGCACCGCCGGCCTGGGTCACCCAAACGGTTTCGTCGGTCTCGAATGCCTGGCCTTGGGCATCGATCAGCCTGCCGGCTTCGACTCGAGTGATCTGGCAATTGAGGTGCAGTTCGACCCCGCGGGCTTTCAACAACCGGGTGAAGCGTGCCCGCACCCGGCGGTTATGGGTGGGCAAGACCTCGGCGCTTTGGGTGAAAAGGGCACACTGGAGGGCGTCGGGGTCGCGGCCCTGGGAGCTGAGCTCATGGCGCAGGCGGTACTGCATGGCTAGCATGAGTTCGACACCGCCGGCACCGCCGCCTACCACCGCCAGGCGCAGCGGGGCGCTTTTTTCGGCCGGTCGCTCGGCGAGGCGGGTAAGCAGCTCATGCCAGCGTTCGCGGAAGGCGCGAATCGGCTTGACCGCCACCGCATGATCCTCGGCGCCGGCCACTTGGCCGACCCACGGCGTCGAGCCAATATTGATCGACAGCTTGTCATAGGGCAGTGGCGGGCGGTGGGCGAAGGTCACCCTGTGAGCCTGACGGTCAATGCCGGTGGCTTCGTCGCGCACGAAGCGTGCGCCGGCGGCCTGGGCCAGGCGGCGCAGGTCGATGTGCACCGCGTCGAAATCATAGTGGCCGGCGACATAGCCCGGCAGCATGCCGGAATAGGGCGTGTGGGTGTCCCGGCAGACCAGTGTCAGGCGTACCCCGGGCTCGGGGCGCATCGCGAAGCGCCGCAGCACGGCGACGTGGCTGTGCCCGCCCCCGATAAGCACGATGTCGCGACTGATCGGGTCTTGCCTGGCCGAGGGGGCCGCTGACTGCATGCGCTGGGTCTCTGCAAGTGAGTGACTGATAAAGCGAGCGGATAGGCGCTGATGCGCCGCCGACACAAAAAATCCAGCCCCGTCGCCGGCGCTGGACTTTCCTAGTCTATCGACCGAGCGTGGCGTTATGCCATGCCATCTTCCACGCGGCGCAATAGCGGGGCGAGGAAGCGATCATAGGGTCACAATAGAGGTGTCGTGTTCTAGGGTGGCAGGGGACTGCCATCATCGACGCATACGCAGTTGCGCAGCGATTGAAGCTCATCGACCGAGAATTGCTCGATCTTGCCGGCCAGCAGGTCGCTCAGCCGTTTGGAGGGGATGCCCGCGCGCTGGGCAATTTCGCGATTGGGAAGCTCGGAAAGAGCGATCTTGCGGGAAACGATGCGCATCAGGCGCGAGCGTTTCTCAAGTTCCCTGACGTCCAGGTCGGGTGCCATTCGCGAGGGTTCGAGGGCATCCCAACCGGTCGATAATCGTGCCGTACTCATGACGCTCCGTAGACTTGGCTTTCGATGGACTCAGCATGCAAGGTTTTGGCGATATCCGCCAGAGGAATCGTCACGATTTTTGCGATCTTTTCTGCCCCCGGTCAAGGTCTGACGCGTCTCCATCGTGCTTAGGCGGCAAGGGGAGTAAACTGCCGGCCCAACACCCCCGACTGGATGTATTGCATGGCGCTTACCGCGACCCCTTACAAGGTGGAACTCAACCTCACCGATCTCGACCGCAACGTCTATCAGACGCTTCGCTTTACCGTGGCGCGCCACCCTTCCGAGACTGAGCCGCGCATGGCGGCTCGTCTGCTGGCGCATGCACTGTGGTATGACGAGGGGCTGGCCTTTGGCCGCGGCTTGTCTGACGTCGACGAGCCTGCGCTGTGGGTCAAGAGCCTGGATGGACGCGTCCTGCACTGGATCGAGGTCGGTCAGCCGGATGCCGAGCGCCTGACCTGGTGTTCGCGGCGCACCGAGCAGGTGTCGCTGCTGGCCTATGGCAGCCTGCGGGTCTGGGAGACCAAGGTATTGCCGGCGGTGTCGGGCCTCAAGAACCTGTCGATTGCGGCGCTGCCCCAGGCACCGCTGGAGGCGCTGGCCGAGGACCTGCCGCGCAGCATCAACTGGGCGGTCATGATCTCGGAAGACACCCTCTTCGTGACCGATGAGCGCGCCCAGCACGAACTGGTCCTCGAGTGGCTTCAGGGCGGTCGCGACTGACCCGGGGAATGCCGCGGATATCCGCTGGAAGTATCCAATAGTCGTAGGAGCATGGTGACATCGCGCGTTGACGTGCTAGCTTTTTAGGCAATATGCATACAAACGATAGGGCAGTCGGCAGCCGCCGGGTGCCTCGTCGGTGAAGATAACAACATCGGGCCATGGCACCGTGCCAACTGAAGCCCTGACCCAAGGAGTCTCCATGCGCGTTCTCAAGTATGCCCTCGCTGCGTCCCTGATCGCCGCCTCGTCTTCGGCCGTGGCCCAACAGCTGTCGATCGCCACCGGTGGTACCGGCGGCACCTACTATCCCTATGGCGGTGGCCTCGCCGAGCTGATCAACAATCAGCTGGACGGTTACGAAGCCGTGGCCGAAGTGACCGGCGCCTCGGTGGAAAACATGGCGCTGATCTACCGTGAGGATTCCGACCTGGCGATCGCCCTGGCCGACACCGTTTATCAGGCCTATACCGGCACCGGTGACTTCGATGGCCGTCAGGTCGAGGACGTGCGCGCCATCGCTTCGCTATATCCGAATGCGGTACAGATCGTGACCCTGGCCGATTCCGGCATCGAGAGCCTTTCCGATCTCAAGGGCAAGGTGGTGTCCGTCGGTGCGCCGGGCAGCGGCACCGAGCTCAATGCTCGCGCCGTGCTGGAGTCCAATGGCATCACCTATGACGACTTCGACCCGCGCCGGCTGAACTTCAACGAGACCGCCGACGCGCTGCGTGATGGCGACATCGCTGCCGGTTTCTGGAGCGTTGGCCCGCCGACCAGCTCGATCCTCAACCTGGCCACTACCCGCGATATTCGTTTGATCGGGCTCACCGACGATGAAGTCGCCAACGCCCGCGAGGAGTCCGAGGTGTTCGCCCCCTATACGCTGCGTGCCGGCATCTATGAGGGCGTTGAGGACCCCGTGCAGACCATCGGTATCCCCAATGTGCTGACCGCCAACGCCTCCATGGACGACCAGCTCGCCTACGACATCACCAAGCTGCTTTTCGAGCAGACCGACAAGCTGATCGCCATCCATCCGGCGGCCAACGACACCACCGTCGAGTTCAGCGTTGACGCCACGCCGATCCCCTTCCACCCGGGCGCTCTGCGCTACTACGAGGAAGTGGGTGCCGAGGTGGCAGACTATCAGCGGCCTTGAACTAATGATGTCCACGGTCAATGATGATCCACAGGGGCGAGCCGGAAGGCTCGCCCCCTTGTGTTGCAGCCTATTGCCCAAGCTCGCTGCCAGGATGCTGCGTCGCGCAGGTCTTCGCTCGCGCGCTGTATTGATGCTTTTGGTGCCGATGGTGCTGCTGGCTGCCCCGGTCAGTGCTTTCTCGGATAGCGGTTCTCAAGGCAGTGTGCCTCAGGCCGATACGTCTCAAGAGCGGACTAACTCGGATGCCCCGCTCAAGAACGCTGACGCTGGGTCCGAGAATCGGGTGCTCGAGGTGCGGGATCGCAGCGATAGGCTTCTGGTTAGCCTGCCGATGCCTCAAGGAGAGGGCTGGTGCCTCGAGTGGAACCACTCGGTAGAGGGCTTTGCGGTCCTCGACTGCTACCGTAACGAGCATGGCCGGATGGTGCTCGAAAGCAGCCACCAGCCGGACTTTGCCGCCGGGCTTGGCCATGTGCCGGGCCGTGGACGCCAGGTTAGCGATGGCCACGGCGGCTACTGGATCAAGGATATCCACGAGCCGGTGCCGGGCGACCGCTACCTGCTGAGAGTCGGTGCGCCGCGGGTCAATCACCGCCTGGTCGTTGAGGACAAGACGATAAGCCTGAGCGACCTGGCAGCCGGGCAGCGGGTCAGCATCGGGCTGCGGCCTGTGCCGGCTGTCTAGTCGCTGTTTAAGAAGACGGCTTGCCAACATCATTGTTCGACAGAGCCTTTCTTTTTCTTGGGTCCGGTGCCGCCTTGGTAGCCGGGGTATTCCATTTGGTAGAGGGATTTCATGAGCGATTTGGCCACTTCCCCCATTGTGCCTGGCAGCCAGGCACAACATTCGCGAGCGGTCCTGTGGCTGATCGCCGTGGTAGCGGTGGGGCTGTCGTTGTTCCAGCTCTATTCCGCTGGCATTCAGCCTTTGGGCCTCTTTTATCAGCGCAGTATTCACCTGGCGCTGATCATGATGTTGGCGTTTTTGATGTTCCCGGTGTTCGGACCTAATCGGCGGCGTGGCGTCGTAGGCGGGATCATCGACCTGGCCTTCTTTGCCGGGGCGGTGATCACCGGCGGCTATCTGGTGCTCTACCTCGACGATATCTTCAATCGCGCCGGTTTCTGGAACCAGACCGATATCGTGGTGGGCTGCATCGCCACGGTCACCGTGCTCGAGGCGAGCCGCCGCGCGGTGGGACTCGGCATGACGATTATCGGTATTCTGGCACTGCTCTATGCCTTTGCCGGCCCAAGGGGAGAGTTGCCCTGGCTGGGTCAGTTCCTGCCTGGGATCATGGAGCATCGCGGCTACAATCTGGATCGGGTCGTGGGTCAGCTGTACCTGGGCCAGGAGGGAATCTTCGGCCTGCCGATGGGGGTCGCGGCGACCTATATCTTCATCTTCGTGCTTTTCGGTGCCTTTCTCGAGATCACCGGCGCCGGTAAGTTCTTCATCGATCTGGCCTATGCGGCCACCGGCCGGCAGCGCGGCGGGCCGGCCAAGGCGGCGGTGCTCGCCTCGGCGGGCATGGGCTCGATCTCGGGCAGCGCGATTGCCAACGTGGTGACCACCGGGGCCTTTACCATTCCGTTGATGAAGCGGCTGGGCTTCAAGCCGGCTCAGGCCGGCGGCATCGAGGCGGCGGCCTCTACCGGCGGCCAGATCATGCCGCCGTTGATGGGGGCGGGCGCCTTCCTGATCGCTGAATACACCCAGGTGCCTTATCTCGAGGTGGTCAAGGTCAGCGTGTTACCGGCCATTCTGTATTTCTCCACCGTTTATCTGTTCGTGCACATCATCGCCCTCAAACAGGGCATGAAGGGCATGCCACGCGCTGAGCTGCCGCAGATGCGCGATGTGATGCGCGAGGGCTGGCATTTTCTGCTGCCGCTTGCGGTGCTGGTCTGGCTTCTGGTGATGAACATGTCGCCGATGCGGGTCGGCTATTTTGCGATAGTCACCATGCTGGTGGTGGCCGCACTGCGCTTCTCGGTATGGTTCTTCTTCGTGGCGCCGGCACAGGGCAAGCCGGTGACCGGCCAGCGCATTGGTGAAGCGCTGTGGGCCGGGGTGGTCAAGGTGACCCAGGGGCTGGAGCTCGGTGCGCGTAACGCCGTGGCGGTGTCGATGGCCTGTGCGGTGGCCGGCATCATCGTCGGCGTGGTGGGCCTGACCGGCCTGGGGCTCAAGTTCTCGGCCATGATGCTGGCCTTCTCGGATGGCAACCTCTTGCTGGCGCTGGTCATGGTACTGCTGGCAAGCCTGGTGCTGGGTATGGGCCTGCCGGTGACGGCGAGCTATATCGTACTCATCGTGCTGGTCGGTCCGGCGCTGTCCAACGAGTTCGGTGTGCCGCTGCTGATCGCTCACCTGGTGGTGTTCTGGTACTCCCAGGACTCCAATGTCACACCGCCGATCGCGCTGGCGGGCTTCGCTGGGGCGGCGATAGCCGGCAGCAAGCCGATGGAAACCGGCTTCCAGGCCTGGAAGTTCGCCAAGGGGCTCTATCTGATTCCGCTGTTCATGGTCTTCAACCCGGAGATCATCGTCGGTGGCCCGGTGCCGGTCGTGATCTGGAATGGCGTGATTGCGATTCTGGCCTTGGGTGCCTTTGCGGCGGCGCTGGAAGGCTATCTGTTCACCCGCATGTCCTGGCCGGTGCGGCTTGCCATCGTGCCGGCGATCATCGGGGTCTTCTATCCGGACCTGCGTGCCGAGATGGCAGGCGCCGCGGTGATGGCGCTGGCCATCGCCGGCAACTGGCTGGCCTGCCGCCGCGAAGAATCGGCAACGGCTGCCTGATGGCCGTTTGACGCGCTAGGTCATATCACCGCACAGGCCCCACCGGCAACTCGGTGGGGCCTGTGTATTTGGGGCAGTTGGTTGCGTGAGTCTCAGGCCTCGCGATGCTTGAGGCTAACCTGCTCTTAGCTTTGCTCGGGCGCCTTTTGCGCCGCCTGATTTTTTTCCTCGCCAGGGTTGGCCTGTTGGTCTGACTGGCTGAATACCTTCTCGCTCGGTGCGTTTTCCACCGGCTCCAGCATCAGGGCCATCGGGCCCGGCTGGCTGTTGGCATTCAGTGCCAGGGCTTCGGGCTCGGCCGTCGACCACAGCACCAAGTCATCGGCATTAACCACTTCGGCCTGCAGCACCTGACGATGGTTGTCGCCGAGGGCTGCGCTCGGCATCGTCAGGCTAAAAGGCAGGGGCAGGGCGACCTGGTCAGCGTCGAAGGATTCCTCGCTCAATACCTTGGCGCCGCCGTCCTCGAGCGAGATATCGATCAACTGCACGTGAACTTGGGCATCGGCCGGCAGTGAAAGGCTATCGGGGGCGCTGAGCGTCCCGCTCAGGGTCAGGGTGGCGGCATTGTCTAAGGCATCGTCCTGGGCATCGTCATTGCTGCTGTTGGCATCCTGCTGGGAGGTGGTCGCTGCGGACGCATTCTTCTCGGCCATGGTTTGGTCCGTGCCTTGATGGCTGCTCGAACCCGCATTGGGGCTTGCAGCCTTGCTGGCAGTGGTTTCCTCGTCGCTTGCATCGCAGGCGGCCAAGGTTAGGGCACTGGTCAGGGCGGCGATCAGGGTAAGATGTCGTGTCATGGGGCGTCTCCATAAAGCCAGGTCGGGGTCTAGCCCCGGGGTGACCGGCAATCCTGCCGGTGTCGATGCATGGACCCTAACAAGCAAGTTCGCACTCAGGGTGCAAGTTGCTGTCTCCGCTGGGCGACGCCAAGCAACCAAGAGACTTCCCCCAACGCCCGCGAGGCGGTATGCTGCGCGGTTTTCAGACGGCTGGATCGAGTTTGAGTCGGGCCGTCTCCTCGCCCCGCTGTGCGGCGCCCTCAGATCGTGCAGCCCAACCATTCAGGAGCAAGGCGATGCAGCCGTCGAACGAGCCACCACGCGTTGGCGTGATCATGGGATCCAAGTCGGACTGGCCGGTCATGGAGCACGCGGTGGCGATGCTCGAGACACTCGGCGTGGCCTACGAGACCAAGGTGGTGTCTGCCCACCGCACGCCAGACCTGCTCTTCGACTATGCCAAGAGCGCCGCCGAGCGCGGCCTCTCAGTGATCATAGCCGGTGCTGGCGGTGCCGCCCACCTGCCGGGCATGGTGGCCTCCCAAACGCCGCTGCCGGTGCTCGGCGTGCCGGTGGAATCGAAGTCGCTCAAGGGGCTGGATTCGCTGCTGTCGATCGCCCAGATGCCCGGTGGCATCGCCGTGGGGACCCTGGCCATTGGCAAGCCCGGCGCCACCAATGCCGGCCTGTTGGCCGCACAGATCGTTGGCCTGCAGGATGCCAAGGTACGCGAAGCCGTCGAGGCCTTCCGTGCCGAGCAGACCCAGAAGGTGCTGGATAATCCCGATCCCCGGGCCGAGTGAGGAGACGCTGTCATGAGTGATGCTGCGAGCAACGCGACTGGAACCGTCGTCGGCGTACTGGGCGCCGGCCAGCTGGGCCGCATGCTGGCGCTGGCGGGCTATCCGTTGGCCAACCGCTTCGTGTTCCTGGATACCACCGGCAACCCGAGCGCCGGCATTGGCGAGGTGATGATCCTCGACTCGAAGGACCAGCAGCGCCAGCTCGAGGACTTCCTCGCCAAGGTCGACCTGGTCACCTATGAATTCGAGCACCTGCCGGTGTCGCTTGTGCAGGCCATTGAGGCGCACAAGCCGGTCTACCCGTCCAGCGAGGCAATTCGCGTCTGCCAGAACCGGGCCGAAGAAAAGGCGCTGTTCGATCGCCTGGGCATTCCTACCCCGGCCTATCGCCTGGTCGAGAGCGCCGAAGAGCTCGAGGCCGCGGCCCGTGAACTGGGCACGCCGGTGGTCGCCAAGTCGGTCACCGAGGGCTATGACGGCAAGGGCCAGGCGGTGCTCAAGTCGCCGGACGAGGCCAAGGATGCCTGGGCATCGATCAAGCACTCTCGGCTGATCGTCGAAGCCTTCGTCGACTTCGTGCGCGAGGTGTCGATCATCGCCGTGCGCGGTCGCGACGGCCAGGTGGTCTTCTATCCGATGGCCGAGAATCAGCACGTCGACGGCATCCTGCGCTATTCGGTGGCGCCGCTGCCGGATCTCGACGACAGCGTTCAGCAGACCGCCGACGACTATATTCGCGCGCTGCTAGACGAGCTGGACTACGTCGGTGTATTAACGCTCGAGCTGTTCCAGACCCGCGATGGCGGCCTGATGGCCAACGAGATGGCGCCTCGGGTGCACAACTCCGGCCATTGGAGCCAAGATGGTGCGGTGACCAGCCAGTTCGAGAACCATCTGCGCGCCATCCAGGGCCTGCCGCTTGGCGATACCGCGGCTCGGGCGCCGACCTGCATGGTCAATGTGATCGGTCGTGAAGGCGATTCCGGCGAGATTCTCGCCCTCGAAGATGCTCACCTGCATCGCTACGGCAAGAGCGAGCGGGCCGGGCGTAAGCTTGGCCACGTCAACCTGGTGGCGCCGACCCATAAGGCGCTGATGGAGAAGGTGCGCGCCTGTGCCGCCCTGCTGCCCGAGGCGCCGAGCCCGAAGATGAGCTTCGAGGACTAGGCCGCGCCTGCTGAGCAGCGCTTGGGCAAGACGACGCCGCACCCCTTAGGGTGCGGCGTCTTTGTCTGTGGTGGGCGATCTTGATCGCTGGCGGTGGGCTCATAGGCTCAGCCCATCAGCGCCAGGCTCGCCAGCCCGCCCCCCAGCACCAGCAGCGTAAAGAGACACAGTGCCAGGATCAGCGGCTTGACGCCCAGCGCCTTGAGGCTCGCCAGTCGGGTATTAATGCCGAGGGCGGCCATGGCCATGGTGAGCGCCATTTGGCCGGCCACTACCAGTCCTTGGTGCAGCGCCGCCGGCAGTGTGACCAGGCTGTTGAAGATGACCATGGCCACGAAACCGAAGGCGAACCAGGGAATCGTCATGCCACCCGCCGGGCGTCCGGCGCTCTCCACGGCATCCTCTGCCGTGCGGCTCAGCCACCAGCGGCCGACGATCAGCAGGAAGGGCACCAGCATCATCACCCGCACCAGCTTGACGATCACTGCATTGGCCAGCGCATCGGGACCGATGGCGTCACCGGCAGCGACGACCTGGGCGACCTCATGCACGGTGGCGCCGATGTAGATGCCAAAGAGCCCTTCGGGCATCCCTGTCAACGGATAGAGCAGCGGATAGACCAGCATGGCCAGCGTGCCGAACAGCACGACGGTGGCTACCGCCATCGCGGTGGCGGCAGGGCGGGCACGGATCGTGGTCTCGGTGGCCAGCACCGCCGCGGCGCCGCAGATGGCGCTGCCGGCACTGGTCAGCAGGGCGGTCTCCCGGTCCATGCCCAGCCAACGGGTGCCGAGCTGGTAACCGATAACCAGCACGCTGGTGATGACCAGCAGGTCGAGCAGCAGAATCCTAGGGCCCAGCGCCATCACCTGCTCGAGCGTCAGCGACAGCCCGAATAGCACGATACCGCCGCGCAGCAGCCAGCGAGTGGCAAAGGCCAGCCCAGGGGTGGCGCGCTCGAGAAATCGCCGGCTGGGTAGACGGCCGGGCAGGTGGTCGAGGGGAATATTGCCGAGCACCAGACCCAGCAGCAGCGCAAACACCAGCGGGCTCACGCCGCTGTCGGCAAGCCCCGGCAGGGCGGCCGCGCCGATGCCAGCCAATGACACTAACGTACAGAGCAGCAGGCCTTGCCACATGGTCGGATCTCCTCGGGCGTGAGATGACAAGGCTAGGCGATGATAGATCGAAACGTTATGGTTTAATAACGATAAGCCTATTCGGTAGAGCCGATATGACGCCCCCGGTGAGTTTCCGCCAGCTCCAGGTCTTCGTGACGATCGCCCGCAGCGGCACGGTGAGCGCCGCTTCCCGCCAGTTGAGCCTGTCTCAGTCGTCGACCAGTCAGGCGCTGTCCGATCTTGAGCGGGCGCTAGACGTGGCCCTCTTCGAGCGGCTGGGCCGCCGCCTGCGCCTCAATGATCGTGGCCGTCACCTGCTGCCCCAGGCCGAGCGCTTGCTCGATGGCATGCAGGAGTTCGTTGCCTCGGCACGGGAGCCGGAGGGAGCGCTGCGCGGTACCTTGACGGTGTCGGCCAGCGCCACCATCGGCACCTATCTGCTGCCGCCCCTGGCGGGCGTCTTCGGTGAACGTCATCCCGGCGCCGATCTGCGCCTGAGGCTGCGCAACAGCGGCGAGGTGATGACGGATCTGCTGCGCTTCGAGGCGGATCTTGGTCTGATCGAGGGGCAGTGCCACGAACCCGACCTGGCCAGCGAGCCCTGGTGCGAGGATCAGCTGTTAGTGGTGGCCAGTCCCCGTCACCCGCTGGCCGAGCGACGGGCACTCGATGGCGAGGCGCTGGCCGACGCCCGCTGGATTCTTCGCGAGCAGGGCTCAGGCACCCGTGAGGTCTTCGAGGCGGCGATGGCGCCGGTGCTACAGGCGGCACCTTCTCGCCGCCTTAAGGTGTGCATGGAGCTTGGCCAGCACGAGGCCATCAAAGAGGCCGTGAAGGCGGGACTGGGGCTCGGCTGCCTGTCGCGGCTTAGCGTGGTGGGAGAGCTCGAACGTGGCGAACTGGTGGCGCTTAAAACGCCGCTGTCGCTGGTGCGATCCTTCTCGTTGGTGTGGCATCCCGAGCGCTATCGCAGCCCGCTGTGGCAGACGTTCAAGGTGTTCCTGGGCGAGCAGCACGCCACGCTTTCCAATACTGCCTAGCTCAGATAAAAGCTCATATAAAAGTTCAGGCGACATCCAGGGCGTTCGTATAACGCCTAGATCTCTTCCAGTCTCCATACCTCATAGGCCGGCTCCTCATAGGGGTGGGCTTTCTTGAGGGCCGCCACCGCGTCGCGAATCAGCGCGTCCTGGCAGACCAGCTCTATCTTGACCTCTTCGACATGCGCAAGATCGCCGACCCGGCCTATGTGCGGGTCGGCGCCGCTGCATGGACGAAACTGGCCGGTACCTGACGTCTGGAAGCAGCAGGCTTCATAGTCACCGATGCGCCCGGCACCGCTGGCGAAGACGGCCTCTTTCACTATTTCCGCTGCCTCGATGGGGGCGAAGAAAGCGAGCTTGTACATGGCGATCTCCTTATGGATAGGGGGGAGTAACAAATAAACTTGTTCGGGTGGAACTAATTGTCTAGCTTTTGTACAAATAGGGTGTGGTACAGGGCTGGCGCGACCCTTTCGCGTCTCGAAGGCGGCCTCGAGTGGCTATCTGGATGAAGCGGGAAGCGCTCGAAGCCAATACCTTTCTTACGGTTGGTCCTATAGGAGTATGTTCCATGAAAGCCATCGCAGTCGCAGCACCCCAGTGGATGGGCATCGGCCTGGTTGGCATGATACTCGCTGGTACGGTCCAGGCGGATGATCATGGCATGGCCAAGGCTGACATCGTCGACACCGCGATTGAAGCCGGTCAGTTCGACACCCTTGTGGCCGCGATCAAGGCTGCTGACCTTGTCGATACCCTCAAGGGAGAGGGGCCCTTCACCGTATTTGCCCCCACCGACGACGCTTTCGCTGCCTTGCCGGACGGCACGCTCGATACCCTGCTGATGCCGGAAAACAAGGATCAGCTGCAGGCCGTGCTGACCTATCACGTGGTACCCGGCACGATCATGGCAGAAGACGCCATGTCCGCCAGCTCAGCGACCACAGTTCAGGGACAGGACCTAACCATCACCACCATGGACGGTAAGGTGATGATCAATGATGCCACCGTGACCGCCGCCGATGTAATGGCCAGTAACGGCGTGATTCATGTGATCGACACGGTGCTGATCCCGGAGTAAGGCGACGATGCCTGGACTGATGCCTGCCTTTGCGGAGGCATGAGCCTCAGGCCTATCGAGCGACCTGCTCCTAGCTAGCCCGAGGCCATCCCGTCGTGCCCCCTATACCGCCTCCCTCGGGAGGCGGTATTTTTGTGTCAGTGCGCATATCGTGCCGATGGCGACATCATTCACCCGGCTGGAGACGAGCATGGACGATCAACTGATCGCGCTGCTGGAGCGACTGAACCTTGAGCCAAGCGGGGTGCTTTCGCCCCTGAGCGGCGGTGATATCGCCGAGGTGGCGAGCCTCGAGACCCGTCAGGGCACGGTAGTGGCCAAGCGTGACGATCCGCAGCGCCTGGCAGGCGAGGCCGAAGGGCTCAATGCCCTGCATGATGCCTTGGCGGGGAGTGCGCTGCGAGTGCCCAGGGTGCTGGGCCAGGAAGGGCCCTGGTTGCTAATGGAGTCGCTGAGGGTTGCGCCGCGCAAGGCCGCCAGCGAGGTCGCCCTGGGCGAAGGGTTGCGGATACTGCACGCTGTGACCCGCGAGGCCCACGGCTGGTCCCGTGACAACGCCTGCGGTCAGACGCCCCAGCCCAATGCCTGGCTCGATGATGGTCGCGCCTTCCAGTGCGAGCGCCGCTTGAAGCCTCTGGCGGCCGCCTGCATGGAGAAGGGGCTGCTCGACCGGCGACTTAGGGCTCGGGTGGAAGGCGTGGCCGAGCGCCTCGATGACTGGTTGCCTGATGCCCCGGCAAGCCTGATTCATGGCGACCTGTGGTCGGGCAACGTGCTGCATACCGACAGTGGCCCTGCGCTTATCGATCCCGCGGTATATGCCCATTACCCGGAGGTGGACCTGGCCATGCTGACGCTGTTTGGCATGCCCTCGCCAGCCTTCTTCGAGGCCTACTGGAACGGCAACCGCCCCGACGATTGGACGAGGCGGGAAGCCTTGTTCCAGCTTTACCCGCTGTTGAATCACCTGCTGCTGTTCGGTGGCACCTACCGGGGCGCCGTGGAGCGCACGCTGGGCAGGCTCGAGGCGGAAAGCGACTGAATCACCGGGACTCGTGGGGCAGGAATTTGCCATTCGAGTAGAGACGGTAGCACAGCGGGTCCTGAGAAATGGCCTGGTCCCAGGCAGGCCTCCAGGGCGGCAGCGACGTCCGGCTCGACTTTCAGCGTTGCGCAGACCCCTTAGGGCAATCTAGCGCTGGACTCATGCGCCCGACTTGCCCTTCAGCCAGTCAATACCGCGCTGCCACCAATGCCGCGCCGATGGCGCCATGGCGGCGGGGCGGCGCAGGAAGTCGGCAATGGGCGCCACCTGGCTGGGGCGGTCGAGCATCGGTGCGTGGCCACAGCCCGGCACTTCCAGGCTGGCCAGCCCCGGCTGCTCCTGGCGCATGCGTTCGATGCTCTCGTGGGCCAGCAGCGGCGAGGTGGCGCCGCGAATCACCATCAGCGGGCATTGGATCGCCCGCCAGTCGGCCCAGGTATCCCGCGGCGTATCATGGATGAATTGCTCGCCGATGCGCGGATCGTAATGGTAGGTCCAGCTGCCGTCGGGCAGGCGTCGTGCGCTGTCCAGCGCTAGCTGTCGCCAGGCATCCTCGCTGTCGATGCCAAACCCCGCATAGTGTTTGCGCAGCTCGGCTTCCAGGTCGCCGAACTTGACGAAGCGATGCATGACGCCGAAATAGGTCGCGAGGCCCGATAGGCCGTCCGGGTCCAGCTCCGGGCCGACATCATTGAGCACCAGGCGCTCGATGCGCGAGGCGGTAGTGGGCTCGGCGGCCAGCAGCATGCCCAGCAGCCCGCCCATCGAGGTGCCCACCCAGGGCACGCGTTCGAGCTCGAAGTGGTCGAGCAGGGCGATAGCGACTTGCTGGTAGTGCTCATACAGATAGTCATGGGCAGGGTAGAGCGACCAGCTGGACAGGCCACGCCCCGGCGTATCGGGGGCCAGTACGCGCCAGCCGGGGCCCAGCTCGCGCGCCAGGGCCGCAAAATCGCCGCCATGACGGGCGAGGCCGTGCCAGGCAATCAGCGTGCGCGGGGCATTGGGGTTCCAGATGCGCACCGCGATCTGCAGTGCTCTGACCGTGACCAGTTCCAGGCGATCCATAGTGCTGACCCTTTGATGTGGTACCGAGGTATGTCGTGGAAAGCTATGTGATGGAAATATATGAAGTGTAAAGCCATGCGGGGCAGCGTCATGGCCTACCCTGCGTGAAGCCGGCAGAGGCGCGTTGTTTAGTGGAACGCTATGCTGCCGTGCAGCATAGACTACAGCATCGACAGGCAGACGCCATTAGGCTGAGTGCAATGTGAGTGCAATGCATGGCCGATGTCGCCGCAGGCTGCCTGAAGAACGCTTTGGGGCTCAAAGCGCCTTCAAGCGCACGCTGATAATGCGTTTTGCAGCAGAGGCAGGGTATCGATAGCCAGGCTCAATCATGGCCGAAGAGAGGAATAATCGTTAGCCTGCTAGTATACATACACGCATGTAGCTATAATGCCTGTTAACTGACACAAGCGTGAACCGTCGTTCCTGGCATGATGTCTGGCGACGGAGAGGGGGGACGAATGCTAGCGCTTCCCCTTATGCTATATCTGTCTCCATCTTCCCTTGACCAAGGAAAGCTCATGCCGCTCATCACTGATCTCTCTGCATCTGGCAGGCGTCTGACTCGACGGGCCATCATGCTGCCCCTGGCGCTGTCCATCGCCCTGGCAAGCCAAGCTCAGGGCGCCGACCTGCTAGGGATCGCCAACGATGCCCTGGAAAACGATGCCAGCCTTGCTTCAGCGCGAGCCAGCCTGAAAAGCACTCAAGAAAGCCGTGATGTGGCCGCCGGCGATCTGCTGCCGCAGGTCAATGCCTCTGCCCAGGTGGCGAACAACCGCACCTACGAAAGTCAGCTATCGACCCTGCAGGGGGCGGGTGCCAGCCAGAGTGCGGATGACGATTACAACAGCGGCAGCCTGGCTCTTGATGCCAGCCAGGCGCTGTATGACGCGGCCAATGCTCGTGAAGTGGATCAGGTCGAGAGCCGCATCGATCAGGAGAGGCTGTCGCTGATTGCCAGCGAGCAGCAACTGTTGTTCGATGCGTCGACCGCGTATTTCGAGATCCTGCGCGCCAATGACATTCTCGCCGCCCGCCGGGCTCAGGAGCGCGCTATCTCGCGTCAGCTGGAGCAAGCCCGTGAGCAGTTCGAGGTCGGCCTGATCGCGATTACCGATGTCGAAGAAGCGCGCGCCAGTTTCGACCAGGCCCGGGCCCAGCGCATCACGGCACAGAGCGACCTGGAAGTCAGCTTCGAGGCACTCGAACGCCTCACCGGCAAGCGCTATCAGAGCATCCAGAGTCTCGCCGACGACCTGCCGGTCGAGCTGCCGACGCCCTCTGAGCGTGATGCCTGGGTCGATATGGCTCTCGAGGAAAGTCCGCTGCTGAAAAGCGCCATGGCGGCGGTCGAGGTCTCGCGCTCGAGCGTCGATATCTCCAAGGCAGCGCGTTTGCCGGTGGTCGAGGCCTTTGCCGCCTACAACTATGGCGACAGCGATCGCGACCAAGTCGAGGGCCATGACTCATCCAGTCAGCTCGGCGTGCGCGCTAGCCTTCCGCTGTACACCGGCGGCTCGACCAGCGCCCAGATTCGCCAGAGCACCTACACACTGGAAGCCAGTCAGTATGATGCCGAGGCGCAACGTCGTCTGACCATTCAGCAGGTGCGCTCGCTGTATACTCAGGTGCGCAACGATGTCGCTACCGTGGAGGCACGCCGCCAGGCGGTGGTCTCCAACCGCAGCGCCCTGGATGCGACTCGCTCGGGCTACGAGGTCGGCACCCGTAACATCGTCGATGTTCTGGCGGCCGAACAGAACCTTTATGACGCTATTTCCAACCTGGCCGTGGCACGCTATGACTATGTGCTCGACAAGCTCGAGCTGCGTCAGCAGGCCGGGACCTTGGATGTCGAGGTGATTCGCGAGCTGAATGCTCAGCTCAGCGCCGACCAGGCCGTCCTGCTGGAAGTCGGCGAGGACAATGGCGGCTCTTATGATTCCATGATGGATATCGGCGAGCGTCCGCAAGCACCCGACGCCTGAGCCAAGATCGCCGCCCCTTGGGGCGGCCGTCAGGCTGGTCACCCGCTCTCGTTACTTGCCAGCATCCCTTCGCTGGCGCTCTCGCGCGACGGGCGGGTGAAGTGACAGCTCCTGAGAGCCAGTCCATAAAACCAGTCGATAAAAACCAGCCCACAAGCATTAACGACCAGAACCGGTCATTTATACGCTAGCCACCCATCGTCATACCCCCGTGCCCCGAACCTGAGTCTGCATCCAGGTTCGTATCGCGCCGTCAATATCCATACATGTATGGATGTTTAATAGGGGCCTCGGCGGTGGTGGGCAAGCCACGCATTGATTTGATCATTCGAGCGGGAGAAAAACATGCAGAAGAACGCAAATGCGATGCGCCCTTGGCGCCTGGCGCTGCTCGGCCTGGGGCTTGCCGGCCTCTTGGTCGGCTGCGGCAGCGAGTCGGGTGGCCAGGCGCAGGCAGCGGACAGCGACCAGGCGGCGCCTGCGACGCCCAGTCAGGTCATGAGCATCGCGCGTCGCGATATCGCGCTCGACAAGTCCTATCCCTCAATGCTCAGCAGTGAGAATGAGGTCACTGTCGTTGCGCGGGTCAGTGGGCTTTTGGAGGCGCGTCAGTTCGAGCCCGGCGACCGGGTCGAGAAGGGCGACAGTCTCTATACCATCGAGCCTGCCACCTATCAGGCGGCAGTGCGCAGTGCCGAAGCCGACCTGCAGAGTGCCAAGGCAGAGCGGGATCGCGCTCAGCGCGACGCCGACCGCTATCAGCGTCTGTTGAACCAGAATTCGGTGAGCCGTCAGGATTATGACGATGCCCTGGCGAAGCTGCGGGTGGCACGCGCCACCGTGGCGCAGAACGAAGCCGCGCTGGACAGTGCACGTATCGACCTGAATTACACCGACGTCGAGGCGCCGGTGAGCGGGGCGATCAGCCTGAGTGAGATCAACGTGGGTAATCTGGTGGACCCGGGTACGGAGCTTGCCACCATCACCCCGCTTGACCCTCTCGAGGTGCGCTTCCAACTGCCTCAGGCGGATGCCCTGGCGCTTCGCCGTCAGCGCGATGACAAGGAAGCGCCGATCGGGGCCACCCTGTCGCGTCCCGCCAAGCAGGGCAATGCCGCCCAGAGCCTTGAGGGCGAGCTCGACTTCCTGGGCAGCCGAGTCAGCGAGAGCACCAGCACCGTGGAAGCACGGGCGATGTTCGACAACCCTGAGGGCAGTTTCCTGCCGGGACAGTTCGTGCGTATCTCGCTTGCCGGTCTCAAGCGCTATGACGTGCTGGCGGTTCCCGAGATCGCGGTGACCGAGGGGCTGATGGGCCCGCAGGTGTTCGTACTGGACGACGACAACAAGGCGCGTGCGCGTACCGTCGAACTCGGTGAAACCGCCGGGCACTGGCTGATCGTCACCAGCGGTCTGGAGGCCGGAGAGCGAGTGCTGGCCAGCGATCCGGGCGGTATCCAGCCGGGCACCAAGATCGAACCCCAGCCCTTCGATGGCGACGCAGCAAGCGGGAGCTGATCCATGACGTTTTCCGATTTCTTCATCCGACGGCCGGTGTTTGCCACCGTGCTTTCGGTGATCATTGCCCTAGTCGGCATCATGGCGATGCGCGTGCTGCCCATCGAGCAGTACCCGAGCGTGGTGCCACCGACGGTCTCGGTCAAGGCGACCTATCCGGGCGCCGATGCCGACACGGTGTCGCAAACCGTGGCCGCCCCGCTTGCCGAGGCGATCAATGGCGTCGAGGACATGCTTTACATGAACTCGACCACCGCCGATAACGGTTCGCTGTCCATGAGCATCGCCTTCGCCATCGGCTCCGACGGCGACACCAACACCATCAACGTCAATAACCGCGTTCAGCAGACGTTGTCGCAGCTGCCCGAGTCGGTGCAGGCGCAAGGGGTGACGGTCGAGCTGAGTTCCAGCAGCATATTGATGGTGCTGGGCCTGACCTCGCCGCAGAATGACTACGGCAAGATCTATATGCAGAACTACGCGACCCTCAACCTCCTCGACGAGCTGCGCCAGGTGCCTGGCGTGGGCAGTGCCGAGGTGTTGGGGGGCGGTGAGTTCGCGATGCGTATCTGGCTCAACCCGGACAAGCTGGCCGAATACGACATGACCCCGGCCGAAGTCGCCGATGCGGTCAGTTCGCAGAATACCGAGGTAGCAGCAGGGGGGCTGGCCAAGACGCCGCAGGGCGAATCACGGGCCTATAGCTATACCATTACCGCCCCTGGTCGAATGAGCAACGCCGATCAGTTCCGCGACATCATCCTGCGGACCAATCCGGATGGCTCATCGTTGCGCCTGGACGATGTCGCGCGCATTGAGCTTGGCGCCTCTTCCTATAATGTCGATGCGCGTTTGAACGGCGGCACCATGACGCCGATCATGATCAACCAGCAGCCCGGCGCCAATGCCCTGGAAACGGCCAAGCAGGTGGTCGCTACCATGGACCGTCTCAAGGAGCGCTTCCCGCCGGGGCTCGACTATGAAGTGCCCTACGATACCACGCTGTTCATCGACGCCTCGGTGACGACCGTGGAGCACACCTTCATCGAGGCCTTCCTGATCGTGGCGGCGATCGTGCTGATCTTCCTGCAGAACTGGCGGACTACCGCTATCGCGCTGTCGGTCGTGCCGGTCTCGGTGGTGGGCACTTTTGCCGGCCTCTACCTGTTTGGCTTCTCGATCAACCTGCTGTCGCTGTTTGCGCTGGTGCTGGCGATCGGCATCGTGGTCGATGATGCCATCCTGGTGGTGGAAAACGTCGAGCGTATTCTCGAGGAAGACCCCAGCATCAAGATCCTGGCCGCCACAAGCCGGGCGATGAAGGAAGTCTCGGGGCCGGTTATCGCCACGTCACTGATCATGGCGGCGGTATTCGTGCCGGTAGCCTTCCTGGGTGGCTTCACGGGGCAGATCTATCAGCAGTTCGCCTTGACCATCGCGGTATCGGTGGCGATCTCGGCGGTGGTGGCGCTGACGTTCACCCCGGCGATGTGCGCGATCTTCGTGCGCCACAAGTCGCGTCATCCGCAGTCCAAGCTCGTTCGGGGCCTGACCGCGCCAATGCGAGCCTTCGATCGCGGCTTCGCCGCTGTGACCCGAGCCTACTTGTGGCTGGTGGGCTTGCTGGTCAAGCGCTGGGTGCTGGCACTGGCGTTGGGGGTCGCGACCTGCGTGGGTTCCTACGCCCTTTATGAGCGCACGCCGACCTCGCTGGTTCCGGAGACCGACCAGGGCATGGTGCTGGCCAGCGTGTCGCTGCCCGAGGCAGCCTCGCTCCAGCGGACCCAGGACTACATGGCCGAGCTCAGCGATAAGATCGAAGCGGTGCCTGCGGTGCGCTACGTGGCGGCCGTGGCGGGCTACGACATGCTGTCCAGCGCCGTCAACAGCGCCCGTGGCATCATGTTCATCGCCATGGAGCCTTGGGCCGAACGCGACATGAGTGCCACTCAGCTAATCGGTCAGATCATGAAGTTCGGCGGTAGTATCGATGGTGGCAAGACCATGGCGTTCAACCTGCCACCGATCATCGGCCTGTCGACCACCGGTGGCTTTACCGGCTACCTGCAGTCCTATGAGGGTGCGGATGCCAACGAGCTCTACCAGGCATCGATGAAGGTGATGCAGGCGGCCAATCAGCGCCCCGAGCTCAACCGGGTGTTCACCACTTACAATGCCAACGTGCCGTCCTATCGCGCCGATATCGATCGCGAAAAGGCGCTCAGCTATGGCGTCTCGCTGGATGACCTCTACACCACCCTATCGAATACCCTGGGCAGTGGCTTCGTGAACTACTTCTCGTACCGTAGCCGTAACTTCCAGGTCTACATGCAGAACGAATCGGAATTCCGTCAGACGCCGGATGCGCTGGATCAGATCTTCGTTCGCGGTGGTGATGGCAAGCGCATTCCGCTTTCCGAGTTCGTGAGCCTGGAGCGTCAGTCGACGGCCTCGGTAATGACGCGCTTCAACGTCTATCCGGCGGCGCAGTTTCAGGGTGGGCCGGCGGCGGGCTACAGCTCCGGCGAGGCGGTTCACGCCATGCAGGACGTGGTTGCGGATACTCTGGGCGACGGCTGGGGCATGGGCTGGACCGGTACGGCCTATCAGGAAACCAACGCCGGTAACGCCGCTGCCTTGGCTATCGCCTTCGGTATCATCATGATTCTGCTGATTCTGGCGGCTCAGTATGAAAGTTGGTCGCTGCCGCTGGCGGTGATCACGGCGGTTCCCTTCGCCTTCCTGGGGGCCATCGGCGGTATCGTGCTTCGCGGGCTGGATCTCAGCGTCTATGTCGAGATCGGCATGCTGGTGGTGGTGGGGCTTGCCGCCAAGAACGCGATCATGATCGTCGAGTTCGCCGAGCTGCAGCGCAAGGAACACGGCAAGTCGATCCGCGAGGCGGCGATGATTGCCTCCGAGCTGCGTTTCCGTCCGATCGTGATGACTTCTCTGGCGTTCATCTTCGGCACCTTGCCGCTGGCGACGGCTACCGGTGCCAGTGATACCAGCAGCCAGCACATCGGGACCACTGTGGCGGTGGGCATGGCCTCGGTGGCGGTATTGGCAAGCCTGTTCGTGCCGACCTACTACGCGATGATCGCCCACGTGCAGCAGTGGTTGGCCGACAAGCGTGGCAAGCATCATGAAGAGGCGTCCCTAGAGCAGTCCCGCGACTGACCGCGTCGCATAGTGTGACACCTCGTCACGAAAAGGCCGCTCTCCCTTGGGGAAGCGGCCTTTTTTATGACGGGCAGTGGCGAGCGCGGGCAAAGCCAGTTGCTGATGGCAAACCAGGCAATGACCGTCTCAGGAAGAGGGAGCGGTCGTCTCGGTATCGACGGGAGCATCACGGGAGAGCAGGTCAAGCAGGCTATCGATAATGACCCGGCCTCTTTCGGTCAGCGAATACTCCTCTGGCGTGCGCAACCAGTCCTGAATCATGCCGCCGATGGCGTACTCCATTATCTGCGCGGCCTGGACGGCGTCGATATGCGGGGCCAGTTGACCGGACTGCTCGGCCATCTCGAAGTGTCGCAGCATCGAGCAATAGCAGTCTTCGGCCATCTTGTGTTGCATCTTCAGTGGGTTGATGTCGCTGAAGAATTCGCAGCGATGCAGGATGATCGACAGCACCCGCCGATGGCGCGGCTGTTCGATGCGCATGAAGGCATGTCGCAGCGTCAGGCGAATGGTATCCAGGGGAGTGCGGCCTTGCTGCGGTGATTCGAGTTCGCGGGTCAACTCCTCGAAGGGCAGGTGAACCCGGTCACTCATGGCGTGGAAGAGATCCGCCTTGTTCTTGAAGTGCCAATAGACGGCGCCGCGCGTCATGCCCGCGTGGCGAGCGATCTGCTCGAGGGTGGTTCGAGCGACGCCTTTTTCGAAGAAGACATCTTCGGCGGCGTCCAACAGTGCCTCGCGGGTCGCTTCAGCGTCGGCTTTAGTCTTTCTGGCCATAAGAAGGCAGTGGCAATCATCACGGAAAGTGTAGGGTTATTCTAGCGCAACAAGCGGCTACTTACATGCGCGCATGTATGCATACAACGTCTTAGTCGGGTGCGCTAGGCTCGTCAGAAGGCCCATGAAGGCGTATAACGTCATTCATGAGAAAACACTGTTTTCAAAGCTGGACCCGGGCAGAGCCGCGTTCGTATGATGCGCTGGCCTCCTAGTCCCTAGACGGTTTTTGCTTGGTTGCCTCGATTGCTACAAGGAAGCGTTGCTCATGGCTCGTGCCCCCTTTGAACTCGCCGGTGTCAGAGTGGCTCCCGGCTCCCGCGCCCAGATCGATGTGCCGGTCGCCAAGCTCTACACCCATGCACCGCTGCATATCCCCGTCGAAGTGGTGCATGGCCGTCAGGCCGGCCCTACGCTGCTGGTCTGTGGCGCCATCCACGGCGATGAGATCAATGGCGTCGAGATCGTGCGCCGCCTGCTGCGCTCGAAGGTCCTGCAAGGGCTGCGCGGGACCCTGATTGCGGTGCCTATCGTCAATGTATTCGGCTTCGTCCAGCAAAGCCGCTATCTGCCCGACCGTCGCGATCTCAACCGCTGTTTCCCGGGCAGCGACTCTGGTTCATTGGGCTCCCGCGTGGCGGCATTGTTCCGTGAAGAGATCGTCGATCAGGCTACGCATATCATCGACCTGCATACCGGTGCCATTCATCGCACCAACCTGCCACAGATCCGCGCTCAGCTGACCCCGGACAGCGAAACCGAAGCCATCGCCATGGCCTTCGGCGTGCCGGTCATTCTCAATGCCGAGCTGCGCGAGGGAAGCCTGCGCCACTATGCGCAGTCCCGAGGTATGCCAGTGCTGACCTATGAGGCGGGGGAAGCGCTGCGCTTCGATGAGTGGGCGATTGCGCCCGGCGTGCGTGGCATTCGCCGGGTCATGCGCGCTATCGGTATGCTGACCAATGACCGCCGCCGTGCCACGCCTCGCCAGGCGGAGGTCGCCAATGGGTCGAGCTGGGCGCGGGCGCCGATCGACGGCATCCTGCGGCCCAAGGTGCGACTCGGCACTCGAGTCGCCAAGGGTGAGGTGCTTGGCAAGGTGGCCGATCCGTTCGGCAATTCGGAAGAAGACGTACTGGCGCCGGCCGATGGTATCGTCATTGGCATGGGCAATCTGCCGCTCGCCAATGAAGGCGAGGCGCTTTTCCATGTGGCGCGCTTCGATGCCATCGAGGAAGCCGAAAACGCCGTCGAGACCTTCCAGTCGGATTACGATCCAACCATTGAGGGCGTGTCATAGCGCTTGCTATTAGCGTGCTATGCCAGGCCCTGCTGGCCGCCTTGGGGAGGTCAGGCCGGCTGGGCCAGGCGCTCTTCGGATACCAGCGACAGCGCCTCGTCGAAGACCTCGAGGCCGGCGCCGTCCCGGTGGGCGTTTTCCGAGAGGTGGCGGCGGAAGCGTCGACCGCCGGGGCAACCCTGGAAAAGGCCTAGCAGGTGGCGGGTGATGTGGTTGAGCTTGGCACCTTCGTCGAGCCGTTTGGCGATATAGGGGCGGAAGGCGCGGGCCGCGTCGTGGCGGCTGGCAGCCGGCCCTTGCTTGCCATAGAGGGCTTCATCGACGCCGGCCAGCAACCAGGGATTCTGGTAGGCCTCACGGCCGATCATCACGCTGTCGACGCATTCGAGGTGTTCACGGCACTCATTCAGCGTCTTGATACCACCGTTGATGCCAATGTGCAGTTCGGGGCGCTGCTGCTTCAGGCGATGCACGCGGCCGTAGTTGAGCGGCGGCACATCGCGGTTCTCTTTGGGTGACAGGCCTTCGAGCCAGGCCTTGCGGGCATGCAGGGTGAACACTTCGCAGCCGGCGGCGGCGACCTCGTCGATGAAGCGCTCCAGGTCCGCGTCTTCATCCTGATCGTCGATGCCGATGCGGCATTTCACCGTCACCGGGATCGATACCGCCGCCTGCATCGCCTTGACCGCTGACGCCACCTTGTCCGGATGCCCCATCAGGCAAGCCCCGATCAGGTTGTTCTGCACCCTATCGCTTGGGCAACCAACGTTCAGGTTGACCTCGTCATAGCCCCATTCCTCGGCGATCGCCGCGCACTCGGCGAGCTCGCCGGCATCGCTGCCACCGAGCTGCAGCGCCAGCGGATGCTCGACGGCCTCATAGCCCAGGAAGCGCTTGCGCGGACTGCCGTGCAGGATGGCGCCGGTGGTGACCATTTCGGTATACAGCAGGGCATGACGGCTCAGCGTGCGGGCGAAAGCCCGGTAGTCGCGCGTCGTCCAATCCATCATCGGCGCGACGGAGAATGTTCTATCCAGCGCTGGGCGCGCGGTGCCAGTATTTATGCCGGTTGTAGTGTTTGCCATATCACTCATGACTGTTCATATTTACAGTGGTTTTGCCCTGTTTTACGCCATGCGTTGGTACAAATTTGGCACACAGGGCGTTGGCAATTTGGTACATAGGGGAGGTTCGCGTGGCGACAATCAGGAAGCGTCGGCGAAAGGATGGCAGTTTCTCATACATGGCCCAGATCCGCATCGCCCGCCGTGGGCAACCAGACCACTCCGAGTCCAGGACGTTCCCCAGGAAGGCCATGGCGGAAGAGTGGGCCAAGCGCCGCGAGCTCGAGCTCAGCAGCCCTGGCGGCATTCTCTCGGCGAAGTGGAAGGGCGTAACCCTGGATGACGCTATCGAGCGCTACCTCCACGAGTTCGCTCAGGACGCTGGGCGCTCGAAGCGGGCCACCATCCAGCAGCTGCAGCGCTTCCCGGTCGCCCGGGTGCAGGTCACCGAACTGGCCAGCGAGCAGATCATCGAGCACGCGGTGATGCGCCGAAACAGTGGCATTAAGCCTTCAACCATTAATCAGGACATCACCTGGCTGGGCATCATCCTCAAGACGGCCGCGGCGGCCTGGAAGATGCCGGTGGCACTCAATGAGTTCGAGTCGGCCAAGCTGTTGATGCGCAGCAAGGGGCTGGTCTCGCGCCCCGGATCACGCGATCGGCGGCCAACGTACGAGGAGATCGAGCGGATCCGGGACTACTTCCGCCGCTCGCAGATGATCCGGCCCAGCGCGATCATCCCGATGGAAGACATCATGGACTTTGCCATCGCTTCCTCGAGGCGCCAGGAGGAGATCACCCGGCTGACCTGGGGAGATCTCGACGACCAGGCGATGACATGTTGGGTGCGCGATGCAAAGCACCCTCGGCAGAAGTGGGGCAACCACAAGCGTTTCAAGCTGAGCCACGAGGCCATGGCCATCATCCAGCGGCAGCCGCGGTCCCATGGGGAGGAGAGGATCTTTCCCTACAACGGGAAGTCGATCGGGACCCGTTGGCGGGCGGCGACGGCGGCCTGCGGGATCGAGGATCTACGCTTCCACGATCTGCGCCATGAAGCGACATCCCGCCTCTTCGAGGCGGGATATGAGATCGTGGAGGTGCAGCAGTTCACGCTGCATGAGAGCTGGGATGTGCTGAAAAGGTACACGCACTTACGGCCAGAAAAGTTAGTTTTGAGATAATGCCTGTTGACATTCCATAAGCCCGCTCAGTGCTTTATCTTCCATGAGTATGCTTGTAAATAGTGCGATTGCTAATACAGCTAAAAGAGCCTCAAATATTACTGTCTGGGTTAACGTTTTCTTGAACAGTGCTTTGATTGTTAGAGGAGTTCTCTGTGTTGAGATGTAATAGCTAGGTGTCCATATAAGGATGTAGTACATCGCGATGAAGACTAGCATTACCAGAAAGGCTTTAAGTACTACTGCTGGTGTTATTTGATCTTGAGGGGTGGCGATGAAGGCGAAAAATAAAGTTGCAAAAAGTGCCCCGGTTATTGTTGCTGATAGGTCTGCTGTGAAGCCAAATAGCCTTTTACATATGTTCTTGGCTTTGTCTCTTAGGTATGGGCATGCGCTTTTCTTATTCACTACTTTTGCAGCTAAAAATGAGATAAAACAGTATGTGAACATAAGGTGAAGTAGGTTTGGTGAGATGAGCTCTTTCATGGCGCTGCATATTAGCTCATTGCCAGAAGCTTTATAGATTGGGTATAGAAGAAAAATGATAGAAAAACCAAGCCCAATGAAGCCTGAACTCATGTGAAGTATTTTTGGTGTTTCGATTAATTGTGCTTTTATGATTGATCTGGTTTTTCTTAAAATCATTGGTGTGGCTGCTTTTTTTCGTGGAATAGTGTTCTTTTTTTGCGGCTTCCTGACTCCAGACACGGACCCGCAAAATTGATCGGCTGGTTTCGTTTAAGGAATCAATGAAACCTATAGCTTGAATGTTATCTGCTTTAAATGCTTCACATCGCCCGGCAAGTTGAGCGAATGCATCTTCCGGTGGCAATTCGGGCAGAGAGCTACGGTATTTTCGATTGTGTCTTCCCCGCCTGCGGCTAGCCATTCGATGTGATGGCATTCCAGATAAGGCTCTCCCTTCTTGGTATTGAAGGGTGCGGGCTCTTGGCACAGTTCACAGATCCCATCGGCACGGCGCTTGGCGTACTCAGCCACGTAGGGGGACCTCCCATACTGCGTCGCAACGGTTGGGCGGCTGCCTGTCTTGGCCGGTGCGTTCTTGGCACGCTGGCGAAGTTCCTCATCAGAAAGCTTGGCGGCGTGCCGTTCCTTCTTCTCGAAGGCTTGTTTGGCCGTTTCCTGATCCATAGCCGGTAAGCGAGATGAACGAAGCTGGAGCGGAAATAACCAGACCTTGCGTTCGTTGCCATCCGCATCCGGCTGAGTCGCCTGATAGGCAGGCGCAGCGCGGACGACCTCGCCTACATAGGTATATTCCTTGCGCTTGAATACTTCGAAGAGATGCACCGCTACACCGTTGTCGGGGCTCTCGTTCAGCGTCTTGTTCTGGGCGAAAGTGAGCTCCATGTCACCGGTCTGGCCCATGCCGGTGTAGTGGATGACATCGCCTTCCCAGCGATCCTCGTAGATCGACTCGATGTGGTTGGTGACGATAACGAGGGTATTGGTCTTCTTGGCTCTGCGCATCCCGCCCTGCGGGCTGCAGCCGAAGATGTCACACAGTTGGTCATTCGAGAGGACGTCTCCCGGCGCGAGCGCTGCGATGCTATCCGTAGGCATTGATGACTTCCTTGGCGATGGGAATATCTGCAGGGGCAAGTTCGTAGCTCAGCATATCGGCCAGAGGGACCCATGCGAAGCGGTCATGGACCGTCAGCTCTGGTTCTTCTTGGCTAAGCTCGACCAGGACGCCGATGAGCTTGATGGCACCACCTTCATACCGGTAGATGCTCTCGGTGAAGACGTGCTTTGCTGTACAAGAAAGCGAGAGTTCTTCCCGGATCTCTCGCTCAATGCATTGCTCGATGGTTTCGGTGGGCTCCTGCTTGCCGCCGGGAAATTCCCATAGTCCCTCGAGTTGCTGACCCGGAGCCCGGCGTGTCAGTAGAATGCGTCCTTCCTTGATGGCCAATGCGGCGGCGACGTGCTTCAAAGGAGACCTCTCCTGGCTGGTCTGAAAGGCTAAGCCTACCTTAGCCCTCCGAAGCGCATCTACTAGCCTCACGCATTGACCCGTTGCCACATCTCATGCGCCTCCGCCTTCCTATCGTCCAGGTACTTGGCCAGATCCACGGCGCTGACCAGCCAGGGCGACTTCTGGGAGTCGCCGGCGCGGTAGGTGGGTACCGGCAGGGCCTGGGCCCCGGCTCTAGCGCTGGCGGTGCGGGCGCTGATGCCGAAGTAGCGCGGCGCAACCTCATCGAGCGGCAGCTCGCCCCGGCCATCGAACTCGGCTAGCAGTCCAAAGTAGGTGTTCATTGCTGGGCTCTCCTTTTCCAGTTCCGGTAACGCAGACAGATGTTGGTGAAAACAGCAGCCGCGGCGGTGTCGTGGTCGAGTTCCGCGCGGCTCTCTATTCCGCAGGCGGCGCAGATCCAGTCGCGGGCATCCTGTTCGCTGTGGGTACCGTCGGGGAGATCTCCTTCGGGCAGCCCGAACTTGTGCCGCCGGCGCCGATCCAGGTAGAGCCGGAACGTCCGATCCTGGCAGAGCATGGCGGCCTGGCGAGCCACTGGCCCGCCTTTGGTTGGCTTATCGGACATGACGCCCCCTTCGCTCCCTCATCCCCTGGCACTCGATGCAGGTATTGGCCCAGGGCGCTGCCCGACGTCGTGCAGCAGGTATTTCCCAGCCGCAGTCCTCGCACTCGGGGCTGGTAGCCATGTCTTGAAGAGCCGGTCGGCTAGCCAGCGCAGCGCTCTGACGGCGCTCCATGATCTCGGTGGCAATGTCGGCGTTGTCGGCCATGTATCTTCCTTTAAGCGTTGTAAGGTCGTGATAGATCAGCACAGCTCATCCGGGAAGAACTCTTCCGGTTCGGTGCTGGGCGGTGCGATGTGAATGCCGCGCGCGGCGAGGATCTCGCGGGCGCTGGCGTCGTGCTGGATCATTCGGCCGATCGTGGCGCGGGCGCTTTGGCCCTCGATCTCGGCGGCTTCCTGCTCGGCGCGGACCTCTTCACTCGAGCGCCAGGCCTGGAAGCGCTTCATCTGTTCCGCCAGCTCCGCCGGCGGCGGATTTCTGGGGGTCGAATCGACCCCCGTACAGTTAGTGACACAAGTCCAAGCGTCGCCCGCTTCGCGGCCTCCGGGGCTGCCCTCCGCCTGTGAGCGCTGGATCGGCTGAATCGTCCAGCGATACACACGGGTGAGGTATTCCTCAGCACCACCACGACCGTCGTTGACGACAAGCCCCCAAGTAGCGCTGACCGGCTCGCCATAGCGGCCCTTCACCTCGGCCCAGCCCTCGGGCTGCACTTCGCCGGTGGCGTGGCTGGTGTCGTCGCGGCTGGTGTCGACGCGCTGGACGATCCACGGCTTGATGGGCTGTTCCTTGCGCGGGGTGTTGGGGCCACCCATCAGGCGCAGGAAGAGATCCCATTGGCCGGCATTGGCGGCCCGGCGGATCAGGTGCAGGGTCTCGGACGCCTTGGGGTGGGGCCGGGTGGCCTCTTCCCATTGGCGAAGCTCCGCTTCCTGCTTTTCGGTCAGGCGGCGGATCTCGCGCCATACCGTCACGCTCGGCAGCCCGACAAATTGGAACTGCCTCACGCCCCACACCGCCGCCCAGGCTTCAATGCGCGGGGCACTGGTGGCCATGCTGTGGTCGTAGCGATCGGCCTCCATGAACTGCTGGCCATTGATGTTCTTGGAGATATATTTCGCGATGTAGCCGGCCGCGCTTCCGCGTGTCGGGTCAATCTTCACCGGCTTGAAGCGTGCCGTGGTCTTGCGGCCGCGCCGGTCGGCGAGCTCCTCGGGTGACTCTTCTTCGGCGTATGAGCGCAGCACTTCGGTGACATGCGGCTCGGCGTGGGGCTCCATCCATACCAGCAGGTGCCAGTGCGGAGTGCCGTCGTGGTGCGGCTCGACCACGCGAATGCCGTAAACGCTGTGGCCATCGCGGGCCAGCTTGGCGCGGGCCTTGGCCCACAGCGCTTGCAGATGCTGCTGAGCATCGCGCGGGGTGGCGCCATCGTATTTCGGGTTGCGGCGGCAGCTCTTGGACTTCACCGGGTGGAAGCGGCTGGGCGTGGTGAGCGTGTAGAACATGCCCTGGTGCCCCAGGCGGCGCGCTTCCACTTCGGTATCGCGGATGCGCAGCATCAGCTCGGCCCGGCGATGGTCGGCATTGGCCAGGCCCAGCTCCGAAAGTTCGGCGAGGGTGTAGCGTTGGCCTTCCTGGTTGATGGCCTCGATGGTTTCCAGCAGCGCCCGGTTACGGGTCTTCTGTTCTCGGCGGCGCTCGAGAGTCATCTCGCTGCAGTAGATGCCGGCCTGGGCATGAACCCGGTGCCCCTCGCGCTGCACCTGCTCAATGCGACGACCGGAGAGCCGACGCAGCTTGCGCCGCCACCACCGCGAACTGCTCAGGCGAGCCAGCTGGAATGCGGATGCACTGTTGCGATTCGGCGGCTCGATACCGTGTTTGGCCGCCTTTTCGCGGGCCTTCTTGAGGGCCAGCTCATCGGCGATGCGCAGGGTCATCGGGCGCATGCGCTGAAAGGTCAGCTCGGCAAGCGGGGAGGCGATTGTCACTGCCGGCGACATCGCATTGCGGGCCTGAGCGCGAGCGGTGGCCCAGTGGCCGGCGCGCTTCGATAGCGGCCCCTGGCTTGCGACCGGCGCGGCGTCATCGTCACTGAAAAGCCCCAGGCGCAGCGCTCGGTTGTAGCGGTTCATGTCGCCGGCCAGACGGTTGCGCTCGTCTTCCACCGCCTTGGCCTGTGCCTTGGCGTAATTGACCAGCGCCTCGTCGTCGTGAGTGGTGTTCCAGGGCCCGGCCATCAGGCGTTCGCTGACATCCTCGAGCCAGCGGCTGGCCGCCTGATGCCCTTCGATCAGCGTTGGCTCGGCATTACTGATACGCATCACTGCCCGTTTCAAGTCCTTGGCCATCGGTGCAAAGCGCCGGTAGACCCTGCTGGGCTCTACAAGCTCCGCCGCATTGCGGGCCAGCCAGCGGTTGCCGGCAGCATTGCCGTGGCGCCGCGCAGTCGTGATGAAGGCCCGGGCCAGATCCTCGGCGAGGCTTGGCAGCGGCGCGAAGAACTGCTCGTCGCGCCATTGGTGGCATTCGCGGGTGCCGAACTGACGGGATTGGTCGAGGGCACTGGTCATGCATTCACCTGGTCGGCGTCGTGTGAGGTGTCGCCAAGGACCATGTCCAGGCCAAATTCCTGGCTAGCGGTGACGATGGCGTCGTGGGCGTGCTGCAGCTCGTCGGCCATGCGGTGATGCCAGGCGGCATTGCTTTCGGCGACACGACGCGCATTCCCGACCACCTCCTTGGCGCGCTGTTCTTCTCGGTGGGCTCGCTCACGCGCTGTGCACACGTCAGCGCGCAGGCAGCACAAGGTCTCGCGAGTACGGTTCAGGACAATCAGCATCACGCCACCCCCCGCTCGATGATGGCCAGCCAGTGCATGGCCGCCCTGGTGTTGCCGTCTTCCAGGGCCTGGCGGGCATGTGCCGCCAGTTCCTGACTCTGGTGGGGCCCGCCGCCCTCCAGGCGATCGCGCAGCCGGTTGGCGTACTGGCTCATGCGGCGGATGGCGGCACGAATGGCGTCGCGGTCCGGCTTGGGCATGCTCTCGATGCCGGTGCGCACCTCGCGGGTATCCAGCTGGGCGCTGGCCAGCAGGGTGCGGCGCTCGCCGGGAACCAGCTCGGCCCACAGCTCGGCGAGGTCCTGATCGGCAACGCGGGCATGCAGTTCGGCACGCAGGGCGCCGAAGCCGGCGCGGTCCTGAACCACCTGCGGTGGTGGCGTAGTGGCGAGTTGTGTGGCGGCGTTGGACATGGCTATCCCTCCCCCTGACGTGGCGGCGATGACGGTATCGAGGTGGTAACGGTATGGCGGGGCAGCTCGCCCCTGGCTCAGTGCTCGAGCACGACCGGGCGCTCGCTGGTTGGGTCGATGACCTTGGCGCGGCCCTCGGCGCGGGCCTTGCCCAGCAGGTGCATCAGATCGGCGACGGTGAACACCACCGGGCGGCCGCTCTCGTCGCGCAGGATGACGACGTGCGAGGTGCTGGCATCAATGTCGATGCGTGAGGTCTGATTGGTGGCTTCCAGATCGGCATAGGCCTGGATGGCCGTCAGCTCGGCGGCGTCTTCCGTCATTGCCTGCTCGGTGACCAGGTGCTCGATGCACTGGCGCAGGGCGTTCTCGCGGTTCTCCCAGCGGGTGCGGAACAACTGGGCGGCGGCGATGTTGTGGGCGTCCAGATGGGGCGCGTGGAGCGGAGTGACGTTATTGCAAAGCGTGTTCATGGCGTCGTCCTTTCAGCGGTGTGGGGCGAGCTGCTCGAGCAGCACCCGGCGCGAGTCCGGTTCGACCGGAATGTTGATGTTGTGATTGGGCAGGCGGCTGGGCGACGTGGTGGTCGCAAACTCGACCAACAACTTGCCGCCCCAGCCGCAGGCCGGGTTACAGCACTGGGCATAGACCTCGTAGAACACCGGCGAGGGGCGCTTGCTGGTGCGAGTCATGGCCCGCTCATCGCAGTGGGGGCAAGTGATCCTCACCGACTTTCTCCTTTCACTTCGTAGATCGCTCGACCGCGCCCTGTCAGACCTTGTGCACCGCGGCGGATACGGCGTCTGAGCAGCCATTCGGCCGCCTGCTCGCGGCTTTCCAGCCCTTGTTCCTGGCGGATGCTTTCCAGTACGGCCTTCATCTGCTGGTCGAGCTCCATGGCTTGTTCCGGCATGTGGAACCTCGGATGCACGGTGGATGTAGAGGCGTCTTCAGCCGGCTCTGGCGGCCACACTGTCATCGAAGGAAGTCGGGTCGATGCCCAGCACATCCCGGGCTTCCTTCATCATCATCTGGCGCATGACTTCGGCCTTGGGCACGCCCAGGTAGTTGGCCAGCGCGGTGATCACATCGGCCTCGTACTGATCCAGATAGACGGTGGACTTGGTGCGAACGCGTTTCGGGTCCTGATACATGGCGGATTTCCTTATGCAGCGGATCGAATCAGGAGCAGGCTCAGCGGCGCCCGGCCTCTTCGGTCTCGGCGTCGTACTGCTCGATGCCGCGCAACAACAGCATGCGAGTGGTGGCCGAGAGCGAGCGCATTTCCTGCTGGGCCAGCGACTCCAGCCGAGCGCGCTCTTCCTCGGAAAGGTGGGTCATCACCGGGCGGCTACAGCCACGCGGTGCGCGGCTGATGGTGGGGTTAGCGATGGTGTCGGCAGTGCTCATCAGTTAGGCTTCCTTAATAGAGTGAAAGACAACGCCAGAAGGCCGGGCCCGCTGGGTTCAGCGGCCGTAAAGGCGGATCAGCTTGCGCTGGGTGAAGTGCTCATCCAGGTGCGCGGCCAGCTCGCAGAGCGCATCCTCGATCTCGTCGTTAGGGCGCTGGTCGCGCAGCAGGTCGCCGGCCAGCTTGGCCGCCGCCTTGGCAGCGATTCGCTCCTCGAGCACTTCGAGATCCGCCAGTGGGTTGGCCGCCGGCTCGGCCTCGGTGAGTTCCACCGAACGGCGCATGGCCGGCGTACAGCGGGCCAGGTCGACCGACAGGCCGCGAAACGGAACGCGGTGGGGCAGCGCCTGGACGTTGCCGGTTGCAGCAGGTGTAGCCATGGAAGTGGCTCCCTAGTGATGTGAAGTGCTGTGAAAGACTGCAAATCGATGATGGTTCACATACGTGAACCTGTCAATGGTAGAGGTTCAAATTTGAATACCATCGCTGAGCGCCTTAGGGAGGAGAGGCTACGTCTGGAACTGAGCCAGACGGAGCTTGCTGCTGCGGGTGGCGTAGGCAAAACCACCCAGATCAACTATGAGAAGGGTGCTCGCAATCCAGATTCTGCGTACTTGTCAGCGCTTGCGGGGATCGGCCTGGACGTTCAGTACGTCCTGACAGGTCTGCGTTCGACCACCTTTGGCCAAGGCGAAGCACAGATCCCTTCAGTCGGTGGTTCTCATCCGGCAACCATGGGTAAGCACTCGTGGAGTGAAGGCTTGTCTGCGGTGGCCATGTACGACATCGAGGCCGCCGCGGGCGATGGTCGCTCGCTGGAGCAGGAAGAGGTCGAGTCCACGCTGTACTTCCCCACCGAGCAGCTCTCTGCTCAGGGGCTCGACCCGGCCCAGGTGGTCGGCATCAAGGTGCGTGGCGATTCGATGGACGGCACTCTCGCCGATGGCGACTGGGTGCTGGTGGATCGCAGCAGCCGCGACCCCAAGCCGGAAGGCGTGTTTCTGCTGCTGGTACATGGCGAGCGACGCATCAAGCGCGTGCAGCGCGTGGCCGGCGGCGCCTGGTTGCTGATCAGTGACAACCCGCGTTACGAGAAAGAGCTCATCAAGCCCGAAGACATGAAGGACGTGAAGATCCTTGGGCGGTGTGAGATTCGGATTGGGAAAGTTTTATGAATCTCACATGGCTAAGTAATGTTCTTGAATCAGTTTTATCCGTAAAAAAATCTTTCATAGGTGCTGTGGGGCTGGCCATATTTTGGTTGGTTTGGTTTTTTGGTGTTGGTAAAGGGGTAGATAGTCTTCCGGTTTTTTTGCTGGTAATGATTTTACTGTTTCATGCTGTGTGCTGCAGTGCTTTGATCGTGCATTTTACTGGGTGGCTGATTGATGTTGTTGGTGGTCTTCTGAAAGAAAGAGGTGAAAATAGGAGAGAGGAATATAAGCAGAATGAGTGTTTGCGTGAATTTGGCGATCAGTTGCCGCATCTGCCTGAGAGGCAGCAGAGAATTCTTCTTAGTTTTGTTGGTCGTGATTATCTCCGTTTTCCATACAGCTCAGTAGATTTGCAAGCACTCTCTCGAAATGGTTTCGTAGTGTGGGTTAGAGACTTAGGAAACGGTAGTGGGCTTTATAAAATATGCGCAAATATTTTTCCGATAGTGAAGCAGTTTGGTTTTGAAAGGGAAAAAGAAAATATAGAAGGTTTCTTCAAAAAACATGAACGCTCCTTTTTCTTGTTTTGGAGCTTGTTTTTTGATGAGGATATTGGGTTTGGTGTAGAAGAGTCTGGAAGCCGGATGCCGCTCGAGGTTCATATGGCAGGTGAGTTTCTTGTTGAGCGCGGTGCTCTTGAGTGCTCAATTGAAGATGGTATTGAAGTATACTGCTTTAATGAGAATTCTGATTTCTATCACTTTGTCGTGGATAAGCATGATGGCAAAGAGCCTGTCAGAGAAGTTGTGAGATTGAGTCAAAAGTGGATTGAAGGAAGCAGAGCCTCGGGCGGAAGCAACCTCTTTAAACCACTTTGACCGTGATTTATCACCTTGAATTTTTTAGCCTTAGGTCGAAGAGTTATTACTAATAACTTGGGTGAAAGATTATGTGCGGCCGCTTCGCGCTCTATAGCCTACCCCTGGCTCTGTCTAGCCCTGCACCTTCTGTGTAGCCTCGGGAGCTGACCCGCGTTACAATGATCCGGATCACAATCGTGCATCATCCCAGCGTAGGCATGACCGAAATGCCGATTAACTTTCCTCCTTAAGTCTGATGTAAGAAAGTTATTCCATCATTTGTTTTTTTATTTGAGCGACACGGGATTGGGAAATTCCGACTCTTTTTGCGACTTCAACTTGTGTTAGTCCTTGATTTAGAAGGGCTAATACTGCTTCATTACGATCGTCTATTGTTATCTCTCTCGGATCGAATCTGCTCGATTGGCTTAGCCCTTTGGTAACCCACTCATCATGTTGTACACGGCCATCAACATGTTGCATGTTTCTGGATATAATCCCAGTTTTCTTGTTAACTTGAATACTAAATTCAGTAACATTGGGGTTATCTGCGAGCTTCTGTGTCAACTCGCCAAGTTGCTCAGTTACATCATGAGTCCGCACGGACGGGACTTTGTTCATAGGCCTTGCCATTAGTTTATTCTCCTACGTTGTGTTTCTAATATTATTTTTATTAGAAACCATGTCGCTTGTCAAGGTTCAAGGTGACTGTTTGTTACGATCCTGAATCTGAAGGACCGCTATGGTGCTGCCAGTGACGTCGATGGCAATTCCCTATGTGTGGCCGTTTCGCTTTCTCTAGCCCCTATCCGAGGCCCAGGCCCTGCGCTTGCCGCTCGAGCCTCGGGAGCTGACGCCACGCTACAATGTGGCGCCGGGTACCTTGATCACCTCGGTGCGTCATCCCAGCGATGACGCGCCGCTGGTGATGGACGAGGTTTGGTGGGGCTATCGCCCGCACTGGGCGAATGAGAAGGCGCCCGAGCCCATCAACGCCACCGTCGAAAAGGTAGCCACCTCCAATTACTTCCGCGGGGCTTTCGCCCATCACCGGTGCCTGGTGCCGGCGGATGGCTGGTTCGAGTGGTTGCCGGTGGATGGCAAGAAGCAGCCGCATTTCCTGTGCCGGGCGGATCGGGAGCCGATCTGGCTGGCCGGCATCTGGAGCGAACGGCCGGACGGCAAGCCCGGCTGCGCGATCCTCACCGAGCCAGCACGCGGCGTGGCCAAGGAGATCCACGACCGCATGCCGCTGGCTCTGAATGCCGAGAGCCTGGAGCCCTGGCTCGATCCCCACCTGACTGATCGAGAAACCATCCGCCAAGTCGTGCACCACCTACCCGCCGAGACGTTCACTCACTGGCCTGTGAGCGCCCGCGTGAATCGGCCAGGGAATGACGACGCCAGCTTGATTGAGCCGTTGCCTGCCGGGTAGCGTAAGAGGCTATCAACGTCTGTGGTATACCGAATCTTAGCGGCGGGGCCAGCGGATATGGAGCAGCACTTGAGACACTTGGAGCAGGAAGTCGCGGTCGTGAAAGAGACCATGGCAACCAAGGAAGCTCTGGCCAAGGCCGAGACCAACATCATCAAATGGAATGTCGGTACCATCGTGGCTGTCGCGGCCTTGGTGTTCGCTATCATCCGCTTCGCGGGCGGCTGAGCGCTGCTGAACCTCTTCCCAAGCGCCCTGGCCACTGGCCGGGGCGTTTTGTTATCAGCGCTCTATGTCCCTGCCTCGAGGTTCTGTGCTACCCGCTCGGTAGCACGCCCGCACTCCAGGCAGGTCATCTGGTACCGGCTCTCGGTCAGCCAGCGCAGCTTGAATGCCTTCCAGCGTGTTGTATGCCTGCCGTGAATCTCTGTGGCGCCGCAAGGGCACATCATGATCCAGCCGCCGGCTGGCTCCGGGTACATATCGATCTCTTCCATGGCTCTGGCCTCCTTGCCTCTAAATGCACTGTAGGCGTGGGTAAGCCAATCGCGATGTAGGAGAACTACCACAATCGCTTTGCTGCTCTGGGCCCTCGGTGCTCAGGCCATAGTGCTGATGTGGAGGACGTTGATCGGGGCCTCACACGGGAAACTCGTGAACCACCGAGCGCACCACGCCCCACACCTGGCAATCCAGGTCGGTGAGTGGAATCGGCGGATAGCGGTCGTTGCCCGAGCACAGGTAGGGCCGCTTGCCGAGCATCTCGTAGCGTTTGACGATTATCTCGCCCTCTACCAGCGCCACCAGGATATGGCCGGGCCTGGCATTCACCGAACGATCAATCACCAGAATATCGCCATCCTGGATGCCAAAGCCTTCCATGCTGTCGCCGGTCACGGTCATGAAGAAGGTCGCATAAGGGCGCTTCACCAGCCGCTCGTTGAGATCCAGCGTGCGGCCCACGTAGTCCTCGGCTGGGGAGGGGAACCCGGAAATGCCCGCGCGGATGGTGGTCTGCGGGTGGGGCAGCCCCTGGGCAGGCGGCGTCGGGTGCGCCTGGAAGATCTCGGAAGCTCGCATGACGGTGCCTCTTGTCAAAGACTGTTTGTTTATACAGTATTCGACATGGGTGCCGGCTTAGGCAAACACTAATATGCCGCCCCACACCAGGAAGGGTGGCCGAAGCCCGTCACGGCGCGGCCGAGGGAGCAATGAAAAGGGCGGGAATGACATGCGAGTGAACTACCTGGGCCCGGTATGCATGGGCATCGAGCATCCGGCGCTGGACGGCTATGACCTGACGCGCTTCGGCCTGAGCTGCTTCCTGGTGGAGGTGAGCGCAGAGGCCGGCGTCGCCGGATCGCTGATCGAAGGCGATCTCCTGGTGGTAGACGAGCAGAAGCCCGCCCAGCACGACGACCTGGTGATCGTGGAGGTAGAAGGCGAGCAGCGGCTGTTCAGCAGCCTGCGCGTCGGTGGGCGGCTGCGCCTGATCCCCACCGCCGGGCCGCGGGAGTCGATCTGGGCCCGGCAGGCCCAGCTGCGGGGCGTGGTGGTGAGGCAGGCGAGGCGGTATATGGTATGAGGTGCATTTTCCTACTACACCTATTAATGTGCCTTCAGGCACAGAGCTTCGTTGATGAATTGCATCTGATCGCGTAATATCGAGAAACGTAGCAAAATGTTTGACTTAGCATGGCCAAGTGGGTTAGGTTGCGAAGCAACCTAACCCACTTGGCCATGCTCCTCTAGCCTTGGTCTAAGTGTTTGATTTTTTTGGAGAAAACCATGGTTTCTATTCTCAATCCTGTTCAGCAAGGTTTCTTTGGCCTTCGTCAGCGAGAAAAAGAGCAGAACCGTGCCAAAGAATACGAAGAGATGCAGGCCTCCCGTGCTGCTGTTGAGCGTGCATCCCATTTCGCCGGCGTCCGCCAGCGTGCTCGCGTTGTTCGCCGTGCCCACCAGTGTTCCTGAGATTGAGCGTGATCTGTAGTTAATGCCAGAGCCTTTTGATACTGATCCGCTCATTCGTCTCTTCTCCGAGTTACCTCGAGAAGCTCAAGAACGCCTGGTCCTCATTGGGGGCCAGGCGATTTCGTTTTGGAGCAGCTACTTCCTCGAGGGTCGATTGAATGATGATGAACTAGCTGCCCTGACGTCATCCGACCTAGATATTGTCTCTGAAACACAGGAAAACGTGCGTCTCTTGGCTAGGGCTTGGGGAGGAGAGCCCCGCTTCGCTGGCATGGACGATCACACCCCAAATATCGCTGTGATTGATCTCGATCGACCGGGGTGGAGCCCAGATGGCACGCATTTGATCGTCGATGTCATGGGAGATGTTTACGGTGCCACCGCACGTCAGCTCATTGCATGGTCCGAAATGATCGAGATTTCAGTCGGCCAGGGACAGACCGTGTGTTTGCGTGTCGTGGTACCGGAGATGCTGCTATGGACGCGAATTGCGAATTTGCACATGCGACGGATGGGGACATCTGGCGTTAAACGTGAGCTACAGCGAACCAAAGTGCTGTGTCAGATTGTTAGCGACCATCTCGAAGATCTTGCTCAAGAATCCATGTCTGATCCTAGCGTTCGGCGCATCTCTCTCAAGCATGCCAGCTTTGTCTACAAGTGGATTGCGAAACAGAACTGTACTCACAAGGTATTGGCTACGTATCCGGAGCTGATAGATCCCTATTTCTCGGCGGTGCCACTAACAGATTTCTGGCCGAGAGAGCTGTTACAACGGGGCCTACCAGGCTGGCAGAACTGGTTAAGGAAAAGGGTTGATACCTTGATTGCTCATCAAGAATATCGGCAACTTGAGAAAGAGAAGGCAGCGTCGATGTGGTGTGTTGATGACTGAATCATTCTGAACGTACTTCCATCGCCAGCCCGCCGGTATAGGCCGCATCGTTGATGTCGTGGGTCACCTCGGTGATCAACCACGGCGTGGCGTCGATGGGCTGTTTCCAACCGATAAGGGTCACCGGGGTTTCGGGGTAAAGCTCGGGCCGGCCCTCGGCGAGATCCAGGCTGAACTCGGCGCCGCCACGCTGCAGCCGCTGCCATTCGCTGTTGGCGGCGGCGAGGGCGTCATCTTCACTTGCGTAGGTGGGCCGCAGGGCCTTGGTGTTGTCGGCCTCGCCGACGATGACTTCGCGGCGCTCGGCGCCGGCGGTGTCGTTCCAGTAGGCGAGCACGCCGCTATAGGCGTCGCGGTCGGTGACGCTGTAGCGGTGGCGGTCGCCGACCTGGCGGCGTAGCGGAATGGGTGGGATCTCGATGCCGCTGGCGGTGGTGGCCTGGCCGGCGGGGATGAATAGCAGGTTGCCGGCCTTGATGGTGGCCACGGCGTCATAACGCTCGCCCAGTCGGGTCAGAAAGTGAAGGTCCGATTCGTCGGTCTGGTCGATGTGCTCGATGCGAATACCGGCCAGCGCCATGCCGGTCTTGGGCTCGAGGTCGTGGCGAGCGGCGATGGTGGCGATGATGTCGCGCAGCACGATGTCGTCCCAGCTCTGCGAGCGCTTGCCGGGCAGGCCCTGGCGCATGTCTGCCGATCTGGCGCGAATCGTTAGCACGTCCGGGGCGCCGGAGTGCTCGACCTCATCGACGATGTAGGTACCGCGATCAACCAGCGCCTGGCCCTTCCAGCCAATTTCCAGCTGGATCTCGGCGCCGCGCGGCGGCAGGGCGAGGCGGCCGTCGTGGTCCTCGAGGGTGATGTCGAGCTGGTCGGCCTCGAGGCCGCGCCGATCGGTCAGGCGCAGGCGCAGGCGCTGCAGACGCGCGCCCAGCTGGGGGCTGATGATCTGGCCGGAGAGGCTAAGCCGATAGTCCGGCGTGCGTGCTGGGCGGCCTTGCTGCTGAGTGAACAGGCTCATACCAGGCCACCGGCGGCGCTTGTGAGTGCGCGCAATGCCAGGCCGCTGGCGAGCTGCTCAGGGTTGTCCTCGTCGATACGCTGCAGTGTGAGATCGAACTCGATCTGCTGGGCGGCGCCGTCGCGCATGAACGAGGATTTCCGCTCGTTGAGGCGCTCGATCACGAACAGGCCGTAATAAAGGCCACTACCTTCGATCAGCGGCCAGGCGGCGCCCTGGTTGGCCATCTCGCGCAGCTGGTCCAGATGCTGCTGGCCACCGGTGAACTGGGGCAGCAGGGTGCCGGTGAGGGTGATAGTGTCTTCCCCTGGGCCAAGGAACTGTCGCGTGGGCCGACGTCCGATACGGCCCTGGGACTGATGCCGCCAACTGGTTTGGCGTTGCAGATCTTGGTAGGCGGTCGTAGAAAGGCCAAAGACGAACATGCCAAAGGACATCATCATGAAGGGGCTCCTGCAGTTTCTGAAAAGGAAAAGAAGGCGTGATAAGGCGGTTGATGAATCTCCAGCAATAAAGCTCTTCCTGATATTTTTAATTCAAGTTCTGGTTTGCATAGTCCTTCTTCAGGTCGCTGCGATTTATGTGAGCTTTTACTATTCTCCGACAGATGTTGAGTTCATGACTCAAATTAAGGAGCTTGATCCTTCTGCATATGTAGGTATGGCTGTATTGATGATCGGATATTTGAAAATCACAAAGACCATGAATTTTCCGATCGCACTGGCTGCTATCTTTTCTGTGTTTATGGCTGTTTCGTCCCAGCTTATAGCGTTGATTCCCGCCGATATTGATATTCCTGGGGGTGATGAGCCGGGACAAGCTGCGATTTTCGGCCCGGTTACTCTGCTGTTTTCCTCGATGATTGGAATTTCCATCAATTTGGTCTGGGCCATTTTTCAGGCAGTCGAGCAAGCAGCATGGCCCAAAGACACTAATCAAGATCCCACATAGCGCTCCTTAGACGGGCGCCGGCGTCGCGGCTGGCCTCGGCAAGGGCTCGCTGCACCTCGTTGCGGACGTAGCGGGCCAGGGCCTGTTCGTCCATGCCCGGTGAGGCGTGGACGTGGATGTCGCCGGTGGTGATGTGCACGTCCCCACCGCTTCCGCCCTGCAACGGGGCGCGGGTGTCGATCGGCACGTCGGCGACGGCGGGCAGGCTGGCCGCACCGATGGCCAGCCCGGCGCCGGCGCGCTTGAGGCGCTGGGAGAACTGGCCGACCTGGCGCAGGGTATGTGGCTCGCGTTGCTCCAGCCCTTGCTGGTAGCCCTCCAGGGTGTTGCGGCCGTAGCCGGCGAACACCCGCGACGGAGAATTGATGCCGAGCGCATCCTTGAACCAGCCGCTGACGCCATCGGTGAGGCTGGAGACCTTGTCCTTGAGCGCCTGGAACTTGGCATCGATGCCGGCCATCAGGCCATCGACGATGGCGTTACCCAGCCCTATGAACTTCTCGGGGATCTCCACGCCCATGGCGGTCAGGCCCTCGGTTATGCCGCGCCATATGATGCCGATGGGTGACCAGTTGGCCAGTAGCCGGGTGACGCCGCCGATGCCTTCATCAAACGCACCAGTGATTTCCTGCCAGGCTTTACCGGGCCATTCCTTCATGTTCTCCCATAGTGCTTGGAACTTCGGCCCGAGCCAGTCCCAGTTCTGCCAGATGAACAGCGCGCCGGCGGCGATAGCGGCGATGATGGCGATTATCGGGTTGGCCATGGCGGCAGCCCCCAGCATGCGCAGTGCGCCGATGACCGTGGGAATGGCGTTCTTGGCAATGCTACCGAGCACGCGGATCAGCCCGCCGCCCTTGATGCCGAACATAGCCATGCCGTATCGGGCCAGCGCGATGGGCCCGAGGATCGAGGCGAGCATCAGGGTCAGGCCGCCACCTACGGTGACCAAGCCTGCTACCCCGGCGGCGGCGGTGGTGAGCTGGGCGGTGAGCTCAGGGTTGGCCTTCATCCAGTCGCCGACGGCGCGGGTGATATCGGTGACGTTCTGGATCAGGTCGCGCAGCGGGCCATCGTTGGTGTCGGTGATGGTGATGCCGACCTCTTCCCAGGCGCTGTTCAGCCCTTTGAGGTCACCGCTGATGTTGTCGGCCATGGTCTTGGCGACCCGGGCATTCTCGCCGGCGGCATTGCCGAGGATGGCGACGAACTTATCAACGCCGGCCTGCCCCTGCTGGGCGATCAGCTCGGCCATGCCGGAACCCGCTTCTTCACCGAAGATCGCCTTTAGGTAGCCGGCCCGCTGGGCGTTGCCCATGCTGTCGGTCGCCTTGGCGATATCCGAGAGGATCTCGGGGATCTGGCGCAGGTCGCCTTCGCTGTTGGTCACTTCAAGATTGAGTGCGCTGATGGCGTCCTTGGCCTTGCCGGTGGGTGCGGCCAGGCGGGTCATCATGGCCCGCAGGGTGGTACCCGCCTGGCTGCCCTGAACGCCGATATTGCCGAGCAGGCCGGCCATGGATGCGGCTTGTTCCATCGTCAGCCCGAGGCCTGAGCCGGCACCGAGATATTTCATGGTTTCGCCGAGCATCTCTAGGTCGACATTGGCCCGGGTGGTGGTGGCGGTCAGCACATCGCCGACCTTGCGCATGTTGCCCTCGATCTCGGGATCGATCTTGAAGGCGCTGCTGATGTTCGAGCTGATGTCGGCGGCGCGACCTAGCTCGGTGCGGTTGGCCATCGCGAGATCCAGCACATCGCGCATGGATGACTTGATCGCCTCGGGGCTGAAGTTGGCCCGGGCGAGGAATTCCTGGCCGGCCCCGACCTGGTTGGCGCTGAACGCAGTGCTTGAACCGAGGTCCCGGGCTTGGTCCTGCAGCATCTTAAAGCGCGGATCGTCCTTCTCGAGGCGTGTCACAGCCTGGACGGCGCTCATCTGCTTACCGTATTCGACGCCGGGGGCTAGCATGCGCGCGCCACCGTAGAGGGCGGCGCCACCGGTGGCCAGGCCGGCCGATCCGGCACCGGCCATGCGTCCGGCGCGGGCGGTGGCGCGATGGTAGCGGTTGGCGGCCTGGGTGGCGGCCTTCTGTCGTCGGGCGGTTTCGCGCAGTTGCTGCTGTTGGCGTTCCAGCTGGCCGTTGGCCTCGCGGATGCGTCGGGTCAGCTCGCGCTGCTGATCGCCGTACTTGCCGGTGACGCCATCGACGCGGGTCATGGTGCCGCGCAGCTCCTGAAGCTTGCGTTGCTCGCCCTGGTATTGCTCCTTGAGGGCGCGGGCCTTGCGAATCGCGGCATCGCGCTGGCGGTTGAGCTGGCGGGTAGGGCCTTCGGCGTTCTTGATGGAGCGGGTCAGGTCGCGCACTTCGCGCTGTTGGTCCTCGAGGGCGCGGGCGCTGCCTTCAGACTGTCGCTTGAGTTCGCGGAAGCCGCGCAGATCCTTCTGGGCGCGCTCCAGGTGCCTGAGCTGATCGCGGCTCGCGCGCAGGGCCTCGGCGGTCTTGCCGCTGCCTTGGGAGATCTTCTTGAGGGGCCGAGTGACCCGGTCCACGGCGTCCAGGATCACCTGCATTTTCAGATCGCGGGCCATCGGCGTTCCTTATCGCGTGCGGGGAGAGTTCTGGCTTGTCTGGTGACGAACCCGGGCGCGTTCTCGCCACTCCATCAGTTCGGCCAGGGGCATGGTGGCCATCTCATCCGGCCCCCAGTGGAAGACCATGGCCAAATCGGCCATGGCCTCGTCGACGTGCTCGGGCAGGCTTACTCGCTCGCCTCGCGGGCCTTCTTCGGCAGCAAAAAACCGGCCACCACGCCGCCGAGCTGCACCAGGTCGGCGGGGTCCATGTCGCGGATTTCACCATCAGTCAGCGCGGGCTCGGTGATGCGCGGTAGCACCTTGCCCAGCGCGGTGACGTCCATCTGCAGCACGTCGGTCAGGCTGACGCCGCGCAGGGCGCCGCTCTTGGGCTTGCGCACATGGATCTCGGTTACGGTCTGTTTGCCGCGGGTGATGGGGCTATCGAGCTCGACGGTTTCGGTCTGTTGTTTGGGCAGCTCGGCGACGGCGTTTTCGGTGACTTGCTCGGTCATGGGGTAGTGCTCCTGATACGAATGCGGTGATGGTCAGCGGGCCGGGTAGGGCCCGCGGGTGGTCAATGGAAATGGATTACAGGCCGAGGGCCTTGCGGCGTTCGGCGTACATGTCCTTGCCGAAGACGCGGTACACCATGCCCGGCTGATCAATCTCGATGACTTCTTCGCCGTTGATCGTCAGCTTGTAATAGGTGCAGGTGGTGGTGACGCTGATCTTGCTGAATTCGCCTGCAGACATCTCGTCCATCCCAATGGTCTTATGCCGCCCGCGCATCACGACCTCTATAGCCTGGACCTCGCCGGTCTCATCGCTCTCGTAGCTGCCGGTGAAGCGCAGCAAACGAGCGTCGTGGATGGAGCCCCCGAAGTCGGTGAAGATCTCGCGGATATAGCCGGCAACGGTCCACTCAAAGACGAGCAGTTGGCCGCCCATGTCGATCTCGACGGGGCCAAGCATGCCCGCGCCGCGGTACTCCTCCATCTTTCTGCTTAGCTCGGGCAGGGTCAGGCTCTCGACCTCGCCCATCCAGTCATTACCGTCACCGAACAGGTTGAAGGCCTTGAGGGTCTTGGGAAGTGCCATGTCTCTCTCCTAGTTATGCGGCGGCGACGCGGTCGGCGAAGTCGACCAGGTAGCGATCGGTGATGCGCTGCTGAAGCATCAGGTTCTCGAGCGGCGGTACCGGGGTGTAGTCGTAGTCGATGTACAACTTGCCGGCCTTGAGCACTTCGGGGGTGTTGAGCTCGGCATCGAACCAGGCGACGCCGCCGAGCAGGTAGCCCTGACGGGTCAGCTCGCGGAACTTTGCGTTGATGCCCTCGACGATGTCTTTCACCAGCGAGGGGTGCATGGGCTTGTCGACGGCCCACAGGTGCGCCTCGGCCATGGTGTCGGCGATCACCTGGGCGGTGCGGGTGTAGTTCTCGAAGGCGAACAGCGGGTCGATCGAGCAGGTGCGCGAGCCCCAGAAGCGGAAGCCGCCGCGGTTGATCAGCGTGGTGACCTCGTGGCTGTTGAGGTAGCCGGCATCGGTGGCCGGGTCCTGCAGATCCCAGAACACGTCCTTGCTGATGCCGGTGACGCCGTTGACGGGAATGTTGCTGAGCGTCTTGTGCCAGCCGATGTCGTTATCCAGCTTGGCGCGCAGGCCCAGTGCTCGAGCAACGGCGGAATGCGTGCGGGTGGACTGGGTGGCGGTGTCGAAGCCGGTGAAGTCCGGCCAGATCACCATTACCTCGCGGGCGCCGAAGTTCTCGCGGTACATCGCCGCCTCTTCCTTCGTCGCACTGTCGCCGGCGGAGGCATAGACGAAGGCGCGCAGCTTCTGGGCGATACCGATCAGCTCGGCGGTCACGTCTGCATCGTCGAGCTCCGGCACGCCGAGAATGCGCGGCTTGACGCCGAAGCGCTGCTCGGCGGCCAGCAGGGCCTGGAGGCCGGTTTTCTTGCCGGTCAGGCCATCGACGCCGCCGATGACGTTGGCCTTGGTCTCGTCATCGTCCATGCCCTCGGCGACGCGCACGATCACGACCATGGCCTTGGTCTGATCGGCGATGGCATCCAGTGAGCGGGCCAGTGTGCCTTCCTCGCCGGCGTTGGCCATGGCGGCATAGAGATCGGTGACCAGCACCGGGGTATCGATCGGGAAGGGCTCGTCTTTCCCGCCGGTCAGGTTCTGATAGCCAGCCGCGCCGACCAAGCCTGCACCGGTGCCCGCCTCGGCGGCGGTGGTCAGGGCGCTGGCATCGGCTTCGCCATTCACGGCGGTGGCCAGCTCGGCGGCAGTGCTGGTGATCGCGCCCTCGGCGTCGGTCGCGAGGCTAACAGTGATGTCCTTGCCGCTGACCGTGACCGCCAGGGTGGCGGAGTTGGTACCGGGATCGACGTAGCGTACGCGTACGGCATTGCCGTCGGTGCCGGCACTGGTGGCGGTGTAGCTCACGCCGCTATTGGCAGCGGCGAACTCGATGGCGAGCGAGGCAGCCACGCCGGCAGCGGCCGCCGGCGCGGTGCCGATCAAGCCGATAACGGCGGTGCTGACGGTGCGGATCGGCCGCGTGCCATCCGATTTCTCGTGGACACGAATGCCGTGGTGGTAATCCTGGGGCATGGGGAGCTCCTGCGCAGGGGGATCGGGTAGCTGATGACTCAGCTGATCTGTCGATGCATGACGTGGTGCCATGCTTGCGCGCGCAGGCGTGGGGCTCTAGCAGTGGGCGTTGTGGTTGGCGGGTTCTACAACGGGCGGGCAAAGAAAAGCGCTCAGGGTTAGCTCGGATTCTGGGGCGTTGCTAAAAGAGCGATTTTGTATCGTGGGTGTTTACGAATTTTGTCAACCCTACCCAGTCTTTTTCCTCCCAAGAGTTGTCGCGGATGTGGTTTTTGTCAGTTCATATGAAAAAGTGCAATAATTTCTCAAAATGGGTCTCCGTAAAAGGTTTTTTTATGCAAGGTGATAGTCGTCAGTTCTGGCCTGATGCAATGAGAGCTTTTGCAATTTTGCTTGTCATTGTAATACATGTGAGCGCTCCGGTAGTGGTGGATGTAACAGGCACGCCGATTGGAAGCTGGGTTTACGCAGATGTTTTTGACTCTGCCGCAAGAATATCAGTGCCTTTATTTTTTATGATATCTGGATATTTTCTTCTTGGCCGAGATATCTCCGTAAAGGAAAGCTTTTATAGGTCAGCAAAGAGAGTGCTTTTGCCTTTGATTTTCTGGTCCTCCGTTTATGTGGTGCTTGGTGCCGCAAAGGATGGAAGTCTTCGGTATTTTGAAAACTATGATTATATGTCTCTTCTTACTAAGCCTGCTTATTATCATTTATGGTTTCTCTATGAGATGTTCTTCCTATATCTTTTGTTGCCTTTTATGAGGGCTATAGTTAAGAGTGGTCTTTCTTTTTACTATATCGTTTTTTGGATCGCATATTTGGCTAAAGGGTTTTTTGGCTTAGAGGTTTATCTTCCTTTTAATTCTATTACTACTCATGCGGGCTATATGATAGCTGGATATTTGCTTGGTACGAGTGGTGCATTCAGCTCCATCGGAAAGCTTGGTGTTGTTTATGAGGAGCTCACTACGTGGAAGTGGTGGCGGCTGTTATTGGTGACAATGTTTTCTCTAGCGGTTGTGTATACGGCGGCTATGACTTTTCAAATATCTCAAGAGGCTGGAAGATATATCGCCAGATATTATAAGTACACCTCCTTGAATGTTGTTTTGATGTCATTTTTTGCTTTTTTGTCAATAAAGGGCTTGGAGTTGAATAGTCGTTTTCTGAGAAGGGTTGTATCAACCATTAGTATTAATGCTTTAGGTTTGTATGGTGTCCATCCTTTAGTAATTTCTCTTTTGGATTATGGTTTTTTTGGCATGGAAATTTCTTCTGTCTCTCTGGGGTCAACGCCTTGGGCGATACTGTTATCGGTGATATGCACTTTGACTTTATCTTTTTTAATTGTTATCGCAATGCGTTCAATAAAACCACTGCGTCGGGTAGTGGGGTAATGCATCGAAAAATTTTATGAGTTTAGGCAAACAGCGAAAACTCGAGATGGAAATCGGCTTGGCGCATCCTTGCGCCAAGTAGATGCTCTTTACCAAGTGACGGCCTTGAGGGCTGCCCGCTTTTCCTCATCGGTCAGCGACTCGTCTTCAAGTGTTCACCTTGATCGCGTCCTTGCGCGCCCAGCTATGGGCGTAGACCTTTTTGATGTATGCCAGAGCGGCGTCTTTCAGGTCGATCATCTGCTGAGGCGTGACGTTGCGTTCGCCGCAGTAGGTCATGGGTCATGGCCGGGTCAATCGCTACTACCCAAGCATGGCAAGTGCAGTTATGGCATCATATCGCCGAGATTGCGAAGTGGTGCTGGGAGTTCAGAGTGGATAAGCTAGGTTACCGTTCGGATATTGATGGGTTACGGGCAGTTGCTGTCATGGGCGTTCTGATGTTCCATGCCGGTTTCTCTATGTTCCCAGGTGGATATGTCGGCGTAGATGTTTTTTTTGTAATTAGTGGGTATCTGATAACACATATTATTCGTCGAGAAATAGAAGTCACTGGATCATTTTCTTTTCTTGATTTCTATGCGCGTCGTATACGGCGCCTTTTTCCAGCACTCGTTGCGACTGTGCTGGCTTGCTTGATATTAGGGTTCTTGCTATTTACGCCTCAGTACTATGAAAGACTAGGGATGTCCAGTATCTCAGCTGTCTTTTCATTTAGTAATTTTTTGTTTTGGAGCCAGAGCGGATACTTTGATGCCGAGTCTGACCTCAAGCCGCTACTACATACTTGGTCGCTGAGTGTGGAAGAGCAGTTCTACCTTTTTTGGCCACTGCTTTTATTAGTTTTGGTGAAGTTCGTTCCACGCGGAAAATTGGTTTTAATGTTTGCTGTTGGGGCTCTCAGCTTGGCATGCTCCATAGCCTATCTTGAAACTGACCCCAGCGGAGCATTCTATATAACACCATTACGAGCCTATGAATTCGCCATCGGTGCTTTTATTACCTGGGTGCCTAATCGCTTCGGCAACGCAGCAAAAGAAATATTGTTGTTGATCGGTATGGTTATGATAGCAGTGCCCATGCTTTCATATGATTTACAAACGCCATTTCCAGGTCTAGCTGCACTCATCCCATGTATAGGAGCGGCACTATGCATCTACGCTGGGAAAGCTCGTGTTACGGGGAAGCTGCTCAGAAACCCTTTGGCAGTTAAGATTGGTATAATCAGCTATTCGCTTTACTTGGTTCATTGGCCAATCTATGTTTTTTATAGCAATTACGTTCTTCGTGATATAAGCATCGTTGAAAAAATCGGTGTTATTTTATTTTCTTTCTTTTTTGGGTTTCTGCTTTACAGCCTGGTGGAAGTGAGATTTAGAAGAAGAGCCACCGATGGTGCTGGAAAAAATAATTTTAAAGTTTTTTCTTCTTACCTGGCTGCATCGGCTTTACTGGCTTTTCCTTCGGCGGTTATTTACGCAAGTAATGGTTTTGAATGGCGTGTTCCGGAAAAAATACGTGAAGCCATTGCAAACATTGAAGAGAAGCGCATAGACACATGGAAGTATGTGAGAGGCCCCGGATCCCCGGGGCAGCAACCTTTCAACGACACCGAGAAAAGTAATGTTCTGGTGATTGGTGACTCCCACGCCAAAGATTATTTTAATGTCCTTTACCTGAGTGAGGAAATTAGAGAGAGCATTGAGCCTCGAATGCTAACAATGGATGAGGCATGTATATACATGTTCGCTATAAACAAGAGTCCGCAACCGCAAGAACGCCAGCCTGAAGGGCGGTGCGAGAATATGGTAGATAATTTTTTTGACGACAACCGCGTTCAGTCGGCTGACGTCATTTTATATTCGACTCAGTGGCAGTCTTCTGCGCTGCAGTATATTGATCAGTTCATTGCCAGCCTAAGAGATGTTACTGACGCAGAACTGGTCATCATGGGAAGAGCTGCACAATTCCGGCCAGTACCAGACTTAATAGCCGATTTCGGTCGGCTCTCTGGAGCGGATGTGAAGCTATGGGAAAGCAGACAAACCGATATCGACGACCTCAATGAGGAGGTGCAGCGAGCCGCTGAAAGGAATGGGGTTGAGTATTTCGATAAGCTGCCTTTGTCCTGCAACGTGGCGAGGCAACGGTGCGATGTCATTGATGAAAAGGGCCGGCTGCTATATTTAGATGGGCACCATCTATCGCTCGAAGGTGCCCATTTCATGGGCCGAAAGGTGGCAGAGAGTAGTTTGTTAAAGCTGTTACATTAAAGTTGTTTTTGAGTTCGGAAGTCCATGGCGAATGCCGTGGTTACCAACTTATAGCTTCAATGGCGTCGCGATCCTCGGCCTCTTGGGCGGCCTTGATAACGTCCTCGAGGCGCTGACGCTTGCCGATCACCGCGGTGGCCATGGGGCGATAGATGTTGGCCTTAGTGATCACCTTTGGGGCCAGCTCGGCGACGGTGACACCACGCTCGGCGGCGATGCCGGAGAGCGTCGGTGTTTCCACGCTGTTGTCGGCTGCCCAAGCGCGTGCCTCGCGCTCTTGATCACCCCAGGTGTCGATCTCAAACTGAGGATAGTCGCGGCGAATGTCAGCCAGCGCCTTGTTGGCAGCGGCGTTGATTTCGGAGAGCTTTTGCTTGGCGAGCTGGTCGAGAGGTATGTCAGGTATGGCCACCCATCCAGGACGGCCATGATCATCGGGACCGCGCTGCATTCCAGAAGGCGGGCGCTTTGCACCGTATTCGCGCCACTCTTCTTCTGTAGCAACTACCGCATCATCTGGCCAGGTGCCGGCACGCATGTATTCAGATTTCATGCTAGACGGATAAAAAGCATTTCTTGAGGGGCTG
>NZ_FNCI01000020.1 GCF_900100755.1 Onishia taeanensis
CCACGCCTGAACGCATGGTTCGGCGCATGGCAACCGTCGAGCCCACCTTCGCTACCTTGAAGCGCCTGCTCAACAAGGGGCGGCTGACCTGCTGGGGGCTCGCTTCCGCCGCCAGTGAATATAGCCTGGGTGTGCTCTGTTATAACCTGATGCGGGTGATCAATATCCTTGGGGTGAAGGGGGCGTTGGCCAGGCTCTGTTGAGTCCGGCCTCGCCCTCTGTCGCCATTTCCAAAACTGGCACTGAAATGAAGACTGCCCCGGCAAAGCCGAGGCAGTCTTCTGGAGCGCCGCCCCGAGGCTGGTGACGGGTTATCACACAGCCTCCAGAAGGGAGGCGTCAGAGACGAGCAAGGCGCGGATCACTGCTCGCGCAGAATCTTCAGCATGCGCTTGAGCGGCTCGGCGGCACCCCACAACAGCTGGTCGCCGACAGAGAAGGCAGAGAGATACTCGCCACCCATGGCCAGTTTGCGCAGACGGCCCACCGGCACGTTCAGAGTGCCGGTAGCGGCAGCCGGCGTCAGGCCATCGATGGTCGCATCCTTCTCATTGGCGATGACCCGCACCCACTCATTGTGCTTGGCCAGGCGGTCCTCGATCTCGTCGAGCGGCACATCCTGCTTGAGCTTGATGGTGAAGGCCTGGCTGTGAGAGCGCATGGCACCGATGCGCACGCAAAGACCATCGATGGGAATCGGGTTGTTATCCAGGCCAAGGATCTTGTTGGTCTCGACACCGCCCTTCCACTCTTCCTTGCTCTGGCCGTTTTCCATCGGCTTGTCGATCCAGGGCAGCAGGCTACCGGCCAGCGGCGCACCGAAGTTTTCGGTCGGGAAGCTTCCGCTGCGCATGGCCGCGGTGACCTTGCGATCGATGTCGAGGATGGCACTTGCCGGATCGGCAAGCTCGCTGGCCACGCTGTCACGCAGACCGCCCATCTGATTGAGCAGCTCACGCATGTGCTTGGCACCGGAGCCGGAAGCGGCCTGATAGGTCATCGAGGTCATCCACTCGATCATGTTAGCCTCGAACAGACCACCGAGGCCCATCAGCATCAGGCTGACCGTACAGTTGCCGCCGGTGAAGGTCTTGGTGCCGCGGGCCAACTGAGCGTCGATGACGTCACGGTTGACCGGATCCAGCACGATGGTGGCGTCGTCGGCCATGCGCAGGGTGCTGGCGGCATCAACCCAGTAGCCCTTCCAGCCGGTCTGGCGTAGATCCTTGTAGACCTTCTCGGTGTAGTCGCCGCCTTGGCAGGTAACGATCACATCCAGCGCCTTGAGTGCGTCCAGATCGAAGGCGTCCTTGAGTGGAGGCACATCCACGCCGATATCGGGACCGGGCTGACCGACCTGGGAAGTGGTGAAGAAAACCGGCTCGATGCCGACGAACTCATTGTCTTCCTGCATGCGCTGCATGAGCACGGAGCCCACCATGCCACGCCAACCCACGAAACCGACTGTCAACATGTGAAGTCCTCCAAAAAGAATTAGCCGTCAAGTATACACGACGCACTACCGCCGCACAGGCGGAGATATTTCCACTTAATCTTCAAATACTTAACAAACACACCCACTCACACTCAGCGAGCCTCGAAGGCCGCCAGCACGGCATCGCCCATCTCGCCGGTAGACACCTGGCGCGTACCGGCATAGGCAATATCGGCGGTGCGCAAGCCATCGTCCAGCACCTTGCCGACAGCCGCCTCGATGCGCTCGGCCAGTGCGGCCTCGTTCAGCGAGTAGCGCAGCATCATCGCCACCGAGAGGATGGTCGCCAGCGGGTTGGCAACGCCCTGACCGGCGATATCCGGCGCGCTGCCGTGGCAGGGTTCGTACATGCCCTGACCGTCGGCGTTGAGCGAGGCCGAGGGCAGCATGCCGATCGAGCCGGTGAGCATGGCGGCGGCATCCGACAGGATGTCGCCAAACATGTTGCCGGTGACGATGACGTCGAACTGTTTGGGCGCCCGCACCAGTTGCATGGCGGCGTTATCGACGTACATGTGGGAGAGCTCGACGTCCGGGTATTCCGGCGCCAGACGCTCCATGACCTCGCGCCACAGCATGGTGGCCTCGAGCACGTTGGCCTTGTCCACCGAGCACAGCTTGCCGCCGCGCTTGCTGGCCATCTCGAAGGCCACTCTGCCGATACGCTCGATTTCGCTTTCCGAGTAGACGTAGGTATTGAAGCCTACCCGCTGGCCGTCGCGCTCCTCGATGCCGCGCGGCTGACCGAAATAGATGCCGCCGGTGAGCTCGCGCACGATCATGATATCCAGGCCGGAGACCACCTCGGGCTTGAGGCTCGAGGCCTCGGCGAGCTGCGGATAGAGCAGCGCCGGGCGCAGATTGCCAAACAGCGACAGCTCCTTGCGCAGCCCCAGCAGGCCTTTCTCGGGACGCTTGCTGATATCTTCGAGCTTGTCCCATTTCGGCCCACCCACGGCGCCCAGCAGAATCGCATCCGCGCTGCGCGCCTGGTCGAGCGTCGCCGCTGGCAGCGGTTCACCATGGGCATCATAGCCCGCGCCGCCCACCAGCCCTTCTTCGACGTCGACGTCCAGGCCACTGGCTTGGCAGGCCTTGAGGATCTTGACGGCCTCGGCGGTGATTTCCGGGCCGATGCCGTCACCCGGCAGAACGAGAATCTTGCGGCTCATGTACTTTAGCTCTCTTGGACAAACGGGCCCGCATGGCGGACCCGGTCATTCGATGATTGTGCCGCCAGGTGGGGAGCGCCCACCCGGCGAAAAAAGATGGCGCTTCCCTGCGCGTTCGCCCCCAAAGGGCATCCCTTTTCTTCAGTGTCCAGCGTTGAGGCTGGAAGGTTGGCCCCACGATGGCAGACATCGGCAGGGCCGGTTCGCTATCAGGCCTTGGCCGGCTCGCGGAACAGCCAGGGCCGTGCGGCCCGATGCTTGGCTTCGAAGTCGCGAATCGCATCTTCGTCTTGCAGGGTGATACCGATGTCGTCGAGGCCGTTGAGCAGACAATGCTTGCGGAAAGCATCGACGTCGAACTCGAAGATTTCGCCGGCCGGCGTTGTCACACGCTGGTTCTCGAGATCCACATCCAGACGGTAACCTTCGTTGGCCTCGACTTCCTGGAACAGCCGCTCGATGATCTCTTCTTCGAGGGTGACCAGCAGGATGCCGTTCTTGAAGGCATTGTTGTAGAAGATGTCGGCGAAGCTAGGCGCGATCACCACGCGAAAGCCGAAGTCCTCGAGTGCCCAGGGCGCGTGTTCGCGCGAGCTGCCACAGCCAAAATTGCGGCGGGCCAGCAGCACGCTGGCGCCCGCATAGCGCGGCTGGTTGAGCACGAAATCAGGGTTGAGCGGACGCTGTGAGACATCCTGGCCCGGATAACCTTCATCCAAATAGCGCAGGGCATCGAACAGGTTGACGCCAAAGCCGGTGCGCTTGATCGACTTCAAAAACTGCTTGGGAATGATCAGGTCGGTATCGACGTTGGCCCGATCGAGCGGCGCCACCAGGCCCTGCTGACGTTCAAACTTATGCATGGCTCAGGCCTCCTGGGACTGTTGGTCTTGATGGGTGCCAAACTGGCGAACATCGACGAAATGACCGGCAATCGCCGCGGCGGCCGCCATCGCCGGACTGACCAGATGGGTGCGCCCGCCGAAACCCTGGCGACCCTCGAAGTTGCGATTCGAGGTCGAGGCACAGTGCTCGCCGGCACCGAGCTTGTCAGCGTTCATGGCCAGGCACATTGAGCACCCCGGCTCGCGCCATTCGAAGCCCGCCTCAGTGAAGATCTTGTCGAGGCCCTCGGCTTCGGCCTGACGCTTCACCAGCCCAGACCCCGGCACCACCATGGCGAGCATGATGGAATCGGCGACCTTGCGCCCCTTGGCGACCTCGGCGGCCGCACGCAGATCCTCGATACGCGAGTTGGTGCAGGAGCCAATGAATACCTTGTCGAGGCGAATATCGGTGATCTTTTGCTTGGCCGCGAGCCCCATGTATTCCAGTGCCCGGCTGTAGCTGCCCTTGACGGTATCATCGACGGACTCGGCAGGATCGGGGACCTCGCCGGAGATGCCCGTCACCATCTCGGGGCTGGTGCCCCAGCTCACCTGAGGCTCGATGTCCTCGGCACGAATCTCGACCACCTTATCGAAGTGGGCATCGGCGTCGGAGACCAGCTCGCGCCAGTCGGCGACGGCGGCGTCCCACTGCTCGCCACGGGGGGCGAAGGGGCGCTCACGCAGGTAGTCGATGGTGGTGTCGTCAACGCCGATCAGGCCGACCCGGGCGCCCGCCTCGATGGCCATGTTGCAGACCGTCATGCGGCCTTCCATGGACAGCTCACGCATCGCACTGCCGGCAAACTCGATGGCATAGCCGGTGCCGCCGGCGGTGCCGATCTCGCCGATGATCGCCAGCACCACGTCCTTGGCGGTTACGCCGGTGCCAAGAGAGCCTTCGACCCGCACCTGCATGTTTTTCATCTTCTGGGCCAGCAGGCACTGGGTGGCCAGCACGTGCTCGACCTCGGAGGTACCGATGCCATGGGCAAGAGCCGCAAAGGCACCGTGGGTCGCGGTGTGCGAGTCGCCGCAGACCACCGTCATGCCCGGCAGGGTTGCGCCCTGCTCAGGGCCGACCACATGCACGATGCCCTGGCGGGCGTCGTTGATGCGAAATTCCTCGATGCCGAAGGCTTCACAGTTATCGTCCAGGGTCTCCACCTGGATCAGCGACACCGGATCCTTGATGCCGGCATTGCCCTCGGCGCGCTCGATCACCGTGGTCGGCACGTTGTGATCGGGGGTGGCGAGGTTGGCATCCAGGCGCCACGGTTTACGCTTGGCCAGACGCAGCCCCTCGAACGCCTGGGGCGAGGTCACCTCATGCAGCAACTGTCGATCGATGTAGATCAGCGCGGTGCCATCATCGCGCTCCTTTACCAGGTGCTGTGACCACAGCTTGTCATAAAGCGTCTGGCCTGCCATGTCTCTCCTCCACGGGGCTGTCTTCGCCCTCTGATTGATCTCGCCGCACCCGATGCGCTTGGCATCCAGGGTGTCGCTGCCATGCCCCGAGGTTAGGGGGCACTACACATAAAAGCAATTCATGTTATTTATGATATGAATTCCATACTGGAATACCAGTAGCCGATACGACATCATCTCCGCCACCGATACCATAAGGCTGTGTCTGAAAATTCGACGAGCGAAGGCCAGACAAGGCAAAAATTGGCGAAAGAGCGGAGTTTACGGGGTGTAAATGAGCATCTTGAGCCGATTTTTAACGCCGTATGGGCGAGCGCAGTACTTTTCAGACATTGCCTAGGCTATTAAGGAGCCACCATGGACACCCAAAGCCTACAGGCCTTCCTGGCCGTCACCGACTGCGGCTCCTTTTCGCTGGCCGGCGACCAGCTTCACCTGACGCAACCCGCGGTCAGCAAGCGCATCGCCACCCTCGAGGAGCAAGTCGGCTCGCGCCTTTTCGACCGTATCGGCCGCCGGGTCACCCTGACCGAGGCCGGCGCCCTGCTGCTACCCCGTGCTCGCCAGATCCTGCTGATGGTCGACGACAGTCGCCGCGCGCTGTCGAACCTTGCCGGCGATGTGGCCGGCAGCCTGACGCTCGCCACCAGCCACCATGTCGGCCTGCACCGGCTGCCGCCCCTGCTCCAGGCCTTCACCCACGACCACCCGGCCGCCAATCTGGATCTGCGCTTTCTCGATTCCGAGCAGGCCTACCAGGGCGTACTCGACGGCGCCCTGGAGATCGCCGTGGTCACCCTGGCCCCGGTACCCGACCCACAGCTGATGGTGGTCCCGGTATGGATCGACCGGCTGCGCTTCGTCTGCGGCAATGACCACCCTCTTGCCCAGCATGCTGTACGCGGCGAGCGACTCTCCATGTCGGCACTAGCCGCGCACCCTGCCGTATTGCCGGGCCCCTTGACCTTCACCCGCGGCATCGTGCTGGAGACCTTCTCCCGGGAGGAACTGAGCGTAGAAGTGGGGCTATCGACCAACTACCTGGAGACACTGAAAATGATGGCCTCGATCGGGCTGGGCTGGAGCGTACTGCCGGAAAGCATGATCGACGAGGACCTGCACATCTTGCCCATCGACCACCGCCCCATCGAGCGGCCACTGGGCTATCTGGTACATCGTAACCGCACCCTCTCCAACGCCAGCAAGGCGATGATCAAACTGCTCGAGACCGCACGCACGCCCGAGGCCCGCCAGTGGACGCCGCCAACCGCCAAGACCTAAAGGCTCATTTTGCCGGTGCCTGCTGGATCGGATTTCCCGGCTTGCCCGGGCTTGCCGACTTGCCTAGCATGCTAATTTTCGTTCGGACTCGTGCCCATGCCGCCTCACTTCTCGCCGCCAGCAGCGGACGAGCAACGACCGTCGCCTCCCACTCCCGCCAAGACTAGCGGGCGTCAGCGATTGGCAGGCCTGATCATTGCCCTCGGTCTAGGCTTGCAGATTGCGCGCCTGGCCGGCGCCAATGGCGTGGCGCCGCTGGTCGGCATCGCCTTCTGGCTGGCCATCACCCTGCTGTGGCGCGACCTGCCCACCCGCAACCGTCGCCAGGTCGGAGCGCTAGCGGCGATCGGCGCGGCGCTGCTGGTGATCAGCCGAATCCTCTACGGCGAAACCCTTGCCTGGGAGCAGGTACTGGACGGCAACATCTTCGTGGTCGCCATGCTAGTGGGGGTCAGCTTCATCGGCCTGATCAATCGCCGCCCACCCTCGCCAGGCACCCGGATACGCGGCGGGCGGGGCGTGATCACCACCTGGCTGAGCGTCCACCTGCTCGGCGCGATTCTGAACCTATCCTCCGTCTTTCTGATCGGCGATCAGCTCAAGCGCACCGACGGCCTGCGCCTGCCCCAGCTACTGACGCTCAACCGGGGGCTCTCGAGCGCGGCATTCTGGTCGCCCTTCTTTGCCGCCATGGGCGTGGCCATGGGCCTGGCGCCCCGGCTCGACTTCGCCGTGGTGCTCGCCGCCGGCGTGCCACTGGCCGCCCTTTCAGGCGTGCTAACGCGCCTCGAGCTGGCCCGGCGCTTCGATCTCGAGCATGTCGAAGGTATCTCGCTTTCCCCCCACGACCTGCTGATGCCGGTGGGCCTGGCGCTGCTGGTGCTGGGCTTCCACTATGGCCTGACGCCGACGCTATCCATCGTCAGCATCATCACCTTCTTGCTGCCCGCCACGGCGCTTGCCGCCAATCTGCCCCGCGGCACGGCCTTTACCGCGAAGCGAATGGTCCAGCATACCCGGGAGCGACTGCCGACAATGCGCGGTGAAATCTCACTCTTCCTGGCGGCGGGGCTCTTTACCCAGGGGCTCTCGACCTTCATCGATGCCGCGACTGGCGGTCAGTGGGTGCTGTTCGAGCACTTCGGAGCCGGGGAAGCCATGCTCAGCTATTTAGCCATCGTCGCCAGTGCCGTGATCGGGCTGCACCCGATCATCGGCATTTCGACCCTGGCCTCGCTGCTGGACCTGGATAGCGCCAACCAGACGCTGGTCGGCATGGTCGCCCTCAGCGCCTGGGCAGTGGGAACGGCCACCGGGCCACTGTCGGGCATCAACCTGTCGCTGCAGGGCCGCTATGGCATCAGCGGTGGGGTGATGATGCGACATAACCTGATCTATGCCCTGGTCATGTCGCTGGGGGTGTGCCTAGCCATCGGCCTACTGGCCGCCCTGGCTGGCGCGGGCGGTCAGTAGCGGGTTCGTCTGACATGATGGGTTCGCTGGCGAGACAGCCGCTAACGTTGCCCACGCCCCTGAAACCCAAGGCAAGCGGGTCTATTGGCTGGCGGCCTGAGGCCCCCGCGCGAAGTAGCGATGCCCGCACTGATGACAGGGCTCGAGGCGCGCCACCTCGCTGAGCGTGACCTCACTGCCGCAGTGCACGCAGCTCAAGAGGCCGGGGGCAGTCATCTCGCCCTCGCAGTAGTCGGCGCGGGCCGCTTCCAGGTCGTCCTCGAAGCGCAGCCGGTCAATCACGGTACGGTCGGCGATCGAAAACAGCGCGTCCGAGACCCGCCGTGACAGCACGTCGAGATCGATACCCAGCCAGCTGGCCACGCCTTCGCCGCCGGCCGCCAGATAGTGACGCATATCTTTCAGGTCGCGCTCGACCCAGGCGCGCAGCAAGGCCAGTTCGTCGCGGGTGTAGTCCTCGACCTCGGCCTCGAACTCCACTGCATCGTCGAGCTCCTGCTGCAGGTTCTCCCACGACAGCTCCTTGGCGCCATCCTGCAGCCGCCCCAAAAGACGCTCATAGCCTTCACGCAGGCGATGGTCTGAATGCTTATCCTGATCGCTCATCTGAGCCTCCTTTGACCCCTTCCTTGATCTGGCCATGCTCTGGCCAAGTGCGGAGCCCCTACCTGCTCAGGCCCCGCTGCGGTATGCTTGGTCCCCATTTAGACGCTATCTTCCCGTGCCATCAAGCCTTTTGCTTCTCAATCGCATGGGAAAGTCCGCCGCTTTTCGCCACCGACGCTACAAGGTAATCATTCAGACCGATGGACGCACAGTACAAGCCTCACGACATCGAACGCGACGCCCAGCAGTTCTGGACACAACACCAGTGCTTCAAGGCTGTAGAAGACGCCAATCGCGAAAAGTTCTACTGCCTATCGATGTTCCCCTACCCCAGCGGCAAGCTGCACATGGGGCACGTGCGTAACTACACCATCGGCGATGTGGTCTCTCGCTTCCAGCGCATGCAAGGCAAGAACGTGCTGCAGCCCATGGGCTGGGACGCCTTCGGCATGCCCGCCGAAAACGCTGCCATCAAGAATCAAGTGCCGCCGGCCGAGTGGACACACCAGAACATCGACTACATGCGCGACCAGCTCAAGGCGCTGGGCTTCGCCTATGACTGGGGCCGCGAATTCGCCACCTGCGATAGCGACTACTACCGCTGGGAACAGTGGTTTTTCACCAAGCTGGTGGAAAAAGGGCTGGTCTACAAGAAGATGTCGACGGTCAACTGGGACCCGGTCGACCAGACCGTACTCGCCAACGAGCAGGTCATCGACGGCTGCGGTTGGCGCTCCGGCGCGCCGGTCGAGCGCAAGGAAATCCCGCTGTGGTTCCTGAAGATCACCGACTATGCCGATGAGTTGCTCGCCGATCTCGACAATGTCGAGTGGCCCGAGCAGGTCAAGACCATGCAGCGCAACTGGATCGGCAAGTCCAAGGGCGTCGAGCTGGCCTTCGACGTGGCCGGCCCTGACAACGCCGAGCCGCTGCGCGTCTACACCACCCGTCCCGACACCCTGATGGGCGTGACCTATGTCGCCGTGGCCGCCGGGCATCCGCTGGCCAAGGCCGCCGCAGAGCACAATCCGGCGCTTGCGGCCTTCAACGAGGAATGCGCCCACGGCGGCACCTCCGAGGCCGAAATGGCCACCATGGAGAAGAAGGGCATGGACACCGGCTATCTGGCCGTCCATCCCCTCACCGGGCGCCAGGTGCCCATCTATGTGGCCAACTTCGTGCTGATGGAGTACGGCACCGGCGCGGTGATGGCGGTGCCCGCCCACGACCAGCGCGACTGGGAGTTCGCCACCAAGTACGACCTGCCCATCGAACCGGTGATCGCCGGCGAAGACGGCCAGGCGCCGGACGTCACCAGCGCCGCCCATGATGCGCACGGCGTGCTGATCAACTCCGGTGAGTTCGACGGCCTGGACTTCCAGGCAGCCTTCGATGCCATCGCCGCCAAGCTGGCCGAACAGGGCCACGGCGAGGTCAAGACCAACTACCGCCTGCGCGACTGGGGCGTGGCGCGCCAGCGCTACTGGGGCGCGCCGATCCCGGTCAAGTATGGCCCGGAAGGCCAGACCGTGCCGCTCACCGACGATGAGCTGCCGGTCGCCCTACCCACCGAGGTGACCGTCGATGCCTCCGGCTCGCCGCTCAAGAAGATGCCCGAGTTCAGCGATCTCGGCGACGGCTGGGTGCGCGAAACCGACACCTTCGACACCTTCATGGAGTCCAGCTGGTACTACGCCCGCTTCTGCTGCGCCGATAACCATGAGGCCATGCTCGACGAGCGTGCCAACTACTGGCTGCCGGTCGATCTCTACATCGGGGGTATCGAGCACGCCATCCTGCACCTGCTGTATGCGCGCTTCTTCCATAAGCTGATGCGCGACTTCGGCCTGGTCGAGTCCGACGAGCCCTTCAAGCGCCTGCTGACCCAGGGCATGGTCATTGCCGAGACCTACTACCGGCCCACCGCCAACGGCGGCAAGGACTGGTTCAACCCGGCCGACGTCGAGGTCAAGCGCGACGACAAGGGCCGCCCGGTGAGCGCCGTGCTGATCGCAGACGGCCAGCCGGTGGAAATGGGCGGCATCGAGAAGATGTCCAAGTCTAAGAACAACGGCGTCGACCCCCAAGCGATGATCGACCGCTTCGGCGCCGACACCGTGCGCCTGTTCATGATGTTCGCCGCGCCCCCCGAACAGTCGCTGGAATGGTCCGATAGCGGCGTCGAAGGCGCCCACCGCTTCCTGAAGCGTCTGTGGCGCCTGGTCGCCGAGCACGTCAATGCCGGCACGCCGGGCGAGGTCGATTTCAGCCAGCACAGCAATGAGCTGACCGACGAGCAGCGCGAGCTGCGCCGCAAGACCCACGAGACCATCAAGAAGGCCAGCGACGACATCGGCCGGCGCACCACCTTCAATACCGCCATCGCCGCGGTGATGGAACTGACCAACGCCATTGGCCGCTTCCAGAACGAGGGGGAAGCTGCCAGCCCGCTGGACCTGGCGATCGCCCGCGAGGCGGTCGAGGCCTGCGTGCTGCTGCTCGCCCCGATCACGCCGCACGCCTGTCACGGCCTGTGGGCCGAGCTGGGGCACGACGCGCCGGTGATCGACGCTGGCTGGCCGGTATTTGACGAGTCCGCCCTGGCCCGCGACACCCTCGAGCTGGTGGTGCAAGTCAACGGCAAACTGCGCGCCCGCCTCGAGGTGCCCGCCGACGCCGACAAGGCCGCCATCGAAGCCCAGGCCATGGCCGCCGAGAACGTCCAGCGTCACCTCGAAGGCAAGACGGTGCGCAAGGTCATCGTGGTACCGGGTAAGCTGGTCAATATCGTTGTTGGCTAACACATTGCTGGATAACGGATTGTTGGGAAAAGGTTGTCGGATCAGCCGGTCAAGCACACGAGGGAATCGAGCATGCAACGCCGCCACTTTCTGAAGCAGGGTCTCAAGGTCGCCATGGGCGCGGCCGCCGTGAGTGTGCTGGGGCTTGGCCTCAGCGGCTGTGGCTTTCAACTGCGGGGCTATGGCGAGTCCATTCCCGCCCTGAGTGCCTTGGCGCTGGCCGGCCCCAATGACGACCTCACTCCGGTGGTGCGCAGGGCCCTGACCAGTGCCGGCACGCAGATCGACGATCAGGCCGAGCTGCGGCTCAACCTGGGGCGCGCGACCATCAACGAGACTAACCGCGGCTTGGCCGGCGCCGGCAGTCGCGACATCGACCTGACCCTGACGGTGCCCTTCTCGGTGCAGCGCCAGGCCAACGATGCCTACCTGCTCGACCAGCAGACTCTCAACGTCAGCGAGCGCATCAGCATCAACGACAACGATCTGCTGGCCCAGGATGACGCCCGTCGTGCCGCCAGGGAGAGACTTCGCGAGGCCGCCGCCCGCCAGCTTCTCGAGCGGCTGCGGCCACTGGCCGAGCAATGATAGTCAAGGCCCTGCCTCGAAACCTCGACGAGCGAAGGCCAGACCAGGCAAAAGCTCGTGACAAATCGGCAGGACTGCCGATTTGGGCAGCTTCAGCTGCTCGAAGAGCGAGCGACATGGATGTCGCGAGTCCGTAAACGGAGTTTACAAAGGAGTAAATGAGTATTTTGAGCGAGCTTTTAACGCCGTATGGGCGAGCGCAGACAGGTTTTAGGTAGGGCCGTATGAAGGTATTTCCCGACAAGCTCCCCCCGGCGCTAGCCAAGGGCCTGCCGCCGGTCGTGATCGTCGCCGGCGACGAGCCACTGATCCATATGGAAGCCTGCGATGCCGTGCGCACCGCCGCCCGCCAGGCCGGTATCGAGGAACGTGAGGTGCTGCACGTCGAGAACGGCTTCCAGTGGGGGCGGCTTACCGAATCCGCCGCCAGTCTGTCGCTGTTCGCCTCGTCGAAACTCATCGAGCTTCGCCTGGGAGGCCAGGCCCCCGGCCAGGAAGGCGGCAAGGCACTGGAAGCCTACGCCGAGCAGATGAAGGGCAGCGACAACGTGCTCTTGATCATGGCCGACAAGCTCGACCGCCGGCAGCAGCAGAGCAAGTGGTTCAAGGCGCTGGACAAGGCCGGCCTCTTCGTGCCGGTATGGCCGGTGGATCATCAACGCCTCGGCTTCTGGATGCGCGATCGCGCCAGCCATCACGGCCTGAACATGGATATGGACGCCGCCCGCCTGCTCGGCGAGCGCACCGAGGGTAACCTGCTGGCCGCCGACCAGGAGCTGCAGAAGCTCGCGCTGCTGTTGCCGCGGGGCGCCAGGCTGGATGCGGCCGCGATCACCCAGGGGGTGGAAGACAGCGCACGCTACGATGTCTTCACCCTGAGCGATGCCTGCCTGCGGGGCGAGCGGGAACGCGCCTCGCGAATCCTCAAGAGCCTGCAGCGTGAGGGGCTCGAGGCGCCCATCGTGCTGTGGGCACTGACCCGTGAGCTGCGCACCCTGCTCTCGCTCTATCAGCACCTTGATCAGGGCCAGAGCTTCGAGCATGCCTGCAAGGCACAGAAGCCGCCGATCTTCGACAAGCGGCGACCCGCCTACCAGCAGGCCCTGAACCGGCTGCCGGTCAAGCGCCTGCACAAGCTGCTGCTGTTTTCCCAGCGCCTGGATCTCGCCATCAAGGGCGCCAGCGCCATCCCGCTGTGGGACGGCCTCCACGACATGGCGCTGACCCTGGCCGGCGGCCGCGGCCTGCTGGCGGAATCGCCGCAGTCCTACAAGGTCGGCTGATTCGGCTCATCCCTACTCTTCCACCGCGGCTGCTGAAAGCCTCGCCAAATGATGCGCTGCGGGCCACACCCCGCAGCGCCCTCACCTAGACACCCACCGCCCAGCTGGTTCGGCCCAACTCGATGACGCGGGCCACTTCCTCCTCGGGAACCGCGTTGATGTCGCCAAGCTCCAGCGGATCCAGGTGATAGACGTATAGCCGCGAGGCAAACTCGGCGATGGGCAGTGACGCCTCACCGTTCAGCTCATCGTTGCCCTGAATCGCGCAGACGATGCCCTGCCCCCAGTCCTGGCCGCTGTCGTTGTTGGGGTTATAGAAGTAGACGCGCATCTCGTCCTTGGGGTCCAACGCCACACGCAGGATCGTGATGGCGTGTCGCCCCACATAACGCCCACCGCTGTCGGTGACAGCGATACCCGCAGGCTGCGGATGTATGACCGGCATATGGCCGTTGTAATAAGGGTGGTAGCTGGCATAGAACTGACGAATGAACCCCGCGTAGTCATCGATCTTACCGGTATCGATGTTGACCACCACACGGAAACCGTGGCCCACCCACCAACCATAGAATTCCGGATTGATCCAGCGGTGCAGGTCATCGTCACGCTCACCGCAAAGTCGCCCCATTTCCATGTAGAGGCGATCCAGATGCGGTACCAGAATCAGCGACACGGCATCGACATCCAGCGGGGGCTCCTTGGCAAGACCGGCGTCCAACCCCTTGGACGATATCTGCTGGCCCTCGAACCGCGTGAGCACCTCATCATCCCGCGCGGCCCAGGCCACCAGCTGCAACAGGTAATCCGGATCGTTATCGGCCCACATGGACAAGCCAATCACCGACTGACAGGTGGGGTTATTGCCCTGCCCGACGCCCAGCGGCAGCCCCAGAATACTCAGCACACCGGCAAGCAGGTAGACCCTGGGGGGATGCGCGTCGCCAAAGACCCCTATCAAGGTTTCCGAGGTGGCGGCGGACAGCTTGAGCTCGATTTGCCGCCACAGTCCGGCGGCGACCGTTGGTGCGAAGAAGGTGCCACGTTCGAGCATCATGACCAGGCCATACACGGCCTGGCTGGATTCAGCAAAAATAGCCTCATCAATTAGCCGGTACACCAGCGCGCTGTAACATTGCAGGGCATCGATGCCCGTCATGCTCAGCCCCAGGGCCTCGGGAATCAAGTCGTCGAACTGGCCGCGCAGGTGGCGCAGAAAGACCGCGTGATATGCCGATACCAGCCCCGTCTCATGCATCGCCTGCGCGAAGGCATCCGCCTCGTCGGCCAGAGTGTCTCGGTTCATGGCCCCTAGGCGCTCGAGATACACCGTCACGCCCGGATCTTCACTGCAGCCCGGGGTCGGCCCAAAGAGTGCACTGACCAGGCAAGCAGCGCCCTCTGTACCAGCGGTTTCGATGTTCGGGTCAAACAGACACTTGGCAATCTGGCTGATCATTTCCTTGATGCTGTCGGTCTGAATCGGGCGTTGGGCCAACAGACGCCTGACCTCATTGACCAGGCTGGCAAGAATGCTCTCGTAGCCCAACCGGGCCAGCAGGTATTGATACAGCGACTGGACGATGGTTCCCAAGCCCTGTGGGCGCTCGCGGTCCGCCTCGCTCATCTGCCCGGCCAACAGGTCCAGGTTCAAGGCCATCACCTGAGTCAGAAAATTCCTGGCCTGTTCGGCGGAAATCCCCGGATGAAAGTAGTCACCCGAGGCCACCGCCAGCAGACGAAGCTCGCTGAGCGCCTCGATAACCGTGATCTCGGCGCTGCTTTGTCGCAGTGAACGCACCGCCAGCACCGGCTGCAGGATGGAAGGCTGTGCCCAGTCCCGCCCGGCGAAGACTCCCGCCTCTTCCACATCCGAGACGCGAGCATAGAGTGCATCCAGCCCCTCGCTCATCGTCATGACGACCCTGGCCGACTCCAGCACCTCGTCGGTTGGGGCTTTGGGGTCCGTCGCGCGGGCTTGGCTAAGCCGCTCAAGGGCCATCTCGAAATCGGCGACCGCCTGAGGCATATCGATAGCGAGGCTTTCTGTGTTCATGACACCGGCATTCCTTCCATTGCGACGCATTACGACGACGTTGCCAAGCCTTCATGGGTGGAGCATATAGGGAAAGCATGACGGCTGATACGCCTGCTGACCACGGGTCTCGGTGCCTGGTGCTTTCTCACTCGAGCGCCTCCTGTCCGCTTGCGCGACATCACGCAGCGCCACAAAGTAAGCGACCGCTCATGCGCTTGAATCACCATCATCAATAATTGGCATTTTGGATCGTCATCTATACCGATAACAAATGGCTATGCTGCTCTGCTACGCTTAGTTCCGTTCCCGCGCCGGCATCCCTGTCCGCGTGATTACCGGCGCTAGCCCTCGCGCGCAGCACCGTCATGCCGAGCCGGCGCCCTCTGCCGGCCTTGAGACACCATCACCAAGGAGACGACGCTTGGAACTGCTTCAATATGCTTTGGACAACATGGAGCTCTTGCTGACCCGCACCATCGAGCATATCTCGCTGGTGGGTGTCGCGGTCGGTATTGCGACCCTGACGGGGGTGCCGATCGGCATCGCCATCACCAAGAACGAGCGTGCCGCCAAGACCGTGCTCTACATCGCCTCGATCATCGTGACGATTCCTTCCATCGCGCTGTTCGGCATCATGATCCCGATTCTGTCGATCATCGGACAGGGCATCGGTTACATGCCGGCGGTCATCGCGGTGCTGCTCTATTCGCAGCTGCCGATCATTCGCAATACCTATACCGCCATCAACAATGTCGACCCGGCCCTTCGCGAAGCCGCCCGCGGCATCGGCATGAGCCAGAACCAGCGCCTGCGCATGGTCGAGATCCCGCTCGCCGTGCCGGTGATCATGGCCGGCGTGCGCACCGCTGTGGTGCTCAACATCGGCGTCATGGCCATCGCCGCCTACATCGGCGCAGGCGGGCTCGGCACCTTCATCAGCCGCGGCATTTCTCAGTCCGACCCGCGGCAACTGATCCTCGGCGCCGTGGCCGTCAGCGTACTGGCGATCATCGTCGACTATTCACTGCTGGCGCTGCAGAAGCGCCTGACGCCCAAGGGCATGGAGCGCGCCGCCGCCACCCCCTGAGCCGTCATTCGTGCCACATTCTGCCGACCAGACAAGGACCGCTTCATGATTCGACTCGATAACCTGACCAAGGTCTTCGATACGCCCAAGGGCGCCGTGACCGCCGCCGACCACATCAGCATGGAAGTCCCGAGCGGCGAGATATGCATCCTGCTCGGCCCCTCAGGCTGCGGCAAGACCACCAGCCTGAAGATGATCAACCGCATCATCCGCCCGACCTCGGGCAAGGTCTTCATCAATGGCGAGGACACCAGCAGCCTCGATACCCAGGCCCTGCGCCGTAATATCGGCTACGTGATCCAGCAGATCGGCCTGTTCCCCAACATGACCATCGAGGAAAACATCACCGTGGTGCCCAAGCTCTTGGGCTGGGACAAGGCCAAGTACCGAGAGCGCGCCCGTGAAATGATGCGCATGATCGCCCTGGAGCCGGATGCCTTCCTCAAGCGCTATCCCAGCGAGCTTTCCGGCGGCCAACAGCAGCGTATCGGCGTGGCCCGTGCACTAGCCGCCGACCCCCCGGTAATGCTGATGGACGAACCCTTCGGCGCCATCGACCCGATCAACCGGGCGGTGATTCAGGACGAGTTCCTGAAAATGCAGCAGGACCTCAAGAAGACGATCATGTTCGTCAGTCACGACATTGACGAAGCGATTAAGATGGGCGACCGCATCGCCATCTTCCGCGCCGGCAAGCTGGTGCAGTACTCGGAACCCGACGAACTGCTCGCCGCCCCCAAGAACGACTTCGTCGAATCCTTCCTCGGCGAGGACCGAGCCCTCAAGCGCCTCAACCTGGTCAAGGTGCGCGACCTGGCAAGCGACGAGATCGGGCTGGTGCGCCCGGACGATAGCCTCGAGACCGCGCTCAAGCGCATCGAAGAGTACGGCTATCAGAACAGCATCGTGATGGTGAACGACAAGCGGCAGCCGGTGGGCATCATCAACGCCGCGGTAGCCCGCACCACCAGTGGCCATTGTCGCGATCATTTCATGAGCGTGCCGGTGGTGGTCAGCCTCGACGACGACCTGCGCAAGGTCGCCTCTTTGATGTTTGCCAACGACATGACCTGGGTCGCCTGCGTCGATGATGACGGCCGTATCGTCGGCCAGATCACCCAGCGGGCGATCACTCATCACCTGGGCTCCCGCTACCGGACTCACTCTCGCGACCAGGCCACTCTGGATGCCGCGGCATCGCTGTCACCGGCCGACAAGGAGTAAGCCATGCCGACGCTGAACCTCTCTGGGGCAATGCGCCTGCTGGTGCTGGTGGCCGTCTTCGTGGCTGGGGTCTGGAGCCAGTCCAGTGGCGTGATCGACGACTTCATCTTCTACCTGCCAGATATCCAGTATCTGGCTGTGCAGCACCTGTGGCTGACCGCCATCTCCGGCAGCCTGGCGATCATGACCGCCATCCCACTGGGGATTCTGCTGTCGCGCCCCAGCATGCAAAAGGTCGCCGAATCCGCGATGCAAGTACTCAACGTGGGCACCACCATTCCCACACTTGCGGTGCTGGCGCTGTCGATGAGCTTTCTGGGCATCGGCACCGTGCCTGCGGTGTTCGGTCTCTTCGTGGCCACACTGCTGCCCATCACCCGTAACACCTACACCGGCCTCAAGGGCGTCTCGCCGGCTCTCAAGGAAGCCGCAGCAGGCATCGGCATGTCGCCCACCCAGCGTCTGCTGCGGGTCGAGCTGCCCAATGCCCTATACGTGATCTTCGCCGGTATCCGCACGGCACTGGCCATCAACGTCGGCACCGTGCCGTTGGCCTTTTTGATCGGGGCCGGGGGCCTTGGCGAGCTGATCTTCACCGGCATCGATCTCTACGACCCGGTGATGATGCTCTCCGGCGCCATTCCCACGGCCTTGCTGGCGATTGGGGTGGATATGCTGATCGCCATCATCGCCTTCCTGCTGGTACCCAGGGGAGTGAACCCAAGCCGAGCCTGATGCAGGAACCCAAGCCCGGCAAGGACGCATGACCTACGACAAGACGCATGACGGACGTCTCGTCATTCACCACCAATAATTAATGATCGATACATCACAGACAGGAGCGACACCATGAAAACCCTGATGACTCTGCTCACCGGCGCGGCACTGGCCGGCACCCTGGCGACCGCCCAGGCCAACGAGATCGTGGTCGGTGGCAAGAACTTCACCGAGCAACAAATCCTTGCCAGCATGACCAGCCAGTACCTCGACGGCCTGGGCTATGACGTCGAGAAGCGCTCGGGCATGGGCTCCGCCGTGCTGCGCCAGGCCCAAGAAAACGGCCAGATCGACCTGTACTGGGAATACACCGGCACCTCGCTGATCAACTACAACGACGTCACCGAACGCCTGTCGCCGCAAGACACCTACACGCGGGTCAAGGAACTCGATGCCGAGAAGGGCCTGGTCTGGCTCGCGCCCTCCGATGCCAACAACACCTACGCCCTGGCCATGCGCGAAGAGGATGCCCAGAAACGCGGCATCGAGACACTTTCCGACCTTGCTGCGGCGATCAACGACGGTGACGAGCTGACCTTCGCCCTGAATGCCGAGTTCTACGCTCGCGAGGACGGCTGGCGCCCGCTGCAACAGGCCTATGACTTCCGGGTCGGCCGCGGCGACGTCAAGCGCATGGATTCCGGGCTGGTCTACCAGGCGCTGCGCGATGGCCAGGTCGACGTCGGTCTGGTATTCGCCACCGATGGCCGCATTCCGGCTTTCAACTTCCAGGTGCTTGAAGACGACCAGAGCTACTTCCCGGCCTATGCCCTGACCCCGGTGGTACGAGAAGAAACACTCTCGGCCAACCCTGATCTCGAGGCTCAGATGAACGCACTTTCCGCCCTGCTCGACGACAACACCATGTCCAGCCTCAACGCCCAAGTTGACGTCGAAAAAGAAACCATCGAGCAGGTTGCCGAAGGCTTCCTCAAGCAACACGAAATGCTGTGATCGGCGCCTGAGTGGGTATCGCCCCGCTTGCGTGATCGTCTCGAAGGCCGCCCCAGAGCGGCCTTCTTTTTGCCACCCGCCCTGCTTGCGAGATCACTGCCATGCCTGAGCCGACGAAACAGGAACTCACCGCGCACGAGTCCACAGAGGCGTCGATTCCTCTCGACTGGATACACCGGGTCGATCTTTCGACCCTCAACGAGGGCGACCTGCACCAAGCCAAGCGCTGCCTGCTCGACCTGCTGGGCGTGGCCGCCGGCGCCACCCGCACAGCGCTTGCCGACAAGGCCGCGCGCTTCGTGACCACACAGCACGGCGGTAACCGTCCGCTGCTGTTCGCCCCGGGGCGGGCCTCGCCCACCGGCGCCGCCTTGCACGGCGCCTGGCTTATCGATGCGCTCGATGCCCACGACGGCCAGGTGCTGACCAAGGGGCATTGCGGCGTGGCGTTACTGCCCGGCCTGCTTGCCCTGCCCGAGACCACCAAGCTGTCGGGACACGACTTTCTTGCCCTGCTGGTCTACGGCTATGAAATTGCCACCCGTGCCGGCATTGCCCTGCATGCGCAGAGCCCTGACTACCACACCTCCGGTGCCTGGAACGCGCTAGGCGTCGCCGCTGTGGCCGCACGCCTGCGCGGCTTCGACATCGAGCCCCTGCATCACGCACTGGGTATCGCCGAGTTCTATGGCCCGCGCAGCCAGATGATGCGCTGCATCGACCACCCGACGATGCTCAAGGACGGCTCCGGCTGGGGTGCCATGACCGGTATCTCGGCGGCCCTGCTGGCCGAGGACGGCTTCACCGGCGCCCCGGCGCTGACCGTGACGGCACCAGAAGTCGCCTCCCTATGGCAGGACCTGGGCAAACGCTGGTACGTGCATGAACAGTACTTCAAGGCCTATCCGGTGTGCCGCTGGGCGCAACCGGCGGTAGAAGCCGTGCTCGCACTCCCGGCGGATAAGCGCGAGCCGGCAAGGATCGAGCGCATCGAGATCGTCACCTTCCATGAGGGCAAGCGCCTGCATGTGACCCACCCCACCACCACCGAGCAGGCCCAATACAGCCTGCCCTGGTCGGTGGCATGCGCGCTTGGCCGTGGCAGCGTCGATGTCGCCGGCGTCTGCGACGAGCTGAGCGCCCCGGACCTCAAGGCCCTGGCCAGCAAGGTAGAGATTCACGAGGATGAGGCCTTCAACGCCCGCTTTCCCGCCGAGCGCTGGGCACGTGCCAGGCTGCATCTCGATAGCGGCGAGGTGATCGAAAGCGCCGACTTCGAGGCCCGCGGCAACCCGGACACGCCTCTCACGGATGCCGAAGTGATCGCCAAATATCAGGCACTGGCGGAGCCCGCGCTAGGTGAGCGAGCGACTCGGCTGCGCGAGGTGGTGATGAGCCTGGAGGCGCGGCCCATAAGCGACCTGCTGGCCCTGCTGGGCGAACCTTGAAGCACCACCATGCGGGTGCGATGATCCGCGGCAATGGCCCACCACCCCTTCCGTCATCCCACAGCGAGACGCGACCATGCACTATCAGGATCACCTGCGCGTCGGCGCCGCCCAGATCAACGCCACCCTGGGCGATGTCGATGCCAATCTCGAGCGCCATCTGGATATGATCGCCAAGGCTCGCCACGCCGGGCTGGAGCTGCTGGTCTTTCCCGAACTTTCCCTGACCGGCTATGGCCTGGGTAACCAGGTGATCGAACTGGCCTGCCCGGCCGAGGACCCGCGGCTTGCGGACCTCGCCCAGGCCGCCGGCGATATGCAGGTGGTGGTTGGCTTCGTCGAGGAAGCGAGCCCCGGCGAATACTACAACGCCCTGGCGATTTGTCAGCATGGCGCGCTACAGGCCGTGCACCGTAAGCTTAACCTGCCGACCTACGGCGGCCTGGAGGAAGGTAAGCTCTTCACTCACGGCAGCGAATTGACCCATGTGCCAGTGCGCCAGGGCTGGTCCGCGACCTCGCTAATCTGCGCCGACCTGTGGAACCCCGGCCTGGTGCATGCCGCCCTGCTGGCCAGGCCCACGGTGCTGTGCGCGCCGATCAACTCGGCATCCGGCATCGTCAGCGACGACTTCTCCAACGAACAGAACTGGGCCATCAACCTTCAATTCTATGCCATGACCTATGGCACGCCGGTGATCATGGCCAATCGCTTCGGCCCCGAGGGCGGGAGCCACTTCTGGGGCGGCTCACGCATTCTCGGCCCAAGAGGCGATATCCTGGCGTTGGCCGAGGATCGGGAAATGCTGATCGAGGCGCGACTATCGCGCACCGCCATTGCCAGAGCCCGCTTCGAACTTCCCACCCACCGAGACGCCGATACCCCGCTGGTACGCGAGCTGATGGCCGGCTATCGCTGACGCCGGCGAAAGCCCTCCGGCTCAGCGCCAGTGAACCGGATATCGCCGGTGACGCGCCAAGTTATTGACCAGAATCGCCACCCCCAGCATCAGGACGCAGCCGATGCCCACCGGCAGCAGCGGATACCACCACCCAAGCGCGTGTACCTCAGGGCCGCCGATGACGGCGATCAGCGCCGCGGCGGCACCGGGAGGATGCACGGTGTGAGTCAGTTGCATGACCAGAATGGCCAACGACACCGACAGCGCCACGGCCACCGCCGTCACCCCCAGTAGTTGGAAGCAGCCCACCCCCACCATGGCGGAGAGCATGCTGCCGAAGAGTACATTTCGGGGCTGCGCCAAGGGGCTTGCAGGCACGGCATAGATCAGCACAGACGTCGCCCCAAAGGAGCCCACGATCAGCAGCTGGCTGCTCAGCCAGTGAGCGCTCAGCCAACTGATGGCCAACATGCCGGCGAAGGCGCCAAACCAGGACCAGAGCGCATCGCGCCAGCAGGCGCGGTTACGCTGAATGGGTTCGCCGCGCATTTTCGAGAGATACGTTTTCACTCAGCCGCCTCAGCTGCCTTTGCACAAAAAGAGTGCAGGAGTCTGTCAAAGCGGATCAGGAAAGTGAAGTTCGCCTTATCTATATGACTATATCCTGACCTAATGGAACGCCACGCTCACCGCCGTGGCTACTGGCCACCTGCCTCTTCGAAGCGCATGCAAAAAAGGCATGAAAATCATCGTTATCTCGCCTTATACTGGAAGTGCATCGCGTGTCGAAAGATCGTTCCCAAGACTTGGACGTCTCGGATCATCAAGAAGAAGCCAAAAGCCATTTAAGCCACAAGGATCATTCCATGATGAAGAAACTCGCTCGCGTCATTAGCCCGCTGTTGATTGCCTTCCTGGTACTGGGCAGCCTGCCCGCCGTAGCATCCGTGCCGGCCACACAGGCCAACGACCTGGTCTCGACTCAGGATGCCCTCAGCGCTTCGCAAGTGGCCTCCGATCGGGAACGCATCAACGAGCTGCTAGCCCGCGAAGACGTTCAGCAGCAACTGCTGCTGCAAGGCGTTCAGCCGGCAGATGTAAAAGCCCGCGTGGCGGCACTATCCGACGAAGAAGTGTCCCAGATGGCCAACCAACTCGACGAAATGCCGGCCGGTGCCAGCGTGGTTGGCGCCCTGTTCGCGGTGTTCGTGATCCTGCTGGTCACCGACATCCTAGGCCTGACCAATGTTTATCCCTTCGTACGTTGATCGTATGACGCGCCCATTTCAATGGCACCTGCCGAACGCCCGCACTGCGGGCGTTCTGCTTTGTGTGCTAAGCCTTCTGCTACTGGCCGGCTGTGCCAGCACGCCGCGCATCTCGAGCCCCGAGCGACTCGGCATCCCTCAACAGGCGAGCATCGCGGATGTGCCCTTCTTCGGCCAGCGCGACTACCAGTGCGGCCCGGCCGCGCTTGCCATGGTGCTCAACGACAGCGGCGTGGAGATAGACGTCGATGCCCTGATCCCACAGCTGTTCCTGCCCAACCGTCAGGGCAGCGTACAGCCGGAAATGCTTGCTACCGTTCGGCGCCAAGGCCGCGTTCCCTTCGTGCTCGACAATGACATCGAATCGCTGCTCGAGACGCTGGCCGCCGACCAGCCGGTGGTGGTCATGCAGAACCTGTCGCTGCCCATCGCCCCGCTCTGGCATTACGCCGTGGCCACCGGCTATGATCTCGACCAGGAAATGATTCGTCTGCATACCGGGTTCAAGCCCAATCAGGACATGGCGCTCTCGACCTTTAACGCCACCTGGGCCCGCAGCGATCGCTGGGCGATGGTCGCCCTGCCACCCGGCGAGATTCCTCCCGGCATCTCCGCCCAGGCAGCGCTCAGCGCCATCAGCAATGCCGAAAGGGTGCAGGGCGCGGTTGAACTGCAACCCAGTTGGGAGGCACTCGTCGAACGCTGGCCGGGTCTCGCCATGGGCTGGTTTGGGCTCGGCAATGCGCGCTACGCAAGCGATGATAGAGCCGGCGCTGCCAATGCCTTCCGGTTTGCCACCCTGCACGACCCTGAGCTTGCCGCCGCCTGGCTCAACCTGGGGCTGACGCTACATGGCCTCGGTGAGGAGCAGGAAGCCCGCACCGCTCTCGAGCAGGCCGCCGCTCTGCCGGGCAAGTGGCAGGAGACGGCCGAAACCAAGCTTGCGGCACTCTTCCCGAAGGAGGCCCCCTGAGCATGTGGCAACAGAATGAGATTCGCCTCGCCCCGCGTTCGCGGGGCTTTCATCTGATCACTAGCGACATCGAAAGCGGCCTTGAAGGACTGTCTGGACTTAGCGTCGGCCTGGTGCACCTTCAGCTCATGCACACCTCGGCTTCGCTGACCCTGAACGAGAATGCCGATCCGGACGTGCGCCACGACATGGACGCTTTCCTGCGCCATATCGCACCGGGCGACCTGCCCTTCTTTCGGCACACCATGGAAGGACCGGACGACATGCCCGGCCATATCGGCGCCAGCCTATTCGGCACGCAGCTGACGTTGGCGATAAGAAATGGCCGCCTGGCGCTCGGCACCTGGCAGGGTGTGTGGCTTGGCGAGCATCGTGACCATGGCGGCTCACGGCGGATTCTCGCCACCCTGAACGGGGAGTGAGGGCTGGCAGCCAAGGCTGGCGTTAGGCTTCAGCCGCCTTGCAGCACCTCGTACAGCGCTTTTCCCAGCGTCGGCGCCATGGCCACGGCGTTGCTCGGATGGGCGATGCAGTCGGTGCTCCATACTTCGTTGACGCCGGCCTGGCGGATCAGCTCCATTGCATCGCCGGCGAAGAGCGCATGGGTCATCGCCACATCGACCGAGTCCGCACCCGCCGCCAGCACCGCCTCGATGGCACGGGCTAGGGTGTGGCCGGAACTGGCGATATCGTCCATCAGCACCACCTGACGCCCGCACAAATCGAGATCCGGCAGCGCGATCTCGACCCGAGTGTCGCCGTGGCGCACTTTCTGGCATACCCCATGCTCGAAGCCGGTGGCGGCGGCCGCCATCTCGATCCATTGGCTCGATTCGGCATCTGGCCCCATCAGGATCGGGTTGCTACGTTCCATCCGGATCAGGTCCGCGAGCCTGGGCGCACCGGAGAGCGTCAGCGCCTTGATGCGCGGCATCACCTCTTCGAGGCGCGAGATGCGATGCAGGTGAGGGTCGACGGTGATCAGTGCATCATAAAGCTCGTCGATGAAGCCCCCAATCAGCGGCTGGCTGACGATTTCACCGGGATGGAAGGCGGCATCCTGACGCATATAGGCGAGATACGGCGCCACCAGCACCAGTCGCTTCACGCCCAGCCTTCGGGCGTGACGGGCAACCAGCAGCAGTTCCACCAGCTTTTCATTGGGCCGGTCGAGGCTTCTGTACACCACCAGCGTGGCAGGCAGGGCTCCGTCGAGCGGCGGCGCCAGGGTCAGCATCAGCTCCTGATCGGGAAAGTCATGGCGCTTGATGAGACTTGCCTCAAGCCCGGCTGCTTCGGCCAAGCGCAACGCTGGCACTGCTTCACCCTCGAAATAAACAAGCCGGGTAGCCATCAGAACTCCACGTTCAGCCGGGTAATCTCATCCGCGCGGCCGATGTTAAAGGCATGATCGCGCTCACAGGACTGGCGTGCGAAGGCCATCTCGGCGTGATGGGCGGCATACACGCAGTAGAGCGGCTCGCCGACTTCGACCGTATCGCCGATGCGCTTAAGCAGATCGACCCCTGCCCCGGCGGGCTTTGGCGCCCCGGCCAGACGCGCGATGCGCGCCAACTTCAGATTGTCGATGCCCGTCACCACGCCGGCTTGCGTGGCCATCACCTCGAAACGGTGGGGCGCCAGCGGCGGATGCTCCAGGTCGAATGGCATGCCGCCCTGGGCATGTATGATCGCCTGCATCTTTTCCAACGCACGGCCGGAATCGAGGATATCTCGAGCGATGCCGAAGCCGTCCCCGCCGCGCACATCGGGGTCGAACTCGAGCATGCGTCCCGCCAGGCGCAGCGCCTTCTGCCGCAGGTCATTGGGCGCGTCGGCATGATGCGTCAGCACCCGCATCACGTCGCGGGCCTCGAGCACCGGACCGATGCCGCGCCCGATCGGCTGACTGCCGTCGGTGATTACTACATCGAGAACCAGCCCCATGCGCCCGGCCACGAATTCGAACAGCTTGCGCAGGCGCCGCGCCTCGGACATGGAGCGCACCTTGGCGTGTGGACCTACCGGCAGATCGAGCAGCAAATGCGTCGACCCGGCAGCCACCTTCTTGGATAGGATCGAGGCCACCATCTGCCCCGGCGAGTCCAGGTACAGCGGGCGCTCGACGGCGATCATCACGTCATCGGCCGGCGACAGCTCGCTGGTGCCGCCCCAGGCCAGGCAGCCGCGGTGGGTGCGCACGATTTCTTCCAGCGTATGAAAGGGCAGATCTACCTTGGCCAACACCTCCATGGTATCGGCGGTGCCCGAAGGCGAGGTGATCGCGCGCGACGACGTCTTGGGACACAGCAGACCATGCGCCGCGACGATGGGCACCACCAGCATCGAGGTGCGATTGCCGGGAATGCCGCCGATGCAATGCTTGTCGACCACCGGGTGCTCGTGCCAGTCCAGCCGCCGCCCGACCAGAGACATGGCATCGCTCAGGTAGAAGACTTCCTCCCGATCGAGCTCCCCCTGGCTGCAAGCGACGAGGAAGGCGGTCAGCTCGATCTTCGAGTAACGCAGCTCGGCGATATCGCGAATGATGTTTTTGAGATCCTGGCGGGACAGACGCTCACCGGCGATCTTGCGGTGCAGGGCCGGAATCGAGGCCGGGGGTTCGGCCTGAGAGATACTGACCGGATGCCCTTCCACTTCGCCAAGCGCCTTGAAGGCATCCTCGGAGAGCCCCAGCTGATGACAGGCAACGATGGCCGGATCATCAACGACATTGAGGCTCGCCAGGATACGATGGCCATTAGTGCGCACCTCGACCTTTGAGAGCGCCTGAAAGCCCTCGGCGCGATAATGCGCGCAATCACGATGCAAATAGGCTACGTTCTCGCGATAGGTGTCGATGCCCACCCGGCGAAGCAGCAACGGGGTAAGGGTGTCGTCATCAAGGTGCTGCGCGTCTCGAACGCTACCCTGCCCGGCTTCTTCGCCGGGAAAGGTACTGGCAGGCTTGTTGGGCGTACCGGGGTCGCTTTTCTGCGTCATCAATGCCCTCCCTTCAAGGCCAGGAAGCCGACTAAGGCAACCCCCTCCTCACCTGAGACAGAGGGTGTCACGGGTAATGCGGCCGAAACGGCATCTTCGAACATGGCTGTGCTCTGTGAAGGCCGCTGAGGCCTGGACTAAGCCTAGCAGTGCAGGTCGCTCGAAGACGCATCCGTCGTCGTTTCGGCGACGATCTCGGCGACCATCTCTGCGTTGCTCACCCCGACCTCACGAAACCCAAGGCTCTTGTAAAAGTCGCTGGCCACGTCATTGCCCGGCACATAGCAGACCGTGATGCGTCGCGCCCCCTCCTGCTCGAGAAGCGCATCCAGTGTTAGGCGCATGCCCTTACGACCAATACCGCAGTGCTGAAAATCCCTGCCCACCATCAAGCGGTAGATATTGAACTCTCTCGGTTTGCCTGCGTAGGCAAGCGACTCGTACATGATGAATCCCACCGGCTCACCACCGACGCAGATCGCCCGCGCCACGCTATGTTCGCTGAACAGTGATTCGGCAATCGAATAGGCATTGTCCGCCACAAACTGGCGCTGCTCATCCGACACCTTCAGGCGTGCTACCTGATCCCAGTTATGCTTGGTGATGGGTTCTAGAGAGATCTTCATTGCAACCGCCCTTTTCGCCATGCCCACAGGGCTGACGGTTCATGAAGCAGAGATGTCGCGTTGGATTCGATCGACTGTCATGCAAGTGTTGCTTGCTTCCCCTCACTATAGATCAATGGCGGAGAGGCTCATGATGAAGTGGCAGGCGATGGTGGCCCTGGATGAGAAGGGCTTAGATAAGATGGCGCCCGGATGGCGCTAGGCGGGATGATCTGAGAGATCAAGGGGCAGAAGAAGAAGCGGCCAGCGGTAGAAAGCCCGGCAGGGAAAGGGAAAGCGCATGGCGGCCGATGTCAGCCGGCCGACACTCCCTCTCAAGAGTGTCACTTCACGCGCATATTTCATCCACGGTATCGAACAGCGTCACTTCCTGGCGCTTCCACTGCCGCTGGGTCTTGATCCGGGAAAAGGGCAGACAGCGCTGATAGAGCGTGAACTTCCAGTCAGGCTTGCGGCTACCAAAGCCATCCACCAGCACCAGAATCGCGTCATTATCATCATCGCCGGGGCGAACCATGAGGTTATCGGTATTCAAATCCGAAATGACCACCGAGTAGCGGGTCGCCCAATGCTTCAACACAGCCAGCATCCGAACGAGCTGACTGCGGCTCACCTGCCCTTTGTGCAACGCCTCACGCAGGGTTAGCGCTGACCGCCCGTCATCTTCCTGAACGCGCTCCAAGGCAAGCCCCGGCCCTTGGCGGGTATTCACCCAACCGTAGCAATCGACGACATGGGTCAGCGGAACGTGTCGCTCTTTGAGGTGATTGAGATAGAACCACTCAACGATGCTCTGTTCTTGGCACTCGGCGTAGCGCTCCGGATGGCGCGCCACCTTGATGCACTGACCGGCATCATTCGGATGGACGTAACAGTCACGCTTGTTGCCCCGGCCAATGCGCAGGCTGTTATCAAGCTCGAGCGCGGCCTGATCAGAGACATCTGGAATCAAATACGTCAACGTCTTTCCTTGTCGCCTTCACGACACCACTGTCCGGCGGTCATTCCTCTACGCCCATTAACGCCCCGAGGCGCTAGTCCCCCTGAACACGAACGAGATATTTGGCAGGATGGCGCACAAAAAGATGACAATACTATTAAGCCCGCTAAAAAAGTCAATGTAGCGCACTTGTCACCGTCATCTGAAGCGCTCTCACGGAGCCCGATATATCGCAGGGCTGGAGTCGATTTTCGAACCGAGCATTTGGCCGAGAGGGGCTGGCGGGCTAAGGTGTGGCGATACTTACGCGATGAGATACCCCATGAGCTCACCTCGCATCACCATCGATGTGTTCAGCGACTATGTCTGCCCTTTCTGCTATTTGGAGGAGCCGGAGCTGGAGGCCCTCAAAGCCCGCTTCGGTGAAGCAATCGCCATTCGCTGGCGGGCCTTCGAGCTGCGCCCAGAGCCCATACCGACGCTAGAGCCCGACGGCGACTACCTGCACGATATCTGGGCACGCGCCGTTTACCCGATGGCAGAAGAACGTGGCATGGCCCTGCGCCTGCCGCGCATCCAGCCGCGCTCCCGGCTGGCCCACGAGGCGACCGCCTGGGCAAAAGACCTCGATGCCCAGAGCATTAGCGAAAAGACCAACATCGCCGACACCCTGCGCTCGGCACTGTTTCGCGGCTTTTTCGAAGATAGCCTCGACCTAGCCGACCCGACGGCCCTGGTGGCCGTGGCCAAGGAGCTCGGCCTGGATGGCGAGTCACTCGAGAATGCGCTGGACGAAGGGCACTATCGCGAGCAGGTACTGGCTGACCAGCGGACTGCACAGGAGCTGGGGATTCAAGGCGTGCCGGGGCTACGCTTCTCGCTCGATGGCGAGCATGCCGGCATCCTCGAAGGCGCACAGCCGCGACGCCAGCTGCTGCTGGCCGTGGAGCGACTGCTCGACCTGATGAAGTAAATGACCCCGTGCCAGCCCGATGAGAGAACGCATGACCGACGGCCCAATCACTGTTTTCGGCGGCACCGGTTTTCTGGGCCGGGCCATCACCCGGGAACTACTGGAAGCCGGCCACAGCGTGCGCATTGCCGCCCGATCACCGCACCTGCCTAAAGACATCGATGATGGCGATCCCATCACGCTTTGCCGCGCGGATATTCAGGATGAGGACAGCGTCGCCCAGGCGCTGGAAGGGGCCAGTGGCGTCGTCAATGCGGTAAGCCTGTATGTGGAATCGCGCCGGCTGACGTTTGATTCCATCCACGTCGAGGGAGCCGGCCGCCTGGCCAGGCTCGCCCACGCAGCGGGCATAAGCCGGCTGGTGCATGTATCAGGAATCGGCGTCGACGAACACTCAGCATCGCCGTATGTGAGCGCCCGCGCCCGGGGCGAAGCGGCCGTGCTCAAGGCCTTCCCCAAGGCCACTTTGCTGCGTCCCAGCGTCCTGTTCGGGCCCGATGACGCCTTCCTGACGACCTTGGAAAAACTCACTCGCTTGCCAGCGATTCCCCTCTTTGGTCAGGGCGAGGCGCAGCTACAGCCCGTCCATGTGAAGGATGTCGCCCGCGCGGTAGGAAAAGTGCTGGGGCCACGCCCACCGGCCTGGCGGCTCTTCGAGCTGGGCGGCGAAGACGCGATGCGCTATCGCGACATCATAAGGCTAGTGATGGCCCACTTACACCGCGACCACCCGCTGGTGCCCATTCCCATGCCGATATGGCGCATGCTGGCCACCCTGCTCTCGCCCCTGCCAAGCCCTCCGCTGACTCACGACCAGCTGTCGCTGCTGGCGCAGGACAACATCGTCGGGCCTGATGTCGGTACCTTCACCGACCTGGGCATCATCCCCCGCTCGCTGCGCGAAAGTCTGCCCGGCTGTTTGATCCCGCCTGAACCACGACACCACTAGTTTTCGCCTCGCTTAGGCCGCTCTTCGATTTTGCTACGCTTTAGATGTGGCTTGTCGCCACGTTTATGCACCAACGGTTCAGGAGGGTGAGCCGTCATGTCGCTTACATCATCAAAAATGATCCGGCTGGGTCGCCCCATGCCAGTTTTCGATTTAGAGGATGCCCACGGCAAGTCGACCAGTAGCAAGCAGTTCATTGACAGCCCCTTGCTGGTGGCCTTTATCTGCAATCACTGTCCGTTCGTTAAGCACATCGCCTACGGATTAGCCGACTTCGCGCAGGAGTACCGCGGCCACGGACTGCAGGTCGTCGCCATCAACAGCAACGACTTCACCAAACACCCGGCTGACAGCCCGGAGCAGATGATTGAAGAGAAACGCCGCCGCGGCTACACCTTTCCCTATCTGGTCGATAAAACGCAGCGAGTCGCCTCCGACTTCGATGCCGCCTGCACACCAGACTTTTTCTTGTTCGACCACCACCATCGTTTGGCCTACCACGGCCAATTCGATGCCAGCCGACCCAGCAAGGATCTGCCAGTCACCGGCAAGGACTTACGAGCGGCCGCCGATTCGGTGCTCGCAGGCACCACCCCGGACCCCGATCAGATGCCCTCGACGGGCTGTAGCATCAAGTGGAAATAAACCCATCGGACCTTGCTAGAGTTTCCAAGGCAGCGGCGGCGGCATAAGGGCCTCGCCGTCGTAGTCGGTAATGCTACCGAAGCGCTCAGCACCGGCTTCCCAGTCCCGCTGCGCCTCCGCGATCTCGGCCTTGCTATGGCCAACGAAGTTCCACCAGATCAGGATCTCCTCATCCAACGGCTCGCCGCCGATCAGAATGGCCCGACCGCCCGCCGGAAGTGACAGCGTAACGTCCTCACGCCCACGCCCCAGATAGGCCAGTTCATTGACCGCAAAGCTCTCACCTTCAATGCCAAGCTCACCTACCAGGGGCAATACGCCGTACTCGAAGTCTTCCCGCAGTGAAAGCCGCAGGGTGCTCTGCCCGCGGCTAAAAAGATCCACCCCCACCAACGGCGAGAACGCCAGGGTCGGCGCCCGCCGGCCGTCGAGCTCACCTGTGAGCAACGTGAAGGTGACACCCTGCTCTTCCCAAGACGGCAGTTCGGGATAGTGATCGAAGCGCGGGACGGTGCGTCGATCCGCTTCCGGCAGCGCGATCCATAACTGAGCGGCATGTAGATGTGTCTCGCCGGGCACCGATTCTTCGGTGTGGCTGATGCCACGGCCCGCCGTCATCAGATTGACCTGGCCAGGGCGAATCACTTGCTGGTTGCCCTGGCTGTCTCGGTGCAAAATCTCGCCCTCGATCATCCAGGTGAACGTCTGCAAGCCGATGTGGGGGTGGGGACCGACCCGCAATCCGCGGGAATCGCCCTTGAAGACGCTCGGCCCGGCATGATCGAGGAAGCACCAGGCCCCTACCAGCCGGCGTTGCCGCGAAGGCAACACGCGGTTGACGGGAATTCCCCCGACATCGGCCGTTCGAGGCCTAACATGCTGAATCTGATGCTTGCCATCAACGACCGGGCAGTCGCGGGACGACCCCAGGTCGCGGTCTTCAATGGGATTGCTCATGGGTGTACCTTTCGGCTGTCATGAATGCGGTTAGTTCTGAGCGGGTAGCTAACCCGCAGCGAACCAGCGTGACTCCGCTGAGTGTAGCCCTGCTTCAGGTAGCGTAGTCGGGCAGCCACCAGCATGACGCCCAAACGAAAACGCCCGCCCCGGCAAGCCGGGGCGGGCGTTATGTTCGGCCCGTCGCATCCATCAGACTGAAGGATGGACGAAACAGACGCCTGGGCGGTATGTGAACCGCGTGCTGTGGCCCTTCAGAAGTGGCTCTTCAAAGGTGGCCAGACTGACTCACTATCTGGCCATCACCCTTCAACAATGGCATGAAGGCCCAAGCGCACGCCCCGAGATTCAACCGCGCCGATAAGTGCCGACCAGGCGGTTCATGCCCAGAATATGCGGCTCGAGCTTGGTCAGCAGCTCGGGCTGTGTGAGGCCCTCGGGCAGATCGGTGTGCGCATCCAACGCCAGCACCCAGAAGTAGTACAGGTGGTCACCATGGCCTTCCGGCGGCATCGGCCCGCTATAGCCGTTCTGGCCGGTATCGTTGACGCCGCTGGTGCCCACCGTCGTCGCCTCGTCCAGCGCAGTGATCTCGGCCGGCAGGTTGTAGAGCAGCCAGTGCACGAAACCATAGCTGCCGTTCTGTACCAGCGGCGCATCCGGGTCATGGCAGATTACCGCGAAGCCCTTGGTGCCTTCGGGAGCGTCTTTCCAACTGAGAGCCGGCGAGACGTTTTCCCCTTCCCCGGTGTGTTTGGCGGGAATGGCCCCGTGGGCTGAGAACGCGGAACTGGTGAGCTGCATGCTCGAAGGTGCAAAGGCCATGAGGGAAACCTCCTGTGGGGTGGATATCGTTGGAAACGAAGTCAGACGTCTTCGCGCATGCGACGCCGCTATATCAGTTCATGATGGTAGCAGATGACTTATTCAACCCGTCGCGCAACGCCGAGGCACTATCTAGACAACTCGCCCCGTCTGCGCATGGGCTCGACTCGTGGGCAGCATGGAAGGCATGGATAAGGCTGCCGAATGAGTGGGCGGGGTGAAGTCAGTGCGACAGGTTAAGTGACAGCAAACGGCCGGGAGACAGGCAGTACCATCTTCCCGTGTTAGCGATGGACGCTCGACGACTTAGGCTCCCGCCTAATCGCGGCCCTTGAGCGTGGTGACGGCATACTCTGAGGAGCCACGGCTTCTTTTCCGCATGGGATTTTCGCTACCAGGGTCTAGGTAGCGAAATGTTCATACTGACGGTGGCCCCGGGCGCCAGGGGAAGCAAGAAGGGCCACGGAAACCACCTCAGAGCATGCCCGCGCCCAGCCTAGTTAACGGTATTGCCTTCAATCAGCATGCCATTGCCTTTGATGGTGCCGTCTTGGCGTAACACCATAGAAGGCCCGTCAATGCTGACCTGATAGCAGGTGGTATCTTCACCGTAGTCGAAGCACATCTCCCCTTCGCGGGTGGTCCAATTGCCTGTATAGCCCTCGCCGTGAATGGTGCCATCCGGCGCATAATATTCGTTGAAGGCGGAACCCGGGGCGCTCATGCTGCCCTGATAGGAGTGGCCGCTAACGGCAGAGGCGATAGCCTCACCGCTGAGCTTCGTATCAGCGGCCGCTGAAGCCGATGTCAGCATTGCGGCTGAAAGGAGAACGGCGGACAACGTCGTGAGGATAGGGGCTCGCAGTGGAATTGTATGCATGGTGATCATTTCCTCTATCTTGTTGAGCCAATGTTTCCAATAAGCTGATGATTCGCAGGAACCTTTGTTATAAACCACCAAGTTCAGCCGGGTTGATCCGCTGAAGGTTTGAGTTGAGGCTGTGCCCATACGGCGACGAGCAGCGCCTGAAGCACTGTGTCAGGAAACATCATTAGAGTCACCTACCCCCAAGAGCGAGCGGCATCTGCGGTACTAGCCGATGGTCAGTCACCTTGCCCAATTACTAGCTTTCACGCCGGCATGAGAAGCGATCGCTGAAGATCCTACCGTAGGCTCCCAGCTCTTCCACTAGCTACTAGCTTCCGTGCTTACTACCGCAGTCATCATGGGAGGAGCAGCATTGGCGATGGGATTTCTATGACGCAAGCGTCGTCTTCAACACGTTCACCGCTGGATCGCCACTTCTATAGCGGAGGGGATACCTGCGGCCATCTACCCGACAGCGGAACGGCAGCTAGCCGCCCAGCGTATGAGATAGCAGGAGCACTCGCGGTGTGGCACCGCGAGTGCCCTCTCGCAGGAGAGTGCTGTCCGGGGTCTAGGTGGAAGCCAGACAGTAACAAGGCAATGCCGAGAGCCTGCAGGACTTGCTTTACCCTAGACGCTTCACCAGAATTCTCGCCCTTTCCCCTTTCCCACTAGGAGACATGCCATGGAACGCCTTTTCATCTACGGAACGCTTGGCCCCGGCCGCCCCAACGAACACGTCATGCAGAAGATCGGCGGCACCTGGGAAGCAGGAAGCATCAAAGGCCGGCTCATCGAAGCGGGTTGGGGCGCCGAGATGGGGTTCCCCGGCTTGGTGCTGGACGACGCCGGCGATGATATCGAAGGCCATGTTTTTGTGTCGGAGAACCTGTCTCAGCATTGGACTGCGCTGGACGACTTTGAAGGGGAAGAGTACCAACGACAACTGACAACGGTGATACTATCCACGGGTGGCACAACTGAAGCCTACGTATACGCTCTACGCTGAAGCACTGATCGCATCGCTGACATTCTGTGGGCGCCGGGTCTTCTTCTCGGAGTCTGACACTATCCCGGTGTGTTTTGCTTTAGGTGTCGACGGTACTCATCCAGCGTTTCACCGGTGAGACGCCGGAACATCGCGATAAACGCTAAGGCAGTGGCATAGCCTAGATCCACGGCAATGCCTTCGACCTTTGCCCCGGGCCTCCTGACGCAGAGGCGCTGCCTCCACACCGACAGCGACCTCTGATTCACTGCGCGGTGCGTCTTTTACCAGAAGGCTGGATCATTGAACGCCTCGACACACTGCACCGCCCCCTTCAGCGGCGTTATCTCAGCCTCTGTGAGCGACTGTGCGAGCCAGCCCTCGGGGTATTGCAGCTTAAACGGCACGGGGATAAATGCCTCAGTGACCAGCGCAAAGCCAACACGCGAGTAGTCGTTCGGATCACCATAGGTCACAGCGATGTCGATCTCCGCCTCACGCAGCGCCGGCAGAGGGGTAGCTTCTACAGACGCTCCGATCATCGGCAACCCGACAGCTATCAGTCAAATGAGATCGTTGGTACTTCTCTGATATTAACGCCGCCAACACGCGCAGCTTTGTAGTGGAGGCGAAGCCGCAACGTAAAAGCTGTCGCCGTGATTGGCCTGGTTATATTTCTTCCGAGATGGCACTTTCTTGGCCGCACGAGTTACAACTAAGGACAAATTCTCCCGAATTTTCTCCACCAACGATATCATAGTCCATGCTCTTGCATTCCGGACACTTGGGTTCGTCATCAAACCCTAAGTATTTAAGGAATAGGTTTTGAATTACAGATACTGCAGAGCATGTAAAAAGAAGGCATATCTTTGCATCTGGGATATTTTTATTGGGAGAATGCACGACTTCGGAAGACTGGTCCCAGGCCGACTCGATTAAATCTCTACAGCGTTTGCGGAGATTGCTATTTCGCTTGCCTACTGCATAGATATTGATGACGGCCTTAGCAATACCTTTGAAATCTGCGGACTTCAACCCATGATCTTTGAGAAGCTCAGGGTTTCCTTTTGCTAAAACCCCAGCCAGCTCAATGAGACTCTCTCTGCAAGTAAGACCGATAGACTGAATGTCTTCTGGTCCGGACACATCGTTTAGCTCAAGTGCCGCACTATTAAGCCTACGGCTTATCGATTTTATGCCATCAATGTCGAGTGGAACTTCGTCGATTACATGTTTGAACGTCTGATGGTGTCTTGCTTGAAGTCTTTGAGTTATCCCCATATGGAACGAGTAGGCCTCGTCAGCCGAGAAGTAGAACTCGTTCTGCGTATACAGGTTCATAGGAGCGCTTTCTCCTTCGACAACCCACCAATTGCCACCGCTAGTCCTAATATTCCATACATGAACCTCATGCCCTAAATCATCAAAAGTTTGCTCTACCTGCATATTTTTGATGTCATCAACATCATTATTTGCAAGGTAAGATGCAATCCTCTGTTCGGCATCTATGCGATATTCAGGTGTCATTTTCCTCTACTTTTCTGATTGCCTTAAATATATAACAGTGATTATACAGAACGCTCGTTTATTGACTTGAACGAGCGAGCGCGTTCAATACTCTTATACTGCCACACCAACCCATTGATTTCTCAATGCATTTCTATTTACGCGGCTATATAGCACCAATAAACGTGCCTACTGCCTTTGCCGGCATGTCTGCTTTGGGTCAAAGCCCGAAGGCAGCTACGAAGCACTTCAAGCGAATATCGGCTTCACCACGCTACCGCCGGGTGAAGCCATTACAGGCAACACCTTCCTGGCAGTCGTGACCGTTTTGGGCACGCCCCTTCCTCGGGGAGATAAGCACTTGCACTCCCCCTAACCTACCGTGCCTTAGCGTTGATTTATATGGTGCTTGATTGGAAATAACAGGGCCAGGCTCGCCGTGCTAGGCAACATCGTCACTGGGGCCGATCCAACAGAAGGGGTTGTAGGCGACCTCCCACAGATGGCCGTCTGGGTCTGCGAAGTAGCCTGAGTAACCGCCCCAGAAGACCTTTTGTGCGGGCTTAACCAGTGTGGCGCCAGCGGCAACTGCCTGGTCGAGAAGCGCATCGACTTCGGCTTCCGAGCCCAGGTTGTGCGCCAGGGCAACCCCACGAAAGCCGCTGCCTTCGGCTGGCACGCCGGCGTCCTCGGTGAGGGCGTCGCGACCATACAACCCGAGCCAGCTACCGTTAAGCGGGAAGAAAGCCACACTCGGCGATGATTCCATGCGCGGCAGGCCTAGCCCCTGCTCGTAGAACCGAACCGAACGAGCGATATCGCTCACACCAAGGGTAATCATGCTGATTCTGGGGTTCATCTGGACTCGCTCCTTCACCATGGCCTTATGCCGTACCCAAAGCTTGGTTGGCTTGGCGCGGGTGCACAAGCCGGAAGGTGTGAGCCAGAAAGCCCCTAGCGTGCTTGAGGCGCAAAAAAACGCCTGCCCGGGGAAACCAGGCAGGCATGAATGTTTGGTATGTCGCGTCGCTAACGGGGGAAGCCTAAGCGCTTAACTGCGCGACTGGCTGGGCTCCCACTGCTGGGCTTTATTGGCCCCCTCAGAAACTCGTCTGGCATGGCTTTTGGTATCAGCAGCAGTGGTATCCGCTGCCACAACGCGATTCTTGCCTCTGCGTTTGGCTTCGTACATCGCATTGTCTGCGCGTTTCAGGGTGTCTTCGTACGAGCGGTCTTCGGGCAGCATTGTCGCTACCCCGATACTGACGGTGGCGGATACACCCTCATCGATACACAGGCGGCTCAGCTCGCGGTTGAAACACTCGTGTAACCGGTGGGCAAACTGAACGGCTTGCCCCATTTCAATATTGGGCAGACCGATCACGAACTCGTCCCCACCGAAGCGGCAAGCAATATCGGTTTTCCTTAGCTCTGAGCGACACACCTTACTGACAGCGACGATGATTTCATCCCCGGCGTAATGCCCCAGGGTGTCATTAACTTTCTTGAGGTTATCGAGGTCAAACATCAGGATGGAGGTCGGCACCGAGTGCCTTGCAAAGGCTTCGTATAGAAGAGTCAGGTCGAGCTCAAGCCTTCTACGGTTGAAAAGCCCGGTAAGCTGATCGGTGTCGCTGAGCTCGCGCAGTTGGACTTCCATTTCGTGTCGCTCGGAAATGTTGCTGGCAACCCAGAGCACCACGTCTTCACCGTCAACCTGAAAATCAAGCGCCTGAATGCGGCCTTCAAACCAAATGGGCTTCCGGGGGCCTGTCCACTGCAAGCCTCTGACATCGGCGCCGCTTAACTCATATTCTCTAATTAAAAGCCTGTGGGAATCCAAAGCCAGCTCGATCTGCTGCAAAAACCAGTCTGCTTTGTCTTTTTTCACTATATCGGCAATGTTCTGACCGACGAGCCCAGTCCCATCGTGGTAGTAACGCGCATCGCGGCCACCGAACACCGCTACGTATTTTCCACTGCGCGACAGTATAAAGACCGGGTCCGGCAGGGCTTCCAGCACAATGCCCATCTGCTCGATGCTAATCATGAAAACGTCCTGCCCTCTCCGTCCGAGAAATCGGAAGCCCTGTGAAGCCTATTGCAGGCAATCGACGGCGCCCTGTCCTGCTGAACATGTCCTAGTCAACATGCAAGCGGCTCTACCCCAACACCCACCGATTGCCTTGGCTGGAACGTGCACCAGCCCAACGCTCGCCGACATCCAGCCGCACTTCGATGCGAAGCACTCTCCCCACGCTGCTGCCAGGTGATGCCATGGTAGGCGCCACTTTTCCTGTCAATCTGAACCAGCAGGTGCCACGCTTCGCAAAACCGGGACCTCGATACTCATAAATTAACCTATTTTTACGTTTATTTACATTAAGATTGTTTGAACATACACAAACACCGGCACGACACTGCCTGGTCAACGTCATCGTTAGAACCCGCTTGTATAAAGCATCCCCTTCGGGGGCCTTCGTCAGGGAATGTCGCAGAGATGCTAACGCCACAAAAACGCCCGCCCCGGCAAGCGGGGCGGGCGTGGGCATCAACGAGGTAAGCTACTGACTTTTTAAAACCTAGGACGGAAAGCTGAACTGGGCGCTCTCCTGGGCGCTGCGCTGCGGCCAGCGCTGGGAAACCGCCTTGCGGCGGGTATAGAAGCGCACGGCATCTGGCCCATAGGCATGCAGATCGCCGAACAGCGAGTCCTTCCAGCCGCCGAAGCTGTGGAAGGCAACCGGCACCGGCAGCGGCACGTTGATACCCACCATGCCGACCTCGATGGCATCGGCGAAGCGGCGCCCGGCCTCGCCATCGCGGGTGAACACGCAGGTGCCGTTGCCGTACTGGTGGGCGTTGATCAGCGCGATGGCCTCTTCGAAGGTCTCGACGCGTACCACGCACAGTACCGGGCCGAAAATCTCGTCGCGGTAGATGCTCATTTCCGGGGTGACTCGATCGAACAGGGTCGCGCCGAGGAAGTAGCCCTTTGATCCCTCGACCAGCGGATGCTGGCGACCGTCGACGACCAGCTCTGCGCCGGCAGCGGCGCCCTGCTCGATGTAGCCAGCAACCTTGTCGCGCTGGCCGGCGTTGATCAGCGCGCCCATGTCGAGGCCCTTCTCGGTGCCCGGGCCGATCTTGAGTTCGCGGGCCTGGCCTGCCAGGCGCTCGACCAGAGCATCGGCGGTGGCCTCACCCACGCACACGGCCACCGAAATCGCCATGCAGCGCTCGCCGGCACTACCGTAAGCGGCGCCGATCAGGGTGCTGGCGGCGTTATCGATGTCCGCATCCGGCAGCACCACGGCATGGTTCTTGGCGCCACCCAATGCCTGGACGCGCTTGCCCTGCTGGGTGCCGCCTTCGTAAATCTTGCGCGCCACCGGCGTAGAGCCGACAAAGCTCAGCGCGCGGACCTCGGGCGCCTCGATGAGCGCATCGACGGCTTCGCGGTCGCCGTGGACGACGCTGAACAGCCCCCTTGGCAGCCCTGCTTCGTCGAGCAGTTCGGCCATCTTCACGGCGGCCGAGGGCGCCTGTTCGGAAGGCTTGAGAATGAAGGCATTGCCACAGGCCAGCGCCATCGGGTACATCCACAGCGGTACCATGGCCGGGAAGTTAAACGGCGTGATGCCGGCGACGATGCCCAGCGGCTGGTGGTTCGACCAGGTATCGATGCCGGGGCCGGCATTATGGGAATACTCGCCCTTGAGCAGCTCCGGCACGCCGCAGGCGTACTCGACGTTCTCGATGCCGCGCTTGAGTTCGCCCATGGCGTCCTCGAGCACCTTGCCGTGCTCTTCGCTGATCAGCGCGCAGATCTCCTCGGCATCACGTTCGAGCAGCGTCTTGAAGCGATACATCACTTGGGCGCGCTTGGCCGGCGGCATGTCGCGCCAGGCGGGCTGGGCCTCGCGGGCGGCGTCGATGGCGCGCTGCACGGTGGCGGTATCGGCCATCGCCAGGCGCCGCACGGGTTCGGCGGTGGCCGGGTTGATCACCTCGAGGGTGCGTTCGCTAGCGACGGCTTCACCGGCGATGTGATGGTTCAGGGTATGCATCAGGGGATGACTCCAACCTCGGGTCGTGTTCTCAGTGTTCGGGCCGGGCCTTGCCCGGCGTGTCTTGTGCGAGCGTGCTCAGACCTGACGGCCCAGCAGGGCTTCATCGAACGGATAGCGTGAGAGCTTCTCGATGCCGGTGTCGGTGACCAGCACTTCTTCCTCGAGCTTGACGCCGTCGGCACCGCCGACCTCGCCGATATAGCTCTCGACGGAGACCACCATGCCGGGCTCGAGGATGCCGTCCTTCGAGAAGCGGTCGAAGTCCATATGGTGAGCCACCAGCGGCGTTTCGCCGTGCATGCCAACGCCATGAATGATCGACGGATAGCGACGATCAAGAAAGCGCTCGGGAATCTTCCAGGCCTTTTCCGCGATCTCGCGATAGCTCATGCCGGGCCTGAGGATCGACATGTTGTGGTGCACCTGATCATAGGCCATCTGGTAGAGGCTCTGCTGGTAGCCGCTGGGGCGGCCCGGCCCGACATGGAAGGTGCGCGAGAAATCGGAGTAGTAGCCGTGACAGCCGATGGTGTCGGTGTCCAGCGCGATCAACTCGCCGGGACGTACGACGCGGTCGCTCGCCTCGTTGAACCAGGGGTTGGTGCGCGGGCCGGAAGACAGCAGCCGCGTCTCGATGAACTCGCCGCCCTGCTTGATGACGTTGCCATAGAGAGTCGCAAACAGCTCGGTCTCGGTGATGCCCGGCTTGATGGCGGCTTCCACTTCGGCCACTGCGGCCTCGCTACCGGCCATCGACTGTGCCAGGCAGGCGATCTCTTCCGGCGTCTTGATGCGGCGGCAGTGCAAGGTGTCCTGCATGCAGTCGAAGACCTCGAGGCCCTGGGCCTCCAGCGAGCGAGCCAGGTTCAGGGCGCAGCGGTCCAGGCCGATCTTCTTGTTGCCTTGGCCGTGCTCTTCCATCAGTTCGGCGATCTCGATGCCGAAGGGATCCGAGGACAGGTTGTCGCGCTGGTTGACTGCCGACCACACCACCTTGGAGGTGCGCGATTCATCGATGGTCTCGAGCCAGGTCGAGACGTGGGCGCTGCCCGGGTACTCGAAAAGGATCACCGGGCCTTCCAACGGCACATAGATATAGCGCGTGGAGTTGCGCAGGAAGTAGCCGAACATGTTGCGCGAACCGGTGGCATAGCGCTGGTTGTAGGGGTCGAACAGCACCACGGCGCCATAGCCCTGCTCGGCCATCATCTGGCGCAGGCGCTTGAGACGCCCGGTACGCAGCTGCACCGGGTCGAAGGCGGTGGGAATGCTGTCGCCGTTGCCCACGGGCGCCGAAGGCACCACCGGGATAGTGGCGGGTTCGTTGTCGGTCAGGTTGTCGAAATCGACGATGCTCATGATCAAGCTCTCTGTTTATTCGTTGCCGTATTCGCGGGGAATCTGCATAGGTCCGACCGTGGCGTCATCGCCTTCAGTCGGCCAGGCTGTCGCTGCGCTGCATGCCCTCTTCGAGCAGCCGTTCGTGAACCGGGGCCATGCGACCGAAGATGCGCTTGGCGCGCTCGGGGCGGCCGATGAAGCCCGGTTCCTTGGCGTAGGCGAAAATCACGGTATGGCGCTCGCGGTCGCCCTCTACCGGGGTGACTCGGTGCAGCGAATAACGGCCGAAGAACACCTGCAGATCCCCCGGCTGAAGGTCGAGAGACTTGAGTCGCGAGCGGTCGCCGTCGATGACCTGCTCGACCGCGTCGAAGTTTTCGCCTTCGGGGCTGCGGATGCCAGGGGCGTACTCGAAGCGCCCGCCGCCTTCGGACTGGCGAGTCATCATGGTGACGATGAATTCGTTGGTGTCGTAGTGCCAGGGATGCTGGCAGCCTTCGCGCAGCACATTGACGACCAGATCCGCCAGGGGGTCGGCGTACTGGTGGATCTCCTCCATGCCCACCACGCTTGCGATGAAGTGCTGAAATCCGGGGTGGGAATAGACCTGGCGGATGATGGTATCGCCGTCGATGCGGTCACCGGCAACGAAGCCGTTGGTGCGGTCATCGAAGCGGTTCTTGGGATGCGAGGCCGGCAGGCTCGGGTCGGCGTCGCTGTTGTAGGGGTTGGTCTCGGTCTGGTTGTAGTGCGCCTGCGGCGACAGGCGCTCGGTCTCGCGTTCGAGCCGCGCCAGGGCCTCTTCGGGCACGAAGCCCTTGAGCACCACACAGCCATCCTGGCCAAGCTGCTGTCGGCATTCGGCGATCAGCTCGCGCCCGCGGTCCCCCTCCAGGTGGTGAATGGGGTAACGTTCCAGGTCGATCAGCCCCTGCAGTGAAGTATCGTCTTCCTGAATGCGGTGGCTTTGCATGTCGTTGCTCCTGCCTGATCAATAACGTATAGACAGGGTAGAGAGACAGGATTAATAATAGAAATGAATGGTTCAGATATAAAAGATTGCAAGGGCTCATAGATCATGGATACCGACCTGCTACGCGCCTTCGTGACGGTGGCCGAATGCGAAGGGTTCAGCGCCGCCGGCAAGGTACTGCACCGCACTCAGTCTGCCGTCAGCCTGCAGATCAAACGCCTCGAAGACCAGATGGGCGAGTCGTTGTTCGAGCGCACCAGTCGCAGTGTAGTACTGACACCGCCCGGCGGCCGCCTGCTGCCCTACGCACGTCATATCTTGAAGCTGCAGGACGAGGCGCAGCGGGTCATGGGCGTGGAGCGCCAGGGCGAGTTGATCCGGCTTGGTACCTCCGAAGAGCAGGCCAGTACCTACCTGCCCGAGCTACTGCCGCGCTTTGCCGCCCGCTTTCCCGAAGTGCGCCTCGAAGTCATCTGCAGCATCAGTGGCTCGCTGGTACATGACTTTCAGGAAGGCCTGTTGGATGCCGCCCTGGTGGTTCGCCACGGGCCGACCCAGACCGGCAGGCTGCTAGGACGCGAGCCGATGGTTTGGGTAGTAGCCGAGGATTGTTCGGTCAGCGACTGGGAAACGCTACCACTCGCCATGAATCCCGAAGGTTGCACCTTCCGCGCCCATGCCTTTGCGGCACTGGGCCCTACCGACTGGCGCTGGGACGTGCGCTACTCAAGCCAATCTCCCACCGGTATCAACCTACCGGTTCAGGCGGGTCTGGCGGTCACCGTCAAGACCCCGCGCAGCGTTCCCGAAGGCTGTCGTATCGTCGGCGATGACGAAGGGCTACCACCGCTTGGGCATGTCGAGATCGAACTGCACCGCACGCCGGGGCATTCAAGCGATGCCTTCACCGCCTTCTGCGATGAGCTGGAAGCCATCGTCACCGGCACCGACTCGCTGGAGTCGCTCAAGTATGTGGCAAGCCAAGGAGCAGGTGACTAGTCTTTCTTAGGCTCGACCGCGCCTGGCCACTAATGGGCCACCAACAGGAGTCGCTTGTCATGGAGTACGACATTCAGTTGAAGCGTATCTATGCGCCACCGGAGGTAGACGACGGGGCGCGCGTGCTGGTTGACCGGCTGTGGCCCCGGGGGAAACGCCGAGAAACGCTGGCACTGAGTGACTGGTACCGCGATGCCTCACCCTCCAATGGCCTGCGCCGCGACTGGCATCAAGAAAAGATCAGCCACGGCGTTTTCACTCGCCGCTATCGTTGGGAAATGGCGGATGCCAAGGACTGCCTGCTGCCGCTGATGCGCTTGGCACGTCGCGGCCGGCTGACGCTGCTATCCGCCGCGCGAGACCTCGAACAATCTCACCTGCCGATCCTGCGCGAGGCGCTGCTTGAAGCACTCACCGTGGAAGACCGCGAGGCAGACGACAGCGCCCCCAGCTCGCCGCCCTGCTATGCCACCTCAATGCCCGACGAGCCTGCAGCCAACCAACGACCGGAATCTTGAGACGCCGCCAGCCGGCGCCGAGCCAAAGCCGCGCAAACCGACGAGTTAACCACTTACCCACTATTCGCTTGTCTCTGGCCAGTCGCCCGGCTGGCTGGCACTATTTCACGCATGACCCGACGCCTACTGATTGTGGCCCATGCGCCCTCCCCCAATACCCAGCGCCTGCGCGAGGCCGCCGAGCGCGGCGCACGCCACCCGGATCTCGATGACATCGAGGTAAGCGTAAAAGCACCGCTCGACGCGGGGCCCGACGACATTCGCGGCTGCGATGCCATCCTGCTCGGCACTACCGAAAATCTGGGCTACATGAGCGGGGCGCTGAAAGACTTCTTCGACCGCAGCTACTACGCCGTGCTCGAGGAGAAACAAGGCCTGCCCTGCGCGCTCTATGTGCGTGCCGGCCATGACGGCACCGGCACCCGTCGAGCAGTGGAGTCGATCGTCACCGGGCTGCGCTGGCGTTGGGTGCAGGAGCCGCTGATCCTGCGCGGTGATTGGCAGGAGGCCTTCGCCGATCAAGTAGAGGAACTGGGACTCTATCTGGCCGCCGGGCTGGATGCCGGGATCTGGTGAACGGCGTTCTGAACTGGAAACGGCGCCCCTAAAGAGGCTGTGTGAAAACAGCCTCCTAAGCTGGCAAGATAGCCGTGAACTCACCCGTTCACGGCTATTTTTGTATGCGACACCTACAAGGACAGCC
>NZ_FNCI01000005.1 GCF_900100755.1 Onishia taeanensis
GAGCAGGCGCAGTGGCAGGCCACGCCTGAACGCATGGTTCGGCGCATGGCAACCGTCGAGCCCACCTTCGCTACCTTGAAGCGCCTGCTCAACAAGGGGCGGCTGACCTGCTGGGGGCTCGCTTCCGCCGCCAGTGAATATAGCCTGGGTGTGCTCTGTTATAACCTGATGCGGGTGATCAATATCCTTGGGGTGAAGGGGGCGTTGGCCAGGCTCTGTTGAGTCCGGCCTCGCCCTCTGTCGCCATTTCCAAAACTGGCACTGAAATGAAGACTGCCCCGGCAAAGCCGAGGCAGTCTTCTGGAGCGCCGCCCCGAGGCTGGTGACGGGTTATCACACAGCCTCCTCGAGCCGGCGTCTTGCGTGATGGAGCCATCACGCCCTGACCGACACCGCTAGTTGCGGATGCCCAGCGCCTCGCGCTGATGATCGAAGAGCGTGTCGCCAGCGCCTTCCGCCAGGTCGAGCATGGCGTTGAGCTCGGCGCGCGAGAAGGCGCCCGCCTCGGCGGTGCCCTGCACCTCGATCAGCCCACCCTGCTCGGTCATCACCACGTTCATGTCGGTATCGGCGCGGCTATCTTCCGGGTAATCGAGGTCGACCACCGGCGTGCCCTTGAAGAGCCCCACCGAGACCGAGCTAACCAGCTGCTTGAACGGGTCTTTCTTGAGCTTCTTCTCACGCTGCAGGTAGCGAATGGCATCGACCAGCGCCACGCAGCCGCCGGTGATAGAAGCAGTTCGGGTGCCGCCATCGGCCTGGATCACGTCGCAGTCGACGGTGATGGTGAACTCGCCAAGCTGCTTGAGATCCACCGCCGCGCGCAGTGAGCGGCCGATCAGGCGCTGAATTTCCAGCGTACGGCCGCCCTGCTTGCCGCGCGTCGCCTCACGGCCACTGCGGGAATGGGTGGCCCGCGGCAGCATGCCGTACTCGGCGGTCACCCAGCCCTGGTTCTTGCCACGCAGCCAGCGTGGCACGCCGGCTTCGACGCTTGCGTTGCACAGCACCTTGGTATCGCCGAACTCGACGAGCACCGAGCCTTCGGCGTGGCGCGTGTAGTCGCGAGTCAGACGAATATCACGGGGCTGATCGGGCTGGCGGCCGCTGGGGCGCAGGGGTGTGGTGGACATGACATCTCTCATTGCGGGAAACAGAACAAAGGCCGGCAAGCGCCGACAGCTGGCCGCCATTCTACACGCTCGCCCGCGGGAATCGGTTACACTCCGCCTTATAACAACCCAGCTATATCGCCAGGAGTCGACATGGTGCACAGCATGACCGCCTTCGCGCGGGCCAGCCGGGAAGCCGACTGGGGCAGCCTCGAGCTCGAGTTGCGCTCGGTCAATCAGCGCTATCTCGACCTGCATTTCCGCCTGCCCGAACCCCTGCGCAGCTTGGAGCCCGGCTACCGCGACGCCCTACGCCAGCGACTTAATCGCGGCAAGGTCGAATGCACCCTGCGCTTCGTGCCAAGCAAAGGCGAGACGCTGAGCATCAACGCCGAGCGCCTGGCCGGCCTGGCCGAGGCCTTGGGCGAGCTGCGCCGCGCAGTGCCCGAGGCTGCCATGCCCGATGCTCTTGCGCTGCTCGATCATCCCGGTGTCCTGGAATCCAGCGGCCCGGATATCGACGAGGTGGCAGATAGCGCTAAGGCGTTGTTCAAAGAGGCGCTGGACGCCCTGCTCGAGGCGCGCGCCAGAGAAGGCACCGAGCTCGCCATGCTCATCAGAAGCCGCCTGACCGCCGTTCGCGAGCAGGTCAGCGAGGTGAAGGGGCAACTGCCCGAGATCCTCAATCGCCAGCGGGACCAGTTGCTTGCGCGACTGGAAACGGTACGGGCCGAACTCGAACCGCAGCGACTGGAGGCCGAACTGACCCTGATGGCCCAAAAGGCCGACGTCGACGAAGAACTCGACCGCCTGGCAACGCATGTCGACGAAGTCGAGCGGCAGCTTACTCTTAGGGGCCCGGTGGGTCGGCGCCTGGACTTCCTGATGCAGGAGCTCAATCGCGAGGCCAACACCCTGTCCTCCAAGTCGGTGGTCGCCGAGACGACCCGCAGCGCCGTGGAGCTCAAGGTGCTGATCGAACAAATGCGCGAACAGATTCAGAATATCGAGTGATTCTCGCCACCCCAACTGGCCATGACGGCACGCCGTAACGCCCCGGGCCCAAAACGTTTTGGGCGGCGTCGAGGCATATTCACGCTATCGCTCTTGCTACCGCTACCCAGCACCTAGTGTCCACAAAGCAAAAGCGCCCCATCAGGGGCGCTTCTTGGCGGTCTTTCTTTGGACTGTTTTTCAGGGGCTTTTTCTTAGCCAGTCAGCCGACTAGAAAGACGCCCACTCTTCTTCTTGCTGTTCTTGCTTTTTTTGCACCTTGGGCCGTTGAGCAACCTGTGGCTGACTAGTGTTGCGCCGCGCCGTATTAGGTAATGCGGCCTGCGGTTGATCGGTGGCCGTTCCCTTGAAGAACGACACCTCTTTCAGTAGCGCCGCGGCTTGAACCTGCAGAGAGCGGCCAGCCGCGCTGGATTCTTCCACCAGACTCGCATTTTGCTGGGTCACGCTATCCATTTGCGAGATCGCCGTATTGACCTGGTCGATCCCCTGGGACTGCTCGTGGCTAGCGGTGGCGATTTCACTCATCAGCACCGTGACACGCTGAACACCGCCAACGATATCCTCCAACGCTTTGCCCGCCTGGTTGACCAGGTTAGAACCATTATCCACCTGGTTGATACTGTCCTCGACCAACTGCTTGATCTCTTTGGCGGCGTTGGCACTGCGCCCAGCCAGGTTACGCACCTCGTTGGCTACCACCGCAAAGCCACGGCCCTGCTCGCCTGCACGTGCCGCTTCCACCGAGGCATTGAGTGCCAGCAGATTGGTCTGGAAAGCGATTTCATCGATCAAGCCCACGATACCGGCAATCTTGCGGCTCGATGCGTTGATACCCTCCATCGCTTGGACCGCTTTCCCGGCAATTTCACCGCCGGTGTTGGCTTGTCGGCTAACATCATGGACGAGCTTGTCGGCTTCGGACGCATTGTCTGCGTTCTGCCGCACCGTGGAGGTGATTTCATCCATGGAGGCGGCTGTTTCTTGGATGCTAGAGGCCTGTTGCTGCGTGCGGCTGCTCAGGTCTTCGGTGCCATGGGCAATTTCCTCAGCGGCCACGTTCACCGATTCGGCGTTATGACGAACGGACATCACGACCTGAGAGAACTTTGTTTCCATCATCTTCAAGGCTCTGAGCATGTCGCCAAACTCATCGCGACAGGTGATATTGATGTCATGATCCAGTTGGCCTTGCGCCATGGCGTTGGCAAGCTCTCGCGCCTTGCCCAGCGGCGTCATAATGCCTCGAATCAACCAAATAGCTAATAGAACACTAGCTATTACCGAGAACACTATTAACCCGATAATGAAATTACGCGTCCAGGCATAATCCTCTGACGTTTGCTGATTAGCAGCAGAGGCTTGCGTGCTATTACGGTCGATCAACCCTTGAATCGCCGTTAGCACTTTTGGGTAGTCAGCACGAAGCGTGGTCGTGGCAATCTCACGTGCGGCGTCGAAATCATTGTCGATCATCTCCGCATTGATCTCATCGATACCGGCCCGCAGTTCCGCCAGAGAACTCATAAATTCTCCGGCTAGGTCGCGCTCGATCTCATCGGACACACGCTGTGGGAAGTAATCGCCCCAAGCCTCGTCGATGATGGCATCGTTTTCAGCGATTTCTTGTTTGGTCGTCACAGCGGTCGCCGGGTTCCTGTCCCGTTGCTCTGCCGTTATCTTCACCCGAGTGCTGAGCAGCGCTTGGTTGATCTTAGTCAAATCCAGCAGCGTGACGACGTTGCCTTCATAGGTATCAGTGACGGCATCGTTCGTTTTGCTGAGGTTGTAAAGCCCTATGGTGCCGACAGCAATCAACATCATGATGCAGGCACCCAAACTCACAGCCAATCGTAATTTGACGCTTTTCCTAAGAATATTCATAGAATTAGGCCTTGTTAAACCCTTAGCGCGACGCCTCGGGGAGGGGGAGAAATCGCGCCAGCCGGGGTGCCTAAAACAAGCACAGGAAGCTATCGCAATTGTGATCATCAGTTGGAGTGAATATCGGCATGCTTACTGGAAAGTTTACTGTTTAGCGGAAAAAAAGTGGTCAATCTCTTACAAGGACACGAGACGATGTCTTACACCTCCGAGCTGTAAAACCCAATACACAATAGCTACAAACTATCGATCGCACGCGAGACCCGTTCGGCGCCGGAGAGTATCTCGCTGATCACCGACTGAGTCTGCGCAACCCGCTCACGGTTGCTAGAACTTTGATCGACGACTTCGTTCATCCTTTCACTCGCCTGCCGGATCAGCTCGTTATTCTCCCCCAGTACGTCAGAAATCTTTTTGGCAGCCTCTGTGGATCCCTGGGAAAGCTCTTTGACTTCCTTGGCGACAACTGAAAAACCGCGCCCATGCTCTCCCGCCCTGGCGGCTTCAACCGAGGCATTGAGTGCCAACAGGTTTGTCTGTTGTGCGATACGTGAGATGGTATTGGTGATGTCGTTGATCGTATAGACCTGCTGATTGAGGGCATTGATGATGCCTTGAGCCCCCTCCACTTCGACGGCCACATGTTTGGCGGTTCTGACAGCTTCCTCAAGTTGACTAAGGCCATCTTTGGCTATCGTTTCCGTCTGCAGCGACGTGGTTCGCGCGGACTCTACGGCGCGACGTGCGGCCTGTTCTTTTTCAACGTCCTTGGTAATATCGGTGGCAAACTTGACGACTTTGAAGACATTTCCACTCTCATCGACCACCGGGTTGTAGGTCGCCTCTAGCCAGACGATCTTGCCATCAGCGGCAATTCTCTTGAACTTACCCTGTTTCAAATTATTGTGGGCTAGCTCATACCAGAAGTCAGGATTTTCCTGATAGAACTCTGGCGTACAGAACATTTCATGATGCTGACCTCTGACGGCAGAAAAGCTGTGTCCTACCGCATCGAGGAAATTCCTATTGGCACTAATCACATGACCTTCAGGCGTGAATTCGATCACGGCCATGGATGCATCCAGCGCACTTAATATGGCATTTTGATCGACCGCATTTTCGTGCTTTGCGGTCACATCACTGGCGATCTTGATCACATAAGCGACTCGACCATTCCCTCCCTCGACGGGCAGATAGGTGGCTTCTAGCCAAACATCCTCGCCTTTAGCATTGATGCGCTGAAACGTACCGCTTTGACTGTGTCCACGAGCCAGCTCATGCCAGAAAAACGCATAATCAGAAGAACTTAGCGTTTCTGGAGTGCAGAAAATACGATGATGATTCCCTTTTATTTCTTCCAAATCATACTTGACACACTCAAGAAAACTATCGCTGGCATCCATAACATTACCCTTAACATCGAAGATGATGCAGGCTGTGTTGGACTTGAGGGCTTTCGTAAGCTTGTTATCTAATTTGCGTCCTATCATGGCGCTGTAACTCCCGGCGTTAGAATTGACTTTTAGTCAATTTATATTTTTCTCTGACATATTTATTGAATATCCATTGAGAACCGCTGAGCGTTTCTGCAAGCGCCTGGCCTAATCTCAAAGACCCATATCACGCCGATCACGTATCGAAAATGTCGTGCCCCTGACCTGGTAGAGATGCTTACCTTCCGTCGCGATGGCGACTTTTCGGCACAGCGATATCGGCCCGGTAGCGCTTCCCTGTCGGCCTAGCTGTGATGCGGTGTTGCGTGGCTCATTCACGGCACGAAAAATGGCAAGCAGGCAGCTTTCCCGAACGGCTATTGGCTTTAGCATTTGACAGGAGTGCTTGGCGTGGCAATGCCGGTAATAATCGAGGCCTTATGTGCCACTCATCCCGCCGGTTTTGCTCCTTGGCTACCGCTGGGCATCCCTACCTGCGCCAGTATCGACTAGAGTCCGCTGTAGCTCGCCGATTCTACGCCGGTACTTTGTTATACAATGCTGACATCTGCTTTTCTGTTACCCTTCCCTTACAGCCACAGCGAACCAGCAGCGCTTCAAGGCATATCTGAAGTTATCGCTTGCTAAACAATCGCACACAACCAAAATTGAGCTTGTACATGACTGATCACGCCGCCGATGACGACAGCCTACTGACACTCGACAACCAGCTTTGTTTTGCGCTGTATTCGACCCAGTTGGCGATGAATAAGCTTTACCGTCGTCTGCTCAACGAGCTTGGCCTGACCTATCCTCAGTACTTGGTCATGCTAGTGCTCTGGCAGCACGGCCAGCTGTCGGTGTCTAAGATCGGCGAGTACTTGGGTCTCGACTCGGCAACCTTGACGCCATTGCTCAAGCGGCTCGAAGCGCACGGCCTGGTCAAGCGCCAGCGCTCGAATGAAGACGAGCGCCGGGTAGATATCAGCCTCAGCTCGGAAGGTGAAGCACTTAAAGAGCGTGCCCGCAGCGTGCCGAAAGCCGCTATCTGCGCCACCCACTGCGAACCCCAAGAGCTGGGACAGCTGCGCGATGAGCTCAATGCCCTGCGCAAGAAGCTCGACGCCAACGGCTAAGTTTTTTTATCCGTCTAGATAGTGCACTATTAAATAGCAATTTATCGTTTACTGCAAAAACTCAATACGGGAGACTCTCCATGTCGATTGAAAAGGTTCTCTATCGCGCCGAAGCCACCACCACAGGCGGCCGTGACGGCACCTCAAAGACATCCGATGGCGCCCTGTCCGTGTCTCTGAGCACCCCCAAAGAGCTCGGTGGCGCCGGCGGTAACGGCACCAACCCGGAACAGCTGTTCGCCGCCGGTTACTCGGCCTGCTTTATCGGCGCCATGAAGCATGTCGCCAGTCAGCAGAAGGTGAAGCTTCCCGAGGCGACTCAGGTGATCGGCCAGGTCGGCATCGGTCAGATTGACGCTGGCTTCGGCATTGAAGTCACTCTCAACGTCTCGCTGCCGGGCATGGATCAGGCTGCAGCCCAAGAGTTGGTCGACGCAGCCCACCAGGTCTGCCCCTACTCCAATGCCACCCGCGGCAATATCGATGTGACTCTTAACGTCGAGGTCTGATCGTGGCGCCCGTCAGGGTGGGCAGCCTATAGGCAGTGAAATACGACGCCACACAACAACAACGCCGGGCCAAGCGCCCGGCGTTGTTGGTTGATAAGAAGGGAGGTATGGGGGAAGTGGCGGGAGTTAGACTTGTGCCTTGCGGTGCCTCATCCACACAAGGCTTACTAGCGAGGTGCCCGCCAGCAGAGCGACACCACCGGCAAACGCCATGCCGGCGGGGGCGAGGCCAAAGGCGCGGGCCGCAAGCCCGATGCCCACGACCGGGATTGAGAGGGCGATATAGGCCACGATGAAGAAGGTGGCGGCTACCCCACCGCGCTGATCAACGGGACTTGCCTGTACAACGGCCCCCAGACCCGCGCGAAAGGCCATGCCCTGGCCAATACCCGCCACCAGAGCGCCGAACAGAAAGAACGCAAGCGAGGCGCGCCCTATGCCAATGCCTACCAGCGAGGCGCCGATAATCACCCCAGCGCAGCCCAGGGGTAGCCGCCAGGAGGACGACAAGCGTTCCTGTAAAAGCTGGCCAATGGTCGAGGCGAAGAACACCGAGCCCGCAGCCAGCCCGCTAAGCGCAAGATTGTCATAGCCAAGCACACCGATCATGAAGGCCGGCGCCGTGGCGGTGAAGAACCCCAGCAGGGCGAAACCAGCGAAGCCGGCGATCGCCGCAGGCAGGAAGATATCGCGGACCTCCTCTGGCACCTGTAGCCGCTGTAGCGTGAGCTTCGGTTGCGCCGGACGGGTCACGGTCTCCGGCGCCTTGAGCACCGCCAGCGCCGCCAAAACGGCCAGCAGAAGGTGCACCCCGTAGGCCAGGCGTAGCGGCCAGGGCAGGTATTCCACCAATAGGCCGGCAAGGATTGGCCCCAACCCCAGGCCGCCCATGTTGACGGCCGTCGCCAGGAAGGCCGCCCGCTTAGGCCAAGCGGCTGGGGCTAGTTCCATTACCGCAACGGTGGCCGTCGCCGTGAAGATGCCGGCCGACACTCCCGAGATGAAGCGGCCGACCAATAGGCTTGAAAGGCCATCGCTGGACAGGAAGATCAAATCACTGATGGCCGCCGCCGCCAGACCGGCGCCCAGCATTGGGCGACGCCCGAGCTGATCCGACCAGCGCCCGGTCGCTACCAGCGCCCCCATCACACCCAGCGCATAGACGGCGAAGATCACCGTGATGGTCAGCTGCGAGAAATCGAAGCGCGACTGGTAAACCGGGTACAAAGGCGTGGGTAGGGTGGTACCCAGCATGGTGATCAGAAACGCTAGCGCCACACCCAGAAAGGGCAGCGCCGATGCCTGATGGCGTCGGTTACCGGCAGTCGTCATGGTCTCTCCTTGTCATCTTCGGGTTCGCGCCAGACCAGGCTGGCGCGACATCAGGCAGGCATCTGGGTGGCACGCTCACGCGCCAAGGCAACAAGGAAGATCATTAGACCGCCCAGCGCCATGACCATCCCCACCAGCCCAGTGGCCGACCAGCCGAGTCCAACCGTGACCGCCAAGCCGCCCAGCCAGGCTCCGAGGCCATTGGCGATGTTGAAGGCCGCGTGATTGAGGGTCGCGGCCATGGTCTGCGCCTCGCCGGCGACATCCATCAGACGCGTCTGCAGAGGCGGTACCAGGGCACCGCAGGTACCCACCAGGCCCACGAACAGCATGCCGCTCCAGATCTGATCGGCCGCCAGGAAAAAGCCCAGCTGGCAGAGTGCCGCCCAGACCAGGGCCCCGCCGATCGCCAGGCGTTGGTTGGCATCGGCCAGCCGGCCACCGACGAGGTTGCCGATTACCGAGCCCACCCCGAAGGTCGCCAGTACTAGTGGCCCCAGCGCCTCGGGCATGCCCGCCTGATGAGTCAGGGTCGGCATCGCATAGCTGAACACGCTGAACATGCCGGCGAAGCCGACACAGGCGACGGCCAGGGTATAGAGCACGCGCGGCTTGGTGATGGCCGAGAGCTCCGAGCGCAGCGACGCCCCATCATTCGCCGGCTGCACCGGCACCCATAGCCTCACCAGCAGTGCCGTGGCAAGCCCCAGCGCGCCCACCATCACGAAGGCAGCCTTCCAACCCAACAGGCCGCCAACCCAGGTCGCCAGCGGCGCCCCGGCGAGGATCGCCAGGGTCAGCCCTACCAGCACCCGGCCGACGGCGCGGCCCCGCTCGTGGGGTTCGGCGACATTGGCGGCCACCAGCGCCGCCACGCCCAGGTAGACGCCATGGGGTAGGCCGGCAAAGAAGCGCAGGGCAACGAATCCATAGAAGGAAGGCGCCAGCAGGGTCAGTAGATTACTGGCGGCAAACATCACCATCAGACCGATCAGCAGCCGGCGACGAGGAATGCGTGCGCCGATCGCCGAGATCAAGGGCGCACCGACCACTACCCCAAGGGCATAGGCACTGATCGCCAGGCCCACGTCCTGGACCGCGATGCCGTAATCGGTGGCGATACGCTGCATCAGGCCCATGATCACGAATTCGGTGGTGCCGATGGCAAAGCCCCCAAGCGCCAGGGCCTTCTCGGCCAGGCGGGGGTTCGAAGATGGACGAGTCGAGTCCGTTGTCATATCACGCTCCCTGAGACAGTGGTGACGCAACCGTCAGGCGGCGCGAAATTAGCAGGCTATTATCCCAGAGGCCGGCACGGTATGCGATAATCGGTCTTTGATTGTGCGACGGATCATAGGGGCGCCCCGGCGCATCGAAGGGTTTTTGATGCCCCTGGCACTCCCGGCGGCATTGCCGCCGGCACCAGCAAAGTAGAACCGCGAGTTGAGCCAACAAATCACGTAGACTCCGGTGATGCCCGTGACGCCGACCGACACACTTCGACCCATCCGCATCATCGCCGCACGTCGGTGGTTGCTCCTGCTGTTAGTGGCCTGCCTGGTCGCGCTGCCGGCCATCGGCCGAGCCGCGCCGCCCTCCGCCGGCGACGACCGGGTCATCGTGGTCGGCGGCGACCACTACCATCCCCCCTACGAGTTCCTCGACGAAGACGGCCGTCCCGCGGGCTATGACGTCGAGCTGACCCGAGCCATCGCCGAGGTGATGGGCATCGAGGTGCGCATCGAACTGGGCCCCTGGAGCGAGATGCGCAACAAGCTGGAGAGCGGCGAGATCGACGTCCTGGAGGGCATGTCGTATTCCGAGGCCCGCGACGCCACCTTCGACTTCGCCCCACCCCATGCCATTGTCCACCAATCCATCTTCGCTCGCCGCGGCACCCCACCCGTGGAGCGCCTGGAGGATCTTCGCGGCCAGGAGGTCATCGTCCAACGCGGCGATATCATGCAGGACATGCTGATCGAGCGGGATCTGGGGGCCAAGCTGTTCACCACCGACACCCATGCCGACGCCCTGCGCGCCCTTGCCGCTGGCCAGCATGACTATGCCCTAGTGGCCAACCTGCCGGCGCTGTACCTCAGCCGCGAGCTGGGGCTGACTAACCTGGTGCCGGTCGCCCACCCGTTCTCGCTGCGCTACGGCTATGCCGTCAAGGAGGGCAACGCCGACGTGCTGGCCCAGTTCAGCGAGGGCCTGGCGATCCTCAAGAACACCGGCCGCCATCAGGCCATCTACGACAAGTGGCTGGGGCCCCTGGAGCAGGGGCAGGGCCTGCCCTGGAAACGGCTCGGACTGATTGGCGCACTCGCCTCGGGGCTGCTGCTGCTGATCCTCGGCGGCATCGTGGTCTGGAACCGCCTGCTCAAGCGCGAGGTAGCGAGCCGCACCGAGGAGCTACGCCGCCAGCAGCAGCAGCTGATCCAGGCCGACAAGATGTCCTCGCTGGGCGTGCTGGTCTCCGGCGTCGCCCACGAGATCAATAACCCCAGCGGCCTGCTGCTACTGAACCTGCCGGTGCTCCGCGACGCCCACGCCGATGCCCGTTCCATTCTCGAGGCCCACTATCGCGACCACGGCGACTTCCCGTTCGGCGGCCTGCCGTACTCGCGCATGCGCGACGAGGTGCCCTCGATGCTCGACGAGATGCTGGAGGGTACCCAGCGCATCAAGCGGATTGTCGGCGATCTGAAGGATTTCGCTCGCCAAGGCAGCCCTGAGCTCGGCGAGCGCCTGGACCTCGACGAGGTGGTCAAAACCGCGGTGCGCCTGGTCGACAACTCGATCCGCCAGGCCACCGACCGCTTCGAGACAGACTACGCCGGCGATCTCCCTGCCGTGTGGGGCAACGCCCAGCGCATCGAGCAGGTGGTCATCAACCTGGTGCTCAACGCCTGCCAGGCTCTCGAGGGGCGCGACCAGGGCATCCGCCTGACGACCCGCTACCTGGCCGACGACCGGGCCGTGATCCTGGAGGTGCACGACGAGGGACGCGGCATCGACCCGGCGGCGCTTACCCGGCTGACCGACCCCTTCTTCACCACCCGGCGCGAGTGCGGCGGCACCGGTCTGGGGCTGTCGGTGTCCGCCGGCATCGTCCGCGAGCACCACGGCCAGCTGGACTTCGCGTCTCAGCCTGACCGCGGCACCACCGTTACCCTGACGCTGCCCGTGGCCTCGGCCGCCGACGATGTCACCTCCCACCAGGATGATCGATGAGCATGAACCTCTATCCCGGCTTCGGCCTGCTGCTGGTCGATGACGAACCCTCCTACCTGCGCAGCCTCAGCATCGCCCTGGAGCGCAGCGGCGGTATCAACCATCTCCACTGCTGCCAGGACAGCCGCCAGGTGATGGACATCCTGGCGCGAGAGAACATCGGCCTGGTGACGCTGGACCTGACCATGCCCCACCTGTCGGGTGAGGCACTGCTGCGGCGCATCGTCGAGGAGCATCCCGATGTCGGGGTGATCGTGATTAGCGGCCTGAACCAGGTGGAGACCGCCGTCGACTGCATCAAGCAAGGCGCCTTCGACTATTTCGTCAAGACCGACGAGCAGAGCCGGCTGATCGAGGGGATCAAACGCGCCATCCGCCTGCAGGAGCTGCGCCAGGAAAACCTGGCGCTGCGTCAACGCTTCCTCGACGACACTCTGGAACACCCCGAGGCCTTCGCCGACATCATCACCGACGACAAAGGCATGCGCTCGGTCTTCCAGTACCTCGAGTCAGTGGCGCCCTCCAGCCAGCCGCTGCTGATCGGCGGCGAGAGCGGGGTCGGCAAGGAGCTGATCGCCCGCGCCGCCCATGCGCTGAGCGGCCGCCACGGCCCGCTGGTCTGCGTCAACGCGGCGGGGCTCGATGAGGGGGTCTTCGCCGACACCCTGTTCGGGCATGAGCGAGGCGCCTTCACCGGGGCCGATCGTCCCCGCGCCGGCATGGTCGAACAGGCCGCGGACGGCACCCTGTTTCTCGACGAGATCGGCGACCTGAATCCGGCGTCCCAGGTGAAGCTGCTGCGCCTGCTCCAGGACGGCGAGTACTATCCGCTGGGCAGCGATCGCCCCAAGCGGGCCCGGGCGCGCATCGTGGTGGCGACCCATCACGACCTCGAGGCCTGTCAGCGAGAAGGCGGCTTTCGTAAGGACCTCTACTACCGGCTGCGCACTCATCAGGTCCAGATCCCGCCGCTGCGTCGTCGCCGCGGCGACATCCCGCTGCTGCTGGACCACTTCCTCGCCGAGGCCGCCGACGAACTCGGCAAGCCACGCCCGACCTACCCGCCCGAGCTGCCGGTGCTGCTGGGCACCTACGCCTTTCCCGGCAACGTCCGCGAGCTGCGCGCCATGGCCTACGACGCCATGAGCGTCCACCGCTCGCGAACGCTGTCCATGGCGGCCTTCAGGCGCGCCATCGATCCAGGCCTTGCCGGCTCCGAGCCGTCGGCCGAGGCGTCCATCGAACGCCACGTCTTCGCCCCGGACGAGCCGCTGCCGACGCTGCACGAGGTCGCCGACCTGCTGGTCCGCGAGGCCCTGCAGCGGGCCGAGGGCAATCAGTCGATCGCCTCCAAGCTGCTGGGCATCTCGCAGCCGGCCCTGAGCAAGCGGGTGAAGAAACTGCGCGAGTCCGGCGCGGAACCCCTATAACCCCGGCGACGGGATAACCCAGGTTATAGCGCCGCAGAGCCTTTTATTTCAGTTACTTACAAGTTGTCGCCGCTCCGGATCGTCTCGAGGTTATACCCCTTCACCCTCGTCACCGAAGCCAACCACTCCCAAAAAAATCATAAAAAATAATCATTTAAAGAGAAAACCCTGACCTGGCACGCCCCTTGCTCTTGATGGCGTGGCTCCATGACGAGAGCCGCGACACTCCAAGAATAAGAGGTTCAACGATGCCAACCATCATAAAGGCGGCCTTCCCTGCCGCGACCGTCTCCCCTACCGAGTCGACGATCCACGAGGGAGGTGCCGCATGCTCGCGTTGATCAACGACCTGCTGTGGGGCAAGGTTCTGATCGCCCTGCTGATCGCCGTCGGGGTCGGCTTCACCCTGGCCTCGCGCTGCGTACAGTTCCGCTATTTCGGCCGCATGTTCCGCATCCTCAGCGCCAGCCAGGCCTTCAAGAAGGACCAACACGGCCACCTGAGTTCCTTCCAGGCGTTGCTGCTGTCGGTGGCCGGGCGGGTCGGCGGCGGCAACATCGCCGGCGTCGCCGTGGCCATCACCCTGGGTGGTCCGGGCGCGGTGTTCTGGATGTGGGTGGTCGGCCTGATGGGCATGGCCACCAGCTTCCTCGAGTGCACCCTAGCCCAGGCCTACAAGACCGCCGAGCCCGACGGCACCTACCGCGGCGGCCCGGCCCGCTACATCGCCCGCGGGCTCAGGCGCCGCTGGACCTGGCTGGCCGGCCTCTACTCGGTGCTGCTGCTGGCCACCTTCGGCTTCGCCTTCACCGCCCTGCAGTCCTACGCCGTGGCCACCTCCTTCGACGATGCCTTCGGCATCCCGGCTCACATCACCGGCCTCGGCCTAGCCCTGGTGGTGGGGCTGATCGTGTTCGGTGGCGTCAAGCGCATCGCTCGGGTCACCGAGGTGCTGGTTCCGGTGATGGCGGGCGGCTACCTGCTGATCGCGCTGGTGGTGCTGGGCCTGAACATCACCCAGATCCCGGACGTGATCGCGCTGATCGTCAAGAGCGCCTTCGGCCTCGAGCCGGCCATCGGCGGCGGCATCGGCGCGGCGATCCTGATGGGCGTCAAGCGCGGCCTGTTCTCCAATGAGGCGGGGCTGGGCAGCGCACCCAACGTCGCCGCCGTCGCCTACGTGCCGCACCCGGTCAACCAGGGCATCGTGCAGGCCTTCTCGGTGTTCATCGATACCCTGATCATCTGCTCCGCCACCGCTTTCATCATCCTGCTCGGCGGGGCCTATGATCCGGCCCTCGGCGCCGGCATCGACGGCATCGCCCTGACTCAGGCCTCCCTGGCCGATCATGTCGGGGAGTGGGGCCGCAGCTTCGTCAGCGTTGCGCTGCTGCTGTTCGGCTTCAGCACCATCCTCTACAACTACTACCTGGGCGAGAACAGCCTCGACTTCTTCAGCCGCGGCAATCGTACCCTGTTCAACGCCTTTCGCCTCGCCATCATCGGTCTGTGCATCTGGGGGGCGATGACTGACCTGGGCACCGTCTTCGCCTTCGCCGACACCACCATGGGCTTCCTGGCTCTGGCCAACCTGATCGCGCTGATCCTGCTCTTCAAGCCGGGGCGGCGCATCTTGCGCGACTTCGACGACCAGATCCAGGCCGGCGTCGGGCAACCGATCTTCGAGGCCGACAAGTTCAGCGACCTCAACGTCGACCCCACAGCCTGGGAGATCGAACCCGAGGATCGTGAGCGGGTGCGCCGCTCCCAGGCGGCATCGCCGACCACTCCCTAGCCAGGCTTCTCCTTCCGGACGTCATCGGCCCGGCCACGGCATCTGCCGCCGCCGGGCCGTCGCGTCCTGGCTCCCTTCGCGACGACCAGCCAGAGAGTTCTCATGGAAACGATGCAGGAATGGGTGGAAAGCCTGGAGCGACGCGCCAGAACCCGGCTGGGCAGCGGCCGCGTCGCCAACTATATTCCCGCGCTGGCGCAACGGCGGGCCGACCGCTTCGGCATCGCCATCTGCACCAATGACGGGAATATCTATCACGCCGGCGAGGCACAGGAGCCGTTCTCGATTCAGAGCATCGCCAAGACGCTGCTGCTGACCCTGGCCTTGCGCGTGCACGGCGATGCCCTGTGGACGCGGGTGGGCCGCAATCCCTCAGGCATGCCCTTCAATTCCCTGACTCAGCTCGAGGTGGAGGGCGGCAAGCCCCGTAACCCCTTCATCAACGCCGGTGCCATCGCAGTGACCGACCGCCTGGTCAGCGCCTTCGCCACGCCTTCGAAACACCTTCGCGACGTCGCCCGCCGGCTGTCCGCCAATCCGACGATCCACATCGACGAACGCGTGCAGGCCTCCGAGTGGCAGCATCGAGCCCGCAACGCCGCCATGGCCTATCTGATGCAGGCCTTCGGCCATCTGGACAACGACGTGGACGCCGTCCTGCAGGCCTATTTCTCCTGCTGTGCACTGTCCATGAGCTGTGTCGACCTCGCCCGGACTTTCAATTTCCTGGCCGCCGGGGGATACGCCCGATCCCTGGGCGAGCAGTTCATCGCGCCCGACCTGTCACGGCGGATCAATTCGCTGCTGTTCACCTGCGGCATGTACGACGCGGCGGGCGACTTCGCCTACCGGGCTGGCCTGCCGGCCAAGAGTGGGGTCGGCGGCGGAATCATCGCCATCGTCCCGGGCTGCTTCTCGGTCTGCACCTGGTCACCGGCGCTGGATGAGCGCGGCAACTCGGTGGCCGCTCAGTACGTCCTCGAACTCCTCGCCGATGATATGGGCCAAGGGACCGGGATCCCTCGCCACCTGAGGCAGGGTGGCCAAACCGGGATGCTGTAGAGCGAGGGCCAATCTATGCGATACTTCGCGCCTTTCCGAGCTGCTCGCTCTTCAGCTGTCAACGTCAGGGACCTCGCTCATGCCCCAAGGCACCCTCTATATCGTTTCCGCTCCCTCGGGAGCCGGCAAGACCAGCCTGGTCAAGGCGCTGCTCGAGCACCTGGACGGCATCGGCGTCTCGGTCTCGCACACCACGCGCGAGAAGCGCCCGGGCGAGGTGGACGGCGTCAACTACCACTTCGTCGACCGCAAGCGCTTCGAGGAGATGATCGAGCGTGGTGAATTCTTCGAGCACGCTCGCGTCTTCGATAACTACTACGGCACCTCTCGCCCGGCAGTGGAAGCGCGTCTGGCAGCCGGCGAGGACGTGATCCTGGAGATCGACTGGCAAGGCGCCCGTCAGGTCCGCGCCCAGATGCCCGAGGCCGAGTCGGTGTTCATCCTGCCGCCCTCTCGGGCCGCGCTGCGCGCCCGGCTGGCTGGCCGCGGTACCGACGACGAAGCGATCATCGAGCGCCGCATGCGTGACGCCATCAGCGAGATGTCGCACTTCGACGAATATGCCCATGTGGTCATCAACGACGACTTCGCCACGGCCCTTGCCGATCTCGAAGCGCTGGTGCGCGGCCAGCGTACCCGACTTGCCCGGGTACGCGAGCGCCAGGGCAAGCTGCTGGCGTCGCTCTTGTCACAGGACGAAGGGCTACAGTAGACTGCACGGTCCCGCAGCGTGCCGGTTGGCGGGGCCTTCGAACGATTTATCTTTCCCATCCCTCGAACTCAGGTACCTGATCATGGCGCGAGTCACCGTCGAAGATTGTCTGGAACACGTCGAAAACCGTTTCAAGCTGGTGATGATCTCCACCCAGCGTGCCCGTCAGCTGGCCCGCGGCTCCCGCGATGCGCTGCTGCCCTGGGAAAATGACAAGCCCACCGTCATGGCGCTGCGTGAGATCGCCGCCGAGAAGATTGACGAAAACGTCCTCAACGAGCCGATCGAGGCGCCGGTGCGTCCCCGTCGCGAGCCCGAAATGGGCGAGGAATGATGCAACCGCGCTGAATTCTGATATCGTCAACTTTTGCTCTGTGTTCAGGATATAGGCGTGCTGCATGTTCACCATCGATGACCTGGCCGACCGCCTAGGCGGCTATCTTCCCCCGGAGGAAATCCGCCAGGTCAAGCGCGCCTTCTACTACGCCGAACAGGCCCATGACGGCCAACGCCGCCGTTCGGGTGAGCCCTATGTGACGCATCCACTGGCGGTCGCCAACATTCTCGCCAACATGCACATGGACCATCAGGCGCTGATGGCGGCCATGCTGCATGACGTGATCGAGGACACCGGCGTCGCCAAGAAATCCCTCGCCGAGCAGTTCGGCGAACCGGTGGCGGAGCTGGTCGACGGCGTCTCGAAGCTCACGCAGATCACCTTCGAAGACAAGGCCGTCGCCCAGGCTGAGAATTTCCAGAAGATGGTACTGGCGATGTCCCGGGATATCCGGGTGATCATCGTCAAGCTCGCCGACCGCCTGCACAACATGCGCACCCTGGGTGCCCTGCGCCCGGACAAGAAGCGCCGCATCGCCCGCGAAACCCTCGAAATCTACGCTCGCATTGCCGGACGCCTCGGCATCAACACCATTCGCGTCGAGCTCGAGGATCTGTCCTTCCAGGCCCTGCACCCGATGCGCGCCGAGCGCATCAAGCGCGCGGTGGGCAAGGCGCGCGGCAGCCGTCGCACCACCATCCGCCAGGTCCAGTCGAGCCTGCAGAAATGCCTGGATGATGACGGTCTGTCGGGCACCGTGGTCGGGCGCCAGAAGCACCTGCTGTCGATCTATCGCAAGATGCGCGACCAGCGTAAGCCGTTCGCTGAGATCATGGACGTATTTGGGTTTCGCATCATCACCGACGATGTCGATACCTGCTATCGCATCCTCGGTGCGGTGCACAACCTCTACAAGCCGGTGCCCGGGCGCTTCAAGGACTACATCGCCATTCCCAAGGCCAACGGCTATCAGAGCCTGCATACCACCCTGTTCGGCACCGGCGGCATGCCCATCGAGGTGCAGATCCGCACCCGCGAGATGGAGGCCATGGCCAACAACGGCATCGCCGCCCATTGGCTCTACAAGGCCGGCCAGACCGAGCGGCCGATTGCCGCCGGCAGCCATGCCAGGGCGCGGGAATGGGTACGCGGCCTGCTCGAGATGCAGCGCCAGGCGGGCAACTCGCTGGAGTTCATCGAGCACGTCAAGAACGACCTCTTCCCAGACGATATCTACGTGTTCACGCCCAAGGGCGACATCATGGAGCTGCCCCAGGGCGCTACGGTGATCGACTTCGCCTACAGCGTGCACACCGACATCGGCAACAGCTGCATTGCCTGTCGCATCGACCGCCACCTGGCGCCGCTGTCGAGCCGGCTGGAAAGCGGCCAGACGCTCGAGATCATCACCGCGCCCGGGGCGCGGCCCAACACCGCCTGGCTGTCGTTCGTGATGACCGCCAAGGCACGCTCGGCGATTCGTCATGCGCTCAAGCACCAGCAGCACACCGAGTCCGTCCAACTCGGCCATCGCCTGCTCAACAAGGCACTTGCCGATTACGAGCTCAGCCTCGAAGAACTGCCCAAAGACGCCCTGCCATCGCTGCTCAGGGAGCTCTCGCTCAATCGCAGCGATGAGCTGCTGGAGTCGATTGGCCTTGGCAACCGCATGGCCCACGCCATCGCCTACCGGCTCGCCAACAAGCTACCCGAGGACCAACCGGCAAATAGCGGTGACAACGGTTCCAGCAATGCTGAAGGCTCGATCGTCATCAGCGGCGCCGATGGCATGGTCATCAATTTTGCCCGTTGCTGTCATCCGTTACCCGGTGACCCGGTGGTCGGCCATCTGTCGGTCGGCAAGGGCATCGTCGTGCACCGCACCGAATGCCGCAATCTGGTGGAGCTGAAGAGCGATCCAGACAAGCTGTTCAGCCTCTCCTGGTCGGACAACATTCAGGAAGACTTCCCGGTGGCGCTGCGTATCCACATGGAAAGCCGTCGCGGCCTGGTCGCCGAGCTGGCGAGCCTGGTGACCGACGCCGATGCCAACATCGAACGCATCGGCATCGAAGAGCGCGATGCCCGACTGTCGATCGTCAACCTGACCCTGTCGGTCCATGACCGCGTCCACCTGGCGAGCATTATGAAGCGGATCCGCAACTTGTCCCACGTCGACAAGATCACCCGCGTACGCAATTAACACTCTTGCTTTCCCCCCGCCCGATACACGCGGGCGGGGATATTCGTCGTTTTATTTCACGCCACAATCACAACAGGAGCATCGCCATGAGCAATAAAGCCGTCATCAACACCGAGAAAGCACCAGCCGCCATCGGCCCCTACTCTCAGGCCATCAAGGCGGGCAATACCGTCTATCTCTCTGGCCAGATCCCGCTGGACCCGGCCACCATGGAGCTGGTCTCCGACGACTTCGAGGCACAGGCCCGCCAGGTCTTCAAGAACCTGTCTGCGGTTTGCGAAGAAGCCGCCGGCACCCTGCAGGACATCGTCAAGATCAACCTGTACCTGGTCGATCTCGACAATTTCGCCATCGTGAACCGGGTGATGGAAGAGTTCTTCGTCACCCCTTACCCGGCCCGCGCCGCGGTCGGCATCAAGGCCCTGCCCAAGGGCAGCCAGTTTGAAGCCGAAGCCGTCATGGTGATCGGCGACTGATCCAATGGCGAATGCCATCGGCCGTTCCTCGCGCACAAGCCAAGCCGCCACGCGCGAGGAACGCTCGGTCAGCCTGTTTATCTGGCACTAAAACGCCCTCACTGCCAGTGAGAGACGGCCCCAAGCCGGCCCTACACTGCCTCATACCCTCCTGTTTCACCCTGCCCCCACAGGGCGCTCATCGCGGCGCCTGGCTCGACTAATGCTATTATCGGCTAATACTCATTGAGCCCGTAACGGCTCGCTTCAATAGCGTGTTTCCAGGAGGGACAAGCATGCCAGCAAATAAACAATGGATGGTGAAAGAATGGCGAGGGGCAGTGATGGTTGCCCTTATGCTTGGGTGGGGCACGCTGGAGGCACAGGCTGGGACGCTGGACCCCAGCCTGGAAGCTGGTGTCAGCAGTGAGGACAGCCCGACGCTGACGCTTGGCTTGCATCATAGCGTCACGCCCCTGCCTTGGCTGTCCAGCGAGTGGCAGTCGTGGTCGCTGCAGTTATCCGGGCGCTTGCTACTACTGCCCGGGCGCAACAGCGAGAAATCGAATGCAGCGCTGGTGCTGGCCCCTGCGCTGCGCTACACCTTTGCCGGCGGCACCTTCATCGAGGGGGGCGTCGGCGCGGCTATCTTCCTCGAGGCCCACCTGCGCGACAGCGAGTTTGGCACTGCCGGCCAATTCGAGGACCGCTTGGCGATCGGCAGGCCCTGGGGGCCTGGCGCGCTTCAACTGGCCCTCGCCCACTACTCGAATGCCAGCATCAAGCAGCCTAACGACGGTCTCGAGGTGCTATCACTGGGCTATCGCTGGCGGCTGTAACGCCCTTGATGCTAGCGGGAGGCCTCGGGTAGGAAGCCGCCGGCTTCCAGGACCTGAGCATAGCCCTCACGGTAGCTTGGGTAGCGGAAGACATAGCCGGAGGCCAGCAGGCGGGCGTTATTGCAGCGTTTGCTGGCCCGGCGGCGCAGCGGCGACTGGATGACCTCGGTCGACTCAACCTTGAGTTTGGTGGCAAGCCAGGTCATCACCTCGTGCAAGGGCGCCGGCTCGCAGTCGCTCGCCAGGTAGAGCGGCTCCACCGGCGCATCGTCCAACACGCGCTGAATCAGATGATCGAGCACGCCGGCACAGTCGTCGCGATGGATACGGTTGGAATACATGGGGGGATTGGCGGCGGCGATGCGCCCCTCGCCGGCCTGGCGGATCAGCCGGTCGCGCCCGGGGCCATAGATGCCCGAGAAACGCACCACGGTTCCCGGCAACTCATGTGCCAGCAGCGCCTCTTCGGCCTCCTGCATTAACTGGCCGGAGAAGCCGCTGGGCTCGATGGGGCTGTCCTCATCGACTTCCTCGCCCTCGCGCTGCGCATAAACGCTAGTGGAAGAGACGAAGAACACATGACGCGGCGGCGCCTCGCGGCCGGCGAACTCGGCGAGCACCGCCTTGAGGCCGGCCGGGTAGGCGGCGCGGTAGGCGTCTTCCTCGAAGCGGTCGGCGCTCAGCACATAGATCAGGATATCGGCATCGGGCAGTTGGGCGACCGCGCCCTCGCTGTGAATATCGAGACTCAGCGGCTCGATGCCGCTGCCCTCGAGCGTCGCGGCCGTACGGCGCACCCCAACCACTCGGTGACCGGCCTCGGTGAGACGCTTGCCGAGGGTCGTGCCGATGTCGCCACAGCCAATAATCAGTGTCGTCTTCTTCACCTTTGCCCTGCCCCTTGATAAAAAGTAGCTATCAGAACCATCCTGTTCATTTACTGCGAGTGCGCCGCCAGGCATCACCATGACTCTAACAGAACTCCGCTACATCGTAACCTTGGCGCAAGAGCGCCACTTTGGGCGTGCCGCCGAGCGCTGCTTCGTTTCCCAGCCGACCCTGTCAGTGGCCGTCAAGAAGCTCGAAGAGGAGCTCGGGGTAGCGCTGTTCGAGCGCTCCAAGTCGACGGTGCAGGTCACGCCACTGGGCGAGCAGATCATCGAACAGGCGCAACGTGTGCTCGAGCAGTCAAGCGTCATCCGCGAGCTGGCCAATGCCGGCAAGGACCAGTTGGCGAGCCCGCTGCGCATCGGCGCCATCTATACCATCGGGCCCTATCTGTTTCCCTACCTGATTCCGGAGCTGACCCGCACCGCGCCGCAGATGTCGCTGTACATCGAGGAAGGCTTCACCGCCGACCTGCGGCGTAAGCTGAGAAGCGGCGAGCTCGATGCGATCATCGTCGCGCTGCCCTTCACCGAGACCGACGTGCTAACCAAGCCGATCTACGATGAGGAATTCGAGGTACTGATGCCCGCCGACCACCCCTGGACCTCGCGGGACAGCATCGCCAAGGAAGACCTGCTCCAGGAACGCCTGCTGCTGCTCGGCGAGGGGCACTGTTTCCGCGATCAGATTCTCGAAGCCTGCCCGGCGATCAGTGCCAAGCTCAACAGCCCCAACAATACTCTGACCGCCGAGGGCGGCTCGCTGGAGACCATTCGTCATATGGTGGCCTCGAAGCTCGGCATTACGGTGCTGCCCCATTCGGCGATCGGCACCGGTCACTACGAAGCCGGGGTGCTGACAGCAAAGCCCTTCTCAAGTGACGTGCCCTCGCGCACCGTGGCCATCGCCTGGCGGGCGAGCTTCCCACGGCCCAAGGCCATCGACACCCTCACCGAGGCCATCCGGCGCTGCCGGGCCCGTCAGCTCGAGACCTCATGAGCGAGCTGACCCAGGACGTCAGTGCCCTCAAGGGGGTCGGCGAGGCGCTATCCGGCAAGCTTGGCCGGCTAGGCGTCGCGAGCATCGCCGACCTGCTGTTCCACCTGCCGCTGCGCTATCAGGACCGTACCCGGGTGACGCCGATCGGCACCCTGCGCGCCGGGCACGAGGCGGTGGTGCAGGGTGAGGTCGCAGCCTGCGACGTGATCAAGGGGCGGCGGCGCAGTCTGCTGGTACGCCTCACCGATGGCTCCGGCATCTTGAGTCTGCGCTTCTTTCATTTCTCCCCTGCGCAGCAGCAGCAGTTCCAGCCCGGCACCCGAGTCCACGCCTTCGGCGAGGCTCGGGCCGGCGCCACCGGGCTCGAGATCTATCACCCGGAATATCGCCTGATCAAGGCCGGTGAGGCGGTAGTCGATGAGCACCTGACGCCGCTTTACCCCACCACCGAGGGTCTCAATCAGGCCCGTCTGCGCGGACTGATCGATCAAGCCATGCGCCTGCTGCACGAGGCGCCGGCGGCGCTGCCGGACTGGATACCCACCAGCCTGCGCGAGCGCTTCCAACTGCCCGAGCTGCATGCGGCACTCGACTACCTGCACCACCCGCCGCCCGAGGCTGATCTGGAGCAGCTAAAAGCGGGCACACACCCGACCCAGCGTCGTCTGGCACTGGAGGAGCTGCTGGCCCACCAGCTCAGCCTGCGGGTGGTGCGCCAGCGCATTCAAGCCGATGGTGCCCCGCCGCTGCCCTCTGGCCGCAGCCTGCAGGCACGCTTCGTCTCGAAATTGCCGTTCTCGCTGACCGGCGCCCAGCGCCGGGTACTCGACGAGATCGGTCGGGATATCGAGCGCGCGGTGCCGATGCTGCGTTTGGTACAGGGTGATGTGGGCTCGGGCAAGACGGTGGTGGCGGCGATGGCGGCACTCACCGCCATCGCCGGTGGCTGCCAGGTGGCCATGATGGCGCCCACCGAGCTGCTCGCCGAACAACATTACCGCACCTTCAAGGACTGGTTCGAGCCGCTGGGCATCGAGGTGGCCTGGCTCGCCGGCAAGCTCAAGGGTAAGGCGCGGCTCGATACCAAGGCGGCGCTGGCCGACGGCCGCATACAGCTGGTGGTGGGCACCCATGCGCTCTTTCAGGCCGACGTACACTTCCAATGCCTGGGGCTTGCCATCATCGATGAGCAGCACCGCTTCGGCGTTCACCAGCGCCTGGCACTGCGCGAGAAAGGTGAAGCCGCAGGCCTGACGCCCCATCAGTTGGTGATGACGGCCACCCCGATTCCCCGCACCCTGGCGATGAGCGCCTATGCCGACCTGGACGTCTCGGTGATCGACGAGCTGCCGCCGGGGCGCACCCCGGTACAGACCGTGGCGGTGCCCGACGAGCGCCGCCCCGAGGTAGTCGCGCGTATCGAACGGGCCTGCGCCGAGGGCCGCCAGGCCTACTGGGTCTGCACCCTGATCGAGGAATCTGAGGCCCTGCAGTGCCAGGCCGCCGAGGCCACCCACGAGAGCCTCACCGAGGCACTGCCGGGGCTCGCCATCGGCCTGGTGCACGGTCGCATGAAGGCCGGCGAGAAGGCCGAGGTGATGGCGGCCTTCAAGGACGGTGAGCTGGACCTGCTGATCGCCACCACGGTGATCGAGGTCGGCGTCGACGTGCCCAACGCCAGCCTGATGATCATCGAGAATCCAGAGCGCCTGGGGCTCTCGCAGCTTCATCAGCTACGCGGCCGGGTCGGGCGCGGTGCCACCGAGAGCTTCTGCGTGCTGCTCTACCATCCGCCGCTGTCGGCACATTCACGGGAGCGGCTGGGCGTCATGCGCGAGACCACCGACGGCTTTCGCATCGCCGAGAAGGATTTGGAGCTGCGCGGGCCCGGCGAGGTGCTGGGAACGCGCCAGACGGGGCTTGCGGCAATGAAGATTGCCGACCTGGAACGCGACCGTGACCTGCTCGAGCGGGTCGGCCCACTGGCCAAGGCCCTGCTCGAAGAATCCCCGGCCTCGAGCGCACCCTTGATTCGACGCTGGCTGGGTGAAGAAGCCGGACGCTACGGCCAGGTCTGAGCCGAATCAGTCTCAGCCGACCCAGTCTGGGCCGAGTCAGTCTGGGCCGAGTCAGTCTGGGCCGAGTCAGGCCTGACCGGCGTAGGAGGCATCCGCCGACTCATCGTCTGGGTGGTTAAGCACTCGGTCTGCCGCCTCGCTTATCGGCACCAGCTGGCGTGCGATATGCGAAAGCTGAGTCTGGATCACTCGGCGAGCATCATCGCCATCGTCCTGCGCCATGGTGGGCTCTTGCTCGAAGCGCGTCTGCAGGGCGCGTTGTTCATCCTGGAAGTCCGGGCTCTGCTGGCCCGACATCAGATTGGCGGCAATCGCCTCGAAGCCATCGGCCAAGCGGCGCGCCGCTGCATAAATTGACGCATCGCCCGCGCTCGTCGTCAGGGTGCCGCGGTGGGCGCCCAGCGCAGACAGATAGCCCAGCAGGGTATGCGAGACGACCAGAAAGCGAAAACCCTCGTCGGCATCCTTCTTACGATAATGACCCGGCTCCTGCAGCATGTTGGCGAGTACCGTGGAGAGCGCGGCATCCGCGTTGTGGGCGTTGCGCCGCGCCAGACGGTAGGCGAGATCATCCTGCTTGCCGGTCTCATATTGATGGATGATCTCGCGCAGATAGTCGCTATTGCGCGATAGCGCCGTCGACGCCACCTTGTTGAGCCGCCGCCCCTGCCAGTCGGGCAAGATAAAGAAGACCGCCAGCCCCGAGATCAGGGCGCCGATCAGCGTATCGACAAGGCGCGGCATAATCAGATCGAAGCCATCGCCAACCTGGTTGAAGCTGGTCAGCACCATGACGGTGATCGCGACCGTGGCAATGACATAGTGCTTTTCGCGATTGGCAAAGAAAGCGACACCGGCAACGACCGATAGCAGGCACTGCACCAAGGCACTGGGAAAGAGACTGATCGATGCCCAGCCCAGGAGAAGCCCGATCGTGGTGCCCAGAATACGCTGGCGGAGAAAGCGCCGTGTGGCGCCGAAATTGGGCCGACACACGAACAAGGTGGTCAACAGTATCCAGTAGCCCTGCGTGGGGTGGATAAGGTGTAGCACGCCATAGCCCGCCAGCAGCGCGAGCGATAGGCGAAGCGCGTGACGAAAGGTCGGCGAACCGGGCGTCAGATTGAGGCGAATGCGCTCCCAGGCATCCTTGACGCTACGCGGGGAACGATTGAACAGGCTGGGGTCTTTCTGGTCGGCGCTGGCATCAGGGTTGTAAGCACTGGCCAACTGCTCCTCCAGGGTCGTCAGGTTGCGTCCGAGCGCCTGCAATGAGCGCAGCAGCGGCGCCCATTGGGGATGATCCAGGTCCTGCAGGTAGGCGATCGACGCGCGCAGGTCATCCAGTGCCTGCTCACTCGGACCGTGATCGAAGGGTTGGCGCAGCAGCAGCGCCTTGGATAGGCGCTTGCAGGACCGCCCCTGCTGGTCGAGCAGCCGCTGGCAGCGAAACAGCACGTCATAGTGAAAAAACGTCTCGGCGAGCGCCGAGTAGGGATAGTGGGAGGCGCTGACGCGCTCGTGAATGTCCTGAGCAATGAAATAAAGCCGCAGATAGCGGTTGAGCTTACGGCTGCCACGCTGGCCTTCAAGGCGCCGGAAGATCATCTCCTTGGCCTGGTTGAGGGCCATCACCACGCGCCCATTCTGCCGTGCCAAGGCCACACGACGGCTCTCGACATCCACCTCCCTGACCGGCTCGAACAGCGTCGCCTTGATCACCAGGTATTCGCCCAGCTCCCGGTATAGCTGCGCCATGCTCTGCTTGACCGGCTGACGCGAGAACAGCGCGCACCAAACGACCGAGATCACGCCATACCAAGCGGCGCCGCCGACCAGCAGCATGGGTTGGTACCAGAAGTGGCCCTCGGTAGTCCCGCCGTGCTGCTCGATATTGATCATCGAGTAGACCGATAGGATCAGCGTCGCCGTGGCGATCGTCGCGTAACGCTGCTCGATAGCGCCCAGCATGATCAGGGTGAACGTCGCCAGTGTCAGCCCGGTGGCAAACAACCAGGGCCAGGGAAAGAGCAGCTCAACCGCCGCCGAGGCGACGAAAAAACAGGGCAAGATGACCAACAGCGCCCTGACACGCCCCTCCCAGTGATCGTCGGTCTCCGCCAGCGCGCTGGCGATGATGCCGAGAAACAGCGGGATGGCCAGCGCCATATGGTCCTGATACCAGCTCAGCGCCATGGCACCGCTCAAGGCGATGAAGACACGGAAGCTGTAGGCGAATTTGTCGAGTGTCCACAGTCGGCGCAGCGAATGAGAGAACGAAGCGGAAATCTCAATAACTCCTGACAGGCGGCAAGGATGGCGGCATCAGCGGCAGGCGCTTGGCCGCGTCATCTGCCGGCGGCGAGGCGATAACGCCCAGCAGCAAAATAGTTAGACTTTAGTATAACTCCATCTGGCTGATGAACCACTGTGCACGCCGCTCACCATCCTAAATGGGCCGCCTAGGGATCGCGACCGACTAGCGGCCTGCATCATGCAGAAAGTCGGCGAAGGGAGCGGGGCTTGATATCGAGACGGGAGCCGACAAGACCTGCTGCCGAGGCCCTCTACGGGTACTTATAGTGAGGTACTGGCAGTGAGGTACTGGCAACAGCGAGTTGCTACAGGTGCTTGAACAGGCGCTGCAGTTTGGCGAGATCGCCGCTGTCACCGACCAGGCGAAGCCTGCCGGCCATCAGCCCTTCTCGGAAGGCGCGGGGCGTCGGCTTGCGCAACACCTTGACGGCCGTGGCCGCATCCTCGAAGCGCAGCTCCAGATCAAGATCTATCGGCAGGCCGGGCGCGGAGGTGATGCCGTCGGGACTCATTCGATAATGGCGGGCAATCGAGAGATCCTCGGTGCCGATCCCCCAGTCCAGATGCTTCAGCTCGGACAGGGCTTCACGAAAGCGTGGCTTGCGACGTCGGGCGCGCTTGAGCATTACGCTCAGCAGCCAGAGCATCAAACGAAGCGTCATGGGCATGCCTCAGGGGAAGAAGTTCATTCCACCGGCCGACCGGCGACCGGTGGAGCGCGTCTACCGGGACGCGCAGATGACCGCCAACCTTACTTGGTGACGGCGTCTTTCAGCGCCTTGCCGGGCTTGAACGCCACGGTCTTGCTGGCCGGAATGGTCAACGGCTGACCGGTCTGAGGGTTCTTGCCAGTGCGGGCGGCACGCTCGCGAACGGTGAAAGAGCCGAAGCCGATCAGCGAGACATCTTGTCCCTTGGCGACGCTGCCGGTGATTTCATCGAGGATAACGTTGAGTACTTGGCTGGCCTTGTCTTTGGATAGGTCAGCACGCTCGGCGATCGCCGAGGCAAGTTCTGGTTTGCGCATGTAGCCCTCCTGGTGTGCGGTTCAAGACGGCATCCGCCGCCTCAGTGCGTTGTGAGGTCGGTTCTTGGTGGAGTCGCGGTGGTTCGAATCCAAGCCGGTGTTGACCATGATGCCGAGGTGATCGAAGTGGTCACGCCGGCAGCAGCCAAACTAGATTAGCAATGCTGGGGCGACTCGTGCCAGTTCGACTTTCCGACGCACGCAGGCCCCTGTCAACGCAAAACCAATCATACGTCCGTTTTCGTCTTCCGCCAGCGCGCTCCAATCGCGCCCTTCTCCCTCGATCCGCCAGTGGGCCGGCACTTGGCGCGGTGGCAGCGCGACCACTGGCAGCAGCGGTGTCTTTACCAGTATCGGCCAGGGGCCGTAGGACACCGGCGTCGGGGTGCCGGTGAGCGTCGCCGCCAACGCCTTGGCACCGGCCTGCAGGGGCTGGACGTACATGGCGTTGATGCCATCGACGCAGGCCACGTCGCCCAACGCATAGATGCCCGGCTGCGATGTAGCCAGATAACGATCGGTATGCACGCCCTCGGGGCCCACGGCTAGGCCTGCGGCTTCGGCTAGCGCCGTGCGCGGCGAAAGGCCGGTGGCAACCAGCACCAGATCCGCCTCGAGCGTCCGGCCATCGTCGAGCGTCAGCGCCAGCTGCTCGCCGCCCTCGTCGAGCGCTGCCAGGGTGCGGCCCGTTTCCAGCGCGATGCCGGCCTCACGGAAGGCATCCTGCAGAGCGGCGCCCAGCGTCTCGGGCAGCAGCCGCGCCAGCGGCGTAGGCTCCGGGGCAATCAGCGTCACCCCATGGCCGCCGGCTACCAGGTCATTGGCATACTCACAGCCGACCAAGCCACTGCCGATGATCGCCACGCGAGCCGGACGCTCGAATGCCTCGAGTGCCGCGTGGAAGGCGCGATAGTCATCCAGGTCATTGATGGTGAAAACACGCTCAGCCAGCGCGGGCGGAATCGCGAAGGGCGCCGCCGGTGCCGCGCCGGTGGCCAGCACCAGCTCGCCATAGGGCAGCGTCTCGGTGCCGATGTCGAGGCACTTCGTCAGCGGGTCGATCGCCGTGACCCGCGTGTGGGTGCGGACCACGGCGTCGAGGCCTTCGGCAAGCGAGAGCGCATCGCGGCTGACAAGCCTAGCGGGAGGCAGTCCCTTGGCGAAGCCGGTGGAAAGCATCGGCTTGGAATAATCGTCACCGCTATCGGCCGTGATCAGGGTAATCGGCCGCGCGGCGTCACGGGCACGCACCTGGCGGGCCAACTGAATACCGGCCATGCCGGTGCCGAGGATGGTCAAGGGTGCAGTCATGGCGCTCCCGACAAGCAATAACGTGAACGCTGCATGGTACACTATGCGCCCCGATATTGGCCTGGAGGCGCCCGGTGCGCGATCGCCCGACATCTCCCTCTCTACACACCGCTTGGCTGAACACCCCCTGGCGCCGCTGGTATCCCGCCGCCGTGGCGCGGCCGGCGATGAGCCCCGCCTGGTGGACCTGGGTCGCCAGCCGCGACTCGCTGACGGCGAGACTGATCGCTGCCGCCGACGGTCGCCCCTTTCGGGTGCGGCTGCTGGATCAGCGCATCGGCCGCCCCAGCAACGACGAAGCCCGGGCACTGGGGCTCAAGCCCCGAGAGCGCGCCTGGCTGCGCGAGGTGGCGCTGTGTATCGACGAGCGGCCCTGGGTGGTCGCTCGCTCGGTGGTGCCGCTCGCCAAGCTCCACGGCCAGCGCCTGGATCGCCTCGGCGAGCGCTCCTTGGGCCACTGGCTGTTCCGTCAGCCGGACCTGGAACGCGGGCCGATTGAGGTTACCCAGGCCACGGCAGGCTTCCACGACGGCCACGGGCCCTGGGGGCGGCGCTCGATGTTTCATCACGGCCGCTTCGCGGTGCTTGTTCAGGAGTTCTTCCTCGATACCATGGCCGCTGAACTGAGCCTGCCGCCGCGCTGAGCTGCCGTTCTTCACGCCCGAATCCCATCACTTGGCCGTGGCGCAAAACGAGCCCTGGCGTTGAATCGACCGGCGCGATACAAGAGTGCCCTGGCCCCGAACGATAGGCGTCATAACGGGGCCTTGAGAGACAACATGGAGATCGAGATGGATCACGTCGAGCGCCCCCGCGGCCTGGCCCGCCTGCCCGACTTTCTGGCGCTGATGCGCCTCAATCGCCCCATCGGCACCTGGCTACTGATGTGGCCGACGCTCTGGGCACTGTGGCTGGCCGCCGAGGGCCTGCCTAGCCGCAACCTGCTGCTGATCTTCATCGCCGGGGTCTATCTGATGCGCGCCGCAGGCTGCGTGGTCAACGACTACGCCGACCGTCACCTGGATGGCCACGTCAAGCGCACCAAGTCTCGGCCGCTGGCCACCGGTCGCATTGCCGAGCGCGAGGCCAAGGCGCTGTTCGCGACCCTCATCGCCGCCTCCTTCGTGCTGGTGTGCTTCACCAACGGTCTCACCGTGCTGCTATCGGTGGCCGCCGTGGCCCTGGCGGCGGTTTATCCGTTCATGAAACGCTATACGCACCTGCCCCAGGTCGTGCTGGGAGCGGCCTTCTCGATGGCCATTCCGATGGCCTTCTCGGCCGTGACCGGCGCCGTACCGCTGGAGGCCTGGCTGTTATTCGCCGCCAACCTGTGCTGGACGGTCGCCTATGATACGCAGTACGCCATGGTCGACCGCGACGATGACTTGAAGATCGGCATCAAGTCGACGGCGGTGCTATTCGGGCGCGCCGATATCCTGATGATCGTGCTGCTGCAGCTCTTGACCCTTGGGTTGCTGGGGCTGGTCGGTGCTCGCCTGGCCCTGGGCAGCTTTTTCTGGCTGGGGCTAGGCGCCATGGCCGCGATCTTCGTTTATCAATTCAGGCTGATCCGCGGCCGCGACCGGGATCGCTGCTTCCAGGCCTTCCTCAATAATCACTGGGCGGGGCTGGTGCTGTTCGCCGGCCTGGCCCTGACGCTATGGCCGGCAGCCTGACCCCTGGGCCGAGCCACAGCGACACCGGCAAGAGCGCGACAGACGCATGCCCCACGTCAGCGCCCTTGAAAAGGGTCTTAGAATGAGTCCTTGGTGGACGCCCCATGTCATGGCAATGTCATATTAGCGTGGTGGAATCGTCATCATCTTGTCATTGTCCCTGTGAGGCCAGGAGGCCAGCCAGATGAGCACCAAGACCGTCCTGATCGTCGATGACGAAGCCTCTATCCGCGAGATGATCGCCATCGCCCTGGAGATGGCCGACTATCAGGTCCTCGAGGCCGACAACGCCCAGACAGCGCATGCCATGGTCGTCGATCATCAGCCCGACCTGCTGGTACTCGACTGGATGATGCCGGGCATCAGCGGTATCGAACTGGCCCGTCGCCTCAAGCGTGACGAAACCACCGCCGAACTGCCGATCATCCTGCTGACCGCTAAGGGCGAAGAAGACAACAAGATTCAGGGGCTCGAGGCCGGGGCGGATGACTACATCACCAAGCCTTTCTCGCCCCGCGAGCTGGTGGCCCGGCTCAAGGCGGTGCTGCGCCGCGCCACGCCCAAGGGCATCGAACAGGCGGTCGAGGTCGAAGGCCTGATGCTCGACCCGGCCAGCCATCGCGTCAGCACCCACGGTGCGCCGCTGGATATCGGCCCCACCGAGTATCGTCTGCTGCAATTCTTCATGACCCACCCGGAGCGCGCCTATACCCGCAGTCAGCTGCTGGACCAGGTCTGGGGCGGCAATGTCTACGTCGAGGAGCGCACCGTCGATGTACACATCCGCCGCCTGCGCAAGGCTCTTGGCGAGGCACATCAACACCTGATTCAGACCGTGCGCGGCACGGGCTACCGCTTCTCTGCCAAGGGCTGAGCGATAGATGAAACTCTGGTCCCTGGAATTCTGGCGGCTGGCCTGGCTGGCGGGTGTTCTGACCCTGGCGGGGCTGGTCTTCGATGCTCCCGGCCTGGGTCTGGCTCTGGGAGTCGGGATCTATCTAGTTTTCCATCTGCGCCAGCTACACGCCCTGCATCACTGGCTGACCCACTCGAGGCACGGTGACCCACCCGAGGCCAGCGGGATCTGGGGCGAGATCTTCGATCGCCTGCATCATCATCAGAAAGCACAAGCCAAGACCCAGCAGCGCCTGCGCAGCACCCTGCAACGCATTCAGGATTCCTCGGAGGCGATGAGCGACAGCGTGGTGATGCTCGACCGCCGTGGCGATCTGGAATGGTGGAACAGCGCCGCCGAGACCATGCTGGGGTTGAAGACGCATCAGGACCGTGGCCAGCACATCACCAACCTGATCCGCGCCCCGCGCTTCGTTGAGTACTTCGACAAGCGCGCCTACGGCGAGCCGCTGACGCTGACCTCGCCGATCGACGACCGGCGTGTCCTGCAGTTCCAACTGACGCTCTATGGCGACGACGAGCGCCTGCTGATGGCCCGTGACATCACCCGCCTGCATCGCCTGGAGCAGATGCGCCGCGACTTCGTGGCCAACGTTTCCCATGAGCTGCGCACCCCGCTCACGGTGCTGACCGGCTACCTGGAGACCTATGCCGACCACGCCGAGCTCATGCCGCCGCGCCTGGCCCGCAGCCTGTCGCAGATGCAGGGCCAGGCCAAGCGCATGCAGAATCTGGTCGATGATCTGCTGATGCTGTCGCGTCTGGAGATCGACCAGCCCAATGCGCACAACGAGCATGTCTCCGTGCCGCCCCTGCTGGAAGCGATCCAGCACGACGCCGAGTCACTGTCGGGCGGCCACCACCAGATCAGCCTCGACATCCAGTCGCAACAGGCATTGCGCGGCGACCCCAAGGAACTGCGCAGCGCCATCTCCAACCTGGCTTTCAACGCCGTGCGCTACAGCGGCGAGGGCTGCCATATCGTGCTGCGTTGGCGCGATCATCCGGCGGGCGCTGCCCTGGAAATCGAAGACGACGGCGAAGGCATCGACCCGGTGCATATCCCTCGCCTCACTGAGCGTTTTTATCGGGTCGACAAGGGCCGCAGCACGGCCACCGGCGGCACCGGCCTGGGCCTGGCCATCGTCAAGCACGTACTGCTGCGCCACGACGCCCGACTGGAAATTTCCTCCTATCCCGACCAAGGGGCCGTGTTTCGCTGCGTATTCCCCCACAAGCGTATGGTCGAGGATCAAGCGGCTCACGCCTGATGTGGCTGCCAGATCTAAACGCCGCCAGACCTAAAAAAGCCCCGCCAGCGGGGCTTTTGGCGTCAGACCAGACGATACCGAGAGCTCACATCAAAGAAGTCCGCAGGTCTGGCCCTTGGGCTTAGCGACGGGTTGCGACCGCCGCGCCTGAGGCGTCAAGATCGCGATAGTGGCGATCCCACATCAGCACTGAGCCCGCCACGGCGCCGGGCAGCAGGAAGAGATTGGCCAATGGAATCCAGGTCAGCAGCGTGACCCAGCCGCCGAAGGTCAGGGTCGGCCACCAGCGACGGCGCAGCCGGCGGCGCATATCGGCAAAACTGACGGCGTTGTTGTCCATCGGGTAGTCAAGGTAGGTGATGGCCATCACCCAGGCCGAGAACAGCAACCATAACGGCGGCGCCAGCAGGTTCACCGCCGGCACCCAGCTCAGCACAAACAACAGCGCCATGCGCGGCACGATATAGCCGAGCTTGACCAGCTCGCGGCCCAGGGCATCGACCCCGGTGCGCACCAGTCCGCGTTCGTCCTGGGGAGGACGGCCCGTCTGTTGCGCCTCGACCTTGGCCGCCAGAAAACCATAGAAGGGGGCGGCGATCAGGTGCGTGACCAGGGTGAAGCTGAAGAACACCACCAGCACCAGGGTCACCACGAACAGCGGCCAGATCAGCCATTCGAGCCAATCAAGCCAGCCCGGCACCATCGTCATCCAGCCATCCAGCCAGCCGCCAAAATGACTCAGCACGAACTGGAGCCCGGCAACATAGACCACCAGGTTGACCAGCATCGGCACGAATACATAGCGTCTCAGGCCCGGGCTGAAGACCAGCCGCGTGCCTCGGATCAGCGCCGTCAGGGCGTTGAGCATTCTTTCGCCACTCCTTGTCTCGGGCTAGGGTTCATTCGATTCAAACATCATAGATAAAACAACGCCGCCGCTGAAAGCGGCGGCGATGTAAGCACTTGATGCCGCCGAAGCGGCCCTGATCAATTACGCTGCTTGAGCGCTTCCTCGTCAAGATCATCCGGATCGATATGGCGAATATCCAAGCCCTTGACCAGGTAGATGACGTACTCGGCCAGGTTGTTGGCATGATCGCCGATGCGTTCCAGGGCGCGCAGTACCCACATCACGCTCAGCACCGAGGTGATGGAGCGAGGATCTTCCATCATGAAGGTCATCAGCGAGCGCATCGCGGTGGTGTACTCGCTGTCGACGGCCTCGTCCTCATGGACCACCTTGAGCGCCAGGTCGATGTCGAAGCGGGCAAAGCTGGTCAGTGAATCACGCACCATGTTGCGCACGCGCTCGCTGATATGACGCACCTCGACGAAGCCTTTCTTGCCGTTGTCCGACTCACTCAGCGTCAGAGCGTTGCGCGCAATCTTGGTGGCCTCGTCACCAATGCGCTCGAGGTCGGACACGGCACGGGTGACCGCCATCACCAGGCGCAGGTCGGAGGCCGCCGGCTGGCGCCGTGCCAGCACGCGTGTGCACTCCTCGTCGATCTTGATCTGCATGTCGTTGACGGTCCGGTCCTGATCGGAAACCTGTCTTGCTAGGCTCGAGTCGCCCTCGATCAGGGCAATGACAGCATCCTGAACCTGTTTCTCGACCAGGCCGCCCATGGCCATCAGGTGATTCTTGAGATCTTCGAGCTCATGGTTGAACTGGCGGGAAATATGCTGGCTGTGGGTATCGCTGGTGATATCCATGGTGACACTCCTTGAGGACGCGCGGCATCTCCTTGCGCCCAATATCGTATGCTCGGATCCGCGCGAACCGCGGTACTGAAAGCCCTGCCACTGGCGAATGCGTCAGGGTGTCATAGCGTGCCTTGGTATCATGACGCAAACAGGTTGCAATACGATGACGGCAGGCTCCCTCCCCTGGGTGGTGACGCCAGGGGCCGGCGGTTATGATGACAGCGCCGGCCGCGCCCAGCGTGGGCCATCCTTGCGTGCATTTTACTACACCTTTGACAACAACAAGCCCACTGGAAACGCCGCCATGACCGATATCGATGACGTTCCCGCACCTCAGGGCCAATTGACCCTAAAATTGCTCGCCACCCGCCAGGACACCAATCTTTATGGCGACATTCCCGGCGGCTGGCTGGTCAGCCACATGGACCAGGCCGCCGAGCTGGCCGCGGGTCGCATCGCCCACGGCCGCACCGCCACGGTGGCCATCGAGGCCATGGACTTCCTGTGCCCAGTACGCGAGGGCTCGGTGGTCAATATCTTCACCGAACTGCGTGAAATCGGCCGCAGTTCGATCAAGATCAACGTCGAGGTGTGGAGCCGTCCGCCCCACGAGCGCAACCCCGATGAGCTTCACAAGGTGACCGAGGCGCGTTTCGTGATGGTGGCGATGGATGACAACGGCCGCATACGCGCGGTGCCCGACGGCCGTTGATCCAAGACAGCGGCAGTGGATCAGCCGCTGACCAGCTCCCGCGTTTTCAGATAGGCAAACTCACCGACATCACTGAACGGCCGCACCAGCGACTGGAAGTCGCGGTAAGACTCGAGGATCCTCCGGGAGTCTTCGTCGGCCTCGGTCTGTTTCGCCAGGACTTCCTGCGATGACGCATAGAGCGCCTCGATCACCTCATCGGGGAATTGACGCAGTTTTACGCCGTGGTCGTCGACCAGCGTTTTCAACGCCTCGGCATTACGCAGCGTGAATTCGTCGATCATCGCCAGGTTGGCGGAACGTGCGGCTTCCGTGACCACCACCTTGAGATCATCCGGCAGCGCCTGCCAGGCATCCAGGTTGACGGTACCCTCGAGAATCGCACTGGGTTCGTTCCAGGCCGAGGTGTAGTAGTAGTCGGCGACCTGATGCAGGCCAAAGGCCAGATCGTTGTAGGGCCCCACCCAGTCCGCAGCGTCCAATACGCCGGTCTGCATCGAGGTAAATATCTCGCCCCCCGGCATATTGAGGGTGGTCACGCCGATGCCGTTCATGGCCTCGCCGGCAAGACCCGGCAGGCGCAGCTTGAGGCCCTGCATGTCCTCGAGCGAATTGATTTCGCGCTTGAACCAGCCCGCCATCTGGGTGCCGGTGTTGCCGACGGCGAAGGGCTTGAGGTTGTACTTGGCATAGAGCGCATCCCAGAGTGCCTGCCCTTCTCCCTGGTACAGCCAGGAGTTGGTTTCCTGAGTGGTCATGCCGAAGGGCACGGCGGTGAACATCTGCGCCGCCGGCACCTTGCCCCGCCAGTAGTAAGAGGCCGAGTGGCCCATCTGGGCGGTGCCTGACGAGACCGCATCGAACACTTCCAATGCCGGAACCAGCTCGCCGGCCCCATAGACGTCGACGCGCATGCGCCCACCGGACAGTTCACCGATACGCTTGGCGAAATCGTTGGCGCCGGTCCCCAGGGCGGGGAAGTTCTTCGGCCAGGAGGTGACCATTTTCCAGGTAATGGTCTCTTCAGCGCGAGCAGTGGAAACGAAAGGCGCCGCGGCAATGCCGGCGGCACCGGCGCCCAGGGCGGTAAGGAAGTGACGACGATGAAGGGGGCGTGACATGAAGAAGTCGGCTCCGGTTGGCGGATTATCGGTATGGTTTGCTGGTGTCCGCCCCAAAGTATGCTTGAGGCCCGAATTGCCGGGCAAGCTCGACGCTCGTCTACCCGGCATGGCGCACTTTTCTTGAACGGGCATCTGCCTGCCCTTGCCCGCCTGGTGTCATGGTTCGCTTAGAGCGGCGTCAGCTTGGCAAACCCCAGCACCAGCCACTTGTCGCCTTCGCCCTCGAAGCTGACCTGCACTCGGGCGCGCTCGCCTTGCCCCTCGGCGTTGAGGATGACCCCTTCGCCGAATACCGGGTGGCTGACCCGCTGCCCAAGCGACAGGGAAGGCAGGTCGTCGCCGCCATCAACCGACGACTGGGAGGGGGCATGCCCGGCGGTCACCGGACGCGAGATCTGGCCGCGCAGACGCACTTCCTCAAGATACTCCGCCGGAATTTCGCGCAGAAAACGTGACGGCCGCTGGAAGGTTTCCTTGCCATGCAGGCGACGCAGCTCGGCGTGAGTCAGGTAGAGCTTGGTCATCGCCCGTGTCAGGCCCACGTAACACAGCCGGCGCTCCTCTTCGAGGCGGCCAGGCTCTTCCATCGACATCTTGTGCGGGAAGAGGCCCTCCTCGACGCCGGCGATGAAGACCACCGGAAACTCGAGGCCCTTGGCCGAGTGCAGGGTCATCAACTGCACGCAGTCTTCGAAGTCATCGGCCTCGTGGTCGCCGGCATTGAGCGCCGCCTCGGCGAGGAAAGGCTCCATGGCAGCGGCGCCCTCGCCGACCTCCTGGCCGTTCAGTGCATCGCCCTGGGTAAAGGCACGGGCGGCGTTGACCAGCTCGTCGAGGTTCTCGACCCGCGCTTGCCCCTTCTCACCCTTCTCGCTGCGGTGATGCTCGACCAGTCCCGATTGCTGGGTGACGTGGGTGATAATCTCGTGCAGCGCCATGCCGGCGGTGTCGTTGTCGAAGCGTTCGATCAGTTCCGCGAAGGCGCGCACCGCATTGCCGGCGCGGCCCTTGAGGGTGGCGTCCGCGAGGCAATCGTGCAGCGCCTGCCAAAGGGAAACGTTGGTCACTCGCGCCCGTTCGCGAAGGATCTCCACGGTACGAGTGCCAATGCCCCGAGCCGGGACGTTGATCACCCGCTCCAGCGACGCATCGTCTTCCCGGTTCAGCAGCAGCCGCAGGTAGGCCAGGGCATTCTTGATCTCCAGCCGCTCATAGAAACGCTGGCCGCCGTAAATGCGGTACGGCATGCCCTGGCGGATCAGGGTCTCCTCGAGCACCCGCGACTGAGCGTTGGAGCGATACAGGATGGCGATCTCGCGCCGCGCGGTGCCTTCCTTCACCTGTGAGGCGATGGTATCGACGATGTAGCGCGCTTCGTCCAGATCATTGAAGCCGGCATAGAGCGAAATCGGCTCGCCGCGGTCGCCGTCGGTCCACAGCTCCTTGCCCATGCGCCCGGTGTTCTGGCTGATCAGGGCGTTGGCCGCCTCGAGGATGGCGCTGGTCGAGCGATAATTCTGCTCCAGGCGCACCGTCTTGGTGTCCTTGAACTCCTCTTCGAAGCGGCGGATGTTTTCGACCCGGGCGCCGCGCCAGCCATAGATCGACTGGTCGTCGTCGCCGACTACCGTGATGCCGGCCTGTTCGCCGGTGAGCAGCTTGAGCCAGGCGTACTGCAGGGTGTTGGTGTCCTGGAACTCATCGACCAGCACATGGGCGAAGCGCTCCCGGTAGTGGGCGAGCAGCGCCGGGTTATCGCGCAGAAGCTCCAGGCTTCGCAGCAGCAGTTCGCCGAAATCGACCAGGCCGCCGCGCTCGCAGGTCAGCTGATAGCGCTCGTAGAGCTCGACCATCTGGCCGAGATAGGCATCGCCATGGGTCTGCACCTGATGGGGGCGCAGGCCTTCTTCCTTGCAGCCGGAGATGAAGTACTGCACCTGGCGCGGCGGGAAGCGCTCGTCATCGATGTTGTGGTCCTTGAGCAGACGCTTGACCAGGCGCAGCTGATCGTCGCTGTCGAGGATCTGGAAGTGTTGCGGCAGCCGCGCATCCTGCCAGTGGGTGCGCAGCAGGCGATGAGCGATGGAGTGAAAGGTGCCGACCCAGACATTGCGCAGCGACTGACCGAGCAGGGCTTCCAGTCGGGTGCGCATCTCCCGAGCCGCCTTGTTGGTGAAGGTCACGGCGAGAATCGCATAGGGCGACAGGCCCTCGGTGCGCATTAGCCAGGCGATTCGATGCACCAGCACCCGGGTCTTGCCCGAGCCGGCACCCGCCAGCACCAGCATGTTGCCCTGGGGGGCACTGACGGCCTCACGCTGGGCCGCGTTGAGGTGATCGAGAATCGCCGTGACGTCATCCATAGCGGGGCACTTCGGGTCGAAAAATGGACGCCTAGCTTAGCATAATCAGGCCCTGGGGCGGGCCGTCTGCCGGCGCAGCTGCCATGCTTCTCAGGAGGCCAACATGAGGCCAACACCGCCCGGGCACGCCGCTAGTCTTGGGGGGCGTCATTCTCGCCCGGCTCATCCTCTTGCTCGGGAAAGCGCAGCGGGTTGAGGCTCTTCTTGACCGCCTTGAGCTGCTCGGCGAGCTTGGGCCCTCGGGTCTTGGCCACCCCCACCGCCAGCACGTCGATCAGCACCAGATGGGCGATGCGCGAACTCATCGGCGTATAGATCTCGGTGTCCTCGTGGACATCGATATACAGCGGCATGCTGACCTCGTCGGCCAGCGGCGAGTGGCTGGGACACAGGCCGATCACCGTGGCCCCCACCGCACGGGCTCGCCTGACGCTATCCACCAGCGCCCGGGTGCGCCCGGTCTGGGAGATCGCTACCACCACATCGCCCTTCTTGAGCGTCGCGGCGGACATGTTCTGCATATGCGGGTCGGTATAGGCCGCTGTGGATATCTGCAGGCGGAAGAACTTGTGCTGAGCATCGGCGGCCACCGCACCGGAAGCGCCAAAGCCATAGAACTCGACCCGGTTGGCCATGGCCAGCGCATTGATGGCGTCATTCAGCGCCTCGTTGTCCATCCGGTCGCGCACCGACAACAGGGTGCCCACGGTGGAATCAAAAATGCTGTGAGAAAACTCGGCGACGCTGTCGCTGTCGTTCATCGAGAACTGGGCAAACTGGCTGCCAGAGGCCAGCATCTGCGCCAGCTTGAGCTTGAAGTCCTGAAAGCCGTTGCAGCCCAGCGCGCGGCAAAAACGCACCACCGTAGGCTCGCTGACCTTGGCCTCGGTGGCCAGGTCGACGATGCGCATGTGGATCACTTCGTCTGGATTGCGCAGCACGAAGCGCGCCACCTTCTGCTCGGAGCGGCGAAAGTGCTCCATGCGATTTCTCAATTCATCGAATAGGGCACGGCTCACGGAAAGCTCCTTGGCAGGGGTGTGGATAAGTCAGGTGATAATACCTGTGGGTATGGCTGTGGGTAACAGTGTGGATAGTACGTGTCGCAAAAGCGACTCTGGGTAAAGAACCGATAGCCGACAGGCATTTCCCCTTCACTCCAGTATGCCCCAGCACGAGGGGCTGATGACATTCCTGCGCTACGCGTTTCTTTAGCGTTGAACGTCATCATTCTGTCAAGTGGGTTATAGTAAAAGGACGGTGCCAGTCGCAGGACAGCACTCATCGGGCGGCTGGCGCCATCATCGCCCGTCAGGAGAGTCGATCATGCGTAATGTCGAACAGGTGTCCTCCGTCAAAAGCGAACTCCTCGATATTTTCATGAGCATGGAAGTCGCCGAACATCAGCAGCGCCAGAAATCCGCTGCCTTACGCAACCTCAGAGCCCGTCGGGGCATCGAGTTGCATAACGAATTCAAACGGCTGGAGCAAGATCTCGCCGATCTCGACGATGACCTGATCCAGTAGCGTCATTCGTCCCGGCCAAATGCCGCGAGCCCCGGCAGGACCGGGGCTCGCAGGGCTGTCACAGGCGAGATTCTTCACTCGCTCGATCACTAGGCCTGTGACAGAGGCAGGACCGGTATTCGCTGCCGGTCCATGGCGCCTTCACCCTCAAAGGCTGGAAACGAACACCGCCAACACGCCAATCGGCGCGACATAGCGCGTGATCAGGTTCCACAGGCTGAAGTCGTAGATATCCATTCCCAGCTCCTTGCGCACGCCTTCCTTGTCGAGCCCCCAAGCGACAAAGACGATGGCGCCAAGGCCCGTCAGCGGCAGCAAGAACTTGCTGGTCAGCTTGTCGAGCAGATCGAAGATATTCAGGCCGAAGAACAGCACATCGCTCCAGACGTTGAACGACAACAGCGCGGCAATGCCCAGCGCCCAAGTCGCCACGCCCGCCACCACGGTCGCCCCCACCCGCGACAGCGGGGTGCGCTCCTCGACGAACTCCACGACCGGCTCCAGCAGCGAGATCGCCGACGTCAGGGCGGCGAAGGTCAGCAGCAGGAAGAACGCCAAGCCCAGCAGCATGCCGCCGGTCATGTTACCGAAAGCGAGCGGCAGGGTGACGAAGATCAGACCAGGCCCGGAGTTCAGATCCAGGCCATTGGCGAAGACGATCGGGAAGATCGCAAGGCCAGCGCCCAGCGCGATGACGGTATCCATGATCACCACGGTACGGGCGGTCTTGAGCAGGTTGACCTCTTCACCGAGGTAGGAGCCGTAGGCCATCATGATGCCCATGCCCAGCGACAGGGTGAAGAACGCATGGCCCAATGCCGCCAGCACCACTTCTCCCGTGAGCTTGCTCCAGTCGGGGTTGAACAGGTAGCTCGCCGCCTGACCGAAGTAGCCCGTCGTCATGCCGTAGCCCACCAGCACCACCAATAGCACGCCAAGCGCCGGCATCAGGGTGCGCGCGGCGCCCTCGAGGCCCTTGGTCACGCCGCGGGCCACAATTCCGATCACCAGCAGCATGAAGACCGAGTGCCACAACAGCAACTGGCCTGGGTTACCGAGCATGCCAGAGAAGAGTTCACCAATGGCGTCGGCATCTTGGCCGGTGAAGCCACCGGTGACCGAGCTCAGGGTGTAGGACAGCGACCAACCGCCGATGACGCTATAGAAGGACAGGATCAGGAAGGCGCCCAACACACCGCTGATCCCCACCATCACCCAGCCCTTGCTGCGTCCCGCACTTTTGGCCACATCGGCCATCGAGTTGACCGGGTTTTCCTGACCACGACGCCCGATCAGCCACTCGGCGGTCAAAATGGGTAACCCGATCAGGGCGATACACAGCAGGTACACCAGCACGAAGGCGGCACCGCCACTTTCGCCTACCATGTAGGGGAATTTCCAGATATTACCAAGGCCGACCGCGGAACCGGTGGCCGCAAGTATGAAGGTCAGCTTTGATGACCAATGTGCATGGGATTGTTTGGACATGATTCACCTTGAGGTTGCGTGTCGCCAACGATCGGTCAGATGCGATGACGGCTTGTGCTTGTTATTGCCACGTCCGCGGCATCATGGATCACAAGATGCCAATCAAGGGCATGACAGGATCCGGGCAGGATCACCGCCGCTAGCCGCCGCGCCTCGCTCCCTGATCGGGGCACAAGACACGACTTTCATGCCGTGATACTGCGAGAATCCGTGCGGGTTTCACGCAAAACCCCACAATATCGAATGGTAAACGGCATGAGGGCCATAAAACTATCCGATCATGATCGGGATAGCCAGAGTGAATTCCCCTTTGATCAGGGCCACAACCCCAGCCAAGACCCGCTAGAAAAGGCTTGTCTGGCGCTCGCCGGGAAAGGCGGCCAAAGGCGTTAATGAAAGCCGAGCCGCGAGGCGTTCATGGCAGGCTCTGGCCAGGGCCGGCGCCTGTCGATTGTCGGGGGTATGCACAAAGAGAAAAGGGGTTTTCCCCTGTTTTATCCACAAGCACAGTCTATCGATCCAGGGTGTGAAACGCGCCTCATTGATCGCCGAATCGAAGTGACCGATGAAGCGTACCACCGGCTGTTGTGCCGTTGAGATCACGTGTAATGGGCGTTTGGGTTTTTCGCTCTGTGCTCTGGCCAGCCGCGCGTCATCCCCCGCTGGCGTAGCAAACAAGGGCCGAACGTCAAGCATCACACGATCCACGCCATGAGTTATCAACAATCGGTTGAGTGCCGCCTCGGCATTCCCCTTGTGGAAAAACTCGGGGTGACGGACCTCCACGCTGGCGGGAATGCCGGCAGGCCAGCGCGCCAGCAAGGCCTCGAGCCTTGGCAACTCTTCGAGCCCAAAGTCCCGTGGCAACTGAATCATTACCGGCCCTAGGCGATCGTGCAGCGGAGAGAGTGCCGCGAGAAACTCCTCGACCTCGCCATCGACGCCTAGCAAGCGCCGCTCATGGGTCAGGACGCTGGGCAATTTGAAGCAGAAACGGAAACCCGCCGGCGCCTGACGTGCCCAGGCCGCCACGGTATCGGCGCGCGGCGTGCCGCTATAGAAGGTCGTGTTGCCTTCCACCGTAGAGAACACTCGTGCATAGTCCGGCAGGCGGTCACCCTGACTGCCATGCGGCGGATAGAGCCCGCCGCGCCAGTCCTCGTTGGCCCACATGGCGAGCCCCAGGTGAAATCCGCACGCACTGGCGGCTGGTGGGGAACAAATATCGGTCACCGGTGCTGCTCTCTCATTAACGCCAGGGAGGATAACGGGAAGGGGATTATCCCTTGCTCGACTGCCGGCGAACAGCCCGAGCGAGCGACCACGACATGCCGGCGGCTCACGGCCAGAAACGAAAACGCTCCGCCCGGCGATGCCGGGCGGAGCGATCCATCGAGATCAGGCTGTGTGATGCGTGCAGGTCAGCTCGAGGACTGCGGACTGGCGTTCACGCTGGCCTTGGCCGCCGCGCCAAGATCATCCGTCGTCGCTATGGCTTCATTCTGAGAGGCCCACAGCTCACGCTCCTCATCGCTTGCCTTGGGCGAGAAGAGCCCCAGTTGCGCATAGAGAATCCCGATCACCGGCGACATCCAGCAGGCAAAGGCCAGCGGAATATAGAGCAGGTTCTCGACGTTACCATCGGCAATACCCAAGCCCAGCGCGCTGATCACGAAGGCCCCGCCGGCGTTCCATGGCACCAGCGGCGATACCAGGGTGCCCCCTTCCTCAATGGCCCTCGACAGGTTGAGGGTCGAGTAGCCGAGACCACGATAGGTCGGCGCGTACATACGGCCCGGCAGCGCAATGGAGAGGTACGGATCGCCGGCAACCAGGTTGGTCGAGACTGAGGTCAGCACCGCCGACGTCTGGACGCCGCGGAAGCTGTGCACCTTCTTCATCAGCGAGCGGATGATGGATTCAAGGCAGCCGGTCTTCTCCAAGGCGCCGCCGAACCCCAGCGCGATCAGCACCAGCGAAATGGTCCACATCATCGACTGGATGCCGCCACGATTGAGCAGGCTGTCGATAGCGCTGACGCCAGTATCGATGCTGTAGCCGTAGTTGGCATAGGTGACCACCTCGTGGAGGCCGGCGCCCTGAGCGATCATGGCGGTCGCTCCCCCCGCCAGTACGCCGGCGAACAGCGACGGAATCGGCGGCATGCGTTTGACGGCCAGCAGGATCACCAGCAATGCCGGCAGCAGCAGCCACGGCGAGATGACGAAGTTGGCCTGAAGGGAGTCGGTGATAGCATTGATGCGCTCGAAGGAGGCGGTCTGATCATCGATCATGGTGTGTCCCGCCACCAGATAGATCACCAGAGCGATCAACATCGAGGGCACCGTCGTGGGCATCATGTTCTTGATGTGCGAGAACACATCGGTGCCGGTAACGGCCGGGGCAAGGTTGGTGGTATCGGAAAGCGGCGAGACCTTGTCACCGAAGAAGGCCCCGGAGACGACCGCACCCGCCGTCCAGTAGACAGGAATGTCGAAGCCAGCCCCGATGCCCATCAGCGCCAGACCCACGGTACCCACCGTTCCCCAGGAGGTACCCAGCGACAGCGAGACCACCGAGCAGAGTATCATGGCCGCGGCCAGGAACACGGCCGGCGAGAGCAAGGTCAGGCCATAGTAAATCAGCGTCGGTACCGTACCGCTGGCGATCCAAACGCCGATGATCATCCCCACGCAAATCAGCACAGAAACCGACGGCAGGGACACGTGAATGACGTGGAAAATCCCTTCTTCGATTCGCTTCCATCTGAAGCCAAGCTTGATGCCCACCAAGGAGGTGATGGCCAGGCCAATGGCCAAAGGAATATGCGGCGTGAAATCGTCAAAATAGAAAAGTTGTACGCCGAGGGCCACCAGGGTCAGCACTACCGGAGTAAGCGCCAAGAAAAGCCCTGGCTTTTCGTAGTGTCTTGTTCTTGTTGAATTTTCCATAAACGTTTCCCTCATTCAGGATGATGCTGCGTTATTAGTCTTGTACTCCCAGGCAACAGCTTGGCTGTTTACTTTTGCCGTCGTCAGACGACAACAGTTGCTCTAAGGGACTTGAAGCGGCCCTCGGAGTGGCGTGAATTAAGGTGGTATTTAAATCAATACACGCAGGCATTGCCCGGCGTGATAGAGCGTGAAGCCGCCTTCATAGCCAGAACTCCATAACGGCTTGACCTTGATCGGCTCAGGCGAGCTGATCGGCAGCGGCAAAAGGTCATCCTTGCCGGTTACCAGGTAATGCGCAAAACCCTTGCCCACCACCGTGCCGGTGGTAACGCCACGCCCGTTGTAGCCCGAGACCCCCAGAATACCGGGGGCCGGCTCGAAGATGCGCAGGGTATGATCGGGCGTAAAGGCGATCTTGCCCGTCCAAGTGGTCTCCCACTCGACCGCCCCTAACTGGGGAAAGTAGTGGCGTTGGATACGATCCGCCCAGCAACGCACATAGGCCTGTGGACGACCGTCCCCTTTCCCCAGGCTGCCAAGGATCAGGCGTCCCTCGCTGTCCCGGCGCATGCTGCTCAGCACCATGCGGGTATCCCATGCCCCCTGCCGCTCGGGCAAGATATCGCCAGCGACCTCTTCGGACAGGGGCTTGGACGCCACCTGGAAGAAATGGCCAGGAAAGAAATGCTCCTTTACCTGATTCCAGTCATCCTCGGTATAGGCATTGGTGGCCACCACCACCCGCGGTGCCCGTACGCTGCCTCTGGGCGTCGCGACGCGCCAGTCATCGCCCTCGCGGGTCACGCCCTGCGCCGGACTATGGGTATGGAGCCGAGCGCCGGCGGCGCTTGCCGCACGGGCCAGACCACGGGTGTAGCCGGCTGGGTTGATGGTGCCTGCACGCCGGTCGAGCAGAGCGCAACGAATCTGCTTCGTGCCGACTTTCTGCCAGCAGCCTTCGTCTTCCAGCAGTTCCACCGGTGCACCGCGTCGTGCTAGCTGCTCGGCACGGCGCGCCAGGTCCTGCTCGCCTTTGCCGTTATGGGCCAAATGCAAGGTGCCGGTCTGGGTCGCGTGACACTCAATGCCATGGCGGCCAATCAGCGCAAAGACTTCCTTGGGTGCTCCACCGAGGATGGCATTGGCGCGCTCGCCATCCTTTTCCCCCAGGGCTTTGAGGATGTCATCCGGGGGAATCCATAGCCCCGCATTGACCAGGCCGACATTGCGCCCCGAGCCACCGCTGGGAATATCGCCCGCCTCGACCAGGCTGACATCAACACCCGACTCTGCCAGATGCAGCGCAGTACTGAGCCCGGTGATGCCGCCGCCGACCACCACCACATCGGCCATCCGTTCGCCCTCGAGCGCTTCAAACTGAGGCGCCGGCTCGGGCGATGTGGCATGCCACAGGCACTGCTCTTTCATGACACCTCCTCTACTGGCAAGGGACGCCTTTGCGAGAAAGGCTGACCCGGATACCGATCTCAGCCCCTGCTATCATCAAGCAACCAAGACCGCCACCCTGGTGTTGCAGGATGGCGGAAGAGCCGATCAATCGAACTTGATGCCTTGGGCCAGGGGGAGTTCGCGAGAGTAGTTCACGGTGTTGGTCTGGCGACGCATATAGCTCTTCCAGACATCGGAGCCGGACTCACGGCCGCCACCGGTTTCCTTCTCGCCGCCGAAGGCGCCTCCGATCTCGGCACCGCTGGGCCCGATATTGACGTTGGCGATGCCGCAGTCGCTGCCCAGATCGGAGACGAAGGTCTCGGCCTCACGCACGTCGGTAGTGAAGACGCAGGAAGAAAGCCCCTGGGGCACGTCGTTCTGCAGGGCCAGCGCCTCGTCGAAGTCGCGGTAGCTCATCACGTAGAGGATGGGAGCGAAGGTCTCGTGCTTGACCAGCTCGTCCTGGCGGTCCACCTCAACGATGGCCGGGGTGACGTAGTAGCCGTCCGGGTACTCGTCGGCCAGTTGACGCTCACCGCCGAAGACCGGGTAGCCCTGCTCGCGGGCCTTGCCGAGCACCGACTGCATCTGGTCGAAGGCCTGGGCGTCGATCAGCGGGCCAACCAGGCTGCCACCCATCGGATCGCCGATGGTCACGCCGGCATAGGCCTTCTTCACCCGCTCGACGACCTCGTCACGCACGGATTCGTGGACGATCAGACGGCGCAGGGTGGTGCAGCGCTGACCGGCGGTGCCGACCGCGGAGAACAGGATGGCGCGGACGGCCATGTCCAGATCGGCGCTGGGCGCCAGGATCATGGCATTGTTGCCGCCAAGCTCGAGGATACTGCGGCCGAAGCGGGAGGCGACGCGGGGCGCGACCTCGCGGCCCATGCGGGTGCTGCCGGTGGCGCTGATCAGCGGCACACGGGGATCGTCGGTGAGCACCTCACCGGCTTCGCGCTCGCCAATGATCACCTGACTGAGATCGGCCGGTGCCTCGTCGCCGAACTCGGCCATGGCGCGCTCGAGCAGCGCCTGACAGGCCAGAGCGCAGAGCGGGGTCTTCTCAGAGGGTTTCCACAGCAGGCTATTGCCGCACACCAGCGCCAGGGCGGCATTCCAGGCCCAGGGTGCGACCGGGAAGTTGAAGGCAGTGATCAGGCCGATCGGCCCCAGCGGATGCCAGCTCTCACGCATGTGGTGGCCGGGGCGCTCGGAGGCGATGGTCAGGCCGTAGAGCTGGCGGGACTGGCCGACGGCGAGATCGCAGATGTCGATCATCTCCTGCACTTCGCCGAGGCCTTCCTGGTAAATCTTGCCGCACTCCAGGGTCACCAGGGTGCCGAGGTCTTCCTTGTGGCGACGCAGTTGCTCGCCGAACAGCCGTACCAGCTCGCCGCGGCGCGGCGCAGGCACTTGGCGCCATGCTTCAAAAGCCGCCTGAGCGCGATCGATGCGCGACAGGACCTGCTCGCCGTCTTCCATGGTCACTCGACCGAGCTCGCGGCCGTCGGTGGGCGACGTCACAGCGTAGTCGCCGCCCTGATAAAGAGCATCGGCCACTCCAAGACGCTGCATGATGGACTCGATCATTCTTCCTCCGACTGTTCATGTGTAGTTGTGAGTTGGGAACGAGTGCAGTATTGCTAGCGCGCTTGACCTAGCTCAAACGACGTTTTATACGAAGTTCATTCCTTTTTCTCTTGATGAGGCACGACATGAGTCGCCGTCACCTGCCCACGCTCACCGCCATGCAGTGTTTCGAGGCCTCGGCCCGGCACCTCAGCTTCACCCGTGCCGCCGAGGAGCTGAGCCTGACCCAGAGCGCGGTCAGCAAGCAGGTCGCCCAGCTCGAGTCGGTGCTGGAGCATCCGTTGTTTCGCCGCGTGCGCAAGCGTCTTCAGGTCACGCCAGAGGGCTCGCTGTATCTGACCGAGGTGCGCAAGGTCCTGGCGCAGGTCGAGATGTCCACCCGCTACATGCAGTCCTACGGGGGTCAGAGCGAGGTGCTCAACGTCACCACCTTGCCAACCTTCGGCGCTCGCTGGCTGATTCCACGACTCAACGGTTACCGCTTCCGTCATCCTGGGGTCTACCTGAACATCGCCAATCGCGTGGAGCCCTTCGATTTCGAGGAGGAGCGGGTCGACGTGGCCTTCTTCTTCGGTCACGGCGCCTGGCCAAAGGCGGAATGCATCAAGCTGCTCGACGAAGAGGTGGTACCGGTATGCGCCCCGACAGCGGTCCCGGAAGGCGGCATCGACGACCCACTGGCATTGACTGACCTGGTGCTCTTGCAGAGTGCCACTCGGCCCGAAGCCTGGCACGACTGGTTCGAGGCCCAGGGCTGCTATACCACGCACAGCTATCACGGCCCCCGCTTCGATACCTTCTACATGGCGCTGAGCGCCGCCCGGGCGGGTTGTGGCGTGACCCTAGTGCCACGCTTTCTGGTCGAGGAAGAACTGACGACCGGCCAACTGGTGATTCCCTGGCGCTTCTCGCTGACCAGCCTCGATGCCTATTACCTCGCCTACCCCGAGCACAAGGGCGAGGTGGCTAAGGTACGCGGCTTCATCGACTGGATTCTCGAACATCTCGAAGCGCCGGCACAGGTGGACGGCGCCCGCCCAGCGAGCTAACTCGCCGAGCGGTTAGGGATAAACAAAATAGTTGGCGTCGGGGCCATGTAGATGGCGCCAAGCCAGACGAAGTTAGCCACCGGCGGCTACAGCAACCGTCGCAAGCGCAGCGCCGCCATCATCTGAACGACCCCATATAGCAGCGCGATGACGCCGATCCAGATGGCGGTGACCTCCAGACCGCTGAGTGGGCTGACCACGAAGATGACGCCCAGCACCAGCGCCAGCACGCCACTCAGCACGGTCCAGCCCTCGCCGGGCACGTGGCGGCGCACCCGCAGCCCCAGCAACAGGCGGTGAATGCCGGCGACGACCAGCCAAAAACCCAGCAGCATCAGCAGCGCGCTCGCCGCCGAGAGCGGGTCGAGAACGGCGATCAACCCGAACAGCACCGAGATCCCCCCGTAGAACATGAGCCAGCCGCGAGCGAAGCCGCCGGGGGCGGTCGTCAAGGTGAACAAGCTGGTGATGCCTTCGGCGAGCGCCATGATGCCCATGATCCAGGTCAGGGCGGCAATCGCGGTAAGCGGCTGAAAGACGGCGACCACCCCGAACAGAATGGCGATGACCCCGTAGGCCATCAGGATCCACCAACTGCGCCCCAGCAGACTTCTCACTCCATTATCCATCGCTTCGCTCCCTCGTCAGTGAGGCCCCAGCATAGCAGCCTCCGAGACACCGGCCCCAACCGATCTAAACGCCTGGTATCGCTCGACATGCCGGCTCATCATGCGCTATTTCAAAGCGCCGGCGCAGGTGGACGCCGCCGCCCCGCGAACACTAGCTCGCCTTCGGGCTGGCCTCGGCACAGGCCAGCACATGCGCGACGAAGTGTCGGACCTTGGCGAGTTCGCCGAGCGGTTCGGGATAGACTAAATAGTAGGCATCGTGGCTGTGCAGGGTGTGGGGCCACGCCAGACGAAGGCGGCCGGCGGCGAGTTCCTCTTCGACCAGAAAGCGCGGCACCAGGGCGAGGCCGCCCTCTGCCATCACCGTGCGGATCAGCATCTGGAAGGTCTCGAAGCGGCTTCCGTGATAGCTGCGGGCGGTGGCAACACCCTGGTCGGCAAACCAGCGGTGCCAGGCATCCGGGCGGGTAGACAGGTGCAGCAGGTGACATCCGGCCAGATCCGAGGCCGCCCCTAGCCGCGTACGAGCGAGATAGGCCGGCGCCCCCACCGCCACCACGTCCTCGTCGAACAGCTTGTGGCACTCCAGATTGGGCCAACGGCCGTGGCCATGGAAGAAGGCCACGTCGATGTCCTGCTCCTCCAGGTCAAAGGCCTGGACCCGGTCGGTGATGTTCAGGCGGATATGCGGATGAGCGCCGAAAAACGCCGGCAGGTGAGCACTCAGCCAATGGCTGCCGAAAGTCGGCAGGGTCGCCACCTTGAGCATCTCGCCATGACCGCTGTAGGTCATGATGGCGTTCGCCGACATCTCGATCTGGGCGAGAATCTTGCGCACCTCGGTCAGGTACAGCGAGCCCTCCGGGGTGAGCACCAGCGTACGACGCACCCGCCGGAACAGCTTGTGCTGCAGATAGTCCTCGAGCTGGGCAACCTGCTTGCTGACCGCGCTCTGGGTCAGGCTCAGCTCTTCGGCGGCACGGGTGAAGCTCATGTGCCGCGCCGCCGTCTCAAAGCACTGCATGGTGGTCGTCGAGGGCAGGTGGCGTGCCGTCATGTCTCAGCTCTCGGGCAAAACCGTCATTCTAGCCAATTCCATCGCCTGGCGCCCCGCCAAAGAGGTGGCAGAGCATTCCCAACGGGCACTCATTACCCTTCACTGCGCCACTTATCCGGCCTTCAATACCCAATACATGAATTTAGGGAATAGGTTAGACGTTTTTTTTCGTTTGAAGCCTCACCGGCGCCCTGCTTTCATCATCGGCATACCGACTCTTGATGAATCACAGGAAACGTCCATGAATCTTCCCCACGTCAGTGGCTCGCTGGGCATCGTGCATCCCCTCTGCATCGAGCGCGGGCGCAACGCCGAGGTCTGGGACGAACAGGGCCGGCGCTATATCGACTTCGTCGGCGGCATCGGCGTGCTCAATCTGGGTCATGGCCACCCGGCCGTGGTCGAGGCGGTCAAGGCCCAGGTCGAGACGCTGATGCACTCGGCCTTCAACGCCCTGCCGCATCGCGGCTATCTGCAGGTGGTCGAGGCCCTGGACCGCTTCGTGCCGGTCGACTATTCACTGTCCTGCATGCTGACCAATAGTGGCGCCGAGGCCACCGAGAATGCCCTCAAGGTGGCGCGTGCCGCCACCGGCCGGCAGGCGGTGATCGCCTTCGACGACGGCTTCCATGGGCGAACCCTGGCGGCGCTCAACCTCAACGGCAAGGTCAAGCCCTACAAGGCACGGCTCGGTGCCCTGCCGGGACCGGTGTTTCATCTGCCGTTTCCCAGCCGCGACGGCGGCGTGAAGGCAGAAGAGGCCCTGGCGGCCCTGACCCGACTGTTCGAGGTGGAGATACCCAGCGACGAGGTGGCAGCGATCATCGTCGAGCCGGTGCAGGGAGAAGGCGGTTTCCGCCTGCTCGACGAAGACTTCGCCGCCCGACTACGGGCGCTGTGCGATGAACACGGCATCGTGCTGATCATCGACGAGATCCAGTCCGGCTTCGGTCGCACCGGCAAGCGCTTCGCCTTTTCCCACCTGGGCATCGAGCCCGACCTGTTGCTGATGGGCAAGAGCATGGCGGCAGGCCTGCCGCTGGCCGCCGTGGTAGGCAAGCCGGCGCTGATGAACGCCCTGCCCAAGGGCGGGCTAGGTGGCACCTATTCGGGCAACGCCGTGGCCTGTACTGCCGCCAAGACGGTCATGAATCTGATGGACGAATCACGACTTCGCCAGTGGGGCGAGGCCCAGGAGGCCGCGATCGTCGAGGCCCATCAAGGCTGGTGCGAGCGCTTTGCGATGGTGGGCGCCCTGACCGGGGTTGGCGCCATGCGCGGCATCGTCTTCGAAGACACCGAGAACGCCACGGGCGCCGAGCATCTCGCGGCGCTGCTGGCCGCCGGGCGCGAGGCGGGCGTGCTGCTGATGCCTAGCGGGCGGCGGCGTAACGTGCTGCGCCTGCTGGCACCGCTGACCACCGAACCCGAGGTGCTAGACGAGGGCCTGGCGTGTGTCACCCGCGCCCTGGAGACACTGAACCCATGACCGCTCGACGAGAAGCCATTCGATCTCAACAGCTTGATTTGTGGTTCACAGGGGGCTGAAACGGGCCCTCTTTATCGACCTAGCTTACGATGTTCAACATATATCCACGGAGACATGAAGATGTCGACTACTTCCCTTGTTTCTCCCGATGACATTCGCGACCGCTTTTCGAAGGCCATGTCAGCCATGTACCAGGCCGAGGTGCCCCAGTACGAGACGCTGCTCAAACTGGTCGAAGAGGTGAATCGCGAGACCCTCGAACGAGACAGCGCACTCGCCGAGCGGCTTGCCGCCCATGACGAGCTGAATCGTCTCGGGGTCGAACGCCATGGCGCCATTCGCGTCGGCACCGCAGAAGAGCTTGCCATGCTGCGCCGGCTGTTCGCGGTGATGGGCATGCACCCGGTCGGTTACTACGATCTCTCCGAGGCCGGGGTGCCGGTGCACTCCACTGCCTTCCGTCCTATCGACGATGCCGGCCTTTCTCGTAACCCCTTCCGGGTCTTCACGTCGCTGCTGCGCCTGGAGCTGATCGAGAGCCCCACGCTTCGCGAACGGGCCGCGGCGATCCTTGCCGAGCGCGACATTTTCACCGCCGGCGCCCGGGAGTTGATCGCGCTCAGCGAATCTCAGGGCGGGCTCAGCGACGAGCAGGCCGACCGCTTCGTGGCCGAGGCACTGGAGACCTTTCGCTGGCATCGTAATGCCACCGTGGACCTAGACACCTACGAGGCGCTGCACGCCGAGCACCGGCTGATCGCCGATGTGGTCTGCTTCCGTGGCCCGCACATCAATCACCTGACACCGCGCACCCTGGATATCGATGAAGTCCAGAAGCGCATGCCGGCCGCCGGCATGAACGCCAAGGACATCATCGAGGGGCCGCCCCGCCGTCACTGCCCGATTCTGCTACGCCAGACCAGCTTCAAGGCCCTGGAGGAGCCGACTCACTTCAAGGGCGAGCGTCAGGGGACCCACACCGCGCGCTTCGGCGAGATCGAACAGCGCGGCGTGGCGCTTACTGGCAAGGGTCGAGCGCTCTATGATCGCCTGCTTGGCGCCTCCCGGGAGAAAACCCAAGGGCTTGCCAATGAAGCCCACCAGCAGGCGCTGGCCGAGGTATTCGCCGAATTCCCAGATGATGAGGCGACCCTGCGCCGCGAGGAACTGGCCTTCTTCGAGTACCGCCTCACCGATGCCGGGCGCGCCGCCGATGCAGGCCATGAAACGAACCTGGACGCGCTGATCGCCCAGGGGCTGGTCACGGCTCGGCCGATCACCTATGAGGACTTCCTGCCGGTCAGTGCGGCGGGCATCTTCCAGTCGAATCTCGGCGGCGCACAAAACGACGCCTATGCTGGCCACGCCAACCGCGAGGCCTTCGAAGCCGCCCTGGGCGCCAGCGTCACCGATGAGCTCGCCCTCTACGCCGAGCGCGAGGCCGCCTCCAAGGAAAAGGTGCTAAAGCGCCTGGACCGCGCCACGGCAGACTGAGAAAGGGCGGGATAAAGGCGAGAGAAAACGAGGTGGGATGGCACAGCAAGGCCATCCCACCGCTCATTCTATGGCTATGCAGATTCACCGAGTCAGCGTCCTGATCGTCGCATCACTAGCCCGCCTGCGATCAGGATCAACACAATCCCATCGCAGGCGATCGCCGTGTACACACGCCACAGATCCTCTGAACGATACGCCACACGGACATTGCTGGACTGGCTGGAAGAGACACTGAGCTCTTAGGGAAAGTGTTCCACCAGGTAGTCGATCAGGGCGCGCACCCGACGCGGCAGCAGCAGCGTCTCGGGGCGTAGAATCGAAATGGCGGTGCCGACCTGGGTGTCGCGGTAGGCATCCAGCAGGGGGTGGAGCCGCCCGGCCGCAAGATCTTCGGCCACCATATAGCGGGGCAAACAGGCGATCCCCTAGCGGGGCAAACAGGCGATCCCCTAGCGGGGCAAACAGGCGATCCCCCGCCCATGCAGGCAGGCGGCATGCAGGGTCTCCAGGGAATTGGACAGGAAGCCGGGCTGACCGCGTGGGCTTTCCCGCAGCCCCCACATGGAAACACCCCGCGACAGGTTCAAGAACAGGCAGGTATGGCGCACCAGGCCGTCAGGGCTCGCCGGCCAGCCGTGTCGCGCCAAATAGCCGGGCGCGGCGCAGATCAGGCGGGGATGGGTGGTAAGCCGTCGGGCGATCAGCCCGGAATCGTCCAGAGAGGCACTGCGAACCGCCAGGTCCATGCCCTCGTGTACTAGGTCGACGATCGCATCGGTCAGCGTCAGGTCGATCTCCACCGCCGGGTAGCGATCCATGAAGGCCAGCAGCAGCGGCATCAGTTGCTGCTTGCCCAGCGCCGTCGGCGCGGTGATCCGGATGCGGCCTCTGAGCGCTCCCGTGCCCTCGGTGATTTCCTGCTCCACCTGCCTGAGCTTGGCCAGCAGCTCGCGGGTTTCGCTGGCGTAGGCCTCGCCGGCCTCGGTCAGGCGCATCTGCCGTGTGGACCGCACCAGCAAGTCTGTTCCCAGGCGCTGCTCCAGGCGGGCAATGCGTTTGCTGACCGCCGAGTGGGTGATGCCCAGCTGGCGGGCGGCCCCCGAGAAGCTCCCGGCCTCGACGACCGCATGAAAGATAGCGAGTTCGGTATCCGGTTTCATCTGTTCCATATGCTCACAGATCCTGTGCCTCGGCAACGGATTATCGACGGTCGCGGCGACTGGCACGATAAGGACAGCATTTGAACTGTCCAAGGAGTGCAACATGACCGAGTCGAGTTTCTGCGCCGGCAAGGCGCCCGCAAGCGATGCCGATGTCCTTTTTACCCCCCTGACCCTCCCCTGCGGCAGGATACTGAAGAACCGCATAGCCAAGGCGGCGATGTCGGACTCTCTGGGCGACGGTACCGGCCACCCGACGCCCGCCCAATGCCGGCTCTACGAGCGCTGGGCCGAAGGCGGCGTCGCCCTTTCCCTGATCGGTGAGGTACAAGGCAGAACCGATGTCGCCGAAAAACCCGGCAACCTGGTGCTGAATGCCCAGTCGGATAGGGAGCGTTTCCAGCGACTGGCGCGCTGTGGCAGCCAGCACGGCAGCGGCCTGTGGCTGCAGCTCGGCCATGCGGGGGCGCTGGCCTATCCGCCCACCAGCGTGCCCAAGGGCCCCAGTGCCCTCGACCTGCCTGGGCTCGACTGTGAGGCGCTGAGCCTTGCCGAGATTCGCGCCCTACCCGAGGAATTCGCCCGTACGGCCCGTCTTGGCAAGAACGCCGGCTTCGGCGGCGTGCAGATCCATGCAGCCCACGGCTTCCTGTTGAGCCAGTTCCTGTCGCCCCTGTTCAACCAGCGCGAAGACGCCTATGGCGGCGCCATCGACAACCGCAAGCGCCTGCTGATCGAGGTCATTCGGGCGGTAAGAGAAGCCGTGGGCCCCGAGTTTCCTATCGCGGTCAAACTCAATGCCACCGATCAGTTGGAGGGCGGTCTGAGTCAGGTCGACGCTCTCGAGGTGGTCGAGGCGCTGGACCAAGAAGCGGTCGATCTGCTGGATATAAGCGGCGGCACCTACTTCCCTGGAGCGCGATTGGCCTCGGACGGCGCGGCGAGCGGCCCCTACTTCCTGGACTTCGCCCGACAGGCACGCCAGAAAACGACACTACCGCTGATGCTGACCGGCGGCTTCAAGTCCCTGTCACAGGCCCGCGATGCCGTCGCCGAAGGCAGCGTCGATATCATCGGTCTGGCCCGCGGCCTGGCGCTCGTGCCTGATCTGCCCCACCAGTGGCGGCAGGGCCACTGCGCTGAGCTCGCCTTTCCGCGCTTTGAGACGGCACCAGAGGGGGGCGTCACCGCCTGGTACACCATGCGACTCACCCGGCTCGGCGAGGATCGAGACACCGAATCATATGGCAGCCTCGAGGAGGCGCTAGCCGATTACGAGGCACGCGACCGGGCTCGCACGGCGACCTGGCGGCGCCACTTCACCCAATAACATGGCTAACCACGTCGGTGCCCTTGAACACCGGTCCGTGTTGTATCGATTGATCAGCACTCAATGAGATGCACGTCCTGCTCTTAGGCGGGGTCAATGGTCAGTAGCAGGCGACGCTGGCCCACGGCGAGCTCCGGGCTGCGATGTACCAAGGGATGCTGCTCGTTGCCGACCCAGCCACTGCCTTTGAGCAAGGCTATGTCGCCGGTATTCACTTGCTGGAGCGCGGAAGGGTAGGTGACGATGTCGGGTTTTCCCGGTTTCGGCGCCCCCAACCCTTGCCGATTGACGGCCCGCTCGGGGAGCCATTCGGATCCGGGCCCCGAGTAAGTGGTCACGAGCCGGACAGGCAAGTTGTCGCAGTGGAAACGCGGGCACATGGCGGCTTCTAGGCAGCGCAGGCGCAATCCCACACTGGCGGTGTCGAAAAGAAACGCCATGGCATCGGCAAGCGTCAAGATATCCTCGATGAGCGGCGCACTCGTATGGAGGTCATGAAGGTGGTGCTCTAGCTCGCCACGCAGGCCATCCCCCGGAGGCCCGAGCCAGGATACGGACAGCGCCTTGTCAGCTTGGCACTGCGCCCTTGCACCGGCCTCGACATCGAGTGGGAGCCTGCGGCGCAGGATGGCCATATTGATGTCGCTGTCGAAAATACGCGGCAGGACGCTAACGTCTGCGCCCTCCGCATGGCGGCAGGGTTCATCGTAGTCAGAGGGCAGTGGGCATGGTGTTGTGGCCATCATAAAGCGAGCTCGTAGCAGCGTTGGGTTGCAGATTAGTTATGTTATAACGTATCTTTTACAGCCATCCAAGCAGCAACTACCTCACAGCAGCACCGATTGATCAACGCTTATGTAGCATAAGGAGAGTCCAGTGCCGATCGATGAAGCCGCGCAAAACCCCCTACCCGTCACCGTCCTGTCGGGATTTCTAGGTGCCGGTAAAACAACGCTGCTCAACCATATCCTCGCCAACCGCGAAGGGCGTCGTGTGGCGGTGATCGTCAACGACATGAGCGAGGTCAACATCGACGCCGCCTTGGTACGCGGCACCTCGGATAGCGCATCCTCAGGTGACAACGATGTAGCGTTGAACCGTGCACAAGAACGGCTCGTCGAAATGAGCAATGGGTGCATTTGTTGCACATTGCGTGAGGACCTGCTGATAGAAGTTCGGCGGCTAGCCGATGAGGGACGCTTCGATACATTGGTCATCGAGTCCACCGGGATATCCGAACCACTACCGGTCGCCGAGACGTTCACCTTCGCCGATGAAGATGGCGTAAGCCTCTCCCAAGTGGCGAGCCTGGATACCCTCGTTACCGTGGTGGATGGCGCCAACTTCCTGCACCAGTACCAGCAAGCGAAGTCGCTTGCCGAGGCTGGCGAGAGCCTTGGAGAGGATGACGAACGCAATATTGCCGACCTGCTAGTCGATCAGATCGAATTTTGCGATGTCCTCTTGATCAGCAAAACGGATCTCCTCACAGCAAGTGAACTGGATGAGTTGCATGCCGTTTTGCAAACACTGAATCCCGATGCCGACATACTGCCCATGACACATGGACAGGTGCCACTGGACAAAGTACTCGAAACCGGACGCTTTAATTTCGAGCGCGCTCAGCAAGCTCCCGGCTGGTTAAAAGAACTACGCGGCGAGCACCTGCCGGAAACCGAAGAGTACGGTATCTCGAGTTTTGCCTATCATGCCCGGCGCCCTTTCCATCCGCAGAAATTCTTCGACCTGCTACATAGTGACTGGTTAGGTAAGGACCTATTACGTTCAAAGGGGTTCTTCTGGCTCGCCAGCAGGCCCCATTTTGCTGGCCAATGGAGCCAGGCAGGCGGTATCGCCCATTATGGCTTTGCCGGCATGTTCTGGAAGGCAGTGGATGAGGCTAATTGGCCGGATGACCCGGATTTTCGCGCCGCCATCCTGGATAAATGGCAGGAGCCATTCGGCGACATGCGACAGGAACTGGTGTTCATTGGACAACACCTCGATAAGGCACGGATCCGTGAAGCGTTAGACGCGTGCCTGCTTAGTAATGAGGAGCTGATTGCCGGCCGGGAATTATGGCTCACGCTGCCTGATCCATTCCCTTCCTGGAGCTAATTCATGCAGCGACAACACGCCGATATAGCCGATAGCCGGAGTCAAATCACCGGAGCGCTCTCCTGGGTCGGCATGGAGCAAATTGCCCTGCCGTTCAATATCGCAGGGCAACCCGTCAGTGGATATGCAGCGGCAGGGGTCAGCCTTGATGATCCATCTACAAGACTGATGCACAGCACTTTGATCTTTACTGGGTGATGATCGTCAAGAATGGCTCGAAGATGTTGCCGACTTATCATCCTTCAGGCTTAAGCGCTAAAGACATCAAAGAGAACATGCTGGCTCATTAATGCTTCGCAAAGGAAAGCCCCTGATCACTAGATACAACCCCATGACGTTAAAGACTTGGCGCTGGTGGCATGTTATTGCCTCAACGCCAAGTCTTTGTTGCTGGTGCTTCCCACACACACTGCGACTGCTGACCGTTGGTCCAGTGCCTATTCGACGGTGACCGACTTCGCCAGGTTGCGCGGCTGATCGACGTCGGTGCCCTTGAGCACCGCGACATGGTAGGACAGCAACTGCAGCGGCAGGGTGTAAAGAATCGGCGCCAGGGCTTCGTCGATGTAGGGCAGGCGCAGCACATGCAGGCCCTCGGCATTCTCTAGACCCACGCTCTCGTCGGCGAACACATAGAGCTCGCCGCCCCGGGCACGCACTTCCTGCAGGTTCGACTTGAGCTTGTCGAGCAGAGCGTCGTTGGGGGCCACCGAGATCACCGGCATTTCGCTATCGACCAGCGCCAGCGGGCCGTGTTTGAGCTCACCGGCAGGGTAGGCCTCGGCGTGGATATAGGAAATTTCCTTGAGCTTGAGCGCGCCTTCCAGGGCAATCGGGAAGTGGGCGCCCCGGCCCAGAAAGAGCGCGTGGTGCTTCTCGGCGAAGGCCATGGACAGCGCCTCTATATCGCCGTCGAGCCCCAGCACGCGGCCCATTACAGTGGGCAGGCCACGCAGCGCCGTGACGATCTCGGCCTGGCGAGCCTCGTCCATGTCATTCACCTTGCCAAGACCTAGCGTCAGCAGCATCAGGGCGACAAGCTGGGTCGTGAAGGCCTTGGTCGAGGCCACACCGATCTCGGGGCCGGCTTGGGTCATCAGCGTAAGATCGGATTCCCGTACCAGGGAGCTACCGGGCACGTTGCAGATCGCCAGGCTTCCCAAGTAGCCGAGCTCGCGGGCGAAGCGCAGCGCGGCCAGGGTATCGGCGGTCTCGCCTGACTGTGACAGGGTCACGAAGAGGGTGTTCTCGGGCACCACCACCCGGCGATAGCGAAATTCCGATGCTACCTCGACCTGGGTGGGAATGCCGGCGTACTGCTCGAGCCAGTAGCGCGCCACCAGGCCCGCGTGATAGCTGGTGCCACAGGCGACGATATGCACCTGCTTGACCTTCGACAGCAGTTGCTCGGCGCCATTGCCGAAGCTCTCGATCAGGGCGCTGCGCTCACCCAGACGCCCTTCCAGTGTCGCCGCGATCACCTGAGGCTGCTCGTAGATTTCCTTGAGCATGAAGTGGCGATACTCGCCCTTGCTGGCGGCACCGTCGCCATGCTCGAAGACCTGGATCGGCCGCTCGACGAGTTGCCCGGCAGCATCGAAGATCTCGATGCTGCCGCCGCGACGCAGCCGCACCACGTCACCTTCCTGCAGATAGATGAAGCGGTCGGTGACCTGCAGAAGCGCCAGCGGGTCGGAGGCCAGGAAGGCCTCCTCGATGCCCACGCCAACCACCAGCGGGCTGCCCTTGCGGGCGCCGATCAGGGTATCGGGCTCGCCGCGGTGAACCACCCCCAGCGCGTAGGCGCCATCCAGCGTCGCCAGCACGCGCTGCACCGATGCCAGCAGATCCTGGCCGAGGGTAAACTCGCGGCCGACCAAGTGAGCGATGACCTCGGTATCGGTCTGCGAGGTAAAGGCGTAGCCCTGCCCTTCCAGCTCGGTCTTGAGCATCTCGAAATTCTCGATGATGCCGTTATGAACGACCGCCAGGCTGTCGCCGGACTGGTGAGGATGGGCGTTGTGCTCGGTGGGCTTGCCGTGAGTCGCCCAGCGGGTATGGGCGATGCCCACGCTACCGACCAGCGGTGAGGCATCGAGACAGGCTTCCAGGGCCGCCACCTTGCCGGCGGCACGCTGGCGTTCGAGGCGCCCCTCGTTCGTTAGTATGGCCATCCCGGCCGAGTCATAGCCCCGATACTCGAGGCGCTTCAGGCCTTCGAGCAGGATGCCCTGTACGTTACGCTCGGCGACCGCTGCGACGATTCCACACATGCCGTTCTCCTCTCATGCTTGCCGACAGCCGGACCATCATGTCGAGCCATCGAGTCGGCCCCGGGCACTGTCTCAATGTCTCGTGCCCGGGGCCGGATAAATTCACTGTATGATGCGCCGTCAGTCTTTGACGCTACTTCAGTCCTTGGCGCTCTTGGTCGGCCGCGGCCAGTCGGCCTTGCTGATCTGACGCGCCCGTGACACCGCAAGCGCGTGGTCAGCGACATCCTTGCTGATGGTCGAGCCGGCGCCGATAGTAGCGCCCGCCCCGATGCTGACCGGCGCGACCAGGGCGGAATTGGAGCCGATGAAGGCGCCATCGCCGATCTCGGTACGGTGCTTGTTAACGCCATCATAGTTGCAGGTGATGGTGCCGGCACCCACGTTCACGCCCTCGCCAAGCCGGGCATCGCCGACATAGCTCAGGTGGTTGATCTTGCTCCCTTCGCCGACCCGGGCGTTCTTGGTCTCGACGAAGTTACCGACCTTGGCCTTGACGGCAAGCTGAGTGCCGGGGCGCAGCCGGGCGAAGGGGCCGATCTGGTTGTGGCCGGCGGCCACCGTCTGATCGACCACGCTATGGGCTTCGACCACCGTCTCGGCACCCAAATGACTGTCGCGGATCACGCAGTAGGGACCGATGCGCACGCCCTCGCCCAGTTCGACGTCGCCCTCGAAGACGCAGCCAACGTCGATCTCGACGTCACGACCGCAGGTCAGGGTCCCGCGCACGTCGAGCCGCGACGGGTCGGCCAGGGCAACGCCCTCGGTCATCAGGCGTTCGGCAACGCTATGCTGATAAGCCCGCTCCAGGCGCGCCAACTGCTGACGATTGTTGACGCCTTCGACCTCGATCGGCGTAGCCGGCTGAGCGGTGACGATCCCTACCCCTTCGGCGGCGGCCATGGCGATCACGTCGGTCAGATAATACTCGCCCTGCTGGTTGTCGGCGGATAGCTGCGGCAGCCAGCGTTTCAGCTGGGCCGCGGTCATGGCCATGATGCCGGTATTGCATTCCTTGACCGCGCGCTCGGCTTCGCTGGCGTCCTTGTGCTCGACGATGGCGACCACCTGGCCGTCTGCGTCACGCAGAATGCGGCCATAGCCCTTGGGTTCCTCCAGGGTCACGCTGAGCAGCCCCATATGCTCCTCATCGACCCGAGCCAGCAGTTCTCTGAGGGTTTCACGGCGAATCAGCGGCACATCGCCGTAGAGCACCAAGACCTTGTCATGGCCGAGCTGATCGAGGGTCTGGGCGACAGCGTGGCCAGTGCCGAGCTGTTCTTCCTGCACGGCGAAATGCACGCCGGCATCGCCAAGCGACTGACGCATGTCATCACTGCCGTGGCCGATCACCACGTGCAGCTTGTCGGCGCCAAGGCCTGCCGCCGTATCGATCACATGACGCACCATCGGCTTGCCCGCCAGCGTGTGCAGAACCTTGGGCTTACGAGAGCGCATCCGCGTTCCCTGGCCAGCGGCGAGAATCACCACGTCGAGTGTCATCATGTCTCCTCGTTGTCTTGGGCAGAATCTTCAACCGGTGCTTGGGCAGAGTCTTCAACCGAAATTTGGGAAGAGTCTTCAACCGGCGTTTGGTCAGCGTCTTGCGCCGGCGCCTGATCCGGCCGTGGAATCCCCAGCTTGTCGAGCGCCGCATCGCCGACTCGCTCGGCGAAGGCCGGGCTGACCCGACTGATCCAACCCTCACCGTCGCGCTCGAGGGTCAGCACGGCCAGTCCCTCGCGGCGTGCCGTCTCGAGGGAGGCCTGAGGGCCCAGCACGCTAAGGGCGGTCGCCCAGGCATCCGCGTCGGCGGTGGTATCCCCCAGCACCGTCACCGACGCCAGCGCATGCTCGACCGGGCGTCCTGTGCGCGGATCGATGGTGTGGGAATAGCGCTTGCCGTCTTCTTCAAAGTAGTTGCGATAGTCGCCCGAGGTGGCCACCGACATGTCGGTCAGAGCCAGCACGTACTGCGCCACCTGGCGATGCTCGTCCGGCACCTCGACCCCGACCCGCCAAGGGTCGCCGCTATCGTCGCGATGGCCGCTCAGCACCAGTTCGCCGCCGATGTCGACCAGGAAGTTGTCGACCCCCTGGGCCTCGAGATAGTCGCCGACCTGGTCGACGCCGTAGCCCTTGGCCACCGCCGAGAGATCCACATAGACATCGCTGAGTCGCCGAGCCCGACAGGCCTCTATATCCAATTCAACCTTATCGGGGCCGATCTGGGCCAGACGTTCTTCAAGCTGATCCTCGGGCGGTACCTTCTCGGGGCGCGCTTCGGGACCGAAGCTCCATAGATTCACGAGGCCACCCACGGTGATATCGAAGGCGCCATCGCTTGCTTTTGAGACCTGCCGACTGATCTCGAGTACCTGCATCAGCTCAGGTGAGAGAGGCTGCCACTCGCCGAGCGGAGAGCGATTGAAGTTTGAGAGCTCCGAATCCTCACGATAGGTCGACATCGAGGCATCGACGGCCTCGAGTTCATCGAGAATACCGGCTTCGATATCGGCGACCTGGTCGCGGGTCATCGGCTTGGCCAGAATCACCTGATAGTAAGTGCCGAAAATCTGCCCCTTGAGGGTAATCGGGGCCTCGCGGAGGGGCTCGCTACAACCGCTCAGCGACACCATGAGCAGCAGCGCGCAGAGCGCGAATAGGGGGAGGCGTCGAGTCATGATCGCTGTCCTACCAGAAGAACCACACCAGCCACAGCCCGAAAACCACGCGATAGATCACGAAGGGCTGCATACCGATACGGTGAATGAATGCCAGAAAATAATGAATGCACAGATAAGCGCTGATTCCCGACATCAGGGTGCCACCGGCCAGTGCCGCCCAATCCACGGCAACGGGTGACTCAAGCAGGTCGAAGGTCTTGAGACCGCCGGCCATCACGATAACGGGAATCGACAGCAGGAAGGAAAATCGCGCCGAAGCCTCGCGACTCAGGCCCAGCATCAGGGCCGCGGTCATGGTGATACCCGAACGCGAGGTGCCCGGAATCAGCGCCAGCGCCTGGGCAAGGCCGATCAGCAGGGCCCCCTTCCAAGTCAGATCGAACTCGTTGCGATCCCCGCGATGGCGAAGGTCGGCCCAGCCCAGCACCAGTCCGAAGAAGGCCAGGCTCGCCCCGATCACCAGGCCCGAGCGCAAACTGGCCTCGACCAGGTCCTTACAAGCAAGACCCACCAGGCCAACCGGGATCGTTGCCAGGATCACCCACCAGGTGAGCCGCGAGTTCTCATCCTGGCCACGTCGGGTAAACGAGCCACACCAGCTGGCCATCATCTTGTGCAAATCGCGGCGGAAATACACCACCACCGCCGATAGGCTGCCGACGTGCAGCGCCACATCGAAGGCCAGCCCCTGATCGGGCCAGTCGGTAAGGGCCGGCACCAGCACCAGATGGGCCGAACTCGAGACCGGCAAGAATTCGGAAATGCCCTGCACCAGGGCCAGAACGATGACCTGTAGCCAATCCATGAAATTCACTTTCGTTGATCGGGTTAACCCGCCAGACGCCTCTTGCCTGCTGCGTCCGCGCCAAGTGGGGCTTGAGGATACACGTCAGGCCGAGTCTTGTCCTCGCCCTCGCTCCTGGACCTTCGCCGCTTGTTCTCGCCTCTTGCCCTAGCAAGGCTATCCAACCGAGCGCTTGATCTGAAACGGCTAGCCAAGCCCCAGCAGATGACTGGCGATGCTGAAGTAGATCACCACCCCACAGGCATCGATCACCGTGGTCACCAGTGGCGCCGACGCCGTCGCCGGGTCCCAGCCCAGGCGGTCAAGCAGGAAAGGCAGACACATGCCGAGCAGGCTGCCAAACAACACGATGGTGATCATGCTGATCGCCACCACCAGGGCCACCGCTTCGCCGCCGCGCACCACGCCAATCGGCGCCACGGCCAGCGCCATGGTCAGGCCTAGGGCGCCGGCCACCAATAGCTCGCGGCCCATCAGTTTGCCCCAGTCGCGTACGCCGACATCGCCGGTGGCCATACCACGTACCGTCAAGGTGGCCGCCTGGGCGCCGGCGTTGCCGCCACTCCCGATCAGCAACGGCAGGAAGAAGACCAGCGCCACCTGAGCGGCGATGGTGTCCTCGAAGAAGGCAATGCCCGCCCCCGAGAAAAGATTGCCGAACACCAGCAATACCAGCCAAACGATGCGCTTGCGATACAGCTTCAAAAGCGGCACTCGGCTGACCCCGGTCTCGAGCTGGCCGATCGACATCCCCTTGTGGATATCTTCAGTGGCCTCGGCCTCGACCACGTCCAGGGCGTCATCATGGGTAACGATGCCCACCAGACGGTCGCTGTCATCCACCACCGGCACGGCCAACAGATCGTAGCGGGCCACCAGCTTGGCCACGTCTTCCTGCTCGGCGTCCACCCGGGTGTGGATAACGTCGCGAATCATCAGGTCGTCCACCGCGGCACCGGGACGGGCCACCATCAGCTGACGCAGCGACAGGGTGCCGATGAGTCGACCATCGCCATCGAGAATATAAATCTGGTAAACGGTCTCGGCATCCGGCGCCGTCTGGCGGGCCCGCATCATTGCCTGTGACACGCTCAGCCCAGCCGGAATGGCCACATAGTCAGCGGTCATCAGCGCCCCGGCAGTGCCTTCCTGATAACTCGCCAGATGCAGGACTTCCTCCCGTTCGTGGCGCGCCATGCGCCGCAGCAAGGCCTCGCGGCGATCCTCGCCAACTAGGTTGAAGAAGTCGGCGCGCTCGTCCGACCCCATCTCCTCGAGCAGCTTGACCAGCCACTTGTCGGCCATGCCGTCGGCAAGCCGCTGCTGAGTCTCATCCTGCAGGTAGCTGAAGACATTGCCGCCCCGCTCGAACGACAGCGTCTCGAGCAGCGCAAGCGCCGTTGCCTCGTCATCGTCATCGTCGATGAAGGTTTCGAGCAGTTCGGCCACATCCGCGGAGCGTCGCTTGCCAAGCAAGGCCTCCAGAGCAGTCTGATCCTTTTGCACAAGGGCGGTTTCAAGCAGCGCCTTGTCAGCCTGCAGGCCATCTGTCATTGCCATCGCATCCTCCTGACTCCGATGCTGTCTATGGATAGCTGCCTAAAATACCTCACCGCATGTGACAAGACGGCCAGTGCCGACACAAAAACGCCCCTTGAACCGGAGTCCAAGGGGCGTCGCGGACGGCTAAGGGTAAGACTTAGCCCTTGCCGGCCTTCTTGCGCAATTGCTGAATGGTACGCAACTGGGCAACGGCCTCGGCGAGCTCTGAAGAAGCCCGCGAGTAATCGAGGTCGGCGTTGCTGTCGTTGAGTTCCTTCAGTGCATGCTGGCGGGCCTCTTCGGCAGCCGCCTCATCCAGATCGTCGGCGCGCACGGCGGTGTCAGCCAGAATCGTCACCACCTCGGGCTGGACTTCGATGAAGCCACCCGTGACGTAGTAATGATACTCCTGACCGCCGTCGTGAATGACCCGCACCGGTCCCGGCGACAGCTCGGAAAGCAGCGGGGTGTGACCCGGGAGAATCCCCAGGTCACCCATCACGCCTGCCGCAATCACCTGCTCGACGGCACCGGAAAAGATCGAAGCCTCGGCGCTGACGATCTCGCACTTGAAGCTTTTCGCCATAGCTATGTCCCCTCTGGGGCTCCCGTAGGGTGGACGACCTTACTTCATGGAGTTGGCTTTCTCGACGGCTTCGTCGATGGTGCCAACCATGTAGAAGGCCTGCTCCGGCAGCTCGTCGTAATCGCCATTCAGGATGCCCTGGAAGCCACGGATGGTTTCCTTCAGGGACACGTATTTACCCGGAGAACCGGTAAACACCTCGGCCACGAAGAACGGCTGCGACAGGAAGCGCTGGATCTTACGCGCCCGGTTCACGGCCAGCTTGTCTTCATCAGACAGCTCGTCCATGCCCAGGATCGCGATGATGTCCTTGAGCTCCTTGTAGCGCTGCAGCACGCCCTGCACGCGGCGGGCCGTGTCGTAGTGCTCGTCGCCCACCACCAGCGGATCGAGCTGGCGAGACGTGGAGTCGAGCGGATCGATGGCCGGATAGATACCCAGCTCGGCGATCGAACGCGCCAGTACCACGGTCGCATCCAGGTGCGAGAAGGTGGTGGCCGGTGACGGGTCGGTCAAGTCATCCGCGGGCACGTAGACGGCCTGCACGGAGGTGATCGAGCCATCCTTGGTGGAGGTGATGCGCTCCTGCAGGACACCCATCTCCTCGGCCAGGGTCGGCTGATAGCCTACCGCTGACGGCATACGACCCAGCAGTGCAGACACCTCGGTGCCGGCCAGGGTGTAACGGTAGATGTTGTCGACGAACAGCAGCACGTCACGGCCTTCATCGCGGAACTTCTCGGCGATGGTCAGGCCGGTCAGGGCCACGCGCAGGCGGTTCCCGGGCGGCTCGTTCATCTGGCCGTAGACCAGCGATACCTTGTCGATAACGTTGGATTCGGTCATCTCGTGATAGAAGTCGTTACCCTCACGGGTACGCTCGCCAACACCGGCGAACACGGAGTAACCGCTGTGCTCGGTGGCGATGTTGCGAATCAGCTCCATCATGTTGACGGTCTTGCCGACGCCGGCGCCGCCGAACAGGCCGACCTTACCGCCCTTGGCGAACGGGCAGACCAGGTCGATGACCTTGATGCCGGTCTCGAGCAGCTCGCTGGTCGCGGCCTGATCCGCATAGCCCGGGGCCTTGCGGTGGATCGGCATGCGCTCTTGCTCACCGATCTCGCCTGCTTCGTCGATCGGCTGGCCGAGCACGTTCATGATACGGCCCAGGGTCTCCTTGCCGACCGGCACGGAGATGGCAGCACCGGTGTTCTCGACCTCAGTGCCACGCTTGAGGCCTTCGGTGGAGCCCATGGCGATGGTGCGCACCACGCCGTCGCCCAGCTGCTGCTGGACCTCGAGTACGGTCTCGCTCTGCGAGACATTCAGCGCGTCGTAGACCTTGGGAACTGAGTCCCGCGGAAACTCTACGTCAATCACCGCGCCGATGATCTGTACGATACGTCCGCTCATCTTGGTTCCTCTTAGATACCTGCAAATGAAACCTGTGTGCCTGGGCGGCCAGTCGCCGAGCGACGGCCAGGCCCAGTGGCGCTATACGGCTGCCGCGCCGCCAACGATCTCGGAGATTTCCTGGGTAATCGCAGCCTGACGGGCCTTGTTGTACACCAGTTGAAGCTCGTCGATCAGGTCGCCGGCATTGTCGGTGGCACTCTTCATCGCGATCATTCGCGCTGCCTGTTCACAGGCGACGTTCTCGACCACGCCCTGATAGACCTGGGATTCGATGAAGCGCACCAGCAGCCGGTCCAGCAGCACCTTGGCATCCGGCTCATACAGGTAGTCCCAGTTTGCGGGACGGCTGTGTTCTTCGTCTTGCGAGTTGTCAGCACCCATGTCGGGAGACAGCGGCAGCAGCTGCCGCACGGCCGGCTTCTGGGTCATGGTGTTCACGAACTGGTTGTGCACCACGTAGAGCCGGTCGAGCTGGCCCGCATCGTAGGCTTCCAGCATCACCTTGACGCTGCCGATCAGATCTTCGATCTCGGGGGCTTCGCCCATGCCACTGGTGGCCGACACCAGGCGTCCACCGTACTTGCGGAAGAAGCCGCTGGCCTTGGCGCCCAGCGCGCAGAAGTCGAGCTCGACGCCCTTGTCCTGCCACGCCTTGGCATCCTTGAGCACGGCCTTGAACAGGTTAGCGTTCAGGCCGCCGCACAGGCCGCGGTCGGTGGAGACCACGATGAAACCGACCCGCTTGACCTCGCGATCGACCATGTAGTCATGGCGATACTCGGGGTTGGCGTTGGCGATATGGCCAACGACATTGCGGATCTGGCGCGCATACGGCTGACTGGCCGACATGCGCTCCTGGGCTTTACGCATTTTCGATGCAGCCACCATTTCCATGGCGCTGGTGATCTTCTGCGTATTCTTGATGCTCCCGATCTGGGTGCGTATCTCTTTTCCAGCTGCCATAGCGATCTACCTTTCGTTCGTGGCCCTCAGAACTCTCCGTGGCCCGGCCGGGACACGCCCTGACCGGGCCGGGAAATCACCAGCTCTGAGTGGCCTTGAACTTCTCGAGACCGGCCTTGAGGCCTGACTTGATCTCGTCGTTGTAGTCGCCGCTGGCATTGATCTTGTCGAGCAGATCGCTGTGTTCGTCCTTCATGTAAGCATGCAGAGCATGCTCGAAGTCGAGCACCTTGCTGACGTCGACATCGTCCAGGAAGCCTTCGTTGGCGGCGTACAGGGACAGTGCCATCTCGGCCACGGACATCGGCGAGTACTGTTTCTGCTTCATCAGCTCGGTGACGCGCTGACCGTGCTCGAGCTGCTTGCGGGTCGCATCGTCGAGGTCGGAAGCGAACTGCGAGAACGCCGCCAGCTCACGGTACTGAGCCAGGGCCAGACGCACGCTACCGCCAAGCTTCTTGACGATCTTGGTCTGAGCCGAGCCGCCGACACGGGATACCGACAGACCGGCGTTGATCGCCGGGCGGATGCCCGAGTTGAACAGGTTGGTCTCGAGGAAGATCTGACCGTCGGTGATGGAGATCACGTTGGTCGGAACGAATGCCGAGACGTCGCCGCCCTGGGTCTCGATGATCGGCAGCGCGGTCAGCGAGCCGGTCTTGCCCTTGACTTCACCGTTGGTGAACTTCTCCACGTAGTCGGCGTTGACGCGCGCGGCGCGCTCCAGCAGACGCGAGTGGAGATAGAAGACGTCACCCGGGAAGGCTTCACGGCCCGGCGGACGACGCAGCAGCAGCGAGGTCTGACGGTAGGCCACGGCCTGCTTGGACAGGTCGTCGTAGACGATCATGGCGTCTTCGCCACGGTCGCGGAAGTACTCGCCCATGGTGCAACCGGAGTAGGCGGCGAGGAACTGCATCGGGGCCGGGTCGGCTGCGCCGGCCGCTACCACGATGGTGTGCTCCAGGGCACCGTGCTCTTCGAGCTTGCGCACCACGTTGGCAATGGTCGACTGCTTCTGACCGATCGCCACGTAGACGCAGGTGATGCCCTTGCCTTTCTGGTTGATGATCGCGTCGATGGCGATCGCCGACTTACCAATCTGACGGTCGCCGATGATCAGCTCACGCTGACCGCGGCCGATCGGCACCATGGCGTCGATGGACTTGAGACCGGTCTGGATCGGCTCGTCAACGGACTGACGGGTGATAACGCCCGGCGCGACCTTTTCTACCGCATCGGTCAGCTTGGCGTTGATGTCGCCCTTGCCATCGATGGGGTTACCCAGCGCATCGACCACGCGGCCGACCAGTTCCGGGCCCACCGGCACCTCGAGGACGCGACCGGTGCATTGTGCGGTCATGCCCTCTTCGAGCTGCTGATAGTCGCCGAGCACGACCGCGCCGACGCTATCCCGCTCGAGGTTCAGCGTCATGCCGTAGATGCCGCCGGGGAATTCGATCATCTCGCCGAACATTGCGTCGGCCAGACCGTGGATCTTCACGATACCGTCAGACACGCTGACGATGGTGCCCTCATTACGGGCTTCGGATGCGACATCCAGCTTTTCAATACGCTGTTTGATGATGTCGCTGATCTCGGAAGGATTCAGTTGCTGCATGCCATGTCCCTCAGACTCAGGCGGAAAGGGCCTCGTGGAGGCGGTTCAGTCGACCGCGCACCGACCCGTCAATGACGGTGTCGCCGGCGCGCAGGATGACGCCTCCCAGGAGGGTGGAATCCACCTGAGTGGTAATGGAGATTTCGCGGTTCAGACGCTTGGCCAGTGCACTCGCGAGCTTTTCTTGCTGTGCGTCGTCCAGCGCAAAGGCAGAGACGATATTCACGTCCATGCGCTTTTCTTGCTGGGCCTTGAGCAGCTCAAACTTCTCGGCAATTGCCGGCAGCGCGGCCAGGCGTCCCTTGGAGCCGACCTGGCGCAGGAAATTGCCGACCTCGTCATTCACGGCGTCGCCGCAAAGATCGAGGAGCAGGTCCGCTTTCTGGGTGCTGGTCAGCTGAGGGTTACTCAGCACTCGCTCACGCACATCGCCGTCTTGGGCGACCTGCGCAAGCGTTGCCAGCATGCCGGACCAGTCGTCGAGCGCCTTCTTGCCAAGCGCGTATTCGAAGGCCGCTTTAGCGTAAGGACGTGCGACGGTAGACATTTCCGCCATGGGTCACCTCCTCAAAGCTCTTTGGCGAGTTTGTCGACAAGTTCGCTGTGCTTCTTCTCGTCGATGGAGGATTCCAGGATGCGCTCCGCGCCAGCAATGGCGAGGCGCGATACCTGTGCACGCAGCTCTTCCTTCGCGCGGTTCACTTCCTGCTCGATCTCGGACTTGGCAGAGGTGATCATGCGCTCGCCTTCTTGGCGAGCCTGCTCACGTGCTTCCTCGATCATCTGGCTGGACCGCTTGTGGGCCTGGTCCAGGATTTCTGCTGCCTGTTCCTTGCTCTCACGCAGTGTCTCGTTGGCCTCTTCTTGGGCCACCTCGAGGTCGCGTGTCGCGCGGCTGGCAGCGTCCAGGCCATCGGCGATCTTCTTCTGGCGCTCCTGCAGAGCTTGCATGACCGGTGGCCATACATACTTCATGCAGAACCAGACGAAGACCGCAAAGGCAATGGCCTGGCCGATCAGGGTAAGGTTCAGATTCACGCCGGCACCTCTCGCGTCACAGGTTTGGGGTTAAGATCACGACGGGTCTTGAGACCGTCGCGATTTAACCGACAAACGGATTGGCGAAGGTGAAGAACAGCGCGATACCCACACCGATCATGGTCACGGCGTCCAGCAGGCCAGCGACGATGAACATCTTCACCTGCAGCATCGGAATCATTTCCGGCTGACGCGCGGCGCCTTCCAGGAACTTACCGCCGAGGATACCGAAGCCGATAGCGGTGCCGAGGGCACCCAGGCCGATCAGCAGGGACACGGCGATAGCGGTCATACCCAGAACTTGTGCTTCCATGGTTCTCTCCAGTTTTCAGTCAAGTGGTTAAGGGTTAAGGGGTTAAGGGTTATCGGTTATGAAGCTTAGTGCTTCTCCACCGCCATGCTCAGATAGACGATGGTCAGCATCATGAAGATGAAGGCCTGCAGGGTGATGACCAGGATGTGGAACACCGCCCAGGTGAAGTGCAGCGGCAGCTGCCAAAGCCCGATCATGGCGACCAGGATGAAGATCAGCTCACCGGCATACATGTTGCCGAACAGACGCAGACCGAGCGATACCGGCTTGGCCAGCAGAGTTACGGTCTCGAGCAAGAAGTTGACCGGCACGAACAGCGCCTGAACCAGCTTGTTGGGCGAATTGAACGGATGCAGCGTCAGTTCACCAATGAAGCCGGTAATGCCCTTCTCGCGAATGGTGTAGAAGATGATGAGGCCAAAGACAGACAGCGACATGCCCAGAGTGGCGTTGATGTCGGTGGTCGGCACGACCTTGAAATAGACGTGGGCCGGGTCAGCGCCAAACATCACCCCGATCTTCTGGGCGAGCATCGGCAGAATGTCCACCGGCACTAGGTCCATCAGGTTCATCAGGAAGACCCAGCAGAAGATGGTCAGCGACAGCGGGGCGATCAGCTGGCTCTTGCCGTGGAAGGTGTCCTTCACCGAGTTGTCGACGAATTCGACCATCAGCTCGACGAAGTTCTGCAGCCCCGAGGGGACACCGGTGGTCGCCGCCTTGCCGGCCTTGCGGAACAGCCACAGAAACAGCACCCCCAGGCCGATTGACCAGCCAAGCGTGTCGAGGTGAATTGCCCAGAACCCCATGTCGGACGCTTCCTGAGCGGAATGCGCCATCGACCAACCGTTTTCCGGGTGATTCCCGAAGGTCAGGTTCTGCAGGTGGTGCTGAATGTACTCCGTAGGAGTCTGGTTGTTGCCTGCCATACTCTGCCTCAATTTCAGGTGTGCGACTGTCGACGCAAAAGCCAGGGACCCAGCCAGTGCACCAACAGCGTCGCCACGTAAGCGCCAAAGAAGAAAGCGGGATTTGAGGGGGGCACTGCCACGAATACCAGCGTGAACAATGCCACCGTCAAACCAAACTTGCCGGCTTCAGCTCGATAGAAGCCCTTGACGATGTCTTGAGTATGTCGCGCGCCCTGGTAACGAAAGGCGCGCCAGACGAAATAGGCATTGGGCAACAGTGCCACGGCGCTTCCGGTCAGCGCCGATGCCCCACCGCCCATCCCGGCGGCCAGCATCCCGAGGACGCTAACCACGGCCAGCATGAGACTCTGGGCCACGAGCAGGCGTGCGATGGGTGGTCGCTTGAGCTTGGCTGCCACCGGAAACTCCCTGCCTCGCGTCGTCTCACGCTATCGTCTGTTCGTTTCTGCCGCTTAACTCACGACAAACTCCGGCGCGATTATAGGGAAGGCCCTTGGCGGCTTCAACCAAAGCTATCGCGATTTTGTACGATATTGCTTGAGTAGACGACCAATAGCACGCTAAACGTCGACAAATCACGTTAGCTTGCTAAAAGAAGCTAAGACGAATGTAGGCGTTATCAGCTTAGCGAATATGCCCAAGGATGCCATCCAGCTCGTCGAGGCTGGTGTAGCGAATGGTCAGGCGTCCCTTGCCGCTGCGACCGTGCTGGATCTTCACCGGGGCGCCCAGCAGCTCACCGAGCTGATTCTCGAGGCGCACCACATCGGTCGAGCGAGGCTGGCTGTCGGGCTTGGTCGGCGCGCCTTCGAGCAACTGCTTCACCAGGGCTTCGGTGGCGCGCACCGTCAGGTCCTTGTCGACCACATCGTGCGCCGCCGAGCGCTGCGCCGCCCCGGAGAGCGCCAGCAGGGCGCGGGCATGGCCCATGTCCAGATCGCCGCGCTCGAGCAGGGTCTGCACTTCCGGGTCCAGCGACAGAAGCCGCATCAGGTTGGCGACCTGGGCCCGCGACTTGCCCACGGCATCGGCGACCTGCTGCTGGGTCAGCTCGAATTCGTCCTGTAGGCGCTTGAGGGCCATCGCCTCTTCGACCGGGTTGAGGTTCTCGCGCTGGATGTTCTCGATCACCGCCAGGGCCAAGGCGACCTGGTCGCTGACCTCGCGGATGACCGCGGGGATGACGTCGAGCTCGGCCAGCTGGGCGGCACGCCAGCGCCGTTCACCGGCGATGATCTCGTAGCGGTCGTCACCGATCGGGCGCACCACGATGGGCTGCATCACCCCCTGGGAGCGGATCGAGTCGGCCAGTTCCTCAAGCGCCTCGGGCTGGATATCGCGGCGCGGCTGGTACTTGCCACGGGTCAACTGTCCGAGCGGCAGGCGTTCGAGTCGCTCCTGATCCTGCGGGGCGAGGTCTTCTGCGGCATCGATCGGCACCATGACCTCGCCGTCGGCAGCGTCAAGACTCTCATCGGGCTGAAGAGAACGATGGCGGGAACCGGCACCGATCAGGGCATCCAGGCCTCGTCCCAGGGCTCGCTTACGCGTCATCTGGCAATCCTCGAAATCGATCCAACATTAGAGTCCCCCGTGCAGCCAGCATCGACCGTTCGGCCGCGGGCTCAGGCCATGCATTAGCGCCACTCACGCTGACATTACCGCGCTGTTCGTTCAGGTGGCTAGATCAGCTGACGACGAATCAGCTCCTTGGCCAGCACCCGATAGGCCTGGCTGCCGCGGGAGAAGCGGGCATATTTGGTCACCGGCAGACCGTGACTCGGGGCCTCGGCGACGCGCACGTTGCGGGGGATGGTGGTCTTGAGCAGGCCATCGCCGAAATAGTCCATCAGCTGCTTGCTGACATCGCGGGTCAGGCTGTTACGCGCATCGAACATGGTGCGCACGATGCCCAGCACCTCGAGGCTCGGATTGACGCTCGCCTGCAGCTGCTCGACGGTATCGAGCAGCGCCGAGAGCCCCTCGAGGGCATAGAACTCGCACTGCAGCGGAATCAGCACGCCGTGAGCGGCGGTCAGGGCGTTAACGGTGAGCATGTTCAGCGAGGGCGGGCTGTCGATCAGCACCACGTCATACTCGCTGGCCACGCTCTGGATAGCCTCTTGAAGGCAGCGCTCGCGGCCCTCTTCACGGTCGAGCAGCGCTACCTCCGCGGCGGTCAGGTCGCCGTTACCGGGCAAGAGCGCATAGCCGGCGATGGGGCAATCCAGGATCACCTCGGAGGCGCGCTTATCGCCAAGCAGCACGTCCAGGACGCTGCCGTCGAGCTCATGCTTGTCGACGCCGCTGCCCATGGTGGCATGGCCCTGAGGGTCGAGGTCGACCAGCAGCACGCGGCGGTCGAGCGCCGCCAGGCTGGCGGCGAGATTGACGGCCGTGGTGGTCTTGCCCACCCCGCCCTTCTGGTTGGTCAAGGCGATGATCTTGGTCACGAGCGGCATCCTTCCTGGGTCCGGCTCCCTGAAAACCGGGGCAGCCTTGGTGGTCGCATTGCAGCGCTGTATCAGTCGGTATGGCGAGCCAGCGTCAGCAGGTGGCGCGCGCCTTCCTCACCGGGTACGGCGAGGGCGCGTCGCTCGACGAGGGTCACGCCGTCAGGCAGGGCGGCCAACTCTTCGTCGCTGGCCTTGCCCTTCATGGCCAACCATTCACCGTCCTTTGCCAGCAGCGCCTCGGTCAAACCGATGAAGTCCTCGAGACTGGCGAAGGCTCGAGAAATCACCTGATCGAAGGGCGCGGCGTCGAAGGACTCGACCCTCGCCTGGCTGGGCGTGACGTTGGTCAGGCCCAGTTCGAACACCGCTTGGCGCTGGAAACGCACCTTCTTGCCGTTGCTGTCGAGCAGCGTGACGTCAAGTTCCGGCTTGAGAATGGCCAGTACCAGTCCCGGCAGCCCGGGGCCGGCACCGACATCGAGCAGTCGCGGACCCTGCACATGGTCAAGCACCGAGGCGCTGTCGAGCAGGTGTTTGGTGACCATATCATCGAGCGAGCGTACCGCGGTGAGGTTATAGGCGCGATTCCACTTGTGCAACAAGGCCAGCAGGCCCAGCAGACGTTCGCGCTGGCCTTCATCGGGCGCAATATCGAGGGCCGCTAGCCCAGCATCCAGCCGGGCCGCCACGGCCTCGGGAACGGCGTTGGTGAGCGCCTGATTCATGCGCTCACCGCCTGACTGTCGTTGAGCAGGCGGCGCTTCTTCAGGTGAATCAGCAGGATCGACACCGCCGCCGGGGTCACCCCGGAGATACGCCCGGCATGCGCCAGGGTCTCCGGGCGTGCGGACTCGAGCTTCTGGCGGATCTCATGGGAGAGCCCTTCGACCCGCTGATAGTCTAGATCGGCGGGCAACGGCGTCGCCTCGTGACGCTTGAGCTTGTCGATTTCTTCCTGCTGACGATCGATATACCCCTGGTACTTGGTCTGGATCTGCACCTGCTCGGCCACCGCCGGATCGGCGACCGGCTCGCCGGCGACGCCGGGAAGCCCGGCAACGTCGGCATACTCGAGTTCGGGGCGACGCAGCAGTTCGGTGAGGCTGTACTCGCGGGTCAACGGTTTCTCGATTTTGGCCTCGAGCGTGGCGGCGGCCTCGCTGCCCGGCTGCACGAAGCTAGCCTTGAGGCGCGCGGCCTCCTGCTCGATGGCCTCACGCTTGGTGTTGAAGGCTTCCCAGCGGGCGTCATCCACAAGCCCCAGCTCCCGGCCGATCTCGGTCAGGCGCAGGTCCGCGTTGTCCTCACGCAGCAGCAGGCGATACTCGGCCCGCGAGGTGAACATGCGGTAGGGCTCCTGGGTCCCCAGGGTGATCAGGTCGTCGACCAGTACGCCGAGGTAGGCTTGATCGCGACGCGGCGACCAGCCCTCGAGCCCGTGCGCGCGGCGTGCGGCATTGAGGCCTGCCAGCAGCCCCTGGGCACCGGCTTCCTCGTAACCGGTAGTGCCGTTGATCTGCCCGGCGAAGTACAGGTTGTGGATAAACTTGGTTTCCAGGGTGTGCTTCAGATCACGGGGATCGAAGAAATCGTACTCGATGGCGTAGCCGGGACGCGTGATGTGGGCGTTTTCCAGCCCCTTGATCGAGCGCACTACCTCGAGCTGCACGTCGAAGGGCAGCGAGGTGGAAATCCCGTTGGGATAGAGCTCGTGGGTATCCAGGCCCTCAGGCTCCAGGAATATCTGGTGGCTCGCCTTGTCGGCAAAGCGATGCACCTTGTCCTCGATGGAGGGGCAATAACGCGGGCCAACGCCCTCGATGGTGCCGGAATACATCGGCGATCGGTCGAGGTTAGCGAAGATGATCTCGTGAGTACGCTCATTGGTATGCGCGATGTGACAACTGACCTGGTCGGGATGCATCTCCCGGTTACCCAGATACGACATCACTGGCACCGGGCTGTCGCCGGGCTGCTCTTCGAGATGGGTGAAATCGACGGTGCGTGCATCGATGCGCGGCGGTGTGCCGGTCTTCAGTCGGGCGACGTTGAAGGGCAGCGCCCGCAGGCGTTCCGCCAGGGCATTCGATGGCGCATCACCGGCGCGTCCGCCGCGGCTTTTGTCGAGGCCGATATGGATCACGCCACCGAGGAAGGTACCGGTGCACAGCACCACGCTCTCGCCCAGAAAGCGAATGCCGGTTTCGGTGACGGCGCCACGCACGGTGTCGCCATCGACGATCAGGTCGCCGGCTGCCTGCTGGAAAATCGTCAGATTGGGCTGGCTTTCCAGCATGCCGCGAATCGCCGCTTTGTAGCGGACTCGGTCGGCCTGGGCGCGAGTGGCACGCACGGCAGGCCCCTTGCGGGCATTGAGCCGGCGAAATTGGATGCCGCCGACGTCGGTGGCCAGCGCCATGGCGCCACCTAGCGCATCGATCTCCTTGACCAGATGGCTCTTGCCGATCCCGCCGATGGCCGGATTGCAGGACATCTGGCCCAGGGTCTCGATGTTGTGAGTCAGCAGCAGGGTCTTGGCACCCATGCGAGCAGAGGCCAGGGCGGCTTCGGTTCCCGCATGGCCTCCGCCGATGACGATGACGTCAAAACGGTCGGGGTAATCCACGTTGCACCTCGAATGGCGCCGATGGCGCCGTGTCCATAACCGTCGTCAACCGACGGGGTGAGAAATCAGCGGCACAGTATAAACCTCCTGTGGGTAACCGTCAGGGGTTTTCCACACCCAGATCCGAAGCCAGGATTCAAAGCGGGGTTCTATATAAAATACAGATTAAATAAGAAAGAAGTTCTGTTGTTGTAGTAACTACTGGTGTGGACACTTTCTGTGGAAAACCAGAATATCTCTATTTTTATCAATAGCCTGAAATGTTGACCGATCGTGTGAAAAACGGCGGAGGGCGTGCGTACAGCTTGTCGTGAGCCTGTGGATGAAAGGGCGCCTTGTCCACAAACCTAAATGACCCAAGGTTATCCACCGAGCCTAGCCCGGGTTGTTAGCCTGGTGGTCAACATGGCAGGCCGATATGCTCGAAGACGCTGATGCCGGTGTTCGTGGAAGGATTTGGGGCCTTTATGAAAAAAACTTGTCCACAGCCAAAAAAAGGGCCTGTCGAGAAGTCGACAGGCCCTTTGAAGTGCCAAAATCAGGTTTTTTGCAGCGCTAGCGGAGCGATTTATCGCCTATGAGCCGCGCGCTGCTCCTCTTGCGTTAGTTCTTGGGTCAGTGCTTGAGAACGCGCCCAAGGAAGCTCTGGGTGCGTTCATTCTGTGGGTTGTCGAACACCTCTTCCGGCTTGCCCTGCTCGACGATCTGCCCCTTGTGGATATAGATCACGCGATCAGCCACTTCCCGGGCAAAGCCCATCTCGTGGGTCACGATCATCATCGTCATGCCGGCCTTGGCGAGCTCGCGCATGGCATCCAGCACCTCGCCTATCATCTCCGGGTCCAGGGCCGAGGTGGGCTCGTCGAAGAGCATCAGCCGCGGTTCCATGGCCAGGGCACGGGCCAGCGCCACGCGCTGCTGTTGGCCGCCTGAGAGCTGACCTGGCAGCTTATCGGCCTGGTCGGCGATGTTGACCTGCTCGAGCAGCCTGTCGGCGTTCTCGATGGCATCGGACTCGCTGGTGCCGCGGACCTTGATCGGTGCCAGGGTGACGTTGTCGCGCACGCTAAGATGCGGGAAGAGATTGAACTGCTGGAAGACCATGCCGACTTCCGTGCGGATGGTCTGCAGCGACTTGCTGCTCTTGCCATTTGGCAGCAGCTGGTTGCCGTCGACTTCGATATGGCCGTGCTGGAATTCCTCGAGGCCGTTGATGCAGCGGATCAGGGTGGACTTGCCAGAGCCGCTGGCGCCGATGATCACTACTACTTCGCCGTGCGTGACTGAAAGATCGATGTCCTGCAGCACGTGCAGGCTGCCGAAGAACTTGTTGACCTTCTCCATGCGCACGATCAGTTCGGCGCCGGGTTTTTTCTTGATATCTATCATGATCGTTTCTCTCGTTGTATCGATGTGCGTTTACCGGCGTTATTGACCTACCAGTCCCTTGCGCTCGAGCAGGCGCAGGGCCAGCGAGAGGCTCAGGGTTATCGCGAGATACATCAGGGCGACCATGAGATAGACCTCCAGGGCACTGAAGGTGGTGGCGATATAGATCTGACCCTGGCGGACCAGCTCCCCGACGCCGATCACCGAGAACAGCGAGGTATCTTTGATGCTGATGATGCCCTGGTTGCCAAGCGAGGGAATCATGCGGCGAAAGGCTTGGGGCCAGATCACGTAGCGGAACGACTGAGTGCGCGACAAGCCAAGCGACAGGCTGGCTTCTCGCTGGCCGCGTTCGATGGATTGCACGCCACCGCGCACGATTTCCGAGATATAGGCACCGGAGTTGACCGCAATGGCCGCGATACCGGCCACCAGCGCATTGACCGGGCCGCCAATGATCTGCGGCAGGCCATAGAAGATGAAGAGCACCTGCACCAGCACCGGCGTGCCGCGGAAGATCTCGATATAGGCGATGGCGGGAATGCGCAGCCAGGCGACCGGGCTGATGCGCAACAGGCCAAACAGGATGCCGATCAGAAAGCCGATGGCGAGACCACCGAATGAAATCAGCAGGGTGTAGGGAATCCCCGTCAGCAAGTAGGGAATCGAGGATATGGCGGCATGCCAGTCGAATTGAAAGGTGACGTCCACGAGGGATCTCCCGTCCAGAAGCTCATCAGATAGAGGGGGTAAAGAAGGCGTTGTAAAGGGCGCTACGCAAAGGGGCCGAGCCTAGTGACTCGACCCCCTGCGACTGAGCCATGTCCAGTCGTTCGCAAACGCTTCAGACACGGCGACAGCTGGCCGCGTTATTCGGCGCTACCAAACCACTTTTCGTGGATATCGTCGTAGGTGCCGTCTTCACGCATGGCGGCGAGGGCCTCGTTGACGGGCTCGACCCACTCGCTGCCCTTGACGAGGGCGATGCCGTACTGCTGGCCTTCGTAGAGCGGTCCCACGACCTTGGCACGGCCTTCGCCGCGGGTCTTGGAGAAGTAGCCGACGTTGGGCGCGTCATAGAAGACGGCATCGACGCTGCCGCCGAGCAGTGCCATGTACATGTCGGAGCTGCCCGGATAGGGCGTGATGGTGGCCTCGTCACCGAGGTTTTCAGTGAGGAAGTCGTAGCTGGTCGAACCGATCTTGGTGCCGATGGTCTTGCCGGCCAGGTCGTCGATGTTGCTGATGCTGTCGTCGTTGGCGGCGACCATGATGCGCAGGCCGCTATCGTAGTAGGGGTCGGAGAAGTCGACGATCTCGCTGCGCTCGTTGGTGATGGTGATACCGGCAATGGCGATATCCACGTTACCGGTCTGGATCGCCGGGATGATGCCGTTGAAGTCCATGGTGTTGAGGTTGATATCGAAGCCGGCGCGATCGGCGACTTCGTTGATGATGTCGATATCGAAACCGACCATCTGGCCGGAGTCAGTATCCATCATCTCGAAGGGGACGAAACTCGGGTCGGTGACCACATCGAGGGTCGGCTGGTCGGCAGCACTGGCGAGGGTGGACATGCCAAGGCCGAGGGCAAGAGCGGACAGCAGAGAGGCTTTTTTATGCAGTGTTGACATGAGGTTCCCCGTTTGGAAATTTTGTTTACGGAACACGCCTTTAACAATGGCGAGTTCCCGGGGAAGCGTCAAGTTGAAGAAAAAAGCGCCATTTTGACGGTGTTTTACACCATGAAGGAGGCGCCGCAGCCGCAGGTGCTGGTGGCGTTGGGGTTCTGAATCACGAAGCGTGCGCCAGCCAGGCCTTCTTCGTAGTCGACCGTGGAACCGACAAGGTATTGATAGGACAGCGGATCGACGATCATGGCGACGTCGTCAAAGGCGATCAGGGTGTCGTCTTCGCTGGCATCATCGGCAAAATCGAAACCGTACTGAAAGCCCGAGCAGCCACCGCCGGTGACATAGACACGCAGCTTCAATGCGGCGTTGCCCTCTTCGGCGATCAGCCCGCGCAGGCGCTGTTGGGCGCTGGGGGACAGCTGCATCGGCTTGACGGACCCGGGGTCGAAAGATTCGGCACCGCTCATGGAGATTCTCCCGCGGTTGATGGAATGGGGTTCATGCAGTGATTATCCCCAATCCCCAGCAAAAGGGTCAACTTTTGCTGGGCTAAGCCGTAGCCAGGTCACCTGCGAAGGCGCTGTAAACCCATCCCTGGGCGCTACCTCTGCCATCCATGGCAGAGGACCTTCGCTGTGACCTAGCTCCGGCACCCTTGGGAATAGGCGAAGAGGGACGTCAGGGCATCAACGCCGGGGCGTTAAGGCCTGCCATCTCATCGAAGCCGAACATCAGGTTGAGGTTCTGGATGGCCTGGCCGGAGGCGCCCTTGACCAGGTTGTCGATCACGGAGAGCACCACCACGGTGTCGCCGCCGCCGGGACGATGCACGGCCAGCCGGCAAATGTCGCTGCCTTTGACGCTGCGGGTCTCCGGATGACTGCCGGCGGGCATGACATCAACAGCGGGTTCGTCCTTGAAGCGGTCTTCAAACAGCGCCTGCAGGTCGCCCGGTTCCTGCGTCAGCCGCCCGAAGAGCGTGGCGTGGATGCCGCGAATCATCGGTGTCAGATGAGGCACGAAGGTCAGGCCTACCGGTTTCTTGGCCGCGCGACCAAGGCCCTGGCGGATCTCGGGCAGGTGGCGGTGACCGCTGGCGCCATAGGCCTTCATGGATTCGCTGGCCTCGGCCAGCAGTGAGCCAACCTTGGCGCCTCTTCCGGCGCCGGTGACGCCTGACTTGCAGTCGGCGATCACATGCTCGATGTCGATCAGGCCGCTCTCGAGCAGTGGCAGCAGCCCTAGCTGCACGGCGGTCGGGTAGCAGCCCGGTACCGCGATCAGGCGTGCTTTGCGGATGGCCTCGCGATTGACTTCGGGCAGTCCGTAGACGGCCTCCTCGAGCAGCGCCGGGGCGCCGTGGGGCTGACCGTACCACTGCGCCCATTCCTCGGCGTCTTCCAGACGGAAGTCGGCGGATAGGTCGATCACGCGGGTGCCGCGCTCGAGTAGGTCGCCGGCCAGTGCATGAGCAACGCCGTGCGGGGTGGCGAAGAATACCGCATCACAGCGGCCCAGCAGTTCGGCGTCCGGGGCGGTGAAGGCCAGCCCCGGATAGTGACCGCGCAGATTGGGATAGAGCTCGTCCACGGCGAGGCCCGCTTCGGAACGCGAGGTAATGGCCGCGACTTCGACCTGAGGATGCTGGGCCAGTAGCCGCAGCAGTTCTACGCCGGTATAGCCGGTGCCTCCGACAATGCCCACCTTGATCACGATGTCCCTCCTTAGGTGCCGGGTCGACCCTGATGGGGTCGAGTCTGAAGAGATGGTCCCGATATGATACACATGTCAGTCAATGACAGGTGGAATCCCGGCCCCGCCAAGGGCCCCTTGGTCAAGGACGCGCCAACGTGCCACGCCCTCATCTCCCCGATCTAAGTCTTGCGACCTTCCGGCGCAAACTGGCCAGCGTCGATGCCCTTCCCCAGCTGTGCGTGCTGGGAACGATCGCCGGGCTCGTTACCGGCAGCCTGATGGTCGGCTTTCAACTGCTGCTCGACCTGGGGGCGCTGGCCTTTATGCCCGGGGCCGATTCGGAGGACTTCGAGGGGCTGGCCCCTTGGTTTCGTGCGCTTCTTCCATTGGTCGCCGTGACGTTGATCGGCGTAGGGCTATGGCGCCAGCCGCCGGCTGCGCGCAAGCTCGGCGTCGGTCACGTGATCGAGCGTCTGACCTATCATCAGGGGCGATTTCCGCTGCGCAACTGGATCAACCAGTGGTGGGTTGGGGTGGCCTCAGTGCTCGGCGGGCTTTCCGCCGGCCGTGAGGGGCCGGCGATCCATCTCGGTGCGGCGGCGGTCAGTGGCATCGGCGAGCGTCTACGTTTGCCCCACAACAGCCTGCGGGTGCTGGTCGCCTGCGGCACGGCGGCGGGCATCTCTGCTTCCTTCAATACGCCGGTCGCCGGGGTCATCTTCGCCATGGAAGTGGTGATGATGGAGTACACCATCGCCGGCTTCATGCCGGTGATACTGGCCTCGAGCATGGGCGCGGTCGTCGCCCAACTGGTCTATTCCACCGAGCCGGCCTTCCAGAGCTCGAGCGTGTCGCTGGATTCCTGGTTCAACCTTTCCTGGATTCTGGTCAGCGCGCTGGTTATCGGCCTGCTGTCCGGTGGTTTCATTCGCCTGGCCAAGCTGACGACGGGCTTTGCGGCCTGGCCAGTCGCGGCGCGTTTGGCCGCGGTGGGGCTCGCCACCGGCCTGGTGGCCTGGTGGTACCCCGAGGTCCAGGGCATCGGCTACGACAGCTTGGCATCGATGTTGGACGGCGAGGTGGCGGTGAGCGTGCTGGTCGCCCTGGCGCTGGCCAAGCTGGGCCTGACTGCACTCACCGTGGCCAGTGGGATTCCCATCGGCATCATCGGCCCCGTGCTGGTGTGCGGTGCCGCGGCCGGAGGCCTTTGCGGCCTGCTTGGCCACTGGCTTTGGCCGGCGGCAGCGGCGGATCCGTCGTTGTTCGCCATGCTGGGCATGGCAGCGATGATGGGTGCGGTGTTGCAGGCGCCACTGGCGGCGCTGATGGCTCTGCTCGAGCTGACCCACAACCCCAATATCATCCTGCCCGGCATGCTGGCGGTGGTGATCTCCGGCCTTACCGCTCGTCGTTTGTGTCGCTGCGAGGGGTTCTTCATCAGCCTGACGCGACATGGTCTGCATCCGTTGCAGCAGCCGCTGGCGCAGGCGTTGTCACGGGTCTCGGTGCCGGCGGTGATGGAACGTAGCCTGGTCCGCAGCCAGCGGATGGTGAGCCGCGATGAGGCCGAGTCACTCTTGCATGCCAAGCCGGCCTGGGTGGTCATCGTGCGCTCCCGGGATGACAAGCCGACGCTGGCGCTCAAGGCCGCTGATCTGGCCAGGGTGCTGCTCGACGATGAGACCTGGGCGACTGAAGAGCAGATCGATCTGCTCGAAGTGCCCGGCCAGCGTCTGGACATGGCGGCGATTCACCTCGAGGCGACCCTCAGCGAGGCGTTGGATCGGCTCAACGAAGCGGGCGTCGATGCGCTCTACGTGGAAACCTCGATAGGGCCGATCAAGCGGCGCATTTCCGGTATCATCACTCGTGAGAGCATCGAGAACTACTATCGCTACACGCCGTGAGGGGGCGTGGCCCGGCGGGCCGCTACCCAGCAACGACCCATGAGGAGTGGTTATGTATTTATGGATTCAGGCCCTTCACCTGATCGCCGTGGTGACCTGGTTTGCAGCGCTGTTCTATCTGCCGCGTCTGTTCGTCTATCACGCCATGGCGCGGGATGCCGGGGATGAGCAGGCGATAGGTTACTTCACCACCATGGAACGCAAGCTGTATCGCGGCATCATGATGCCGTCGATGATCGCCGTGATCGTGCTGGGGGTGAGCATGTTGGCGATGGTACCGGGGCTGATGAGCCAGGGCTGGATGCACGCCAAGCTGACGCTGGTCGTGCTGCTGATCGGCTATCACCACGTGTGCCTGGCCTATATGAAGAAACTGGCTGCCGGCACCTGTCAGAAGTCTCACGTCTTCTTCCGCTGGTTCAATGAAGCGCCGGTCGTGGTGTTGATCCTTGTGGTGATCCTGGCGGTGGTCAAGCCATTTTGATGCCTGATGCCAACCACGAATACGGACTGCAGACCACTCGCCAACTGCCGGTGGTGTTGGTATTGGCCGGTCACGACCCCAGCGGCGGCGCTGGACTCACCGCGGATGCCGAGACCATCGGCGCCTGTGGTGTCTGGCCGCTGACCATTCCGACGGCGTTGACGGTCCAGAACAGTCGCGATGTCAGCGCCGTCATGCCCTGTCGCGGCGATGACATGCGCGCCATGGCGGCGGCTCTCGGCGAGTTTTCGGTGTCTGCGATCAAGGTGGGACTGGTGGCGGACCTCGAGAGCCTGGATGCGGTGGTCGATATCGTGCGCCGCTATCCCGGCGTGCCGGTGGTGGTCGACCCGGTGCTGCGTGCCGGCGGCGGGCGCGAGCTGAGCTCTGCTGAACTGATCGATGCCTTTCATGAGCGGCTGCTACCGCTTGTGGATATCCTGACCCCCAACCGGGCCGAGCTTGAACGACTCACCGATGCCTGCTGGCAGAACGATACCGATCGCGCCATCGCGCTGATGGCCGCAGGGTGCCAGGCGGTGCTGGTGACCGGCACCGATTCGCCGGCGGCGGGAAGCGCCGCCGACAAGGTTGTCCACACCCTGCATACGCCGGACAATGGTCGCCAATGGCAATGGCCGCGCCTGGCCGGCAACTTCCACGGCTCCGGCTGCACCCTGGCAGCGTCCCTGGCCGCTTACCTGGCGGCCGGCGAGAGCTTGATTCAAGCCTGCGAACTGGCCCAGGAATATACCTGGCAGACGCTACGACATGGCTGGCAACCGGTCGGTGGACAGGCGCTGCCCCGCCGCCTGTGGCGTCACCCTTGTTCTATTACCACTTCGGAGTGACCATGATTGAGCCTGAATGGACTCGCGGCCTTTATGCCATTACCGATGAGGCCCTGCTGTCGGATGATCAGCGCCTCTTCAGTGCCTGCGATGCGGCACTGCGCGGTGGCCTGGCACTGCTGCAATACCGCGACAAATCCGACGACGGCGAGAAGCGCTGGCGCCAGGCTAGCGAACTGGCGGCACGCTGTGCGGCCTTTGATGTTCCGTTGATCATCAACGATGACGTGGCGCTCGCCGCTCGCCTGCGCTCGGCCGGCCACCAGAGAGTCGGCGTACATCTCGGCCAGCAGGATGGCCACGTGGACGAAGCTCGCTATCGCCTGGGCCCCATGACGATCGTCGGTGTCACCTGCCATGGACGGCTGGAGCTTGCCGAGCGGGCTGCGGCCGAGGGGGCGTCTTATCTGGCCTTTGGACGCTTCTTTGCTTCGCGTACCAAACCTTCTGCGTCGCCGGCATCGCTATCGTTGCTCGGCGAGGCCAAGCGTTTCGGCCTGCCGAGGGTGGCGATTGGCGGCATCGCGGCCGATAACATCGCCACGGTGCGGCAAGCTGGCGCTGATCTAGTCGCCGCCGTGGACGCGATATTCGGTGGTGAAGATCCCGAGTCGCGTGTCAGTGAGCTTAACCGTCGTTTGGCCGCGCCAGCGCTAGATTCATAGCTTATCCACAGGGCACTCACCGATAGTTATCCGCAGTGTCCAGAGACTTATCCACAATATTCGCTGACCCGAGAGGCTTCCATGACCACCTCAGCAGAGCTCTTCGTACAGGCTTGTCGCCATATTCCGGGCGGCGTCAACTCGCCGGTTCGTGCCTTCAAGGGCATGGACCGTCCGCCGGTGTTCATCGAGCGTGCTCAGGGCGCCTATCTGCATGACGTCGAAGGCAAGCGCTATGTCGACTATGTGGGCTCCTGGGGGCCGATGATCACCGGGCATGCCGACCCGGATGTTCTAGGCGCGGTGCGTGATCGCCTCGAGATGGGGCTGTCCTTCGGTACCCCGACGGCCATCGAGACCCGCATGGCAGAACTGATCTGCGAGATCATGCCGTCCATCGATATGGTACGCATGACCAACTCGGGCACCGAGGCCACCATGTCGGCGATTCGTCTGGCGCGGGGCTATACCGGGCGTGACAAGATCGTGAAGTTTGAAGGCAACTACCATGGTCACTCCGACTCGCTGCTGGTCAAGGCCGGTTCCGGTGCTCTGACCCACGGCGTGCCGAGTTCACCGGGCGTGCCGGCGTCGCTTGCCGAGCACACCGTGACGCTGCCCTTCAACGATATCGATGCGGTGGAAGCCTGCTTCGAGGAAATCGGCGACGAAGTGGCCTGTATCATCGTCGAGCCGGTGGCCGGCAACATGAACTGCATTCCCCCGCAGGAGGGGTTCCTCGAGACGCTGCGCCAGGTCTGCGACCGGCATTCGAGCCTGCTGATCTTCGACGAGGTAATGACGGGGTTCCGGGTAGCCAAGGGGGGCGCACAGGCATATTTCGGGGTGACTCCCGATCTGACCTGCCTGGGCAAGATCGTCGGTGGTGGCATGCCGGTGGGTGCCTTCGGCGGCAAGCGAGAGGTGATGGAGCAGCTATCGCCCCTGGGGCCGGTCTACCAGGCTGGTACGCTGGCCGGTAACCCGCTGGCGATGGCGGCGGGCATTGCCCTGCTGACCAAGATTCAGGAGCCAGGCTTCCATGACGCCTTGTCCCAACGTGTCGAGACGCTCTGCGACGGCCTGCAGGCACGGGCCGATGCTGCCGGCATCGAAATGATCACTCAGCGGGCCGGCGGTATGTTCGGGCTGTTTTTCACCGCCCAGTCGCGGGTCGATAATTTCGCCCAGGCCACGGCTTGCGATGCCGAGGCATTCCGCCGCTTCTTCGCGTTGATGCTCGACGAGGGCATCTATCTGGCGCCCTCGGCCTATGAGGCCGGCTTCATGTCCAATGCCCACACGCCGGAAGACATTCAGGCGACCCTGGATGGCGCCGAGCGCGCCTTTGCCGCCATGAACGCAGCCTGAGGAGGCATCACGGTGAGCGATGTCCTGATCCAGGCCCTGCGCCAAGCGGCCTGCTATGACCATCCGGTAGGCGATATCGAGGTCCATGAGACGCATATCTCATGGGTCCTGCTGACCGGCGACTATGCCTACAAGATCAAGAAGCCGGTCGATTTCGGCAGCTTCTTGGATTTCTCGAGCCTCGAGAAACGCCAAGCGTTGTGTGAGCAGGAGGTGCGCCTCAACCGGCGCCTAGCGCCGAGTTTGTATCTGGATGTGGTGCCGATCTGCGGCTCGCCCGAGACGCCTCGCCTAGAGGGTGACGGTGCGCCTTTCGAGTACGCAGTGAAGATGCGCCAGTTCAGCAATCGTCATCTTTTCAGCAGCCTGCAGGCCGAAGGTGAGCTGTCGGTGGAGCTGCTCGACGATCTGATCGATCAACTGGTGGATTTTCACGAGCAGGCGGCAAGAGTCGAGGCGTCGAGCCCCCATGGCAGTGCCGATTCGACTCGCGAGATCATTGCTCGGGAATTCGAGCTGATCGGTGAGCGGCTGCCCGGTCATGACGATGGCGCGCGGCTGAAGGTGCTCCAGGAACGTGTCAACGAGATGGAAGCGCGGTTGGCGCTGGTGTTTGCCGATCGCCATCGCGAGGGGTTCGTGCGTGAGACGCATGGGGATATCCATCTGGGCAATGCGGTGCGTCATCAGGGCCGGGCGCTGTTGTTCGATGGTATCGAGTTCAATGATGCCCTGCGCTGGAACGACGTTGGCTGTGACTTGGCTTTCCTGTTGATGGATCTGGAGGCTCGCGGCGAGCTGATGTTGGCACGCCATGCGCTGAATCGTTACCTGGAGCTCTCCGGTGATTATGCGCTGGTGCGGGTACTGGACTACTACAAGATCTATCGTGCCCTGGTGCGCGCCAAGGTGGCCATGCTGCGCTATGCCGAACCCGGTCTAGCCGATGATGAGCGGGCGTCGCTATGGTCTGAGTATCAGCACCACCTTTCGCTGGCCGAGGGCTACAGCGAGTTCCGCTTCCCTTATTTGCTGATTGGCGTGGGGGTATCGGGTAGCGGCAAGAGCCGTTTCACCGGCGAGATGGTCAGGCGTTTGGGCGGCGTGCGTCTGCGCTCCGATGTCGAGCGCAAGCGCCTGTATGGATTCGCTCCACAGGCGGATAGCCGGCAAGAGGGTGTGGATATCTATACCCAGGACGCGACCGAGCGGACTTATCGGCACCTCGCGCGTATCAGCGGCATTCTGTTCGAAGCGGGGCTATCGGTGTGTATCGATGCGACCTGTCTGAAGCAAGCTCAGCGTTCATTGCTGGCGGATCAGGCCGAGGCTCGAGGACTGGCCGTGATGATCATCAGTTTCGAGGCCGACGAGGCGACCCTGAGGTCACGCATCGAGAAGCGGGCACGGTTGGGGGGCGACCCATCCGAGGCAAGCCTCTCGGTACTCGAGCGACAGCTTGAACACTTCGAGCCCTTCAGTGAGGAAGAGCGTCGCCACCTGGTCCACCTAGACACCACCGCCAAGAATGCCAGCGAAACGCTGGCAGAGCTGATTCATCAGCATATGAATCAGCTCTAGAGCGATCCTTCCCAAGAAGACGTCGTATGCTTGTTTACAAAAGTATACGACGTACTTCATGCCATTGTTTCCACTAGATTTTTCTCTCTCCTCTTGTGTTTTTTCGCTGTCTGGCCTGCCTGATGCGGTTTTTTGTATCATCAATGCATCATTGGTGATAAGACATTAATCTATTGAATTTAAAATAAAATTAACCGACCGCTAGGCGGTTTCAAGAAGTTTGTTTCAAGAACGAAACACTTTCACAGCCATCCGATGACCGCCTCGTGAAGCCATATTGCAGCACTCCCTCCTAGCGCTATTTTATTTCCTGATACTTACAGTGATTTACAAACCGTTTCACAATATCTGGCACGCATTATGCCCTGTGAATATCGACTGCGAATGAATGTCGCCAGCCACTGACCGCTACCGGTTCTTTGACGAGTCATGGTTCGCAGCGAGAAGCAAGGGATCATATCCAGAGTGGAGAAACGGCCATGAAGAATTATGTAATCGCAGGTACATCAATGCTCGCCTTGGTCATGGCGATTTCCGTTGCACATGCCGGCCCGAGTATGTCCGTGGGTGGTAGCAGCGGTAGCGCCAATGGGGGCAGCGGCTTCGGGATGGGATGGGGCGGCAGCTCCTCAGGCGGCGATGCTGACAACAGCATTGACCTGGACGATGACAACACCACTTCTGGCATGAATGCCGGCGCTGGTGGCACTGCTGGTGCTGGTGCGGGTTCCGGTACTGGCGGCGCTGGTGGCTCTACCGGCCGTGGTGGTGATGCCTGGTCCATGAGTGACTCCTACAACACGTCCACCAGCACGTCCACCAGCGTTGTCTCGCTGCAGGAAATGAGCTCTAGCGTGACTGGGGCTCGTATCAATGTCACCGGTGGTGCTGGGGCTGCTGGCGGCGCAGGCGCCTCTAGCGGAGATGCCGGTGCCATTAGCGTTGGCCTTGGTCTTGGCGGTTCGGGTGGCGATGGCAACGGTGGCAAGAGTGGTTATGCCGATGCCAACGGCGGCAACGGCGATGATGGCGGCGATGCCAATGGTCTTGGCCTGGGCCTGGGTCTTGGCGCAGGGGGTGAGGCTGGTTCAGGCGCCGGGTCCGGCTCCATGGCTGGCGGGCTAGCTTCGAACTACAACGACGACCTGGACGATGATAATACCCAGAGTACAGCGGCAAGCTCCACCTCATCATCCAGCGCAACCGCAGGCAACGCTACTGCCGGCGACGGCACTGGTGCCGGAACGGGTTCTGGTACAGGTACCGGTGGCGCAGGCGGTAACGGCGCTGCTGCAACTGCCTCTACTGGCAGCGGTGGGGCAGGCAACGGCGGTGGCGGCGGTGGCGGTACCGGGACTGGTGGAGCGGCAACGGCTGCTACCGGTAACGGCGGTGCTGGTGGCGCCGGTGGCGCCGGCGGAGCGGCTCTGCTGAGCACTGGTGCTGCCAGCGTCAGCGTTGCGGCCGGCAACTTCGGCGGTATCGCCAACATGAACGTCTCGACCGGGATCTACAACTCCCAGCTGGCCGGGACCAACGTGGCAGCGCACAGCAACGTCAGCATCGGCAACTAAGAGGTGGGTTCGGCCGGCATGACGTCGGAACGAACGCTTCTTGAGCAGTAACGGTTAACGGCTGGCGGGGCATGCTCCGCCAGCCCGTTGCTCATCCAGAGTCTTCTCAGCAAGGAGTGCCAGGCCATGTGCGCAGTTCGTGTTTCTTTGCCTCGGTACAAAGCAATTCTCATCGGTGTTGGTCTTGTTGCTGCTGCCGGTATAAGTCAATTGAGTTATGCCGATGCCTACCCTTCATCTTCCTCTAGCGGCTTCGATGAAAGCAATAGCCTGAATATGGAAGAAATGCAGCAAGCAAGAGGGCGGGAAGGCATTAACCTTACCAATGTACAGAGTATCCAGAACATTGATACTTCGGTAGACACGACTACTTTCAATGTTTCCGGGGATGTGGTGACCGGTAATGTCAATATCCAGCCAGGCTCCCTGAGTAGTTACAGCGGCGTGGGTGTATTCAACATCACAACCGGCAATGCCAATGCCGTGAGTGGTGCAGTCGGCATCAGTGTTTACATCGCCAACCCCCAGTGATGATTACGCCAGTGATTGGCAGCGATGATATTCAATGGGAGAAAGTATGATGTCGATGCTTGTACGGTCATCAGTGATAGCAGCCTTTTTGAGTTTAGTGGCTCAACCTGCCTTGGCAGGACAAGTAACGATTGCCAATCCCTTTGGTTCTTTCCAAGTCAAGGCTGAAAGTCTTAATGAACTACGTTGGGAGAATGTGGTGCGTCAGCAGTATGACTTCAGTTGTGGCTCAGCTGCCGTCGCGACACTGTTGACCTATCATTATGAGCGCCCGACTTCCGAAGCCGCCGTTTTCGAGTCAATGATAAAGCTGGGGGATGCGGAAAAGATCCGCACCTATGGTTTTTCCATGCTCGATATGAAGCAGTACCTAGACTCACAGGGTCTTAATTCTGATGGTTTTCGTGTGAAGCTAGATGACTTCATTGGGATTGGTTTGCCTGCGATTACCCTGATTAACACTGGGGGATACAAGCATTTCGTGGTGATCAAGGGAATGGATAACGGTAACGTGTTGGTCGGCGATCCAGCCGTTGGCACCGTGGTGGTTCCTAAAGATTATTTCGAAACATTATGGACAGGGACCGTGCTAGGTGCTCGAGAAGATATGCTGCTGGCACAGCAGTATTTCAATAACGATCGTGATTGGCAGGTAAGACCGGATTCTCCTCTAAAGCAAGGTATGCAGCGCTCGGCAATCGGTTCGGCGATGTTGCCTCTGCCGGGGCGCAATGAGCTGGGACGCTAGCGACCAACGCCTTTATTGGCTTTTTAACTGGGTCCCATACTACTGAGCAGCGGTTTATCACTACAGGAGTGGCAAACCATGGAAGCGTCAAGGAGCATCAAGAAGGGGGGCTATAGCAAGATGTATGGAACCACCCTGACTGCATTGATACTGGCAGGCCTTGTGTTGGTCCCTGCCACAGGAAAAGCAGATAGCTTGCTTCTGCGCGAAGCGGCGATGGCACCGCTTGATGAAGATATCTACACGCACGCCCATGCAGACACCATCCCCTTGGATGATATGGAAGAATTGCGTGGTGGTTTTTCGATTGGCGGTGTTGATGTGGATTTCGGTGCCACCTTGAAAACTAAAATTGATGGCATGGTTCGCATGCAGACCCAATTGGCGTTTAGCCAGGCCGGTATTAACGTCGTCTCGGAAGAAATCACTAACCTATCACCCAATGTCACCCGCATCAGTCCTAATGGTACGTCCGTTACTGAGGTTGCGCCGAAGACATTCAACCTGGCAGGGCTTTCGGATTTTTCCGGGGTAGCCTTTTCGGATGCTGGAAGTTTTACCGCAGCACTTCATAACATCACGCGCAATGCCATTATCAGTGCCGTCGTCAGCAATGGCTCAGGACAGAATATATCCCAGAGTATTGACGTTAGTGTGACGTTAAGAAATGCTGAAGCGCTTCAATCTTCACAGGCTCAGGCTGCCATCATGCGCTCGTTCAGGAATTTCTGATTTTCCATTTATTAAGTTGTTGATTATAAAAAAGGCCTTCATTTTGAAGGCCTTTTATTTTAACTATCTTCTCTTAACAAGCTAGTTCATCAGAATACATCAAAGCCAAAAGGAGCACGTAGCGTCAGTGTAGTGTCTGGGGCATCTTCCGTGACACCGAACTCAAGGTTCAAGCTCAGTGCGACATCGGGATCAAGCTGATATGACCATCCAAGTAGCATGGACCCGACATTTAGCGATGCAGCTGTTTGTGTGGTCGTGATGCCTGTATCGGGGTCAGTGAACTCTGTGTCAGTTTTCCCAATAAAATCGTTCTTGTAGCCTAACGTGAAGGAAGACTTCTGGTTGATGGAGTAGGCCATACCGAAACTTAAGCGAATGGCATCGCCGGGATCTACTTCACCAATAACGAAGTCTCCTATCCTTTCATTGACGTCATCCTTGATATTAAAAAGATAGCCGATGTTAGCGAAGTAAATGGCCGGATCTGACGGAAACAGGATAGTCAGGCTGGGCTCGATTGAATGGAAGCCTGAGCCTGTGGCCAGCTCGCGCTCGGTACCATCATCGGTACGATCTATCTCGAAGGGGCTCTTGCCCGTTGTTGACTTGTAGCGCAGGTTACCAACGTAGAAGGGACCGCCGTCGAGGTTACGGTTGAGCTGATAGTGTGCCGCGACTTCGATGTCACCCAAGCCATCGCCTGAGCGAGAGTTCGTCAGGTCAAAGGTGGGATTAACTTCTGCGATGGTCGTATTAACCGTATCCTCGCGATAGACATAGGGAACCTTGAGTTCGAGCTCCAGCCGGTTGGTCACCCCCAACCGACCGGTCAGCGACGTCGTCCAGGTATCGCGATCAACATCCTCTGCATTCAAGGCCCCCACCAGCAAGGTACTGAGGATTTCGACACCGCGGAATGTCAGCCGGTTGACACTGGAGTGCGAGTACTGAAATTCAGGCTCCAGGACGAACCGACCTCGGGGCGTCAGTACCCCTCCTATATCGGGAATTGACTGGATTTCAGGCTGGATCTCCTGCTCAGGAGGTGGTTGCCCAACCTGTTCCATGCTCTGGTCGTCAGACGTCTGAGCATATGCGGACCCAGCCACCATCACCGTTAACAAACTGGGTAAAAAAATCACCCGTTTCGTCATCTCATGCATCGCCGTCCCCTCACCTTCTAGCCCTTTTTACCCCTGCAACACCCTGCCCGCTTCCATGACCATGATGGATACTCGGTTGGTATGATGCGCCCGCTAATGATGTATGCTTATTTTCTTACATACCTCAAGCCAAGCTTAGCCCATCCATAGCCGGCCTCAAGGAATTTACGTCAAGGAAGAAAAAAATAGTGTAAATAATGAGTTATCTAACGCTATGGCGAAATCAGCTTTATCTCAGGGCCAGATTCAAAGGTGGCTTTTTGAGGGTGAGTCTCTTCGCTAGCATGACGAGAAAGGTGGTGCTTCTCCATCAAGCGGTATAGCGTTACACGGGAAACTCCTAGTTCTTTGGCTGCCTTTTGCACTTTATGCTTGTTCCTGACCAAGGCGGCATTGATGACTTCACGTTCGGCCATCTCACGAGCTCTTTCCAGGGTGAGTGGTTCACGCCAATCATGACTGCGCCTTTCTAACCCCAAGTCTTCCGGCGAGATCAAACGGTGCTCACACATCACCGTAGCGCGCCTCACGCGATTGATGAGCTCCCTAACATTGCCTGGCCATTGGTACTGCTGCATTACGGACCTGCTATCCTTGCTGAAGCCTCGAGCTCTCGTTTTAGCCTCACATGAAAACTTATCGAAGAAATAATCTGAGATAAGGCTAATATCCTCCCTGCGCTCTCTCAGGGGCGGAACCGAGATGGTCAGTACGTTTAATCGGTGATAAAGGTCCTCTCGGAACTTTCCTTCCTCGATGGCTTTGTTCAGGTCGACATGTGTTGCAGCTAACACTCTTACGTCGACAGATATTTCACCTGTATCACCAATGCGCTGTATTTTATGATCCTCTAGAAACCTTAGTAGGTTAACCTGCATTTCGAGCGGAAGGTCTCCTATCTCATCCAGGAAAAGTGTTCCCCCTTCCGTCGCCTCGATGCGACCAATCTTGCGTTTTACCGCCCCTGTAAAGGCCCCTTTTTCATGACCAAAAAGCTCGGATTGAATAAGATGTGTGGGCAAGGCACCACAATTCACGGCATTGAAAGGGCCATTTCTACGTGATGAAATTTCGTGAATGCTTCTTGCCGTCAGCTCTTTACCGGTACCGGACTCGCCATTGATGAACACGGGAGCATCGACTGCAGCGACTTTTTTGATATTACAATAGAGCCCTTGCATAGATGCCGTGTTACCTAGCATTTTTAACATGCTGCCGTGTTTTATGCCTTCGCGAGCGGATCGAGTCCTATTCATTTTCCTCAATACCGCTACTGCTTTACATCTAGCTAATGAAATAACGATGTCATCGATGGAATCTTGCTGCTCGTGAAATATATGAAGGTTGCGTAATATGAACGTTTCGAGCGCAAGGTTGCCCTGTAAAGAAGGTGAATATGATGTCAACCACCCCACCCACACCATCTCAGGGTGACAATTAATTGACTCTTCAATCTCGGTCAGTACATCCTCATCAGAGTTAAAAATAGGCATGAGCCCGACAGGTATTTTATTTTTCGTACTCTGAGACTTGAATTCCTGATCAGCTGATGAAATGCCAACCCAGCCTTTTTCTTCGAGAATATCAAGTTTTTCCTTGATGTATGTGGCACATTCATCGGGGAAAATGAAAAATTCAGGTGATTCCATTCGGTTCACCTTCACCTTTAAGATCGAGGGAATAACTATCTACCTGGGTTACTTTTTCAAGCCCCTTTGAGAATTTTTTTTAACGGAGCAGGGCTGGTCGCCAGGTTTTGTCGTGCCCAATTCATTGCTTGGATACGGTTATGGACTTTAATTTTCTTGAAGATGTTATAAAGGTGTGATTTGACAGTATGTTCGCTCACAAAGAGTTTATCGGCGATATCGGTATTGGAGGCACCAGAACTCAGCAGGCCGATGATTTCCATTTCTCGGTGTGTCAGGCCACATACCGGGCGATACGCATTGCGCTGCTGCTGCCGGTAGAAGTTGATGAGACGAGCCATCAGGCTACGCGACATCCAAAGGTCGCCTTCGATGAGCCGATTGATCCCCTTACAGGTCAGTAGCAAGCTATCGTTACGGTAAAAAACGCCCTGAAGGTGGTAGGCAGCCAGTAGGTCGGCCGCGTGGTCTTCATCGCGAAGATTCAGAGCCGCCAGCACCACGGTTTCATCCTCCAGTGACAGGTTGTGCCATTGTTGAATGGCTTCTTCCGTCACATGGTTGGTGTCCAGCAATACGATATTCTTGGTACTGCCCTCTGGGATGGCCTGCGCCTCTGGTGGAAGGGCTGTGACCGTCTCCTCCAGTTGCTCATGGATGTAGTTGATGAAAAGCTGCGACTGAGGGTTGCAGTCCGTGACGAGCAGGATGGAAGTGCCTGGATGATTCATGACCTTTACTCCGGCGAAATTTTCTTCATCCGGTAGGATGAAGGCGCACATGACCCATATGTATAGCTGATCTCTCGCCTAAGCGTTGCCTGTTCTGTTCTTTTTGTAAAGTTTAGTTACAAAAATGTCTTTCGGCTGTCGCTTCGCAGGGCAACGCCCTATCAGTGTTATTGTCCAACTATCTTCTTTATTATCAGTTGTTTAAACGTCTATATTGGCTGCAGTCTGGCTCGCCTGGAGCGTAACGCTGATTGCATTTTCATAATGTAACGGATTGTTGTTGGTTTTGGGGTAGTACTTTTCGATGGGGGATATCATCGCCTTTTCCTATCCCGACTCCTTGGCGCTGGATGTCACTGGTGCAGCCAGAGGCGTAAAATGGGGGCATTGCCCTCGCAGGAGCCAAAGTGATGATGACCACGCAACGACTGGTACTGGCCAGTGGAAATAGCGGCAAGCTGCAGGAGTTTGATCGCCTTCTGGCGCCCCTGGGGTACGCCGTGCATCCGCAGGCAGAGTATGAGGTGCCTGAGGTAGAGGAAACCGGGCTTACCTTCGTTGAGAATGCGCTGCTCAAGGCACGCGAAGCGTGCCGAGTTAGCGGCTTGCCGGCCCTCGCCGATGATTCTGGCTTAGCAGTCGATGCCTTGAATGGTGCCCCCGGTATCTATTCTGCTCGATATGCGGGTGAGCCGAAGAGCGATGCCGCCAACAACCGCAAGCTGCTCGAGGCCTTGTCCGAGGTTCCCGATGGCCAACGAACGGCACACTATTGGTGTGTGCTGGTTTACCTGCGCCATGCCGAGGATCCGGTGCCCTTGATCGTGCAACGCAGTTGGGACGGCGAGATCCTTGTCTCGCCACGCGGTGAGGGGGGATTCGGCTATGATCCGCTATTCTGGCTGCCCTCCCTTGGGCGGTCAGCCGCCGAGCTGGATGGCGATGAGAAAAACCGTGTTAGCCACCGCGGACAGGCCATGCAGGCATTGTTGGAGCAACTGGCTACATGAGTGCCCTACCGCCTCTCGCGCTCTATGTTCATGTCCCCTGGTGCGTTCGCAAGTGTCCCTATTGCGATTTCAACTCACACGGTGTGGGCTACGGAGCCGATCTACCCGAGGATGCTTACCTGCAGGCGCTGCTGGCGGATCTGGATGCCGATTTGCCCTTGGCCGCAGGCCGTCAACTGGTCAGCATCTTTATCGGTGGTGGCACGCCTAGCCTGATGTCGGCCGATTTTTATCGTCGATTCATCGCCGAGCTTCGTCTCAGGTTGCCGTTGGCCGAGGACATCGAGATCACGCTTGAAGCTAATCCAGGCACCGTCGAGCACGACCGCTTCGAAGGCTACCGGGAAGCGGGAATCAACCGGCTCTCTCTGGGCATTCAAAGCTTTCAGTCATCGCAGCTGACCGCGCTGGGCCGCATTCACAGTGGCAACGATGCCAAGCGTGCCTTCCAGCAGGCGCGGGATGCCGGCTTTGACAATATCAACCTGGACCTGATGCATGGCCTTCCGGGGCAAGACCCCGTATTGGCGGAGGATGACCTTCAGCAGGCACTGGCGCTCGGCCCCGAACACCTGTCCTGGTATCAACTGACGCTGGAACCCAATACCGAGTTCCATTCCCATCCGCCGGCCTTGCCCGAAGAAGAAACGCTTTGGAACATTCAAGACAAGGGCCATGCGCGGCTCGAAGCGGCCGGTTTTCAGCGCTATGAGATTTCGGCCTACAGCCGCCCCGGTCGTGAAGCGCGTCATAATCTGAATTACTGGACCTTTGGCGACTATCTGGGTATCGGTGCCGGTGCCCATGGCAAGCTGAGCCGGCCGGGCGAAGATGGGCTGGATATCGAACGTCGCTGGAAGAGCCGCCAGCCCGAGGCCTATTTGCGTCGCCTGAATGATCCTCGCGGCTTTGTCGCCGGCCACCAGCGTATCCCTGAACACGACCTGGTTCTCGAATTCGCCATGAACGCGCTCCGCCTGGTCGATGGCGTCCCCATGGATACCTGGGGACGCCATACCGGACGTTCACTCGAGCGGCTGGAAGGCTCGCTTGAGGAAGCGCGCAAAAAAGGATTACTTGTGGAAGATCCCTCGCATCTGCGAGCCTCTGCCCAAGGCTTGTTGTTTCTCAATGATCTCTTGGCTATGGTCAGTGACGACTAACCCAAGGTGACGAGTTCGTGACCCCAAGGAGTGTGAACCGTATGACCAAGTACTTTCGCCTAGCCCTGCCGCTGGCTGCCGCACTGACGCTGGCCGCCTGCTCGACCACCAACCCCAACACCGGTGAAACCCAACGCAGCAATACGGGCACCGGAGCCGCCATCGGTGCTGCCGTCGGTGCCATGGCAGGCATGGTCAGCGGTGATGGTGGTTCCAGCAGCCGCGACCGTGCCCTGATCGGTGCTGCAGTGGGTGCTGCAGCCGGTGGCGGTATCGGCGCCTATATGGATCGCCAGGAAGAGCAGCTACGTCAGAGCATGCAGGGCACCGGTATCGGGGTGGACCGCCAGGGTGACAACATCATCCTCAATATGCCGAGTAGCGTCACCTTCGCCTTCGACTCCAGCGACCTGACCCCGGCAGCCCGCTCTGCCCTGAATGATGTCTCCAACGTGCTTCAGCAGTACCCTGAGACCCGCGTCAACATCGCCGGCCACACCGATAGCACAGGCGCTGCCGACTACAACCAACGCCTATCCGAGCGGCGTGCATCTGCGGTGGGTAACTACCTGTCCCAGACCGGTGTCGCCGGCACGCGCCTGTCGATGACCGGCTATGGAGAAAACCAGCCGATCGCCAGCAACGATACCGAGCAGGGCCGCGCCCAGAACCGTCGGGTCGAGATCACGCTGACGCCGATTCAGCAGCAGTAATACGCCATCCTGTGCCTGCTCTGGCAGGCGGCATTCTGACCCGCGGGCTTGCAAGCAAGCCCGCGGGTCTTTTTCATGGATTCGACTATGCTTGCCTATCAGCATGCCTACCATGCCGGCAATTTCGCCGACGTTCATAAACATCTCACGCTCTTTGCCGTTACGCATTATCTATTACGTAAGAAATCGCCTGTTACGTATTTCGACACACACGCCGGCCGCGGACGCTATCCCCTGGATGCCGAGGAGACTCGAAAGCTCGAGGAGTACCGCCAGGGAGTGGCGCCGCTCTGGGAAGAGCGAAAGGCCCTGGGGCAGAGCGACCCCTTGCTTGGTGAGTGGCTCGACAGGCTGGTTCAAGCACAGCGCGAGGCGCGTCCCGAAGGCAAGTCTCAACTGACGGTCTATCCCGGCTCGCCCTGGTGGCTGACTCAGGCACTGCGCCCGCAGGACCAGCTCAGCCTTTTCGAGCTTCACCCCAAGGAGCACGACCACCTGAGTGGGCAGGCGCTGCCCACTAATGCCAGGCGCATTCATGGCGATGGACTGGAAGGACTCAAGAAGCGCCTACCCGTCGCGACACCTCGCCTATGCGTGCTGATCGATCCCAGCTACGAGCGCAAGGAAGAGTATGCCGAGGTGGCCGCGACCCTGAGCGAGATCGGCCGCAAGGCCCGTCACGCGATCGTGATGATCTGGTATCCGCTGCTGCCGGCGGGGCGACACCATGTCCTGCTCGACGAGGTCAAACGAGCGGGGCTGCGCAAGCTGTGGCGCAGTGAGTTCATCCTTCGGGATCCCGGGGCGGCCTCACATGGCATGTATGGCAGCGGCATGCTGGTGATGAACCCGCCCTGGGGCCTCGACGAGATGCTGAATCAAACGATGTCGTTGATCCGGGCACGCCTGGCCCCTCAAGGTCGCCATGAGAGTGGTTGGTGGGTTGGTGAGTAAGCGTCCACTTCTCTCGAATGGCTTGTAGTGTATGGCTTAAGTGATTGGCTTATAGAATGGCGATGGCGAAGCCCTGGGCTTGTGGTTAGAGCGGTTTGCGGTGCCGTCGTTCTACCCGATCGCGCCCGGGGCTCGCCAGTTGGTTCCGGTCATTTACCGATACAGAAACTGCCGAATATCTCGCCAAGCAGGTCATCGGCGCTGAATTCACCGGTGATCTCGCCTAAGGACTGCTGCGCATCGCGAAGGTCCTCGGCCAGCAGTTCTCCCGCCCCATAGCCCGCTAATTGGGCCTCGCCGCTCTCCAGGGCCGCTATCGCGCGATCAAGGGCATCCAGGTGGCGACGGCGGGCCGAGAAGCGGCCCTCGGTCGTGGCCGAAAAGCCCATTACCGTCTTCAAGTGCTCCTTCAAGTTATCCACACCCTCTCCGGTCTTTGCCGAAAGCCGCACGACCGGCGTGGGTGTGGATAAATCGAGTCCTGGGGCTTCCTGGCTGGTATCCACCTTGTTTCGGACCAGGGTCAAACGGGAAGGATCGGCGAGGCGTGCGACGAATTCCGGCCAGATGGCCATCGGGTCGGTGGCCTCACTGACGCTGGCATCGACCATCAGCAGCACCCGGTCGGCCTTCTCGATCTCCGCCCAGGCGCGGGCGACGCCGATCTGCTCGACGGCGTCCGGCGTATCGCGAAGCCCCGCCGTATCGATCACGTGCAGCGGCATGCCATCGATATGGATGTGCTCGCGCAGTACGTCCCGGGTGGTGCCCTCGATATCGGTAACGATGGCGGTGTCCTGCTCGGTCAGGGCATTGAGCAGGCTCGACTTGCCGGCATTGGGTCGTCCGGCGATCACCACACTCATACCTTCGCGCATCAGGGCGCCCTGACCGGCGCTGATGCGCACCTCGGCAAGTTCCGACTGGACCGCCCTGAGCATCGCCGCGACCTTGCCGTCCGCCAGGAAGTCGATTTCCTCTTCGGGGAAGTCGATGGCCGCTTCGACGTACATCCTCAGCTCGATCAAGCGCTGCACCAGGGCATCGACGCGGGTCGAAAACTCGCCCTGTAGCGAGCGCAGGGCATTTTCGGCGGCACTGCGCGAGCTGGCATCGATCAGGTCGGCGATGGCCTCGGCCTGGGCCAGGTCCAACTTGTCGTTGAGGAAGGCGCGTTCTGAGAACTCACCCGGTCGAGCCAATCGCGCACCCTGCTGCACGCAGCATTCAAGCAGAAGATCCATGATCACCGGACCACCATGCCCCTGCAGTTCCAGCACGTCCTCACCGGTGAAGGAATGCGGGCCCTCGAAGTAGAGGGCGATGCCTTCATCGATGATGCCCTCCTGGCCCCTGAAAGGCCCGTAGTGGGCCTGGCGCGGCTGGGGGAGGGCGTCCAGCATGTGCCCAGCGATTGCTGCACACAGCGGCCCTGAGACGCGCACAATGCCGACCCCGCCGCGTCCGGGAGGGGTGGCGAGGGCGACGATGGTGTCCTGGGTATAGAGACGACTGGCGGCCATGGTGACTCCGATCACAAGGTCTCGGGATTGTCCCGTGAAGGGGGCAGAAACGCCAGACCCCCGCCGAAGCGGGGGTCTGGGAGCGTGGCGGTGACCAAGGTCAGTCCTTGGTCTTCATGCCTTTGCCAACGCTTGGGTCGTTCTCGATGTTGCGCGTGATGAACCACTGCTGAAGGATCGAGACGCTGTTGTTGACGATCCAGTAGATCACCAGGCCAGCCGGGAACCACAGGAAGAAGAAGGTGAAGATCACCGGCAGCATCTTCATGATCTTCGCCTGGGTGGGGTCCGGCGGGGTCGGGTTCAGCAACTGCTGCACGAACATGGACGCGCCCATCAGGATCGGCAGAATGAAGTAGGGATCCTTCACCGACAGGTCATTGATCCAGAAGATGAAGGGCGCGTGGCGCAGCTCGACGGACTCCATCAGCATCCAGTACAGGGCGATGAACACCGGCATCTGAATCACGATCGGCAGACAGCCCCCCAGAGGATTGATCTTCTCCTTCTGGTAGAACTTCATCATCTCCTGGGACATCTTCTGGCGATCATCGCCGAACTGTTCCTTGAGACGCTGCATCTCGGGGCCCAGCTTGCGCATGCGGGCCATCGACTTGTAGGCCTTGGCCGAGAGCGGGAACAGGGCCAGCTTGACCACTAGAGTCAGCACCACGATCGACCAGCCCCAGTTGCCGAGCAGGTCATGTATGTGGTCGAGGAGCCAGAACAGCGGGTTGGCCAGGAACCACAGCCAGCCGAAGTCCACGGTCAGCTCCAGGTGCGGCGCCACGGCTTCGAGGCGCTCCTGCACCTTCGGCCCCATGTAGACGGTGGCGCCGAGATCGGCTTCGCCGCCCGGTGCCAGTGTCTGCAGCGGACCGGCGAAGGCAGCGACGTTGCGCCCGCGAGAGTCGGTCGCGGCGTAATAGAGGTTCTGCTGGTTCTGCTGGGGTGCCCAGGCCGTCGTGAAGTAGTGCTGGATCATGGCAACCCAGCCGCCTTCGACGTCACGGTTATTGAAGCTGCCGTTCTGGATCTCCTCGAAATCCACTTTCTGATAGTGGTTGTCCGGCGAAGAATAGGCGGCGCCCAGGTAGGACTTCATGCCCAGGCCGGAGCCAGTGCTCGGATCGGCACTGTTGTCCCGGGCCAGCTGACCGATGAAGCGCGCGCTGACGGGCTCGCCACGATCATTGCTGAGGAAGTAGTCGACCTTGACGGCGTAGGCATCGCGCTTGAAGGTCAGGCGCTTGATCACATCGACGCCGTTGACCGTGGCGTTGAGCTCTACCGTCACGCTGTCATCGCCCTCGTTGAGGCGATAATCGGTCTGGCTCGGCGTGAAGCCGATCCGGCCATCGTGCCCCTCGAGCTGAAGCCCCGATTTGGCGACAAAGCTGCGGTTCGCGTTGTCGGATAGCAACACGAAGGGCTGGTCGGAATTGTTGGTCAACTTGTGATCGAGCAGGGCCGCATAGACGATATCGCCGCCTTGCGGATCGATACGAACGTCGAGCACGTCGGTAGTCACGGCGACCAGGGCACGACTGTTGTCGTTGGAAGCCGCTGGATCACGCATGCTGCCGGTGAGATCCGATGACCCTTGCGGGTTCGAAGAAGTCGTGGGTACCGAAAGGCCAGATGTCTCCTCGGAGGTATTCTGACCAGTGGGCTGGCCACTGGTGGCAACCGAGGGCGCCTGAGTCTCAGCGGTGACCTGGCCGTAGTCCTGGTTCCACTGTACGACCAGCAGATAGGCCAGTACGGCGAGAGGAATCAGCAGTAGGAGTCGTTTTACGTCCATGAGGGTCCTGCCCGATGGAAAATGAACATTCTGCAGTGCGGATGTTGCCCCGTTAATACACACGAAAGCCTGCCAGGGGCAGGCTCCGAGGATCGCCGGTGTGTCCGATCAGGACAGCGAGGTCGACTGCTTGCGAACGTCTTTTTCCAGACGCCGCCACATGCCATGAAGCTGGCGATGCAGAGTGTCATTATCCAGCTCATGAACGCCGCGCCGGGCCAGGACGATGATGTCCACGGCAGGTAGGCGATGCTGCTGGTGACGAATGGATTCACGCACTAGGCGCTTAAGACGGTTGCGATCGACGGCTCGTCGCACGGTCTTCTTGCTGAATACCATGCCAACTCGAGGGTGGCCAAGCGGGTTATGACAGGCGAGAGCCAGCATCCCCTTACCGTGAACCTTGAGTGATGCATGATCGAAGACGTGACGGTATTCCCCGGCGTTCAGCAGGCGCAGCGACCGGGGAAAGTCCTGATGGGGCAAGTGCAATCCGAGATCACGCGCTCAGACGCTTGCGACCCTTGGCACGACGACGTGCGAGGACGGCGCGACCATTCTTGGTGGCCATGCGTGCACGGAAGCCATGGTTACGCTTGCGCTTGAGGACGCTGGGCTGAAAGGTGCGTTTCATAACTATTGATTCCCACGTGGTTAATTGGACATGACGTCTAATTGGCGAAGCCCTGGCTCCGACGGGGAACCCGGGTAGATTCGGCTCAAGACCGGGAATTCTAGTGAATTCGCCGTCTCGGTGCAATTTTTCCGTCGACTTCTGGCGGTCTTTTCTACCTGATCGACGCTGTCGCGGTATCGAGCGGCCTGCTACCCGATAGGCACAGCCAGGTGCTCAAAACGCCGTAGCAGCTTTAATAACTATTATTAGATCTTCTTACTGATGTTGTTATTAATAGTGGGGACAATATATGTGGATAAGTCAAAATATGTCATCTATTACAGTTTTTTATACTGAAGACAAGCCTGTGTGGAAACGGTCGATGCAGAGAGGAGAACCGGGGGACAGGCTGATGACAAGATCAACGGCTGTCCACAACCCAAGGTTTCCCTCAGCGTCATGCAATGGTTCTTCAGGGAGAAGTTGAGATGTTGTCCACAGGGAGAAATCGATGCCGCGTCATGTGGATAACCCAAGCCTCGAACGCTACAATGCGGATCTTTCGTCAACCGGTTGGTGAGGTCGCGTGTCTGTCGCTCTTTGGCAACAATGTCTGGATTACCTGCAGGACGAACTGAGCTCCCAGCAGTTCAATACCTGGATCCGTCCTTTGCAGGCGGAGGAAGGGGAGTCCAACGAGCTTTGCCTGTTGGCCCCCAACCGCTTCGTGCGTGACTGGGTCAGTGACAAGTACGCCAAGCGCATCAGTGAATTGATGCGTGAACTGTCCCCGGCGAAGCCTCCTAAGGTGTCGTTGACCGTGGGCAGTCGACGTGCGGCGCCGGCGCCGCAGCCTCGTGAGCTTGGCAACCCGGTTTCCGCCGGGTCGCGCCCGGAACAAGCCGCACCGGCGGTGCATACGCCGCCGCGCGGGGATTACGCTGATGAGCGTGAGATCGATCAGATGCGTGACGAGGGCGCCCGGCGGCCTGCTGGCAGTACTCGTCAGGTTCAAGTCGAGGGTAGCCTCAAGCACCAGAGCGGCCTCAACCCCAACTTCACCTTCGAGACCTTCGTTGAGGGTAAGTCGAACCAGTTGGCCCGTGCCGCCTCCCGTCAGGTCTCCGAGAATCCTGGTGGCGCCTACAATCCGCTGTTTCTGTATGGCGGCGTGGGTCTGGGTAAGACGCACCTGATGCACGCGGTAGGCAACCAGTTGGCCGGCCGCAGCGAGAACGCCAAGGTGGTCTATCTGCATTCCGAGCGTTTCGTCGCCGATATGGTCAAGGCGCTGCAGCTCAATGCCATCAACGACTTCAAGCGCTTCTACCGCAGCGTGGATGCCCTGCTGATCGACGATATCCAGTTTTTCGCCGGCAAGGAGCGTTCCCAGGAAGAGTTCTTCCATACCTTCAATGCGTTGCTTGAAGGCGGCCAGCAGATGATCCTGACGTCTGACCGTTATCCCAAGGAAATCAGTGGGGTAGAGGAACGACTGAAGTCGCGGTTTGGTTGGGGACTGACGGTTGCCATCGAGCCGCCCGAGCTCGAGACCCGGGTGGCGATCCTGATGAAGAAGGCCGATCAGGCCAAGGTCGACCTGCCGCATGATGCCGCCTTCTTCATTGCCCAGAAGATTCGCTCCAACGTGCGTGAGCTGGAAGGGGCCCTCAAGAAGGTCATCGCCGACTCCCATTTCATGGGCAAGACGATCACCCAGGATTTCATCCGCGAGTCCCTAAAGGACCTGCTGGCCCTGCAGGACAAGCAGGTGGGGGTCGACAACATCCAGCGCACCGTCGCCGAGTACTACAAGATCAAGCTGGCCGATCTGCTCTCCAAGCGCCGCTCGCGTTCGGTGGCGCGGCCGCGCCAGGTGGCCATGGCGTTGGCCAAGGAACTCACCAACCACAGCCTGCCGGAGATCGGCGACGCCTTCGGCGGGCGTGATCACACCACGGTGCTGCATGCCTGCCGCAAGGTGCAGGCGTTGCAGGAAGAGAACGCGGACATCCGCGAAGATTACAAGAACCTGTTGCGCCTGCTGACCAGCTGACGGCCGCCGACCGGTTACCTTCGCATCACGTCATCGAATTCAGGACAAGAGTGGAGCACACATGAAATTTTCCATCTCCCGCGAAGCCCTGCTGCGCCCCCTGGCGCTGGTCGCCGGCGTGGTCGAGCGTCGCCAGACCCTGCCAGTACTCTCCAATGTGCTGATCCAGGTCCAGGATACCCAGGTAGCCCTGACAGGCACCGATCTCGAGGTTGAGCTGATCGGCCGCACGGCCCCGACCCAGGTCGACGAGCCCGGTTCGGCCACGGTGCCAGCGCGCAAGCTGATGGATATCTGCAAGTCGCTGCCCGAGCAGTCAGAGATTCAGTTCGTACTGGAAGACGGCCGTGCCGTGCTGCGTAGCGGCCGCTCGCGCTTCACCCTGTCGACCCTGCCGGTGGCGGAATTCCCCAATATCGAAGACGGCCAGGGCAGCGTCGAGCTGAGCTTGCCGCGGGGGACACTCAAGCACCTGATCGACTCGACCTCCTTCGCCATGGCGCAGCAGGACGTGCGTTATTACCTGAACGGTATGCTGCTCGAGCTGCGTTCCAACCTGGTGCGTACCGTCTCCACCGACGGTCACCGTCTGGCGGTCTGCTCGCGTCCGGCCGACATCGACGTCGAGCCCGCTCAGAAGCTGATCGTGCCGCGCAAGGGTGTGCTCGAGCTGTCACGCCTGCTCGACGACAGCGACGAGCCGGTCAGCCTGACGCTCGGCTCCACGCATGTGCGGGCTCACACCGGTGAATTCACCTTCACCTCGAAGCTGGTCGACGGCAAATTCCCTGACTACGAGCGGGTGGTGCCGCGCAACGGTGACAAGGTGTTCATCGCCGACCGTGCCGAGCTGCGTCAGGTACTGTCGCGTACCTCGATTCTCTCCAACGAGAAGTATCGCGGCGTTCGGCTGCACCTCGAAGAGGGTAATCTGCGGGTCATGGCCAATAACCCCGAGCAGGAAGAAGCCGAAGAGAACGTGGCCATCGAGTATTCCGGACCGGCACTGGAAATCGGCTTTAATGTTGGCTATCTCATTGATGTTCTTGGAGTTCTCGACGAAGAGCGCGTCCAGATGACGCTGGCTGATCCCAACAGCAGTGCCCTCATGGAAGAGCCGGGCGGCGGCGATGCCATGTACGTCGTCATGCCGATGCGCCTCTGATCTCTCCCTTCTCTGCACCACGGACCATGCCCGGTACCTTACCGGGCATCCCGGGAAGCATGTCATGACCCTCGATCGACTCGCCTTCATGGGGCTCCGCAATCTGGCCAGTCTGGAGATGGCCCCGCAGCCGGGGATCAACGTCATCGTCGGGGCTAATGGCAGCGGCAAGACCAGCCTCCTCGAGGGAATTCATATCCTCGGCATGGGGCGCTCCTTTCGCACTCAGCAGCTCAAGCACGCCATCGATCATGGCGAGCAAGCGATGACCCTGCACGGCCGATTGGTGGGCGATCCTCCGCTTCCTTTAGGTATCCGGCGTCGCCGTGACCAGCCTGAGCTGGAAATGCGCATGGCCGGCGAGCGGGTGCCGCGGGTCTCTCAGTTGGTTGAGGCGCTTCCTCTGCAACTGATCAATCCCGATGCCTTTCGTTTGCTGGAGGGCTCTCCCTCGTCCCGCCGCGAGTTTCTCGACTGGGGCGTGTTTCACGTGGAACACGATTTCCTCGAGGCCTGGCGCCGCGTGCGGCGGGCGCTGAAACATCGGAATGCGCTGCTTAGGCGTGATAGAATGGACAGTCGTTCACTGGATGTCTGGGACCACGAGTTGGCGCAGTGGAGTGAGCGGATTGACAGCTTGCGATATGCCTATATGGACGCCTTCCTGCCCGTCTTCGAGGACACGCTCGCCGAGTTGTTGCCGCTCCCTGACTTGAGCCTTCGCTATTCGCGAGGCTGGGATCGGCAGCGGACTCTGGCTCAGGTCCTGCAGCAGGGCCGGGAAAGCGATGCCCAGATGGGGTTTACCCAGCAGGGCCCGCAGCGGGCGGACTTGAAGCTTCGCGTGCAGCGCCGTCCGGCGGTAGAAGTACTGTCACGGGGCCAGCAGAAATTGGTGGTAAGCGCGCTGAAGCTGGCACAGGGACGATTGCTGGAGATGTCCACCGGGCGTACCTGCATTTATCTGATCGATGACCTGCCTGCCGAACTCGATGCCGAACACCGCCGTGTTTTCTGCCGGTGGTTGGAGTGCATGGACTGCCAGGTGTTCATCACTACTGTCGACCCCGATGTTCTCTCCGGGGTATGGCAGTCGACAACGCCAGTAGCAATGTTTCACGTGGAACATGGCCGGCTGGCGGCATACGGATTGAAAGACTTCACGACGGAGTAGTCAATGAGCGAACAGGCTTACGACTCATCGAGCATCAAGGTACTCAAGGGGCTGGATGCCGTACGCAAGCGTCCTGGCATGTATATCGGTGACACCGATGACGGCACCGGCCTGCATCACATGGTGTTCGAGCTGGTAGACAACTCCATCGATGAAGCATTGGCTGGCCACTGCAGCGAGATTCGTGTCGTCATCCATCCGGACGAATCGATCACCGTCAGTGATAACGGCCGTGGCATTCCCACCGACATCCACGAGGAAGAAGGCGTGTCGGCGGCGGAAGTGATCATGACCGTGCTGCACGCTGGCGGTAAGTTCGACGACAACTCCTACAAGGTATCCGGTGGCCTTCACGGGGTAGGGGTGTCGGTGGTCAACGCACTTTCCGAAGAGTTGAAGCTGACCATCTGGCGTGCCGGCCAGGTTCATGAGCAGATCTATCATCACGGCGTACCGGCTTCACCGCTGTCGATTGTCGGCAAGACCGAGAAGAGCGGCTCGCGAGTGCACTTCCGGCCGTCTCCGGAGACCTTCGCCAACATTGAATTTCACTACGATATTCTCGCCAAGCGACTGCGCGAACTGTCCTTCCTGAACTCCGGAGTGGCGATCCGCCTGATGGACGAGCGCAGCGGCAAGGAAGAGCTGTTCCACTACGATGGCGGCCTGAAGGCCTTCGTCGATCACCTTAATACCAACAAGACGGTGCTTAACCCGGTCTTCCACTTCAGCGTAGAGCGGGAAGATGGCGTTGGCGTCGAGGTGGCAATGCAGTGGAACGACACCTTCGCCGAGAATATCTTCTGCTATACCAACAACATTCCCCAGCGCGATGGCGGTACTCACTTGGCCGGCTTCCGTGCCTCGCTGACCCGCAGCCTCAACAACTACATCGAAGCCGAGGGCCTGCTCAAGAAAGCCAAGGTCAGTACGTCCGGCGATGATGCCCGCGAGGGACTGACCGCGATTATTTCGGTCAAGGTGCCCGATCCCAAGTTCTCCTCCCAGACCAAGGAGAAGCTGGTGTCCTCAGAGGTCAAGACGGCCGTCGAGCAGGAAATGGGCCGCCAGTTCTCTGACTATCTGGTGGAGCGGCCCAACGAGGCTAAGGCGATCGTCAACAAGATGCTCGACGCGGCCCGTGCTCGGGAAGCGGCCCGCAAGGCCCGCGACATGACGCGTCGCAAGGGCGCGCTGGATATTGCCGGCCTGCCGGGCAAGCTGGCGGACTGCCAAGAGAAGGATCCCAGCCTTTCAGAACTCTATCTGGTCGAGGGTGACTCGGCGGGTGGCAGCGCCAAACAGGGACGTGACCGTCGCACTCAGGCGATCCTGCCGCTCAAGGGCAAGATCCTTAACGTCGAAAAAGCGCGCTTCGATAAGATGCTGTCCTCGGCCGAGGTCGGCACGCTGATTACTGCGCTGGGCTGTGGCATCGGCCGCGAAGAGTTCAATCCCGACAAGCTGCGCTATCACTCCATCATCATCATGACCGATGCTGACGTTGACGGCTCGCATATCCGCACCCTGCTGCTGACGTTCTTCTTCCGTCAGATGTCGCAGCTGATCGAACGGGGCCATGTCTTTATCGCCCAGCCGCCGCTCTATAAGATCAAGCGCGGCAAGCAGGAGAGCTACCTCAAGGACGAGCAGGCGCTGGTCAACTACCTGACGACGACGGCGCTGGATGGTGCCGGCCTGCACGTCAATGCCGATGCGCCAGGCATCGGTGGGGAACAGCTAGAAGCTCTCGTGCAGCAGTATCGAGATGTCATGAACCGCATCGACCGCCTATCGCGGGTCTACCCCAGTGAAGTGCTGCGCAAGATCGTGCATGCCGAGAGCCTGGCGGGTGAGGAGAGCCTCAAGGATCGCGACCGGATGCAGCGGTGGATCGATGAGCTGCAGGGCGAGATGGATGCGCTGATTGCTTACGAGGGCGGTCCTCGCTATACCTTCGAGCTCCAGGAAGATACCGAACGTGGCCTCTTCCTGCCGGCGGTGACCCTGACCGCTCATGGTGTGTCGACTGACTACGTGTGGGGAATGGACTTCTTCCGCAGCGTTGATTATCAGGCCATGACCGGTCTTGGTGACACCCTGGATGGTCTGCTCGAAGAGGGTGCCTACGTATCCCGCGGCGAGCGCCAACAGCCGATCACGACCTTCTACGAGGCTCTGGAATGGCTGATGAAGGAGGCCCAGCGAGGCTTCTCTATCCAGCGCTACAAGGGCCTTGGAGAGATGAACCCCGATCAGCTTTGGGATACCACCATGAACCCTGAGACGCGTCGTATGCTGCGGGTGACTATCGAAGATGCGGTGGCATCAGACATGATGTTCAATACCCTGATGGGCGATGAGGTGGAGCCGCGTCGTGACTTTATCGAACGCTTCGCCCTGGTGGCCAACCTGGACGTCTGACCGCCTGTTCAGCGCCGTGGGGCATAGGCACGCTTGCTCAGGACCTTGTTTTTAAGTCCAAGGTTTCACGTGGAACACGGCGCGGCACACGCTTCCCCTTAATGACACGAGGCCGGCATTTGCCGGCCTCGTGTCGTTGGTGCTGGAAGAGGGGATGTTCTCAGCGCCTGGCGCTTGCCTCCCTTCAGGAGGCGGATGGGTGTTGTGGCGGTGTCTGCTCTGCAGCCAGGTTTGCGTCTTCATTGATGGCGGCATTTAGGTCGCCAGCAACGCCACTAGGCGCCAGACCTTTAGGCGCCTGAGTCTCATTGATCAACCAGTCCACGAAGGCGGCTAGGTCATCGAAGATCCTGGCATCCTGCAGTCCGTCTCCCTTGGCTTCGGTATCGCTTCCCTTGCCCGTACGAACCAGCACGCTGCGACAGCCAATGGCTTCTCCCGCCTGTAGATCGCGCAGGCTATCGCCTACCATCCAACTGCGCGCCAGATCCGAGAGACCAAGGCGATCGCGGATAGTCTCGAGCAGGCCGGACTTGGGCTTTCGGCACTCACAGTTATCGGCGGGTTCATGGGGGCAGTAGACGATTTGCTCGATCTTGCCGCCGGCATCTTCCACCAAGGCATTCAGCCGGGTGTGAATGGCATTGACGACACTTTCATCGAAATAGCCCCTGCCGATACCTGATTGGTTGGTGGCGACCGCGACGGTCCAGCCCGAGCGGCTTAGCCTGGCGATGGCGTCGATGGCGCTGGGGTAGGGCACCCATTCGTCGAGGGATTTTATGTACTGGTCGGAATCTTGGTTGATGACGCCATCACGATCGAGAATGACAAGTTTTGGTGCAATGGGCATGATGGAGTGTCTCAGTGAGTAGGCTCAAAGGTTTAGTGTAGGTGGGTGTTTCACATGGAACAACTGGAGGAAGGAATGCGCCGCGCATGGCCGAAAATGTTCCACGTGAAACAAGAGCAAAGCGGAAGCTAAGAAAATGGCAGGAAATAAATAGGCCCGGCAATGATGCCGGGCCTTTTTGTTTCACGTGGAACGCTAGGTTTTTACTGCTGCAGCTCAGCGATATCGGCCACACCCAGGAACAACCCTTGGAGGTTGGCGAGTAGCGCCAGACGATTGCGACGGACAGCATCGTCATCGGCCATCACCATCACCTCATCGAAGAAGCGGTCAACAGGCTCACGCAGGCTGGATAGCGCATCTAGCGCCTCCGCGTAGCGAGCCTCGGCCAGCAGCGGCGTCACGGCGACGCGACGCGCTTCCAACGCTTCTGCCAGGGCATGTTCCGCAGGTTCCGCCAGCAGCTGGGTGTCGACGTGGGTCGAGCCGTCGTGCTCCTGCTTGGCCAGGATATTGGCCACTCGCTTGTTGGCTGCCGCCAGGGCGGCGGCTTCCTCACGCTGGCTGAAGGCATGCACGGCCTGCACGCGACGCGCGAAGTCCAGCGGCTTGGTGACCGGGCGCGCGCGCACGGCGAGATAGACCTCGACGGCGATGCCTTCATCCTGGGTCCAGGCGCGGAAACGGTCGCGCATGTAGTCGAATACGTCATCGACGAGCCCTTCGGCCTTGGGCAGGCCAGAATGCTGGGCCGCGGCCAGTTTGAGCAGCTCACGCAGGTCCAGGTCCAGCTCACCCTTGATCAGGATGTTGAGCACGCCGATGGCAGCACGGCGCAGGGCGAAGGGATCCTTGGCACCGGTGGGGCGCGCGCCGATACCGAAGATACCGGTCAGGGTGTCGAGGCGATCAGCCAGTGCCAGCGCCTGGCCGGTGCGGGTCTGCGGGATCACATCGCTGGCAAAACGCGGCAGGTACTGTTCGTAGAGAGCCTGGGCGACTTCCTCGGCTTCACCGTCTTGGCGGGCGTAGTAGCAGCCCATGATGCCCTGCAGCTCGGGGAACTCCAGCACCATCTCGGTGACCAGGTCGCACTTAGCGAGCTGGGTGGCGCGCTGCGCATGCTCGGCATCGCCGCCGATCCGTTCGGCGATGAAGCTCGCCACCGGAACGCTGCGCGTGGCCTTGTCGGCCAGGGTGCCTAGTTGCTGCTGGAAGACGACGTTGCCGAGCCCCTCGCGGCGTGCCGCTAGTGGCATCTTGCGATCGATATCGTAGAAGAAGGCGGCGTCCGCCAAGCGGGGGCGGATCACCTTCTCATTGCCTTCGATCACCTGCTGAGGGTCACGGCTTTCGATATTGGCGATCGTGATGAACAGTGGCTTGAGACGGCCGTCGGCATCCAGTAGATGGAAGTATTTCTGGTTGGCCTTCATCGACGAAATCAGGCACTCCGGCGGTACTTCCAGGAAGCGCTCGTCGAAGCTGCCGGTCAGGGCCACCGGCCATTCCACCAGGCCGCTGACTTCGATCAGCAAGTCCTCATCGATCACCGCCTCGGCATCCAGACACTCGGCCTCGGCCAGCACCTGCTCACGGATACGCTCGCGGCGGCGGTCGCGGTCGGCGAGCACATAGGCGTCTTCCAGGGCGCCGAGGTAATCATCGGCGTGGGCCAAGGTGATCGCCGCGGGGGCGTGGAAGCGGTGGCCGTAGGTGGTACGGCCGGCCTCTAGACCCAGAATATTGGCCTCTACGATCTCGCGACCGTAGAGCATCACCAGCCAGTGCACCGGACGCGAGAACTCGATGCGCGAGCTGCCCCAACGCATGTTCTTGGGTACCGGCAGGCCGTCGATGGCCTTGGCGATGATTGCCGGCAGCAGGGCGCTAACGGCTTCCCCCTGTTGTTGTTCGCGATAGCCGAGCCAGGTGCCCTTGGAGGTCTCGAGATGGATGAGGTCATCGACGCTGACGCCGCAGGAGCGGGCGAAGCCTTCGGCGGCCTTGGTGGCGACGCCGTCCTTGAAGGCGGCGGCCAGTGCCGGGCCGCGGCGTTCGATCTCGCGGTTCGGCTGCTTGTCCGCCAGGCCATCGACCTGCACGGCGAGACGTCTTGGGGTGCCATAGGCACGTACCTCGGCGAAGGGCACTTCGGCCTCGCTGAGGCCTTGGCGCAGGCTCTTGGCCAGTGCATCGGAGAGACTGTCGATGGCGCTCGGCGGCAGTTCCTCGACGCCGAGTTCGATCAGAAAGGTATCGGTGGCCATGGCTCAGGCGTCTCCTTGTTCGGCTAGCAGTTCGCGTTTCAGGGCGTCCGATGCCATCGGGAAGCCAGCGGCCTTGCGCGATTCGTAATAGGCATGGGCCACGTCACGGGCCATAGTGCGGACACGCAGGATGAAGCGCTGACGCTCGGTGACCGAGATGGCATGCCGGGCATCGAGCAGGTTGAAGGTATGGGAGGCCTTGAGCACCATCTCATAGGCCGGCAGCGGCAGGCCCGCCTCGAGCAGCTTGCTGCACTCGCGCTCTTGATAGTCGAAAGCGTCGAACAGGGTCGGCACATCGGCATGTTCGAAGTTGTAGGCCGACTGCTCGCGTTCGTTCTGCAGGTAGACATCGCCATAGGTGACGGTCGTGCCATCCGGGGCGATAGTCCAGACGAGGTCGTAGACGCTGTCGACGTCCTGCAGGTACATGGCGATGCGCTCGAGGCCGTAGGTCAGCTCGCCGGTCACCGGATAGCATTCGATGCCGCCGGCCTGTTGGAAGTAGGTGAACTGGGTCACCTCCATGCCGTTTAGCCACATTTCCCAACCCAGGCCCCAGGCGCCCAGGGTCGGAGATTCCCAGTTGTCTTCGACGAAGCGGATGTCGTGGACCAGCGGGTCGATGCCGAGACGCTCGAGAGAGCCGAGATAGAGATTCTGGAAGTCGGCCGGCGACGGCTTCATGACGACCTGGAACTGGTAGTAATGCTGCAGGCGGTTGGGGTTCTCGCCGTAGCGGCCGTCTGTCGGTCGGCGGGAAGGCTGAACGTAGGCAGCATTCCAGGTTTCCGGACCGATGGAGCGCAGGAAGGTGGCGGGGTGGAAGGTACCGGCACCGACTTCCATATCCAGCGGCTGCATGATGGCGCAGCCCTGTTCGGCCCAATATTGCTGCAGGGCGAGGATCAGGCCCTGGAAGGTTTTCACGTCTGGCGTCGACTGTGTCATTGGTGAAGCACCGTTGGCCCATGAATTCAAGAACTGCCAAGTATACAATCAGAGGTTAATCGGATATAGGCGCGTGGACGGATTGAGCCACGTGCCGGACATGATGGGGAATTGACATGATCGTAGTCACAGGCGGTGCCGGCTTTATCGGCGCCAATCTGGTCAAGGCATTGAATGCCCGTGGTCGCCAAGACGTGCTGGTGGTGGATGATCTTTCCGACGGCACCAAGTTCGTCAATCTGGCCGACTGCACCCTGGGAGATTATCTCGACAAGGATGATTTCCTGATGCGCGTCGAGGCCTCGCTGCGCGGTGATGACGCCGGGCTACCCGAGATCGAAGCGATCTTTCACGAGGGCGCCTGCTCAGACACTACCGAGTGGGATGGGCGCTTCATGATGGAAAACAACTTCGAGTACTCGAAGGTGCTGCTCAACTTCTGCCAGGCCAAGGGCATTCCCTTCCTGTATGCCTCCTCGGCGGCTACCTATGGCGGTAGTGAGGTATTCTTCGAAGCCCCAGAGCACGAGAAGCCGCTCAACGTTTACGGCTACTCCAAGCTGCTGTTCGATCAGTATGTGCGGGCGCGCTGGGATACCTTCACCAGCCAGGTGGTGGGCTTTCGCTACTTCAACGTCTACGGACCCCGAGAGCAGCACAAAGGTAAGATGGCGAGCGTGGCCTATCATCACCACACCCAGGTACAGGCCGGGCAGAATCCCAAGCTTTTCGGCGCCTGGGACGGCTATGAGGCCGGCATGCAGAGCCGCGATTTCGTCTACGTCGGCGACGTGGTGAAGGTGAACCTGTGGTTCCTCGACAACCCGGAGCGTTCGGGCATCTTCAATCTGGGCACCGGTCGGGCCGAACCCTTCAAGGCGATCGCCGAGACCGCGATCGACTACTACGGTAAGGGTCAGATCGATTTCATCGACTTCCCGGATGAACTCAAGGGGCGCTATCAGAGCTATACCCGTGCCGATATCACCCGCCTGCGCGAGGCCGGCTATACCGCCGAGTTCAAGACCGTTGCCGAGGGCGTGCACGAGTATCTGGAGTGGCTGAATGGCTAACGCCGGCGAGCGGATTCTGGTAGTGGGGCCGTCCTGGGTCGGCGACATGGTGATGGCCCAGAGCCTTTTGATGACGCTCAAAGCGCACCATCCCGGCTGCACGCTGGGGGTGGTCGCCCCAGGCTGGTCGCTGCCTATTCTCGAGCGCATGGCGGAGGTCGACGAGGCATTGGCATTGGAGGTGGGTCATGGCGAGTTCGGTTTCGCCGCTCGCCGTGAACTGGCGCGTCGTCTCAAGAATCGCTTCGATCGGGCCATCGTGCTGCCGCGCTCTTGGAAGTCGGCGATGGTGCCTTTCCTGGCGCGCATTCCCAAGCGCCGAGGCTTTACCGGCGAGCAGCGGCTGTGGCTACTCAACGAGCGGCGCCGCCTGGACAAGACGGTGCTCGACCAGACCGTCAAGCGCTTTGTCTCTCTGGGGCTACCGGAGGAGGAAGCGGCCGGCGGTGACTTCGCCATTCCGCGCCCACGTCTGGCCGTTGATCCGGACAATCTGGTCGAGCTCAGGCTCACGCATCAGCTGTCATCACGGCCGGCCATCGGCATGATGCCGGGGGCCGAATACGGCCCTGCCAAGCAGTGGCCCCTCGAGCATTTTCATGCGCTGGCGGAAAAGCTGGTGGCTGAGGGCTACGAGGTTCGAGTCTTGGGAGGCCCCAAGGATGCCCCCGCCGGTGAGGTGATCTGCACGGGCCTGTCTCACGCCCATAATCTGTGCGGGCGAACGCGGCTTGCCGATGCCGTTGATCTGCTCGCCGACTGTGAGCAGGTGGTGACCAACGACTCCGGGTTGATGCACGTGGCCTCCGCGGTCGGCACCCGGGTGCATGCCATTTATGGCTCCTCGTCGCCCGAGTACACGCCGCCTTTGACCAGTAATGCGCAAATCCACTACCTAGCGCTGTCCTGCTCGCCGTGCTTTGCCCGGGAGTGCCCGCTTGGCCACACCAACTGCCTCAAGGACATCACGCCCGATCGCATGTTGGCGTCGATCCTGCCCGCGTCGCCCCAGGTACTTACGCCTGCCGGTTGACCCGTTCGTTCTCGTACAGCTCATTGAGCTTGGCGTACTTCATATAGGCCCTGAAGGCGGTGGTCATCGCGACGGTCATGCCATCGCTGCCCTGGAAGATACCGCCCTTGAGGATCAGCTTGCGCAGGGTGGCGGTCAGGGCATGTAGCGCCGGAGCCCAGTTCGAGGCGGGCACGCCGCGGTCCTTCATCGCCCAGGCATCTCGGGATGACAGTTGATTGATGCGCTCGATCCAGTGCTTGAGATCGTGATAGGTGAAGTGGTGCAGGTGGGTGCCGGTGGGCTCGACCTTGGGCGCCTTGACGGCGGCATGGCCCTTCTTGGGTTCGTAGCCGGCCTGGGTACGGTTATACAGCCGTGCCACCGAGTCGGGATAGAAGCCGGCCGCTCGAATCCAGTGGTGGCCGACGTAGTTCTTGCGCCGAAACGCATAGGCCGTGGATGGATCGGTGAGGCCTAGCGACTGGATGCAGGTAACGGCATCGTCGTCGAGCCGCTCATCGGCATCCAGGGCCAGGATCCAGTCATGGCTTGCGTAAGGCACGCCGAAGGCCTTCTGCGGCCCATCACCCAGGTAGGCCTGTTCGATCACTCGGGCGCCTTCGGCCTCGGCGATCCTGACGGTGTCATCCTGACTGAGCGAATCCACCACGATAACCTCGTCACAGACCCGAAACAGCGAGCGGATGCAGTCGGCGATCTGTTTTTCTTCGTTAAGAGTGATGACCACTCCGGTAATCGGCGTCATGGTGCGATCTCTTGTTGGGCAAGTGCGGTGGGCATGGTGGCGTCGAATCAGGCCGTGAGCAATGCTCGGCACTGGGCGGGTACCGTAGCGTGCCTTAAGCCTCGTCGTGCAAAGGGGTATAGTACCTCGCTGTGGCCGGGGCGGGCCATTTGCCCGCGCCACCGCATGGCGTGAATCACTCCACGGCGTCCAGCCATCGCCCGAGTCAGCCTGTTTTTTAGTGGGAGCCATTGTTGAAGATCATCCATGTCAATCTGGCCAAGGGGTTCCGCGGCGGCGAGCGTCAGACCGAGCTGCTGATTCGTGCCCTGGCCGTTCGCCAAGACGCAAGGCAATGGCTCGCCTGCCGACGGGATTCGCCGCTGCGCGCCCGTCTCGCCGAGGTGTCCGGGCTTGCCTTCATCGATGCCGACCATCAGCTCTCGGGCCACGTCCAGGCGGGGCGCCTGGGTGCCGATGTCATACATGCCCACGATGCCAAGGCGGTGCACTGGGCGGGCCTGCACCACTGGCGGCATGGCGTTCCTTATCTGCTGACACGTCGGGTCGATGCGCTGGTCAAGGATAAATGCAGCAATCGCCTCTTCTATCGCAGCGCCGCTTGGCGAGTGGCGATCTCGTCGCTGATCAAGCGTCAGCTCGAGGCGCGTAACTGGGGCGAGGTGGCGCTGATTCCCAGCGCCCTGTCAGGACTCAAGGCCGATCCGGCGGGGGCCAAGGCCCTGCGGGCCGACTTCCCGGGCAAATATCTGGTCGGCCATGTTGGTGCCCTGGTCGATCGCCACAAGGGCCAGCGAGTGTTGATCGATGCCGCTCGCCGCCTCCAGCAGACCCGGCCCGACCTGCAGGTGCTGTTCTTCGGCCAGGGTGAGGATGCCAAAGTGTTAGAGGCCGCGGCGGCCGATCTTGGTAACGTTACCTTCATGGGGTTCAAGGACAATATCGGTGACTATCTGCCGGGGCTCGACCTCTTCGCGTTTCCTTCGCGCAACGAAGGCCTGGGGTCGGTGCTGCTGGATGTGATGGACGCCGGCGTGCCGATCGTGGCCTCGCAGGTCGGCGGCATTCCCGACATCGTCCGCGATGACGATACCGGGCTGCTGGTACCACCCGGCGATGCCGAGGCCCTGGCCGCCTCCATCGCCCGGCTGCATGATGACCCGGATCTGGCCCAGCGGCTGGCCGACGGGGCGAGCGCACAGCTTGATCGCTACACGCCCAAGGCCATGGCCGAGGCTTATTGGCGGCTCTATCGGGACATGGTATAGCAGGACTCGGCCACAGGGACGGTGGCGTTAATGAGACGACAAGATGCATGGAGGCCTTCAGACACTGGCGCAAGCGCTCTGCTGAGCGTGCTTGCCGGCAGCAATGGCGACGTGATGGTCCGGATAAAGACGCTACTGGCAAAGCTGCACAAGAACGCGCACAAGTTTCGTTTCTATGCCAGGCATGCGACGGGGCTGCTGGTGCCGGCTGCCATACAGAGACGACGCCTGGCAGGTCTCTTGGCCGAGCTTGAAGGCCTCGATGAGGCGACGCGGCAGGAGGTCGAGACGCGGGTCAATTATTATAACCGCTGCGACTCGCCCTTCGAGCCAGGTGCAAACGCCACGACGATTGGCGACTTCAGCCGCGACGGCAGCTGGGCCTACTACCTCGATCTGCTGCGCTACCTGCGTTTTTTTCCCCGCCGCCTGCGCTTTCGCCATCTCTTCGGCGATATTCGCGAAATACCCGCAAGCCCCACTTTCCTGAAGAGCCGGCCGGTGAGCGGCGACAATCAGCACTCGGTGCTGCTTAAGCTGAATTCCGTGCGCCATTACTACGTCGTTCCCGACCGCATGCCTTTCGAGGCCAAGAAGGACCTGCTGGTATGGCGCGGCGCCTGCCACCGGGCGCACCGCCAGGCGTTCGTCGAACGCTTCCACGACCATCCGCTATGCGATGTCGGCGATGTACGTCGTTGCGCGCGGGGGCAGCCCTATCACCGCCGCTTCATGAGTATCGGGGATCAGCTTCAGTACAAGTTCGTGTTAAGCATCGAAGGCAAGGATGTGGCGACCAATCTGAAGTGGGTGATGGCCTCGAATTCGCTGTGCTTCATGGCCGCGCCGCGCTTCGAGACCTGGTTCATGGAGGGGTTGCTGATTCCCGGTCACCACTATGTGCAGCTCGCCGACGACTATCGCGATCTCGAGGAAAAGATGGCCTACTATCGTGACCACCCCGATGAGGCCAGACGCATCATCGCCAACGCCAACGCGTTCGTGGCGCAGTTCGAGAACAAGCGGCGCGAGCGCCTGATTAGCCTGCTGGTGATAGACAAGTACTTCGCCCGCTCGGGTCAGACGTCGGTGTTGCCGTGGTAACCGGCGAGAATGGTGGGCAGTGCCGTCGCTGAGGCGAACTTTTCGAGCGAACGTTCGAGTCGTGCTAGGTTTCCCGCCTGCCAGCGACCGGGAGCCCGCAGGCGGCAGCGGTCTAGGTCGATCATGAATACCTCGCCTTGCGGGCCAACCAACAGGTTGCGGGCATTGAGGTCGACGTGGTCGAGGCCGGCGTCATGGAAGCGGCGGATGGTCGCGCCGACCCGCATGAGCAGCGCTGCGTCGGCGTTCGGCAGGCAGTCGGCCAGGGCACGGGCACCGGTCAGGCGCACGGTGATCAAGCCCGCCTGGTAGACGAGGCCACGGCGCCAGACGCCTGCTGCCACTGGGCGAGGCACGGGCAGCCCCTTGGCATGCAGCGCGGCGGTCAGGCGTAGCTCGCGGAAGGCGCGGGTTCCCTCAAGACCGGTCCACAGGTAGCTCGAGTCGTTGACGCGCGCGATCAGTCCGCCGCGCCGATAGGGCCGCAGCACCCACTGCTCGTCCGGCCGGTCAGGGGCCTCGAGGAACAGGCTCGCCCCCCGGCCGGGGGCCTCGCCGGTCACGGTGCCATGCGCGCGCCAATAGTCCGGACAGAACCAGCGTGGCTCCAGGGGCATAGGAGGCGCCAAATGAGCGGTGGCAGTCTCGCGTCCCGGTGCCGGTTTTCCCCCGTCACAAAAACGCTCCGCATCATATAGAATGAGAGCCCTGTCTTTCTGGAACGTTGCCAACTGCATGAAGCATCCTCTGCCCGTCCACCCCTCGCACCTGTGTGTGCTTAGGCTCTCGGCCCTGGGTGATGTCTGTAACCTGGTGCCGACCGTGCGTGCCCTTCAGCGCCAGTGGCCGGGCGTGCGTATTACCTGGATCGTCGGTAAGGCGGAGCACAGTTTACTGTCGGGCCTGTCCGGGGTCGAGTTCGTGGTCTACGACAAGTCGACCGGTTTGGCCGGCATGCGCGAGATATGGCGTGCGCTCAAGGACACGCGCTTCGATGCGCTGTTGCACATGCAGCAGTCGATACGTGCCAGCGTGCTGTCGCTGGGGCTGCGCTCCCAGGTGCGCATCGGCTATGACAAGGCCCGCGCCAAGGACTGGCAGCACTGGTTCACCCAGCATCAGCTGGCCCCTCATCCGCGCGCCCATGTGCTCGAGTCGTTCATGGACTTCGCCCGCGAACTCGGAGTCCAGGATTTGACCCCTGAATGGGGCCTGGCGATTCCCGATGAGGCCCGTCGCGAGGCGCGCCAGGTCAGCGGCGAGCAGGACTATGTGCTGATCAGCCCCTGCGCCAACCCGCGGCTGCGCAACTTCCGTAACTGGTCTGCCGAAGGCTATGCCGCAGTGATCGAGCACCTGTGGAGCCGCCATGGCCTCGCCACGGTGATGAGCGGCGGCGGTAGCACCCACGAGCGTGAGATGGGCGCCCGTATCCAGGCCTTGTGCTCCGAGGGTGCGGTGATCGACGCCATCGGCGGCACCTCGCTTAAAGGGTTACTGGCATTGATCGACGCGGCACGTGCCGTGGTCGCCCCGGACTCCGGTCCGGTGCATATGGCCAACGCCCTGAATACGCCCACCGTGGGGCTCTATGCCACCACCAACCCCGAGCGCGCCGCTCCCTATCGCTGGCGCGAGCATGTCGTCAATCGCTATCCCGAGGCCGTGCGCACCTATCTGCACAAGTCGCCTGACGAGATCGTCTGGGGCACCCGTGTACGCCACCCCGATGCCATGTCCTTGATCCATGCCGATGACGTGATCGCTCACCTCGACGCTCTACTCCTGGAGTCCCGCGATGAAGTTTGATCTGACTGCCCTCGAACAGGCCCGTCTGCTGGTGGTAGGCGATGTGATGCTCGATCGCTACTGGCACGGCGGCACCTCGCGGATCTCCCCGGAGGCGCCGGTCCCCGTGGTCAAGGTCAACGATGGCGAGGACCGACCCGGTGGGGCCGCCAACGTGGCGCTCAATATTGCCTCGCTGGGCGCCCATGCCGCCTTGGCGGGTCTGGTCGGCGACGATGAGAATGCCAGTCTGCTGACCCACCGGTTAGAAGATAGTGGAGTAAGCACTCACTTTCAGCGTAGCCCCGATATTCCAACGATTGCCAAGCTCAGGGTCATGAGCCGCAATCAGCAGCTGATCCGTCTGGATTTCGAACAGGCGCTGGACGAAGTGGATACTCAGGACCTGCATGACCGGGTGGCGGCGCAGCTTGGCGACGCCGATCTGGTGATCCTTTCCGATTACGGCAAGGGCACCCTGAATCGCGTCGAATCGCTGATCCAGATGGTGCGCGCTGCGGGCAAGCGCGTGCTGGTCGACCCCAAGGGCAGCGATTTCCGCCGCTATCGCGGGGCGAGCGTGGTCACCCCCAACCTGACCGAATTCGAGGCCGTGGCTGGCCCTTGTCGAACCGATGAGGAACTGGCCACCAAGGGCGAAGCACTGCGGGCCGAGCTCGACCTGGAGGCGCTGTTGATCACCCGTAGCGAGAAGGGCATGACCCTGATCCGGGCCGATCATGCGCCTCTGCATCTGCCCACTCGGGCCCGCGAGGTCTATGACGTCACCGGTGCCGGCGATACCGTGATCGGCGTGCTGGGGCTAGCGCTGGCCGCCGGGCACGGCTTCCCGGAATCCATGACGCTTGCCAACCTGGCCGCCGGACTGGTGGTGGCCAAACCCGGTACCGCGACCCTGTCGATCGCCGAGCTCTACACGGCCCTTCATGGCGACAAGCTGGCCGAGTTCGGCCTTATCGAGTCCGCGCCGCTGGTCGAGGCGGTGCGTGCCGCCCAGGCCCGTGGCGAGAAGGTAGTGATGACCAATGGCTGCTTCGACATCCTGCATGCCGGTCACGTGGCCTATCTGGAACAGGCCCGGCGGCTTGGTGATCGGCTGATCGTGGCGGTCAACGACGATGCGTCCATCGCCCGCCTCAAGGGACCGACCCGGCCGATCAATCCCCTGCAGCGGCGCATGCAGGTGCTCGCGGGGCTCGGTGCCGTGGACTGGGTGGTGCCCTTTAGCGAGGACACCCCGGCGTCGCTGATCGAGACGGTGCTGCCCGACGTGCTGGTCAAGGGCGGCGACTATCAGCCTGCCGATATTGCCGGTGGCGAGGCGGTAATCGCCAACGGCGGTGAAGTGCGGGTGCTCGACTTCGAAGACGGCGTCTCGACCACCGCGATGATCTCGACCATTCTCGACCGGGAACGCTGATGCTGGCCCGCTGGCCGCGCTGCCTCTATTCGGCGGCGCTCTATGCGCTTTCACCGCTGATCTGGCGGCGAGTCTGGCGTGAGCAGGTACCTACCAACCCTCGGCGTGAGCGCCTCGGGTTGATTCCCCGCCGCTCTGCGGGCACCTCGGCGCAGCGTCACCGCAAGCGTCCCGTGACCTGGCTGCACTGTGCGTCAGTGGGCGAGGTGCTGGCGGCGCGCCCGTTGATCGAGGCCCTGGCCGCTGCGCGCCCCGGGCACCAGTTGGTGGTCACCACCATGACGGCGACCGGTGCCGACCGGGTTCGAGCCCTGGCCGACACCCTCAATGGCAAAGGCGCTGGTGCGATAGTGAGTCATCACTTCGTGCCGCTGGACTTCCCCGGCGCCGCGCGGCGCTTCGTCGCCCGGCTCGCCCCGCTGCAGGCGATCTTCTTCGAGACCGAGCTCTGGCCCAACCTGCTGGCCGCCTGCCAGCGGCGAGGCGTGCCGGTGGCGGTGGTCAATGGCCGCCTGTCGCCCCGCGCCTTCGCGCGTTACCTGAAGATTCGCCCCTTGATGGCGGATGCACTGGGGCATGTCGACTGGCTGGCCGCCAAGTCCGATGAGGATGCCGAGCGCTACCGGTTGCTGGGCATGGCCGATGACTGCACTAGCGTAGTGGGCTCGCTGAAATTCGATATCAGCGCTTCCGATGAGGACGTTGCCGATAGTGATCGCTTGCATACTTGGCTCGGCGAGCGGCCGATCTGGGTCGCCGGCTCGACGCACCCGGGCGAGGATGAGCCGCTTCTCGCCGCCCATCGTCGCCTGCGCGAGACCCACGGCGATGCGCTGCTGATCCTGGTCCCCCGTCACCCTCAGCGCTTCGATGACGTGGCCGCGCTATGTAAAGCCCAGGGCATGCGCTTAGCGCGGCGATCAAAAAATGAGCGCCCCGATTACGACACCAGCGTCTATCTCGCCGATACCATGGGTGAACTCGCGACCTGCTATGGGGCGGCGGATGTCGCCTTCGTGGGCGGCAGCCTGGTTCCCATCGGCGGGCACAACCTGCTCGAACCCGCGGTTCGGGGCGTACCGGTGATGACCGGCCCGTCGCTTGAGAATTTCAGCGATGTCGCCGCGCCTCTGCGTGAGGCCGGCGCCCTCACTGAAGTCGCCGATGCCGAGGCGCTTTCGGAAGCCTTGGAAGCCTTGCTCGATGACCCACCGGCTCGAGCGCGGCTTGGCGAGGCGGGCCGGCAGGTGGTGGCGACCCGCCGGGGCGCGCTCTCACGCACCCTGGAAGGCCTGGAAAGGATGCTAGAGGCGAAGTAGGCGCTCGCTTACGCTGGAGCTTTTTCGAAGCGCTCCACGCCCTGGGGGCCGCCCAGCAGCAGCACATCGGCACCGCGAGCGGCGAACAGGCCGTTGGTGACCACGCCAACGATGGCGTTGATGCGGGCCTCCATGGCTACCGGGTCCTCGATCATGAACTCGTAGCAATCGAGGATCTGGTTGCCGTTATCGGTCACCACGCCTTCACGATAGACCGGCGTGGCACCGAGCTTGACGAGCTCTCTGGCCACGTAGGAGCGGGCCATGGGGATGACTTCCACCGGCAGCGGGAAGTCGCCCAGCACGTCTACCCGCTTCGAGGCATCGGCGATACAGACGAAGCGCTGGGCGCAGGCGGCCACGATCTTTTCCCGAGTCAGGGCCGCCCCGCCCCCCTTGATCATTTCAAGGCGCGGGTTGATCTCGTCGGCGCCGTCCACATACACCGGCACCGTACCGGCAAAATTCATCTCGACCACGTCGATACCGTGGGATTTCAGGCGCTTGGCGGTCGCTTCGGAGCTTGCCACGGCGGCCTTGAAGTCGTCGCGCAGGGCGGCCAGGCGGTCGATGAAACGGTCGGCGGTAGAGCCGGTGCCAACGCCGATGATCACTTCGCTGCCGAGCAGCGGGCGAATTTCCTCGATAGCGGCGGCGGCTACCGCCTCCTTCAGTTCGTCTTGGGTCATGAGAGCTCGCTTGGGGTTGTCGGAGTTGGGATAGGCGCAAGAAGCGCCGCGATTATAGGCCAGTTCCGCGGCCGTGTTGATGGTCCCCTGTCCCGTCATCAAAGGCGCTGGACGCCACGGCGGCGGGTCTGCTACCAATAGATGTTTTGTCACGCACGCGTTGGTCGCATGGCTTTGGGCCATGCCGACGCCCTTGGGATATCAGGATGCTCGAAGAAACCGTCAAGAAGATACTTACCGCCCGAGTCTACGAAGCGGCACGAGAAACGCCGATTTCAGCGGCCACCATCCTTTCCAAGCGTCTGAACAACCAGATTCTGATCAAGCGTGAAGACCTTCAGCCGGTCTACTCCTTCAAGATTCGCGGCGCCTACAACAAGATGGCCCAGTTGACCGAAGAGCAGAAGGCCAAGGGCGTGATCGCCGCCTCGGCGGGCAACCATGCCCAGGGGCTGGCGCTGGCGGCCAAGCTGATGGGCGTCAAGGCGGTCATCGTGATGCCGCGCATTACGCCGGAAATCAAGGTACAGGCGGTGCGCGCCCGGGGCGCCAAGGTCATCCTCAAGGGCGACGCCTTTGCCGCCGCCGCCGCCCATGCCCAGGAATTGATCGCCCAGCACGGCTATACCTACATTCCGCCCTTCGACGATATCGACGTGGTCGCGGGTCAGGGCACCATCGGAGTGGAAATCCTCCGCCAGCACAGCGGTCGCCTGGATGCGGTCTTCGTGCCGGTGGGCGGCGGCGGCCTGATCGCCGGCGTGGCGGCCTACATCAAGTACCTGCGCCCCGAGGTCAAGGTCATCGGGGTCGAATCCGAAGACAGCGCCAGCTTCAAGGCCGCTTTGGAGGCCGGCGAGCGAGTGGTGCTGGACCAGGTTGGCGTCTTTGCCGAAGGCGTTGCGGTGGCCCAGGCCGGTGAAGTGCCCTTCGCCATCGCCAAGGATCTGATCGATGAAATCATCACCGTCAACGCCGATGAGATGTGTGCCGCGGTCAAGGATATCTTCGAGGACACTCGCGCGGTCGCCGAGACTTCCGGCGCCCTGTCGCTTGCCGGCCTCAAGAAGTACATCCAGCGTGAAGACGCCGAAGGCGAAACGCTGCTGTGCATCAACTCCGGCGCCAATACCAACTTCGATCGTCTGCAGCATATCGCCGAGCGCACCGAGCTTGGCGAGCAGCGCGAGGCCATTCTGGCGGTGACCATCCCCGAGCGCCCGGGTAGCTTCAAGCGCTTCTGCAAGGCCATCGGCAAGCGCATGGTCTCCGAGTTCAACTACCGCTACGCCGATCCCGACGCCGCCCATATCTTCGTCGGCGTACAGGTCAAGCCGGGCGGCGAGGATCGCCAGGCGGTGATCGACAAGCTGCGCGATGAGGGCTATCCGGTGGTCGATCTTACCGACGACGAGATGGCCAAGCTGCACATTCGTCACCTGGGGGGCGGTCGACCCAAGGAGCATTTCGAAGAGGAGGTGTATCGCTTCGAGTTCCCGGAGCGTCCCGGGGCCTTGATGAACTTCCTGACGCACCTGCCGGCCGATTGGAACATTTCGCTGTTTCACTACCGCAACCATGGCGCCGCCTATGGTCGAGTGCTGGTCGGCATGCAGATGCCTAGTGACGATCGCTCGCACGTCGAGGAATATTTCGACGCCATTGGCTATCGGTACTGGAAGGAAACCCATAACCCGGCCTATAGACTCTTCATGGCCTGATGATTCGTGGTCGTAACAGTAGGTAAGTGTTGACTAACGGCTAGCCATAGATATGGCAGGCGTTTTATCATGTGCTCAGGCTATTGGGGCAATTGTCATTCTTTAGACTTAGCCCTATAGTCTCAAGCGTCGTTAGTCAGACGACACTTTCATCTTTTGTTACGACATCACGGAGTTGGCAATGAAACGCAAGCCCGATCTGGTCATGGCGCTGGTGCTGATCTTCGGTCTCGGAGTGGTCGCCACCGGTTACGCTCAGGCCCTGGTCGGCAACTGATACTTCGCTGAGCCAGCGGTGGCGTGATAGGCGCCACCGTCCGGCTTTCATCGCAAGGTTCTTCCGATCTTCCCAGGCCTTTGGGGCCCGTCAGACAAGGCGTATTTGCCGAGGTTTATTGGATAGAGCCCTTGAAAAAGGCTCTTGCATCAGGCGCTTACGACCAACGCCACGCCATGTCGACTGTGAATGCCCCCTGCCCCGCACGCGTGCACGATACGTCGTTAACAGCGGGTCAGATAAAAGACCGGCCGTTGCCTAATAGGCAGCGGCCGGTCTTTTTTGTGGCCTGAACGTTGTGGCTTCAGCCTAGCGATGAGGCTGACACCGGTACGGGAGAACGCTTTGCGGTGGCGGTAACCTATCGCTTCCGGGAGCGCAGCACGCGGGCGTCGCTGACGATGGCGTCCAGCGGCACGTCCCAGCTCGCCACCGGCAGCATCGGTACGCGCTGGCAATCATGCGCCAGGCCGACCAGCCGAGGGCGTGGGCCGCGCTGGCGGGTGAAGGCGAAGCTTCTATCGTAGAAGCCGCCCCCCATGCCCAGGCGCTGCCCTTGCTCATCGAAGCCAACCAGCGGCATCAGCACCAGCTGCAGCGCCCAGGCAGGCAGGCGATGGGCCCGGTGGGCGCCGTGCTGGGTGTCGGGCTCGCTGATGCCGAAGCGATTAGTCACCATCGGCGTGCCGGAGTGATAGCGCACGAACCAGAGTCGGTTATGGGTCAGCGGTGCCAGGACCGGCAGGTAGACGTCCGCCCCACGGCGCTCGAGCCAGGCGATCAGTGGGCGGGGATCGATCTCGCCGTCGTTGGGCAAGTAGAGTGCCACGCGCTTGGCGAGACGACACTCTGGCAGCCCCCGCAGGCGGTGGCACAGAGCCTTGGCGGCCTGGCGTTGTTGTCTGGGAGTGAGTGCGCGACGACGACGGCGCAGGGTCCGACGCAGCTCTCGGCGTTGCGTGGGCGTATCGGCGACCGGGTCGGGTAGTGTCTCGACGTGATGGGTATCACGCGGGAGGATGGTGTCAGTCAGGGGCGCATGAGGCATGGCGTGCGAGCTCACGGCGGGCGGCGGAAAAGAGGTTCCCCAGAATGCCGCTGTCGTTCTGGCCCTTGAACCCATTGGTTCAAGGTGGGTGGCCGCAGACAGACCGTCAGGCTTTCCGTCGCGCGGACATGCACACGGGTCTGTCTAGCATTTGGCCCCCTGGGTAATGCGCATAGGCTCGAGGGACTATAACGACTGGCGTACATTCCAGGGAACGTCCTCATCCTACCAGAGCGGGGCTAAGCGCCAAAGCGCAGATTGCTCAATCGACCTTGCCCGCATCCAGCGCACGCTCGAGACGCTCGTTGAGGCGGTTGAGGTTTTCCTCGTCGGCCTTGCGTTCATCGATGAGCTGCAGGAGTTCATTGGTGATGTTCAGCGCCGCCATGATGGCGGTCTTCTCGGTTCCTAGTACCTTGGACTGGGAGTGGATGCCGTGCATGGCGCGATCCAGATAACGGGCGGCGCGGTCGAGCTGGTCCTGCTCGTCCGGCGGGCAGGCGATGACGTAGCTGCGGCCCAAGAGAGTGATGTCGGCAGTGCGACGGGCGTCGTCGGTCATCGGTGGGCTCCAGACCGGGCCAGCGACGGGCCCGATGCGTTACTATGAAAGATATCGATTCACTATAAGAGAGCCGCTCACGAGCGGTCAACGCAAGCCATGTTAGCCGGCCGCCATGCCGGCCCGATCCAAGAGTGTTACATGTCCCTAATCAACGATCGCCTCGACTTTTCCACCGTCGCCGATGTCTTCCTGATGCACGGCAGCATGCAGTCCCCGGCCTTCCAGGATGGTCGGCTGGCGGGCGCCCTGGCGCTCCACGACCTGACCGCCGAGGCCTGGCTCGACGAGCTGTGCGCGACCTTCGGCATCGAGCAGCCTCGGGATCAAGAGAGCGCCGAGGTGCTGCTGGGCTGGCGCCGCCAGGCCCTGGATGCCCTGTCCGCCGCCGAGCTCAACTACGAGCCGCTGCTGCCCGATGACCTCTTCTCCCTGGCCGAGCGCGCCCAGGGCCTGCAAGAGTGGACACTGGGCTTCCTAGAGCTGGTGCAGGCCGTCGACACCGAGACCCGCAACGCCTGGACGGCCAATCTGCGCGAAGCGCTGGACGATCTGCAGGCGCTGGCGACCATCGAGGTCGACCTGGACGATAGCAGCGAGAACGAGAATGACCTCTTCGCGCTGACCGAACATGCCCGCATGGCGGCCATGCTGCTCTACACCGAGCAACATCCCGGCCAGCCGCAGGTCGAAGAGGCTGACGCCCCCAAACAGTGAACCCCGCCTCAGGAGTCGAGATGTCACCCGAACTGCTTCCCCGCCCGGCCGCCATCGGCCGGGACGAGTATCGCCAGCGCTGCCAGACCCTGATGGCCGCCCTCCCCTCGCAGAGTGCCGTGCTGCTGCCTGCCGCCAGCCTGACGACGCGCAGCAACGATAGCGACTATCCCTTTCGTCAGCGCAGCGATTTCCACTACCTGACCGGTTTCCCCGAGCCGGATGCCCTGCTGCTGCTGTTGCCTGGGCGCGAGGCCGGCGAGAGCGTGCTGTTCTGCCAGGAGCGCAATCCGGCCATCGAGGCCTGGACCGGCATTCGTCTGGGCATCGAGGGGGCGCTGGCCCACTTTGCCATCGACGAGGCCTTCGAGAATCCGGTGCGGGTCGAGCATCTCGCCGAGCTGATCGACGGTCGCGAAACGCTCTATCTGCTGCTCGATGACGCCGAGAGCCTGGCGCTGGCCGATGAGGTGCGCAGCGAGCTCAAGGGGCGCGCCCGGCGCGGTGCCGTCGCCCCGCAGGCGTTGGCCGACCTAGCGCCGCTGTTGCACGAGCAGAGACTGGTCAAGAGCGAGGCCGAACTCGCCCTTCTGCGCCACGCCGGCGACGTTTCGGCCAAGGCCCATGTGCGCGCCATGCGCACCGCCCGCCCGGGGCTCAACGAGTATCATCTGCAGGCCGAGCTCGAGCATGAGTTCCTCTGGCAGGGCGCCCAGGGCCCGGCCTACGACAGCATCGTGGGTGGCGGTGCCAACGCTTGCGTGCTGCACTACATTGAGAACCGCGCTCCGCTCGAAGACGGTGAGCTGGTGCTGATCGATGCCGGCGCCGAGTTCGATCTCTATGCCGGCGACATCACCCGCACCTTCCCCGTCAGTGGCCGCTTCTCGAGCGCTCAGCGCCAGCTTTATGACATCGTGCTGGCCGCCCAGGAGCGCGCCATCGAGGCGGTGACGCCCGGCGCCACCTTGGCGGCCATCCACCAGGGCGTGGTGCGGGACCTGTCTCGCGGGCTGTTGGAACTTGGCCTGCTCGACGGTGACCTGGAGGCGGTGATCAGCGAAGAGCGCTACAAGCGCTTTTATCTGCATTCCACCTCTCACTGGCTGGGCCTGGATGTGCACGACGTGGGCAGCTATCGCCGCGACGGCGAGCCACGGCCGCTGGTCCCGGGCATGGTGCTGACGGTGGAGCCCGGCCTCTACATTCCCGACGACGAGGACATTCCCGCGCCCTTCCGCGGCATCGGCATCCGCATCGAGGACGATGTGGCGGTGACCGCCGAGGGTCACGAGGTGCTGACCGACGGCGTGCCCAAGCGGGTTGCTGATATCGAAGCCCTGATGGCCAAGGAATGATCAACGCGAACGGCCGATGAGATTGCCTTACGTAATTTACGTAATGGCGTGATTTTCTTTACGTTGAGCGACAGCCAATGCAAGAGCGCATGACCCCAGACGCCCGTAATACGCAGGATAGACCATGCCGGCGGGTCGATATCGCCATCGTCGGCGGCGGCTTGGTGGGGGCTAGCCTAGCCTGTGCCCTGGCGCCCCTGATCGAGCGGTCGGGGCTCAAGGTGGCGGTGATCGAGGCCAGCCCGCTTCCCGACCCCGACGAGACGGCCTATCAGCCAAGCTTCGATGCCCGGGCCAGCGCCATCGCCCAGGGCTCTCGAGATCGCTTCGAAGCGCTGGGACTGTGGACGGCGATGGCCGAGGAGGCCGAGCCGATCCGCCGCATTCATGTCAGCGAGCGCGGGCGACTGGGGGCTACCCGGCTGAATGCCGAGGAGTTCGGCGTCGAGGCGCTGGGCTATGTGCTGCCCAATGCCTGGATGGGGCGGGTGCTGCATCAACGGCTCGGCGAGCTGTCGCTGGATTGGCACTGTCCGGCACGGGTGATGTCGATCAGCCCTCAGGAGGGCGGCCATCTGCTCGAACTGGACGACGGCAGCCGGCTCGAGGCGGACCTGACGGTGTTGGCCGATGGCGGTCGCTCTGGGCTCAAGGAGCGGCTCGGCATCGAGAGCCGCCACGAGGCCTATGACCAGGTGGCGGTGATCGCCAATCTGGAGGTCAGCCGGTCCCACGACGGCGTGGCCTTCGAGCGCTTTACCCCCGAAGGCCCTGTGGCGTTGCTGCCGCTGTCGGGCCAGCGCATGGAACTGGTCTGGACGCACCAGGGCGGCGCCGAGGCTAAGACGCTGGCCGCCAGCGACGGCGACTTCCTGGCACACCTGCAGCAGGCCTTCGGCGATCGGGCCGGCCACTTTCGCCGGGTCGGCAAGCGTCACGCCTACCCGCTGTCATTGATCACGGCCACCGAGCAGGTGCGACCGGGGTTGGCGGTGCTTGGCAACGCCGCTCATGCCCTGCACCCGGTGGCCGGCCAGGGCTTCAATCTGGCGCTGCGTGGCGTGATGGATCTGGTCGCCGCCATCGAGGCGGGACTGGAGGACGGCCGCGCGCCGGGCGATATGGCGACCCTGCAGGCCTTCGAGGCGCAGCGCGCCGCCGACCGTCACAGCGTCACCCGCTTCAGCGATGGCCTGATTCGGCTCTTTGGCGTTGATCATCCGCTGCTCTCTCATGCCCGGGCCGCGGGGCTTGTTGGCCTCAACCTGGCGGGACCGCTGCGTCGGGCCCTGGGGCGTCGGGCCATGGGTCGGGAGCGCTGAGACGGCAGTGAACGCCCGTGCAAGGCCATCGGGGCGGGCCCTCAGTTCTGGGGATAGGAAACAAGGGAGAACGAGATGCAGGAACAGCAAGGCACAGCGGATGAGGTGATCATTGTCGGCGCCGGCATGGTGGGTGCGACCCTGGCGATACTGCTGGGCCAGGCCGGCGTGGCGGTGCGACTGCTCGATGCGCGGCCGGCCAGCCTGCCCGATGAGGCGGCCGGTCGCGGGCGGCCTAGCCTCAGGGTCAGCGCCCTGACGCCAGTATCTCAGCGGCTGCTGGAAGGTCTCGGCGTCTGGTCGACGATGGCCGAGCGCCGCCTGTCGCCCTACACCGCGATGCAGGTGTGGGACGCCGAAGGCAGCGGTGAGATTCGCTTCCACGCCGATCAAGCCGGCGTGCCGGTTCTTGGCCATATCGTCGAGAACGACGTCACCCAGGCGGCCCTGGAGGCGCGTCTCTCCGCCTTGCCCAACGTACAGTGCGAGGCCGAGGCGCGGGTGATCGCGCTCGAGGAAACCCTGCAGGGCCATCCACCGAGGCGTGAGTTGGTCTTGGAAGACGGCCGCCGGCTCAGCGCCCCGCTGGTGGTGGCGGCCGACGGTGCCCGCTCGCCGCTTCGCGAACGGGCGGGCATCGAGACGGTGTCCCGGGAGACGGGGCATGTCGCCGTGGTCACCACCGTGCGCCTTGGCCGTTCGCATGGCGGCGTGGCGCGCCAGGCATTTCTCCCCACGGGCCCTCTGGCCTTCCTGCCGCTGTGCGTCGAAGGGCGCAATGATCACTGCTCGATCGTCTGGTCGACCAGCCCCGACGAAGCGAGCCGGCTGACGCGGCTCTCGTCTGAGGCGCTGGGCGAGGAACTGGCGGCGGCCATCGACCATCGGCTGGGCGAGGTCACGCCGGTCGACCGTGCGATCAGCGTGGCGCTGACCCAGCGCCACGCGCGTGACTATGTCCTGCCGGGGCTGGCGCTGGTCGGCGATGCCGCCCACAGCATCCATCCGCTGGCCGGCCAGGGGGTCAACCTGGGGCTGATGGACGTGGCCGTGCTGGCAGAGGAGCTGCTGGCGGCCCGTGAGCGAGGCGCGGCGATGGGCGACGAGCGCATTCTGTCACGCTATGTCCGGCGTCGGCGCGGTGACAACGCCAGCATGCTGATGTTGATGGACGGCTTCCGGCTGTTGTTCGGGACCCGTCAGCCGGCGCTGACCCTGGCGCGCAACCTGGGGCTTTCTGGCGTCGACCGGCTGACACCCCTCAAGCGGGTGATGATGCGCCAGGCCATCGGCGAGCGCGGCCGCCTGCCCGCCAGCTGCCGCTGATGCATCGGGTGCGGATCGACCGCCCGTAGGCAGCGTGCCCCAGACAGCGTGTCCCGGACAATCCGCACGCGTCGAGGAACAAAAAAGGGCGCACCGACTGATCGTCGATGCGCCCTTTTGATTGAGGAAGCGCTTTTAAGGAAGGCGCTGTGCGGCGCTGTCCGGACCTGTGCGGGTCGTTTAGCGCTCGGCCCGGGGCCCCAGCACGTTGAGTGCCTTGAGCAGGTTCAGCGCCTCACTGAGCTGATAGTCGTCGCGTACCTTGGGCGACGTCTCGGCCGCGGCAGCACTATCGCCGTTGCCCTTGAGGTGACCTGACAGCTCGGACTCGCGCAACTGCTGGGCGTAGCCGTCAGCCACTTCCAGGCGTCCGCGCACCACCTGCACGTCTGGGGTAATGCCCAGCGCCTGGATCGAGCGGCCGTTGGGCGTGTAGTAGAGCGCGGTGGTCAGCTTCAGGCCGTCGTCGTTGCCCAGCGGCATGATCTGCTGCACCGAGCCCTTACCGAAGCTTTCCGTGCCCATGATCACCGCGCGGCGCTGATCCTGCAGGGCGCCGGCGACGATCTCCGAGGCCGAGGCGCTGCCGCCGTTGATCAGCACCACCATCGGTACCTCGGGGGCGGTGGTCTCTGAGTGCGCGGAGAAACTCATCTGGCTGTCTTCCAGGCGCCCCTCGGTGTAGACGATCAGGCCCTGGTCGACGAAGGCGTCGACGACCTCGACTGCCGCCTGCAGGACGCCACCGGGGTTATTGCGTAGATCCAGCACCAGACCTTCGAGGTTGCCCTGTTGCCGCATGTCGGCCAGGGCGTCGTTGACCTGCTCGCCGGTGCTGCTCTGGAACTGGCTGATACGCAGATAGCCATAGCCGGGCGTCAGCACCTCGTGCTTGACGCTCTCGGTGCGAATCACCTGACGGGTGAGCGTCAGATCGCGGGGCATGTTTTCCCCCTGGCGCAGAATGGTGATGCGAATATCGCTGCCCGGCTCGCCGCGCATCAGCTCTACCGCTTCCTGCAGCGACAGGCCGTCGGTGGCGGTGTCATCGATACGCAGGATGGCGTCCTGGGACTGCAGGCCGGCGCGGGCCGCAGGGGTGTCGTCGATGGGCGAGATGACCATCAGCTGACCGTCACGCATGCCGACCTCGATGCCGATGCCACCAAACTCGCCTTCGGTGGTTTCCTTGAGGCTCTGGAATTCCTGCGGGTCGAGATAGGTCGAATGGGGGTCCAGCTCGCTGAGCATGCCGCGCATGGCGTTATGCAACAGGGTGCTGTCATCGACCTCGTCGACGTAGGCGCGCTTGATGCGCTCGAAGACCTCGGCGAAGGTCTGGACGTCGGCGACCGGCAGGTCGTCATCCGAGGTCTGGGGCTGTGCCTGAACGGAAACGGGCAGCGTCAGCAGGGCGGCGAATAGCCAGGCCGTGAGCCGGGACGAGAACAGCCGGGTCGAAAATGAGAGAGGGGCCTTGACGCGCATTCGGTCTCCGTCGCGGAACTGGGGGCAAGTGCCCAGCATAGCGTTACAGCGGGGCAGGAATCCATTGCTAGAGGTGCCTCTTTTATGCTGCCTGGGAGGCTGGCATCGAGGCGCCTAGCGTCGGGCGATCCAGGTCGAGGGGTCGATCGGCTCGCCGTTGCGGCGTACCGCAAAGTAGAGCGCCGGCACGCTGCGGCCGCCGCTCACGCCCACGGCGGCGATGGTCTGGCCCGCGGTCACGGCATCGCCGGGGGAAACCGTGAAGTGCTGCAGATGGGCATGCAGCGTCATCACGCCGTCGCCATGATCGATGATCAATAGGTTACCAAAGCCGCGCATCCAGTCGGCAAACACCACCCGCCCGGCATGCACCGCCTTGACCGGGCTGCCCGACGCGGCCTTGATCAGCAGGCCATCGCGATCCACCCCCTCGCCGGCCCCGAAGCGCGACAGCACTTGGCCCTGAGTCGGCCAGGGCAGATCGCCACGGGTCGATTCGATCGCCGTGGTGGGGGGCGGACGCTTGAGCGCGGCGAGCCGGTCGCGAACCTGGCCCAAGACCTGCTCGGCATTTTCCCGCTCTTCCTCGAGACGCGCCTGACGCGTGCGACCACGGCTGATATCGGCATCGAGCTCGCTGAGCAAGGCTTCACGTTCGCTGCGCCGCGAGGCCAGCGCCTGGCTGCGTGCCTCGACTTCCTCGCGCACCTTGCCCAACTGACCGAGCTGGGTCGTCAGGGTCTGACGGTTGTCGGCAAGCTTGGTATTCAGCGTCGCGAGCTCGTCCAGGCGAGCCTGGCGAGCGCGTGACAGGTGATTGAGATAGGTCTGCAGGCGGTCCAGCCTCGCCGGGTCGTCCTGGTTGAGCAGCAGCTTAAGCTCGGGAGTGACGCCGAGGCGATAGAGGGCGTCGAGCTGCTTGGCGAGTGCCGCCTCCTGGGCGCGGCGCTCACCTTCAAGAATATCCCGCCGATCCTCGAGATCGGCGATGTCATCGTTCAGCGAGCGCCGCTCGGCCTGGAGCTCGTCCAGCCGGCGGTGGGTGGCGGCGAGCGCCGTCTCCACCTCGGCAAGTGATTCGGCGGCATCGTCGCGGGCTTCGCGGCGTCCGGAAAGCTCGCGCTCCAGGGCCTGAATATCCTTGGCCAGAGCGTCCACACGGGCCTTGGCCGCCTCCTCGTCGGGGGCGGCCAGGGCGGGTGTCACCAGATCAATGACCGGGATGGCGCTCGGGGCATGCGTCAGGGCACAGCCCATCAGCAGCACTGCCCCGGCCCGGGGCAGCGCCGCTAGGGCGCCTACCAGCCGAGCCGCGAGATGCCGCTTCGCCGCGCCGGTCGGCAGGCGACGAGTGCTGGCTGACGAAGCGGCTTTGAGGTGCGGCGAGGTCACGACAGCTCTGTGAGTACCTGGCCGGTCATTTCCTCGGGGACAGCCTCGCCCATCATGGTCAGCAGGCTCGGGGCCAGATCACAGAGGCGTCCATCATCGCGCAGCTTGGCCTGCCGCTGGGTGACCCAGATCAGCGGTACCTCGCAGGTGGTGTGAGCGGTCTGTGGCGCACCGGTTTCCGGGTTGACCATCTGCTCGGCGTTGCCGTGGTCGGCGGTGATCAGACATTCGCCACCGACGCGCTCCAGGGCCTCTACCACGCGGCCGACACAGGCATCCACGGCCTCGATGGCCTTGACCGCGGCATCGAACTTGCCGGTATGGCCGACCATGTCGCCGTTGGCATAGTTGCATACGATCAGGTCGTAGCTGCCGCCGTCGATGGCCTCGACCAGCTTGTCGGTGACCTCGACGGCGCTCATCTCGGGCTTCTCGTCGTAGGTCTTGACGTCCTGCGGCGACGGAATCAGCTCGCGGGTCTCGCCGCTGTAAGGCTCCTCGCGACCGCCGGAGAAGAAAAAGGTCACGTGGGCATACTTCTCGGTTTCGGCGATGCGCAGCTGCTTCATATCGCGCTTGGCGATGACCTCACCCAGGGTGTTGGTCAGCTCAGCAGGCGGGAAGGCGGCCGGTGCCGGAATGTCGGCGGCATACTGGGTCAGCATCACCAGGCCGTCGCCGGCAAGCGCGGGACGCGCCTGGCGGGTGAAACCGGAGAAGTCGTCTTCGGCGAAGGCCCGCGTCAGTTCCCGGGCCCGGTCGGCGCGGAAGTTCATGAAGATCGCCGCATCGCCGTCGGCCATCGTCACTGGCTCACCCTGGGGGCGGATGCTGGTGGCGGCGACGAATTCGTCGGTCTCGCCGCGATCATAGGCGGCGGCCAGGCCTTCGGCGGCACTGGCGGCGACATGCTCGCCCACGCCTTCGGTGGCCACTCGGTAGGCCTTCTCGACGCGGTCCCAGCGGTTGTCGCGGTCCATGGCGTAGTAGCGGCCGACCAGCGAGGCGATGAAACCGTTGCCCTCACCCACCAGCTCGGCGAGCTTGGCGTCGGCGCGCTCGATGGAGGCCTTGGCGCTTTGCGGCGCGGTATCGCGGCCGTCGAGGAAGGCATGCAGATAGATCTGCTTGGCGCCACGCGCGGCGGCCAGTTCGGCCACGGCCAGGATGTGATCCTCGTGGCTGTGCACGCCGCCGGGGGACAGCAGCCCCAGTAGATGCACGGCGCGACCCGCCGCGACGGCGGCATCGATCGGCGCGGTCAGGGTGGCGTTGTCCTTGAGGGTGTCGTCCTCGATGGCCTTGGTGATGCGGGTGAAGTCCTGATAGACGACGCGACCGGCCCCCAGGTTCATGTGGCCGACCTCGGAGTTGCCCATCTGGCCTTCGGGTAGGCCGACATATTTGCCATCGGTATGAATCAGGCTATGCGGATAGTCCCTGGCCAGGCGGTCCATCACTGGCGTATTGGCGGCGGCGATGGCGTTGGATTCCAGCGAATCGCTGTGGCCATAGCCATCGAGAATGATCAGGGCCACCGGGCGCGGGCGGGAGTTGGCATCGGACATGAAAAGGCCTCGTTGGTAAACGTCGGAGAGTCCCCGGCCGGCGGTGTAGGCTCGGGGTCGCGACTCACGGCTCCTTGGGGCATCATATCCTAGGGTGGTACACAACGTCAGCCGCCCGGGTGCCAGACGCGCCAGGATGCCTTGTGTATACTGGGCGCCGCCCCGGCGGCGGGGCATCCTGTGTTTCTCAACACCCGCGATTATCAACACCAGTGATTCCCAACGAGAGTGTCCCGGACCCATGATCGATCAGTTGTTCGAATTCGTGCAGAACCATGCGCTGCTGGCTGGCGCCTTCGTGATCGTGCTGGCGGCCTGGATCGCCTACGAAACCATGCAGAGTGGTCGTAGCGGCGTCGACGCCAGCGAAGCCACCCAGCTGATCAATCGCGAAGAGGCAGTGGTTCTCGATATCCGCGATGCCAAGGACTTCAAGGCAGGCCACCTGGCCGGTGCCCGCAATATTCCCCAGAGCAAACTCGACAATCGCCTCAATGAACTCGACAAGGTCAAGGACAAGCCGGTGATTGTGGTCTGCAAGCAGGGCCAGGCCTCCGGAACGGTGCTTGCCAAGCTTCAGAAGGCTGGCTTCACTCGGGCGTTCAAGCTCAAGGGCGGCATGGCCCAGTGGCAGGCCGACGGCCTGCCGATGGTGCGCAAGTAAACCGCTGCGTACCGTCTCTCATCCCTCTATAACCATCACGCACGCTTTAAGGAACAAAAGCCATGGCGGAAGACAACAACCAAACCACCGGTGGTGCCGCAGGTGCCGCCTCCGGCGAGCAGCAGAACCAGCCGCAGTTTTCCCTGCAGCGTATCTACGTCAAGGATATCTCCTTCGAGTCGCCGAACTCGCCGGCGGTGTTCCAGCAGCCGTTCAAGCCCAAGGTCGGCCTCGATCTGAACACCACCAGCAGCCAGGTCGGCGAGGGCCTCTATGAGGTCGTGATCAAGGTCACCGCCCAGGTCTCCCACAGCGAGACCGGCAACACCTCCTTCCTGGCGGAAATCGAGCAGGCCGGCCTGTTCCGCATCGCCAACATCGAAGGCGAGCAGCTCGAGCACACCCTGGGTGCCTTCTGCCCCAACCTGCTGTTCCCCTATGCCCGCGAGTGCATCGACAACCTGGTCAACCGTGGCGGTTTCCCGCCGCTGATGCTGGCGCCGGTCAACTTCGAAGCCATGTACGCCCAGAAGAAGCAGCGCGAAGCTCAGGCCAGCGAGACGACTCAGTAAGATGACGCCGATCGTGGGAGAGCGGCCGTGAGCGGCCCGCGCATCCATGTCGCCGCCGACCTTCAGGCCGGTGGCGAACTCGTTCTGCCCGAGGGCCCTGCGCGTCATGTGGCGCTGGTGCTGCGCCTCAAGGAAGGCGCGGCGCTGACGCTGTTTGACGGCGCGGGTCACGAGGCCGCCGCCGTGCTGGTCGAGGTCACTCGCAAGCGGGTGGTGGCGCACCTGGAGTCGGTGACCCCCGGGCGCGGCGAATCGCCCCTCGGGGTGCACCTGGGCCAGGCGATCTCCAAGGGCGATCGCATGGACTACGCTATTCAGAAGGCGGTGGAGCTCGGGGTGGCGGCGATCACGCCGCTCTACACCGAGCATGGCGACGTGCGCCTCAAGGGTGATCGCGCCGCCAAGAAGCTGGCTCACTGGCAGGCGGTGGCCGCCAGCGCCTGCGAGCAGTGCGGCCGTGCCACCCTGCCGCCGGTGCATGCGCCGATGGCCCTGACCGACTGGCTCGCCGAACGCGGCGAGCCGCTGCGCCTGGTGCTGCACCCGGCGACGCAAGGCGTCTTCGCGGCGGGTGGCCAGTCGTCAGCGCCCGAGACGGCAGCCCTGCTGATCGGCCCCGAGGGCGGGCTCTCGCCTCGCGAGGTCGATCGAGCCCTGGCGGACGGCTTCACGCCGCTGACCCTGGGGCCGCGCATCCTGCGCACCGAGACTGCCCCCGTGGTGGCGCTTGCGCTGCTGCAGCACCACTTCGGCGATCTGTCGCCCTAGCGGCGTGACTCCGCGCTACCTCCCGGTGCTGCCGCTGCGTTCCGCCAGCGCCGTTCGCCTCACCATTGCCCCTCATCGTTAATTGCCAGGATATGCCCATGACCCGGTCTTCCAAGGATCGCCCCGACACCCGTGGTGCCCGCGCCTCACGCCCTGCCCCAGCTGCCGATGTGCCGCTGGCTGAGGTCGGCCAGGTGGCCTATCTGGAGGTGGTAGCGGTGAATAACACCGGTGCCTTCCTCGGCTGGGGGCGCCCCAAGGACCTGCTGCTGCCCTTCAACGAGCAGCCTTACCGCCCCGCGGTGGGCAAGCGCGTGCTGGTGATCATCTTCGAGGACGATCAGGGCCGCCCTACCGCTTCGATGCGCCTGGACGACTTTCTTCACGACAGCATCGACGATGCCCTGAAGGAAGGCGGCTTGAGCGAGGACGCGGCGAAGGCGATGGTGCCTGGCCGGGCAGTGACGCTAGTGATCGGCGATCGCACCGACCTGGGGCTCAAGGCGGTGGTCGAGGACCGTATCTGGGGCCTTCTGTATCACGACGAATTACCACGCCAGGTGCGGCGCGGCGAGCGGGTGACCGGCTACGTGAAGCAGCGGCGCGATGACGGCCGGCTCGATCTGTCGCTGATGCCGGCGGGCGTCGCCAAGCGCGACCTGGCCACCGACAAGGTGCTGGCGGCCCTCGATGAGGCCGGCGGTTTCCTTCCGCTGACCGACAAGAGTCCGGCGCCGGCGATCAAGGCACGGCTGGGCGTCAGCAAGAATGCCTTCAAGCAGGCCATCGGCGGCCTCTACAAGGCACGTCAGATCGTCCTCGAGGCCAATGGCATTCGCCGACGCGACGACGACCAGGGCTGATACGCAGCGGCCAACTGCCTGGTGCGTCGACCTTGGTGCCGGCCGCGTTGCTGCGGCATACTGCGGCCAACATGCCCCTTGCGGCATCCCCCTAGCCGAGAGCCGTCTTGATGAGCGAGCCGATTAACGAGCCCATGAACGAATCGAAGAATCCAGCACGGGGCGGTCGCGCCTTGAAGATCGGGGTGGTGATGGACCCTATCGCCGACATCACCTACAAAAAGGACACCACCATGGCCATGCTGTGGGCGGCCACCGCGCGCGGTGCCTCGCTTCACTACATGGAGCAGGAAGACCTCTACCTGCGCGATGGTCGCGCCCATGCCCGGCTTCGCGATCTCGAGGTCTTCCACGACCCCGAGGCCTGGTATCGCCTCGGTGAGCCGGTGGCCACGCCGCTTGCCGAGCTCGACGTGATCCTGATGCGCAAGGACCCGCCGGTGGACGGCAACTTCCTCAATGCCGTGCACCTGCTGGGCTTCGCCGAGCGCGAGGGCGTGCTGGTGGTCAACCCGACCCGCGCGTTGCTCGAGTGCAACGAGAAGCTCTTCGCCCAGCAATTTCCCCAGTGCTGCACGCCGACCCTGGTGTCCTGCAGCGAGCCGGTGCTGCGGGCTTTTCAGGCCGAGCATGGTGATGTCATCTTCAAACCGCTGGACGGCATGGGCGGCAGCGGCATCTTTCACGTGCTCCCGGACGGGCGCAATATCGGCGCCATCATCGAAACGCTTTCCGATCGCGGCCATCGCCAGATCATGGCCCAGCGCTATCTTCCCGAGATCAAGGACGGCGACACCCGTATCCTGCTGGTCGACGGCGAGCCGATTCCCTATGGCCTGGCTCGAGTGCCGATGGCCGGCGAAACCCGTGGCAATCTGGCCGCTGGCGGAAGCGGCGTCAGCCGCGAGCTGACCGCTCGCGATCACTGGCTGATCGAACAGGTGCAGCCGATGATTCGCGAGAAGGGCCTGTTGTTCGTCGGCCTCGACGTGATCGGCGATTACATCACCGAGATCAACGTGACCAGCCCCACCTGCGTGCGCGAGATCGACGACCAGCGTGGCACCGACATCGCCGGCACCCTGATGGATGCCATCGAGCGTCGCCTCGACGCCCAGCGGGCCGGCTAGCGCCTGCGCCATGGCTTGGTTCGGCGATGTCGTCAGCCTGCCCTTCGGCGTGGCGCCTGATGCTAGCCAGGTTCCGGTTACCCGGGGCTATCGGCATGTCATCGCCTGGGGAGTGGCGATCGTCCTGCACCTGATACTGCTCGCCCTGGTGGCGGGCGTGTCATTGCCCAAGGCGCCCGCGCCAGAATCGTCGCAAAGCCTCGATGTGGTGCTGGTCAGCCGCCCGGCAGCGACGCCGGAGCGAGCCACCGCCATCGCCGAGGCATCGCAGCAGGCGGCGAGCGCCGATACCCAGTCCGAACGCACTGCGGCGACGCCCTCCGAGGCGGCGCCCGACACGACGCCTGAGCCATCACCTGAGCCATCACCTGAGCCGACTTCAAAGGAGTCTAGGTCCGAGCAGGCCCCTGTCCAAGCTCCGACGCCTGAGTCATCGGGCGTCGCAGAACCGGTGAGCGAGCCCAAGACGTCGCCATCTCGATCTGCCCGCGAGTTGGCCGCCAGTGCCACCGCCTCGGTGCGCGAGCGGGATTTCACCATGAGTGCGCCTTCCACCGAACTGGCCGATCGCGAGCAGCAGGCGGCGAGGGAAGCCGCCGAGGCTCGCTATGTGGATGGCTGGACGCGCCGGGTGCAGGACTACGGCAATCGCTTCTACTCCGCGCCGTCGGACTTGGATGGTCAGTTGAAGGTGCGCGTGGTGATCGACCACCGTGGGCGGCTCCTGCAGGCAGAGGTGGTACAATCGTCGGGACATCCCGAACTCGACCAGGCGGCGCTGGATACCATTCGTGGTGCGGCGCCTTACCGGCCATTCGATTCTGGCATGGCCGGGCTCGACCGCCTGTCCATCAGCCGCATCTGGCGATTCGGCACCGGCAATGATTTCGGCGTGCGCTGACGCCCGGGAGGCCCATGCAAAGCTTGAAGCACCACTTTCTGCTGGCGATGCCCCACCTCGAAGATCCCAACTTCGCGGGCAGCCTGAGCTACCTGTGTGATCACGACGACAACGGCACCATGGGCGTGATCGTCAATCATCCCCTGGACATGAGTCTCGACGCCCTATTCGAGCAGTTGGATCTGGATGCCAGCGAGAGCCTGCATCGCAACGCTCCTGTCTACTACGGTGGGCCGGTCCATCAGGATCGCGGTTTCATCCTGCACCGCGGCTCCGCCAAGCCCTGGGATTCCAGCATTCAGGTCGATAACGACATCGCCCTGACCACCTCGATGGACATGCTCAAGGCGCTGGCGGAAGGCCGAGGCCCCGACGACTTCCTGATTTGCCTGGGCTGTAGCGGCTGGGAAGCCGGCCAGCTCGAGGACGAGTTGAAGGACAACGCCTGGCTGACCGTCGAGGGTGATAGCCGCATTCTCTTCGATACCCCGTCGGAGCAACGCCTGCACGCCGCCGCCGGCATTCTCGGCATTGATCTGAACCTGATGAGCCGCGAGGCGGGGCACTCCTGATGGCCAACCCAGGCGAACGGCTGATCCTGGCCTTCGACTTCGGCACCCGGCGCATCGGCGTGGCGGTCGGCAACGAGATGCTAAAGAGCGCCACGGCGCTGGAGCCGTTGCCGGCCCGCGACGGCATCCCCGACTGGACCCAGGTCTCGCGCTTGATCGAGGAGTGGCGCCCGGACCTCTTCGTGGTCGGCCTGCCGATCAACATGGATGGCAGCGAGTCCGAGATGAGCACCCGCGCCCGCAAGTTCGGCAACCGGCTGTACGGGCGCTACGGCAAACCCTGCGAGATGGTCGACGAGCGTGGCTCCACCCGCGAAGCCAAGACCCTGGCTCGTGAGGCTGGCCATCGCGGCAACTACCGGGAGGACAGCGTCGACGGCCTCGCCGCCGCGCTGATTCTCGAGGGCTGGTTCGCTCACGAGGAAGGCCTGCCCGGCGGTCGCACGAGCGGCTGAGGCGGGGCGCTCACTTAGGCCTTAGAACAGCGGCAGGCGGTTGGTCGACTTGACCTCACGCAGCGACAGGCTGGAGCGAATGTTGGTCACCCCGGGCAGCCGCCTCAGCACGTTCTCCACGAAGTGGCTGTAGTCGTCAAGGTCCCTAGCGACGATGATCAGCAGGAAGTCATCGTCGCCGGTGGTGTTATGGCAGGACAGAATGTTGGGGCTGGCGTCGACGATCTGTTCGAACTCATGCACCGACGCCGTATCGTGCGCCGAACAGTTCAGCTGTACGAAGGCCATTACCCCAAGCCCCAGCTGCTTGCGATCCAGATTGGCCTGATAGCCCGTGATCACCTTGGCTTCTTCTAGCCGCTTGAGTCGACGCCAGCAGGGCGTCTCGCTGAGCGATAGGCTCTCGGCCAGCTTGGCATTGGCCTTGCGGCCATCCTGCTGCAGCAGGTCCAGCAGGCGCAGGTTGGTGTTGTCGAGAAGACTCAAGAAAGCATCCTTCTATCCATGAGGTTTCAGGGAAAGATTATGCTATTTGAAGCGCATGTTAGGGGAAGAAAGCAATAACATTTCTGTCAACTTGGGTAGCCTGTTCCTCTCCATTCTCTGCTGTCGTGAGGCGCCGCCATGAAAGCCGTGGTCTTCGAGTCGTTCCAGGAAACTCCCCGCATCCAGACGGTGGCGGACCCGTCACCCGAGCCCCATGGGGTGGTGGTGCAAGTGGAGGCGTCCGGAGTGTGTCGCAGCGACTGGCATGCCTGGATGGGCCATGATGCCGACATCGTGCTGCCACACGTTCCCGGCCACGAGTTGGCCGGCATCGTCGTTGCCGCCGGCAAGGACGTGACTCGCTGGCAGCCGGGCGATCGCGTTACCGTTCCCTTCGTCAGCGGATGCGGCGCCTGCCTCGAGTGCCATGCGGGGCATCAGCAGGTCTGTCATCACCAGGCCCAGCCGGGGTTCACCCGCTGGGGCTCCTATGCCGAGTACACCCGCCTGCCCCAGGCCGATCTCAACCTGGTGGCCCTGCCCGACAGCATGGAATTTGCCACCGCTGCCGGGCTTGGCTGCCGTTTCGCCACGGCGTTTCGGGCCGTCGTCGACCAGGGGCGGGTATCGGGCGGCCAGTGGGTCTGTGTGTATGGCTGTGGCGGCGTCGGCCTGTCGGCGATCATGATCGCCCATGCCCTCGGCGCCCAGGTCGTCGCCGTGGATATCGACGACGACAAGCTGGCCCTGGCCGAGGCGCTTGGGGCGAGCGCGAGCGTCAATGCCAACGAGTGTTCGGATGTCGTCGACGCCGTGCGCGACCTGACCCGGGGCGGCGCCCATGTGTCGCTGGATGCCCTGGGCAGCCATACCACCTGCAGCAACTCGATCCTGAGCCTGCGCACCCGTGGCAAGCACGTGCAGGTGGGCCTGCTAGCGGGGGATCAGCATTCGCCAGCGCTGCCCATGCACAAGGTCATCGCGGACGAGTTGGAGATTCTGGGCAGTCATGGCATGCAGGCCCATCGCTATGGCGCCATGCTCGACATGGTGCGCTACGGTCGTCTAGCACCGTCGCGTTTGGTGGGGACGCGCATCGGCCTGGACGACGCGCCAAGCGCACTCATGAACATGGAGGCGTTCACCGGCGTCGGCGCGACGGTGATCACCTCGTTCCGCTAGGGAAGGCCGCGAGGCGTTGTCGGAAGGGCCAGTCGGCCTCGTCAGGCCTTTTCGCCCAGGGCGGCGATATGCTCCGGCAGGCGCTCATGGGTGCCGTACATGAAGTGGTTCTCCATGCGCTCCGCAAATTGGGCACCTTCCGGTTCACGTCCCACCGCCATGGCCACTTCGCGCACGTGCATCGGCGATGCCCCGCAGCATACGCCGAGGTAGTTGACCCCCTGGGCATGAACGTCGCGCGCAAAGGCGCCAAGCTCGTAACGGTTGCAGAACAGCGGGTCCAGCGCGGTCGGGAAGGCGCGTCCGTGGGGAGCGGGGCAGCTGCATCCATGATTGTCGGAGAGATTGAAGAAGGTCGGTTCCTGCTCGGTGGTGCGATAGGTCACCGGCAGTGCTGCCACATGGCAGGAAACGGCGTCGCGAATCTGCTGGATCCAAGGGCGCATGGTATCCGGCCCCCGGAAGCAGTTGAGGCCGACCACGCTGGCTCCCTGCTGCTCGAGGGAAACACAGGTTTCCACGATGCCGGGGCCATCGACCATGCGGTTCTCGGCCATCGGCGCCAAGGTGACCACGGCAGGTAGCCCCTGGGCCTTGATCGCTGCCAGGGCCGCTTGCGCTTCGCCGGCATAGTAGAAGGTTTCCGCGATGATGAAGTCGGCGCCTTCCTCGACGGCCCACTGCACCATCTCGTCGAACATGGCGCGCACGCTCTGCTGAGCGGCCGGATCTTCAGGGTCCCAGACGTTGCTGTTGGAAATGTTGCCGGCCATCAGGTTGCCGGGCTTTTCATCGGCCACCTTGCGAGCGATCTTCAGGGCAGCCCGGTTCAGCGGTTCCAGTAGGTCTTCCTTGCCGATCACCCGCATTTTTTCGCGGTGGCCGTTGTAGGTGAAGGCCTGAACGACATCCGATCCCGCATGCTGGAAATCGCGATGCAGCGCTTCCAGCGCGTCCGGGCGCAGCAGCGCCACTTCGGGCACGAACTCACCGGCGGAGAGATAACCGCGCCGCTCGAGCTCGAACAGAAAGCCTTCGGCACAGATAAGCGGGCCCTGGTCGAGTCGCTGGGTGATCAGGTCTTGGGTCATGGCGGGATGCCTCCGTGGCGTTATGCGTCTTCGATTGAGGCCGCATTTTGGCAGGCTCTTGGCCATTACCACCAATGAAGGATTTCCGCATGAAAATGAATGGAATTCACTTTCATGTCTGGCTTAAATAGCATGATGAATGCTCGCCAGACGCCTCTCTGCCCAGAAGGCGATGATGTCGATTGATTGATCGTGCACGCTCGGCTCGGCATAGTCGTAGTTAGAGGTATCAGCACGAGACATTGGTACCGCTTCACTAACAAAGGAAACATGACGCCGTGAGCCAACCGCAATGGTGGAATGAGGTCTTGTCGCTCTCCCAGTCTGTTTATCTGCGCATCTCGAGTGAGCGGATAATCACCGATGCCGTAGGCGACACTCGTTCGCTTTTGGGGCGTCATCCAGAAGCGCTGATTGGCCTGTCTCCGGGGGAGTTGAAGGACATTCGCACCCAGCTCGGCGTCGCCGTTTCGGAATGCCTGGCTAGGCGCGAGGTGCGGCCAGGTGCAACTTGGCGATTCGAGGATAGCGCCGGCAGCTATTACGGGCTCTCGGATGGCAGCATCGTCATCAAGCTGACGGCTTCGCTCCAATCCAATCAGGGCATTCTCGGGCGGCTCGCCGACCAGCTGCCTGTCATGGTGGCTTATATCGACCGCGAGGGTTGTTTCCGTTTCAATAACCAGGCCTATGTGGATTTCATCGGCATAAGCCAGGAAGCGCTTTTTGGTCAGCCGGTGTCGTCGGTCCTCGATGCCGAGTCCTACGCCAAGGTGTGGCCCCGCTTTCAACGGGCCTTCTCCGGTCAGGAAGTCAACTATGAGGACCGGATCTCGCTCTCGGACGGCCGTACTTGTTACTTCAAAGTCAATTACGTCCCCGACTTTCTGGAACAGGACGTGCTCGGTTTCTATGCGGTGATCCAAGATGTCACAGAAGACCGTGCCATGATCCAGCTATTGCGTGATATCCACAGCAGCGTGAATCGTACAGATATCAGCACCAGCGAGATCATCGATCGACTGCTTCGCGATGCGTTGGACACCCTCTCTCTGCAAATCGGCCTCGTCAGCCGCATCATCGATGATCAGTACATCGTCAAATGGGCTGCGTCAGACGACGGTATCTCGCCGGGGGATTCCTTCGCCCTGGGCGATACCTACTGTCGTTTGATGCTCGATACTCAGGATGTCTTGTACACCACTCAAGCGAGTCAGGATGCCCGCATCAGCGGTCATCCCTGTTATCAGCAATTTGGTCTCGAGGCCTACATCGGTACGCCGTTACGTTTGAATGGTGAGGTATGGGGAACGCTCAATTTCTCGAGCCCAAGCCCGCGTCAAGCGCCTTTCACCCAGGTGGAAGTCGAGTTGGTCAGGCTGATTGCCGATGCGGTGGAGCGTGTTATCACTAACGAAGCCGAGATCGAACAGGTCCGTCAGGAACTCGACCTGATGGCCGACAAGGCGTCCCGGGATTATTTGACGGGACTACCCAATCGCGCGTTCCTGGATCAGCATCTGGCGACATTGATCGCTCGGCAAGAGCGCTTCTCGCTTGCGGTGGTAGATATCGATCACTTCAAGCGAGTCAACGATACCCACGGCCATGACGTGGGGGATATCGCGATTCAGTGGTTGAGTAGCCGTATCTCGGAGTGTCTGCGCGATGGCGACATCGTGGCGCGAACCGGCGGTGAGGAGTTCGTCGTCGTGATGCGACAGGCAAGCCTGCCAGCCGCAGAGAACGTCATGGAGCGGGTGCGCCAATATATCAAGGCCGGCGCTGTCACCCTCCAGGACGACAGTGAACTGTCCATCACCATTAGTATCGGTCTTAGCGAGTATGCTCAGGGCGAGGCGTTCGCGGAGTTGTTCAAGCGCGCGGATACCGCGCTCTATGCCGCCAAGCGCGCAGGCCGCGATCAGGTCTGTACTGAGTAGCCGGCATGCGCTTGCCTAAACTTTCCTCTTCTACCTTCAGCATGCAAGGGCCCGTTCATTGAGCGGGCCCTTTCATGCTGAGAGGCCGAGTGCCTGTCGTGTATCAGCCGCGCAGGTCGTCGACGCCGACGGTATCGGGTACGAACCAGCGAACGTCGCGCAGGTCCTTCTCGATCAGGTGATCGACCTCGAGCAGGGTGGCGAAGATCGCCATGCGCACCGGTATGCCGTTATCGGTCTGGCGGAAGATGGCCAGGCGCGGGTCGCCGTTCAGGTCCACGTCCAGGTCGTTGGCTTCGGGGCGGCTGTCGCGGGGTAGCGGATGCATGACGATGGTGTCGCGATTGTAGTAGCGGTCCATGAAGGCGCGGTCGACGGTGAAGTCGCGGGTCAGACCGCCGAAGCTTTCGCTCATCTCGGCGGTGAAGCGTTCCTTCTGGATGCGGGTGGTGTAGACCACGTCCAGGTCGCTGAAGTCGCTGGCCAGGCTTTCGCGGGTCTCGATCCGGTGGCCGCGGTTGCTGACCAGGTCGATCAGGTGGCTGGGCATCTCGAGCCCCGGCGGCGCCACCAGGGTGATACGCATCGGCTCGTACAGCGACAGCAGCTTGATCAGCGAGTGAACGGTGCGCCCGTATTTCAGGTCGCCGGTCAGCAGGATATGGGCGCCGGCAAGCGACTTGCCGAGCCGGGTGAATTCCTTGTCGATGGTATAGAGATCGAGCAGCGCCTGGCTGGGGTGCTCGCCGGGGCCGTCGCCGCCGTTAATCACCGGTACGTTGGTGGCGCGGGCGAACTCGGCCACTGCGCCCTGCTCGGGGTGGCGCAGCACGATGGCGTCGCAGTAGCCGCTCATCACCCGGCTGGTGTCGTAGAGCGACTCGCCCTTGGCCATCGACGAGAAGGTAAAGCCGGTGGTATCGCAGACGCTGCCTCCGAGTCGGCTGAAGGCGGCGTGGAAGCTGACGCGGGTGCGGGTACTGGCCTCGAAGAACAGGTTGCCGAGCACGGCCCCTTCCAGCACGCGGGTGACCTTGCGGCGTTGGGCGATCGGCTCCATCAGCGCGGAGACGCGCATCAGGTGATCGACATCGTCGCGTGACAGGGAATCGACGGAGAGCAGGTGGGAACTCATCGCGGGCCTCGGCTGACTGGATACGGTGGGCGCTAGTGTACTCTGGGTGGCGCCATGCTTCAGCCTCGGCGCATCGCCGCTCAGTCGTCTAAGCCCTGGCGGCTAATTCCTGTCTGTCTGTTTGGCTGGTCTGCTCAGGCCTGGGCATCGGGTCGCCGACCGCCCAGCAGGGCGGTGATCTCGTCGGCCGCTTCACGCACCAGCTGGCCAAGCTCATTGAGGCGCGCCTCGGGGATGCGGGCCATCGGGCCGGAGACCGAGATCGCCGCCAGCGGCCGACCGTGCTCATCGTGAATGGCAGCGGCCACGCAGTGTAGGCCAATGGCGTGCTCCTCGCGGTCGCAGGCATAGCCCGCACGACGAATCTCGGCCATGGCGGCCTCGAGGGCGGCGGAGCTATCCAGGCTATTGGGGGTAACACGCGCTAGTCCGTGGGCCTCGCGAATGCGCGCCACCTCGGATTCGGGCAGCCAAGCCAGCAGGGCCTTGCCGACGCCGGAGGCGTGCATCGGGGCGCGTGAGCCGAGTCGCGTGATCATGCGCATCATCTGCGGCGACTCGGTCTGGGCCAGGAAGACCGCCTGGCCGCTGTCCTCGATGCCGAGGTTGGCGGACTCGCCGCTGGCGTCGGTCAGCCGACGCAGAAAGGGCCGGGCGGTGGCGACCAGGTCGCGGGCCTCGAGAAAGGCATTGCCGATGCGAAACGTCTTGACGTCGATGCGCCAGCGGCCGAGCTCCGCCTCCTGGGTGATGAAGCCCTGACCGTTCAGGGCCTGCAGCAGCCGGTGCGTGGTGGAAGGGGCGAGCTCCATGCGCGCGGCGATGTCCGAAAGCGCGAGCCCTTGGGGCTCAGCGGCCAGCACCTCGAGAATGTTCAACCCGCGCACCAGCGATTGGCTATGGCCGCCGCCGCTCTTGCCCGTGCCGGCGGGGCGTCCCACCGTCTTGCGTTTGCCGTCTGTCACGCCGTGCTCCTCATGGCCTGCCTAGTCGGTTCACAGGATACCGCCTCGGCGGTGGGCTGTCGTGAAAACGGAAAGGCCTTCCACCTTTTCACTAGGCCCTTCTCGCTGGCCTCTTTTCACTGGGACAGGGCCGGTCGCTACTGCGCGTACTCGGCGACGCGGGATTCGAGCCGCAGTCGTGCGATGCGGTGGATCTGGTCGATGGCGGTGCGGCGCTCCTCTTCCGGGCTGTTGTCGAGCCGGTCCTCGAAGGCGGCGAGAATGGCATGGCGATCCTTGCCCTTGACTGCGATCACGAAGGGAAAGGCGAAGCGCGCCTGATAGGCCTCATTGAGGCGGGTAAAGCGTGCAAGCTCCTCGGGCGTGCACTGATCCAGCCCGGCACCGGCCTGTTCCTTGAGCGAATCGTCGGTGAGGGCGCCGGCCAGCGCCGCCTTACCGGCAAGGTCCGGGTGGGCGCGAATCACTTCGAGCTGGCGGTCTTCATCCGCCGCATCGAGCACGGCGGCGAGCCGCGTGGCGAGGCCATCGAGGTTGTCCGCCTCCGGGCCGAGCCCGAGGTCCCAGGCGGCCTCAGCGATCCAGGGCGAAGACTCGTAGAGATCGCCGAAGCGGGCGATAAAGGCCGCGCGGTCGAGGCGGCTAGGGCGAAGCTGCAGTGGCAGGGGAGCGGAGGAACGATCGGCCATGGCGACTCCTTTGCGCGGCGGCGGCAGATATGCGATACAGTAACTGTATACAATAATCAGGGGCGAAACACGTCCCGACAACCCACAGGAGGTCTCATGGGGTATCTGACAACCCATGTGCTCGATACCGCTCGCGGACGCCCGGGCCATGGCATCCGACTCGAACTCTATCGCCTCGACGGCGAGTCCCGCACCCGCCTCACCGAGGCCGTGACCAATGCCGATGGCCGCTGCGATGCGCCGCTGCTGGAGGGCGATGCCTTCACCGAGGGCGAATACGAGTTGCTCTTTCATGCCGGTGATTATCTTGGCGCGCAGGGCGAACCGGCGTCGGGTGTCTTCCTCGAGCGGGTTCCGCTGCGCTTTCGGGTCGCCAGTGCCGATGAGCACTACCACGTGCCGCTGCTGCTCTCGCCCTACGGCTATACCACCTATCGCGGTAGCTAAGCCAGCTTCGAGGAATGCTCATGGACTATCTTCATGACTGGGCCAACCTGCTGCTGCGCTGGGGCCATTTGATCGTTGGCGTGGCCTGGATCGGCGCCTCTTTCTACTTCAACTGGCTCGAGAACCATCTCGAGCGCCAGAATGCCTCTCTGGGCGACGGCGTAGCCGGCGAGCTATGGGCGATCCACGGCGGCGGTTTTTACCACTTGCAGAAGTACGAGCTGGCGCCACCTCGCCTGCCTGATCCGCTGCACTGGTTCAAATGGGAAGCCTACACGACCTTCCTGACCGGTTTTGCCCTGCTGTGGGTGGTCTACTACCTGAAAGCGGATACCATGCTGCTGCCGCCGGGCTCGGCACTGGCTCCCTGGCAGGGCGTGCTGGTGGGGTTGGTGGTGATATTCGGCACCTGGTTCGTCTATGACGGCCTGTGCCGAAGCCCTTTGGGGCGCCGCCCGGCCTGGCTGGCGCTGATCGGCTTTGCGCTGCTGATCGGGCTGACCTGGGCGCTGATGCAGGTCTTCAGCGGCCGCGCGGCCTATATCCATGTCGGGGCGGCAATCGGCACCTGCATGGTGGCCAACGTCTTCCGGGTGATCATACCCGGCCAGAAGGCGCTGGTGACGGCGATGAAGACCAGCGCCGAGCGGGACCCCGCCCACGGTCGCCATGCCCTGCTGCGCTCGCGGCACAACAACTACCTGACCTTGCCGGTGCTGTTCCTGATGATCAGCAACCACTATCCCATGACCTACGCCTCCGAGTGGGGGTGGCTGGTGCTGGCGGGGCTGATGGCGTTCAGCGTGTTGGTGCGTCACTACTTCAACATCCGCCATCTGGCGGGGCGCAAAGTGTGGGTGCTGCCCGCCGCCGGCCTGGTGCTAGTGACGCTGATGGCGGCGATGGTGCCCAAGCCGGCCCCGTCGTCTGTTGCCACCGAGACCGCCGAGAGCACTGCGAACGCTGCCCCCGAGATCGCCTTCAGCGAGGTGTCGGCGATCATCGAGGAGCGCTGCGCGGGCTGCCACGCCGTCGTGCCGACCTTCGGGGGCTTCGCCGCGGCACCGGCCGGCGTGCAGCTGGACACCGATGAGCAGATTCGCCGCCACCTGGCGGACATTCAGCGCGTCGCCGTCACCACCCACTATATGCCGCTTGGCAACGTGACCGGCATGACCGACGACGAGCGGGCGACCCTTGGCGCCTTTATCGAGCACGCGGCTCACTGATGAGCGGCTCACCTCGGCAAATCGTATACAATGGGCGCTCTAGCAAGGGCAGCCTGCAGCGAGGAGTGAGGTCATGAACCAGCGCCAACGATGGCCCGAGGGCAAGGAAGGAACGGCCCCGAAGGCCGCGACGCGCCGGGGCAAGGATGGCGATGGGGCGGAGCGCCACGAGGTCATCTACCAGTCGATCAGCGACGCCATCATCGAGCATCGCCTGAAGCCGGGAGCCCGGCTTAGAGAAGATGCCCTGGCCGATGTCTTCGACATCAGCCGTACCGGTATCCGCAAGATTCTGCAGCGTCTCGCCCTCGAGGAACTGGTGACACTGACGCCGCGCCGTGGGGCCAGTGTCACGCGGCCCTCCGCCGATGAGGCGAAAGACGTCTTCGATGCCCGGCAGATGATCGAGTGTGGCCTGATCCCAGAAATCACCCGGCGCATCACCCGCGAGGATATCCAGACGCTGCGTGACATGGCGACCCAGGAACGCGAGGCGCTGCGGGCCGGGGAACAGAGTACGGCCATCAAGCTCTCGGCGGCCTTCCATGGCCACCTGGCGCACCTGTCAGGAAACGCCACCCTGGCGGCTTTCGTGGAACGCCTGTGCTCACGCTCCTCGCTGATTCTTGCCGTCTATGGCAACCCGGGTCATCTGGGCTGCGAGTCCCATGATCACGAGGATCTGGTGAGCTATCTGGAAAAGGGGAACGGCGAACGCGCCCAGGCCTTCATGGGGCGCCACCTCAAGGCCATCGAGGCCTCGCTCTCCATCCATAGCGAAGAAGATGAGGCCCCGGATCTCTATACGATATTTTCGCGCTGAAAGGCGGCCTGCTGAGGCCGTTATCAATATGAATCAATCTAAAAAGCCCACGCCGAAGCGAGGGCTTTTTTGTGGCAGGGTAAGGCGGCCGATCAGCTGCAGAAGCGCTGGCACCGAGACCAGTACTTCATCAGCAGGAAGTAGGTAAGCCCGGCCGGAAGCAGGCTGGCGTACCAGGAGACGGTGGAGACACTGAAGGCCGCGATCACACCCACCAGGGTGGCGATCAGCGCTCCGTGGTTCACGCCGCGGTAGGGGCCGTTCTCGTCGTACAGCTTGCCGAGGTCCAGAGTGCGGCGGCGGATCAGGTAGTAGTCGACCACCAGGATGGCGAAGATAGGACCGAGGAAGGCGGAGTAGGTCTGCACGAAGACCTGCAGGCCGGCGGCGGACTCATCCTTGACCAGCTCCCAGGGGAAGGTGGCAAAGGCCAGCAGGCCGACGATCACCGTGGCCGTGCGGTATTTCAGCTTGAAGGTATCCATCAGCACATAGGTCGGCGGCACCACGTTGTTGAGCACGTTGGTGGTGACCTGGGCGAAGGCGATGAACAGCAGGGTGGTCATCAAAAGCGGCGTGTTGTCGACCGCATTGGCGAATACCTTGATGGGATCGGCGACGCCGGTGGCTTCGGAGACCATATAGCCGATCAGGCCCATGAACAGAGTGCAGGGCAGGATCGACATGGCGTAGAGGGTGGTCAGAAGCCCCGGGCCGCTGCCCTCCTTGTGCTCGCGGGAATAGTCGCTGACGTTGAGCATCATGGTGCTGTAGATGCCCAGGAACAGCATGGTGGCGCCCCAGAAGGGCATGCCCCAGGAACCCTCCATGGTCAGCATGCTGGCCGAGAGCTCGTCGCCGTAGCGCTGCACGGTGCTGTAGAACATGTAGACCAGCGAGGCCAGGATGAAGGCGCTGCCGATATTCTCCAGCCACTTGATGCCCTGAAAGCCCGTCACCGACAGGGCGATCTGCAGGAACTGGAAGGCGATGAAGTAGAAGATCAGGTTGTCGAAGCCGAACAGGGTCGCCGAGACCATGTTCAGGGCGCCGGCGCCGATCCAGCTCTGGAAGCCGTACCAGACGATGGCGGGTACGGCGCGTACAAGCCCCGGCAGCCGGGTGCCGCTGAAGCCGAAGGCGCTGCGCGCCTGGACCATGAAGGGAATGCCGTACTTGTAGCCGGCGGCGCCGTTCAGGGCAAGCGCGATACCGATCACGAAGCAGCCGATGGCGATGGCCAGCGTCGCCTGGAGCAGGTTCAGGGTGCCGACCACGCTGGAGCCCATGGTGAAGGTGCCGATCGACACGCAGCCGCCAAACCAGGCCAGCAGGTAGGAGGTGCGCCCCATGATGCGGGTCTTCTGTGGGGCTAGCGATTCCTCGCCGGCGGCCTTGGTGGCCGTATCGTTTAGCCCGGCCGATAGGGTCTGGGCCGGGTTGGGGTCATGACTCATGCTGTCGTCCTCGCAAGAAGGGGGTCTCTGTTGTTGTTGTCCCGGCGGTGAACCGGGCGGACTCTTGCGGCGTGCTATTTAGCGTTTTTTATATGTTTTATGTACTGCATCAGTGCGTTAGGGCACTGCGGCTATCTCGGTCGCGGGTCTCAGGTCCGCGGGGGCATGTGAGACAGATGCTCGAAGCGTCCGGTGAAGGCCTTGGGTCGCGGAAAGGCCAGGTCGCCTACCTTGCTGGTGCCCAGGCCCAGCCCCACCAGGGCCTCGCTGAGCTTGACCGCAGCGGTCACGCCCTCGGCCACCGGCAGGCCGACGGCGTCGCTGATCTCCCCGGTCAGGTCGGCCATGCCCCCGCAGCCCAAGACGATGGCGCCGATGCCGTCTTCGTCGCGGGCGCGCCGACACTCCTCGATGATGCGAGTGAGCGCCGCCTCGCCGTCATCCTCCAGGTCCAGTACCGGAATCTCGGCCGCCCGCACGCGGCGACAGTGATGACGAAAGCCATACTGGTCGAGCAGGTGCTCGGCGATGATGCCGGTGCGGCCCAGAGTAGTGACGATGGAGAAGCGGGTGCTGATCAGCGAGGCCATGTGGAAGGCCGCCTCGGCGATGCCGATGACCGGGGCTCGGGTCAGCTCGCGGGCGGCCAGCAGCCCTGGGTCGCCGAAGCAGGCGATGATGTAGGCATCCGCGCCCTCGCGCTCGCCGGCCATCACCTCTTCGAGCATGCCGACGGCGCTGATGGCTTCATCGAAGTGACTCTCGATGGACACCGGACCGCTCTTGGGGGTCGTGGCCACGATCTCGGTGCCCGGCGCCGCGATACGCGAGGCTGCCTCGCCGATGGTCGTGGTCATGCTGGCGGTGGTGTTGGGATTGATGACGCGAATGCGCATCCTGGAGTGACTCCTGAGTGAACGGGGCTCGACGGAGCAGCAGGGCAGCGAGGCCAAGCGTACTAGCGACAAATCGAGGTTTTTGTATACAAAAAAACTAGGCGAGATTGTTCTGGAACGCAAGCGGGATGGCCTCGCCAACGTCTGTTGCAGGTGCAGTTTGAGTGCCGATAAGCCCAATTTTTTCCCAATATGGCAATGGTTTGGCGTTTATAATCGGCTATTGGTCGGGTGGTTTTTTTCGTATACAGAGGCTTAGGCAGTCGGCGACCGCGAAACAGGATGTCCACCTCAGCGCATCATGGGGCAGGCTTGCACAATGAATGGATACAATTCATTTTATTATTGTATTCATGGAGCCTCGCGCCGCCGGTACAAGCGCCGGCATTGGACACCGGGCACTAGCGCGAGCATTAGAACAACAGGAATCCCGCGATGAACTCTCCCGCGCATGACGGCTATCCCCGCGACTTGATCGGCTACGGCCGCACGCCGCCTCAGGCCAACTGGCCCGGGCAGGCCCGCATCGCCGTGCAGTTCGTGCTCAATTACGAAGAGGGCGCCGAGAACTGCGTGCTGCACGGCGATAGCCACTCCGAGCAGTTTCTCTCCGAGATCGCCGGCGCCGAGGCCTACCCTGACCGCCACCTGAGCATGGAGTCGATCTATGAGTATGGCTCTCGGGCCGGCGTGTGGCGGGTGCTTAAGGAGTTCGAGCGCCGCGGCCTGCCGCTGACGGTATTCGGCGTCGCCATGGCGTTGCAGCGCCACCCCGAGGTGGCCCATGCCTTCAAGGAGCTCGGCCATGAAGTGGCCTGCCACGGCTATCGCTGGATTCACTATCAGAACGTGCCGGAAGCGGTGGAGCGCGACCACCTCGAGCGAGCGCTGGCGATCTTCGAGTCGCTCTACGGTGAGCCGCCATTGGGCTGGTACACTGGCCGTGACAGCCCCAATACTCGGCGCCTGTTGCTCGATCAGGGCGGCTTCCTCTACGACAGCGACTACTACGGTGACGATCTGCCGTTCTGGACCGACGCCGAGGACAGCCAGGGGCATTCGCATCGTCATCTGATCGTGCCTTACACCCTGGACACCAACGACATGCGCTTCGCCTCGCCGACCGGCTTCGACCACGGCGAGCCGTTCTTCCAGTACTTGCGGGATTCCTTCGACGTGCTCTACGCCGAAGGAGCGGAGGCACCGAAGATGCTCTCGATCGGCCTGCACTGCCGGCTGATCGGGCGCCCCGGGCGGTTCCGTGCGCTGCAGCGTTTCCTCGACCATATCGAGGCCCATGACCGGGTGTGGATAACCCGGCGTGTGGATATCGCACGCCACTGGCAGGCCGAGCATCCGGCCTGAGCGGCCCTTAGATTGAGGCGGTGAGGATTGGCCGTGATTCGTTGCGGTCTATCCAAAGGCTTGTCGCGGGGCTTGTTGGTGATAGGGCTTGTTGGTGATAGGGCTTAGTGGTGATGGAGCTCGCCGTCATGGGCCCATCGCCCATGTGCCCCCATTGTGTGCCCCGATGGCGCACAAGGCCCGTTGCACGCACTCAATGCGTGCGTTTTAGCATTTCAAGTGAGCCCTGCAGTGAGCGTGCTGCGGCTGTGAATATTGGCTAATCCCCTGAATTGACGCCAATAGAACAAAGATTGGCGTCGTGTTTGCAGAGCTAAAGGTGAAACGAAGGTTTCTTATGGCTAATAGAAGTCGCCAATCGTTTCTCCCTATGAACAACAACACCGAGCTCATCAGGAGATGTGTCATGTTTGCTTTCACCAAGCATCGATTCTACCGCCAGGCCCTACTGGCGCTCTGCTGTACCGTCGTTACCGGCCTGGCCGCCGTCTCGGCGCAGGCCAGCGACCTGGCCACCATCGAGGAGCGCGGGACGCTGCGCGTCGCTGTCCCGCAGGATTTCCCGCCGTTCGGCTCGGTGGGTACTGACCTTCAGCCGCAGGGCTATGACATCGACATGGCGCACTACCTGGCCGACCAGATGGAGGTGGACCTGGAACTGGTGGCCGTGACCAGCGCCAACCGTATTCCGTTCCTGCAAACCGACAAGGTCGACCTGGTGATCTCGAGCCTGGGCAAGAATCCCGAGCGTGCCGCGGTGATCGACTTTACCGACGCCTATGCGCCCTTCTTCCTGGGGGTCTTCGGCACGCCTGAGGCGGCAATGATCGACGACGCGGACGGGCTGTCCGGCAAGACCATCGGCGTGACCCGCGGCTCGGTCGAGGACATGGAGCTGTCCGAGCTGGCGCCGAGCGATACCACCGTCCAGCGTTTCGAGGACAACGCGACGACCATCTCCGCGTTTCTCTCCGGCCAGGTCGACTACATCGCTACCGGTAACGTGGTGGCGGCACAGATCGCCGAGCGCAATGCCGAACGGGCGCCGACCATGGTGTTCCGGATCAAGAATTCGCCCTGCTACATCGGCCTGAGCCAGGGCAATACGGCGCTCAAGGACAAGGTCAACGCGCTGATCGAGCAGGCCAAGCAGGATGGCAGCCTGGAAGCGATGTCGCAGAAGTGGTTCCACACCGCCTTGCCTGACGACCTGTCCAACTGAGCGGGTGACCGACCATGACGCTGGATTTTTCCACGCTGCTGCCGTACTCGGGCGTGATCATTGAGGGCTTGGTGACGACGCTATGGTTAACGGTCGTCACCACCTTCGCCGGCATCGCCCTGGCGATTGTCGTCGCCTATGTGCGTGACCTTGAATCGGGAATCATGAGCCGCCTGCTGGGCGGCTATGTCGAGGTGGTGCGCAATACGCCCTTCATCGTGCAGCTGTTCTTTCTGTTTTTTGGACTGCCGGCGCTGGGCATCCCGATCAGCGCGCCGGTCGCGGCCCTGGTGGCGATGGTCTTGAACCTTGGCGCCTACACCGCCGAGATCCTGCGCGCGGGGATCGACTCGACCGCCCGCGGCCAGCATGAAGCCGCGCGGGCGCTGGGACTTTCCCGGCTCCAGAGCTATCGCCATGTGGTGCTGGTGCCGGCCTTTTCGCGGGTTTATCCGTCGCTGATCAGCCAGTGCATCATTGTGATGCTGGGCTCGGCGGTGGTGTCCCAGATTTCGGTATTCGACCTGACCTACGCCGCCAACTTCATCCAGTCACGCAATTTCCGCGGCTTCGAAGTCTATCTGGTCGTGACCCTGATCTATCTGCTGTTGGCTGTCGGCATGCGGCGCTCGTTCGAGCTGGTTGGGCGGCGACTGTTCGCCTTTCGCCAAGGAGGATCGGCATGACGGATTTCACGCTGTGGGACATCGTCCGCAACCTGCTGTTGGCAGGGCGCTGGACGGTGGTCCTGTCACTGATTGCCTTCGCCGGCGGGGCCGCTGTCGGTCTGGTGTTGACCCTGCTGCGGATGGGCGGTTTCAAGCCGATTCGCTGGCTGATTCGGCTCTACGTCGATGTGTTCCAGGGCACGCCGCTGTTGATGCAGTTATTCCTGGCCTATTTCGGTGCGGCGGCACTTGGGTTCGATGTGTCCGCCTGGACCGCTGCCAGCCTGGCACTGACGCTATTTACCAGCGCCTTCCTGTGCGACATCTGGCGGGGCTGCATCGAAGCGGTGCCCAGCGGTCAGTGGCAGGCCTCGCGGGTGCTGGGGCTGAACTACCTGCAGTCGATGCGCCACGTCATCCTGCCTCAGGCGCTACGCCTGGCTGTGCCACCGACCGTCGGTTTTTCCGTGCAGGTCATCAAGGGCACTGCCCTGGCCTCGGTGATCGGCTTCGTCGAGCTGACCAAGGCCGGCACCATGCTCAATAACGCAGCTTTCGCTCCCTTCACCATCTTCGCGCTGGTGGCGCTCGGATATTTCATCCTCTGCTATCCGCTGTCCCGCTATGCCCGTTATCTGGAGAAACGACTCTATGGCGCTGGTATCCGTTAAAGACCTGCATAAATCCTTCGGCGACCTGGAGGTGCTCAAGGGCATCGACCTGGAGATCGAGTCGGGGGAAGTGGTCGCCGTCATCGGGCGCAGCGGCTCCGGCAAGAGCACCTTTCTGCGCTGTCTCAATCAGCTCGAGCAGCACGACTGGGGCACCATCCACCTGGCCGATCAGCGCCTCGATGGTACCGCGATGTCGCCGGGGGAGTTGAGCCAGAACGTCGGCATTGTGTTTCAGAGCTTCAATCTGTTCCCGCACAAGACGGTGGTCGAGAACGTCATGCTGGCACCGCTAGTGGTCAAGCAGACGCCCCGTGCCGAGGCCCGCAAGATCGCCGAGGAAGTGCTCGACAAGGTCGGCATGCTGGAAAAGATCGATGCCTATCCGGCCCAGCTTTCCGGCGGCCAGCAGCAGCGTGTGGCCATCGCCCGGGCGCTGGCGATGGACCCCAAGGTGCTGCTGTGCGATGAGGTGACCTCGGCGCTCGACCCTGAACTGGTGGGGGAAGTGCTGCTGGTGCTGGAAAGCCTGGCCAAGGAAGGCATGACGCTGATTCTGGTCACTCACGAGATGAAGTTCGCCCGTGACGTCAGCCACCGAGTGGTATTCATGCACCAGGGGCGCATTCACGAATCAGGTGATCCGCAGACACTCTTCACCCAACCCAAGACGCCGGAGCTCGCCCAGTTCATCGCTTCGGTGTTGTAAGCCGCTGGGTGCGCTAACGTGTTGGCAATTGAGAGGGAAGGCGAGAAGCATCATGGCGGAAGCGAGCACGCAGACCCATATCGGGCGTCGGCTACAGCAGCATTTTTCCGAACTGGGGCCCCAGGAGCGGCGGGTGGCCGATTTCATTCTCGCCCACCTCGAGGATCTGGCGGTTTACAGTGCCGCCGACCTCTCTCGGCTGAGCGGGGTGTCGAAGGCGACCGTTACGCGTCTTTTCAGGCGCCTGGGCTATGACGACTTCAAGGCGGTCAAGGCGCATGCGCGGCAACTGCGCCATTACGGTGTGCCGCTGGCGTCGGGCGCCGATTCGTTGGGCGATGGGGTCGAACGCTTCCGGCGCCATGCCGAGCGTGAGCAGAATAACCTGCGCCAGTGCCTCGAGGGGCTGACGCCGGTGCTGTTCGATGAGGTGGTCGGCGCGCTGGACGAGGCGCCGGCACTGGCCGTTATCGGCTATCGCAATAGCTATCCCATTGCGTTGCATATGCGACAGCAGCTGTTGCAGGCGCGGTCGGGGGTACAGCTACTGCCGTCGCCCAATCAGTCGCTGGCGGAGGAACTGGTCGAGCTCGACCCCCAGGCACTGATCGTGCTGATCGGTTTTCGGCGTCGCCCTCGGCTGTTCGAGGCGCTGATCGAGACCCTTGCCCAGCGCGAGCAGCGGGTGCTGCTGATCGGGGACCCGACCACCGCCAAATACGCTGACCGTGTGACCTGGCGGCTGGAATGTTCGCTGGAAACGCTTTCAGCGTTCGATAGCTACGCCAGTGCGATGAGCCTAGTCAGCCTGCTCGCCAATGCCATGCTGCATCGCCGCCTGGCGCAAGGGCGAGCCCGCATTGGCGAAGTGATGGAGCTCTACCAGGAGCTCGAAGAGCTGGCGCCTTAGACTTGATAGATAGGCCTGATAGCTAGACCTGATAGCCAGGCAGGGCAGCCTGCTTGCCGGTATGGCGCGTCAGCCGACGCGCAGCATGACGACGCATCCGTCAGCGATGAGCTGATCAATAAAGCCGCCTGGCGCTTGCCAGGCCATAACGATGGATCGAGGAGTGAGCATGCCACAGCGTTCCTACTACGCACCCAAGGGCGGGTTGCCCCCGCAAACCCAACTGCTGTCGGACCGGGCGGTGTTTACCGAGGCCTATGCGATCATTCCCAAGGGCGTGCTGCGCGATATCGTTGCCAGCTATCTGCCCTTCTGGGAAAAGACCCGGCTCTGGGTGTTGTCGCGGCCGATGACCGGTTTTTCGGAAACCTTTTCCCAGTACATCATGGAAATCGCCCCGGGCGGCGGCAGTGAGCGGCCCGAGCTCGACCCCGGCGCCGAGGGGGTGCTGTTCGTGGTGGAAGGTGAGCTGACCCTGACGATTGCCGGCGAGACCCATCGCCTGATGCCGGGCGGCTATGCCTTCATTCCGCCGGCGAGCGACTGGCAGGTGCGCAATGATGCCTCGAGCGAGGTGCGCTTCCACTGGATTCGCAAGGCCTATGAAGCCGTCGAGGGTATCGACCCGCCGACTGCCTTCGTGACCAACGAGCAGGACATCGAGCCGACCCCGATGCCGGATACCGACGGCAACTGGGCGACCACGCGCTTCGTCGATCCCAGCGACATGCGCCATGACATGCACGTCAATATCGTCACCTTCCAGCCCGGCGGCGTGATCCCCTTCGACGAGACCCATGTGATGGAGCACGGCCTCTACGTGCTGGAAGGCAAGGCCGTCTACCATCTCAACCAAGACTGGGTCGAGGTCGAGGCCGGTGATTACATGTGGCTGCGCGCTTTCTGCCCGCAGGCCTGCTATGCGGGTGGCCCGGGTCCCTTCCGCTATCTGCTCTACAAGGACGTCAATCGCCATATGGCGTTGAACGCCTCGGCGGCTTATCGTGGCCTGACACGTTAATGCTGGTTGAGGAGTTTGCCATGCTCGAGCTGATCGCCCGCCCCTTGACTCACGAGGCCTTCGCGACCTTCGGCGACGTCATCGATAGCCGGGGCACGGCGTCTTTCCCCATCAATGCCGGGCGCACCCAGCGCCACCATGATCTGGCAAGCGTCGAGCTCCTGGGAGAGGGCGCCCGACCGCTGATCAGCCTGTTCGTCAGCCAGCCGGTCAGCCTGCCGCTCGAGATCGCGCATCTCGAGCGGCATCCGCTGGGCAGCCAGGCCTTCATGCCGCTGCACGAAGAGCGCTTCCTGATCGTGGTGGCGCCCCCGGGGGACGTCATCGACCCCGGTCAGGTATGCGCCTTCGTCACCGATGGCCGCCAGGGTGTCAACTACCATGCCGGCACCTGGCACGCGGTGCAGTCGGTGCTCGAGCGCGAAGGGGAGTTTCTGGTCGTCGACCGGGGCGGCCCCGGCAATAACTGCGACGAGCAGGCGTTACCGGTGCGGGTCAGCCTTTCTTGACGATCATGATACGCATTAGCTGAGAGCCGCCTTCGGGCGGCTCTCTGGTTACCACCTCCGCTCCTGGGGCATGATGGCGGCTCACCTTATCCCCCATTTCCCCCTCCCCAGGAGGCCCCATGAACACCGACAAGGGCACCACCGAAACTGGCCCTAGCCTGCTGGGCGGCGTCAGCCTGCCTGCTGCGGCGGTCTTCGAGCCGGCACTTGCCCATAACCTGGCCTGGATGCAGCGCTTCGCCGACGCCCATGGCGCGCACCTGGCTCCGCACGGCAAGACCACCATGACGCCTTCGCTCTTCACACGTCAGCTCGAGGCGGGGGCCTGGGGTATCACCCTGGCCACCGCGCCGCAGTGTCGGGCCGCTTTCGCTCATGGCGTCACGCGGCTTTTGATGGCCAATCAACTGGTCGGCGAGCCCAATATGGCAATCATCGCCGAGCTGGTCGAACAAGGCGCCGAGGTCTACTGCGTGGTCGATAGCGCCGCCAATGTCGCGCACCTGGGGCGCTACTTTGCCGCGCGAGGCCAGTCGCTTAACGTACTGATAGAGCTGGGCGTCATGGGGGGGCGCTGCGGCTGTCGCGATGCCGATCAGATCGAGGCGCTGGTGGCGGCCATCGCCGCGCAGCCGGCACTGGCGTTGGTCGGGGTCGAGGGTTACGAGGGAATGATCGCTGGAGGCAACGAGGTCGCCGCGGTTCGCGCCTACGGCGAGCGTCTGGTGGATACCGTCAAGGCACTGCGGGCAAGCGGCGTTTTGCGACGCGAGGCGCCGATCGTCACCGCCTCCGGATCCAAGTGGTTCGACCTGATCGCCGAGGCGTTCGACAAGGCGGCGTTGCGCGAAGGCTATACGCCAGTGCTGCGCCCGGGCTGCTACGTGGTCCACGATCATCGCCTCTATGCCGGTGCCATGGCGGACGTGAAGGCGCGTCAGCCACAGCTGGAAGGCGAGCTTAAGCCAGCACTCGAGGTGTTCGCTCATGTGCAGTCGCTGCCCGAGCCGGGATTGGCGATCGTCGCGCTCGGCAAGCGTGACATCGGCCACGAACCGGACTTACCGCTGCCGTTGCGGCGCTATGCGTTGGCCTCGAATCCCGAGGGGGGCAGGGAGCCGGTCGATGTGAGCGGCTGGCAGACCACTCACATCATGGATCAGCACACCTTCCTTAAGATCCCTGAAGACGCCCCTATCGCCGTTGGCGACGTGATCGCCTTCGGCACCTCGCATCCTTGCCTGACCTTCGACAAGTGGCGCCGCGTCTGTCGGGTCGACGCGGCGCTGAACGTTATCGAAGAGATGCCGACCTATTTCTAGATCGGCATGCGTGATCCCTGTCGGCGAGGCCTAGCATCAGGACGGCTTGTGTTCGGCGGGCCCGGCCTCGCGGTTGGGCAGTACCAGGTTCATGATGATGGCGCACAGTGCGCCGGGAATCAGCCCGGATTCGATGATCGCCTGGAGGTTCTCGCCGAGGCCCGCATAGAGGCCCTGCTGCGCCGGCAGGCCGATGGCCGCCGACAGCGAGACGCCGATGATCACCATGTTGCGCTTGTCGAAGGCGATATGGGAAAGCATCTTGATGCCGGCACTGGCGATCATGCCGAACATGATCAGTACCGCGCCGCCAAGCACGGCGTCGGGAATGCTCGAGATCAGCGCACCCAGTTTGGGGACCAGTCCGGCGATCACCAGGAAGGCCCCGCCGATCGCCACCACATAGCGGCTGACCACCCCGGTCAGCGCTACCATGCCGACGTTCTGACTGAAGCTGATCTGCGGGAAGGCGTTGAACACCGCGGCGAACACGCTGGACAGGCCGTCGGCCATTACGCCACCGGAGAGCTCGCGGCGGGTCGGCTGGCGATCCATGCCGCCCGACGTCGTGCCGACGATATCGGCAATCGACTCGGCGCAGGTCACCACCGCCAGCAGCACCACCGGCAGGATCGCCGCCAGATGGAACTCGACACCGATGGCAAACGGCGTCGGCAGCGATAGCCAGCTCGCCTCACCCACCGCCGAGACATCCACCAGGCCGAAGGCCGCGGCGGTGGCGTAGCCCGCCAGCAGGCCGATCAGCGGTGCGGCCTCTGACCAGATGCCGCGGCCGAACTGATGCAGCCCCAGGGTCACCAACAGCACCAGTGCCGCCAGCAGCAGGTGATGCGGGGCGCCGAAGTCCTCGGCGCCAAAGCCACCGCCCACATAGGCAAAGCCAACCGGAATCAGCAGGGTGCCGAGCATGACCACGAAGCTGCCGGTCACCACCGGCGGGAACAGGAAGCGCACCCAGCGCAGGCAACTGCCGACCAGCGCCATGGCGATGCCGCCGCACAGCCCGGCGCCGAGCGCGGCGGGCAGGCCCATGCCCACGGCGATGGGAATCAGCACCGGCACGAAACCGAAGCTGGTGCCCATCACGATCGGCAGTCGCGCGCCGATTGGCCCCAGGCCCAGCGATTGCAGCAGGGTCGCGGCGCCGGCAACGAACATCGCCGCCTGGATCATGAAGGCGGTCTGCTCGGCGGGCAGGCCGGCGGCACCAGCGATGATGATGGGGACGGTGACGTTGGCGACGAACATCGCCAGCACGTGCTGCAGCCCCAACGGAATCGCTCGGGTCAGGGGTGGCAGGGCATTGACGTCATGGGTGCTGCGAGCGCGCGAGGGCGCATCGGCGAGCGAGTCGCTGTGAAGGGTCATCCTGGGTTCTCCGCATGCATTGTTGTTGATGATTGGGGATGCTGGAGCGGGCGTGGGATGGCCCGCGAAACCATCGCGGGCGGGTGCGGTGGCGTCGACAGGTCGCCTGTTCGAGGGTCCACACCTTGGAATATTTTGTATACATTCCTTGTATATCATCAACTGGCTCGACCGCAAGCTGTGTCGGTGGATGCCAAGACTGAAGAGAGCTTGAAGTGACCGTTAAGTGAGAACAAGGGAACGAGAAGGATCGCGTGGCGGGTAGCCTCGAGGCGGCGATTAGGTGGTGACCAGGCGCGTACGCAAAAACGCCGCCTCGAGGGCGGCGCTGCGGGTCACGCGGGAGGGTTGCGACGTTAGCGGCTATCGTCGCTGGCTTGCTTGCTCGCGCCTTCCTTCATCTGACGCGGATCCCGGCCCAGCGGATGGGGCTCGCCGCGCTGCTTGGCCAGCTGGATCTGACGCTGGCGCTCGCGGGCGCTGGCTCGGGTCTTCTCGGGCAGCGAGTCGAAGCAGTGCGGGCAGCTTACACCCGGTTCATAGGTTTCGGCACGCTGGTCTTCGGCGGAGATCGGCATGCGGCAGGCATGGCACTGGTCGAACACGCCCTCGCTCAGGTCGTGGCGCACCGTCACCCGGTTATCGAAGACGAAGCAGTCGCCGCGCCACATCGATTCATCCTCGGAGACCTTCTCCAGGTAGTTGAGGATGCCGCCCTTGAGATGGAAGACTTCCTCGAAGCCCTCGTGGAGCATGAAGCTAGAGGCCTTCTCGCAGCGGATGCCGCCAGTGCAGAACATGGCCACCTTCTTGTGCTTGGCCGGGTCGTAATGCGCTTTGACGTAATCCGGAAACTCGCGGAATGACTTGGTCTGGGGGTCGATGGCGCCCTCGAAGGAGCCGATCGCCACCTCATAGTCGTTGCGGGTGTCGATGACCAGCACCTCGGGGTCGGCGATGACCGCGTTCCACTCCTCGGGATCGACGTAGGTGCCGACCTTGGCGTTGGGGTCGACGTCCGGCACGCCCATGGTGACGATCTCGCGCTTCAGCTTGACCTTGGTGCGATAGAAGGGATGTTCGTCGCAGTAGGATTCCTTGTGATCCACGTCGGCAAGGCGCGGGTCACGGCCAAGCCAGCCCAGCAGGGCGTCGATGCCCTCGCGGGTGCCGGAGACGGTGCCGTTGATGCCTTCTCGGGCCAATAGCAGGGTGCCCTTGACGTCATGGGTCAGCATGGCCTGGCGCAGCGGCTCGCGCAGGGCCTCGAAGTCATCCAGTGTTACGAACTTGTACAGGGCGGCAACGACGATGCCCCCCTCGGAGTGAGGTGATGCCATGAAGCTCTCCTGGTTGTCGTCCTCGCAAAGGACGGACCGGGGTTGAAAGTGGCGAGCATTTTACCCGCCCGACGAGGCGTTCGCATCCCGCTGGCCTTGATCTCGATCAGCCTCGCGGCAAGTTGGCGTGCTCAAGGGGCATGATCAGAGGGGCCGGTGTGCCCAAACGCAACGACCCCGGCCTTCAGAGCCGGGGTCGTTGCATTGAGGTGGGGCTAGCCTCGCGGGTTCATACTAGACCCGGTCAGGCGAGACCCGGTCAGGCGAGACCCGATCACTCCGAATAGTTGGTTTCGGAGTAGAGCACGCGGATGCGCAGGGTGTGCGCGACATGCTTGAGGGCATCGAGAGCCTGCTGGCCATAGGCCTTGTCGACGTCGATGACCACGTAGCCGACCTCTTCGTTGGTCTGCAGGTACTGGCCGGAGATGTTGATGCCGTTTTCCGATAGCACGCGGTTGATCTCGGAGAGCACGCCGGGCACGTTCTCGTGGATGTGCAGCAGGCGGTGCTTGTCCGGGTGCGCCGGCAGCGCCACTTCGGGGAAGTTGACCGAGGTGATGGTGGTGCCGTTGTCGGAGTAGGTGATCAGCTTTTCTGCGACCTCGACGCCGATGTTCTCCTGGGCTTCCAGGGTCGAGCCGCCGATGTGCGGGGTCAGGATCACGTTCTCCAGGCCGCGTAGCGGGCTGACGAACTCCTCGTTGTTGCCCTTGGGCTCGACCGGGAAGACATCGACTGCCGCACCGAGCAGGCGCCCTGCCTTCAGGGCCTCGGCCAGCGGTTCGATTTCCACCACGCTGCCGCGCGAGGCGTTGATCAGGATGCCGCCCTGCTTCATCAGGCCGATCTGCTCGGCGCTGATCATCCAGCGGGTCGAGGGCAGGTCGGGCACGTGCAGGCTGACGATGTCGGCGCGGGCCAGCAGCTCCTCGAGGCTGCCTACCTGGCGGGCGTTGCCCATGGCCAGCTTGGTCACCACGTCATAGTAGATGACGTCGAAGCCAAGCGACTCGGAGAGCACCGACAGCTGGGCACCGATGCTGCCGTAGCCGACGATGCCCAGCGTCTTGCCGCGCGCTTCGTGTGAGTTCTTGGCGCTCTTCAGCCAGCCGCCCTTGTGGGCCTGAGCATTCTTCTCCGGAATACCGCGCAGCAGCATGATGGCTTCGGCCAGCACCAGTTCCGCCACCGAACGCGTATTGGAGTAGGGGGCGTTGAACACCGGGATGCCGCGCTTGAGCGCCGCATTCAGGTCGACCTGGTTGGTGCCGATGCAGAAGCAGCCTACCGCGACGAGTTTCTCGGCGGCGGCAAACACGCGCTCGGTCAGCTGGGTGCGGGACCGCAGGCCGATGAAGTGAACATCGCTGATCTTGTCGATCAGGGTCTCTTCATCCAGCGAGGTGGAGAGATGCTCGATGTTGGTGTAACCGGCATTCAGGAAGTTGTCCACCGCGCTCTGGTGGACGCCCTCGAGCAGCAGGATCTTGATCTTGCTCTTGTCCAGGGACGTTTTGGCCATTGTCGAATCAACCCTATCGTTGGCGTGAGTCGCCTAGTTCTGCGAGACCCGGCCAACCACGGGCGCGGCGCCTCTTGGTGATATGTCGTCTGTTCTGCTGGCCCGTCGTGGCTCCAAATGGCGTGGCGCACGCCCAGGCAAGGCGTCACCCCAGCCGCCCTAGCCAGCTCCCTAGAAAGCTCAAAAGGACGCGAGAAGCGATAAACAGGGTCAACAGGGCGCATATCCTAGCACAGACGCGGCTCCCGCCGTGGGCGGGCGCAATGAAAATGCTGCTTGCGGCTCATGAACCGCTTGCATGGGCGGCAGGCATGCTGTCCATGCAAGTCGGGCACGGGGCAGACGCACCCCCGGGGGTTGCGTGTATACTGACCGACCAGATTTTTGACGCGCGCGGGCCCGGCGGCCTGCCCACGACAGCGAGATGCCCATGGCCGATCAGGACAGCATGCCGGATGCCGGTGCGCCCCCTCAGGATTTTGCCTCGACCCTCGAGCGGCTCGAAGCCTTGGTGACTCGTCTCGAGTCCGGTGAATTGAGTCTCGAAGCCTCGCTTACCGCCTTCGAACAAGGCGTAGGCCTGACCCGTGAGGCCCAGCGTCGCCTCGATGCTGCCGAGCTTAAGGTGCGCAGCCTGGTCGAGGGCGGCGATGGCGAACTCGAAGAAGCGCCCTTCCCGGGCGGTGCGGAGGACGTGCGGTGAGTGCCAAGGAAAGTGCCCCGGAAAGCATCCAGCAAGATCCATCGGCCGTGTCGGTCGCGCTGCAGCCTACGCTGCGCGCCGACCAGGCGCGCATCGATGCCTGGCTAGAGGCGCTATTTGCGACACCGAGCGTGGCCGAGCGCCTCGACGCCGCCATGCGCCATGGCGTGCTGGGCGGTGGCAAACGTCTGCGGCCGGTACTGGTGTATGCCGCCGGCCGGGCGCTGGGCGCCAGCGATGAGGCGCTCGATCCGCCCGCCGCGGCGGTGGAGCTGGTTCACGCCTACTCGCTGGTGCACGACGATCTGCCGGCGATGGATAACGATGATCTGCGCCGCGGCCAGCCGACGGTTCATCGGGCCTTCGATGAGGCCGTCGCCATCCTAGCCGGCGATGCCTTGCAGACCCTGGCCTTCGAGGTCCTGGCGCACCAGGCGCATCCACGGCTGGCCGCCCAGGTGGCGACACTTGCCGAGGCGTCCGGCCGCAGCGGCATGGCCGCCGGCCAGGCGCTGGATCTCGCCGCGGTGGGCCAGCCGGCCGACCTCGAGTCGCTGGCCCGCATGCATCGCCACAAGACGGGCGCGCTGATTCGCGCCGCCGTTCGCCTGGGGGGCCTCACGGCCGTCGAGGCAGACGACCCGCGCCTGGTGGCGTTGGACACCTATGCGGCGGCGGTCGGCCTGGCCTTTCAGATTCAGGACGACATTCTTGACGTCACCAGTGATACGGTGACGCTGGGCAAGACCTCGGGGGCCGATGCCGCCCGAGACAAGCCGACCTATCCGGCCCTGCTCGGCCTCGATGGCGCTCGCGCCATGGCCGATGACCTGCTCGACGAGGCCCTGGCGGCACTGGCGCCCCTGGGCGACGAGGCTGCTACCCTGGCTGCCCTGGCTCGCCACATGATCGAGCGCGACCACTGACACGATAGATGCCCACATGAAGCTGTTCGACGAGATTCCCGCCGAGCGTCCGGCCACGCCGCTGCTCGACACCCTGGAGACGCCTGCCGCGCTGCATGCGATGAGCGCGACTCAGCTCGCCCAGTTGGCCGATGAACTGCGCGCCTACCTCTTATATAGCGTTGGCGTCAGCGGCGGCCACTTTGGCGCCGGGCTCGGCGTGGTGGAGCTCACCGTGGCGCTGCATCAGGCGCTGGACACCCCCCATGACCGACTGGTCTGGGACGTCGGTCACCAGGCCTATCCGCACAAGATTCTTACCGGCCGGCGCGAGGCGATGCTTGGCATTCGTCAACATGGCGGCCTGGCCGCCTTCCCGCGGCGTAGCGAGTCGGAATTCGATACCTTCGGGGTCGGCCACTCCAGCACCTCGATCTCGGCGGCCCTCGGCATGGCGCTGGCCGCTCGCGCCCAGGGCGAGGATCGTCGCGTCTGTGCGGTCATCGGCGATGGCGCCCTGACCGCCGGTATGGCCTTCGAGGCCCTGGCCCACGCCGGGCATGTTGACGCCAACCTGCTGGTGGTGCTGAACGACAACGAGATGTCGATCTCCGAGAACGTCGGCGGCATGGCCAGCTACCTGGCCAAGATCCTCACCAGCAAGCCCTATACCATGATGCGCGAGAACTCCAAGCGCATGCTCTCGCACCTGCCCGGCGCGCTGGAGCTGGCACGCCGCACCGAAGAGCACATGAAGGGCATGGTCAGCCCGGCGACGCTGTTCGAGGAAATGGGCTTCAACTACATCGGCCCCATCGACGGTCACGATCTGCCGCTGCTGATCCAGACCCTGCGCAGCATGCGCGACCTGGACGGCCCGCAGTTCTTGCACGTTAAGACGCGCAAGGGCAGAGGCTTCGAGCCCGCCGAGGCCGATCCGATCGGCTATCACGCCATCACCAAGCTCGAGAAGCCCAGTGCACCGCCGGCCGCATCGCCGGCGCCGGTGATGGAGCCGGGTGCGGCGGACGCGCCGCCGCGCCCGAAGCCGAAGAAATACTGCAACGTTTTCGGTGACTGGCTGTGCGACATGGCCGCCGCGGACGAACGGTTGCTCGGCATCACGCCGGCAATGCGCGAAGGCTCTGATCTTGTGCGCTTTTCCAAGGAATACCCCGAGCGCTACTTCGATGTGGCCATCGCCGAGCAGCATGCGGTGACGCTGGCGGCCGGCATGGCCTGCGAGGGCAGCAAGCCGGTGGTGGCGATATACTCGACCTTCCTGCAGCGCGGCTACGATCAGCTGATTCACGATGTCGCCGTGCAGGAGCTGGACGTCACCTTCGCCATCGACCGCGCTGGCCTGGTCGGCGAGGATGGCCCCACGCATCACGGGGCCATGGACCTGTCCTTCCTGCGCTGCGTGCCCGGCATGGTGATCTTGGCCCCGGCCAACGAGGCCGAGTGTCGCGCCATGCTCTCGGCGGCCTATCATCATCCGGGCCCTGCAGCGGTACGCTACCCGCGTGGTACGGGCCCGGGGGCGGAGATCCCCTCGCACCTCGAGCCGATGGAAATCGGCAAGGCGGAGATGCGTCGTCAGGGCCATGGCATCGCCATCTTGGCCTTCGGTAGCCTCAATGGTGCCGCCGCCGAGGTTGCCGAGCGTCTCGACGCAACCCACTTCAACATGCGTTCGGTGAAGCCGCTGGACCGCGAGGCGGTGCTGGCGGCGGCGCGCTACCATGAGCTGTTGGTGACCCTCGAGGAAAACGTGGTGGCCGGCGGTGCCGGCAGTGCCGTCAACGAGCTGCTCGCCGGGGCCGGCGAGTCGGTGGCGGTGCTCAATCTGGGGCTGCCCGATGCCTTCGTCGAGCACGGTACGCCCGCCGAGCTGCTCAGCGATTGCGGCCTGGACGTCGCCGGCATCGAGGCGTCCATCTTGGCGCGCCGAGGTTAGTTGCCCGATCGCCTCGGCCCCAGTTGCTAGCCGCTAGTCACGCCGCCCTTCCGGGCGGCGTTTTTGCTGCAGACCCCTGCTAGCGTTGCCGATAGGCTGAGCACATCGATCATATTGCGACAAACTTTTAGTCAGCTAATTAACTGACTAATAGTATTATCCCCATAGCAACGCAGCGCAAAGGAGATTCGCTATATGAAACGCCAACTTATTCTCGCCGCCGTCGTCGCCACCGCTCTGCCGATGGCCGCTCAGGCAAGCGTTGCCACCCAGCGCGCCCTCGATGTCAATCAGGCGGCCCCCGAGCAAGTACAGTTCAGCGCTTCTAGCCAGTCGGTCGACAACTTCCGCGTCAATGAGGCAAGCGCTGGCTTGGCCGAGGCTCGTCGTTCACTGCTCGCCCAAGAAGAGCGCCAGACCGACTTTTCACGTCAGGCCCAAGCCGAGGCCCTGAGCCACGCTCAGGCGGCCACTCGTTAAGGCCGACCACTCATCGCGAAAGCGTGACTGCTGTATCCCTTGCCTGGCCCCACTTCGGTGGGGTCTTTTTTTGTCTAGGGAATAGGGAGTAGGGAGCAGTGCGTTCGGTGCTGTTGGGCGATGCCCTTACGACGGCGAGCCGCGATAGCGAGGTTGCATCAATTAGATCGAAATAGTTTGTTAGCAAGTTAATTAACGTGCTAATATTATCACCATCATAGCAACACAGCCTAAAGGAGATTCGCTATATGAAACGCCAACTTACTCTCGCCGCTCTCGTCGTCGCCATTCTGCCGATGGCTGCCCAGGCAAGCATTGCCACCCAGCGGGCTCTCGAGGTCAATCAGGCGGCACCTGAGCAGGTATCGGTCAGCGCTAGCCGTGCGCCGGTCGCCGACTTCCGCATCAACGACGCCAGTGCCAGCCTCGCCGAGGCGAGCCATGCACTGATCGCCAAGCAAGAGCGTCAGACTCACTTTTCGACTGAGGCCCAGGCCGAATCGCTGAGCCATGCCCAGGCGGCAACTCGTTAAGCGCTCGCTATCCCGTTCACGCACCCTTCTTGATCCTTGCCTGACCCCACTTCGGTGGGGTCTTTTTTTGCCAAGAAAACACCGCCATGGGCTAGCAGGTGCCCTGCGTCACGCGGCTGCAGCGTCTCGGTCGCGCGGCGAGCCGTTGCCGTGTCTCTCGTGGCCGCGCCTTGGGCCCTGATAGAATGGGCGAACGGCACGCCTTGGCGAGCCGGCCCCTAACGTATCTTGCTGTATTCACCCACGTCGGCGCGAGGCACCGGCTCTAGGACGAGAACATCATGTTGATAGCGATAGTGATTGGTGCGCTGTTGGGCTATCTGATCGGAGGTCCGGTCGGGTTGCTCATCGGTGGCGGTCTTGGCTTCTGGCTGATCCAGCGACTCAAGAAGAGCCTGATCGGCAAGCTGGCAGGCGCGCAGGCACAGTTCCTCGAATCGACCTTCGCGGTGATGGGCTGCATGTGCAAGGCCGATGGCCAGGTCACCGAAGACGAACTCGAGGCGTCGCGGCAGCTGTGGGATCGACTGAGACTGAACGAGGCCCAGCGCGCCAAGGCGCGTGAAGACTTCACCCGCGGCAAGCGGGAAGATTTCGATCTCGAAGCGGAGCTCGCCAAGGTGCGCGGCGTCGTCGGCAGCCAGCGCGCCATGTTGCAGGTGTTTCTGCAGGTGCAGCTGGCGGCCATTGCCGCCGACGGCCAGCTGCATCCCGCCGAGCACGACATGCTGCTGCGCGTGGCCCGTGGGCTTGGCTGCACGGAAGCCGAGATCGCTCAGATCGAGGCCATGCTGCGTGGCGGTGGAGGCGCCGAAGGCGGCACCCAGGGCCCCTCGCTCGAGGATTCCTATCGGGTGCTGGGCGTTGAAGAAGATGCCAGCGACGCCGACATCAAGAAGGCCTATCGTCGCCTGATGAGTCAGAACCACCCTGACAAGCTGGCCGGCAAAGGGCTACCCGAGAGCATGCGTGAGATGGCCAAGGAGCGCACCAGCGAGATCAGCAACGCCTACGAGCGTATCAAGAAGGCGCGTGAGTCCTCTGCTGGGTAGCGAGCCCCCTGCCAGCTACTGAGCCACGCCAGCGCCCTTCGCGTATCGACATATGATTCGCGAAGGGCGCTTTTTTATCGGCCGGCTTCGGCCAAATCGAGGCGTCAACAGCCGCTCGCCTTTAGAGCGTCGTAAAGGGCAGGACGCCGATATAGACGGCGGCGTAGTGGCAGCCGCTGCCGGCCAGCACGAAGGCGTGCCAGATGGCGTGATTGTAGGGCAGGGTCTCGAGGACGAAGACGATGACGCCGAGGGTATAGATCACACCGCCACTGATCAGCAGGGCAAGGCTTGCCGGAGTGAGCGTGGCAATCAGATCGCCGGCCGCCAGGGCGGCAAGCCACCCCATGGCCAGGTACAGGATCAGCCTCAGGGGCGTGAACCGGCGGGGCCAGAGCACCTTCAGCGCGATGCCGCACAGCGCCAATGTCCAGACCACGGCCAGCAGCAGCCAGCCGGGGCCGTCGCGAAGGTTCACCAACATGAAGGGCGTGTAGGTGCCGGCGATCAGCGCATAGATGGCGCAATGGTCGGCGATCTGCAGCGCCCGCTTGAGGCGTGGGTGGCGACTGCCATGGTAGAGGGTCGAGGTGGTGTAGAGGCCGATCAGGGTAATGCCGTAGAGGCTGAAGGCAACCAGCTTCCAGGCGTCGACATCATGGGCAAGGCTCGCCGCGACGATCAGTGCGGTCATGCCTGCAACGCTGAGCACGGCACCGATGCCATGGCTCACGCTATGCAGGATTTCCTCGAACAGGGTGTAGTCGCCCGTAGCATCTTGCGCTTTCGGGGAAGCCGCATCCTGGCTAGGTGATGAATTCGCGACCATGCTCTGTCCCCGTGCACTCTCTGCCAACGGTCGAGCCTGCGCAGGTCGCTGAATCGGGGCGGCGGGGCCGCTGCTCGTCTCTTAGGACGGCCGATCACGCTAGATCAGGACTTGCGCTCTATATCCACGTCATCCGCCTGGGTAAAGTCGCCCAGCGCCATCATGTGTCCCAGCTTGCCGGCCTTGGTGGATAAATACTGCTCGTTATGGGGATTAAGACCCGTGGTGATGGGCAAACGTTCACTGACCTCGACGCCATCGCGGGTCAGCGCCTCGACCTTGCGTGGGTTGTTGGTCATCAGCCTGAGCGAGGTCACGCCCAAGTGGTCGAGCATCGGCACGCACAGGCCATAGCGGCGCATGTCGGCGCCAAAGCCCAGGCGCTCGTTGGCCTCCACGGTATCGGCGCCTTCGTCCTGCAGGTGATAGGCCCGGATCTTGTTGAGCAGGCCGATGCCGCGTCCTTCCTGGCGCAGATAAAGCAGCACGCCGCGGCCTTCGGCGGCGATCCGCTTGAGCGCTTCCTGCAGTTGATAGCCGCAGTCGCAGCGCATCGAGAACAGTGCATCACCGGTCAGGCACTCGGAGTGCACCCGCCCGAGCACCGGGGCGCCATCGGTGATGTCGCCGAGCGTCAGGGCGATGTGATCCTTGCCAGTGGCATCATCCTCGAAGCCATGCATGGTGAAAGTCGCCCAGGGGGTGGGCAGCCGGGAGGCGGCGATGAATCGGATCGTCACGAAAAACCTCGATGAAACGTGGCGGCGCTTGGCACGCGATGCCCCAAGTCTACCAGCATCGCCGCGCTCGCTCACGGCTCGTGCGCGCTCATCGCAGGGTGGCGGCCTCGCCGCCCTCCAAGGGGCATCTCGCCGCTCGAGGCGCCTGCGAATCGAGGCATCGCGTCGCAGGACTAGCCCCTGGGGGCCTGGCATCCGGTACAATGTCGGCAAATTTCTGAGTGGATGACGTCGCATGCAACTCGAGAACGATCGTATCCTGCGCGCCCTGGCGCGTGAGCCCGTGGACCGTACCCCGGTCTGGATGATGCGCCAGGCCGGTCGCTATCTGCCGGAATATCGCGAGCTTCGCGGTCAGGCCGGCAGCTTCATGGATCTGTGCCGGGATACCGACCGGGCCTGCGAGGTGACGCTGCAGCCGCTGGAGCGCTTCCCGCTGGATGCCGCCATCCTGTTTTCCGACATACTGACCATTCCCGATGCCATGGGGCTGGGGCTCTACTTCGAGACCGGCGAGGGACCCAAGTTCAGAAAGCCAGTGCGGACTCCGGCCGAGGTGGCCGCCCTCGAGGTACCGGACGCCGAGCGGGATCTCGATTACGTGATGAATGCGGTGAGCGCCATTCGCCGCGAGCTCAACGGCCGGGTGCCGCTGATCGGCTTTTCGGGTAGCCCCTGGACGCTGGCGACTTACATGGTCGAGGGTGCCTCGAGCAAGGACTTCCGTCATGTGAAGACCATGCTCTATGACACCCCGGATACCATGCACCAACTGCTCGACGTGCTGGCGCGCTCGGTCACCGACTATCTCAACGCCCAGATTCGCGCCGGCGCCCAGGTGGTGCAGATCTTCGATACCTGGGGCGGTAGCCTGTCGACGCCGGCCTATCTCGAGTTTTCGCTGCGCTACATGGAGCAGATCGTCGCCGGCCTGATCCGTAGCCATGAAGGACGCCGGGTGCCGGTCATCCTGTTCACCAAGAACGGCGGCCAGTGGCTCGAGCATATCGCCGCCAGCGGCGCCGATGCGCTGGGCCTGGACTGGAGCACCGAGCTTGCCGATGCTCGTCGCCGGGTCGGTCACCGGGTTGCCCTGCAGGGCAACCTGGACCCTAATGTGCTGTTCGCCAAGCCCAGCGCGATCCGCGCCGAGGTAGCGCGAGTGCTCGACAGCTACGGTAGTGGCCCGGGGCATATCTTCAATCTCGGCCATGGCATCAGCCAGTTCACGGATCCTGACCACGTAAGCGCCTTCATGGAGGCGTTGCACGAGCTGAGCCCGTCCTATCACGCGGCGGACTGAGGCCATGGGCTTCCTCCTTCGCCTGCACGACCGACGGCTCGCCTGGGCAGGGCTCGCCGTCATGGCGGCGCTGGTGATCGCCATCGGCAGCCTGACCCCGGGCACCGAGATGCCTGATAGTCTGCCCTGGGACAAGGCCAACCACTTCATTGGCTATGCTGGGCTGGCGGGTTTGGTGGGGCTCGCCGGCATCAGCGCGCGGCCGGCCTTCATCGGCGTGGTGGCCTACGGGGTCGCCATCGAGTTCGCGCAGCTGCCTGTGCCCGGCCGCATGGGTGGCGATCCCTGGGATATCCTGGCCAATACCCTCGGCGTGCTGCTCGGCCTGGTCGTGCTTGCGCTGCTGCGCCGGTACCTGCTGGGCGGTGGCGCGCGATGAACCGTCGCCCTGGCGACTTCAGTCAACGCTAGTCCCCTTTTTCTGTTCTGCGAGAGTCCATGATGACCGAATCACTCGACACCGGCTGGTTTACCGAAGTCTTCGATAGCCACGGCAGCGCCTTCTCGTTGAAGGTCCGCGAAAAGCTGTGGGATGTAACCAGCGCCTATCAGCACCTCGAAGTCTATGCCACCGAGACCTATGGCAATCTGATGGTGCTCGACGGCTGCGTGATGCTCAGCGATCGCGACAACTTTCTCTATCACGAGATGATCGCCCATCCGGCGCTGTTCGCTCACGCGGCCCCCAAGCGGGTCGTGATCATCGGCGGCGGTGATTGCGGCACCCTGCGCGAAGTGCTCAAGCACCCTGGGGTCGAGCATGTCACGCTGATCGATATCGACGAGGAAGTGACCAAGGCCGCCGAGCGCTTCTTCCCGGCGCTGACCGAATCCAATGACGATCCCCGCGCCGAGCTCAAGTTCGCCGACGGCGTCAAGTGGGTGGATGAGGCCGACGACGAGAGCGTCGATGTGATGATCATCGATTCCACCGATCCGGTAGGCCCGGCCGAGGGGCTATTCAAGACCGATTTCCTGAAGCGCTGCCACCGCCTGCTGCGCCAGGGTGGGGTGATGGTCCAGCAGAGCGAGTCGCCGCTCTATCACAGCGGCAGCATCATCCGCGAGCTGCGTCGCGATATGCGTGCCGCCGGCTTCGAGAGTGTCGCCACCCTGCCGTTCCCGCAGCCGGTCTATCCGTCGGGCTGGTGGAGCGTGACCCTGGCCGGCAAGGGCGTCGACGTTAAGTCATTCCGCGAGGCCGACGCGGCGGCAAGCGATATGACCTTGGACTACTACACCGCCGAGGCCCATCGCGGTGCCCTGGCGCTGCCACCTTTCATGCGCCGCGCCTTCGAAGAGTGAGTTACGCCCGGCACCGGCCCCGCGCCGGTGTCGGTGCTTGTTAAGGTTCTGTGGTTAAGCGCCTGTGACGGCCTGCTGCTAGCTTTATTTTTGCTTCCCGCCACTGCTTTTCTCTTCCCTTTCTCCTGCCCACCCGCCTTCACTCCCGCGTCTCTTTTTTGCGGCATGCCACCGTATTCAACGCTCTACGACCTTCGTAGAATTTTTTAACTCTATGTTTTTTAAATTATTTTTATATTTTGATGGGCTTTTAGATGCCTTCGATACCGCTTGCGTTGAAGAAAGGTTGCCGGTCTTATCTAACGGCTGGCGAATTGGCTTTGCTACTGTCGCCCGACATGCCACGAGCATGACAACAACAATTCACCCCAATCCAAGGGAATAACAAAATGTTGCACAACAACAAAACCCTGCTGTGTTCCGCGACCGCCATTATGGCCACCCTGCTGGCGACAGGCTCTGCCCAGGCCGGAGAAACGATGGACGCTGTGAAAGAACGCGGCCAGGTCGTCTGTGGGGTCAGTACCGGCTTGCCCGGTTTCTCCACGCCCGATGATCAGGGCAACTGGGAAGGCATCGACGTTGATGTCTGTCACGGCGTGGCCGCCGCGGTATTCGGCGATGCCTCCAAAGTGCAGTTCGTGCCGCTGAACGCCAAGGAGCGCTTCACTGCGCTGCAGTCCGGCGAGATCGACGTGCTGTCCCGCAACACCACTTGGACCGCGACCCGCGACACCACTCTGGGTCTCAATTTCACTGGCGTCAGCTTCTATGACGGCCAGGGCTTCCTGGTCAAGGAATCGCTGGGCATCGACAGTGCCAAGCAGCTCGACGGCGCGGCCTTCTGTGTGCAGTCCGGTACCACCACCGAACTCAACCTGGCTGACTACTTCCAGGCCCACGACATGAGCTTCGAGCCGGTGGTCTTCGATACCTCCGACCAGACCGTCGGTGGCTTCGAAGCCGGTCGTTGCGATGTGCTGACGTCCGACACCTCCCAGCTCAATGCTTTGCGCATCAAGCTGAGCGATCCCGATAGCGCCAAGGTGCTACCGGAAGTCATCTCCAAGGAGCCGCTAGGTCCGGTGGTTCGCCAGGGTGACGATCAGTGGTTCAACGCCGTCAAGTGGACCCTGTTCGCGATGATCAACGCCGAGGAAATGGGCATTAGCAGTGAAAATGCCGATGAGATGAAGGGCTCCGAAAAGCCCGGCATCGCCCGCTTCATGGGCAGCGAAGGCAACTTCGGCGAGGCCATGGGTCTGCCGGCCGACTGGGCCTATAGCATCGTCAGCCAAGTGGGTAACTATGGCGAGGTCTTCGACCGCAACGTCGGTGCGGGTTCACCGCTCAACATCGAGCGTGGCCTCAACGCGCTTTGGACCGAAGGCGGTATCCAGTACGCTCCGCCGATTCGCTAACGCTCTCCACTGGCCCCGCTCCACTTTTGGGGCGGGGTCCGTCGTTGTGTCATTGCTAGTGGAGAGGACCTTCCATGACTACTCCTTCCTCGCCTCCGCCTCGAAGGGAGACGCCACCATTCTGGCGTGATCCTGCCAAGCGGGCGCTACTCTTTCAGGCGTTGATGCTTGCCGCGCTATTTGCGGTGATTGGCTTCATCGTCAGCAACACCCTCGAGAATCTGGACGCGCGTGGCATCACTACCGGTTTCGGCTTTCTCCATGACACCGCCGGCTTCGGTATCGTCCAGAGTCTGATCGACTACACGCCTCAAAGCACTTATGGCCGCACCTTCCTGGTCGGTTTGCTGAACACCCTGTTGGTCTCGACCCTCGGCATCGCCGCGGCCACTATCATCGGCTTTCTAATGGGCATCGCCCGGCTATCGCCCAATTGGCTGATCGCCAGGATCGCCGGGGCCTACGTCGAGATCTTCCGCAACATCCCGCTGCTGCTGCAGATCTTCTTCTGGTACTTCGCCGTATTGCGCAGCTTACCCTCGCCGCGCCAGAGCATGAGTCTCGGTGAGGCCGTGTTCCTCAACATCCGTGGTCTGGTGGTGCCCGCGCCAGTGGGTGGGCCGGGCTTCGTGTGGACGCTGGTGGCGCTGGCCGTGGCCGTGATCGCGGCCATCGTGCTGGTGCGCTGGAACCGCCGCCGCCAGGCAGCAACCGGGGATCGGCTGCCTGCTGGATGGATCAGTGCCGGGATCATTGTTGTCCTGCCCGCTGTGGTATTCATCGCCAGCGGTATGCCGCTGACCTGGGATATTCCCAAGCTTGGCGGTTTCAACTTCTCGGGCGGCATCACCGTATTGCCGGAGCTGCTGGCGCTGTGGCTGGCGCTGTCGATCTACACCGGCGCCTTTATCGCCGAGATCGTGCGCTCGGGCATCCAGGCGGTATCCAAGGGGCAGACCGAGGCCGCGAGAGCTCTGTCGCTCTCCGGTGGCATGACCCTGCGGCTGGTGGTGATTCCCCAGGCGATGCGGGTGATCATCCCGCCGCTGACCAGTCAGTACCTCAACCTGATCAAGAACTCGTCGCTGGCCACTGCGATCGGTTATCCGGACCTGGTATCCGTCTTCGCCGGTACCACGCTCAACCAGACCGGGCAGGCCATCGAGGTGATCATGATGACCATGGCGGTCTATCTGACGCTGAGCCTGCTGGTCTCGATGTTCATGAACTGGTTCAACGCGCGCATGGCGCTGGTGGAGCGATAAGTGAGCAAACTGACCTTAAATACGACGCCGGTGGATGCCCGCCCCGCCCCCAAGCGCAGCATCGGCGCCATCGCCTGGCTGCGTGCCAACCTCTTCCAGGGCCCGATCAACAGCGTGCTGTCGCTGCTGGCGATCTGGGCACTGATCGCGGGGCTCACGCCGCTGATCCAGTGGGCGATCATCGACGCCGACTGGATCGGCACCAGCCGCGAGGCCTGTAGCTCCGGTGGCGCTTGCTGGGTGTTCATCTCGGCCCGTTTCGAGCAGTTCATCTATGGCTTCTATCCCAGTGAACTGCGCTGGCGGGTCGATCTCACCTTCGTGTTGTTCGCGGTGATGATTGCCTGGCTGGCGCTGCCTCGGCTGCCGGCCAAGAAGCTGGCCGCGGTGCTGACCCTGGCGGTCTTTCCGATCGTGGCGTTTTACCTGCTACACGGCGGCTTGTTCGGCATGCCGACGGTGCCGACGCATCGCTGGGGTGGCCTGATGCTGACCCTGGTGCTGGCGGTGGTCGGGATCGTCGCGGCGCTGCCGATCGGCATCGTGCTGGCGCTGGGGCGCCAGTCGAAGATGCCGATCGTGAAGAGCATCTCGGTGGTGTTCATCGAGTTCTGGCGCGGCGTGCCCCTTATCACGGTGCTGTTCATGGCTTCGGTGATGTTGCCGCTGTTCGTGCCCACCGAAGTGGATATGGACAAGCTGGTGCGAGCGCTGATCGGCATCACCCTGTTCCAGAGTGCCTACATGGCTGAGGTGGTGCGGGGTGGCCTGCAGGCGATTCCCAAGGGCCAGGAAGAAGCGGCAGCGGCGCTGGGCATGGGGTACTGGAAGCGCATGGGGCTGATCGTACTGCCCCAGGCGTTGAAAATGATGATCCCCGGCATCGTCAACACCTTCATCGCTCTGTTCAAGGACACCTCGCTGGTGCTGATCATCGGCCTGTTCGACCTGCTGGCGATCGTGCAGGCGGCGCTGGCCGATGCCGACTGGTTGGGCTACTCGATTGAAGGCTATGTCTTCGTGGCGTTTGTGTTCTGGATCTTCTGCTTCGGCATGTCTCGCTACAGCCAGTACCTAGAACGCAAGCTGCACACCGGCCACTAGACGCGCACAGGCGCAGCCGGCGACCGCCTGTTCGGCGGGTGGTCGCCTACAAGAACAAGGATATCGGTATGACTTCACAAACGGCCAAGGCCGACGACACCCCCATGATCGAAATGCGCGGCCTGAACAAGTGGTACGGCGACTTCCACGTGCTGCGCGACATCGACCTGACCGTTCAGCGCGGCGAGCGGATCGTGATCTGCGGGCCTTCGGGCTCAGGCAAATCGACGCTGATCCGCTGCATCAACCATCTCGAGGAGCATCAGCAGGGTGAGATCGTGGTGGGCGGTATTCCCATGACGCAGGACGTCAAACGCATCGAACAGATCCGCCACCACGTCGGCATGGTGTTCCAGCACTTCAATCTCTTCCCGCACCTCTCGGTACTCGAGAACTGCAGCCTGGCGCCGATCTGGGTGCAGAAGAAGCCGCGGCGCGAGGCCGAGGAACTGGCCATGAAGTACCTCGAACGGGTCCGCATCGCCGAGCAGGCCCACAAGTTCCCGGGCCAGCTCTCCGGGGGGCAACAGCAGCGCGTGGCGATCGCTCGCTCACTGTGCATGCACCCGGAGGTTATGCTGTTCGATGAGCCGACCTCGGCGCTGGATCCCGAGATGATCAAGGAAGTGCTGGACGTCATGGTGGAGCTCGCCGAAGAGGGCATGACCATGCTGTGTGTGACCCACGAGATGGGCTTTGCCAAGACGGTCGCCGACCGGGTCATCTTCATGGACCAGGGGCAGATCATCGAGGAGAACGCCCCAGAGCCGTTCTTCAACGACCCCCAGTCCGAGCGGACTCAGCTGTTCCTCAGCCAGATTCTCGGCCACTGAGTCGTGTCAGGCACAGCCGGCATGCCGGCTGTGCCATGGGAGCTTCCTGAATGATTGAAAAGCTGTTCATCGATCGTGCGCCTCAGCCGATCGCGCCCTTTTCCCATGCCTGCCGGGTCGGTGACCTGGTCTTCATCACGGGCCAGATGCCCACGGTTCCGGAAACCAACGAGATGCTGCTCGGCACCTTTACCGAGCAGACGCACCGAGTGATGCAGAATCTGGCGATCGTTCTCGACGCCGTGGGCAGCGACTTCGAATATGTGGTTCAGTCGCGGGTGTTTATTACCAATATGGGGCATTTCGAAGAGGTTAATGCGGTCTACGCCAGCTACTTCCCTGCGCCTCTGCCCACCCGGACCTGCATCGGCGTTACCGGCCTGGCCGGTGGGGCCGACGTCGAAGTCGACATGATTGCCTGGATTCCGCCGGCCTCCAGCGAGCCCGCCAGCGGTTCGTGATCCCAGTGGCCTCTTGCCTAAAGTGCCAGCCAAACGCGGCTGGCCATGCCTGCTTGAGCCTGATGACGCTAACGTATCGGCATGTGCTGGCTACAGGCGCGGCTCTGCTGTGGGCGCGTAGTTGTCTGTCCAGGCGGGCGCGGCGAGGTCGAGCTGCGGCTCACGGGGCCATGAAGCGCCGGCTGATGGCTGTGCGCTAGCCGGCGCGTCGTTAAGCGGTGCAGCGGCAGCCGCAGCACCGGCTGCCGATGCTGCATAGGCAGCATTGAACGCTTCAGGCTGAGGTGCTGTTGCCTCGGGATTTACCTGGCGCGCCTCGCCTACCCAGCTATCGTCCTCATCGTGGACCGCCGGGCGCCGGCGTGTGGAGCGCGTGAAAGGCAGTCGCTGGAGGGCGATCATGGCTTGTACGTGATGGGGTGTCATCAGCAGTTCAAACAGGACACGCACCAGCAGGCAAGCGGCCAGCGTCGCGCCAACGCCCAGCCCCAGTGTCGGCCACTGAGCCGACAGCGGTGTGGTGGCAAGCGGCGCCAGTGCCTCGCGGGTCCAGAGCCCGCCGGTCACCAGCATACCGAGCTGGCTAAACAGGTGTAGCGAGACCAGTAGGCCGCGCGGCAGGGGGCGGCGCATCAGCAACAGATTGCGCATCGAGGACGTCTCCAATGACGAAAGTGGGGCGGGGCCATGACCACACTGATGGGTCAGGTGGGTCCTTGCTAGATGCGTGAATTTTACCACAGCGCCCTCGCTGCGCATTCTGTCGCCACCCAGCGACGGGCCGCATTTGACGCCCTGTCGGGGCCTTGCCAATCTCCAGTATGGGAACGCGGGTGCTGCGATGATGCGTTTCACTCAACCGAGGAACTGCCATGACAACCTATATTCTGGTCGCTGATGCCGCCCGGGCTCGTATCTTTACCCGGGATGCCCTCAAGCTTGTCGAGCACGACAGCCTGGTACATGCCGAGGGACGCCTGCATGAGGGAGACCTTGTTACCGATAACGGCGGAGACGTTCATCAGTCGTCGGGGATGGCGGCGCGGGCCACGGGAGGCGAAGACGTGGCGACTCAGCACCACGCCGAGCGTTTCGCCAAGGAGATCGCTGAACGCCTATACCGGGCGCGGATCGAGAACGATCTCGACAAGCTGATCCTGGTGGCGCCACCGCGCTTTCTCGGCCTGCTGCGCGATAAGCTCGATGGGCCGACCTCGCATCGGGTCATTCATAGTCTGTCCAAGGATCTGTCGAAGGACAGTCTTGAAAACATCCAGGAGGCGGTCAGCGATCTGCGCTAGCCAGGCTTTGCTCAAGCAGCGTTCAGCGCTGGCGGCATAATCTATCGGCGGCTCAAGAAATGGGCGCCCTCGCCGATATAAAGAAGAAGCAAATATCTTTCCATTCAGATATTTGTCGTCGAACAACATAATGTTTTACTCATTAAGGGCGCCCCATGTTTTCCTCCTTGCGCAAGCGCATACTGATCATCACTCTGGCGATCATCGCCTTGGCATTGGTGATCAATGCGACCGTTAGTTACCTGACCGTCAAGTCTCATGACCAACAGCAGGTTGCCGAGCAGCTGGGGTCCGTTGCGACGGGCAATGCGATGGCGATCGAAGAGTGGATCGCCGCTCGCACCAGCATGGTCGAAGCGGCTCGTGAGCCGGCCAAGGGCGATGACCCCGTGCCGGCGCTGGTCCAGTTGGCCAAGTCCGGTGGGTTCCTGTCGACCTATCTCGGCAAGCCGGATGGTTCTTTGACCACCTCTGATGGTTGGGTGCCGCCGGACGATTACGATCCACGACAGCGCGGCTGGTATCTCACGGCTACCGAGCAGAACAAGACCATCGTGTCGATGCCCTACGTGGATGCCAACAGCGGCCGGATGGTGGTCACCTTTGCCACTCCCGTCGAGCGCGGCGGGCGCTTGTACGGCGTGATCGGTGGTGACGTGGTGATCGATAAGCTGGTCGCTCAGGTCAATAGTATCCAGCCGACGCCGTCGAGTTTCGCTTTCTTGAGCAGCGGCGGCGAGACATTGATCGCCCACCCCAATGCCGACCTGACCCTCAAGCCCCTGACTCGCCTTAGCGACCAACTGACGCCCTCCGCTATTGCGCAGCTAGGTAGCGCCAAGACCAATTGGCAGCGCATCACCATCGACGGTGCCGATAAGCGGCTGTCCGTGACACCCATCGCCGGCAGCGACTGGGAGCTTGGCGTGGCACTGGACGATAAAGAGGCTACCGCCGGCCTGCGTGCCATCCTCAAGTCCTCGTTGATTACGTTGGTGATTATCATCGGCGTCACCGCGCTGCTGCTCGGCCTGTGGCTCAAGCGGACGCTCGCCGGCCTGGAGCGTGCCCGGGATGCCCTCGAGGACATTGCCAGTGGCGAGGGCGACCTGACCCGGCGCCTGCCGGAGCAGGGCCGCGATGAGGTGGCGCAGATCGCCGCCGCCTTCAACCGCTTCGTCGGCAAGATGGAGGCGGTGATGGTGACCATCCGCCAAAGCAGCGAGTCGGTGCGCCTCGCCGCTACCGAGATCTCGACCGGCGGTCAGGATCTCTCGCGGCGTACCGAGAATGCGGCGTCCAGCCTGCAGCAGACCTCGGCCTCGATGGAGGAGATCACCAGCACCGTCGAGCACACCGCTGAATCCTCGCGTCA
>NZ_FNCI01000014.1 GCF_900100755.1 Onishia taeanensis
TGATCAAACTCTTCAGTTTAAAATCATACGGTCTTACCTTTCCGAAGAAAGAAGCAGACCAAACTTGGCTCAAGGTTCAAACGTCTCAAAAAATCAGCCGATATGGCTTCTTTTGACGAGTCGCTTGCCTTGAAGTATCGGTGACTGATCACCCCTTCATCGACAAGCGCCCACATGAATTATCTGATCGATTGTTAAAGAGCAGCTCCGAACTCTTAAAGAGTGGAGCATCTCGCATTTGCCTGGCCGTTCGGCCGGCGCCCTGCGAGGAAGGCGTATTCTACTGAATCGGCCGTGAATGTCAACCCTTGCTGTTATCGTTCGCTCTAGATGACCGAGTGAACCAGCGGCGAGTTGAGCGCCGATCGAGTGGAGGAGCATTTTACCGTTTCCGGCTGTTTTGTCAATGCTTATTGATCAAACCTGATCGAAAAACTTTAACGAAAACAAGTGCTTCCAACACCCTTCACCGCTTCCGACGTTTGCCCGTCGGCGGCAGCGGATGCGTACTTTACGGATTATCGGCGGGGCACGCAAGGGCTTTTTGATCCCCTCTCATGAAAAGTGACTAGCGCCCCATACACCGCCGACTCAGGCGCCGGTTCACACTCCTCGGACCGGCCGGCCCGAGGAGACGGGTGCGAGACAGGACGACCAATTCACAAAGGAAGGCGCCAGGAGTCTCAGGGCTTGGCGCGGCTGGCCCGATCGAGCAATGACAGAATGGAACGGTAGGGGATGCCGCCATGCTGACTGAGGCCGATCTCGCAGGTGCGCGAGTTGGAATAGCCGACACGGCATCCGGCCACCTGTTCCGCCAGCCCGCCGAGCGCCGACGCATTGAGTTCAGGCGTGGTAAAGCCCTTGTCGCCGGCGAAGCCGCAACAGGTGATCTCGGCAGGCACCACCACCTCGCGAGCACAGGCCTTGGCCAAGGCCACGAACTTATCGGCAAGCCCCATGCGTGTGCTGGAACAGGTCACGTGAACCGCTACCGATTCGTCGACCGGCGACAGCTCTAGACGCGGCAAGAGGTGGTCGTGAGCGAAGGCGACCGGCTCCTGCAGCGATAACCGAGCATCCAGAGTTTCCTGCATGCGCATGGTGCAGGGGCTGGTATCGCAGAGCACCGGGTAGCGACCGTTCTGGCTTGCCGCCAGCAGCTCGCGATTGAGCTCCCGCGCCTTGTGATCGGCTTCGGCGAACTGCCCCTTGGACTGGAAGGCCATACCGCAGCATAGGTGGCCGGAAATCGCCGGGATGATTACCCCGAATCCGGCCTTGTCGAGAAGTGCCAGCGTCAGCTCCATGTCCGAGCGAGACTCAGGGTCATGGTGGCCAACGCCAAACACGCGAGTCGCACAGGAAGGCAGGTAAACGACCTTGTCGCGACCGGCCTGCTGATGGCTTTCTTTATTCAGCTTCCTACTATTTCTGTTAGCACCCTCTGGGGAAAACGGCTTCAACACCCGCACTGGTGCCGCCTTGGGAGTCGTCGGCGACCATTGGGGCAGCCTACCGCCACTTCCCTGGTGCAGCGCTCGCCCCACCTTTTCGACACCGCTATCGCCCAGTACTGCATGGCCCAGTGTCGCCAGGTTGAGTGCGCCACGCGCCAGTCGCGTGGTGCCAGAGAAATGACGCCCCAAGCGATGCGCCATCGCCGCCTGACCGGTGTTACGCTCATGACGAAGCTCGCGGACCAGGTCGCCGGTGTTGATCCCCACCGGACACTGAGTGGCACAGAGGCCATCGGCGGCGCAGGTCTCGATGCCCTGATAGGCATAGTCCTGCCATAGCCGGTCAAGCCGCTCACGATCTAGCGTATTCGCGTCCTCTCCCGGCTGGTCATCTGTCAGAGCATCGAGACGGGCCAACTCGCGACGCACGACGATGCGCTGCCGCGGGGTCAGGGTCAGACCCTTGGACGGGCACACTGATTCGCAGAAGCCACACTCTATGCACTTATCAATCAGTGGATCGGCAGCGGGCAGCGGCTTCAGGTTCTCGAGATGCAGCGTCTTGTTGCGACTCAGGATCACATCGGGATTGAGCAGGTTGTCAGGATCGAATAGTGCTTTGAGCTGCCACATCAGCGCATAGGCGTCGGCCCCCCACTCGAGTTCCACATAGGGCGCCATGTTGCGTCCGGTGCCATGTTCGGCCTTCAGTGAGCCACCGTACTCGACGCCGACCAGCTGAGCCACGTCATCCATCAGCGCCTGGTAACGCTCGACCTCGCCGTCGCGCTCGAACCCTTGCGGGAAGACGAAGTGCAGATTGCCTTCCAGGGCATGCCCGAACAGGATGACTTCACGATAGCCGTGACGATGGAAGGTTTCCGTCAGCGCCAGCACTCCCTCATCAAGACGCTCGACGGGAAAGGCCACGTCTTCGATGACCACGGTAGTGCCGGCTTCGCGCACGGCGCCCACCGCCGGGAAGAGCCCCTTGCGGATCTTCCAGTAGAGGGCGTACTGATCTGGGTCGTGAGTAAAAGACAGCGGCTCCAGCGAGCGAATGCCCTCCAGGGCCTCATGCACTTGTGCCTCGCGATCCTCGAGCATGGCCGGGTCATCGCCGCACACGTCGATCAAGAGCGCCGCCGCCCCCTCGGGGAGCGACTTCAACACCCCGGGCATGCCCGGCTTATCCTGCACCGAGCGCAGGGCGGCCCGATCCATCAGCTCCACCGCCGATACTGGCGTCTGCTTGAGGGCAATAGTCGCTCGACAGGTCGTCGCCATGTCGGGGAAGAAGGCCAGCGCCGCCGCCTTCACCGGCTCATCGGGCACGGTGTCGTAGGTGATGCTGCTGATGAACCCCAGCGTACCCTCGGAGCCGATCATCAGGTGGGTGAGAATATCCAGGCCATCGCGAAAATCCACCAGGCTGTTGAGAGCATAGCCGGTGGTGTTCTTGAGCCGGTACTTGTGGCGAATGCGCTTGGCCAGCTCCACATCGGTGCGGGTAGTCACCGACAGCCGCTCAAGGCCGTCGAGCAGCGACGCATGGCTATGGCGAAACGCCGCCACGCTTGCCGGGTCGGCGGTGTCGAGCACCGCGCCGTCGGCCAGCACCAGGCGCATATCGCGCAGGGTGCGATAGCTGTTTTGCGCGGTACCACAGCACATGCCCGAGGCGTTGTTGGCGGCGATGCCCCCGATCATGCAGCTATTGATCGAGGCCGGGTCGGGGCCAATCTTGCGGCCATAAGGCGCCAGGAGCTGATTGGCGCGAGCGCCGATCACCCCCGGCTGCAGGCGAATCGCCCGCCCCTCGTCGAGAACCTGGTAATCACGCCAGCCCTGGTTGAGCTGGATCAGCACCGAGTCGGTCACGGCCTGACCCGATAGCGAGGTACCAGCGGCGCGGAAGGTCACCGGCAGGCGCCGCGCATGGCATTCGCGCAACACCGTCACCACTTCCTGCTCATCCCGCGGGCGTACGACCAGCTGCGGTATCAACCGATAGAAGCTGGCGTCGCTGCCGTAGGCCAGCAGGCGCAAGGGGTCATGAATCAGACACTCGGCAGGCAGGGTGTCGCTCAGCGCTTCGAGTAGTTCACAGTAGGGGGCTTTCATTTACTCAACGCCGTGGTTGATGCCCGATACCAGCGAGTCCGGGCCAAGATCAGCAATGCAGCGAGCGCCGGTAAGCGTCATCGCCACCCGCATTTCCTTTTCGAACAACTCAAGGAGGTTCGCCACGCCCGCCTCACCGGCAGCAGCCAGGGCATAAATGTAAGCACGACCCAGCAATACGGAGTCGGCCCCCAGTGCAATCATGCGCACGACATCGAGACCGCTACGAATCCCCGAGTCGGCCAGAATGGCGATATCCCCCTTGACCGCATCGGCAATGGCCGGCAGCGCACGAGCGGTAGACGGAACACCATCGAGCTGACGACCACCGTGGTTGGAAACGACGATACCGTCGGCGCCGAAACGCACCGCCTCACGGGCATCCTCGGGGTCGAGAATCCCCTTGATGATCATCGGGCCATCCCAAAACTCGCGAATCCATTCCAGATCCTTCCAGGAAATAGCGGGATCGAAATTCTGCCCAAGCCAGGCGATGTAATCCTCGAGCTCTGTCGGGTGGCCGCGATAATCCGACACATTGCCCAGGTCATGAGGGCGGCCATGAATACCGACATCCCAGGCCCAGAAGGGATGCATCGCTGCCTGAACCATTCGCCGCGCCGGCCCGAGCTTACCGCTCATACCCGAATGCGCATCGCGATAGCGCGCGCCGGGCACCGGCATATCGACCGTAAAGACCAGCGTCTTGACGCCAGCGGCCTTGGCGCGCTCCAGGGCATGCTTCATGAAGCCCCGATCCTTCAGCACATAAAGCTGAAACCAGATAGGGCGATCAATGGCCGACGCCACCTCGTCGATGGGACACACCGACACCGTCGACAGCGTAAAGGGAATGCCTTTTTGGGAGGCCGCCCGCGCCGCCTGAACTTCGCCTCGGCGGGCGTACATGCCGCCCAACCCCACGGGCGCCAGCGCAATTGGCATCGCCATGGACTCGCCAAACAACTCGGTTTCCAGCGACAGGCTGGACATGTCCTTGAGCACACGCTGGCGCAGGGCGATGCCGGCTAGATCCTCGACGTTATGCTGCAGCGTATGCTCGGTATAGGACCCGCCGTCCGCGTAGTGAAACAAAAAAGGGGGAATACGACGTTTGGCGGCTTGGCGGTAGTCCGTGGGAGCGGAAATAATCATGGCGAGCCCTTTGTATTGGATGCGCTATCTATCGGTGGATAGCGACTGGCATGCAAAGCGATGGGCGCAAACAAGCGCCCTACTAGGCGGCGCACGCCGTCCACATCCGGTTATGATTGGCCAGGTAGCGCTAGCGCAGCATAAAAGCCTCGTACACGAACGCTCCTACCCTTGCGCTCATGCCAAGCACCTGTCCTGCCGAAAAATTGGTAAAACCAATTTACAACTAGAGTGAAGCGAACTCTAGAAGCGCCTTACAGGCGGTGTCAAACCTTAGGCCCGTCATGCCGGTTATACTTTGGTCTTGGCGACCAAAGGCTTTTTTTAACTTATTGAAAAAAGGGCCATTACTGAGCGAAAGGCAAACTTGTCAGGGCCAAGAAAAATGCTCTAATATTGGTCTTACCAATTTTCACCTACCCTAGATGATGGTGCGCCCATGGCCTATCAGACCGTCCGCCAACCTCGCATCGCCGACGTGATCACCGAGCGCCTCGAGGCCATGATCATAGAAGGCAGCCTCAACCCTGGCCAGCGCCTGCCTCCAGAACGCGAACTGGCCGAACGCTTCGGCGTATCGCGGCCCTCGCTGCGCGAAGCGATCCAGAAGCTTGCCGCCCGCGGACTGCTGACCAGCCGCCAGGGCGGCGGCACCTTCGTCACGGAAGAGCTCAACAACCGCTACAAGGACCCACTGCTGGAGATGCTGTCTCGCCACGGCGAGTTCCATCTGGACCTGCTGGAATTCCGCGATGCCATGGAGGGCCTCTCGGCCTACTACGCCGCACTGCGCTCGACCCCCGCCGACAAGGAGCTGCTGGTCCGGCGCTTCGAGGAACTCAAGGCGAGCTTCGAGGGCCGCGACCCGGTGCGGGAGGCCAAGGCAGACGCCGCCTTCCACCTAGCGATTGCCGAATCAGCCCACAACGTGCTGATCCTGCATACCATTCGCGGCGTCTTCGACATGTTGGAGCAGAGCATCGTCGACAACCTGGCGCATCTGTTCGAGAAACCGGACTCGCGACCGCTGCTCATGGAGCAACACCGGGCCCTGCTCGATGCCATCCTCGAAGGCCGCGCCGAGGACGCCAGGCTGCGAGCCCATGAACACCTGGTGTTCGTCGAAGAGGGGCTGCTCGAAGTCGAGCGCGCCGAGACCCGCGCCCAACGCGCCTTACGCCGGGCCCAGGCCGTTCCCGAGCGCTCACCATGAGCCAGCGCCCACCCGCCCGCGCCACCTCGAGCGTCGCACACGCCACTCGCCTCTCGCGCCCCTGGCGCCTGACGCTGCTGGTCGCGATCGTCGCCGGCCTGGTGCTGGTGACCTGGCAAGCCGCCCGGCTGGCCCGGGAGCAGGCGCTATCGAGCCTTACCGACGAAGCCCATAACGAACTGCGCCTGTCCGCCGAGGGCCTGCGCGGCCATCTCTCGCGCCACGACTATCTTGCCGAGATGCTGGCCTCCCGCGAAGTGGTGCATCGTTTCCTTGCCACCCCCGACAAACTGGAGGCGATGCCGGTCAATCGCCTGCTGGACAAGGTGCGCGAAACCGCCGATGTCTCGGACATCTACCTGCTCAACCGCCAGGGCGATACCCTGGCCGCCAGCAACTGGCAGCGCCCCGACACCTTCATCGGCCAGAACTACCGCTTCCGCGACTACTATCAGGACGCCGTGGCCGGACGCCTGGGCCGCTTCCACGGCCTGGGTACCAGCTCGAAAGCGCGGGGCTATTATTTTTCGGCACCGGTCTGGCTGGCCAATCACGAGGCCCAGACCGCTGATGGCGTGGTGGTGGTCAAGCTGCTGCTGGACAGCGTGGAAGACGCCTGGGCATCGCAAAGCGCCGAGCTGATGGTCACCGATGAAGACGGCATCATCTTCATGGCCAGCCGTGAGGAGCTGCGCCTGCATGCCCTGCATCCCCTCTCACAGGCACAGCGCCAAGCGCTGCACGACTCGCGCCGCTACGCCGACGCCCCGCTGCCACCAGCAGGCCTCGAGATCCTCGAGCGGCGCCCGGACGGCGGCCAGATCGTGAGTTTCCGCCAAGGGCCGCTGGCCGGCACCCCTTATCTGCGGCTGCGCCGGAAGATGCCCGAGTTCGACTGGCAGATGCATATCCTCAAGCCGCTGACGCCGGTGCAAACCGCCCAGTGGCAGTCCGCCCTGCTGGCCGGCGGCCTCTACGGCATGATCGCCATGGCCGGTGGCTACGGCTGGCAGCGCCGTCGACTGCGTCGCGAACGCGAGCAGTTTGCCGAGCGTGAGCGGCGCACCCTGGCCAGGGCCCGTGATGAGCTGGAACGCAACGTCGAGCGCCGTACCCGGGATCTGGTCGACTCCAACCGCCGGCTCTCCGACGAGATCGAGGAGCGCCGCCGCGCCGAACAGAGCCTGCGTCAGACCCGCGACGAGTTGGTGCAGGCCGCCAAGCTGGCCGTACTCGGCCAACTGGCCGCCGGCATCAATCATGAGCTCAACCAGCCCTTGGCGGCGGTCCGTGCCTACGCCGAGAACGCCCGCCGCTTCCTCGAGCAGGGACGCGCCGAGACCGCCGATGCCAACCTGGCCCAGATCGTCGAGCTGACCGAACGCATGGCCGAGATCAGCGCCCAGCTCAAGCAATTCTCGCGGCCAAGCGGCGATACCCTGACCGCGGTCTCGGTGCCGGCCTGCTTCGGCTACGCGCTGCGTCTCTATCAGGCCCGCCTCAACGAGTCCGGCGTCGAGGTCGTCTATGCCTGGCCCGAGACGGAGGCCTGGGTACGAGCCGACCTGGTCCGCCTCGAGCAAGTGCTGGTCAACCTGATCGGCAATGCCCTGCAGGCCATGAGCGAAACCCCGTCGCCGCGTCTGACGCTTGCCATCGAACCGGCCCATGACAAGGTGCGCCTGAGCGTCGCCGACAACGGCCCGGGTATCGATGAAGCCAATCTAGCGCGGGTATTCGAGCCCTTCTTCACCACCAAGTCACCGGGCAGCGGGTTGGGCCTGGGGCTATCGATCTCATCGCGAATCATCGACGATCTGGGTGGTCGGCTGACGGCCGGCAACCAACCACAGGGCGGCGCCATCTTCACCGTCACCCTACCCGCCGACACGGCAACCCGACGCGACACTTCCCCCCTCCAGGAGCCTTCCTCTCATGCCTGATACGGCGACCCCGGTGCTGATCATCGACGACGAGGCGCACCTGCGCATCACCGCCGGCCAGACCCTCGAGCTCGCCGGCTATACGCCCAATGCCTTCGCCAGCGCCGAGGAGGCCCTCGACGCCCTGGCGCCAGACTTCCCCGGCGTGGTGGTCAGCGATATCCGCATGCCCGGCATGGACGGCATGGCGTTGTTGCGTGAGGTGCACAAGCGGGATCCTGATCTACCGGTGATCCTGGTCACCGGCCACGGCGATATTTCCACCGCCGTGGAAGCCATGCGCGAAGGGGCCTGGGACTTCCTCGAGAAGCCCTTCGCCGGCGAGCGCCTGGTGGAGATGGTCAGACGCGGCATCGAGAAGCGCCGCCTCAGCCTCGAGAATCGTCAGCTCAAGGCCGAACTGGAGGCCCAGCAGTCTGCCCCCGGGCCGCGGCTGGTCGGGCGCACCCAGGCCATGCAGCACCTGTCCTCCATGGTGCAACGCATCAGCCAGGTCGAAACCGACGTGCTGCTATTCGGCGAGACCGGCGCCGGCAAGGATCTGGTGGCCCGTTCGCTGCACGAGCGCAGCAACCGCGGCGGCCAGCCCTTCGTCGCCATCAACTGCGGCGCGATTCCCGAGAGCATCATCGAATCCGAACTCTTCGGCCACGAGAAGGGCGCCTTTACCGGCGCCATGGAACGGCGTATCGGCAAGTTCGAGCACGCCGACGGCGGCACCGTATTCCTCGACGAGATCGAGTCGATGCCGCTGGCGTTGCAGGTCAAACTCTTGCGGGTGCTGCAGGAAAGAATGGTCGAGCGCCTGGGTGCCAATGAGCCGGTCGCGCTGGACATCCGCGTGATCGCCGCCACCAAGGTCGACCTGAAGGCCGCCGCCGAGGACGGACGCTTCCGCGAGGATCTGTACTACCGGCTCAACGTGGTGACCCTGCCGATCCCCGCCTTGCGCGAGCGTCGCGAGGATATACCGCTGCTGTTCCAGCACTTCGCGGTGGTCGCCGCCAATCGCAGCGGCCTCGAGGCACCGCCGCTCGCCGCCGCCGATATCTCGGTGTTGCTCGCCCACGACTGGCCGGGCAACGTGCGCGAACTCAGGAACCTCGCCGAGCGCTTCGTGCTGCTGGGCGCCGCCTACGACTACCGGCTGGATGCGCTGCTGGAAGGGGCCGAAGCAGGCGCTAGCGACCTGGCGCTGCCCCAGCAGGTGGAGCTGTTCGAAAAGAGCCTGATCAGCCAGTCACTGGCCAGCCATCGCGGCCGCATCAATGACATCTGCGTGCACCTCGGCCTGCCCCGCAAGACGCTCTATGACAAGCTCAAGAAGTACGCCCTGAAACCAGAGGACTATCGCCAGGCCGCCGTCGACTAGTGCCCTGAGCATTCGGCGCTCAGCACAAGAACTTATCTCAAGAGTTTATCTGAAGAACTCAGCGCAAAAACCCAGCGCCGTGATGAAAGATGCCCAGCAGCACCGGCCAGGGCGGCAGCCAGGGCGAGAGGCAGGCGGCCAACAGCAGCATCAGCACCGAGTTGCCGGGCTCGCGCAAATCGCAGAGCTTGAGTGCCGTGCCGAAGGAGCGCTTCAGGCGCCCGCCCATCAGATCAACGCTGTAGAGCTCGTCGAGCAGCAGATGGATCACGCTTCCCAGCCACAGCGCCAGCCCCTGCAGCCAGGCGATCTCGGCATCCTGGGCAAACAGCCGATAGCTCAGCGCCGTGGCAATCAGCGCGCACAGGCCGCTGGCCAGCAGCGAATGCCAGATACCACGATGCACGGTGAAGCGCTTGAAGATCGCCCCGGCCAGGTAGCGCACCCCCACATAGAGTCCGCCGCAGGCCACTACCAACTGCCCAGGCGTGAGGCGCGTCTGCAGCATCAAGGCGCCGGCGATCACTGCAAAGACTGCGAAGAGGTTGAAGATCAGGCGGATCGCCTTGGAATGATCGGAGTCGATGTCCGGAAGGATGCCGCCGAAGGACACCAGGGCGGCCAGCGGCAGCGCATCGGCCGCGCTCCACCAGCCGGCCTGCCAGCCGCTGATGGCCGCCAAGCCGCCGCCGGCGGCGGCCACGCCGATGTGAGTTGCGAAATTGGCCATGCCGGGGACTCGAATACTGGATAGAAAACCAGATTATCGCGCGCCCTGGCATGAAAAAACAACGACTTGGATGAGCCTAACCTGGCCAGCGCCTACGCTTAGTCCACTGCTTGGCTCAGATACTGGTCCTTGAGCTTGACGTAGTTGCCGGCGCTGTAGGTAAAGAAGGCGCGCTCACTGTCCTTGAGCGGGCGCAACGCCTTGGCCGGGCTGCCGCCATAGACGTGGCCGCTTTCCAGGCGCTTACCCGGTGTTACCAGGGCGCCGGCGGCGATGATCACCTCGTCTTCGACCACGGCGCCGTCCATGACGGTGGCCCCCATGCCCACCAGCACACGATTGCCCAGCGTGCAGCCATGCAGGATCGCCTTATGGCCGATGGTCACGTCGTCGCCGACGGTCAACGGATAGCCGCCGGGATTGAAGTCACTGGCGTGGGTGATATGCAGCACGCTGCCATCCTGGATGCTGGTGCGGGCGCCAATGCGGATACGGTGCATATCGCCGCGCACCACGGCCATCGGCCACACCGAGCAGTCATCGCCTAGCTCCACGTCGCCCAGCACCACACAGGCAGGATCGATATAGACTCGCTCGCCGAGCCGCGGCGTGAAGCCCTGATGGGTTCGCAGACCGTCTTGCATGCGCCTCTCCTCCTTCGTCGTCTCTCGCTTGGCCGGCGGAGCAGGCCCGCCGGCGACGTATAACAGCGCTTTGTGAGTGTTAGATCAGCCCCGACGCCAGCACCACCACAACCAGCGGAATCGAGACATAACGCACCAGGAACTGCCAGACGCGAAACCCATTGGGTCCGGCATCCAGCGCCCGCAGGGCGGTGTCACGGGACATCACCCAGGCGGCGAAGATCGCGATCAGCAGACCGCCTACCGGCAGGAACAGATCGGTGGGTATCGTGGTGACCAGTTCGAAGAAGTTCATGCCGCCGATCCAATCGACGTCCTTCATGGTCGAGAAGGACAGCACCGACAGCAGGCCCAGCGCCCACACCGATACGCCGACGATGGCCGCAGCCTGACCACGCTTCAGCCCCAGGCCCTGCAGGCCGGCCACCATGGGCTCGGCGAGATTGATCGAGGACGTCCAGGTGGCCAGCAGCAACAGCAGGAAGAAGATCGCCAGCCAGACCGAACCGCCGGGCAGTTCGGCGAAGGCGATCGGCAGGGTCACGAACATCAGCCCTGGCCCCTCGGCCGGGTCCATGCCCTGAGAGAACACCACCGAGAAGATGGCGATGCCAGCCAGGAGCGCCACCAACACATCCAGTGACGCCACGGCAACCGCGGCCCGCGGCAGACTCTGGTGATCGGGCATATAGGCGCCGTAGGCCATCAGCGCACAGGCGCCCACCGCCAAGGTAAAGAAGGCGTGGCCCATGGCGTTGAGCACCACCTCGACGGTGATCGCAGCGGGGTTGGGTGTGAACAGCCAAGCCAGCGCCGGGCCAAAGCCATCGGTGGTGGCCGCATAGCCCGCCAGCACAATCAACAGCAGGTAGAGCATCGGCATCAGCAGGTTATTGAGCTTCTCCAGGCCGTTGGAGACCCCGCCGGCTACCACCGCCATGGTCAGCAACATGAACACCGTATGATTGAAGGTCATGCGCAGCGGGTCGGCGAGGAAGCTATCGAACATGCCGCCGACCTCGGGTGGCGTCAGGGCGACGAAGTCACCGTTGAGCGCCTCGATCAGGTATTCGATCGACCAGCCGGAGACCACCGAGTAGAAAGACAGGATCAGGAACACCGTCAGGGCGCCGAACAGGCCAAGCCAGCGCCAGTGCGGCGAGCGGCCAGCCGACATTGCCAGGTGCGCCAGCGACTGGCTGGGGCTGCGCCGGCCGGCGCGGCCGACCAGGATCTCGGCCATCATCACCGGCAGCCCCAGCAGCAGCACGAAGGCCACGTAGAGCAGCAAGAAAGCCGAGCCGCCGTTCTCGCCGGTCATATAGGGGAAGCGCCAGATATTGCCCAGGCCCACCGCCGCGCCGGTCACGGCGAGAATGAAGGCACGCCGGGTCGTCCAACGGTCCAGTGTCTCGTTCATCTGATCAATTCCTTAAGCTGCGCGCATCGCAAGGGGCAAAGAAGGCGCAAGACTAGCAGGCCCGTCACGGTGGGCCAATCGGGCCAGTCAATCCCGACACCGTGATGACGCCCCGCCGGCGCATTGAAACCCCTGGCGCCCGCCTCCATCTAAGGGAACAATCAAACCAATGACGCCGCGGCGTCACCCGGATTTCACCCGGGCGTTCCAGACGCCCTTGTTCACGAGGCTGCCCATGTCCCGCAACCCGCAGGCCCGCCACCCGCTGCTCGATTCCCATGTTCTGCCGCCCTTTGCCGAGATCGAGCCCGATCAGGTGGTGCCGGCTATCGAGGAACTGCTCGCCGACAACCGCGCCGCCATTGAGGCCCTGGTGGCCGATGCGGAGCGCGAGACGCCCACCTGGGAGAGCCTCGCCGCCCCGCTCGAGGCCCTCAACGACCGGCTTTCCCAGGCTTGGTCGCCGATCTCGCACCTGAACGGCACCATGAACTCGCCGGCCCTGCGCGAGGCCTATCAGGCTTGCCTTGGCATGCTGTCCGAATACAGCACCTGGCTTGGCCAGCACTCGGGCCTGTTCCGCGCCTTCCAAGCGCTCAAGCAGTCGCCGGCGTTCAGCCAACTGGATGAGTCGCAGCAGCGCAGCATCGACAACACCCTGCGCGACTTCCGCCTGGCCGGCGTCGACCTGCCCGAGGCGCAGAAGCGCCGCTATGGTGAGATTCAGGCGCGGCTTTCCGAGCTGGCCAACACCTTCTCGAACCAGCTGCTGGACGCCACTCAGGCCTGGCACAAGGACATTTCCGAGCAGGACGTCACCGAAGCTGACGCCCTGGCCGGCTTGCCCCAGAGCGCACTGGACACCCTCAAGGCCAACGCCGAGACCAAGGGTATCGAGGGCTATCGCATCACCCTGGACTTCCCGAGCTTCTTCCCGGTGATGACCTATGCCGATAACCGCGCCCTGCGCGAGGAAGTCTACACCGCCTTCGTCACCCGGGCGTCCGACGTGGGCCCCCATGCCGGCGAGTTCGACAACGCCCCGGTGATGGAAGAGACCCTGGCCCTGCGTCGCGAGCTGGCCGAGCTATTGGGCTTCGCAACCTATGCCGACTACTCGCTTGCCACCAAGATGGCCGATGGCCCCGGCCAGGTGATTGGCTTCCTCGAGGACCTGGCCACGCGCGCGGTGCCCCAGGCCCGCGAGGAGTATGCCGAACTCGAGGCCTTCGCCCGCGAATCGCTTGCCATGACCGAACTGGCGCCCTGGGACGTGGGCTATGCCAGCGAAAAGCTGCGCGAGGCGCGCTACGCGATCTCCGACGAGCAGCTGCGCCCCTACTTCCCGGCCCCCCAGGTGGTCGAGGGCCTGTTCAAGGTCGTCAAGCGGCTCTACGGCGTCCGCTTCGAGGAAGACGAATCGGCGCCGCGCTACCATCCGGACGTGCGCTACTTCCGTATCCTCGAAGACGATGCGCCCATCGCCGGTTTCTACCTGGACCTCTATGCCCGTGAAGGCAAGCGCGGCGGCGCCTGGATGGACGAGTGCCGGGTACGCCGGCAGACCGAACACGGCGTTCAGCTGCCGGTGGCCTACCTGACCTGCAACTTCACCCGCCCGGTAGGCGACAAGCCCGCATTGCTGACCCACGACGAGGTCACCACCCTGTTCCACGAGTTCGGCCACGGCCTGCACCATATGCTGACCCGCCAGACCGTTGCCGACATTTCCGGCATCAACGGCGTGGCCTGGGACGCGGTGGAGCTGCCCAGCCAGTTCATGGAGAACTTCTGCTGGGAGCGCGAGGGGCTCGACCTGATCGCCGGCCACGTGGATACCGGCGAGCCGCTGCCCGAGGCGCTGTTCGACAAGCTCATCGCCGCCAAGAACTTCCAGTCGGCGATGGGCATGATCCGTCAGATCGAATTCTCACTGTTCGACTTCCGCCTTCATCATGAGCTCGCCTCGCCCAGCGCTGGCGACATCCAGGCGCTGCTCGACGAGGTGCGCGACGCCATCGCGGTCGTGCCAAGGGCCTCCTTCAACCGCTTTCAGAACAGCTTCGGGCACATCTTCGCCGGCGGCTATGCGGCCGGCTACTACAGTTACAAGTGGGCCGAAGTGCTGTCCGCCGATGCCTGGAGTGCCTTCGAGGAAGCCGGTATCTTCGATCCGGCTACTGGCCGGCGCTTCCGCACCGAGATCCTCGAGCGCGGCGGTTCCCGGGATGCGGCGGTGCTGTTCGAAGCCTTCCGTGGCCGCGAGCCCAGCATCGAGCCGCTGCTGCGCCATAGCGGCATCCGGGCGGCCTAAGCGTCGAACGAATGCCTAGGCAGTGTCTGAAAAGTCGACGAGCGAAGGCCAGACAAGGCAAAAATCGGCGAGAGAGCGGAGTTTACGCGGTGTAAATGAGCATCTTGAGCCGATTTTTAACGCCGTATGGACGAGCACAGTACTTTTCAGGCATTGACTAACCCCATTACCAATCAGGAGACCTAATGCCCGTCACCAAACGCTTTATCGCCGGCGTCATCTGCCCCCGCTGCGCGGCCATGGACCGGGTGCGCAGCTGGGAACAGCACGGCATTCGCTACCGTGACTGCGTGAGCTGCGACTTCTTCGAACAGTTGCCCATCGAGGACGAGTCACTCCCCGAGATGGAGACACGGGTCAACCGGGTTCGCGAGGAGCAGCAGCAACAGGACGTGCAGACGGTCAAGATCCTCGACCCCAAGGGGTGAGCCCATGCCCCACTCCCTCCCCGGCCGGCGACCGCCGCGCCGGGTGTTAGTGCTCGGCCTTGCGGCAACCGCTGCGCTGCTGATCTGATGCCAGCGCAGCTATAAGCACCCACTGTAAAAACGCCCGTGACTGCCACCGCCCAGGAGCCGGCAGCCCGGTGACGTAAGGCGGTACGCCGAGCACCGGGCTTACGGCTACGAGCTAGGGGCCGTTGAATAGCACCTCGATCTTTTCCACCTCACCGCAACGGTCCGGCGAATAGCCTGGCAGCGCATCCACTGCCGCCTGAAAGGCCTCGCCGGCCAGCACCTCGCACAGCGACTTCAGCTTCGGCTCCGTCAGGCTGCGCCGATGGCCAACCAGCAGATAGTCCTCCAGCGCCAGCGGCAGAAAATCGAGCCCGAAGCGCCGGGCCGCCGCCTCCACGCCGAAACCGACCTCCGCCATGCCGGCGGCAACATAGGCCGCCACCGCCGAGTGGGTGTATTCCTCGAGCTCATAGCCGCGGATGCGCCGCGTCGCCAGCCCTTCTTCTTCCAGCAGGCCGTCAAGCAGTGCCCGGGTGCCCGAGCCCACCTGGCGATTGATAAAGCGCACCTGGCCCTTGGCCAGATCACTCAAGCCCTCGATGCCCAGTGGATTGCCCGGCGCCACCATCAGCCCCTGGCGTCGGGTGATGAAGCGGATGACCCGGTAGCTGCGCGGCTTGAGCAGGTCGCGATAGTCGCCGATCACCCGCTCGCCGACCTTTCCCCGGGGCAGATGGAAGCCGGCCAGATCGCAGGCGCCGCGATGCAGCGCCGAGAGCGCCTCGCGGGAACTGCAGTATTGAAGGTCCACGCGCAGCTCATCGAGATAGGTGGGCAGTAGCTCGACGGCATAGCCATGGGTGGCGTAGAGCCTCAGCACTGGCTTGACGCCTTCCAGGGTCTGCTGGATGGCCAGGTTGAGCTCAGAGCCCAGGCTCTCCAACTGAGGGCCGAGCCGAGCGATCACCCGCTGTTCGGCCCACAAAAGCTTCTCGCCCAGCGGCGAGAGCTGCGCGCCCTTGCCCCGTTCCAGGTCAACCAGCGCGATACCGAAGAACTCCCCCCACTTGTTGAGCAGATTCCAGGCGTGGCGATAGGAGACGCCGATGTCCTCGGCGGCCCGAGTCAGTTTGCCGTGCCGGTGCACCGCCTCGAGCAGGCCGAACAGCTTGGGATCGAGCTGGTTGCCGGTCTCGTCGCTGAAGTACCAGGCCGGCGTGATGCGGATACGCTTCATGTGAACAAAGTTTCATATTTTGCGATTGAGACACCAATGCTAGCTTCACAAACACTGTGACGCACGCACTCTCCATAATATGAACAAGAGTGCATAACTAGCCAGAACGATAACTAACCGGGGGGACTCGATGAGCGATTCCCGTGAGTGGACGCCCCAGGCGATCCAGGCCGAGATCGACGCCCTGAAGCACAAGCCCGGCGCCTTGCTGCCGATCCTGCACGCCATCCAGGACCGCTTCGGGTTTGTGCCCGAGGGCGCGGTGCCGATCATGGCCGAGTCGTTGGGCCAGACCCGCGCCGAGGTGCACGGCGTGATCAGCTTCTACCACCACTTCCGGACCTCGCCGCCGGGTCGCCACGTGCTGCAGGTCTGTCGGGCCGAGGCCTGCCAGTCGGTGGGCGCTCGCGCCCTGGAAGCCCATGCCAAGAAGCGTCTCGGCGTCGACTACCACCAGACCACCGCGGATCGCGATATCACCCTCGAGGCGGTCTACTGCCTGGGTAACTGCGCCTGCGGCCCCTCGATCCGCGTCGATGACGAGATCCGAGGCCGAATCACGCCGGAGGCCTTCGACGACCTGGTCGACGAACTACGCACCCAGCCCCTGGAGGTGATCGGATGAGCGTCCGCGTCTTCGTTCCCCGCGACACCACCGCCCTCTCCTTGGGCGCCGACGCCGTGGCCAGGCGCCTGGAGCGCGAGGCCCAGCAACGCGGCCTCGAGCTGACCCTGGTGCGCAACGGCTCCCGCGGCCTGGCCTGGCTCGAGCCGCTGGTCGAGGTCGAAACCCCGGCAGGCCGCGTCGCCTATGGCCCAGTGGCGCCCAGCGACGTACCGGCGCTGCTCGATACCGGTCTGCTCGAGGGCAGTGATAACCACCCGCTGGCGCAGGGCCTGACCGAAGCGATTCCGTATCTCGCCCGCCAGCAGCGCCTGACCTTCGCCCGCATCGGCGTCACCGACCCGCTGTCGATCGTCGATTATTTGGCCCACGACGGCTTCCGCGGCCTGGAAGCGGCCCTCACCCGCGAGCCCCAGGACATCGTCGAGGAAGTCAAAGCCTCCGGCCTGCGTGGTCGCGGCGGCGCCGCCTTCCCCACCGGCATCAAGTGGCAGACCGTGCTCGACACGCCCGCCGACCAGAAATATATCGTCTGCAACGCCGACGAGGGCGATTCCGGCACCTTCGCCGACCGCCTGGCGATGGAGTGCGATCCCTACATGCTGATCGAAGGCATGGCCATCGCCGGCCTCGCCGTCGGTGCCACCCAGGGCTACATCTACCTGCGCTCCGAGTATCCGCTTGCCAAGCAGGTCCTCGATGCCGCCATCGCCCGCGCCGAAGCCGCCGGCTATCTCGGCGACGATCTTCGCGGCAGCGGCCGCACCTTCCACCTGGAAGTACGCCTGGGCGCCGGGGCCTATATCTGCGGTGAAGAAACTTCGTTACTCGAAAGCCTCGAAGGCAAGCGCGGCCTGGTACGTTTCAAGCCGCCGCTGCCCGCCATCGAGGGGCTGTTTGGCCGCCCTACCGTGGTCAATAACGTGCTCTCACTGGCCGCCGTACCGTTCATTCTGGCCGAAGGCGCCGAGGCCTACGCCAATCACGGCATGGGCCGCTCGCGGGGCACCCTGGCACTGCAGTTGGCCGGCAACGTCAAGCGTGGCGGCCTGATCGAGCTGGCCTTCGGCACCACCCTGCGCACCCTGATGGAAGACTTCGGCGGCGGCACTGCCAGCGGTCGAGCGCTACGCGCCGTACAGGTCGGCGGCCCGCTGTGCGCCTACCTGCCGGAGAGCCAGTGGGACATGCCGCTGGACTACGAGACCTTCGCCGAGGTCGGCGCGGGCGTCGGCCACGGCGGCGTGGTGATGTTCGACGACAGCGTCGACATGGCCGAGCAGGCACGCTTCTCGATGGAGTTCTGCAAGGTCGAATCCTGCGGCAAGTGCACCCCCTGTCGTATCGGCTCGACCCGCGGCGTGGAGGTTATCGATCGTATTCGCGCCAACCAGAACCGCGATGCCAACCTCGCGCTGCTCGGCGAGCTCTGCGAGACCATGGAAGACGGTTCGCTGTGCGCCATGGGCGGAATGACGCCCTTCCCGGTGCAGAGCGCCCTGAAACACTTCCCCGACGACTTCCAGCGTGCGCCGGAAGGAGACCGCTCATGATTCAGCACTTCGATCCCAGCCAGCACGACAAGGCGTTTTCCAAGGACCTCGGCACCCCGCCGCCGGCCGCCGACGCGGCCCCGGTCAGCGTCGAGATCGACGGCGTGGCGATCACCGTGCCCGAGGGCACCTCGGTGCTGCGCGCCGCGGCGTTGGCCGACATCAACATTCCCAAGCTATGCGCCACCGACAGCCTGGAAGCCTTCGGCTCCTGCCGGCTGTGCGCCGTCCAGGTCGAGGGCAAGCGCGGCACGCCGGCGGCCTGCACCACCCCGGTCGCCGAGGGCATGAAGGTCACCACCCAGAATGAGCGCCTGGCCCGGCTGCGCCGCAACGTCATGGAGCTCTACATCTCCGACCACCCGCTGGACTGCCTGACCTGCCCCGCCAACGGCGACTGCGAGTTGCAGGACATGGCCGGCGCGGTGGGCCTGCGCGAAGTGCGCTACGGCTTTACGGGCGAGAACCACCTGGAGGCAGAGAAGGACCACTCCAACCCCTACTTCAGCTTCGATCCCAGCAAGTGCATCGTCTGCTCGCGCTGCGTGCGGGCCTGCGAGGAAGTACAGGGCACCTTCGCGCTGACCATCGACGGTCGCGGCTTCGATTCCAAGGTGGCGGCCGGTCAGGACGAGGCCTTCATGGGCTCCGAGTGCGTTTCTTGCGGCGCCTGTGTCCAGGCCTGCCCGACCTCGACCCTGATGGAGAAGAGCGTCATCGACTCGGGCCAGCCCGAGCACAGCGTGATCACTACCTGCGCCTACTGCGGCGTGGGCTGCTCCTTCGAGGCCCAGATGAAGGGCGATAAGCTGATACGTATGGTGCCCTACAAGGGCGGCGATGCGAACCACGGCCACTCTTGCGTCAAAGGCCGTTTCGCATTCGGCTACGCCACCCACAAGGATCGCATCACCACGCCGATGATCCGCGACGCCATCGACCAGCCCTGGCGTCCGGTCGACTGGGACGAGGCCATCACCTTCGCCGCCAAACGCCTCAGGGCCATCCAATCCGAGCACGGCCGCGAGAGCATCGGCGGCATCACCTCCTCGCGCTGCACCAACGAGGAAACCTACCTGGTGCAGAAGCTGATCCGCGCGGCCTTCGGCAACAACAACACCGACACCTGTGCGCGGGTCTGCCACTCGCCCACCGGCTATGGCCTCAAGACCACCCTGGGCGAGTCCGCCGGCACCCAGACCTTCGACTCGGTGATGCAGGCCGACACCATCATCGTGATCGGCGCCAACCCCACCGACGCCCACCCGGTGTTCGGCTCGCTGATGCGCAAGCGCCTGCGCCAGGGCGCCTCGCTGATCGTCGCCGACCCGCGGCGCATCGACCTGCTCAAGACCCCGCACCTCGAGGACGCCCAGCACCTGCCGCTGCGCCCCGGCACCAATGTGGCGCTAATCAACGCCCTGGCGCATGTCGTCATCGCGGAGGGGCTGGAAGACCAGGACTTTATCGCCAGCCGCTGCGACACCGAGGCGTATCGGGCCTGGCGCGACTTCATTGCGGAAGAGCGTCACTCCCCGGAGGCCTCCGAAGCGGTCACCGGCGTGGCCGCCGACGCCGTGCGTCGCGCCGCCCGCACCTACGCCACCGCCGGTAACGGCGCCATCTATTACGGCCTGGGCGTCACCGAACACAGCCAGGGCTCGACCATGGTGATGGGCATCGCCAACCTGGCGCTGGCCACCGGCAACATCGGCCGAGAAGGCGTGGGCGTGAACCCGCTGCGCGGCCAGAACAACGTCCAGGGCTCCTGCGATATGGGCTCCTTCCCCCATGAGCTGCCGGGCTACCAGCACGTCGCCGACGTCACCGCCCGTGGCCGCTTCGAGGCCGCCTGGGGTGTCGAGCTCGACGACGAGCCCGGACTGCGCATCCCCAACATGTTCGACGCCGCCATCGAGGGCAGTTTCAAGGCGCTCTATGTGCAGGGCGAGGACATCGCCCAGTCCGACCCCAACACCCAGCACGTGGAGGCGGCGCTATCGGCGCTGGACTGCCTGATCGTTCAGGACATCTTCCTCAACGAGACCGCCAAGTATGCCCACGTGCTGCTGCCGGGCTCGAGCTTCCTGGAGAAGGACGGCACCTTCACCAACGCCGAGCGTCGCATCAACCGGGTGCGCAAGGTGATGCCGCCGCTGGCCGGCAAGGCCGACTGGGAGGTCACCGTCGACCTGGCCCGCGCCCTGGGCTATCCGATGGAATACACCCATCCGTCCGAGATCATGGACGAGATCGCCACGCTCACGCCGAGCTTCGCCGGGGTCAGCTACCAAAAGCTCGACGAGCGCGGCAGCCTGCAGTGGCCCTGCAATGCCGAGCACCCCATCGGCACCCCGACCATGCACGAGGTCGACTTCCCGATCGGCCGTGGCCGCTTCGCGATCACCGAGTACGTGGCCACCGAGGAGCGCAGCAACCGCCGCTTCCCGCTGTTGCTGACCACCGGGCGGATCCTGTCGCAATACAACGTTGGCGCCCAGACCCGGCGCACCGACAACCAGGTGTGGCACGACGAGGACGTGCTCGAGGTGCATCCGTCCGACGCCGAGGTACGCGGCATCAAGGACGGCGACTGGCTGGGCATCACCAGCCGGGCGGGCCAGACGGTACTGCGCGCGCGGCTAAGCGAGCGCATGCAGCCCGGCGTGGTCTATACCACCTTCCACCACCCGGGCAGCGGCGCCAACGTGATCACCACCGACAGCTCCGACTGGGCCACCAACTGCCCCGAGTACAAGGTCACCGCAGTGCAGGTGGAGAAGGTCAGCCGGCCATCCGAATGGCAGCGCCGCTTCGATGAAGTCGACCGGGCGCAGCGCGAACACCTGGCCACGGCCCGGGAGGCGGCATCATGACGACTCGCCCGCAGACGGACGCGGCTCTGCCCCTGTCGCATCATCGCGTCGAGGAGCACCGCGGCGCCTCGGGCTGGTATCGGGACGACGCCGAGGACGCCCTGGCCCTCGAGGTGCCGGTGGCGCTGGTCTACAACGGCATCTCGCATGCGGTGATGATGGCAAGCCCCGCCGACCTCGTGGACTTCGCGCTGGGCTTCAGCCTCACTGAGGGCATCATCGCGCACCCCCACGAGTGCTACGACCTGGAGGTGCAGGAAGACACGCGGGGGCTGACGGTGCACCTGACCATCGCCAGCCAGCGTCAGGCGGAGCTCAAGGAGCGCCGCCGTAGCCTCGCCGGTCGCACCGGCTGCGGCCTGTGCGGCACCGAAGCACTGGATCAGGCGATTCGTCCGATTCCGAAGGTCCAGGCCCCGGCGCTGACCGATGCCGCCATCCAGCACGCCCTGGGGTCGCTGGCCGACCACCAGGCGTTGCAGGCGGCTACCGGCGCCAGCCACGGCGCCGCCTGGTGCGACGCCAGCGGCCGTATCCGCCTGGTGCGTGAGGACGTGGGCCGCCACAACGCCCTGGACAAGCTGATCGGCGCCCTGGCCCGCGATGGGGGGCCGAGCGAAGGCGGCTTCGCGCTGGTCTCGAGCCGGGCCAGCTACGAGATGGTGCACAAGAGCGCCAGCGCCGGCATCGGTGCCCTGGTGGCCGTCTCGGCGGCCACTTCGCTGGCGGTGGAGCAGGCCGAGCAGGCCGGGCTGATGCTGGTCGGTTTCGCCCGTCCCGGCCGGCACCTGGTCTATCATCGCCCGGCCGGCATGGCGCCGGTGCGGGCTCACGGTTAAGGAGTCGAGAATGTCACACGATCAAGGCCAGACGCTGGTCAATATGGTGAACCAGATCGCCGCCAATCTAAGCGGTGGGCGGGAAACCGCCGACACCGTGGAGGGTGTCTGCAGCCACCTGGAGAAATTCTGGGCCAGGGCCATGAAGCAGCGCATCGTCGCCTGCCTGGACGAGCCGGACTGCGGCCTGGAGCCGCTGGCTCGCCAGGCCGTGGCGCGCTTGGCCGAGCGCCGAGGCGCCCCGGCCGCCTGATGCCCTAAGGGGCAACCGGGGGCCAGCCCTGGAGTGTGCGACAATCCGCACACCTTGGCGCCGGGGTTCGTGTGGACTCCCGGACATTCGTCGCTCGAGCGTTATCGACCTTGGTCGAAAACGTTTTTCTCAATCAACTGATATAAAAGAGAACTTTAAATACATGGCATGCAGGTTGCCCTATGTAGGGCGCCAATACGATCACTCCCAAGGCAACAATAAAAGAGGACGTCGCATGTCAGCTACCAAGCACACTTCCAAAGCTGCTACCACGCTCACCACTCGCCGCCTGGCCCTGGCCTCCGGCGTGATGCTCGGCGGCCTGATGATGGCCACCGCCGCCCAGGCCGACCGCAGTGAATGGCCGGAAAGCTTCACCGTGGGCACCGCCAGTCAGGGCGGCACCTACTTCGTCTATGGCTCCGGCTGGGCCAACCTGATCGCCGATGAACTCGGCCTGTCTGGCGGCGGCGAAATCACCGGCGGCCCGACCCAGAACCTGGCGCTGGTCCACAGTGGCGATATCGCCTTCGGCCTGACCACCATGGGCCCGGCTGCGGACGCAGTAAACGGCAAGAGCCCGCTGGCACCTGGGCTGAAGATGGACAACGTCTGCGCCATGTTCCCGATGTACGAGACGCCGTTCTCCATCGCCGCGCTGTCGAGCTCCGGCATTACCTCCATCGACGAGATCCCGGACGGCGCCACCATCGGCTTCGGCCCGGCCGGCTCTACCTCGGACACCTACTTCCCGCAGATTCTCGAAGAGCTGGGCGTGAACTTCGAGCGCCGCAATGGCGGCTGGAATGACCTGGGCGGCCAGCTGCAGGATGGCCTGGTCGACGTCATCGCCTTCGCCGCCGGCATTCCGATTCCGGCCGTCAGCCAGCTCGAGGTGCAGACCGACGTCAACATCATCGAGTTCACCGAAGAAGAGCAGGCCAAGGCCGCTGAAGCCTTCCCGGTCGCGCCCTTCACCATCCCGGCCAGCACCTACTCCACGCTGGACGAAGATGCCAACGCGGTCTCCATGTGGAACTTCGCCATCGCCGGCTGCGACCTGCCGGAAGATCTGGTCTACGAAGCGACCAAGATCACCATGGAGAACAACGACAAGATGATGTCCGTGCACCGCAGCGCCGCGACCACCATCCCGGAAAACGTCGACAAGAACCAGGTATTGCCGTTCCATCCGGGCGCCGCGCGCTGGTACGAAGAAAACGGCTACGAGATCGACCCGTCGCTGATCAAGTGATCCGCTGACACGCACCATCCTCCCGGCTCTGGTTCCGTTGCCAGGGCCGGGACTCCTTCTTCCACTCAAGGGTGAACCTCCCATGAGCAAGTCATCACCTAAGGGCCCGGCATCCGAGGCGAACGCGTCCTCTGCCTCCTCGCCCGAGGCCCTCGCCCAAGGCGTCGACGAGGATGTCATCGAGGCCAACCGTCGCCTGTTCACCGGCTGGCAATGGTGGCTATTCGGTATCGCAGCCGTTCTCTACTCCACCTTTCACCTGGTCTCGCTGAACGTCTATCCGCTCGAGACTTGGTCGTTCCGCATCGTGCACATCTGCGGCGCCCTGGTGCTCGGCTATGGTCTTTACGCGGGCACTCGTTTCGCCGATGACAACATCCCAGCCAGCAGCCGTGGCCTCAGGCTCTTCGGTTACCTGCTGCTGCTGCCGGCCCTCTATGCGCTGCTCCAGGTCGTGCTGATGCAGCAAACCATGGCCGGCGGTGCTATGCGTATCGACCCCAGTGTCGAAGCCTGGCACTTCGGTCTGCCGCTGATTGCGGCCACCGGTATCGCCATCCTGCTATCCTGGGCCACCCGTCATGCCCGTAACGGCCTTAGCGCACCGGATCTGGTGCTGATGGTCTGCGCCCTGGCCAGCGCCGGCTATTTGCTGGTCATGTACAACTCGCCGCTGCGCATGTCGACCGGCACCCCCTTCGCCCCAATGGGCATTTCTTATGCGGCCATCGCCGGCTCGCTGCTGATTCTCGAGCTGACCCGCCGCGTCGCCGGCCTGGCGCTGGTCATCATTGCCGCGGTCTTCCTCACCTATGTGTTCGCTGGCCCCTATCTACCCGGCTTCCTTGGCTATCCTGGGCTCTCGGTAGGCCGCTTCTTCAGCCAGGTCTATACCGATGCCGGTATCCTTGGCCCGACCACGGCGGTGTCCTCGACTTACATTATTCTGTTCATCATCTTCGCCGCCTTCCTGCAGGCCTCTAAAGTCGGCGACTACTTCGTCAACTTCGCCTTCGCCTGCGCCGGGCGTGCCCGTGGCGGCCCGGCCAAGGTGGCGATCTTCGCCTCCGGCCTGATGGGCATGATCAACGGCACCAGCGCCGGTAACGTGGTATCCACCGGCTCGCTGACCATCCCGCTGATGAAGAAGGTCGGCTACCCCGCGCGCAGTGCCGGCGCCATTGAGGCCGCAGCCTCGACCGGTGGCCAGATCATGCCGCCGATCATGGGCGCCGGTGCCTTCATCATGGCCGAGATCACCGGTATCCCGTATACCGAGATCGCCATTGCCGCGATCATCCCCTCGATCCTGTACTTCGCCTCCGTCTACTTCATGGTCGACTTCGAGGCGGCCCAGAAGGGCATGCGCGGCATGCGCAAGGACGAGATTCCGCTGTTCTCGAAGCTCATCAAGCAGGTCTACCTGTTCGCCCCGATCATCATCCTGATCGTCGCGCTGTTCATGGGCTATTCGGTGATCCGCGCCGGTACCCTAGCGACCGCCTCGGCCGCCGTGGTGAGCTGGATTTCGCCTAACAAGATGGGCATCCGCGCCATTCTCAAGGCGATGGAACTGGCCAGCACCATGGCCATCCAGATCATCGCCGTCTGCGCCTGTGCCGGCATCATCGTCGGCGTGATTTCGCTGACCGGCGTTGGCGCGCGCTTCTCCTCGCTGCTGCTCGGCCTGGCCGGTGTCAGCCAGCTGCTGGCGCTGTTCTTCGCCATGTGTATCTCGATCCTGCTGGGCATGGGCATGCCGACCACGGCGGCCTACGCGGTGGCGGCATCGGTAGTGGCGCCTGGCCTGATCGATATCGGCATCCAGCCGCTGATCGCCCACTTCTTCGTGTTCTACTTCGCGGTGGTGTCGGCGATTACCCCGCCAGTGGCCCTGGCCTCCTACGCGGCCTCGGGTATCTCGGGCGCCAATGCCATGCAGACCTCGGTGACCTCGTTCAAGATCGGCCTGGCCGCCTACATCGTGCCCTTCATGTTCTTCTACAGCCCGGGCATCCTGATGGAAGGCTCCTGGATTCAGATCCTGCGGGTCGGCGTTACCGCGACGCTCGGTATCGTGCTGCTGGCGGCCTCGGTACAGGCATGGTTCTTCGGCCACATCAACGGCCTGATCCGTCTGGTGCTGTTGGCAGGTGCCATCTGCATGATCTACGGCGGCATGATCAGCGACCTGGCCGGTATCGCCATCGGCGGCGCCATCTTCCTGATGCAGCGCAGCAAGGGAGCCGGCGGCAACGGCGCCACGGCAAGTTCCTGAGCAAGCCCCTGATACCGCCCCGCTCCCCGTCAGGGTAGCGGGGCCGGTTCAGGCTTCTCTCTCTGCGCCCCACATCTTCGCTAGGCTCTACAACGTAACGGGGCCCCGCCAATGGCGGGGCCCCGTTACGTTGTGCCTCTGACCGCTAACCCTTCTCCCTGATCAACAAGTGATTCAGGCGCGAAGGTTGTCCAACACCTTCAGCGAGGCCTGGGCCTGGTTGAGGGTATAGAAGTGCAAGCCCGGTGCGCCGCCGTCGAGCAGCCGCTCGCACAGGCGGGTGACCACTTCTTCGCCGAAGGCCTGAATGCTCGCGCTGTCGTCGCCGTAGGCCTCGAGCTGCTTGCGGACCCAGCGCGGAATATCCGCCCCGCAGGCATCCGAGAAGCGCGCCAGCTTGGTGTAGTTGGTGATCGGCATGATGCCGGGGATGATCGGCACCTCGACACCCAGCTTGCGTGCCCGTTCGACGAAGTGGAAATAGGCGTCCGGGTTGAAGAAGTACTGGGTGATGGCGAGGTTGGCGCCGGCCTTGACCTTTCGCGCGAAGTTTTCAAGATCGCGCTCGAAGTTCTGCGCTTGGGGGTGGCTTTCCGGGTAGGCGGCGACGGCGATCTCGAAGTGATTGCCGGTCTCCTCACGGATGAATTCGACCAGCTCGTTGGCGTAGCGCAGCTCACCAATACCGCCTCCGCCCATGCCTGAAGGCAGGTCGCCGCGCAGCGCCACCAGGCTATTGATGTCATCCTCGCGGTACTGGGCCAGGAGTTCACGTATCGCGCCCTTGTCGCTGCCGATGCAGGACAGGTGCGGCGCCGTGTTGATGCCGGACTCGCGCACCGATTTGACGGTCTGGGTGGTGCGAGCCTGGGTCGAGCCGCCGGCGCCGTAGGTCACCGAGAAGAAGCGCGGGTCGCGGGCGGCCAGAGCATCGCGCACTCCCAGCAGTTTTTCCTTGCCCGCCTCGGTATTGGGCGGAAAGAACTCGAAACTGATGCCTAGCGGATGCTCGTGTGCGCTCATGGATTCAACCCTCGTCGGTCACCTGTACGGCGACTCTCGCTGTGTATTCTTGATAGTCTCGCCTCCATCCGCTGTCCCGCTTGGCTACGCAGGGCAACGGATGAGGGCAGAGCAGGCCGGCAAGGCCTAGTGAGATAGGCTCATTGTGACGCCCCCCTTGCGCCCCGACTAATGAAAGTTTCACCGCTCCTGTATCGATTTCATTCATATAAAAACCCGAGCAAGCATAACCGTCAGGTCTAACGCTTATGCGAGACACCCGGCGAGCCGCCACGCCGCAACGGCCGGCGCAGCCAGCCGCTGCCGATCAACATGCCAAGGGTGATCAGCCCGGCTGCCAGGGCCAGTGAGCCGGTCGGCTCGGCATAGCCGCAGGCGATCAGCACCAGGGTCGAGAGCAGCGGCGTAAAGTAGGACAGCAGCCCCAGCAGGCGCAGATCGCCATGTTTGACGCCCCGGTCCCAGGTGAAGAAGGCGCTGCCAACTGGGCCCAGGCCGAGCCCCAGCACGCCCAGCCACCCCAGCCCCTCGGGCCAGCGCGACGGTTCGAACAGCAGGTGGCCCAGTGCGGCCAGCACCGCGGTGACCAGGCAGAAACCGCCCACGGCCGCGGTCGGCACTTGGCGCACGGCCCGAGACAGCACCGAATAGCCGCTCCACAGGAAGGCACAGGCGACCGCCGCCCCGTAACCAAGCACCGAGCCCTCCCCGGAGACATCGCCGCCGATCAGCAGGGCCGCACCGGCGAAGCCAAGCAGGGCGCCGATCACATGCACGGCCTTCAAGCGCTCCCCGGGCAACAGCGCCACGAACAGCACGATCAGAAGCGGCCACAGGTAGCTGATCAGGCCAGCATTGGCCGCCGGGGCGTTCTGCTGGGCCACGAAGTAGAGGGCGTGATAGCCGAACAGCCCGCCAACCCCCAGCGCCCAAACCGTCGGCGGTAGTCGCATCGCCACGGTGAGCGACTCGCCGCGCAGGGTCAGCCAGACGGCAAAACAGACGAAGGCGACCGCGAAGGCCAAGGACGTGAGCAGAAATGGCGGAACCGGGCCGGCCAGTTGGGTCAGGGCCGCCAGCAGCGCCCAGTTGAGCACGGTCGTCGCCCCGATGGCGGTGGCGCGTGAGTCGGGGGGCGTGGCATCGGTCATGGTATGGCTCCTGAAGGCGAGTTGACGCAGGGTGACAATCAGCCCCCTAGCCTTACAGAAGCCCGCGCCGAGAACTTGTCGAATCCTGACCCTCGCCGGTCGAATCGTCCGCGGATGATGTTAATGACAGATAAGCCACATGAAAGGTAGGGCGTCAGACATTTAATATCCTGACAGGCGGACAGCTGGCAGGCATGATGTGATTTTTATATCAGGAGATACCGATGGCGGAGCTCGACCTTGGCGCCACCCTGATGGCGCCGCTGTGGATGCTGCTGGCCTTCGTTGGCCTGGGGGTGATCTGTGCCCGGCAGCTATCCCTCGACCCACGCCCGATTGCCAGCCTGCTGATCTACGTAATCGCCCCGGTCACGGTCTTTCGCGGCCTGGTATTGGGCGGCCCTACCCCGGCCTATCTGCTGCTGACGCTGGGGGTGTTCGTCATCGCCAGCCTGATGTGTCTGCTGGTCGGCCGACTCGCCCGCCCCTTCTTCGCCGCCGAGGAAGCCTCACTGCTGGCCTTCTCCGCCGGCACCGCCAACACCGGCTACTTCGGGCTACCGGTGGCCATGGTGCTGCTGTCACCCGAGGGCGTAACCCAGTACCTGTTTTGCCTACTGGGCATGAACCTCTATGAATTCACGCTGGGCTTCTATGTGAGCGCCCGAGGCCGCTTCTCGGTGCGAGAGAGCCTGCACAAGATCCTGCGCCTGCCACTGATTTATGCCTTTCTCATCGCCCTGGTGGTCAGCGGTCTGTCGCTGCCACTGCCGGACGCACTGATGGAAGGGGCCGAGGTCTTCCCGCCCACCTACACCCTGCTTGGCATGATGATCATCGGCATGACCCTTGGGCGAGTCCGCTTCAGCGAGCTTGATCCGCGCTTTATCGGTGCCTCGCTGGCGGTGCGTTTCGGGCTCTGGCCGCTGGTCAGCCTGGGGGCCGTCCTGGCCCTGCAGGCGACGATCGGCATCGATGATGAACTGGCGCTAGCGCTGCTGCTGGTCGGGGTCGTACCGCTGGCCGCCAACCTGGTGGTGGTAGCCATGGAGCTCGGTAGCCGGGCCGAGAAGGCCGCCGTGGCCGTACTGATCAGCACCCTGATCGCCCCGCTGGTGATGCCGTTCTATCTGGAAGGGTTGCTGGCGCTGGTGGCGCCAGGCTGAGCCTGCCGCCAGGCCCGCGGCGAGAGGCCCTGACGGTCACGGAAAGTACGCGAGAAATGGGCGGTATCGCCAAAGCCGCAGGCCAGGGCGATCTCGGTGATGCTTGCTGAGGTCTCGGCCAGCAGCGTCATGGCCTTGGCCAAGCGCCGCTCGACCAGCCAGGCATGCGGCGAGCGGCCGGTCAGGGCATGAAACTGACGAGCAAAGGCCGCCTCGGCCAGGTGACAGCGGGCCGCCCAGTCGCGAACTCGCCAGCGCTGCGCCAGGTCGGCTTCGATCTCGGGCAGCAGACGCAGTAAGCGCAGCCGCGGCTCACCGGCCCTGTGCGCCGGCATCCTCAACGCACCAGCGACCCAGGCGGCCAGCGCCGCCGAATCGCCTTCCTCGAGTTGTCGCGCCCCTGCCATCAGCGCAGGCGATATACGTCTAACCTGCGCCGTCAGACCATCGTCCAGAGCCAGGGTCTCGCACCAGGCCTCCGGCAGGTCGAGCACCAGGGTACGGTTATCCTGCGGGGCCAGATAATGATGGGTATCGCCCGAGGGAATCGGCACCAGTAGGCCGGGCTCGACGCGCCGGCCACGGCCGGCCACTTCCAGCTCCACCGCGCCCTCGAGCCCGAGCAGCAGCTGGTGATAGCCATGGCGGTCGCTGAGCACGCGGTCCGGATAGGAGCGTACGGCGATAAGGGGAGACGCTGGGGAATCGGTAACGGTCATGACAACCTCCTGCCTCATTGAAGCATACCCCCAGCGACGCACAAGGCCGTTCAATGAGCAGGAGCAAGAGGGGCCGATGAGCGGCCCCGGAAAGCAGCCGCCTGGAAAAGCGCCCAGACGATCAGGCCCGGGCCAGCGACGGTTCCACCATGGGACGCGGCTCGACCGCCGGTTCCTTGTCGATTACCCGCCCCTGCCAGTCGATCAGGCTGAGCCGACCCTCGCCGTCTTCCATCAGCGCCGTGCAGTGCTCGACCCAGTCACCGTCGTTGCAGTACAGCACGCCAGGCCTCGTGGCGAAGCCGGCCTTGTGGATATGCCCACCGATATAGCCATCGAGACCTTCTCGAGCGGCCTGATGCAGAGCCGCCTGTTCGAACTGCTCGACGTAGCGACGCGCCGCCCCCACCTGGTTTTTCAAAGCAGCGGCAAGCGACCAGTAGGGCATTCCCAACAGGCGGCGGCCATGGTTGCACCAGCGGTTCAGCGACAGCACGAACTGGTGCATGCCATCACCAAGCGCCATCATCCAGGGGGCCATGCGCACATGAGTGTCGAACTCGTCGCCGTGGCTGACCAGCAGGCGCCGGTTGTCGGCCGTGACGTGGATCATGCGCCGTTCGATTCGCACGTTGTAGAGTTTGAGACCACACAGCTTGCGCAGGGCGGCATCGTGGTTGCCGGGAATGTAGATGACCTCGCAGCCACCGCGGGCCAGGCGCAGCACCCGCGCCACCAGACGCTGCTGGGCGCTGGGCAGCACCGCACGTTTGCGCATGGCGATCAGGTCGATGATGTCGCCGACCAGATAGAGCCGCTTGGGGCGCACCCGGCGCAGCAGGCTATCGAGCAGGGCGGCCTGGCAGTCCGGCGTCCCCATGTGCAGGTCAGAAATGAACAGGGTACGAGAGTCGGGCAAGGCAATGGGCGAGTCAGTCATGGGGCGGCCTCCTTCGAACGCCCCTTAACCATGAAGCCCTGCCATGACGCCCCTATGGCGTGGCGGTGACGATACCGTGACAATTCGCTACGGCCTGGATTCGCCAGGCACCGCCAGCCACCCGCATCGCCTTGCGCGGGCCGGCTAAGTTCTGGCTCCTAAATCCGGCGCCACCAGCACCTTGGCCACCGCAGGCCGAGCCCGTAGCCGCTCGATATAGGCCATCAGGCGCGGCGTCTCGGCCAGGATGTCCTTGGCGGCGGGCATACCGGCCAGATAGTCGAGCATCGGCGCGGCAATGGCATCGGCGATCGTGAAGTCATCACCCACCAGATAGTCACCCTCGGCCAGCTGCTGCTCCAGCAGGTTGATATTGCGCACCACCTCCGGCTGCGCCGCCGCCACGGCATCCAGGCGAACGGTTCCGCCTTCTCCTTTGGGAAACACGAACTCCAGCAGGTAGCGGCGCACCAAAGCCTGATCGACGTAGAGGGCGAGCAGCCCGCTCCATTGGTCGACCTGCGCCCGCTGCCAGGTCGCTTCCGGCTGCAGGGCGGGCCCCTCGAAGGCCGCGTCCAGATAGCGGCAGATGCTGGCTGTCTCGACCAAGCGTCGCTCACCGTGCAGCAGGATGGGCACCTTGCCGAAAGGGTGCAGCGCATAGTGCTCGGCTGAGTGCAGCGCCATGGGGTGGCCTGCGATCTCGGCGCCCAGGCTGTAGGGAATGCCCTTCTCCTCGCAACACAGCTGAACGCTGCGCACGAAATTACTGAACTGGGGGCCGACGATATGGACCGACTCGGTCATCTGGACTGCTCCTTGGCTGGGAATCAATGCCCGCCTGCCGGGGGCTGGCCATGGCCGACGACGCCGACGCCCCCTCAAGCGTGGCTAGTAGCGATAGCTATCCGGTTTGAAGGGGCCCTCTGGGGCGAGGCCCAGATAGTCTGCCTGCGCCTCGGTCATGCGCGTGACCACCCCGCCGAAACCTCCGACCATGTAACGTGCGACCTCCTCGTCGAGATGGCGAGGCAGCACGGACAGCGTCAGGGCAGCCGCGCGTTCGTCCGGTGGCAGGTCGGCGAAACGGCCGGCGAACAGGTGAATCTGCGCCAGCACCTGGTTGGCGAAGGAGCCGTCCATGATCCGCGACGGATGGCCGGTGGCGTTGCCCAGGTTGACCAGCCGACCCTCGGCGAGCAGCAGCAGGTAATCGTCGCTTTCGGGATCGAAGTCGCCCGGCGCGCTGTCACGATAGACCTTGTGAACCTGCGGCTTGACCTCTTCCCAGTGCCACTGGCGGCGCATATAGGCGGTATCGATTTCGCTGTCGAAGTGGCCGATGTTGCACACCACGGCCCCTTTCTTGAGGGCCTCGAGCATCGACGCATCGCAGGCGTCGATATTGCCGGTGGCGGTGACCACCAGGTCGATCTTGCCGAGCAGGGCCCGGTCGATACTGGACGCGCCGCCGTTATGGCCCTCGAGATAGGGGGACACCACCTCGTAGCCGTCCATGCAGGCCTGCATGGCGCAGATCGGGTCGATCTCCGAGACCTTGACGATCATGCCTTCCTGGCGCAGCGAGGCCGCCGAGCCCTTGCCGACATCGCCATAACCCACCACCAGCGCCTGCTTGCCGGCCAGCAGATGGTCGAGGCCGCGCTTGATGGCATCCGACAGGGAATGGCGGCAGCCGTACTTGTTGTCGTTCTTCGACTTGGTGACCGCATCGTTTACGTTGATGGCCGGCACCTTGAGCCGGCCATCGCGCAGCATCTCGTGGAGGCGATGCACGCCGGTGGTGGTCTCCTCCGAGATGCCGTGAATCCGCTCCAGCAGCTCGGGGCGTTGCTCGTGCAGCAGCGCCGTGAGGTCGCCGCCGTCGTCGAGTACCAGATTGGGCCGCCAGCCATCGGGGCCCTCGACGGTCTGCTCGATGCACCACCAGAATTCTTCCTCGGTCTCGCCCTTCCAGGCGAACACCGGAATGCCCGCCGCGGCGATCGCGGCGGCGGCATGATCCTGGGTGGAGAAGATATTGCAGGACGACCAGCGCACGCTGGCCCCCAGCGCGACCAGGGTCTCGATCAGCACCGCGGTCTGAATGGTCATGTGGATGCAGCCGCTGATCCGCGCACCGGCCAGCGGCTGGGCGCCACGGTATTTCTCGCGGATCTTCATCAGCGCCGGCATTTCCGTCTCGGCGATACGAATCTCGCGGCGGCCCCAATCGGCCAGGGAGGGGTCGGCAACCTTGTGATCACCGACGGGTACAGCGGACATGGCGGCTTGATTCATGCGGCACCTCGGTCAACGAAGCGAGAGGGGACGAATACCTGACAGCAGTACTGCCACCTAATATAGGAGGCTTACCCGACTCTCACCACGCCGACCGAGCGGCTTGGGAGCCCAACCAAAGTCCCTAGGGTTTGTGCGAAACGTTAGCGAGCGAAGGCAAGACTAGGCAAAAATTGGCGAAAAAGCGGAGTTTACGAGGTGTAAATGAGCATTTTGAACCAATTTTTAACACCGTATTGCCGAGCGCAGGTAGTTGTCGCACAGACCCTAGCGCGGCGCCTTCAATACATGCCGAACCAGCCGGCCGATCGTCAGCCCCTGAACGAGGATCGAGAACAGCACGATCACGTAGGTGGTGACCACCAGGGTGTTGCGGATCTCGCCGTCGGGCAGCGACAGCGCCAAGGCCACCGAGATACCGCCACGCAGCCCACCCCAGGTCAGCACGCGGGTCGTGCCGGCACGAAAGTGACGGCGCCCCGACAGTAGCCTGAGCGGCACGCCGATGATCAAAAAGCGCGACACCAGAATCACCACCACCAGCGCCAGCGCAATGCCGACCACCTCGATGCTCAGCGGCATCAGCACCAGTTCGAGGCCAATCAGCACGAACAGCACGGCGTTGAGAATCTCATCGATCAGTTCCCAGAAGGCATCGAGATAGCGGCGCGTGCTCTCCGACATGGCGCCGATGCGGGCCATGTTGCCGATGATGAGACCCGCCACCACCATGGCGATCGGCCCCGAGATATGCAGGGCTTGAGCCAGCGCATAGCCGCCGACCACCAGGGCCAGGCTCAGCATCACCTCGACCTGATACTGGTTGATGCTGTTCATCAACCGATGGACCAGGCCCCCGAGGGCCAGGCCGAGCAGGATGCCGCCACCGGCCTCCTCGATGAACAAGAGCCCCAGATGCCCGATGTCGATGCCCTCGCCGCCGGACGCGGTGGCCACGCCCAGCAGGGCGGTGAATACCACCACCGCCACGCCGTCATTGAACAGCGACTCGCCAACGATGCGAATTTCCATATCGACCGGGGCACCGGCGTTGCGCATGATGCCGAGCACCGCGATGGGGTCGGTCGGCGAGATCAGCGCGCCGAACACCAGGCAGAAGGCATAAGGCACCCCCATCCCGACCTGCTGAAACAGCCACCAGGCCGCAGTACCGATCACCCCCGTGGAGACCAGCACCCCAAGCGTCGCCAGCAAACCGATCGAGACCCGGTAGTGATGAAGCTTCGAGAGATCGACGTGCAGGGCGCCAGCGAACAGCAACAGCGACAGCATGCCGTCCATCAGCAGCACGTTGAAGTCGATGCGCGCGAGCCAAGCCTCGGCGGTCTGGGCGAATACCGTGGTCACCGTCACATGATCGAGGGCGATGACCATCACCGACAGGGCCAGGGCGATCGCCATTACCCCGATGGTGGGCGGCAGGCGCAGCACCCGCTGGTTGAACCACATGCACAGCGCGGTGAGTGTGATGAAGAGGGCAGCGAGATTGAGCATTCAGGCGCGTCCTTGGCGAATGGCAACAGACTAGCGGGCGTGACGAGGGGATGGCAGTGACCTTTCGCCACAGGAAGGGAATCACATAGACCTACACATATACCTACGAAAGGACCCGCCGAAGCGGGTCCCCATCGAGCCGGCCTAGAGCACTGGCTTAAATACCGGCGGAGCGCTTGAGGGCCTCGACCTTGTCGGTCTTCTCCCAGGGGAAGGCCGTGAAGGTCTCGGTCTGTACTTCGCCGTTGACGTCGGTCCACTGGTAGCTGGTCTCGAACGGCTCGCGACCGAAGTGACCGTAGGCCGCGGTCAGCTGATACATCGGATGCAGCAGATCGAGCATGCGCGTGATGGCATTGGGGCGCAGGTCGAAATGCTCGCGCACCAGCTCGATGAGCTTGGCATCGCTGATCTTGCCGGTGCCGAAGGTGTTGACCGACACCGAGGTCGGCTCGGCTACGCCGATGGCGTAGGAGACCTGTATCTCGCATTTGTCGGCAAGCCCGGCAGCGACCAGGTTCTTGGCCACGTAGCGGCCGGCATAGGCGGCGCTGCGGTCGACCTTGGACGGGTCCTTGCCGGAGAAGGCGCCGCCGCCGTGGCGGGCCATGCCGCCGTAGGTGTCGACGATGATCTTGCGACCGGTCAGGCCGCAGTCACCCACCGGGCCACCGATCACGAACTTGCCGGTCGGGTTGATATGGTACTGAGTACTGTCGGTCAGCCACTCGGCGGGCAGGACCTGCTCGATGATCTCGCGCTTGACCATCTTGCGCAGGTCGCTCTGATCAATGTCCGGGTCATGCTGAGTCGACAGCACCACCGCGTCGACGGCCACCGGCTTGCCGTCGTCACCGTAGCGGAAGGTGACCTGGCTCTTGGCGTCCGGACGCAGCCAGGGCAGCATGCCGCTCTTGCGCAGCTCCGCCTGACGCTCGACCAGCCGATGCGAGTAGTGGATCGGCGCCGGCATGAAGGAGTCGGTCTCGTTGGTGGCGTAGCCAAACATCAGCCCCTGGTCGCCGGCTCCCTGATCTTCAGGCTTGCTGCGATCGACGCCCTGGGCGATATCGACGCTCTGCTTGCCGATCAGGTTGAGCACGCCACAGGTCTCGCCGTCGAAGCCGACGTCGGAGGAGGTATAGCCGATATCCAGGATCACCTGGCGTACCAGCTCCTCGAGATCGACCCAGGCCGAAGTGGAAATTTCACCGGCAACGATCGCCACGCCGGTCTTCACCAGGGTCTCGCAGGCCACGCGCGCCTGTTTGTCGCGGGCGATGATGGCATCCAGCACCGCGTCGGAAATCTGGTCGGCGATCTTGTCCGGATGCCCTTCGGACACGGACTCGGAAGTAAACAGGGAGTATTCGCTCATGGCGTCCTCGACCCTCTATCAATAACGGCCTGTTAATAACGGCGTGGGGGCACAGCACGGCGGCTGAAGCTGCATCGCCGACTGCCTTCCTGCGGGGCAGACGCGACACGCGACGGGCCAAAGGGCCTCAGGGCGGCGATTCTACACCAGAGCGGACACCGGTTCCTAGAAGCCCCGCGAGGCGCGGCAATTGATGGTTGCGCTCTTCTCGGCGACAATATGCCCCCTGAATCCAGCGTGCCGCATGCCGCGGTGCCCTTCCGCAACCTTGCTCGAGTCGCCCGCCCTGCCGCGCGGAGCCGCCCGGGCATTGCCTAATTGCCGCAGGCGAGGAGCTTGTCAATGCCGTCCCGTTTCGAACTGGCCAATGCCATTCGCGCGCTGTCCATGGACGCCGTGCAGAAGGCCAAGTCTGGCCACCCCGGCGCCCCCATGGGCATGGCCGATATCGCCGAAGTCCTCTGGAACGACTTCATGAGCCATAACCCGGCCAACCCGCACTGGGCCAATCGCGACCGCTTCGTGATGTCCAACGGCCACGGTTCCATGCTGGTCTACTCGCTGCTGCACCTGACCGGGTATGAGCTGTCCCTCGAAGACCTGCAGCACTTCCGTCAGCTGCACTCCAAGACCCCGGGCCACCCCGAGTTCGGCTACACGCCGGGCGTCGAGACCACGACCGGCCCGCTGGGCCAGGGCTTCGCCAATGCCGTGGGCATGGCGCTGGCCGAGCGCACCCTGGCGGCCCAGTTCAACCGCGACGGCCACCATATCGTCGACCACCACACCTACTGCTTCGTCGGCGACGGCTGCCTGATGGAAGGCGTCTCCCACGAGGTCGCTTCGCTTGCCGGCACTCAGGGGCTGGGCAAACTGATCACCTTCTATGACGACAACGGCATCTCCATCGATGGCGAAGTCGAAGGCTGGTTCACCGACGACACCGCCAAGCGCTTCGAGAGCTACGGCTGGCACGTGGTGCCCAACGTCGACGGCCACAAGCCCGAAGAGATCAAGGCCGCCGTCGAACTCGCCAAGAGCCACGACGACCGCCCGAGCCTGATCATCTGCAAGACCATCATCGGCTTCGGCGCCCCCAACAAGCAGGGCAAGGAAGAATGTCACGGTGCGGCGCTGGGCGACGACGAAGTGGCCGCCGCCCGGGTTCAGCTCGACTGGCCCCACGCGCCCTTCCACGTGCCGGAAGACATCTACAAGGGCTGGGACGCCACCCAGGCCGGCGAGGCCCGCGAGGCCGAGTGGAACGCGCGCTTCCAGCGCTATGCCGAGGCCTTCCCGGCCGAGGCCCGCGAGTTCACCCGCCGCATCAAGGGCGAGTTGCCCCGCGACCTGACCAGCGAAGCGCTGATCGAGCAGGCTCAGGAGCAGGGCGAGAGCGTCGCCTCGCGCAAGGCTTCGCTGGGCGTGCTCAATGAGCTGGGCCCGCAGCTTCCCGAGCTGCTGGGCGGCAGCGCCGACCTGGCGCCGTCCAACCTGACCTTCTGGAAGGGTGCCAAGGCCATCAGCCAGACCGAGCCCGGCGGCAACTACCTGCATTACGGCGTGCGCGAGTTCGGTATGGCCGCGATCATCAACGGCGTTGCCCTGCACGGCGGCTTCGTGCCCTATGGCGCGACCTTCCTGATCTTCTCGGAATACATGCGCAACGCCCTGCGCATGGCGGCGCTGATGGGCCAGCGCGCCATTCATGTCTTCACCCATGACTCCATTGGCCTGGGCGAAGATGGCCCGACCCACCAGCCGATCGAGCAGCTGACCACCCTGCGCTCGACACCTAACCTGTCGACCTGGCGTCCCGCCGATGCCGTGGAGACCGCTGCCGCCTGGCACGCCGGCCTCAAGCGTCATTCCGGCCCCAGCGCGCTGGTACTGTCCCGTCAGGGCCTGCCGCATCAGGCCCGCGACAAGCACCAGCTGAGCAACATTCAGCGTGGCGGCTACATCCTCAAGGACTGTGAAGGCACCCCGGAGCTGATCCTGATCGCCACCGGCTCCGAAGTTGGCCTGGCCATGGACGCCGCCGCACAGCTTGGCGAGCAGGGCCGCGCCGTGCGCGTGGTGTCGATGCCGTCCACCGACGTCTTCGACGCCCAGGATGCCGCCTACCGTCAGAAAGTACTGCCGCTGGAAGTCGGTGCGCGCATCGCCATCGAAGCCGGCCATCGCGACTTCTGGTTCAAGTACGTGGGCCTCGAAGGTCGCATCATCGGCATGGACAGCTTCGGCGAGTCCGCCCCGGCCGGCGAGCTCTTCAAGGAGTTCGGCTTCACCGTCGAGAACCTGGTGAGCGAAGCCGAACAGCTGCTGGAAGACGCCGCCGAGTAAACCGCCGAGCCAGTTTCTCAGCGCACAGCATGTCTCTTCGCCCGAGCCCCTAGTGGGCTCGGGCTTTTTGTGGCTGCTTCTCGCCCGACACCCTGCTCAGATCCTCAACTTCTCCCCTCGTCAGACGATAACTGTTCTAGAGGCTGGCGCCGGAAAAGCATGTCTTGGCGCTACGCATGATAGATACCTGAAGGACTTCTTCTGCCCCAACGCCTTCAGGACATCAGGGCCAAGAGCGGAACGGCATGACACAGCAACTCGGACTCCACGACCTTCGCCCCCACGCCGCATCGATGGTGCTTGGGCACGGCTACGGCACGGCCTGCCCCCTTCGCAGCGCCAGCCACGCCAGGCGGCTGCTCTCATTTCGCCGGCAGTGCCTGTCGTGAATGAAGAGGACCTCTACAAGAAGCGCCTGGAGGTTGCCCTGGAAGCCAGCGGTCTCGACCTGTGGGAGAACGACCTGTCGACGGGCGAGGTCGTCTTCGGCCTGACGAAGGTGTTCGCCGATCTCGGCTACGCAAGCCACGAGACGGCCGCCTACGTCGATGACATCTTCAAGCTCATGCATCCCGACGACGTGCCCTCGATCAACCAGGCGATCGACGACCACCTCAACGGCCTCACCGAGCGCTACTACAGCGAATTCCGCATTCGCGCCAAGAACGGCGCTTGGGTGTGGTATGCCAACTACGGCAAGATCGTCGAAAACGACGGCTCCACGACCCGTTTCACCGGCGTCTGTTTCAACCTCAATGAAAAGAAATGCCAGGAGCAGGAACTTCAGGCGCTCAACGAACAGCTGACCGAAAAGAACATGCTGCTGGAACGGATGAACGCCGAGCTTCACACCCTGGCCACCCGAGACTCGATGACCGGCCTGTATAATCGTCGCCACCTGCTCGAGGCCGGCGAACGAGAAATGCACCGTGCCCAACGCTTCGAGCACCCCTTGGCGCTAATGATCATCGACATCGATTTCTTCAAGCGCGTCAACGACACCTGGGGCCATATCGCCGGCGATCAGGTCATTCGCGCCGTCGCCGACTGCTGCCTCGAGCAGACCCGCGAAAAGGTCGACATCGTGGGACGCATCGGCGGTGAAGAGTTCGCCTTCGTGCTACCCGAGACCACGCTTCACAACACCCTGGCCCTCGCCGAAAGGCTGCGTGAGTGCATTGCCGCCAAGGAGATTCCGCTTAACGACGGGACCACCCTCTCGGTCACGGTCAGCGTCGGCGTCGCAGCACTCAAGCCCCCGCTGACATCCCTGAACGAGCTCATGGTGTGCGCCGACCGCGCCCTGTATCGCGCCAAGCGGGCCGGGCGTAACCAGGTCCATTGGCAGGAGTGAGGCCGCCCCTGGCCCGCTCTTGGCCTAACACGGGGGCTGGCACAGAACAGGGGCGGGCCGGCAAGAATCAGGCGATGGTTACCTGCGGGTCCAGATAGACGTCCTGGATGGCGTTGAGCAGTTGAACGCCTTCGGCCATCGGCTTCTGGAAGGCCTTGCGCCCGGAGATCAAGCCCATGCCGCCGCCGCGCTTGTTGATCACCGCGGTGCGCACCGCCTGCGCCAGATCGCTTTCGCCACCCGAGGCACCGCCGGAGTTGATCAGCCCGGCGCGGCCCATGTAGCAGCTCGCCACCTGATAGCGCGCCAGGTCGATGGGGTGTTCGCTGGTCAGCTCGCTGTAGACCTTGTAGTGGGTGTGGCCGAAGCCGATCGTCCGATAGCCGTCATTGGTCTCGGCGAGCTTCTGCTTGACGATATCGGCCTTGAGGGTCGCCGCCAGATGAATCGCCTGGCCGGTCAGGTCGGCGGCGACATGGTAGTCGGTGCCGTCCTGCTTGAAGGCCGGGTTGCGCAGGTAGGCCCATAGCACCGTGACCATGCCAAGCTCATGGGCACGCTCGAAGGCCGCGCTGATTTCCTCGATCTGACGGCGACACTCCGGCGAGCCGAAGTAGATGGTCGCGCCTACCGCCGCACAGCCCATGTCATGAGCCTGTTCGACGCTGGCGAACAGCGTCTGGTCATGCATCGTCGGGTAGGTCAGCGTCTCGTTGTGATTCAGCTTCAGGAGCATCGGAATCTTGTGGGCATATCGCCTGGCCACCGAGGACAAGCCCCCGAGGGTGGAGGCCACGGCGTTACAGCCGCCTTCGATCGCCAGCTCGACGATGTTGGCCGGGTCGAAGTAGAGCGGGTTGGGCGCGAAGGAGGCGCCAGCGGAATGCTCGATGCCCTGGTCGACCGGCAGGATGCTCAGATAGCCGGTGCCCCCCAACCGACCGTGGTTGTAAAGCGCCTGCATATTGCGCAGCACCTGAGGGCTACGGTCATTGTCGATCATCACGCGGTCGATGAAGTCCGGCCCCGGCAGGTGCAGCTGCTCGCGGGGAATCGCGCTGCAGCGGTGCTCCAGCAGGTAGTTTGCTTCATCGCCCAGCATCTTGGCGGTATCGCTCATGGTGTGCGCTCCTTGCGGTGAGAGTGGATGCCTCTTCATGTTAGCCAGCAGCACTGCGACCACAAGCGTCCGCGGCATTCTTGTCTGCCTTGCATGCCATTTTCCTCCCCCTCCACGCGCCTCGCTTATGCCAACCAAGGGCACCCATCGCGCAGGGCAGAGAGATTTTTCCTGACACTCAAGGCATTATATCGGCCGGAAGGTCGGCACTAAGGAGGGGACGGTGATCGCATTACTGCGCGGTTTTCTATGGCTGACGGGCTTCTGGCTCCTTGGCGAGACACTGGTCGTGCTGCTCGGCCTGCCCGTTTCGGCGGGGGTGGTCGGCATGCTGTTGATGACCGCCATGCTAATGCTGCGCGTCGGGCGGCTCGAGGACATCGCCGCCGCCAGCCAGCCGTTGATCGGCCTACTGGCGATGCTGATCATGCCAGGCGTGGTGGGCGTCTTCTTCGTCGCCGATGACTTCGCCGGCCAATGGCTTGCCGTGGCGGTGGCCCTGGTCGGCGGCACCTTGGCCAGCGTCCTGACCACCCTACTGCTGATGCGCCGCTTCATGCCGCCCGAGCCCAGCGCCGCCGCGACAGAAGAGGCATCGCCATGAGTGCTTCGCTGATCGAGCTGCGCGAGGCCCTGCTGGTCACACCGCTGTCCGCCATCGCCCTGACGCTTGCCGCCTATCTTGCCGCGCTGTGGGTCGTCGAGCGCATCGGGCGCCCTAGCTGGTGCCCGGCGGTCCTGTTGGCAGCGCTGCTGGTCGCCGCCAGCCTGTGGGGGCTGTCGATCGACGTCGCCGACTATCAGCGTGGCTCCGACTGGCTGATGCTGCTGCTGGGCCCGGCGACGGTGGCGCTCGGCGTGCCGCTCTACCAGCAGTTGCACCATATCCGCGCGCTGTGGAAACCACTGGCGCTCTCCCTGCCCCCGGCGGCGGCGCTGGCCTCCTGCTACTCGCTGGCGCTGGCCTGGGCGCTGGGCGCCAGCCCCGAAGTGCTCGCCTCACTGGCGCCCAAGTCGGTGACGGCGCCGATTGCGCTGGGCATCATCGATGAGCTGGGCGGCTCGGTGCCGCTGCTGATGGGCGGGCTTCTGATCACCGGCGTGATGGCGACCCTGGCGGTCAGCCTGCTGGCCGCGCCGCTGGGCATTCGCGACCATCGCATCCTCGGCTTCGCGCTGGGCATCAACGGCCACGCCATCGGTACCGTGCGGGCTTTCGAGATGAGCGCCACCGCCGGCGCCTTCGCCTCGCTGGGCATGAGCCTGACCGGCATCTTCACGGCCCTGTGCCTGCCGTTGGCCTGGCGGCTACTGGGGCTCTAGCAGCGGCGAGCATGCGCCACGCACGACCTGCAAGGCCGGCGCTTTTGCGCTAGAATCGTCGCCCTGTCGTCGCCGAGCGCCTGCACCGGGCGCGCGCTTACGTTCTCGTGTGATTTTCGTGTCCTTTGTGTGAGTGGAATCGACATCGTGGAAGCTGAGCCTCGTCCCATGGCCTATCGGATCGCCATCAACGGCTATGGCCGCATCGGCCAATGCGTGCTGCGCGCGCTGACCGAGCGCCAGACGAAGGCCACCGGCGAAGCGCCAGGCGACGCCGCCCCCCTGCTCGAGGTGGTGGCGATCAACGAGCTCTCCGATCTCGATACCATCACTTACCTGACCCGCTACGACACCACCCACGGGCGCTTTCCCGGCCAGGTCGAGGGCCGCGATGGCCATCTCTTCATCAATGACCGGCCGATTCGCGTGCTCAGCGAGCAAGACCCGGACCGCCTGCCCTGGCGGGAACTGGGCATCGACCTGGTGATCGAGTGCTCGGGCAGCTTCAAGGACCGCGCCACGGCCAGCCGCCATCTCGACGCCGGCGCCAAGCGCCTGCTGTTTTCCCAGCCCGCCGAGAGCGACGTCGACGCCACCATCGTCACCGGCATCAACGACGCCGACCTGACGCCCGATTGCCGCATCGTCTCCGCCGCGTCCTGCACCACCAACTGCCTGGTGCCGGTGCTGACCATGCTCGACGAGGCGCTGGGGGTCGAGCACGGCGTGACCACCACCATTCACTCGGCGATGAACGACCAGCCGGTGATCGACGCCTACCACCAGACCGACCTGCGCCTGACCCGTTCAGCGATGCAGTCGATCGTGCCCGTCGACACCGGGCTGGCCCGAGGCATCAACCGGCTGATGCCCCACCTCACGGATCGCTTCGAGTGCCTGCACGTGCGGGTGCCCACCATCAACGTGTCGGCCATGGATCTCGCCATCTGCGTGCGCCGCGACACCTCCGCCGAGGCCGTCAACGCGCTGCTCAAGACCGCCTGCCACGAGCGCCTGTCGGGCCTGGTGGGCTATACCGAAGAGCCCATGGCCTCGGTCGACTTCAACCACGACCCGCGCTCCGGTATCGTGGACGCCACCCAAACCCGTGTCGCCGGCGGCCGGCTGATCAAGATGCTGTGCTGGTTCGACAACGAATGGGGCTTCGCCAACCGCATGCTCGACGTCACCGAACGACTGGCAAGATTAGGCGTTGTTCCCACGCTCGACGAGCGATGACCCGGCAAGGAAATGCCTGAAGGCCCCGGTACGAGCGCCGCTTCCGTCTCTCTCACCTGGCTTGCAACCCAGAGGACACTGCCCCGATGAATGTTCGCAAGATGACCGACCTGGACCTCGCCGGTCAGCGCGTGCTGATCCGCGAAGATCTCAACGTGCCGCTCAAGAATGGCCGCGTTACCAGCGATGCACGGCTGCGCGCCTGCCTGCCCACCATCCTGGCGGCCCGGGATTCAGGCGCCAAGGTGCTGCTGATGAGCCACCTGGGGCGTCCCACCGAAGGCGAGCCGGCCGAGGAATTCTCCCTGGCACCGGTCGCCGAACGTCTCGGCGAGCTGCTCGAGCGCCCGGTGCGCGTGGTCAAGGACTACCTGGGTGCCAACGTCGACGTGTCCGATGGCGAGGTCGTGCTGCTCGAGAACGTGCGCTTCAACGAAGGCGAGAAGAAAGACGAAGAGACGCTGTCCAAGCAGTACGCTGAACTCTGCGACATCTTCGTGATGGATGCCTTCGGCACCGCCCACCGCGCCCAGGCCTCGACCCACGGCGTGGCACGTTTCGCGCCGACCGCCTGCGCCGGACCGCTGCTCGCCGCCGAGCTCGAAGCCCTGGAAAAGGCGCTGGCCAAGCCGGCACGCCCGATGGTGGCCATCGTTGGTGGCTCCAAGGTGTCCACCAAGCTCGACGTGCTGACCGCGCTCTCCGAGAAGTGCGACCAGTTGATCGTCGGCGGCGGCATCGCCAACACCTTCATCGCCGCGGCCGGCTATAACGTCGGCAAGTCGCTGCATGAAGCCGACCTGGTCGACCAGGCCAAGGCGCTGATGGCCAAGGTCGAGATTCCGCTGCCCACCGACGTGGTCGTGGCCACCGAGTTCTCGGAGTCCGCGGAAGCGGTGACCAAGCCGGTCGACCAGGTGGCGGACGACGAGATGATCCTCGATATCGGCCCCGACACCGCCTCACGCCTGGGTGGCCTGCTCAAGGATGCCGGCACCATTCTGTGGAACGGCCCGGTCGGCGTGTTCGAGATCGACCAGTTCGGCCACGGCACCGAAGCGCTGTCGAAGGCCATCGCCGAGAGCAACGGCTTCTCCATCGCCGGCGGCGGCGACACCCTGGCGGCCATCGACAAGTACGATATCGCCGAAAAGGTGTCCTACATCTCCACCGGCGGCGGCGCCTTCCTCGAGTACGTGGAAGGCAAGACCCTGCCGGCCGTCACGGCGCTTCGCGATGCCTTCGAGGCCGCGAAGTAAGCAGGCGTCGCGGCGACAGTCGCGCAGGCAGTAACCCGTACCGACATCCCTTGATCTACACGGCGTGGCCCAGCCACGCCGTCCTCATGTAAAACAGGTGAGTTCATGGCACTTATCAGCATGCGCCAAATGCTGGATCACGCCGCCGAGTATGGCTACGGCGTCCCGGCCTTCAACGTCAACAACCTCGAGCAGATGCGCGCCATCCTCGAAGCGGCGGACAAGACCGACTCCCCGGTCATCGTTCAGGCCTCCGCCGGTGCCCGCAAGTACGCAGGCGCACCCTTCCTGCGCCACCTGATCCTCGCCGCCATCGAGGAATTCCCGCATATTCCCATCGCCATGCACCAGGACCACGGCACCAGCCCGTCGGTCTGCCAGCGCTCCATCCAGCTTGGCTTCTCCTCGGTGATGATGGACGGCTCTCTGGGCGAAGACGGCAAGACGCCGGCAAGCTACGACTACAACGTCGACGTGACCCGTCGCACCGTCGAGATGGCGCATGCCTGCGGCGTCTCCGTGGAAGGCGAGCTGGGTTGTCTGGGCAGCCTGGAAACCGGCATGGCCGGCGAGGAAGACGGCATCGGCGCGGAAGGCAAGCTCGATCACGACCAGCTGCTCACCGACCCGGAAGAGGCCGCCGACTTCGTCAAGGCGACCCACGTCGACGCCCTGGCCATTGCCATCGGCACCAGTCACGGCGCCTACAAGTTCACCCAGCCGCCCACCGGCGACACCCTCTCGATCCAGCGCATCAAGGAAATCCATGCTCGCATCCCCAACACCCACCTGGTGATGCACGGCTCTTCCTCGGTGCCGCAGGAATGGCTCGAGGTCATCAACGAGTACGGCGGCGCCATCCCCGAGACCTACGGCGTGCCGGTCTCCGAAATCGTCGAAGGCATCAAGCACGGCGTGCGCAAGGTCAACATCGACACCGACCTGCGTCTGGCCTCCACCGGCGCCGTGCGTCGCTTCCTGGCCAACAACCCGGCCGAGTTCGACCCGCGCAAGTTCATGAAGGAAACCGTCAGCGCCATGCGCGATGTCTGCATCGCCCGCTACGAAGCCTTCGGCACCGCCGGTAACGCCTCGAAGATCAAGCCGGTCAGCCTGGAAGAGATGTTCAAGCGCTACGAGCGCGGCGAGCTGGACCCCAAGGTCAAGTAAGCCCCTATCGCCCACCGGCCTTGCGCCGGTGGGCGCCCTTTGAGGCTCTCCTTTGAGGACCCGCCATGCATAACCTATGGATTCCCGTCGTCGCCATCCTTGCCGTTGCCGGCATGATCTTCGGTGGCCAGGCCTATTCCGAGGCAAAGCGCGATGCCCATATCGCCGAGCTGATCAGCGAACGCCTCGACAGCCAGGCGCCGGCCGAGATTTCCCATCTGGCGCGGGTCAACAAGGGCTATGGCGTGTGCGGCGACTATGCGCTGTCAGGCGACGAGAGCGGCCGCTTCTACTACAACACCGCCACCGAAAGCCTGGCGCTGGGCACCGATGCCCCGCAGTATCGCGACAACTGCCATAACCTGCCTGAATGACGTCTTGGGCGTCTTAGTTCCCAAGCCGCCCCACCAGCTCAAGCGCGCCATCCTCGGGCGCCAGCACCAGAATCTCGCCGGAACGCGGATAGACGCCGGTGAGTGCGGTGATATTGACCTGATGGGTGACCAGCACCAACGCTCCCTCGCCGCTCCAGGCCTCGATAAGCTCGCCTAGTTCGCGGGTCTGCCGGTCGGCGGCGCCGCGGTCGCGAAAGAAGGAGTCGAGTGCCGGAGTGGGTATTACCTCGCCAAGCCCGAGCAGCTCGGCGGTGTCGAGGCAGCGACACCAGCGGCTCGCGCGCACCTCGTTCACCGCGATGCCCCGTTCACGAAACCGCTCGCCGATGGCGCGGGCCTGGGCTCGGCCTTGTGTGGAAAGGTTGCGCTGGGTGGCGCAGTCATCCCGCGAAAAGCCCGCCGGATCGCCGGTACCGGGCGCCAGGGCGTGACGCATTAGGGCAACGTGCCCACCGCTAGCAAGCGCGGCCCAAGCGGCGTTGTCCTCTTGCGCCTCGACGTCACGAGGCGCGATCAGGCCTGTGGCGATCAGCAGTGCCAGCATCGAAAAGGCGTGCAGCGATAGCGTCGGGCAGCGTCGAATCATCTGGATCTCGCGGGTGAAGAGCGGGTGGCCATTCATGCCGTCGTAGCGGCAGGAGTAGCGTCGTGCCTTCAGACTAGCCCATACCGCCTGGGGCCTCGTTTAGAACCGTGCGCGGAAATGCCATTCATCAGCGCCGACGTCGTTGCGAATGGCCGCGACCAGTGAAGGGTCGAGCTCGGGGTCGTCGAGCTCAAAGAGGCCGCAGCGCGCCAGGGCACGGCGCGGATTGACCGGCTCGCTCAGCCGCTCATAGACCACCCGCACGCAGCAGGGCATGCGCTCGCTGCTATCGGCTACGCCAAGCTTGAGCCCGGTAAGGCGCGAGACATGGCTGCGAAAGCTGGGAAAGAGGATGGTCTGGGTGACCTCGTGGCCGTTGAGCGATTCGTAATCGACCATGAAGATGCGGTCGGTCAGGAACAGCGCCGCGCCGCGATAGCGGTTGTGGTAGGGCCGCTGGTCGGTTGCAGAGGTCATTCGCTCGGTGCGCTGATAGATGGTGCTGCCCTCCCGCGACTCCAGGCAGACCAGGGTGCGCAGCACCTTGCCGGGCTGCGACATGGAGAGATAGTGCTCGTAGTAGCAGCCCACGTAGCGCGACATGCCGCGGCTGCCCTGGCTGAGCAGCGCATCGGGCAGGCTCAGCGAGCCATGGGGTTCGTCGGGCTCTTCAACCGACTCCTCGGCGGGCCGGGGGCGCTGCCTGATCAGCGGCATGAAGTCGTCATGGGGCAGCAGGATCTCGTGAACCTCGACCCCGAAGAAGTCGCAAATGCGCCGCATGATGCTGTCGCTGGGCCGGTAACGGCCGCTCAGGTAGCGGTTGAACTGCGGCCGGTTGATATCGAGCCGCCGGCACACCTCGGCGATGGAGCGGTAATAGCTGCACAGCAGGCGAAGGTTGGCCGCAAAATCATCATGCATGTCGAGTCCTCATCCATGCCGTGATCCGACATGGCGCAGTTTGGCGCACTTGGTGCGCATGATACTGCGCCAGGGCGCAACAGAGCGTCAAATCCCATTGTACTGGGCGGGCTGGTTAAATCGCGTGGACGACTCGCAAGAACAACACGCAACAACTGCTCACAACAACACAATAGCGGAGACATCTTCATGTTGGATTTCCTCAACGACTTGCTCTGGGGCAAGGTGCTTCTGGTGCTGCTGATCACGGTCGGCGTCGGCTTCACGGTGGCCTCGCGCTTCGTGCAGTTTCGCTACTTCGGTCGCATGTTCCAGATTCTCGGCGCCAGCCAGGCCTTCAAGCGCGACAAGCATGGCCATCTGAGTTCCTTCCAGGCGCTGGTGCTGTCGGTAGCCGGGCGCGTCGGCGGCGGCAACATCGCCGGTGTCGCGGTGGCAATCACCCTGGGCGGCCCGGGTGCGGTGTTCTGGATGTGGATGGTCGGCCTGATGGGCATGGCGACCAGCTTCCTCGAGTGCACACTGGCGCAGACCTACAAGCAGGCAAGTGGCGACGGCACCTATCGCGGTGGGCCGGCCTATTACATCGTCAAGGGGCTGGGCAGCCGCTGGACCTGGCTGGCGGGGCTCTATTCCGTGCTGCTGCTGGTGACCTTCGGCTTCGGCTTTACCGCCCTGCAGTCCTATGCGGTGGCCACCTCCTTCGGTGATGCCTTCGGCGTGCCGGTGCTCTATAGCGGCCTTGGGCTGGCGATGGTGGTCGGCCTGATCATCTTCGGTGGCATCAAGCGCATCGCGCGTATTTCCGAGGTGCTGGTGCCCTTCATGGCCGGCGGCTACATCCTCATCGCGCTGCTGGTGCTGGGCATCAACATCGACAAGATCCCGGACGTATTCATGCTGATCGTGAAGAGCGCCTTCGGCCTCGAACCGGCGATCGGTGGCGGCATCGGCGCGGCGATCATGATGGGCGTGAAGCGCGGCCTGTTCTCCAACGAGGCGGGGCTTGGGAGCGCACCGAACGTGGCGGCGGTGGCCTATGTGCCGCACCCGGCCAATCAGGGCATCGTGCAGGCCTTCTCGGTGTTCATCGATACCGTGATCATCTGCTCGGCCACGGCCTTCATGATCCTGCTCAGCGGCGTTTACGACCCGGCCTCCACCAATGAAGTGGCGGGCATTGCCCTGACCCAGGCCGCAATGGCCGACCACGTCGGCGAATGGGGTCGTACCTTCGTCAGCCTGGCGCTGCTGCTGTTTGCCTTCAGCACCATCCTCTACAACTACTACCTGGGCGAAAACAGCCTCAACTTCTTCAGCCGCGATAACCAGACGCTGTTCAACGCCTTCCGTGTCGCCATCGTGCTGCTGGTCTGCTGGGGCGCGACCACCGATCTGGGCACCGTGTTCGGCTTCGCTGACGTGACCATGGGCCTTCTGGCGGTGGCCAACCTGATCGCGCTGATCATGCTGTTCAAGCCGGGCCTGCGCATCCTCAAGGACTTCGACGGCCAGATTCGCGGCGGCCTCAAGCAGCCGATCTTCGATGCCAAGCAGCATCCCGATATGAACCTGGACCCCAAGGCCTGGGAAATCGAGCCGGAAGACCTGGCACGCATGCATGACGTGCTCGGCAACACCCCGGCCAGCGCCAAGGACTGAGCCCTGCCCCACCCGGCTTACCGGCCGGATGCGCGCCAAGGCTCAAGCGGCCCCGCCCGACCGGGTGGGGCCGCGTCATTTTCCCCCTAGGCAATGCCTGAAAAGTACGGCGCTCGTCGACTTTTCAGACACCGCTTCGACACTTCGCCTGCTGAGTGAACGACACCATGACAACACGCATAGAACACGACCTGCTCGGCGACATGACGCTGCCCAGCGAGACCTGGTACGGCATCCAGACCCAGCGCGCGGTGGACAACTTCCAGATCACCGGCGTGCCGATCAGCCACTTCCCGGAGCTGGTTCGCGCCCTGGCGATGGTCAAGTCGGCGGCGGCCAAGGCCAACGCCGACGTCGGCGTGCTGGAGCCGCGCAAGGCCGAGGCCATTCAGTCGGCCTGCGCCGAGATCATCGACGGCGCCCTGCACGAGCACTTCGTGGTCGACCTGATCCAGGGGGGCGCCGGCACCTCGACCAACATGAACGCCAACGAGGTGATCGCTAATCTGGCACTCACCCGGCTCGGTTTCGAAAAGGGCGACTACGCCAAGCTGCACCCCAACGACGACGTCAACCGCTCCCAGTCAACCAATGACGCCTACCCCACCGCAGCCTGCCTGAGCCTGCAGTTCGCCGCCGAACCGCTGACCCAGGCGATTGCCGACCTGAAGACGGCGCTGGAGCACAAGGGTGCGGAATTCGCCGACGTGGTGAAGATGGGTCGCACCCAGCTTCAGGATGCGGTGCCGATGACGCTGGGTCAGGAATTCGAGGGCTTCGCCGTGACCCTGGGCGAGGACATCGAGCGCATTGCCGAGGCCTGCCGCCTGCTCTGCGAGGTCAACCTGGGCGGTACCGCCATCGGCACCGGCATCAACACCCACCCGCAGTACCAGGCGCTGGCCGTCCGCCATCTGGCCACCCTCTCGGGCAAGCCCATCGTGCCCGCCTCGAATCTGGTCGAGGCCAGCTCCGACATGGGCGCCTTCGTGTTCCTGTCGGGGATGCTCAAGCGCTTCGCCATCAAGCTTGGCAAGATCTGCAACGACCTGCGCCTGCTCTCCAGCGGCCCGCGTACCGGCCTTGGCGAGATCGCCCTGCCGGCCATGCAGCCGGGCTCCTCGATCATGCCGGGCAAGGTGAACCCGGTGATCCCTGAAGCGGTCAACCAGACCGTCTACCAGGTGATCGCCAACGATCTCGCCGTGAGCCTGGCCGCCGAAGCCGGCCAGCTCCAGCTCAACGCCATGGAGCCCATGATCGTTTACAACCTGCTCAATTCGATGCGCATGCTGTGCTCGGCCTGCACCATGCTGCAGACCCGCTGCATCGAGGGCATCGAGGCCAATCGCGAGCAGTGCGCCCGGCACGTCGATAACAGCATCGGCATCATCACCGCGCTAGTCCCCCACATCGGCTACTCGAACGCCTCGCGCATCGCCACCAAGGCCCTGACCAGCGGCGCCACCGTGCGCGAACTGGTGATCGGAGAGGGGCTCCTCGACGAGGCCCAACTGGACCGGCTGTTAAGCCCCCAGGCCATGCTCGCCCCGTTCCAAGAGACCTGACCATGTCGCGACTGCTGATCCTGCACACTGGCGGCACCATCGGCATGCGGCCCTCGCCGACGGGCTATGTGCCGGCCGAAGGCTTCCCCGACCGCCTGGCCCATCACCTTTCCGGTAGCCTGGGCACCCAGCTTGGCGACCCTGGCAGAGCCAGGCTGCCCGATTATCACCTGATCGAACTTGCGCCGCTGATCGACAGCGCCGATTTGGCCCCTGTCGACTGGAACCGTATCGTCGCGGCCCTGGCCGAGCACTGGCACGGCTATGACGGTTTCATCGTGCTGCACGGCACCGACACCCTGGCCTACACGGCGTCTGCGCTGTCGTTCATGCTCGGCGCCCTCGACAAGCCGGTGGTGCTCACCGGCGCCCAGATACCGCTCGGCGAGCCGCGAAGCGACGCCATCAACAACCTGACCACCGCACTATTGATGGCCGCCGACCCCGCCGCACCGCGAGAAGTCTGCATCGCCTTTCATGACCGGCTGCTGCGTGGCAACCGAGCGCGCAAGGTGCGAAGCCAGGGATTCGATGCCTTCGATTCCCCCGACGCGCCCTGGCTCGGCGAAGCCGGCATCGCTTTATCCTTCAGGCCCGGCCTGGCGCTGGCGCCGGGCCGGCCCGAGGGCGACTCCGCCACTGCGTTCACGCCGGACGTCACGCCACGTCAGTTTGCACCCGGCGCGGTGACCATGCTGCCGGTGCACCCCGGCCTGTCAGCGGCCATGCTGGATGCCGTGCTCGGCGACCCGGCCCTCAAGGGACTGGTGCTGCAGACCTACGGGGTGGGCAATCCCCCTAGCCTCGATGGTGTGCTGATCGAGCGCCTGGCACGAGCAAGCCAGGCCGGCATCGCGATCCTCAACGTCAGCCAGTGTCAGCAGGGCCTGGTCGTTCAGGGCGCCTATGCCAGCGGCGGTACACTGAATGCCGCCGGCGTGATTCCCGGTGCCGACCTGACCCCCGAGGCCGCGCTGACCAAGCTGCAGGTGCTGATCGCCGATGGCCTCGAGGGCGAGGCACTGCGGGCCGCGCTGGCCACCCCGCTGCGCGGTGAGATGAGCCCCGGCTGACAGGGGAGCCTTGTTGTTCTTCGAGGCGCCGCTTTCGAGCACGCCTTCTTAGCCCCCTTCCCAACTGCGTTTTCCGAACGCTGAACGCCAAACGACCATGAGCTCGGGGCCTGGAGGCCTCGACCATGGTCTACCTCATCTCGACAGCCGCGATCAGGGGGTACAGACTACAATGGGAACGGTTCCATTGAGTAGGTAACAGTATGTCGTCAGCCAGGGCCGCGTCACGTCGCGCCACCATCCTCGAGGTCGCTCATCAAGCCGGGGTTTCCAAGACCAGCGTATCCCGCTACTTCAGCGGCGAACGCGACCGCCTGTCGGAAACCATGCAGACGCGCATCGCTAGCGCCGCCAAACGCTTGAATTATCGCCCCAACCAAATGGCTCGCGGCCTAAAGGGCGGCCATTCACGCCTGATCGGCATGCTCATCGCGGATATTCTCAACCCCTTCTCGGTGGCGGTAATGCATGGCGTCGAGCAAGCCTGCCGGGCCAAGGGTTTCTCATTGGTGGTGTGCAACACCGACAACGACCCGGCGCAGGAGCGCGACCACCTCGCCCTGCTCGCGGCCTACCGGATAGAAGGCCTGGTGATCAATGCCGCCGGTCAGCCCAGCCGCGAGCTCAAGCAGCTCGCCGAGCAGGGAACGCCGCTGGTCCTGCTGGACCGCTCGCTGGGTGAACTCGAGGCCGACGAAGTGGGCCTCGATAACGCCCGAACCATCGACATGGCGCTGGATCATCTCTCCTCAAAGGGCTATGGCGATCTGCTCTACCTGAGCGAACCCACCTCACAGGCAAGCTCTCGCCAGATTCGCCTGGAGCGCTTTGAACAGCAGCGTGAGCTGCGCGGGCTGACGGGGCGGGCGTTAAGCCTATCGCTGGACAAAGAGGCCTCATCACTCGAGCAGGCCATTTCGGACTTTCTGGCATCGCCTTCCCAGCGCCCCAAGGCGCTGCTCTGCGGCAATGGCAATGTCACGCTAGCCGTCACCCGGGCATTGCAGGCCAAGGGCGTGGTACTGGGAGCCATCGGCCTGATGGGCATCGACGAACTCGACTGGTGCCAGTTGGTGACGCCCGGCATCACCACGCTGGCCCAGCCCACCAAGGACATCGGTCGTGCCGCCACAGAGGCCCTGCTGCAGCGCCTGGAGCCCAATGGCAAGGCGGCGCCGCCACGGCGCATCCATTACCAGCCCAAGCTGTTGGCCCGCGGCTCGACCCAAGATCCACCCACCAGCACCGCTTGAGCCTCGCTAAACCAACGCATATGCCTCGCTGAACCAACGCTTAGGCCTCGCTAAACCAACGCTTATGGCATCACAGGAGACCATGATGGCCACTCACCAGGATTCACGCACCACGATGGTAACGTTCCCATCGCATTCCAGCGCCGCCTCAGGCCCACCTTCGGTGCTGGTCGCCGCCTCGGCATTCGGTCACGCGCTGATCGCCGAGCACGGCCAGGCGGCAATTCTGCCCTGGTTGAAAGCCGCCGGTGCCAATGGTGTGGAGGTTCGTCGCGAACTGCTGCCCGAAGGCTTCGACGACTTCGAAGCCCTAGGTGAGGCCTGCGCAGAGCAGTCACTGGGCCTGATCTACTCGGCAGCAGACGCACTCTGGCACGGCGACAGCCTCGCCCCGGGGCTCATGACTCGCCTGGAAGAAAGCCGGCGCCTGGGTGCGGCAGCCGTGAAATTCTCACTGGGGCAGTACGCGTCTGATGCTTCGCCCTCACCTCGCGCAGACGCCTGGCAGCGCCTGAACCAACAGCTAGAGCAGCCCAAGACACCGTTGCTGCTGGTCGAGAACGATCAGACACAGGACGGCGGCACCATCGCACCGCTCGCGGCAACCCTTGCCGACGCTGAAGCCGCCGGCTGTCCGCTCTACATGACCTTCGACATCGGCAACTGGCACTGGGTCGGCGCCGATCCGCTGGCAGCCGCCGAGCGCCTGGGGCCCTATGTGCGCTACCTGCACTGCAAGGGCGTGGTATTCGGCCAGGGGCGCCCCCACGCCAGCGTGCCCGACGCTGAAGAGCTCAAGGGCTGGCAGGGACTGATGGCGCACTTTCCCCAGGGCGTGACTCGGGCCATCGAATATCCCTTGCAGTCGCCACAGCTCCAGGACTTTACCCGCGGACAGCTCAACCGGCTGCGAGCGCTACATGCCTGAATTCAGGCCCTGGCGCGCCGCTCGCCATCACCAACGAATAACCATCCGCAGACGATAAGAACAGGAATCTGTATGCCATCATCCGACAAGGTGCCAGACAATTCGCCATACCCTTCACCAGGCGCCTCACCAGAAGTGCTGGCCTTCGGTGAGGCCATGACCATGTTCGTCGCCAAACATTCAGGAGCGTTGTCTGACGTCGAGCATTTCCAGCGCCGCATCGCCGGGGCAGACACCAATGTGGCCATCGGCCTGGCACGCCTGGGCCGGCACGTCGGCTGGCTGAGTCGCGTCGGTGATGACGGTTTCGGGTGCTATATCCGTCGCACCCTGGAAGCCGAAGGCCTGGACTGCCGATACCTGATCGATGATCGGGAGCATCCGACAGGGCTGGTGTTCAAGGAGCGCGCCGCCAATGGCGCCGACCCGCACGTCGAGTACTTTCGTCGCGGCAGCGCCGCCAGCCACCTCTCGCCACATGATGCGGCAGCGGTGGACTTCACCGCCCTGCGCCATCTGCATGCCACCGGTATCCCGCCGGCTTTGTCGTCTAGCTGCCGAGAGCTCTCCTGGTACATGCTCGACAAGGCGCGGGAGGCCGGCGCCAGCATCTCATTCGACCCCAACCTGCGACCCAGCCTGTGGAGCAGCGACGCCGAGATGGCGACGACCCTCAATGCCATGGCCGCCAAGTCAGACTGGGTGCTGCCAGGGCTGGCCGAGGGGCAACGCCTGACGGGGCTGTCGTCCCATCAGGATATCGCTGACTTCTACCTCGAGCGCGGTGCCAAGGCGGTCATCATCAAGTTGGGGCCCGAAGGCAGCTACTATCGCGGCGTGATTGGCGGTCAAGAGCAAAGCTTCATGATGCCCGGCCTGGCGGTCTCTGAAGTGGTCGACACCGTCGGTGCCGGCGACGGTTTCGCCGTGGGCGTGATCAGCGCTCTGCTCGACGGCCGCTCACCCCAGGAGGCCCTGCATCGCGGCAACCTGATTGGCGCCGAGGCGGTTCAGGTCAGAGGCGACATGGAGGGCTTGCCCCAGCGCGCCCGCCTGGCGCAGCTCGAGACCCGCTTCGGCTTGCCAAAAGGGCAATGAGCCGACGCTAGTGAATGGCAAGTAGTCACCCAATGAACGTGAACGGACGCCTAGGATCCCTGGCCTCCCCACAAGGAGTTTGAGATGAAAAAGCGCATCGTGGCGTTTCGTCGCCTGAACGACGACCAGCTTGATCAGCTGCGCGGCGACTTCCACGTCGATTATTTCGATAACCTGGAATCCGCCGACGACCCGGCCTTCCTCGCCGCCTTGGCCAAAGCCCACGGGCTGGTCGGCGCCAGCCTCAAGATCACTCCGGCGCTGCTCGACAAGGCGCCGCACCTTGAAGCCATCGCCAGCATCTCGGTGGGATATGACAACTACCCGGTGGAAGAGCTCACCCGGCGCGGCATCCTGCTGTGCAACACGCCGGATGTGCTGACGGAAACCACCGCCGATACCGGCTTCCTGCTGATCATGGCCACGGCCCGGCGTGCCGTGGAACTCGCCGACTTCGTCAAGCGCGGCGACTGGCAGTCAAGCATCGGCGAGGCGCAATTCGGCTCTGACGTACACGGCAAGACGTTGGGCATGGTCGGCCTCGGCCGCATTGGCGCGGCCATCGCCCGACGCGGCGCACTCGGCTTCGGCATGCCGATCCTGTATTCCAACGCCTCGCCCAAGCCGGCCCTGGAGAAGGAGCTGGGGGCGCGGCGCTGCGAGCTCGACGAACTGCTCGAAGCGGCCGACTTCGTCTGCGTCACGGTGCCCCTTAGCGCCCAGACCGAGCGACTGATCGGTGCCAGGGAATTCGCGCTGATGCGCCAGTCGGCGATCTTCATCAACATCTCCCGCGGCAAGGTCGTCGATGAAGCCGCCCTGATCGCGGCACTCGAGCAGGGCGAGTTTCGCGCCGCCGGGCTCGATGTCTTCGAGCAGGAACCGCTGCCCAAGGACTCGCCGCTACCGCAGATGGCCAAGGTGGTAGCGCTGCCCCATATCGGTTCCGCGACGGTGGAAACTCGTACCGCCATGGCCCAGCGAGCCGTCGATAACATCACCCTGGCGCTGGGTGGCCAGCGCCCCATCAGCCCGGTCAACACCGATGCCTGGGCAACTCTCAGCGACTGATTGCCCGTATGGGCCGTTTGCCAAGCCATGCCCCGGCGAACGGCCCGAGTTGACGTCTCACCCGATAGCCACCGCCCACCCACGCCGATAGCTTCCTCGCTCGCCGATATTCCCGTATGTTGTAAAGTGAAAATCGACAGGCTCCACGAGCCGAAATAAGAAGCGATCAATGCCTACAAGCGATGCAGGGTCGGGCATGAGCAGACAAGGCAAGCACGGCCCGGAGAGGCCGCAGGACAATCACACCGAGCTTTGGCAGCTGTGGCGAGAGTTCGCCATAACCCTGCGCACGCCGGACTATCGCCTCGCCAAGGCGCAGGACTTCGGTGTCTTCACCACTGGCGCCTTACTGATCACCGCCGTCTTCGTGCTACTCAACATCGCCTGGGACTATGCGATCGATCCGGTAAACGCTCACCAGGCGATTGGCCACCGGCTATTCCAGAGCGCGGCCGTGCTGGTGTGGGCAATCGCCACCTGGTGCCACGTTCACTCCTGGCCGGCCCGGCTGGCAACGATACTGGTACCTCTGATGGTGCAAGTGAGCTTCATCGAGGTCCTGTCGCTGCTCGACAACGGCAACGCCTTTGGCATTGGCGGCTTCCTGTATTTCTTTATCTTCGTGCCCTTCCTGCTGCTTGCTCAATCGCTGCGCCTCTCGCTGCTGGTGCTGGCGCTCATCACCGTCTTCCCACTGTTCGCGCCTACGTTTGGGGTCTCGGCGGATCTCGACCGCGAGATCTATCTGGCCTATATGCTGATCAGCTTTCCGCCAGTGGTGGCGCTGCGGATTTTCTTCGAGTACCTGTACTGGGGCCTCTATCGCTACCGGCGCCAGATAGAGCACCATGCCAACACCGACGGCATGACGCGCTTGCTCAATCGCCGCCGCTTTCTCCTCGAAGGCACGAAATTGCTGGCAGACGCCCGCCACCGCAACCAAACAGCAAGCCTGGTGTTCATCGATATAGACCACTTCAAGACCATCAATGACACCTACGGACATCACATCGGCGATATCGCCATCGACCACCTGGCCGAGATAATGCGTCAATGCGCCCGCAGCGGTGACCTGGTTGCCCGCTACGGTGGCGAAGAGTTCATGGTGCTGCTGCCCTCAACCGAGTTGGGGCTGGCCAAAGAGGTTGCCCAACGCCTGCGCAGAACGGTCGCCAGCACACCTCTGAATGTGCCGGAAACCGATGTTCCCGACCTCGAGTTGACCATCAGCGCCGGGGTCGCCAGCAACAACCCGCAGGATGGTAAACCGCACGACATCGATGTACTGATCCACAATGCTGATCTCGCCGTCTACGCCGCCAAGCGTGGCGGTCGCAACCGCGTCGTACGCTTCGAACGCGATATGAATACACAGGATCAGCACGACTCTCGCGCCGATGGCACCCCTTCCTCCGCCGGTAACTGACCCAACGGCCTGCACCGCAGCGCGCTTTACCAGCCGTATCACTAGCCGCATCTCCGCCACTGATGACGCCTGCCACGACTAAAGGTTAATTGGTGATCGGCTGAGGCTCTTCTAGATTTGGATCAATCCAAAAATACCTGTTCCACCTATCCCCGCGCCGATGGAGCACCGCATGACTCAAGACACCGCCCCCGCCTCGAGCCGTCGCGAATCCGGCAGCGTTACGCTGCAGGACATCGCCGCACATGCCGGGGTGTCGCGCTCGACGGTGTCGCTGGTACTGCGCGAAAGCCCACTGGTCGCCGACCGCACCCGCATCAAAGTCCAAGCCGCCATCAAGGAACTGGGATATGTCTACAACCGCGGTGCTGCCGCCCTGCGCGGCAGCCATACCGCAACGCTCGGCGTGGTGGTCTACGACATCGCCACCCCCTTCTTCGGCGCCATGGTGGCAGGCATCGATGCAGCCCTGAATCGCGAGGGCTACGTCTCTTTTCTGGCCAATAGTGAAGACTCCCCCGAACGCCAGCAGCGCTTCCTGGAGCGCATGCGCGAGCATCGCGTCGACGGCATCCTGCTGTGCCCGGCCGAAGGCACGCCCGCTTCGCTGATCGATACCCTGGCCAGTTGGTCGCTGCCCTGTGTACAGGTGCTGCGCCACATCGGGGAGCCGCCCTTCGACTATGCCAGCAGTGATTTCGCCCGCGGGGTCCATCAGGCCGTCGGCCATCTGGTCAAGCTGGGCCATCGCCGCATCGCCTTTCTCGGCGGCCATGCCCAACACTCGGCGACCCAGGAGCGCTGGCAGGGCTATTCGGATGCCCTCGCCCATCACGACCTGGGTTATCAGCGCCTGGTGCGCGGACAGGTGACGCGCCGTGCTGGACTGGAGCTGATCGAAACGCTGATGCAGGAAACACCACGCCCCACGGCGGTGATCTGCCACAACGACTTGATGGCTTTCGGCGCCATGCTTGGCCTCAAGCGAATGGGCCTGACTCCCGGCGTTGACTGCGCGGTGATCGGCACCGATGACGTCGAGGAAGCCGCGCTCAGCGACCCGGCCTTGACCAGCGTCGCCACACACCCCTATGCCATCGGCGAAGAAGCCGCACGCCTGGCGCTGCGTCGCATCGCCGACCCCAACGGAGCCCGCGAGCAGGTCGTGCTGGCCCCGCGACTTCAGATACGCGAATCCTGCGGCAGCGCATCGCAAGCAACGCTTCCCGCATCGCCGATCACGTCTGACTCGACCACCTGAGCAGCCCCAGCCGCTGGTTGTGATGACTGCCGGTGGCATTTAACCAAGACCCGCAATGACAACAACGAACTCTCGGAGAGGTAGCAACATGAGCCAAAAATGGATCGATCCAAAAACACAGCATTCCATGAAACGCGGCCTGGTGACCGGTGTCTTGCTCGCGGCGGCCATGGGCATGGCGAGCGCCGCTCAGGCATTCGACCTGCGCTTTGGACACGGCGGCACCGAAGACACCGCCTATCAGCTAGGGGCCGAGAAATTCCAGGAACTGGTCAGTGAGAACAGTGATGGCGAGATCGGGGTGCAGATCCTCGGCAACTCCGTGCTTGGCCATGAAACCGAGATGTTCGAACAGCAGATGGCGGGCGCCCTGGACATGTCGATCATCAACCCTGGGTTGATCACCGACTTTTCGCCCACCGCCAATGTCTTCTCGATTCCCTTCATGTATCGCGACGTCGACCACTGGCGGACGGTGCTCGACGGCCCGGTGGGTCGCGAGATCGCCGACAAAATCGAGGACGAAACTGGCGTCAAGGTGCTGGCCTTCTTCGGCGGCGGCAAACGCCAGATCGTCAGCACCCGGCCGCTTGAGAGTCTCGATGACCTGGAAGGCATGAAGCTGCGCACCAACCCCACCAAGCCGCTGATCGCCGCCTGGTCCGCCCTGGGCGCCGAGCCCACGGTAATGGCCTGGAAAGAGATCTACACCGGCCTTCAGCTGGGCGCCATTGACGGGCTGCTCAATGAAGCCGAGTGGATCCAGCGCATGCGCTTTCATGAGGTGGCGCCCCATATCGGGCTCTCGCAGCACGATATCACCGTGCGCCTGCTGACCATGTCGGAAATGACCTGGGACCGCCTCGACGCCGATGAACAACAGGCCGTCATGGCGGCCGCGCAGGAAGCCGCCATCTACGCCCGTGGGGTACAGCTCAAGCAGGACGCCGAGGCTCTGGACCAGTTGGTTGAAGAGGGGGCGACGCTCCACGAACTGGACCGCGAGCGCATGCAGGAAATCGTCAAGGCGCCGCTGGCCGAGGTGATTGACGACATGGGGCTAAGCGAGCTCCACCAGAAGATCATCAACGCCGGTTAACCCCCGTGCCGGGGCCAAGCCCCGGCATCTTCGTCACTTTCCAACCGAGGACAGCGTCATGCCGACACTGCTTCACGGCCTGTCTCGCCTCAACCGACTCCTGGAGCGCGGTTTATACCTGATATTGCTGGCCCTGCTGACCGGCTTCATCGCCTTGATCATCTACCAGATCATCAGCCGCAACCTGCCGCTATTGCCACGGCTTTACTGGACCGAGGAGTTCAGCCGTTTTGCCTTCCAATGGATGATCATGCTGGGCACTGCGGTAGGCGTACTGCACGCAGACCACTTCGTGCTGGAGGCCTTCCCTCGTGGTTCGCGGGCCGATCTGGTCACCCGCTGGATCCGGGATCTGGCCTGCCTGTCAGTAGGGGTCATTTTCATCGTCTACGGCAAGGATTTCGCCCTGTCCGGCCTCAGGCGCCACGCCACCGCCTCGGGGCTATCGATGGTCTATGTCTATTCGGTCTTCCTGATCAGCGGCATTTTCATTTCCCTGTTCAGCGTCCAGCGGCTGCTGCATGCCCTTTATGAAGGCATGGATAGCATGGAGGCGGCCCTAAACACGCCCAGCGAAATCGAGTCGATTTCCGAGTCCGCCGACCCGCACAGTGCCGAGCTCGGCGAGCTTGCCCCCGCCCTTAACGACCATGACAGGAGCGCTTCATGATCCCCATGGACTGGATCTTCGTGCTGCCGTGGCTACTCTTCGGGCTACTCGGCGTCTTGATCATCGCCGGTGTACCGATCGCCATGGCCCTGGTACTGACCGCCGTCGGTATCATCACCCTCGACCCGCGGCTGACCTACTGGGTGATGTTCCAGCGCATGTACAACGGCATGGACTCCTTCGTGCTGCTGGCCGTTCCACTGTTTCTGCTGGCCGGCAACCTGATGAACGCGGCCCGCATCACCGACCGCCTGATCACCCTCTGCATGCGCCTGGTGGGTCACCTAAAGGGCGCTCTAGCCCACGTCAACGTCCTGGTCAGCATGCTGTTCGCCGGCGTGTCCGGCTCATCCACTGCCGATAGTGCCGGTGTCGGCACCGTGTTGATTCCGGCCATGAAGCGCGAAGGCTATCCGGTCAACTTCGCCGTCGCGGTCACCGCTGCCTCGTCCGTGATGGGCATCATCATCCCACCGTCGATCAACATGATCGTCTGGGGCGCGCTCACCAACACCTCGATCGCCGGACTGTTTCTTGGCGGCATCCTGCCCGGCGTGATGATCGGCGTCACCCAGCTCGCGCTTAACATGGGCTATGTGCGCCGCTATCAGGTGCCGGTGAGAAAGCGCGTCTCGCTTGCTGAGCTGATGAGCTCCGGCAAGGACGGCCTGCTGGCGGCGGGCATTCCCGTGGTGATCATCGGCGGCATCACGCTTGGGCTGGTCACTCCGACCGAGGCGGCCGTCATCGCCGTACTGTATGCCTTGGCGCTGGGCTTCGTGGTCTATCGCGAGCTGAGCCTGCGCCAGGTGCTTAACGCCTCCACCGACACCGTGCGGCTGTGCTCACTATCCCTGTTCAGCCTGGTCGGTGCGGCGATCTTCGGCTATCTGATCAGCTTCTACCAGATTCCTCCCAAGCTGATGGCCGGCGTCAGCATCAGCGATCCGGTCGTGCTACTGCTGATCATGACCGCGGTCATGCTGGTGATCGGCACCTTCATGGATTCGCTGCCGGCCATGGCGATCATGGCGCCCATCTTTCAGCCGCTGGCCATGCAGGCCGGGGTACATCCCGTACAATTCGGGGTGATTGGCGTCATGGCGCTAGGCCTTGGGTTGATCACTCCACCCTACGGCCTGTGCCTGATGATCTCGGCCAAGATCGGTGGCATTCCGTTGCTGAAAGCCCTGGCCACCACGATGCTCTACCTAGCCGTGATGCTGGCCGTCATCGTGCTGTTGATCGTTTATCCCGATTTGGTGTTGGCGATTCCGCGCCTGATCGCGCCTGACTTCGTGTGATCTAGTCCTACTGAGCCCTAGGGCCCTCGCGAAGGGCCCATTCATGTTTCTACCGAGAGGTTCCCATGCCCAACCGCCTATGCCTGCTCTTCGATTCCGACGGCACTCTGGTCGATAGCGAGATCCTGCTCGCCGAGGTCATGGCCGAAGTTCTCACTTCTTTCGGCCTGCCCTTTAGCGCCCGCCAGTACATGGACGAGTTTCGCGGCGTGCGCTTCCTGACCATCGTCCGGGAGCTAGAAACGCGCTTCGGTACACTCGGCGAAACGCAACTGGCGGCGATGGAAGCCGCCATGCGAGAGCGTATGGCAACGCGCATGCAAAACGAGCTGCTGGCGATCGACGGCATGCCGAGTGCGCTGGAGGCGCTGGCCGCGCACCCCAAGGCCGTCGTCTCCAACGGCCCCGAGGCCAAGATTCGCTGCGCCATGCAAAGCACCGCGCTGGCACGCCACTTCGACAACAACTTGTTCAGCGCCTATACCCTTGGCGTCTGGAAGCCCGACCCGGCGCTCTACCTCAAGGCCGCCGAGGCCATGGGCTATCCACCCGAGCGCTGCGTGGTCATCGATGACGCGTCGGTGGGCGTTGAAGCCGGGCTCGCCGCCGGCATGCAGGTGGTACACCTCAACCATTTTGCCGATCAGGAAAGCACGCCAGCAGGCGCCCACGCGATTCACCATGCCCGCGAGTTGCCGGTCTTGATCGCCAAGCTGGCTGCCAGATTGCCGCAGCCGATCTGAGCCGGCCGCGCCTTCCGCCAGACGAAGATGCTCCCGCCGGTAGCACCGGCGGTAGACTGGCGCCTCAAGCGTGCCTTCTGTTCAGACGGTCAGCGAGCGTACTGCCAACTCCACGCCGCGCAGCTCGGCCAACCCCTTGAGGCGGCCATAGAGCGGGTAGCCCGGAGCGGTATCGCGGAGCTGATCATCGAGGATATGGTGGCCGTGATCGGGGCGCAGCGGTAGCCGTGGGCCACCCTCGCGCTCGCGACGACGCTCCTCGGCCACGAGTGCCCGGACCACGCCAACCATGTCCATGTCGCCGTCGAGGTGGTGGGCCTCGTGGAAGGAGCGCGAATCCGGCGCCTCGCGTTGCGTCGCGCGCAGGTGGGCGAAGTAGATGCGCGGAGCGAAACGCTCCGCCATCGCCACCAGGTCGATCTCAGCGCTGACGCCATAGGAGCCCGTGCACAGGGTCAGGCCATTGGCCGGGCTAGGCTCGGCATCGAGCAGCCACTGCGCGTCCTCTGGCCCGGAGACCACTCGCGGCAGGCCGAGCATAGGCCTGGGCGGGTCGTCGGGGTGAATCGCCATACGGATACCCGCCTCCTCGGCTACCGGGATGATCGCCGCCAGGAAATATCCCAGGTGCTCACGTAATCGCTCGGCGTCGATTTCGGCATAGTCTGCCAGCACGCCGCGGAACCGCTCGAGGGTATAGTGCTCCTCGGCGCCCGGCAGCCCCGCAATGATGGTGTTCACCAGCCGCTCGCGGCCGGCCGCATCGAGATCGTCGAGATAGGCTTGGGCCTCGGCCTGTTCGGCGTCGCTGTAATCGGCATCGGCACCGGGACGCGCCAGCAGATAGAGGTCGAAGGCGGCGAAGGCGGTCTGGTCAAAACGCAGCGCCAGGCCGCCGTCAGGCAGGCGCCAAGCCAGATCGGTACGCGTCCAGTCGAGGACCGGCATGAAATTGTAGCAGACAGTGTCGATGCCACAGGCTGCCAGGTTGCGCAGCGTCTGCTGATAGGCGGCGATATGGGCATCCCGACCGGGCAGGCCCTGCTTGATGGCCTCGTGCACTGGCACGCTCTCCACCACCGACCAGGTGAGGCCGGCCGCCTCGATCATCTGCTTACGTTCGGCGATGGCCTCGAGCGGCCAGGCCTCGCCGTTGGGTACTTCGTGCAGGGCGGTGACGATACCGGTAGCCCCGGTCTGGCGAATCTCGTCGAGGCCGATGGGGTCGGTGGGGCCGAACCAGCGCCAGGTATGTTCCATGGAAATATCCTCTCGGTCAGGCCCGCGGGAGGGCGGCCAGCGCCTCGGCAAGCCCCTGTTGCGTCAGAGTGATATAAGCAGCAGCGACCGCCTCGGCGAAGCGCGGCTCGGCCGCCAGCGCCGGCGGGAAAACATCCTCCATGGCCAGAAAGGCCGCCACCAAGGCCTCAACATCGTCACTATGGCGCGCGTGCAAGATCGCAAGGCGGCTGGCCAGGGGATCGTCCACTGGATGAGATAGGCCAGTCAGGTCATCTCCGGCCGTGTAGCGGATCCAGGCGGCCACGCCGAGCGCCGTGCAGGGCACATCACTGCCGGCCGCTAGGCGAGCCTGGGCGCCGTGCAGCCAGCGCTGGGGCAGCTTCTGGGAGCCGTCCATGGCGATCTGCTGCAGGCGGTGGCGCAGGCTGTCGTTGGCGAAGCGAACGAGCAGCTGCTCGGCGTAGGCGCTGAGATCGGTGCCCTCGGGCATGGCCAGCGTCGGCGCGGCCTCGTCGAGCATGTAATAGCGCAGCAGGGACACCAGGTCGTCGCGGCTCACGGCATCAAACACCGTCTCGATACCGTCCAAGGCGCCCAGGTAGGCGAGTAGCGAGTGGCTGCCGTTGAGCATGCGCAGTTTCATGGTCTCGAAGGGCGCCACGTCGCCGACCATCTCCACGCCATCCGCTTCCCAGGCCGGCCGCCCCTGGGGGAAGTCGTCTTCGACCACCCACTGACTGAAGGCCTCGCCGACCACGGCATTGGGATCCTCGATGCCGAGTTCGGCCAGGCGCGCGAAATCCACTTCGGTCATGGCGGGCACGATGCGATCGACCATGCTGCAAGGAAAGGCCGCCTCGCGTTCGATCCACTCGGCCAGAGCGGAGTCGCGTCGTTCGGCCAACTGGAGCACGGCATTGCGGGTACGCTTGCCATTGTCCGGCATGTTGTCGCAACTGAGCACCGTGAACGGCGCCATCCCCGCTGCGCGCCGCTGCGACAGCGCCTCCACCAGCAGGCCTGGGGCCGTGCACGGGGACTCGGGATTGGCGATGTCCGCGGCGATCAAAGGGTCGTCGGCGAGCAGGCGGCCGCTGGTCGGGCTCAGGAAGTAGCCCTTCTCGGTCACCGTCAGGGTGACCAGGCGCGTCTGGGGCGAAACCAGCTGCGCCAACAGCGTCTCACGGTCGCGGCCCCACTGGCCTTGCTCGTCGCGGCCGGAGAAAAGGGTCTCCTCGATCACGCCGATCTCGCGGACGGTGACATGCTCGCGATCGGCATATTCGGCCACGTGGTAGCGATGGCCGGCCTCGCGAAGGGCATCCACCAGACCCACGCTGGCGCGCAGGTTAGCGCTGCTCACCCCCCAGGCAGTATCACCGCTGCGCTGTCGGTAGCGCTCGAGATAGACTGCCTGATGAGCGCGATGGAAGGCCCCCAGGCCCAAGTGAACAATACCAGTGTGTCCGCTGCCGGCGCTGGCCGGCAGCCTTATGACATCCTGCATCACGATCTCCATGTCAGAGAGTATCCCCGTCTCACTGTCCCAGTATCAGGTTGGGCAGCCACAGCGAGATGGACGGCACATAGGACACCATCAATAGCACCGCCAGATTGCAGGCCAGAAACGGCAGGATGGCCCGGGCCACGGTCAGCATCTGCAAGTTGCCAATGCCCGCGACGACGAACAGGCATACCCCTACCGGCGGTGTGGTCAGGCCGATCATCAGGTTGAGTACCGCCATCACCGCGAAGTGGACCGGGTCCATGCCCACCCCGGTGGCCACGCCCAGCAGCGCCGGGAAGAGGATGATCAGCGCCGCGATGGTTTCCATGAAGGCGCCGACGAACAGCATGATCAGGTTGAGGATCAGGATCACTACCAGCGGGCTCTCGCTGATTGACAGGATGCCGGCGGCCACCATCTGCGGGATCTGCTGGCTCGTCAGGATCCAGCCGAACAGGTTGGCCAGGCCCACCAGTAACAGCAAGGCCGAGGAGGTCAGCACAGTGTCGGTGAGGATGGCCGGTAGCTTGCGCCAGGAGAGGCCCTTGTAGACATACATGCCGACCACCAGGGCATAGAGGCTGGCGATGATTGAGGCCTCGGTGGGTGTGAAGAAACCGCCGATGATGCCGTAGAGAATGATGGCGGTCATCAGCAGCGCCCAGAAGGCGGTACGCCCCTCGCGCACCAGCTGCAGCAGGGATACCCGCTTCTCCTTGGGATAGCCGCGGCGAATGGCCAGCAGGTAGACGGTGACCATCATCGCCAGGCCCAGCAAAAGGCCGGGAATGGCACCGGCCAGGAACATGCGCCCCACCGAGACCCCGGTCAGCGAGCCAGCGATGATCATCGGCACGCTGGGCGGAATGATCGGCCCGATGGTCGAGGAGGCCGCAGTGACGGCGGCCGAGAACGGCTTGTCGTAGCCGGCCTTCGACATGCCGGGAATCATCACCGAGCCGATGCTGGCGGCATCCGCCACGGCCGTGCCGGAGATGCCACCAAATATCATCGAGCCACCGACATTAGCCAGACCCAACCCGCCGCGGATATGACCGACCAGGGCGTTGGAGAAGCGCACGATGTGCTCGGTGATGTTGCCGACGTTCATCAGGTTGCCGGCCAGCACGAAGCCCGGAATGCACAGCAGTACGAAGGTATCGACCCCAGCGTAGAGCCGCTGGGGCACGATGGTCAGCGGAATCCCCGCCAGCAGCAGGTAGCTTAGCGAGGCAATGCCCAGCGAGAAGGCGATCGGGACTCCGACTAGCAACAGCACCAGGAAGACGGCAAATAGCGCGATCACTTCCATCACAAGGTCTCCGTATCGACTTGGGAGGGTTGACGGCACATAGCCATCAGGCCCTCAACGACACCGATGGCGCTATACAGCAGGACTAGCCCGAACAGCACCACGGTGGAGAAGAAAATGTAGAGCATGGGCACCCTCAGGGTCGGCGAGGTCTGCCAGGTGCCATTGGCGGCGTACTGCCAGGCGTAGGGCAGCACGATCAGGGCGAAGCCCCCCACCAGCAGGCATACCAGCACCTGGTAGATCGCCCGCCCGCGCGGCCCCATCCAGTGATGAAAGAGCTCCACGTTGACGTTGCGATTCTGGCGGATCACCACCCCCGCCGAGAGCGCGACCATATAGATGAACAGGTAACGCGACAGTTCTTCGGTCCAGGCCGGCGAGGAAGGCAGCGCCAGACGCCCGACGACCTGCAGCAGCACGGTGGCGGCGATGCCCACCAGTGCCAGTGTCGCGAGGAAGGTGAACAGGGTATCGAGCCAGCCGATCACACGACCGGCCAGGCCCGGCAGGCGTGGCACCGCCGACAGGGCGTCGAGCTCCTCGACGGCCCGCTGCTCGGAAGCATCCATGGGTACACCTCTCGGGGGTGATCGGCCACCCCGATGGCAACAGGAAGGAAGTGGCGGGCACCGAAGTGCCCGCCCCGTACTTTAGAGGTCCTGAATCGCGTCGTAGAGCGCACGCTGCTCGTCGTTCAGCGCCTCGAGCACCGCCGGGCGCGCCTTCTCGGCGAAGGCCTCGGTGTCGACCTCGACGAATTCCATGCCGCGCTCTTCGAGGGACTGACGCAAGCGCTTTTGATCCGCCGCGAACAGGTCGGCTTCGTAGGCCTGCATCTCCTGGGCGGCATCACGCACGACCTGCTGCAAGTCGTCGGGCATCGCCTCGAGCTGATTCCTGCCGATCACCACGTAGATCCAGCTGCGCACGTGGCCAGTGAGGTTCACGTAGTCCTGCACCTCATCGAAGCTGGCGCTCTCGATCAGGCTCAGCGGGTTCTCCTGGGCCTGTATGGTGCTCTGCTGCAGCGCGGTGAAGACCTCGCTGAAGGCCATCGGCGTCGGTCGCGCACCCAGCGCTTCCCAAGTGTCGACGAAAAGCGGCACATTGGGCACGCGCAGGCGAAGGCCATCCAGATCCTCGGGCGAGGTGATCGGACGGTTGCTGGTCAGCTCGCGCGGGCCCCGCTCGAACCAGGCCAGCGGCACCAGGTTGGCGCGTTCGGTGATCTGAGCCTCGATCTGGTCGCCGATATCCCCTTCCACGGCCTGCCTGAGGTGCTCGGAGTCGCGGAAGGCATAGGGCACGGCCATCATCGCCGCCTTGGGCGCCCAGTTCTGCAGGCTCTCGCCGGTGATGGTCATGTCAGCAGTGCCCAACTGGATGCTGTTGATGACATCCATCTCGGCGCCGAGCTGCTCGTTGGGATAGACCTGCACCTCGATCTGCCCCTCGGAGTTTTCCTCGACCAGCTCCTTGAACTTGAGGGCCGCCTGGTTCCAGATGTGCTGCTCGTTGGCCAGATGGCCGAACTTCAGCGTGTAGTCGGCAGCCAGGCAGGCCTGGCTGCCAAGGATGGCGGCGCCCAGAACGGCGCTGGTGATGAGTCGTTTGATCATGGCGAATCTCCTAGCACTTGCTTTTGTGTATTGTTGTCTTGCTTAGGTGCGTAGCCGTCAGGCACCGATCTCGATCAGTACCTTGCGGGCACTTTCGGGATGATGATCGATCATCTCGATGGCGCCGGGCATGTCGTCGAAGGGTAGGCGATGGCTGACCAACGCCAACGGATCGAGCCGCCCGGATGCCATCAACTCGATCACCTCCGGAAACTTGCGATTGTTGAGCCGCGAGCCGACCAGGGTCAGCTCCTTCTTGATCACCTCCAGCTGCACCAGGTCACTGGGGGTCGGGTTGAAGCCGAGCAGGCCGATGCGTCCCGCCGGCGACGCCATGCGAAGCATCTGAGGCAGCAGGGCCGGCACGCAGGCCGCATCGGCGATCAACGGCATGCCCTCCCCGCCGGTCAGCGCCGCGACCTCGGCCTCGACGTCCTGCTCGGCGCCGTTAAGGGTTCGGGTGGCGCCCAGCTCGCGAGCGGTCTCCAGGCGAGCGTCGATGACGTCGCTGACGGTGATGTCCTCGATGCCCTGCGCGCGCGCCACCTGCAGAATGGTCAGGCCGATCACGCCGGCCCCGAGAATCAGCAGGCGATCGCCCGGATGCGGCTGCATGCGACTCAGCACGTTGGCGGCGATGGTGTAGGGCTCGACCAGCGCCGCGGCATCCAGCCCGAGCCCCTCGGGCAGGCGATGGACGTTGCCGGCCGGCACGTTGACCCGCTCCTCGAAGCCGCCGTTGCGATGCACGCCGATCACTTCCAGCGCGGTGCAGACATTGGGACGGCCGATGCGGCAGGGATAGCACTCGCCGCAGCTGATCACCGGATCGATACACACCCGGTCGCCGACGGCCACGCCCTCGACACCCTCGCCCACCGCCTCGACCAGCCCGGCGAACTCGTGGCCGGTGATCCGCGGGAAACGCACGAAGGCGTTGTCACCGTGGATGATGTGCATATCGGAGCCGCAGATCCCGGCAAAGGCGACACTCACCAGCACTTCGCCGGGAGAAGCTGCGGGCGCCGCTGTGTCGACCAGGCGATAATCTTGGGGCGCGCTTACTTGAAAGGCTTTCATCGTTTCACCTCATTACCAGTGCCATAGGGTGCCGTCCTCGAGCCGGTTGACCGGCAGACTGGCACGACGGTAGGGATATTTAGCGGCGGCGGCTTCGTCAATGTCGACGCCGTGTCCGGGCGTCTCACCGACCAGGAAGTGGCCATCTTCGAAGCGGTAGTCGTGGGGAAACACCTCGTCGGTGACGGCTTCGTGCGGCATGTATTCCTGGATGCCGAAGTTGGGCACCCAGGTATCGAAGTGGATCGCCGCCCCTAGACACGCCGGCGACAGGTCAGTGGGACCATGGAAGCCGGTACGCACATGGTAGAGCCCAGCCAGGTCGGCCAGACGCCGCATGTGGGTAATACCGCCAGCGTGCGTCAGGGTCGCGCGGATATAATCAATCCACTGATTTTCGATCAGTGCCTTGGCGTCATAGAGGCTATTGAAGACCTCGCCCACCGCTAGCGGCGTGGTGGTGTGCTGGCGGATCAGGCGGAAGCTCTCCTGATTCTCCGCGGGCACGCAGTCCTCTAGCCAGAACAAATGGTAAGGCTCGACTTCCTTGCCTAACCGAGCCGCCTCGATGGGCGTTAGCCGGTGATGGACGTCGTGCAACACATGTAGGTCGTCACCGAAACGCTCGCGCACCGCGGCGAACAACTTGGGCGCATAGTTAAGGTACTTGGCAGTGTTCCACACGTGCTCTGCCGGCAGCTCGGCATCGGCGGGTTCGTAGCGCTCGCCGGGCTTCTTGGCCACACCGTAAATACTGGCGATGCCCGGCACCCCAGCCTGCACCCTTACCGCGCGATAACCTTCCTCGACATGCCGGGCGACCTCGTCGAGACAGGCCTCGATGTCCTTGCCGGTGGCATGACCGTAGACCATCACTCGCTCGCGACTCTTGCCACCCAGCAACTGGTACAGCGGCATGCCGGCGACCTTGCCCTTGATGTCCCACAACGCCATATCGACGGCAGCGATGGCACTCATGGTCACCGGCCCCCGCCGCCAATAGGCACCGCGATAGAGGTAATGCCAGATATCCTCGATGCGCTGCGGATCACGACCGATCAAGGCGGGAATTACATGCTCCTCAAGGTAAGCGACCACCGCCTGCTCGCGACCGTTGAGGGTGGCATCGCCGATGCCATAAATCCCTTCGTCGGTGACGATCTTGAGGGTGACGAAGTTGCGTCCCGGGGCGGTGACGATGGTATAGGCCCGTTGGATCTTCATGCCTGGATCTCCTCGGCGAGCGATGGGGTCGGGACAGACTGGAACATCTCAGGAAAGCGGTGCACCAGATCAGGCAGCGACTGCAGAATCTCACACTGATGGATGCTCATGGCCTCCGCCGCTGCCTCAACGTCGCGACTCTCGATGGCGTCGATGATGGACACGTGCTGTTCGATCAGCTTGTCGATGGGGGTGCTGGCGGGGATGCTCAGGTAGCGTACGCGGTCAAGCTGCGCCTTGACCTCCTCGGTCACCTTCCAGGCGGCCTGCTGGCCGACTCCTAGCGAGAGGGTGCGGTGAAAGGCCTCATCGAGCAGGAAGAAGCGGTCGTGGTTGGCCGGTTCGAGACAGCGCCGCTGGCGCTCGATTAACTCTCGCAACTCGGCGAGGACGTGACGATCCAGCCCACGGCTCGCAGCCTCTCGGGCCACCGCCACCTCTACCGCCTCACGCACGAAACGCGCCTCGAGCACCGCTTGCTGGGAGATCTTGACCACGTAGGTGCCGCGTTGCGGACGCACCTCGACTAGCCCCGCTTCAGACAGCCGTATGAAAGCTTCGCGGACTGGCTGGCGGCTCACCGAGAAGGTATCGGCGAGCTCCTTTTCCGATACTGCCTGCCCCGGCGCCAGTACCATGCGAATGATCGACTGGCGCAGCACCCAATAGAGCCGCTGGCGCACCGAGTCGCCTTCGCGGGTTTCCTGCCATAGCGCTTGCAGTGTCGTGTTCATGCATTTCATCCCGGATATGACAGCGTTGGCTGAGGCCGATGCCTATCTGATATGACTAGTATGGTAGTATGGAAAAAGAACCGAAAGAGCTCTTCCCTTAGACCTTGGTATGGCGATTGCTGTCAGCTGATGTCCGAGCAGCCCCCACTTCTATCGATGCCGACGGGTTTCGGTCCTCATCAACTTCGCGACGTAACGACAATTCATGCTGTCACTCATTGACTTCCATGGCCGTCAGCACATCGACGCGACACCTTGAATTGCAATCATGACACCACGAATTAAAGAACACTGTTCATGAATTGACTATACTGGCAACATGGCCCGCCACGCCGCCATTCAATCTCTGGCGAGACGTGCCGATAGTTGTAACATTGGTATGATGTCCCCCTGTCTTGCCTCAGAGGATCGGCGATGACAATTCCGCGATGCCTGCTGTTCGATTGCGATGGCACCCTGGTCGATAGCGAACCCTTGCTGGCCGCCGAGATGGCCTCCAGCTTGACGGCGCTGGGCCTGCCCTTCGCCGCCAGTGACTACATGGGCGAGTTCCGCGGCGCCCGCTTCATGAATATCGTCGCCGAGCTGCAGCGCCGCCACGGCGCCATCGACTCCGACGCTCTGCGCCTTGGGGAAAGCAACATGCGCGCGCGTCTGGCCGAGAGGCTAGCCAGCGAGCTTGCTCCCTTGCCCGGCGTTCGCGAGGCCTTGGAGGCGCTCGCCGATTATCCACGGGCGGTGGTATCCAACGGGCCGGAGTCGAAGATTCGCACCGGCCTCACGACCACCGGCCTGGGCGATTACTTTGGCGACCGATTGATCAGCGGCTATACCGTCCAATGCTGGAAACCGGACCCCTGCCTGTATCTGCATGCCGCCTCCCTGATGGGCTACGAACCCGGCGAATGCATCGCCATAGACGATGCCATCGTCGGGGTCAAGGCCGCATTGGCCGCCGGCATGCAGGTGATTCACCTGAACCGCTTCCCCGACGTGGAAACCACACCGCAAGGCGCAATCCAGATCAGCAACATGCACCAGTTACCCACCGTGATCGGCCATCTGGCGCATGAAGCGGTCGCCAGCCTGTCACTCTGACGGCGTCGCCCCGTGACGCCGTCAGATGTTATCCAGAGTTCATCGCCCGATACGCGCGCCTTGGGCTTTTTTAGCGGCTCTGGTTAGGTGGCGTTGGATAACGGGCTGTGGGTAAGTGCGGCGGCAGAGAGGGTGTGGATAAATCCACGCCATGAGTCGCGTGCGATGCTGCGCTATCATGGCGCATACATCCTTCACCGTCCGGAGCGCGACATGGCGTCCCTGCATGATCAACTGCGCGGCCTCGTCTATTCCACCGAACATGGCGAGACCTGCCCCGACTGCCGACAGCCGATCAACGACTGCGAATGCCAGGCATTGGCCGAGCGCGAGCGCCTGGCCGGCCTGGATGGCATCGTACGCATCCGCCGCGAAACCAGCGGCCGCAAGGGCAAGGGCGTGACCACCATCGACGGCGTGCCGCTGCCCGAAGCCGAGCTGAAAGCCCTGGCCAAGACCCTGAAGAAGCGCTGCGGCACCGGTGGCGCCGTCAAGGACGGGGTCATCGAGATCCAGGGCGACCAGCGTGAAGCCTTGAAGGATGCCCTGGAGGCCAAGGGCTACAAGGTCAAACTGGCCGGCGGCTAGTGATGCCGGAAAGATCGCGGCCCGAGACGGCTAAGGCCGCGCCTATACTCGAGACGCCTCGAGCGCCGCGACCAGAGCGGTCAGGGTGGTGCCGATCGGCCGTTCGAGCTTGAGGGCATAAAGCTCATCCGCACGGGTACGCCCCAGATTGAGACAGGCGATGGGCGTATTACCCTGAGCCGCCGCCCGCGCAAAGCGATAGCCCGAATACACCATCAGCGACGAGCCGACCACCAGCAGCCCATCGGCATCATTCACGGCAGCCAGAGCCGTCTCGACGCGGGAAGCCGGCACGCTGTCGCCGAAGAACACCACATCCGGCTTGAGCACGCCCTGCCCGCAGCGGCCGCAGGACGGCACCCGAAAATCCGAGAAGTCGACCTCCAGGTCCGCATCGCCATCCGGGGCCGCCGTGGCGTCTAGTTCAAGCCAGTGCGGGTTATTGGCCTCGAGTTCGGCATGCAGGTCGTAGCGCATGCGCAGCGCCTGGCAGCTCATGCAGCGCACCACCTCGGCCCGGCCGTGCAGGTCAATGACCCGCCGGTTGCCGGCGCGCTGATGCAGGCCATCGACGTTCTGGGTGATCAGGGTATGCACGTGGCCCAAGGCCTCGAGACGAGCCAAGGCCCGATGCGCCGGCCCCGGACGCGCATCGCTGAGCGCCCGGAAGCCGACCAGGGCCCGCGCCCAGTAACGCTGGCGTGCGGCATGGCTCTGCATGAAGCGCTGATGCTGCATGGGCGGGGGGCGCTTCCAGTCGCCGGCGGCATCACGGTAGTCGGGAATGCCGCTCTCGGTGCTGACGCCGGCGCCAGTCAGCACCACTAGCCGCGGGTGGGCACGCACGAAGGCCGCTAGCGCCGCGACATGCCCCGGATCGGCGATGGCATCATGGCCCGTTGAGTCGGCAGGAGATGACGTAAGCATGGTCTCTCTCTAGGGTTGATGGGTCGCGTATTAGAGTGATCGCCACGATTGAGGGGCTATCGAAGGCCGGGGCCATAGTCTCGGCTGCCGCGGCCCTCTAGAATGAATCCCTCGCATCCTTTCGGGCAAGGAGGCCTCGATGGCCTGGCTGGAATACCTGCTACCGCTGATTTTCCTGTTCCCGCTCGCGGCCATGGCAGTGATCGTGGTGGCGCTGCGCAACCTGCATGACGCCCGCGTCAGCTCGCCCTTCGATGCGCATCCGCTGCGCGGCCCCGGCCAGGCGCTGCGCGACCGACTCGACCACGCCTTCGCGGCCCTGTTTCTGGACGGCGCCCTGGGCCCCCTCGTGGTGCTCGCGCCGATGGTCTACGGCATGGGGCGAATGCTCTTCGCCGACCGCCAGTACTGGCTCGAATGGTCGCTTTACGGTGGGCTCAGCACGGCCCTGGTGCTGATCTGCTGCCTGCGCCTGATCCGTGACTTCCAGCGCATTCGCCGCCTCAAGCTAGGGCTCGCCTGCGAACTGGCCGTCGGGCAGGAACTGCAACGCCTGATTCGCCCCGAAACCCACCCTTTCTTTATCTTCCACGATATTCCCGCCGATACCTATAGCATCGACCACGTGGCGGTCACGCCCCATGGCGTCTTCGTGATCGAGACGCGCGCCCGCACCCAGCCCTTGAATGCACGCGGCGTACCCCAGAAGCAGGTCGCGGTAGAGGGCACGCGGCTGCGCTTCCCTGGCTGGAGCGAACGCCAGCCGCTACGCAAGACCCGCCAGGCCACGGCCTGGCTGCGCCATTGGCTGAGCCGTGAGTGCGGCACCGAGGTGCCGGTAGCCGGCATCCTCGCCCTGCCAGGCTGGGACATCGACAGCAGCGACGCCCCATCGGACATTCAGGTCGTCGACGGCGAACGGCTCGCGGCCCTGATCACCGAGACCCAGCTCGCGCCGCTGCCCGACGAGCTGCATGAGCGCATCAACCAGGCCCTGATGCATCGCAGCGCTCATCTGCTGCCCGCCCATCTTGCCGGCCCCTCGCTCTAGGCTGTTGCTCTTGCTTGCTCACCATAGCGCGTGCCACCGTCCCTGCCAGCACGCTCGAGGCCGCTAGGGGGCGACTGCCATCACGCGCAGCCGGGTCGCACACCGCCCGCGCCCCAGCGCCACCAGGCTGGACGCAGCGGGAAAGGCCGCCAGGCGTTCGGCAGCGATGCCGATGCGCACCTCCTTGAGCACCCGGTTGCCGCGCCCGCCGCACTCGAGCCGCAGTGCCCGCCCGGTACCCTCGCCAAAAGCGGCCTCGAAGGCCGTGATCAGCGCATTGCGCGGGACCTCACCGCCACGATGCCGATTGACGAAGTCGCCGAAGGCACTGGCATTGACCGCCTCACGCAAGGCCACGGCGGCAGCGAAATAGTCATCGGCCGGCAGCGCCAGGCAAGCCGCGTGCTTGGCATATTCATAGCGATCCAGACAGCTCGCCCGCCCCGGCATGGCGCGGTCCAGCGATTGATCCAGCGCCTTGGGCAGATGGAACGGGGGATGGGCACGGCAGAAACTGCCGCTTGCTCGCGGCGATTCGATGAAACATCCCTGGCGCCACCACGCCTGGCGCACCACACCGTCCTTGGCAAAGCGCGCCGGCAGCGAGGGCCACAGGCCGTGCAGCACGAAGCCATCCGCCGCGCCCCGGGAAAGCGAGGCGTCACGGCACTCTCTGGGCGGCTGGCGGTGGGTGCTGCAGAAACCAGGATGCCAGGTCAGCGCCAGGGTGTAGTGGGCAAAGTCGGCGCCGTCGGCGCTATCGGAAAGCGCCGCAAGAGAGCTAAGGGAAGCAAGCGCGGACGACTCGCGGGCCATCGCCGGGCCGCTCACCACCAACGCCATCACTAGCCCGAGCGACAGGCCCAATCGACTGCTCGACCGCCGGCTCCGCCAGCTTTTCAACAACCGTCCAGGCATCGCGGAAAGTATCCAGCCGCTACGCCGAAAGGGCCAACTCGGACATCCAGGCATGTTCGCTCCTCTCTAAAAGTCACTGGCTCAAAAGTCACTGGTCCAAGGATCACTGGCTCAGAGATCACTCTTCCAGAATAACGGGGATGGCGCTCGCCAGATCCAAGCATACCGAGGGCAAGCGTCGGCGGGATTAACGGGCGCATCAAGGGGTTATCAAACAATGATCGATAATGCTTGCCAGACCCAGATGGCTCGGATAATAATCCGCGCCTTTCATGGGAGTTCTCAAAACTTAGCTAATGAAGATAATCACGTTCGACGTCTTTCGCACCTTGGGGCTGGCCGGCGTTCGCTATATCAAACCCGAGCGCATGTACGATCATCTCGACGAGATCCAGGCCGCCGACTGGCTGCTGTTCCCGGCCTATTGGCAGGTGCATACCCTGGTCTACGGGCTCAAGGCGCGCATCTTCCCGAGCCTGGCCAGCTATCACCTGGGGCACAACAAGGTCGAACAGACGCGTGCCTTCATGGCAGTTTGCCCAGAGCATGTGCCGCCTACCGAGATTCTCGGCACGTCGCGCGCATCGCTTGACCTTGTCGAATCGCGTTTCGGCTATCCCTTCATCGCCAAGCGCATCAAGAGCTCGATGGGCGACGGCGTCAGCCTGATCGACTGCCGCGAGGCGCTCGAGGCGCATATCGAGGACGAGCCGGTGCTCTACGCCCAGCAGCGGCTGCCGGTCGACCGTGACCTACGCATCGTCGTGGTCGGTGGCGAAGTGCTCACCGCCTACTGGCGGGTCACGCCGCTTGGGGGCTACCGGGCCAACGTCAGCCAGGGCGGGCGCGTCGAGCATGATGACATCCCCGAAGCGGCCACCGCGCTGGCGCTGCGCCTGGCCCGGGAACTCGATATCGACCATGCCGGCTTCGATATCGCCATGGTCGACGGCCATCCCTATGTATTCGAGTTCAACCGCCTGTTCGGCAATCAAGGCATCGCCGACAGCAGCAAGCGCATCGGCCACGCCATCAAGCGCGTGCTGGGCATTGGCACTGACATCGACCCGGACCTGGATCCGGAGCGCGACCCGGACGGTGAACCGCCGCTCAAGATGACCGCCTGAGCCAAGCCGATATCAGTCGGCTTTCAAACGACCGCCCATTTCCTGCGCCAGATCCACCGCGTAGTGGTCGGTCATGCCGCCGATGAAATCCAGCATGCGCCGATAGCTGTCGTAGAGGCTCCAGGACGGCCGCGGGGTATTCTCGCCGATTAGCGCCAGCACCCGCTGGTGCTTGAAGGTCGAGCGCCCGGTGGTATGCAGCTCATGGGCGGCGCCGATAAAGGCCTCGAGCAGAATGCCGAGGGTTGTGTAGGCGCCGATCTCCAGCTTGGCCTTGCGCTCGTTCTGGAAGATGCGTTCCCGGGCCAGCTGCTTGGCGGCACTGACGCCCCAGCCAAGATCCGGATGGCAGAGCTCCAGCAGGTCATCGCTTAGGGTGCCGGCCAGCATTTCCTGCTCATGCTGGACGAAAACCGTGCCGACATCATTCACCGCCCGCTCCATGGCGGCGCCTCGCAGCGCGGCAATGCGGCGACGCTGGGACACGCCCTGCTCGCTCATGGCGTGGTAGTCCTCCGGTTCACCGCCGGCGATCTGCACCAGGATTTCGGCGACCTCATCGAAGCGCAGAATCCCCATCTCGAGGCCATCCTCGAGATCCAGCAGCGCGTAGCAGATGTCGTCGGCGGCCTCGACCAAGTAGGCCAGCGGATGTCGGCACCAGGCCCAGTCGTCGCGCCGCTTGAGGCCGAGCCGCTGGGCGACGTCGGCGAGCTGTTCGCGCTCGGACTGATAGCAGCCGAACTTGCCGGCCCCGCCGCCGTGCTCCACGGTCCAGGGATACTTGAGCAGGGTGCCGAGCGTCGCCCCGGTCAGGCGCATGCCGCCGTTGAACTGGTTGTATTCGATCTGGGTGACGATGCGAAACCCCTGGGCGTTGCCCTCGTAGGTCAGCAGGTCGCGGCGCTCGAGGGGCGATAGCTCCTCGAGATAGCCAAGGCCGTCGGCCTCGGCACGCTTGAACCAGTCGCGTATCGCATATTCACCGGCATGGCCGAAGGGCGGGTTGCCGATGTCGTGCCCAAGGCAGGCCGCCTGCACGATCACGCCCAGGTCGGCGGGCGTAATCCATTCCGGTAGCCGCTCGCGCAGCCCCTCGCCAACGATCATGCCCAGGCTACGGCCCACGCAGCCGACCTCCATCGAGTGGGTCAGCCGGGTGTGGATATGGTCGTTGTCGGTCAGCGGATGCACCTGGGTCTTGCGGCCCAGGCGCCGAAAGGAACCGGCGAAGACGATCCGGTCATGGTCTTTGTGGAACGGGCTACGGCCCAGTTCCTCGCGGGACGCGCGAGGCTTGTCGTTGAGCCGGTGGGGGTCCAGCAGGCGTTCCCAGTGCATCAGCGTCATGACGCCTCCTAAGGTCAGGGCCTCCATTCTGGCACCCCCCTCGCCACCGAGCCAGTGCCGCCCCTCAGTCGTCGGCCAGCGCCGGCAGCAGCACCTTCAGCTTACGGGTCAGGGTATTGCGCCCCCAGCCGAGTAGCTCGGCGGCTTCGCCGGTCTTGTGGAGAGCGCCCGCCGGGTCGCTTGAGCGCCGTTTCGATTAGGATGCCCTCGGGAACTCCGGCAAGCGGCACGGCCTTGAGCCTTCAGTCGTCGGCCAGCGCCGGCAGCAGCACCTTCAGCTTACGGGTCAGAGTATTGCGCCCCCAGCCGAGTAGCTCTGCGGCTTCCCCTTTACGCCCACCGGTATGCTTGAGCGCGGTCTCGATCAGGATGCGCTCAAAGTCCGGTACGGCCTCCTCGAGCAGGTGCGTCTGCCCGGCGGCCAGCGCACGATCGGCCCATTCGCGAAAGGCGCTGCGCCAATCGCCGGCGGCCACTTCGGTGCCTTCAGTCGAGCGAAGCTCCGGCGGCAGATCGTCGATCAGTACCTCGCGACCGGAGGCCATCACCGTCAACCAGCGGCAGGTGTTCTCGAGCTGGCGCACGTTACCTGGCCAGGGCAGTCGCGCCAGATGTGCTTCGGCCTCGGGGGTCAGCACCTTGGCCTCGGTGGAAAGCTCCTTGGCGGCTTCGGCAAGAAAGTGCTGGGTCAGGCGCGGAATGTCCTCGCGGCGCTCGGCGAGGGTCGGCAGATGCACGCGAATCACGTTGAGGCGGTGGAACAAGTCCTCGCGAAAGCGTCCGTCGCTGACCAGGGTCTCGAGATTCTGGTGGGTGGCGGCAATGATGCGCACATCGGCCTTCACCGAGACATGGCCACCGACCCGGTAGAACTCGCCGTCGGCCAGCACCCGCAGCAGCCGGGTCTGGGTATCCGGCGGCATGTCACCGATCTCGTCGAGGAACAGGGTGCCGCCGTCGGCCTGCTCGAAGCGGCCCCGGCGTTGAGCGGCGGCACCGGTGAAGGCGCCCTTTTCGTGGCCGAACAGCTCGGACTCCATCAGGTCCTTGGGAATGGCCGCCATGTTCAGAGCGATAAAGGGCTTGCCGGCCCGCGGGCTGTGCTGGTGCAGCGCCTGGGCGACCCGTTCCTTGCCGGTACCGGACTCGCCGTTGATCAGCACCGTGATGTGCGAATGCGAGAGTCGGCCGATGGCGCGAAACACCTCCTGCATCGCCGGCGCCTCGCCGATGATCTCGGCGCTCAGGCCCTCAGGCGTCTCGGCCGGGCGCTGGCGCTCGCGGGCGTGCGCCACGGCACGGCGCACCAGCGCCAGCGCTTCGTCGACATCGAACGGCTTGGGCAGGTACTCGAAGGCTCCGCCTTGGTAAGACGCCACCGCACTATCGAGATCCGAGTGGGCGGTCATCACGATGACCGGCATATCCGGATGTCGCTCGCGGACCCGCGCCATCAGCTCGAGACCATCGAGCCCCGGCATGCGGATGTCGGTAACCAACACATCGGGCGGCGATTCTTCCAGGCTGGCTAGCGCCGCATCGGCGCGCTCAAAGCTTTCGACCGTAAGGTCCGGCTGCGCCAGGGAGCGCTCCAGCACCCAACGGATGGCACGGTCGTCGTCGACGATAACGATACGCGCAGGTTCGGTCATGAGGCCTCCAGCAGGGTCAGGGCGTAAGCAATGAAAAAGACGTTAGAGCCCTTCATTATTGGGCTTCCTTGCGTTGTGACGACGCATCCAAGGGCACCAGCAACCGGAATTCGGTGGCACCCGGCTCGCTATCGCATTCGATCAGCCCCTGGTGCTTGTGCAGGATGGATTGGGCGATCGACAGTCCCAGACCGCTGCCCTCGGCGCGACCGGACACCATCGGAAAGAACAGGGTCTCGTTCAGCGACTCGGGAATCCCTGGGCCGTTATCGATGATCGCCACCTCGCAGACCAGCCGATGGCGCTCGGACCCCAGCGTGAACTGGCGACGCGCGCGGGTGCGCAGCGTCAGCACCGGGTCCTGGGTGCCGGCATCCCCCATGGCCTCGACCGCATTGCGGGCAATGTTGAGCACCGCCTGGATCATGCGTGCCTCGTCGCCCTGCAGCTCCGGCAGGCTGGGGTCGTAGTCCCGCACCAGCCGCACCTGCGGGCGCTCGGCGGAGATCAGCGAGCGCACCCGTTCCAGTACCTTGTGAATATTGAAGAGCGCATCATGGGCCGGCTGGTTGGGGCCCAGCATGCGATCGACCAAGTCACGCAGCCGATCCGCCTCCTCGACGATGACCCGCGTGAACTCCTTGAGCGACGGATCCGGCAGGTCGCGCTCCAGCAGTTGCGCCGCGCCGCGTATCCCGCCCAGCGGGTTCTTGATCTCGTGGGCCAGACCGCGAGTCAGGGTCTTGATGGTCTGCTGACGGGCAATCAGCGCCTCTTCGCGGGAAATTCGCATCAGGCGGTCGCGGGGCTCGATCTCGAGCAGCAGCTCCTCTTTCGACAGCGGCGTCACCGTGAAGTCAGCGGTGACCACCTCGCCGGAGCCAGTGGTCAGTACCGCCTCACGCTGGGTAAACGGGTGCAGCTCATCGCGGGCCTTGCACAGCACCTCGGAAATGGCGCCGTCCATGCCTTCCAGAGGTTCGAGACAGGTGCCGCGAACCCGCTTGAGGCTGACGGCCAGCAGAGCCTCAGCGGCCGGGTTCATCCAGCGCACCCGCAGGCCGCCGTCCAACAACAGGACGGCCGCACTCAGATGCTCCAGCAGACGTTGATACATGGTGCACTTCGCTCGGTCGGCATTCCCTATAGCTGTGCAAGAACCGCGCCAGCCTGCACGAGACCGTGATTACGGCTATAGGGAAACAGGGATGATCATTTCATGCACCATAATAGTGCAAAATCCTGCTCGCTGTCGCCGCAGGGCTCACCATAAGCGACAACCGCCGTGAAGAGGCCTGCGAAAGATGCTGCGCTAGAGCGCATATCGCGGAGAGGTTATCGCGTGGGGGACTCGCCAAGGCGTCACATCAAGCAAGGGGCAGCGCTCAGGGCGCCGCACGATGTTAGCCGCCGGAATTGCCGGGGTTATTCGGATTGCGGGGCAGGTTGACGCTGGCGCGCTGCACGAAGAGCGTCACCGGTTCACTACGATGGCGCACCCGACCATTGGCATCCAGCAGCTCGGCGACCAATTGGTGCTCGCCGCGATTGAGGCCGGTCACCATGAACACCGTGGTGTGCATCGCCGATTGGCTGACCTGGCCATCCACCAGCAGGCGCACCCGGTGATCGTTGCGCAGCGCGGGCTCGATCGACAGTTCGACCTGAACATTCCCGGCATAGCCCGTCGGCAGGGTTTGCTCATTGTTGGGAGACGCGATGCGAAAGGTCGTATAGGGCAGGAAGGGAGACGACGCCGACTGGCTGCCGGCATTGCTAGGCTGCGGGCGACTGTTGAGTGAGGAGGACGAAGAGGCATCGGGAGTGGCCGGCACCACGGTCAGCGGCGAAAGCGTCACCGCTTCGCCCTGGTCCGGCCGGTCGGAGTAGCTGACGTTGCCCTGCTCATCGACATGACGATACACGGTGGCCGCCGATGCCAAGACGGGCGCCAGGGCGAGCGACAACGCCACCACCGCCGGCCATATGACCTTCGACCGCGCCGCGGTGAGCGGTGGCCTCCTCAACGGCCATTTCTGCGACAACATCGCCGACTTGGCGGCGGTGGCGACTCTCCTGACGCTTAGCATCGCTTGCTCTCCCTGGCTGCCGGCCGTGTAGACGACTGGCTGATCGCTACTGGATACGCCGAGTGTAACCAAAAAAGGGGACCGCGTGAGCGGTCCCCTTTGGCGACTAACCAACGCACGGCCCTCGAGCCGGCGTCGGCAATCAATAGCCGTTCTTAGCAGCTGTTCTTAGCAGCTATAGTACATGTCGAACTCGACCGGGTGCGTGGTCATACGCAGACGCTCGACGTCTTCTTCCTTGAGCTCGATGTAGGCATCGATCATGTCGTCGGTGAACACGCCACCTTCGGTCAGGAAGGTACGGTCGGCGTCCAGCGCGTCCAGGGCCTGGTCCAGGCTCTCGGCGACGGTCGGGATGGCCTTACCCTCTTCCGGCGGCAGGTCATACAGGTTCTTGTCCATGGCATCGCCAGGATGGATCTTGTTCTTGATGCCATCGAGGCCGGCCATCAGCATCGCCGCGAAGCACAGGTAGGGGTTAGCGGTCGGGTCCGGGAAGCGGGCCTCGATGCGCTTGCCTTTCGGGCTGGCGGTGTAAGGAATGCGGATGGACGCGGAGCGGTTACGCGCCGAGTAGGCCAGCATTACCGGTGCTTCGAAGCCCGGCACCAGACGCTTGTAGGAGTTGGTGGAGGCGTTGGTGAAGGCGTTCAGGGCACGCGCATGCTTGATGATGCCGCCGATGTAGTACAGCGCCATTTCGGACAGGCCCGCGTACTCGTCACCGGCAAACTGGTTGGCGCCGTCTTTCCAGAAAGACTGGTGGACGTGCATGCCGGAACCGTTGTCGCCGACCAGCGGCTTGGGCATGAAGGTGGCCGTCTTGCCATAGGCATGCGCCACATTGTGGATCACATACTTCATGGACTGCACTTCGTCGGCTTTCTTGACCAGGGTGTTGAACTTGACCCCTATCTCGTTCTGGCCGGCGTTGGACACCTCGTGGTGGTGCACTTCGACGCTCTGGCCGATGGCTTCCAGGGTGTTACACATGGCGCTACGCATGTCGTGGAAGCTATCTACCGGCGGAACCGGGAAGTAGCCGCCCTTGACGCGCGGACGGTGGCCCAGGTTGCCGCCTTCCACGGTGGTGGAGTCGGTCGCCCAGGCGCCTTCTTCGGAAGTGATCTTGTACATGGAGCCCTGGATGTCGGACTTCCAGTGCACTTCGTCGAAGATGAAGAATTCAGGCTCCGGGCCGAAGAAGGCGGTGTCGCCCAGGCCGGTAGACTGCAGGTAAGCCTCGGCGCGCTTGGCGATGGAGCGCGGATCACGCTCGTAGCCCTGCATGGTGGCCGGCTCGATGATGTCGCAGCGCAGCACCAGGGTGGCGTCTTCGGTGAACGGGTCCAGATAGGCGCTGCCGTCTTCCGGGCGCAGGATCATGTCGGACTCGTTGATGCCCTTCCAGCCAGAGATGGAAGAACCATCGAACATCTGGCCGTTCTCGAAGAACTCCTCATCCACGGAGCCGGCCGGAATGGTGACGTGCTGCTCTTTACCGATGGTATCGGTGAAGCGCAGGTCTACCCACTTGATGTCGTGTTCTTCGATCAGTGCGAGGGTCTTCTCAGACATGGTGTCCTCCAGAGGATGAGCGATGGCTCTTTTGGTTGGCGTGCGTGCCCGGCGAGGTCGTTACGTTCCTCGAGCCCGCTGCTTAAGAAAACGGGACCGAATCGTTTGTACCATGCCAAAGGCGTCAGGCCCATGGTTGCCGGCGCAGGACATGAAAGGCGTCATATCACTGCAAAATGTTAGTGCAAAGTACAATGCAGGGGACGTGCCAAAATGGCGCACAAGGGCAGGGGAAAAAGAATAACGAACTGATTAAAAAAGTTTTTTTGCTGAACACGACCAACCAAAAGCCGCGCCGATCGTCGTGTCGGGAGCCCTCCTCCTCCCGTTGGCCGCACTCACTGCACCAAAACTGAACAAAGCTGACCGCCCGTGCACCAAAACATCACATCTACGGTGACGCCTGCCACGTTGAGCCGTGCCAACAGTTTGGATGAGCCGAACCCAGCGCTCAGCCCCGGCCATATCAGCAAAATATAGTATTGCTACCTCAAGAAACTCAAAGCTACACTTCATTACATAACAGGGAGGCTCCCCGCCGCCCCGTTGTGTCATACGCCTTCAAACGGTGGACGTTCCACACCGCGACACCTTTCATGAGCGCGTTGCACAAGAACACGCAGGAGCGTCACCGCCGATGAGGGCCTATAGCATAATCGTCGATTCCAGGCTGATGGGCGCTCGGCTGCCACGCTGCCTGGCAACACTCCACGAAGCCGTGCGACGATATCCGGCCAAGGTCGACATTCAGGTTATCGGCACCGCCGAAAATGCGCGCCTGGCGACGCTGAGCCGACGCTTCGGCGGCCGTTTCATCGTCTGCGATTACCCCACCTTCGGCGCCCGCAGCAACGCCATCGCCCGCCTCACCTCTGCCGACATCCTGGTCTTTCTCTCCCCCCACGGACGGCTGCGCAGCAATTGGCTGGCCGAGGTCGACAAGCTACTAGAGCATCAGAAGTGGGATGTCATGACCTTCCAGCCCAACCACCCCCCGCTGATGGCAAGCCTGCGTCGACTGTGGCATGTCGCCACACCACCCGGTACCCTGTGCATCGCCCGCCAATGGTTCGAGCGCATCGGAGGCTTTGATACCGGCCTCGACGACACCGCTCATGAAGACCTGGTGGAGCGTCTGCGCGCTTGTCATGCGCATATCATGAAAGTATCGCTATAATTCCGCGTTACTCCATTGAGCAACGCAACGAGTTAAGGACGCGTTTAAATAACGCGTAACAGTAGAGTATTCCCCGGATCACCCTCGCACCCGCTCTGATCCCCGCTTGGCTCCTACTCCAGGTGTCAATCACGTTCTGCGTGTCGCGCGGCCAACGCCGAGCGAGTCCGCCTCGCTAGATGTCGCCCTTTTTCAAGGCATCCAGGACCAGGATTGAAGCGCTGGGGATCAAGGACTTGGTGCTGACCGCGGTGAGAATTCGCGTACAGCGCTGGTAGGGGCACCGGCCCGGATACTATAATGTCGCCCAATTTTCGCAGCAGGATCCCTTCGTGATCGAGAATCTTCGCAACATCGCCATTATCGCCCACGTTGACCACGGCAAGACGACCCTGGTCGACAAGCTCCTCAGTCAGTCCGGCACCCTGGACCGCAAGGCCGAAGGCCAAGAGCGGATCATGGACTCCAATGACCAGGAGAAAGAGCGCGGCATCACCATCCTGGCCAAGAACACCGCGATCCGCTGGCACGACACCACCGCCGACACCGACTACCACATCAACATCGTCGACACGCCGGGACACGCCGACTTCGGTGGTGAGGTGGAGCGCGTGATGTCGATGGTCGATTCCGTGCTGCTGATGGTCGATGCGGTCGATGGTCCGATGCCGCAGACTCGCTTCGTGACCCAGAAAGCCTTCGACCAGGGCCTCAAGCCGATCGTCGTGGTCAACAAGATCGACCGTCCCGGCGCACGCCCGGACTGGGTCATCGACCAGATCTTCGATCTGTTCGACAACCTGGGCGCCAGCGACGAGCAGCTCGACTTCCCGATCATCTACTGCTCTGCCCTGAACGGCATCGCCGGTGAAGAGCCGGACGCCCTCGCCGACGACATGACGCCGATGTTCCGCGCCATCGTCGACATCGTCGAGCCGCCCAAGGTCGAGCTCGACGGCCCGCTGCAGATGCAGGTCTCGGCGCTGGACTACAACAGCTATGTTGGCGTCATTGGCCTTGGCCGCATCAAGCGCGGCGCCATCAGCCCCGGCCAGCAGGTCAGCGTCATCACCAAGGAAGGCAACACCCGCAAGGGCAAGATCGGCCAGGTGATGACCCACATGGGCCTCGAGCGCGTGCAGACCGAAAAGGCCACCGCCGGCGATATCGTCTGCATCACCGGCATCGACGCCCTGGCGATCTCCGACACCATCTGTGATCCGGCCAACGTCGAGGCGCTGCCGGCGCTGTCCGTCGACGAGCCGACCGTGTCCATGACCTTCCAGGTCAACGACTCGCCGATGGCCGGCCGCGACGGCAAGTACGTCACCAGCCGTAACATCAAGGACCGTCTCGACCAGGAGCTGATCCACAACGTGGCGCTGCGCGTCGAGCAGGGCGAGACGCCCGAGAAGTTCAAGGTGTCCGGCCGCGGCGAGCTGCACCTGTCGGTGCTGATCGAGAGCATGCGTCGTGAAGGCTTCGAGCTGGCCGTGGGCCGCCCCGAGGTAATCATCCGCGAGATCGACGGCGTCAAGCAGGAGCCGTACGAAGAGGTCATCATCGACTGTGAAGAGGAGCATCAGGGCTCCATCATGGAAGAGCTCGGCTACCGCAAGGGCGAGCTGACCAACATGAACCCGGACGGCAAGGGCCGTGTGCGCCTGGACTTCATCATCCCGGCGCGTGGCCTGATCGGCTTCCGCGGTCAGTTCCTGACCCTGACCTCCGGTACCGGCATCCTGACCAGCCGCTTCGATCACTACGGCGAGCTCAAGCCCGATGCCTCCATCGAGCGTCGCAACGGCGTGCTGGTCTCCATGGTGCCCGGCAAGGCCCTGGCCTACGCCCTCTTCGCCCTGCAGGATCGCGGCAAACTGATCGTCGAGCACGGCACCGAGGTCTACGAAGGCATGCTGATCGGCATCAACAACCGCGCCGACGACATGGTGGTCAACCCAACCAAGGCCAAGAAACTCGACAACATGCGCGCCTCGGGCAACGACGAGAACCTCGTGCTGACGCCGCCCGTGCGCTTCACCCTCGAGCAGGCCATCGAGTTCCTCGACAGCGACGAACTGGTCGAAATTACCCCGAACCACATTCGTCTGCGCAAGAAGCACCTCAAGGAAAACGAGCGCAAGCGCGCCAAGAAGGGCTAATTAAGCCCCGGCGCTCGCCTGAGCGCCGCTATCCTTGACGATCACGTCGCCCCGCGCCGTGATCCAAAAAGCCCACCCAAGCGGTGGGCTTTTTCGTGGGTCGCAAAAATGACGCATCCCGCACGCAACGACAGACTAAACTACAGATTAAACTTCGGACTAAACTGCATACTAATCTATGGGTTAAGCTGAATCGTAAGCCAAGTGCCATGTGAGCTAAGCACTATGTAAGCAGCGTAAACTAAGTGCTATGTAAACAGAGTACTATGTAAGGCGAGCGCCCAATCAGGCGAAGCATCCATACGCCAGAGGCGCGTTGCAGCACATTCATTGCCCGAAAAGGAGTGCCAAGATGCACAAGCACGTGGAATGGGATGACCCCGGCAAGTACAGCGTGCTCGCCTTCTACGCCAACACCCAAGATGAGTACGTTGAGCCGCACCCCGGCAGCATCATCACCGGCCACTATCAGGGCATTACCGTCCGCGTGCGTGTCGAAGCCTTCGTCGATGGCAACACCAGCATCGGCGAGGTAGTGGCCCTGATCAGCCCTCGCACCGGCGAGCGTAAGCAGGCCCACGGCAACCTCACCATCGGCGACATGGTGCGACTGCCCGACGAGATGCGCGCCATCGAGGCAACGCTGCCCGATGACGACGACTAGCTTGGCTTGCTGAAACCCGGCTTGCTCGAGCAGGCTCGTCATGACTCAGCGCGTGATGAATAACCTGTGCAGTAGTAGTGTCGCTTCTTCCCGGAGGTTCGCCATGAAAGCCCTGTTTTCTCTGCTGTTGAGTCTGGCCGCCACCCCCGCACTGGCGGGGCAGGCCGTCAATTACGAGATCGACGGCCAGCCCTATCAGGGCTACCGTGCCGCCGCCCAGGGCGAGCCCAAGGGCGGCGTGCTGATCATTCACGACTGGGACGGGCTGACCGACTACGAGATGCGCCGCGCCGATATGCTGGCGGCGCAGGGCTATGACGTCTTCGCCGCCGACCTCTATGGCGCCGGCAACCGCCCGGTGGATACCGACGCCAAGAAGGCCGAGACCGCCAAGCTCTACGAAGACCGCGAGGCCATGCGCGAGCGAACCCTGGCGGCCCTTGCCCAGGCGCAGCGATTGGGCGCCAGCGACACAGTGGTGATGGGCTACTGCTTCGGCGGCGCGGTGGTGCTCGAGCTGGCTCGCTCCGGCCTTGCCGAGCACGTCAAGGGCTACGCCACCTTCCATGGCGGCCTTTCCACCCCGGAAGGCCAAGCCTATCCCACCGACATGCCACCGCTGCTGGTGGCACATGGCGGCGCCGATCAATCCATCGGCATGGACCAGGTCGCCGCCCTAGCCCAGGAGCTGGAAGCCGCCAACGCCACCTACGAAATTCAGATCTACTCCGGCGCCCCGCATGCCTTCACCGTACTCGGCAGCGACCGCTACGATGCCCGCGCCGACCAGCACTCCTGGGCCGCCTTCAAGGCCCTGCTCGAGGAAGTGCTGTGACCGCTGACGTGGTGGCGTCGCGCATGTCGCATCGACAAAAGAATCCATCGCCTATCGGCGAATAAACCTCCCATCCTTTCTGTAGTATGGTCGGCCCGCAGCAACATGCACCACCGTACAACCACAACACAGAAAGGAGTCTGACGTGTCGAATCAAGCGACTGAGTCCGGCAAGAATGCCTGGCAGCGCATCCCGCTTTGGCAAAAAATCCTCGCCGGCCTGGTACTGGGTATTCTCGCCGGCGCCCTGATGGGCGAGAACGCCAGCATCTTCAAACCGCTTGGCGATATCTTCATCAATGCCATCAAGATGCTGATCGTACCGCTGGTGTTCTCCACCCTGGTGGTTGGCATCACCGCCATGCGCGACCCTCAGAAGATGGGGCGCATCGGCGCCCGCACCATTGCCCTGTATCTTCTAACCACGGCCTTCGCCATCGCCATCGGGCTGCTCGCCTCCTGGGTATTTCAGCCCGGCGTGGGGCTTGAGATGAGCTTCGAGTCCGGCGTCGAGTCCAAGGAAGCGCCGAGCCTGGTCGAGATCCTGGTGGGTCTCGTGCCCCAGAACCCCATCGACGCCCTGGCCAGCGGCAATATCCTGCAGATCATCGTCTTCGCCATCGGCCTTGGCATCTCGCTTACGCTGATCGGCGAAAAAGGCGAGCCCACCGTGCGCGTTTTCGAGAGCTTTGCAGAGGCCATGGTCAAGCTCACCAACATCGTCATGGCCTTTGCGCCCTTCGGCGTGTTCGGCCTGATCGCCCATGTGGCCGGCAACTATGGCCTCGACGTGCTGCTGCCGCTGGCCAAGGTCATCGGCGTGGCCTACCTGGCAAGCGTGCTGCACGTGCTGCTGGTCTACTCGGGCCTGCTGGCCCTGCTCGGTCGCCTGAACCCGCTGCGCTATCTGCAGGGCATTCTCGACGCCCTGGTGGTCGCGTTTTCTTCCGCATCATCGTCCGGCACCCTGCCGGTCTCGCTGCGCTGCGCCAAGAATAACCTGGGGGTTTCCGAAGGCGTGGCGGGCTTCGTGCTGCCGGTGGGCGCCACCATCAACATGGACGGCACCGCCATCTATCAAGGCGTGGTGGCGGTGTTCATCGCCCAGCTGCTGGGGGTCGACCTGAGCATGGCCGACTACGGCATGATCATCGTCACCGGCACCCTGGCCTCCATCGGCACCGCCGGCGTACCCGGAGCGGGGCTGGTCATGCTGTCGATCGTCATGGCCCAGATCGGCCTGCCGCTGGAAGCCATCGCCGTGATTGCCGGCATCGACCGCATCCTCGACATGGCACGCACCAGCGTCAACGTCGCCGGCGACCTGATGGTCACCACCCTGGTCGGCAAGAGCGAAGGCGAACTCGACGAAAGCGTCTATAACGCCCGCCACAAAAGCTGATTAGCGCCTAGGCTGTGTCTAGAAAGTCGACGAGCGATGGCCAGACCGGGGCGCGTAGCTAAGGCAAAAATCGGCGAAAGAGCTGACCGGGCTGGCGTACCAGTTTACGGGGTGTAAATGAGCATCTTGACCGGGCTGGCGCTCCAGCCTATTTTTAACGCCGTATGGGCGAGCGCAGTACTTTTCAGACATTGCCGAGTCGCCGCGCCCACACAATGGGCGCGGCGCACTCGCTAGGCCGCTCACATCCGCGTACCTTCACCATCGCCGGCTTCACCCTTCAGATACTGCTCGGTGGTCAGCAGAAACAGGCGGCGGAACAGCTCATGAATCGCCTCCTCGCGCTTGAGCGCCAGCAATTCCTCATCTTCACCCTCCGACGCCGCCTGGCGCGGATATTCCCAGGCCAAACGCACAGAGCCAGAGCTTGAATCACGAATCTGCAGGCTGGGATTGGCCCCCTTGAGACGGGTATCGATCTGGTAGGGCATGACGCTCTCCTTGATAGGGCTGGCAAATGATAACGATTGTCATTTGCAATTTAGGCACCCCCAGACCATCTGTCAACGTCATCCGTCTCCTATTTGCCCTTCTTTCGCCCCCACCCCCATCTCAGCGGCGCTCGGCGCATCGACCCTCCTCGCTGGCCAGCCCCGACTTTGCCATTGGGACGTAGGCACGCTAGGTTATTGCACACACATTCAATAAAAGGCGCCTTATGAAACACCACGCTCGTCTACCGCTCGCCGCCGTTTTCGCGCTTGGCATCGCCCCGCTCGCCGCCCAGGCCGACGCCCTCGAACAACAGCTCGACGACCTTCAGGGCTTTCAGATCATCGCCCATCGCGGGGCCAGCGGTTACGCCCCGGAGCACACCTGGTTCGCCTACGACAAAGCCCGCGACATGGGGGCCGACTACCTCGAGCTGGACCTGCACATGAGCGCCGACAACCAACTGGTGGCGATTCATGACGACACCCTGGAGCGCACCACCAACGGCGAAGGCAACGTAAAGGATCACACCCTTGAAGCACTCAAGGCGCTAGACGCCGGCTCCTGGTTCAACCAGGCCCACCCCGAGTACGCCAACGACGACTACGCCGGCGCCAAGCTGCTGACCCTCGACGAAGTGATCGACCGCTACGGCGACAGCGTGCGCTACTACATCGAGACCAAGTCCCCCGACCGCTACCCCGAACTGCAGCGCGCCCTGGTCGAGACGCTTGAAGCCGAAGGCCTGGTGGATGCCGGCGCCGTGGTCATCCAGTCGTTCAGCCAGGACAGCCTGAAGCAGATCCACGAGCTCAATGCCGACATCCCGCTGGTGCAACTGGTGTGGTATTCCACCGCAGAAGACGGCGATGGCCTCGTTGAATGGACCGGCGTGACCCCGGCCCCCAGCGAAATCACCGACGCCGACTTTCAGGCCATCGCCGACTATGCCGTCGGCATCGGCCCCAACGTCACCTATGAAGGCCAGGACGTTATCGACGCCGGCTTCGTCGACCAGGCCCACGCCAACGGCCTGCTGGTGCATGCCTATACCATCAACGAACCAGACGCCATGCAGCGGCTGCTCGACTGGGGCGTCGACGGCATGTTCACCAACTTCCCCGACCGCCTGAACTCCATCGCGGAGTGAAACCACGCCTGATCTAGCATTCACGCGCAAAAGGCCGGCCCGGGAGCGTCTCTCGGGCCGGCCTTTTATGGATAGCTAAGAAGCTGCCTGGGTGGTTCAGCCCCGCGGCTGCGGTACCAGCTATTTCCCACCAACCGCTCTGCTGCCATTCCCCCTCTAGCCTCAAGACCAATTGTTATGTTATAACCTTCGCCTCGTTTCAAGACGCAGCTTCACAACCCAGTTTCAGACCACATCCCAAGAGACCGCACCATGGCACACCGCCACCGGCCGGAAGGCCCCTGTCATTTTTCACTGATGTCGTTGTCCTGGGGGCGGCGCTTGCTGCTGGCCGCGGCACCGCTGGCGGTCCTGTGGCTCGCGGTGTCCTGGGCCGCAGGATGGTGGTCCTAATGGCGCGCCTGGCACTGCACGATTTAAGCCTCGCCCAGGGCGGCCGTACCGTGCTCGAACACGTCGAGGGGCAGTTCCCGGATGGCGCCATCACGGCGCTGATCGGCCCCAACGGGGCCGGCAAGAGCACGCTGATCCAGGGCATCATGGGCCTGCTCAAGCCTTCCCAGGGTCGTATTGAGTGCGCGGTACCTAGGGAGCGCCGCGCCTGGCTGCCCCAGCAGTTGGCGCTGGATCTGTCCTTTCCGATGAGCGTGGAAGAGCTGGTCATGACCGGCACCTGGCCAAGCCATGGGGCGCTCAAGGGCTACTGCGGCCCCCACTATCGCAAGGCACGCGAGGTGATGGCGCGGCTTGGCATCTCGCATCTGGCCCACCGCCCGCTGGGCGAGCTCTCCGGCGGCCAGCGCCAGCGTGCCCTGTTCGGCCGCACGCTGATGCAGGAAGCCGAGCTGCTGCTGCTCGACGAACCCTTCGCCAATGTCGATATCGAGACCGTCGAGGTGCTGACCGGGGTGCTGCGCGACATGGCAGACCAGGGCACCACCATCATCGTGGTGCTCCACGACCTGGACCAGTTGACCCGGCTCGCCGACGAGGTGCTGCTGCTGGACAACGGCCATGCGCGCTGGACAACGCCTCAGGCCGTTATCGACCAGCCAACCCGCGGCACCCGCCGGGTCTCGCCGTTTATGCCGACCCAAGACGCGGATACGCCCCATGCTTGAACTCTTGAATAGCCTTTTCATCGCGCCCTTCGACTACGGCTTCATGCAGCGGGCGCTGGTCGCGGGGCTGGCGCTGTCGCTGGCCGCTCCGGCGCTGGGGGTCTTTTTGATGCTGCGCGGCATGAGCCTGATCGGCGATGCCATGGCGCACGCCATCCTGCCCGGAGTGGCACTGGGCTTTCTGATGGCGGGCTTCTCGCTGCCGGCAATGAGCCTGGGCGGCATTCTCTCGGGGCTGCTGGTCGCCGGGCTCGCCGGTAGCGTTTCGCACATGAGCGGCCACCGGGAGGACTCGGCCATGGCCAGCTTCTTCCTGATCTCGCTGGCCGCAGGGGTCATGCTGGTGTCGCTGGGCGGCAGCAGCGTGGACCTGACCCATGTGCTGTTCGGTTCGATCCTCGCCGTGGATTCCACTGCCCTGATACTGATCGCGGCCATCAGCACCATGATCGTGGTGGTGCTGGCCATCGTGTTTCGTGCCCTGGTGGTCGAATGCCTGGACCCGCTGTTCCTGCGCGGCCAGGGCATGGCCGGTGGCCTGGTGCATGGCATTTTCTTGGGCCTTGTCGTGCTCAACCTGACCGCCGGCTTCCAAACGCTGGGCACCCTGATGGCGGTGGGCCTGATGATGCTGCCGGCCACCACCGCCCGTTTCTGGTCGAAGCGCCTCGAGGGGCTGATCGGCCTGGGCATTCTGCTGGCCATGTTCGCCACCAGCGGCGGGCTGCTGCTCTCTTATCACCTGGAGCTACCCTCGGGGCCGAGCATTATCCTGCTCGCCGGGGCCTGCTATGTGTTTTCGGCACTGCTGGGGCGCTACAACAGCCTGCTGGCAAAACTGCGCCGCCGTGATGCACCACTGGAGCCTCGCGCCGCTGAGTAGGCCGAGCCATCCCCCATCCCCATAGGAGCTCAAGCTATGCGCCATTCCCTTTCACTGGGGTTTGCCCTCGCCGCCACGGTGACGACCACCACGCCCCTCTATGCCGATGAGCCTATCGACGTCGTGGCGAGCTTCAGCGTGCTTGCCGACATGGTCGAGCAAGTCGGCGGCGATCACGTCTCGGTCACGGCACTGGTCGGCCCCGACAGCGATCCGCACATGTTCTCACCGAGCCCCACCGAGGCCCGCGCGGTCGCCCAGGCCGACCTGGTGGTCTTCAACGGCCTGAACTACGAGGGCTGGATGGAGCGGCTGATCGACTCCAGCGACTATGAAGGCGCCATGGTGACCGCCACCGACGGCATCACGCCGCTGACCTTCCAGGGCCACGGTCACGATCACCATGAACACGACGACCATGGCGACCACGACCACCACGAGCATGACCACGATGATCATGGCCATGGCGATCACGATCATGGCGACCACGAGCATGGCCACGCCGGACATCACCATGAGGCGGGCAGCCCCGACCCTCACGCCTGGCAGGATCTCGGCAACGCAGTTACCTATGTCGCCAATATCCGCGACGGCCTGATTGCCGCCGACCCGGCCCATGCCGACGCCTATCGCGCTAACGCCAGCCGCTACAGCGATGCCATCACCGCGCTGGATGATGAAATTCACACCCTGCTCGCCGAAGTACCGGCCAACAGCAGCGTGATCACCGGCCATGAAGCCTTCGACTACTTCGCCAACGCCTATGGCATCAGCTTCCTGTCGCCGACCGGGCTTTCCACCTCGGCCGAGCCCTCGGCGGCCGACCTGGCCCGGCTGATCGACGTGATCCGTGACGAAGGCGTCAACGCGCTGTTCAACGAGAGCATGACCAGCACCGCGACCCTCGAGCAGCTTTCCGAGGAAACCGGCCTGCCGATCGCCGGCACCCTGTATTCCGGCTCTCTTTCCGCCGAAGGCGAGGCCTCGACCTACCTGGGCATGATGCGCCACAACGCCGAGGTGCTGCATGACGCGCTCGGCGTAGCCGGCCATCAGGCCGATCCTGCGTCTGGCCATCAGCACCAGCATGACGAAGACCACGACCATGACCACGATCATGACCATGAGCACGATCACGACCACGCGCATGAGCATGAACACTGAGCATTAACGCTCTGTAAGATCGGCTTCCTTTGGCGCTCCCTGCGGGGGGCGCCTTTTTTATGGGATGCTGTCAGAAAGAGGATTACCGCTCGCCAGGAGGCGCCATGCTCGAGATGCGCGATATCCGCAAGGCCTACGCTACCCCGCAGGGGCCGCTGCCGGTGCTCGACGGGGTCGACCTGAGCCTTGCCGCCGGGGCGAGCCTGGCGCTGATGGGCGAATCCGGCAGCGGCAAGTCGACCCTGCTGCACCTGGCCGCCGGCCTCGATACCGCCGATAGCGGCGAGATCACCCTCGACGGCCAGCGACTCTCGACTGCCAGCGAACCGGCACGAGCCGCCCTGCGCCGCACGCGCCTGGGGCTGGTGTTCCAGCAGTTCCACCTGGTGCCGAGCCTGTCGGTGGCCGATAACCTGACCCTGCAGGCGCGCCTGGCGGGACGCGAGACGCCGGACTGGAGCCAGGAGCTGCTGACGCGACTGGGGCTTGCCGAGATGGCCGACCGCTACCCCGAGCAGCTCTCCGGTGGCCAGCAGCAGCGCCTCGCCATCGGCCGTGCCCTGGCCGGGCGTCCGGCGCTGCTGCTGGCCGACGAACCCACCGGCAACCTGGATGAGGCCAGCGCCGAAACGGTGCTGACGCTGCTGCTTGAACTGGTTCGCGACAGCGGCTGTGCGCTGTTGATGGTGACCCATAGCGCGCGGGTAGCGAGCCGCCTGGAGCGTCGCCTGACGCTTTCCCATGGCCGGCTGCTGGCCGAGGAGGCCAGGTGATGACCGAGCGTGGCGCTCCTCGCCTGGTTCCTCATTTGGCCATGGCGCGCACCGCGCTGGTCACGCTGCTCTCTCACTACCGCCGGCATCCTGGGCAACTGGCCATGCTGCTGGTCGGCCTGTGGGTCGCCAGCGCCCTATGGAGCGGCGTGCAGGCGATCAACGCCTCGGCCCGCGACAGCTACGCCCGCGCCGAGGCGCTGCTCTCGCCCAGCCTCGAACGGCGTGACGGTGCGCCTCTTAGCTATGCCGATTTCACCACCCTGCGCCGCGCCGGCCTGGCGGTATCGCCGCTGGTCGAAGGCACCATCGAGCTTAACGACGGCCAGCGTCTGAACGTGCTGGGCATCGAGCCGCTAAGCCTGCCGGCAGGCGGCATCGGTGAGGATCGCAGCGCCGGCAATGACGGTGAGGATGGCGCTAATCCTCTCGGCCTGCTGCAACCGCCAGGCCAGACTCGCCTCGCCCCTGAGACCCTGGCCACGCTCAATGCGTCCCCGGGTGAGCGCCTTGTCGGCGCAGGCGGCGAACGTCTGCCACCGCTGGTCATAGACGCCCAGTTACCGCCGGGCACGCTGATGATGGACATCACCCGCGCCGCCGACCTGCTCGAGCGTGGCCCCCGCATCGATACCCTGCTGTTGGCAGCGGGCTCCCAGACAGCGCTGCCCGCTGCCTACCGACCAACACCCGCCGCCCAGGGGCTGTCGCCCGGCCAGCTCACCGAGAGCTTTCATCTCAACCTGACCGCCATGGGCCTGCTGGCGCTGGTGGTGGGGCTGTTGATCGTGCATGCCGCCCTGGGCCTTGCCCTGGAGCAGCGCCTGGGGCTGCTGCGTACCCTGCGTGCGCTGGGGGTGCCGGGGCGGACCCTGGTCGGCCTGCTGGCTATCGAGCTCGTCTTGCTGGGGCTGGCCGGCACCCTGCCCGGCATTCTTGCCGGGCTGTGGCTGGCAAGCGTGCTGTTGCCGGACGTCGCGGCAAGCCTAGAGGCGCTCTTCTCGGCGTCGGTCGGGGCCAGTCTGTCGCTGCCCTGGCATTTCTGGGCCGGTAGCCTTGCCATCACCCTGGGCGGCTTGGCCACCGCCGGCCTCGGCATGCTGTGGCGCACGGCGCGGTTGGATATTCTCGCCCTCGGTCACGCCCAGCCTTCCCGCGCGGACGGTCGCCGCCGGTACCGGCGCCAGGCGGGGCTCGCCGCCCTGACCTGGCTTGCTGCGCTCGGGCTGTGGCTATGGCCGACGCCCGCCGGCACGCCCAGCTTGATCGCCGGCTTCGCCATGGTCGCGCTGGCACTGGCCGGCAGCGCGTTGGGCCTATCGGTGCTGCTGGGTGCGGTCCTGGAAGGCTTAAAACGCGGCCTGCCTGGCAACTCGCCGCGCACCGCCCTGATCCGCTGGGCGCTGGCCGACCTGCAACTGCAACTGCCCCGGTTGCAGCTTGCGATGATGGCGCTGCTGCTGGCGCTTGCCACCAATCTCGGTGTGGCCGGTATGGTGGGTGGCTTTCGCCTGACCTTCCTCGACTGGCTCGACCAGCGCCTGGTCGCCGACCTTTACCTGCGCCCGCCGCCGGCGGCCTATGACAGCTGGCGCGACTGGCTCGAAACCCGGCCCGAGATCGCCACCCTGCTCGAACGCCGCGAGACCGATACCCGCCTGATCCGCGCAGAGGGCGAGCGCCCGGTGGCCCTGCAGGGCATCAGCCCCGACCCGGCGCTGACCGCAAGCTGGCCGCTGCTGGCGACCCTGAATGCTGACCGAGCGGCGGCCTGGCAGTCGCTGCGCGAAGGGGCGGCGCTGATCAACGAGCAGCTGGCGATTGCCACCGGCCTGGCCCCGGGGGATATGCTGACGCTTGCAAGCCCCACCGGCCCTTTCACCACGCAGGTGGCTGGCATTTACCCGGACTACGGCAATCCTCGCGGCGAGGTGACCCTGACGGTGGAGCGGCTGAGCCAACGCTTCGCGGCCAAGCCGGGCTCAATGGGGCTGGTGCTCACGCCAGGGCTGGCGGCGGCCGATGAAGCCGCCCTGCGCCAGAGGCTAACCCGACCGCTGCCGGAAGCGGGCGAGGCGCCGGCACCGTCGCTGATCGACCAGCGCAGCCTGCATCGTCAGGCCCGCCAGGTCTTCGAGCGTACCTTCGCCGTGACCCGCGCGCTGACGGGGCTGACGCTTGGCGTCGCCGCGCTGGCGCTGTTCACCGGCCTGCTGGCCCAGGCCCGCGAGCGCCGTGCCCGGCTGGCGCCGCTATGGGCGCTGGGCCTTGGCCGCACCACCCTGCTCGGAGTGACACTGGCTCAGCTCGGTGGCCTGGCACTGGCCACGGCGCTGTTGGCGCTGCCGCTGGGGGTCGCGTTGAACTGGGCCCTGGTCGCCGAGATCAATGTTGCCGCCTTCGGCTGGCGGCTGCCGCTGCACGTCTTCCCCGCCGCCTGGGTGCAGGCGCTAGGGCTCGCCGTACTGGTGGCCCTGCTGGCCGCCGCGCTGCCGGCCTGGCGGCTATGGCGCGCGCCGCCCCGCCAGCTGCTCGAGGAGTTCTCCGCCTCATGAACCGTCGCTCGACGATACGTCGTCTTTTTACCCGCCTTCCACGCTGGAAGCGCATGCTGCTGGCGGGACTTATGCTGGCACTCGTGCTGGGGCTTGCACTGGGGCTGGTACCTAGCCTCGCGCTGCTGACGGGGCCGACAGGCGACTCGACGCCACCTACGGCCCAGGCGCCGAGCGGCGGCTTCGCGGGCCTTGGCCGCGCGGCCGATGGTTTCACGCAGGCAAGGCCCGGTCAGGCGCTGCGCTTTCCCGAGGATCACGGCGCCCACCCCGGCTTTCGTACCGAATGGTGGTACCTCACCGCCAACCTTCACGATGAGCAGGGCCGGCCGCTGGGCGTGCAGTGGACGCTGTTCCGCCAGGCGCTGGCGCCGCCGGCCGCTCAGCAGGACGCTAAGGATGCAGTAGGCACGACCAACCCCTGGGCCTCGAATCAGCTCTGGATGGCCCACGCCGCCGTCTCCCGGGACGAGGCGCATGTGGTCGCCGAGCGCCTGTCACGGGGCAGCCCGAAGGGCCTTGCCGGCCCGGCAGGGGTGCGCGCGATGCCCTTCGCCGCCTGGATCGACGACTGGCAGCTAACCGGGGCTCTCTCAGAAACGCTCTCAAAAGCTCTACCAAACACTCTCGCAAGCCCCCTCTCAAGTTCGACCGATGCCCTGAGCCAGCTGAGCGTTAGCGCCACCCTGGATGAGACCACCCGCTACCGGCTGACGCTGACCGCCGAGGGGCCGCTCGTCGCTCATGGCGAGGCCGGCTTCAGCCAGAAGGCCGCCGACGGCCAGGGTTCCTTCTATTACAGCCAGCCCTTCTATCGGGCCGAGGGTGAGGTAACCCTCAACGGTGAGACCCATCGCGTCAGCGGCCGGGCATGGCTCGACCGGGAATGGAGCAGCCAACTGCTAAGCGAGGCTCAACAGGGCTGGGACTGGCTGTCGCTGCACCTTGCCGATGGCACCAAGCTGATGGCCTTTCGCCTGCGCGGCGGCGCGGCAGGTGGAGGAGAAACGCAAGGCGATACCGGTGACTATCTGTCCGGCAGCCTGATCAGCGCCGATGGCACCCTCACCCCCCTCGGCCCCACCGAGCTCTCGCTGACGCCAATCGCCGAGCGCTCGGTGGCCGGCCGGCGTCTCCCCACCCGCTGGCGACTCGAAGTGCCCGGCCAGGGGCTCGACCTGACAATCTCCGCACGCCACCCTAACCGCTGGATGACCACGCAAGTGCCCTACTGGGAGGGCGCGGTGACGGTTGAGGGCTCCGACGGCCGGCCGCGGGGGGAGGGTTATCTAGAAATGACCGGCTACTAGGCGCTCAGACTCGAGCGCCCCCGAGCCGTCAGCCTTGGGCCAGCCAGCAGGGGATCAATCGAGGACAAAACTTGTACAGATTTGACGGTCGTGGCGCGCGATAGGCGCTCTGGTAATCATCAGCAGGCGTTAATGTTGGCATCACAGGCTCACATCGCATTGGACACCTAGCCAATAAGCTCTACATTAATTGTACGATCTTTCTATTGGAGCCTACCGTCATGACGGCCGACGACACCTACACCGACGACTATCCCGTGCCCGAGACGCAGTTCACTATCACCAGCCTCTCCCACGCCCTGCAACAGGGCATGTCACCGATTGTCGAGGTCAAATCCATGGATGGCATCTATTCGGTGCGCTTCCATCATGCTAACGGGATATCGAGTCTGGTCGACGAGTCAGGCAGCGTCTGCACCTTCAAGGGCACAGGTGCAATCCGCGACCTGATGGGCTCGCTGGGCCTGACCCATGGGGTGCTGACCTGGGCCGACCAGTGCGGTGACGAGATGATCGGCGTGCCCAGCCAACCGATCACCGCCGAGGAAATGCTGACCTACGGTACCCGCATCGCCTTTCGCTAGGCGCGGTGACCTTCGCTACACAACGAATCAGGCCTGAAAAACAGGTCCCTGCTTGACCGCCCTGCGAGCTTCGCCTTTGTGAACAAGCCCTGACGAATAAGCACTGATACACAAAAAAGACCGCCCGAAGGCGGTCTTTGTCGTTGCGCGTCTGCCCTTGGATCAGGGCAAGCGAGCGATCAGGACTCGAAGTCGAAGGCTTGCTGCAGGGCAGGCCAGGCCGGCTTGCCGTCGATGGTGGTCACGCCATCGACAAAGGCTTCGATGCGGTCAGGATGCTGGTTGATCCATTCGACCGCGACCTCGTCCGGGTCACGCTCTTCAAAGCTGAACTCGTAGATCATCGCGCTCTGATCGTCGGCGCTGAAGGTCATCTGATCGAGCAGGCGGGTCGCATTGGGGTGCGACTCGGAGTAGGGCTTGTTGAGCAGCGTGCGCACATCGCTGCCGCCGCCGTCCGGCCCCCACATGTCCTCGGTGTCTTCGAGATAGACCACATCGTATTCGATGTTCATCCAGTGCGGCGTCCAGCCGGCGAAGACGATCCACTCATCGTTGTTGATGGCGTTCTTGACGGCACTGAGCATGCCCGGCGTAGACGTTTCCACCGGCTCCCAGTCACCCAGACCATAGGTATCGTTATCGATGGCCTCATTGAGGGTGTCGCTCATGCCGGAGCCGACTTCGATGGAGAAGATTTCACGACCGAACTTGTCGGCAAACTCCGGCTTGTCCAGGTCACCGACCTGCTTCACACCGGCCTCGGCTACGTAGCGCGGCACGGCGAAGCCGATCAGGGCGCCATCGACGTTGTTGCCCAGGTCGACCAGGGTGTCCTTTTCCATCGAGGCGTCATACATCGGCTGCTGAGCGGGCAGCCAAGCCGCCATGAAGGCGTCGACTTCATTCAGGTTCAGTGCCTCGTAGGCAATCGTCGCGCCAATTTCCTGCTGGCTGGGCTCATAGCCAAGTGCCTCCAGCAGCTCGGCGGCGAGCTGGGTCTTGACCGTGACGCCCGGCCAGGACGGCGTGGCGAAACGGATCTCGGCAGTTTCATCGGCGGAGGCAATAGCCGGCAGGAGGGCCAGGGGAGTGGCGACGAGGCCGCTGGCGAGGATGCGAATAATAGGACGGTTGGGATTGTTCAAGGGATGAATCCTTGGCAGATCATGCCATGAATGGGTTCGGCGCAACGCTACTCCTATCTACCGTTGGGCGCAAAAACGCCCCGCCTAAGTTTGAACTGACCCCCAGTAGTTGGACGGTTAGTCACCTCAACCGGCGGCCATGGCCTGAGTCCTGTATTCCACGGGGCTCAGACCTTTTAGTTTCATCTTGATGCGCTCGTGATTGTAGTAATGGATGTACCGGTCGAGGCCTTGCTGCAACTGCTCAACGTTGTCGAACTGAGTTAGGTGGAAGTACTCGGCTTTCAGAGTGCCGAAAAAACTTTCCATGGCAGCATTGTCCAGGCAATTCCCTTTCCGCGACATACTGCGCAGTATTCGCTTATCCACCACTAGGCGGCGATAGCTGGGATGTCGATAATGCCAGCCCTG
>NZ_FNCI01000029.1 GCF_900100755.1 Onishia taeanensis
GCGGTTGCTCGATACCTTCGTGCTGGGTGGCGATGACGCCTCGTCTCACCAGTACGACGAGCCAACAGCACCTGCGCTGCCCTCGGCGTCGAGCCCAGCATCGCGTCAACAGGCGCCCGCTCGCAGTAAGTCGGCGGCCCATGCCGAGGAGGAGTGGGAAGCCTTTTGATCGTATGGCCTAGCTGATAGGCGAGAGTAAAGGCGCGAGAGGTTGGAAATGGCAAAGCCAGTTGGCCGAGAGGTCAGCTGGCTTTTTCTGTTCTTGTTGTTAGGTGTTTCTAATAAATAAGAATGCTCGCGGACCTGCCTGAGGGAGCTGTCTTTATGGTTGAACTCCTTCCTTTTTCGCCTATGGGAATGATTGGTGTTTACTACTCCTTTGGTCGAGCCTTGCTCAAATTTTGCAGAGACATGCCGATAGACAATAAACGGACTTTTTGCAGGATTGAGGTGGATGCGCTCTTATGGAAAAAAATAAAGCAAAGCTGAGCTGGTGGAATCTGCAGACCAAGACCATGGCATTGGTACTAGTGCCACTATTGTTGATAACCGCCATCCTGGTAGGGATGAAGAGCTATCAAAGCGTCCAGTCTTCCAGGGAAAACTTGGCGCATCAACGCGAAGAACTGTTGAAAAGTCGGCAAGCGTCAGTGAAAGACGTGGTGATGGCGGCCAAGAGCGCCATTGCGCCTATCTACGATAATGCTGGCCCCAACGATGAAGAGGCTAAAGCTCGGGCGGCGGAGATTCTGCGATCGATTCGTTTCGGTGACGGCGGTTATATCTTCGTGTTTCGTTACGATGGCACCACCGTTGCGCACATCAATTCGGACCTAGAGGGCAAGAACCTGATTGGCCTGCAGAGCCCCGACGGTGACTACATGATTCGGTCACTGATCGAGAACGCCAAGGCCGGAGGCGGCTTCCATGAGTATCCCTGGCCTCACCCCGGAACCGGGCAAGAAGAAGACAAATACTCCTATTCCATAGGGCTGGATAAATGGGGCTGGATGCTTGGCACCGGCGTTTATGCGGTTGATATCGACGAAGCCATGGCCGGGGCCCGTGCAACGGCCAGCGACAACCTGCGTGACTCGATCATCAGTTCGCTGCTGACGGCACTGGCGCTACTGCTGGGTGTTGCGTTGCTGGCAAGCTGGTTGGTCAAGCGTACCCTCAAGCCGATTCGTTCGGCCGCCCAGACCATGAGCAGCATCGCCAGTGGCAAGGGCGACCTGACGCAGCGAATCAACGTCTCGACCCACGACGAGGTCGGCCAGTTGGCCGAGGGCTTTAACCTCTTTGCCTCGCGGATGCAGGACACCCTCCGCCAGGTGCGCGC
>NZ_FNCI01000015.1 GCF_900100755.1 Onishia taeanensis
AGGGACTTGAGCAACGACTTGCGTTCGAAACTGACAGGTATCGAGGTGTCGCCAACGACGTTCCCGGGAGTCGTAGCCCGGGCAGGCATGACCACAGCGGGGGCAGTCAAGCTTGGCGCTGCGATCCAGACAGACCTGAACGACAACTTCTCCCTGATCCTTATCCAGTTCGACCCCTGAGACAAACCAGGGAGAGGGGAGTCCCAGGATCTGTTCGTAGAGAGTGCATTGATCCAACGTTGGTCACCATCCATCGGATTAATCGGATGGGATAACAGTGACCAAAATTGGCAAGTAAATAAAGAGTTACCCACCAGAAGAAGTGAAGAGCCACAAACATACATACCAAGGGACAGCAATGCATGGACGCGCAGAGCAGACCACCCAAGCTGATGGATCGAGTGAAGGCCACCATGCGGGTAAAACGCTACAGCCCGCGTACGGAGAAGACCTACTGCTACTGGATACGCTACTTCATTCGTTACCATGGCGTGCGTCACCCCGCCAGCATGGGTGCACCAGAATTGAAGGCGTTCCTGGAACACTTGGCGGTAGAGCGCCATGTGGCAGCGGCCACCCAGAACCAAGCGCTGAACGCCATCGTGTTTCTCTATCGCCACGTCCTTGAGCAGAAGCTGGGAGAAATCGGAGAATTCTCGCACGCTAGGCGTCCACGCCGCTTGCCCGTCGTTTTATCTCACCAGGAAGTGATGCGCGTACTTAGTCACCTATCTGGCCCAATGCACCTGATGGGCAACTTGATGTACGGCTCAGGACTCCGGCTCATTGAAACCTGCCGCCTACGTGTCCGTGATATCGACTTCGACCGCCAGATCATTACAGTTAGAGCTGGCAAAGGCGACAAGGACAGAACCACTCTACTCCCCGCATCCTGCGTTCCTGCCTTGCAACATCAAATCACCCTTGCCCAACAGCAGCTCTCTAGTCGCTTGCATCATGGCTGCGTGCCCGTGAGCCTTCCCCACGCGCTGGATCGTAAATATCCCAATGCGGGTGTCTCCCTTGCCTGGCAATGGCTATTTCCCGCCAGCCGGCCCTGTTTCGATGACTCAGGCAAGACGGTTCTGCATCATATCCACCCATCTGCGGTGCAGAAGGCCGTCAAGAGCGCTATGAAAGCGGCATCGCTGCCTCGCCCAGGCTCCTGCCATACGCTACGGCACAGCTTCGCCACGCAATTGTTGGTTCAAGGTACGGATATCCGCACACTGCAGGAACTGTTGGGCCATAAGAGCATCGAGACCACTCAGATCTATACGCATGTACTGGGCAACGGCTTTGCCGGCGTACGCAGCCCCCTAGGGTAATATGCATACGAGAAGAAAGACTCACCCACGCTACCGCCCCTACTTGGGCATGTCTGTGATGGCACCCTGCCATCCATGCAGTAGTCCTAGCGTCCAGCTATGAGGCAATGCGGCCTGGTCGTCTCGGCGGCCTTGGATCTACCAGCGTATTGATTCGTCATGGCAGTTGCAAAGCGGCTGTATCAGTGAGCAGGCTTCCTAAAAATCGGCTTTTCAGGGCAGCTCCCGCTCCATGTAGTGCGTATCTTCTGCCGTTTTGCAAACTTGGAACCCCATTCGCTCGTACAGCGCTACAGCAGGATTTTCGCAAAATACGCGGAGCCGTAGGCGTTGAGCACCTGCATTACGGGCAATCTCAATGGCGAAATTGATGGCCCGCGTCCCCAACCCCTGATGCTGCCAACTCGGCTCTATTTGAAGGTCGCGAATATAGTAGGCGACATCATCATGACTGAGCCTTAAGACACCTGCCACACCACCATTTATGGCTACTTCGTAACTCTCGAATTCTTGCCAGTTTTTCTCAAACAGCGCGCGATCCCAGACAAGGCCTGCTTTCTCATAGTAAGGCGCCATATTGGTACGCGTCAGTCGTTCAACATAGCCCTTGTCTTTTGCCCGCCGAAATATGGGGTTCATTCGGTCATGCCTGATATCAACATGCGGCGCATCCGACGCGCCTATCTCATATTCCTCTCTCACGCAGGCTGCTGGCCTCTGCCTTCATGAAAAGCAGTTCACTCGTAGACTCCATTTCAACAACCGTAAAGCCAAGACCCGAATATAATGAGAGCGCGGCGCTATTGGTCCGATAGACCCGCAGAGTGACAACGGATGAGTCGGTTGACCGCAAGGCTCTATCGATGAGCTTTTCACACAGCACTCGGCCAGCCCCACTCCCTCGCGCGCTAGGGGAGATAATGATTCTGCCTATATGCACCGCCCCCTGCGTGACAGTCCAGAACTGACCAAAGCCAATACACTCTCCATCACTGCCTGCCAAGCAATAACTTTTTCCCCCTGTGACAGACAGTATTTCAGGCAGCTCTTCGGCTAAAAAAGGAAATGGCACAGCTGGGCCAGCCCATCGGGCACAAGCGTCAGCATCACCTACCCATGAGGCAATAGCGTTGTAATCGCCTATCTCTGCAGGCCGCAAAATGGCTTCCATAAACCTAAGGCCCTTTTCGGTGTCGGCAAGTCAACAACCTAGCCGACGCACGGCGTCATACTCCAGAACATCGCAGCAAACTCGGGCTTCACTTACCGCATGGATGGCATGGTAGGACTCCCTTCACACCCAGTATCAGTCGATACCAGACATCTGGAGTACCTCATCACTTGGGACCCTAGCCAGCTCTGCGGCAGACCGCCCGGACGCCAGGATCGCTCGGTCTGCAATGTAGGTGCCCGCACGATACCCAATCCAGCGCCGCCCATCCGGATGCTGAAACATCCATTGATTGTAAGGTGCCGTCACAGGCAGTTCCCGTAACTCAGAAACCCATTCCTCGACATTGTCCGGGTATTGCCCCCAAGGCGGTTCTCGGCCACCGGCATCACGCTCAAAAACCGTTGCCAGCCCTTCACTGACGACCCCTTCCATGAAAGAAGTACGCGGCTCGCCTCCAAACATCACCCACCCTCTTACCAGGTGGTGAAGCTCGTGAAATAACGTGAACCGTAAATGTCTGCGCGCCACGCCCGCCACGCCTCCCGGCATATTGGGATCGACGGTCCAGCCGACGCGGCTTGGCGTCATTGCTCCACCCACCTCGCCCGTTTCCGGGATCACGAATTCACCAGTTTGGCACGCCAACTCAATATCCTCGCGCAACGCGCCGAGGTGAACGCGTATGTCTGCCTCGGCCGAGGCACATACGTCTTTGATGGCTTGACGCGCATCCATTGAGAAATGCTGGCCATCATTTGTATCGAGAAACAACGGAACGATCATTAATGACTCCCTTCAGTATGCTCCCGTTGCACCATGCTGGGCGAAGCGGTGGGTAGTCAGTGCCACACACCCATGCGGCTTGCTATTACCGCCTTGGTCATTTCATGGCGAACTGTGGAAACGACGATGTAGGTCATGCACCTGCTCGGCAAGACTTGGGACTGGGCCATCCACTTCAATGTTGGGAACGACATCACGGATTGGTAAAGCCCGCACCGGTGGTGCTGATACTCCCAGATCGCTGAGCCATGCCGTCAATTGCTCCGATGAACTCACATACACGATACGGCCCAGCCCGACCCAGCCATGTGCTGCAGCACACATGGGGCAATGCTCACCCGATGTATAGACAGTGGCTTCTGATCTGGCTTCCAACGTCATATTCGCCGCCGCCCACCGAGCAATTTCAAACTCTGGGTGCCGCGTTCGATCACCTGAAGCAACGTGGTTGTGATCTTCAAAGAGAACCTCTCCACTCGCCGCTACGAGCACAGAACCGAATGGCTCGTCGCCTAGCGCCAGAGCTTCAGTTGCCAGCTCTATGCAACGACGCAAGTGCTGCATGTCTCCATCGTTCACCATAGGTGCTCCTCGAGTACTGGGTTTCAACATCGGGCAAAAGTGCTGGTACTCCCAGGTGCAATGAGCTCACGCGTGATAAGCGATTACCATCATGGCTTTTCACCATGGCGCAATCAGTCATTATGCGCCTTAGGCTTATTCATCATGCCCCAATTAAGCTCTTGATGAATACCGCGCCAGCGGTTGACCCCACGGCCCCAAGCACACAGCAGTTGAGTATCACCGTAATCCAGAAAGTGATCTGGAAAGACCGCTTGCTCGATTTATGCCGGAACACCTGTTGTGCCAGTAATCCGCCAGGCCAGCCACCTAACAAGGCAAAGAAATGAAGCTTATTTTCAGCCGTTCGCTGAGCCTTGCGTTTTGCCGCCCATTTATCAAAGCCATACAAAGCGAAGGTTAAAGCGCTCATTCCAGCCAAAAACCACAACACGAGTGCCGGCAGCTTCTCCGCCTCGACGAGGCCCCACAACACTGGGAACGGCAAGAGCGCTGCGGCTGACAGGATCACTCGCTTGGACATCAGCACCCCAGAGACAGCACCTAAACCAGCGGGGCGCACATTAACGGCGCGCGCCTTGCCATTTGATGCCGTGCTCATCTCATAGGTGACGCTATCACCGACTGAGGGGCGAGATGCACCACGCGCCATGCCGCTGACATGAAAGAAGAGCCTGTCACCACCCAAGTCGGGGTTGATAAAGCCAAACCCTCTGTCATCGTTCCAAACCGTAATGCGTCCTCGCATCGATCCTTACCTCACCTGCAAGGGATTTCCTTACGTATACCTTAAATTGTGGTGGTTTTGCCCACGCGTACTTATGGACTGATGCGGCACACCGCCAGCCCTTTTTCCTGTATATAGCCGCAAAAATTCGCTACATCCTCATTCCTGAAATTGCCCGAGATGAACTCGCCGGGGATCAGCCCTTCGTCCCAACGCTCCGCCACCAGAATGTACTCCGCCTCTTTCTCGTCGCCTGGAAATATCTCGACTACGGCGGTGGTTTGATGGATATAGAGATCACGGAGCTCTTTCGTACACTTAAGAATGGGAGAGGCTTCGTCAGCAATGCACTGGTATCCGACCTGGGTGAAATAATCACTGGCGGTGGAGAACAGGGCACTAGCCTTCAGGTGCGAAGACGCCGTTGGTTCAATGTACCTGGCAACATCACTGGCCACATTGGTACAGCCGGAAACGAGCACCGACATCAAGACAAAAAACAGATATTGCTTCTTCATAGCGGTCGTAACTCTTCACAAAATAACTCTGACAAAGTAACTCTGAACAAGTGACGGAGAAGCAATAAATCAACCGGCACGCTACCGCCCTAACTGGGCATCGGTGCGGGTAGCTTTTGCATCACGCTAGGGTGTAATTCAGCCTGGTCGCCCCAGCGGCCTTGGCTCACAAGCCTATTCATTCGCCATGATGGATGCAAAGCGGCGCTGAGCCGCGCTATGAGGGCAGTGAGCACGGCCCAACAAAAAACCCCGGGCCAGTTCACAATCTGGCTCGGGGCTTTTCCTCATACGGCATCTCTGCCGAGGCGAATCATCTCTAGGTGGCGACCCAGCGGCGGTTGCGGTAGGCAAGAATCTCGCCGTTCTGATCATTCAGGGCGAAGAGGTTGATCCAGTCGTTATCCACCAGTGACGCGAGCATCTCGTGGCGGCTGATGATGTCCTCGATGGCGAGAGTCGGCGCGGCAAGATAAATGCTCAGGCGCAGAGGTTCGTGACGCCAGATATCGCCATCGTGCAGCGATTGCATCGGTAGGCCGATGCGAAGATCTCCACCATTGCCTTCGAACACGCCGATATGCCCGCCGACCACGTTGTGCAGCACCTTGTTGCCGCTGCCTAGCTTGCGGTTATCCAGCACGGAGCTGTTGTACTGCATGTTGATCCAGTGGGCGACGACCATGGGGGCAGTCATGATCTGCTCGAGGCGCGTGAAGTCTGGATCGGTGCTCCAGTCGTAGTCATGCAGGAAGCTGCGCCCTTCCAGGTTGATGGGGGCCGTCACCTTACGTGGTGCGGCAATGAAGCTGGCATTGTTGGCAAGGCCCCACTCCGGGCGGGTCTGTGACCAGTCAGCGCCACGGCGATCGAGCGTCTTGGCAAGATCTGCCCCTTCCGCGGAAAAGCCGAGGCGCGGCGCACGCTCGCGGCGGGCCTGGGCACCGGCCTGCTCGAGCCACTGCCGCTCGGCCGGGCTCAGCGTCGCGTCCCCTTCCGGCAATTCGATACGGTCGGTGATGGTTTGGTGCAGCGCGGGCACGAAGCGGGTCTGCTCCGGAATGATAAGGCCCTTGTCGGCCAGCTTCTCACGCAGCGCTGTGTCGTTGAGCAACCGGGCCAGGGCTCTCACCGAGACCTCCCCCGACTGGCCACCGCATGCGCCACACTCGAGCCCCGCCGCGTGCGGGTTGTTGCTACTGTGGCTGGTGTGGCCGACCAGCAGAACCCGAGGCGCGATCTGCTCGGTGAGCCCCATGGCGTTCAGGATGGTATGGGCGAGCTGAGCCTTGTCATCGAGGCTCAGTGCCTCGTCGCTGCCCCGCCAGTGCCAACTGAGCTGATCCATGGCGATGGGCGCGCGCTTGGCTTTGGGGTTCAATGAGCGCAGCAGCAGCTTGCCGGCATACATCAGGCCCCCGGCCTCCACGGCGGTGAAGGTGGCGCTGGCGGCCTTACTCCATTCGTGAAGGCGGGCATGCCAGTTCAACTGCTTGGCGTGGCGACGGCCGCTTTCCGCCGAGCCGCTACACAGGGTGACCTTGGGCGCCAGCAGGCCCGGCAAATGCGGCTGGGCCAGCGCAGCACCCGACGAGCGATGTTCCAGCGGCAAGCCGAAGAAGCCGGCAAACCCCAGGGTCTGGATGGTTGGACTCTGCTGCTCCAACGCACGGCGAAGGGGCTCGGAGCGCACATCGATGCAGAACGCCGCCTGGAGCTCGGGCTGGGTGGCCGGGACCGGATGACGTATCGAGTCACTCAACGCCCGGTGCAACGGCTGCTGGTAGGCCAATTCGCTGGCCACCTGCCACACCCATAGCGGCTGCTGCGCGCGTTGGTGGCGTTCGATCTGCTCCGGCATCTCCTCGAGCTCGCGTTGCCACAGGGTCGTTAGTCGTTCGGCCTGATCGGGCCGCTCATTGAGAATGTAGCGCCACAGCACCAGCTCCCAGGCCAGGCGAATCGCCAACAGGCTACGCATGTCGGACGGCTGCTGCTTGGACTCGCCGGCAGCAAGTGCCTGCTGCCAATCCTGATAGGCGACCCAGGCCGCCCAGCCATTGATATCCAGCAACAGCGCCTGGGCATAGCTATCGAGGTGCTGGGCATCGACCTCCAATTCGGCGACCGCGGCCTGGAATAGGCCCTCTTCGGTATACGGCAGGGTCTCGAAATAACGCCGCAGCTTCGGCTCGCCCATCAGAATGGCAATACCGCGATCCTTGAGGGTCATGTCTCGCCAGTGCTGATACAAGCGCTTGTCGGCGGGTGCGGTCAGGCGCTCGGCGTTGAGCGGGCCATCCTCTTGATAATAGGCGGCGCAAAACTGGCTGATCTGGTGGGTGATCTCGTCGCGCCAGGCCATCTTGTGCTGCCGGTCGCGGCGCGCATCGACCAGGTCGCTAATGTTATGCCAGTGCGGCAGCCGCGCGAGGTCCTCGACGACCTGAAGCAGGTTCTTGTAGCTGCCCTTGTAACCCAGCCGCTCGCCGGCCTGGCTCAGATGATCATCGGTGATCTCGCCGCGTTGCCAGGCCCCCAGGTAGTGGCTTGGCGGCATCAGGGAACGAATATTAGCCAGCGCCGACAGCCGGGCGTATACGTTGGCCGCGCTTTCTTCGCGCATGGCCCAGTAAGGGCTGACTGCGATCTGGCGATCCAGGGGCCAGGTCGGCGCGACGCTGCCGCAGGCCTGGTTCAATGCCTGCTCCTGGGCGGGCGTCAGCGGCGGATAGTCACGCACTTCAACGGTTGGGTCAGTCAAGGCGATCTTGGTGTCTTCTTGAATCGTCATAGTGAACCCTCGCGAGAATCGGTGTGCAGTTGCTTGGCGTGGATACGGCCCGGCAATGCATGCGGCCAGAGCTTCAGGGTGTTTCGGGTGACCCACTCATCCAGATAAAAACCGGCATAGCAGTAGAGGTTCAGCTTCTGCACCCAGCCAAGATGCAGGCCATAACGCTGCAGGTAGTAACCCGCAAACAGCACTACGAATAGCAGGCTGACCCAGAGATCCGCCCAGAGGGGCGTGGTGTGCTCAACAGTGGGCAACAGTACGGCGAACAGCGATTTGAGAGTGAAATAGCCAAGCATCACCAAGGCGGCCAGGCCGACAAAACGCGCTTGGTTATCGGGCGCGCTCGGGTTACGCCGTTCGGCCAGCAGCACCGTCAGGGCAAGCGTCAGCAGCACCCAGGGGCTGAACACGTCGAAGGCGGTGGACTCGGTCGTCGAGCGCACCACGACGCCCAGCGTGACCACCATGGCCGCACTGATGCCGCCGGCCGAGAGCCACTGCCAAAGCGTCGGCTGGCAGCCAGGCGCTTGGCGATGCTGCAGGTCTTCCTGTACCGCTTCACCGGAGCTCAAGAAGGCGTAGGCCTTGTAGCAGGAGTGCGCGACCAGATGCAGCAGCGCCAGTTCCACCAGCCCAAGGGCAATTTCGACCAGCATCAGGCCCATCTGTGCACTGGTCGACCAGGCAAGCCGCACCTTGATGCTGATGCGGGTCATCATGACCAGTGCCGCCAGCACGCTACTGACGCCGGCCACTATCAGGATCAATGCCTGAGCGGGAGTCGACGCACTGAGTAGCGGGTAGAACAGCAACAGCAAATAGCCGCCAAGGTTGATCACACCGCCGTGAAGCGCCGCCGAGACAGGTGTGGGTGCTTCGACCACCTGGATCAGCCAGCCATGCAGGGGCAGTTGGGCGCACTTGATCAGCGCCGCCAAGGCAAGCAAACAGGCCGCCGCCTGTTCGCTAAAGGAAAGCGTAGCGTCGGGCGCTGCATAGGCGCCGGTAATCACGCTGATGCGGGCGCTGTCGTAGTGCAGGTACAGCAGCAGGAAGGCTCCCAGGGCGCAGAGTTCGGCGCCGCGGGCAAAGAGAAACTTCTTGTGGGCGGCCAAGGCCGCACGCGGCCGGTCGGGATAGAACATCAAAAGCTGATGCATGGACAGGCCGATGGTCAGCCAGGCAAGCAGAAATACCACCAGATGGTCGCTCAGCACCGCCACACTGACGGCCGCGAATACGGTCTGGGCCAGCGCGATGAAGCGCTTCTGTCGGGGTTCACCCTGCAAATAGGTAGCGCTGTAGCGAATCACCACGAAGCCGATGAAATTGGCTAACAGCAGCATGATCAGGTGCAGCGGCGTGGTCAGCCAGACGCCGCTTACCGCCGGCAGCAGCTGGAACACACCCAAGCCTAAAAGGACAGCCGCCAGCAACAGGCCACACGATGTCGCGATCTTCGCCGTGCGCCAGGCGTGCTCACATGGCTGGCGAGTGCTCGCCAGGGCCCCCAGTGCCAGTACGACCGGCACGATGGAGAGCAAGGTAGTAAGCAACAGCGCGTTCCAGTGCATGGGAGAAACTCCGAAAACCCGTGGAGCAAGCAGTATCCTTCGGCACGAATTTTAATTAAAGTAGATATAAATTTACGGAACGTTCTATAAAAGAGAACGAAATGAGCCGTCTAAACTATCACCACCTCTATTACTTCTGGCGAGTGGCCACCGAAGGCAACCTGACGCGGGTTGCCGAAGCACTGCATCTGTCCCAGAGCGCCCTGTCGGCGCAGATACGCAAACTCGAAGACAGGATGGACAAGCCGCTGTTCGAAAGGCGCAACCGCCGCCTGGTGATGACTGAGGCGGGTCGACAGGTGTTCAACTATGCCGAGGTGATTTTTTCCAAGGGTGAAGAGCTTGAGTCGCTGATCAATCGCGGCATCGAGCCCGAGCACCAGCACCTACGTATCGGCACCCTCTCAACCATGTCACGCAACTTCATCGAGGGGTTCATCGCTCCGCTGTTGAATCAACAGGCGCCCAAGGTGCAGTTCAGCCTCTATGCCCGAAGTATGACCGACCTGCTCGATGGCCTGGCGCGCCACGAATTCGACCTGGTGCTGACCAATACCCAATTGCAGCCCTCTGACTCGCCCCAAGCGGCGTGGCAAAGCCAGTTGCTGGCCCGCCAGCCGTTGGCGATCGTTGGCCCGCCAGACTCCGAGCCGACAAAGCCCTTTCCCCAAGGCTACGGCGGCCTGCGCTGGGTGCTACCGGGCGAACATCATGAAGTTCGGCGGGCCTTCGATGGCTATTGCAGCCTGCACCAGTACCGGCCGGCGATTCTCGCCGAGGCCGACGACATGGCCATGCTGCGCCTGCTGGCCAGGGACAGCGGCGCCGTGAGTGTCTTACCCGAGGTGGTGGTGAAGGACGAGCTGGAGCAAGGCAGGCTGACCCGCTTCATGCGGCTACCCAATGTCTACGAGAACTTCTATGCAATCACCCTGCCGCGGGAGTTCATGCCTGCCGTCGTCTCGGAATTGTTGGCCCGTCCGCTACAGGACCTGTCTTAGGTGACCTGATTCCGACTGCGCTTCCCTCTTGGGCTTTTCTTGCGCACTGAACCGCCATCAGAGCTGGGGCTGAAAACGTCGCAAGCATCAACCCTGATGTGCAACGTCTTTGGCAGAGGCTGCCACGCGACGAAATCGCTGGCCCTGCCAGCATTCAGAAGTGCGCCGCTTCTATCGCCTCCTGATAGGGCAACGGCTTGGCGAATAGATAACCCTGAACTTGATCACAACCACGCTCGCGCAGGATTGCCAACTGCTCGTCAGTCTCCACGCCTTCGGCAATGACCTTGAGCCCGAGACTATGCGCCATGGCGATGATGGTATTGACGATCACCTCGCTACCGGCGTCGGTGGTCACTTCAGTGATGAAGGATTTATCGATCTTGAGGGTGTCGATGGGAAAGCGCTTCAGGTAGCTAAGGCTCGAATAACCAGTACCGAAGTCATCCAGGGATATGTTCACCCCCAGCTCCATCAGCTGTTTCATGGTCTCAATCGCCGATCCAACGTCATCCATCAACGTGCCTTCCGTTATCTCTAACTCCAGATCGGCTGGCGGCATACCGGTTTCGCTGAGGACTTGGCGAATGAAGGTGACGAGGTTTTTCTGGCGGAATTGTCGCGCTGAAAGATTCACCGCCATTCTCACCCCAGGCAGGCTAGCGCCTTGGCGGCATGCTTCACGCAATACCCATTCGCCGATCGGCACGATCAGCCCGGTCTTTTCTGCCAGGGGAATAAAGCGGTCCGGGGGTATCATTCCTTGAGTGGGATGATGCCAACGCACAAGGGCTTCGAGCCCCACTACCCGTCGTGAGGCTATATCCACTTGATGCTGATAATAGAGTTGGAACTGTTCCTGGACTAAGGCATGTCGCAAGGAGGTTTCCAGCGCCAGCCGATCATCGCCAATGCCGCCAATGCCCGGAACATAACGTCGGTAATCGTTGCCACCGGCCTCCTTGAGGCTCGCCATGGCGCTTCTAGCACTGTTGATCAAAGCATCAACGTCTTCTCCATCCGCCGGGTACTCGGCAACACCGATACTGCAGGAAACAAACAACTCATGCCCGGTGCCAAGAACGATCAGCGAATGCTGCTGATTGATGATGATATTGGCAACTTCCGAGGCCTCTCCCGCGCTGTAGCCCGGAAGGAGCACAACGAACTCGTCCCCTCCCCAGCGGGATACCGTATCGGCCTTGCCAACACAGGAACTGATTCGCTGTGCCATTTGCCGGAGGAGATCATCGCCGCCATTATGACCCAGGCTGTCGTTGACCTGCTTGAAGCGGTCGATGTTCAGATAAAGAACGGCCAGATTGCCCTTATTCCTCTCGGCCTGAACCATTCCCTGTTGAAGCCGGTCGCTTAGCAGCAAACGGTTAGGTAAACCGGTAACGCTATCGAAATGGGTCAGGAAATCGAGCTGGCGGTTTTTATCGAAATTGCCGATGGCGAACGCGATGTTATCGGCCACTTCACGCAGTAGCTGCATTTTTGTTGGGTCGAATGAAAAGAGTTCGCAGCGATAAAGCACGAATGCCGTTGGCTGAGAGGCTGACGGCGTAGATAGCGGAAACGCCGCCAAGGCCCGTATACCAAGGCTGATCAAGTCGACCGACTCTCTGAAATCCGGATGTTCATCTAGGTCGTTACAGACGATGGAACGCTGACGCTGCAAACATTGCCTGATGGCCTTTGTCTCGTGGCGCGAGAAGCCTCGCAGGGCAAACTGCTCGCCGGCAGCGTGCGCATGCAGTGTCCGGCAGCTCCTTGACTCGGGGTCGTAGTGAACGATTCTGGAAGCCGTCAGCCCGCCCTCATCTACCGTGATGCGGGTCGCTTCCGAGCAAAGGGTGTCGAAATCAGGGGCACGTACGATCAGCGCATTGATCCCGCTCAACACCTTGTGCATGCGGTTGAGCCGCAGCAGTTGTTGCTCGGCCTCGAGACGCTCGGTGATGTCCAGTATCGCCGCCATCACGTAACGCCCATCCAGGGTATTCACCGGGTTCAAGGCGATCTCTGCACGAAACTCGGAGCCATCGTCGCGCAGGGCAAATAGCTCTCGTCCTTCCCCCATGATGCGGGGCTCAGGCTTGTGCAAATACTCGCGTCGGTAGTCTGCATGATTGTGACGAAAACGGCCGGGTACCAGGTCTTCAATCGAGCGACCCACAAGATGCCCCTTCGGGCTCTGAAAAAGCGTATGCGCCAGTTTGTTGGCCATGCAGATAATGCCGTTGCCATCGACCATGATCGTCGCCACCGGAGAGGAGTCGAGGGTGGTGCGGAAGCGATCTTCTTCCCGGTTGAGCGCATCGGCACTGAGCCAGCCGACCAACCCCAGTACCAAGATGCTGGCCACGCTGCTCAGTGCGAAGCCAAAGGCGTCAGAGTAATAGCCATCCTCAGCCCCATGCATGCTCACCCATCCGGTCAGGACCGGCGTCACAACAATGAAGGGGATAAAGCGTCTCAGCGTGCGCCCGCCGACGTAAGAGCTCGCGGCGGAGCGCATTACCCCGGCCCTGGGATAGATGAGCAACATACCCACCCCACAGACCACGAAAAGGGCCGCCGTATGCAGGGCCATCGTCGAGAAAAGAAACAACTGGAACTGCTGAACGCCAAACACATAGCCAATCAAAGCAGCGACGCCGATCATGGCCACGGCCAAGGCGAGGAACTGCATAATGAGGATAGCGTGACGCATGGGGGCGGCAGCGACCAACCAAGCCGTGCCAATAATGCTAAAGCAGAGGGCCGTGCCTAGCGACATCCGGCCGGGAAAGCTTCCAGGAGGCGTCGTCGTATCCGTCACCACTAGATTATCGATGCCTAGCGACCAGCCGGCCCAATATTGGAGAATCGTGAGACAAGGCACCACGACCACCAACAGCACCGACGCCATAGCGACGATATCGCTTAACAATGCCGCCGCCACTTTCTTGCGGAGCAGGAGTGTGCCACAGGCGCAAAAGCATAGCGCCGTGTTGAACTTCATGGAATGGAAGCTTGGCAGTATGCTTTTGCCAACCTGAATATCGAACAGCCAGGATGCCAACACTAAGGCGCTGATCCCGACGAGCACCCAGCCGACCTGGTTAACAATCCCTTGATACGTTGCCCGCCTCGCCGCCAGATTCTTTCCTAGTTGGCTTATTCCCTGGCCTGGCATTATCGCTCTCCTTCCCGGGATAGAGGTTATCAATATACCCCGGACGGCTGATCTTCATAGTACTTATTTAGTAGACCATCCGCCCAACATTCCATAGGTGTGGGATAAAAGCAATCACGTATAAGCTGGTGAGTAATTCCATGCATTGATTAGAAAGGAGTTTTTCCTTTCCTATAACACTATCAAGTCACGGGAGTCTGGCGGCTGGCGAATCACACGGAACTGACGCATTCTTTCGGCATATACGCCGAAAACTTTAAACATCTTATATCCCAGCTAGTTAACGCATATCGATACCATCAATACCTGCAGCTTCCTCGCTCCCAGCCTAGACACTCGGCTGCGACGAGGGCCCCCCGGCCAAGGGTCATATAGTCGACTGGAGATGAAGACTGGTTCTACAGCTAGGACATGCACTTACGTAAAACACGAGCGCCCACTCTAGGGTGGGCGCCGCGGCTACAACTATTAGTCTGCGAACTTAGAGGGTCGCGTTAGCCGCACGATGCGCATGCAGCTTCTTGTAACTTTCGATCAGCCGTTGGTGCTTTTCGAGCCCTTCCAACTGCATGTTGGTCGGGGTCAGGCCGTGGAAGCGCTCATCACCGTTGATGGAATCGACAACGGCGCTGATGGTGTTCTCGCCAAACATACGCGTCAGATTATAGAGGTAGTCTTCCAGCTCGAGCTCATCATCCAGAGCAATCTCGAGCACCGCATTCAACGCCTGGAAGAAGAGCCCCCGCTCGACGGTGTTGTCGTTGAACTGAAGGAACATCTGCACCCGGTCCAGAGCATCTTCGAGCTGTCCCAGCGCCAGGTTGATCAACAGCTTCAGCTCAAGAATCGTGAGCTGCCCCCAGACCGTGTTCTCATCGAACTCGATGCCGATCAAGGTGATGATGTCCTCGTGATCATCGATCTGGGTTTCTTCCAGGCGCTCGAGCAGGCCGGCCAACTGATCATCATCCAAGGAGTGGATGTTGAGAATGTCCTCGCGGAACAACAGCGCCTTGTTGGTGTTGTCCCACACCAGGTCCTCGACCGGGTAGACCTCGGAATAGCCCGGCACCAGGATGCGGCACACCGGAGCACCGAGGTCTTCGAAGACGGCCACGTAGACCTCTTTACCCATCTCTTCGAGCATGCCGAACAGGCAAGCAGCCTCTTCCGCGGTAGTGCCCGAGAAATCCCACTCGCAGAACTCCATATCGGACTTCGAGCTGAAGAAACGCCAGGAGACCAGGCCCGAGGAGTCGATGAAGTGCTCAACGAAGTTGTTGGGCTCGGTGACGGCCAATGAGTTGAAGGTCGGCGGCATGAAGTCGTTCAAGCCTTCGAAGCTACGCCCCTGCATGAGCTCGGTCAGGCTGCGCTCGAGAGCGACTTCGAAACTCGGGTGCGCGCCGAAGGAGGCAAAGACGCCGCCGGTCTTGGGGTTCATCAGGGTGACACAGGCCACCGGGAAGCGACCGCCCAAGGAAGCATCCTTGACCAGCACCGGGAAGCCTTGCGCCTCCAGCGCTTCGACGCCCTCGAGAATATCGGGATACTTCTTCAGTACCTCCATCGGCACATCCGGCAGCGCGATCTCTTGCTCGATGATCTCGCGCTTGACCGCCCGCTCGAAGATTTCCGACAGGCACTGCACTTCGGCTTCCTGAAGCGTATTGCCGGCGCTCATGCCATTGCTGAGAAAGAGGTTCTCGATCAGGTTCGAGGGGAAATAGACCGTTTCGCCATCCGACTGGCGTACGAACGGAAGCGAGACGATGCCCCGTTCCGTCTTGCCGGAGTTGGTATCGATCAGATTAGAGCCGCACAGCTCATCGTCGGGGTTGTAGATCTCAAGGCAGTGATCATCGAGGATGCCATCGGGCAGCTCATCGTTGGGTCCCGGCTGGAACCACTTCTCGTTGGGGTAGTGAACGAACTCGCTGTTGGCGATCTCTTCACCGAAGAACTGATCGTTATAGAAGAAGTTGCAGCTAAGGCGTTCGATGAACTCACCAAGCGCCGAGCATAGCGCGCTCTCTTTGGTAGAGCCCTTGCCATTGGTAAAGCACATGGGGGATGCGGCATCGCGGATATGCAGGGACCACACATGCGGCACGATGTTACGCCAGGATGCGATCTCGACCTTCATGCCCAGGTTTTCGAAGATGCCGGTCATGTTGGCAATGGTCTGCTCCAGCGGCAGGTCCTTGCCCTCGATCCAGGTGCTCTGCCCTTCCGCCGGTTCTGCCATCAGCAGCGCCTGGGCGTCTTCGTCCAGGTTCTCGACTGTCTCGATCTGGAACTCGGGGCCGGTCTGTACCACTTTCTTGACCGTGCAGCGCTCGATGGAGCGCAGGATGCCTTGGCGGTCCTTGTCGGAGAGATCTTCCGGCAGCTCTACCTGGATCTTGAAGATCTGGTTGTAGCGGTCCTCCGGATCGACGATGTTGTTCTGCGACAGGCGGATGTTTTCGGTGGGGATATTGCGCGCCTTGCAGTACACCCGCACGAAATAGGCCGCGCAAAGCGCCGAGGAGGCCAGGAAATAGTCAAACGGGCTCGGTGCCGAACCATCGCCCTTGTAGCGGATGGGCTGATCGGTGACGACGGTGAAATCGTCAAACTTGGCTTCAAGCCTAAGGTTCTCGAGAAAGTTGACCTTGATTTCCATGAAAAAAGCACCGGATATATGTATTTGGAGGCCGTGAGGCGTAACCGGTCATTATCCAGTTTTTGCCGCCCTTCGTCTTGGGGCACTTACCAAAAAACACCGCCCAAGGCAGGCAGGAGAGCAAGAGCGGTGCCGCCGCTTCAAGACGCCGGCCGACGCTTGAGGCTGGTACGGCGCTCGTGGTAGGCGATCGCCAGGCCGCTGGCAATGATGATGAGGGTACCGATATACACCCACAGGTCGGGCATCTCACCCCAGAACCACCAGCCAAAGAGTACCGCCCAGACCATACCGGTGTAGTCGAAGGGGGCGGCCAATGCCGCTGGCGCGTGACGAAACGCCAGCGTAATGCAGGCCATGGCGCCGATGCCAAAGACGCCAGCACCCAAGAACCCCAGCCAGTGCAGCGGCCAGGGCGCCTGCCATGCCCAGGGCAGCATGGCACCGGTGACCACGAACGGCACTAGCGTGACGTAGAAGACCATCGCCCAAAGGTTTTCACGCACCCCATAGCGCCGGGCCGTGATCATCACCAGTGCATAAAAGAGTGCAGCGGTGACCACCACCAGGGCGCCGAGCTGAAACCCGGCGGCGCCCGGGCGCACCACTACCAGCACACCGCAGAAGCCGACCAGGGCGGCGATCAGCGGCAGCCGCTCGACGCGCTCGCCGAGCAATGGTACCGACAGCAGCGTCACGAACATCGGTGCGGCAAAGGCGATGGCGGTTGCCTCGGCCAGGGACAGCACCGTCAGGCCGAATACGAAACACAGCATGGTGCCGGCTGCCAGCAGGCCACGCACCAGGTGCACGCCGGGGCGCTGAGTCGAAAGCTTGCGCAGACCGCCGTTAAAGTACGCGATAACCGCGATCAGCGGTAGCGACACCAAGGTACGAAAGAAGATGATCTGAATGGGCGAATGCACGTCACCCAGCCACTTGGAAATCGCATCCCCTACCGAAAGGCAGAAGACTCCCGCGCACATCCACAGAATGCCTTTTTGCGATGACGAAAGCAGCGATGACGACATGCCCTCTTCCCCTCGATAGTCCGGATGCGCCAAGAAAGGCCGACATTGAAGCCAACCAACATACATAAGCCAAGGGTGAAGCGCGATACAGACGGGTAGCGGAACAGCGCTTACCCGTCACCTTGCGCCATGCAAAAAGGCCGAGGCGATAGGCCACGGCGATTAGAGATTAGTCAATGGGCGAGGCGCTCTATCGAAGAGCCGCAGTGTTCGCTCTATGGCTTCGCCTGAAAGAGACGTTGCCTAGGCGAGCGGTCAAACGGGACGGTGATCATATGAAAACCGACCGAACAGCAAGTGTTCCATGACATCGACCGGCATCGGCCTGGCCATTAGGTAGCCTTGGCCGAGGTGACAGCCTAACTCGTTGAGTAATGTCCGCTGCTGCTCCACCTCGATGCCCTCGGCAGTCACCACCATGTCGAGACTCTCCGCCAGCGCAATGATGGTCCTGATCAGGCTGACCGCCCGGGGATCGGACGCCAGATCATCAATGAAGCTCTTGTCCAGCTTCAGTTTGTCGAAGGGAAGATGGCGCAGATGGCTGAACGAGGAATACCCCGTACCAAAATCATCCAGGGCAATCTCAACGCCCAGCGCGCGAAGCTCTTGTAACGTATCGAGCGACCCCGCCGTGTCCCACAGGGTAGTGTCTTCGGTGATCTCTAGCACCAGGGCCGAGGCCTCCAGCGAGGCCGAGGCCAATGCCTCCCGTATCGTCGGGATCAACTGATCGCCCTTGAAGATACTGGGGCTGATATTGACGTTGACCTTGAGCATGGTGGCGCCAGCCAAGTGCCAGCGCTGCAGTTGCCGGCAGGCAGTGAGCAACACCCACCGGTTCAGGCGGGGCGCAAGGCCATGCTTCTCGGCTACCTCGATAAGCTCCAGGGGGTTGATCACGCCAAATTCGAGAGAGTTCCAACGCAATAGCGCCTCCACCGACTCGAGCGCGTCGCCCTCGAGATCGAAGATGGGCTGATAATGAAGCTCAAGATGATCGTGCTCGATCGCTACTTCTAATTCCAGCGCCAGCTTTTGACGACGCAAGCGGGGCTCATTCAGGCCAAACTCGAAGAGCTGTACCGACGTGCCCGAGCTTTGCTTGGCATGATACATGGCCATATCGGCATTGCTTAGCAGCGCTTTCTTGGTCTCACCATGGTCCGGGTAGAGGCTGATACCGATGGAGGCTTGCGGCGTCAGATTACCATCGACCATTTCCACTTCCCGAGATAGTGACTGCCACAGCAAGGCGGCCATCGACTCGGGGCCCTCATGGGTCGAGAGCCGCTGAAGCACCACGAACTCGTCACCGCCAAGCCGCGCTGCCAAGCCCTGCTGGCCGATAGTGTCAGCCAATCTTTTCGCGACTTCTTGCAGCATGCGGTCGCCCACTTCGTGACCGAGGCTGTCATTGATCGCTTTGAAACCGTTCAGGTCGATCATGTAGAGGGCGAACTTGCTTTGCTGGCGCGCCGCCTGCTCTAGCTCCTTGGCGATCTGGTCATAGAACGACACACGGTTGGGAAGGCCGGTGAGCAGATCCTGATAAGCCAGGCGCCAGTTACGCCGATTCTCCCGCAGAAGCAATACCAACATCGCCAGCCCACTCAGCATCAGGCCGACCAAATAGAGATTGGAGCGATGACGAATGTCTTGAATGAAATCGAGCTGGCGCCAGACGCTCTCACCCTCGAAGGTATCGACATTGATTTCCCGCGCCATCGCGCGATATTCCGACAGCCCCTGCAGAATCGCCGCGATCGTCGCATCGTCATCAGAGCTGAGCGAATAGATGGGCTCTTCCCATAGTGCCAACTGCGCCTTGAAGGACTCGAGCATCGGCAATACTCCCGGCTGCTCGCGCACCGGGCGGTTTTCTTCCCCCACCAGCAAGGTGTCGACTCGACTCCAGAGCAAATTGAAGCGAAGCTCGACTTCCTCCGTTTCCACCATATCCGCAGCGAGACCGGTCAGCGCCAGATCGAACTTCAACAGTTCCAGCTCCAACTCGGAACTGGCCCAGCCAATGGCCTTGATGGTACTGGAGACATGGCTCACCACCTGCATGTCGCGGTTGTAGCTATACAAGGAGCTGGCGCCAAAAATCAGCGCTACCGCAACGAGAAAGCAGAGCCGGAATCGCTGCATGTCACTTCACATTCAAGGTGGTCAGGTGCCAGACCAGCATGTCGATATAGCGCTTTCGACTGTACTCCGGCTTATCGGACAGCGGCAGCATTATCCAGACAGGGCCCTTTTGGCGAACTGTCAACGACACGCCATCGCGATGCGTCGCCAGCAAGAATGGCTCCTGTCTCAGCTCGTCCATCTCGATATCGTGATGGTAGTCATTCAACGCCGTGGCGCGAACGCTATCTCCGCGCGCGCCGACGCGCTTGAGCAAGTCCCGCACCAGGACGCCCCGATAAAGATGACGCCCTTCCGTCCAGGGTGTCTCGGTATCAAAGGCATGCTGCGGCAATGCCGAGAGCATTTCGAGATCAAACTCGGCACTCCGCCCATCATCAGTGTTCGTGACATCGATATTGCCCGTTACCGTCAAGACTACCCTGCCCTCAGGCGCCGGCAAGGCATCAACCGCCAGCGCCAGCGAGCCAGTGACCATCAACCAGGCGCCTACCGCTATGCGGATGAGGGGCCGACGGACTGGGGTGGCGGCAACGACCAGCTTCATCGGCTGACTCCAGAAGGAATATAAATGTCGTGACGATTAGCAATCAGCACACTCTATTCTAGTAGTAATATCAACTTTCTTTCGGTGTAGAAAATAGACTTGACAACTCATCATTCACCGAAAAATACCTGAGAACAGCCCTATACACTGCTATCGCTGACGGGTGACGGCCTTGCCACCCTGTTCACCGGATACTCGTACAAGGACAATAGGCGTTTTCTGATCTTTGCTGCGCGGGACTCACGCCATGCTGCTCTGGCAATACGCCGCTATCTTCTTGAGCCTGGCACTAGCCAGCTACGTCCAGACCCTTACCGGCTTTGCCTTCGGGCTGATCGTGATGGGCCTGCTGGCGGCGCTGGAGGTGCTCCCCATCGAAAGCGCCGCCCTGCTCTGCACCCTGCTGAGCCTATTCAACAACTCCATGGCCCTGCGCGGCCGCTGGCAGCAGATCGATGTAGCGCTGATGCGCCGCCTGCTGCTGTTCGGCATGCTGATGCTGCCGGTAGGCTACTACCTGGCGATCTGGTTGGGCGAGTCCCGCGCCCCTCTGTTGGGCATGCTGCTGGGGTTCGTGATCCTCTTCGCCTGCATCGTCCTGATGCGCTCGCCACAACCTCGTGAGACACGCTCCCCCGACTGGCAGTTTCGCGTCGCGGGAGTGCTCTCAGGATTGATGGGCGGCCTTTTTTCCACCAATGGCCCGCCGCTGGTGGTGATGCTCTACCGTCAGCCGATGACGCTGATCGCCATCCGCTGCACCTTGCTCGGCGCCTTCCTCGTCATGGGGCTGGCTCGCATGGGGTTGGCGTTGCTGTCACCCGGGCGCGCCGGAGAGCACCTATCCGAGCTGATGCTGCTGGGGACTATCGGTGCGGTGGTGGTAGCTGGCACCACGGAGCTTGCGAGAAGACGACCGCCGCCGCTTAGCGACCCGACCTTGCGCCGCATCGCCTATGCCATCCTGCTATTAGCCAGCCTCAACCTTATTGCCAAAGGCCTGATGGTCTGAATACCCACGCCTTCCGCTCTTGGCAGGCGAGCCCGGCCGATCATGCGGTATCATCGGCGCCCCATGCACGAGCCTAGAGTCCTTCATGCCGATTCTTAACAGCATCGTTCACACCATCGACAAAGCCGGCAGCGACGCGCCGGCGACCCTCACGCCCGCCGCCACCGCCATCAAAGACTCGGCCGCCATGAGCGATCTGGTGGCCGGTCTCAACAAGGCCTATCACGGCAAGGCCAAGACCTGGGGGCGCTTCGCCGAGGGCGATGAGGCCGGTGTCGTCCCCCCGCGCCTTGCGGCTTACCTGGCGGATGAACTGGACTTCGTCACCTTCAGCCGCGAGCTGGCCGAAAAGATCACTGCGCTGGTCGACGACCACCTGCCGCTGGGCGGGTATCTGCTTATCGCTCACGAACGCCAAGGCGACACCGACTACCTCTCGCTGGCACTGCTGCACATGCGCCAGGGGTTCGGGCTGGATGCCGAGCAGAAGGTGGTAGCGACCAGTCAGTTCAATCTGGCTCAGCCGTCGCTTGCCGCACGTATCAACCTGACCCAGTGGCAGGACGACTCCCCTTCACGTCAATACTTGTCGTTTCTACGCGACCGCGGTGGCAAGAAACTCGCCGACGACTTCGCGACGCTGCTGGGCGCGCAAGAGGGCGTGGACGCCTCGAGCGAGACGCGTACGCTGCTCAAGGCGTTTAGCGACTACGTCGAACAGGAAGACCTGCCAGAGGAGCAGAGCCGCGAGAAGACCGATGCGGTAATCGACTATGCAAGCGACCAGGCCAGCCGCGGCGAGCCTATCACGCTTGATGAACTCTCCGAGCTGGTCGACGAACAGCAGCCCAAGGCCTTCTATGACTATATCCGTCAGCAGGACTACGGCCTGTCACCCGAGATCCCGCCTGACAAGCGCGCCCTCAACCAGTTCCGACGCTTCACCGGGCGCGCCGGCGGTGTGTCGATCAGCTTCGACTCGCACCTTCTCGGCTCCAGCGTCGAATACGACGCCGATCAGGACCGGCTGATCATCAAGAAGGTACCCAATCAGCTTCGCGACCAGCTGAAGCAGAAATAAGGGCCACCGCGGCATGCCGGCACTGGTCTATCGTCACTTCTTCCGAGCTCACAGCGGGCAGACATCGAACGTTGACGCTATTGAAGACGCACGGAAAGCCGGCGAGCGGGGCTTGCCGCTCGCCGGATTACCAGCGTGAGCGCTTAGCGCTACTTGACCTCGACCTTGCGCCGATTGGCTTCCTTCTGCTTGGGCAGGGTCAGTTCAAGCACACCATCGCTGAAGCTGGCCTCGACCCGCTCGGTGTCGACATCACAGGGTAGCGTCAGGGTCCGGTAGTAGCTCTTGCGTGAAATCTCGCTGCGATAATACTCGCCGGTCTCTTCCTTGCTTTCCTGCTTGCTCTCACCCTTGATGGTCACGCTGTCCTCGGTGACGGAGATGTCTAGATCCTCGCGCTTGATCCCGGGCAACTCGGCCTTGACCAACAGCTCGGCGTCCCGATCGATGACGTCGACCTTTGGAAAGTCCTGTTGTTCGAGTTCGCCGAAGCGCTCCCACAGAGGGTGCTCACGGCGAAACATTGACGGCATCCAACCACGTTCGAACATCTTGTCGAAGATGCGCTCCATTTCATGGAATGGACTGAGCGCTTGAGGCTGCGGCTGCGGCTGCGAGACCTGCTGGCTCGGCTCGGCACTGCTGGGATTGATATGCTTTACGTTCTTCCTGGCCATGGCAAGTTCTCCTCATGCTCCTCATGATCAACACCATACCCAGCTGAAAAGATAGACAGCGCCCTCCGGCTTCTCCTTGACTTGCATCAATTGACGGCCCCGACGCCCCCTTTTTCAGTCACGATTATCAGGCTTTCCCTACCGCTGGATGAGCACCAGGTCATTCTTGCCAAGGACATCGGTCGCCCCGTCACAGGCCAAATGGATAGGTCTCGGGCAATTCTTCTTTGCGCCACGGCTCGCCGGTGTCGAAGGGCTCCACCGCAGTGGTCTCATCAAGGTGGAAGATGGCATCGAACTGACGTGGCAGAGAGGAGCGGAAATAGTGGCGGCCACGCTCCGTCTCGGGCCGATAGATCACTCCTATGGCCCGCTCCAACAGCGGCGCCTCGAGAGGCGCCGACGCCGCGTCGATCAGCGGTAGATAGAAACGATCCAGACCACTGCGGTGGAAGAGCCTCTCGTAGCTGTCCTCGCGAGAGGGCCGCACCCAGCGCTGCTCGACCGGGCCATCCCAGTCGCGGGCCGCGGCTACGTGCCCGGTATGCATGGTGAAGCCGACCAGCAGCACCTGCTTGGCACCGAAGCGCTGGCGCGCCAGCTGGCCGATGTTGTGCTGACCTCGCGCTCCGCCCATCTCGGTGGCACGAGCATCGCCCAGATGAGAATTGTGCGCCCAGACCACCACCTTGCCCTTCCCTCCCTGGCGGCGAAGATGACCGTGCAGCGCTGCCAGAGTCTCGGCCATATGCGTATCTCTCAGGTTCCAAGTATCGACCCGGGAGCCAAACATCTCACGGTAGTACTCCTCGGCGTGAACGACCACCCGGGCGTTCTGCTCGGCGAAGAACTGCGCATCGGCCGCGCGACGGCCATCAGCGCGAAGGTAGTGCGGTGCCTTGTGCAGCAGCTCGACCAGAAGCCGGACCGAGGCAGCTTCGCAGGAGGGTGTGAGGCCAAAGGCAACGTTGCGTCCGTAGTGCAAAGGATCGCCATGATGATCGAGGCAGGCGTAGCCCTGGCGGGCACGCTCAGCCTGCTCGGCATCAATGCCCTCGAGATAGGCGATCACTGCCTCGGCGCTGCGGTGCAGGCTGTAGAGGTCCAAACCATGAAAGCCCACTGGTGCGCCATGGATAGCCGCATTGTAGTTGGCCAACCAGGCGATAAAGTCCCGCACCTCGACATTGCGCCACATCCACTGAGGAAAGCGCTGGAAGTCGCCGAAGGCCCCCATTAAGGTATCCCCGCTGCGGCCTGCCACGAAGCGATTGAGGCGCAGGGCATCTGGCCAATCGGCCTCGACCAGCACCGCCTCGAAGCCGGCCTCCTCAATCAGCCGGCGAGTGATCTCGCCGCGCAGGCGGTAGAACTCAGCAGTGCCATGGGAAGCCTCACCAAGCAATACGAAGGCCCGATCCGCGCCGATCTCGAGCAAGGCGTCGAAATCGCTGGGACGCTCCTCGAGCCGCGTGGCAAGCTGACGAACACAGGCAAGCGGCGTGGTCATGCGAAATCCCTCCCACTAGGTGAGCATGACTTGAGTCTAGACCTGCCAGCGGCTCGGGCGGGTGGACAACCGATAGATCCTTGATGTGCGTCAGGCGCTTGAGGGAAGGCGGGCAGGCTGCAGGGTGTTTTCTTGTGTCTTGATGGTCAGCGAAGGGAGAGCAATTAATGAGCAACGCCAAGGTGGTCTACATCACGGGGGGTGCCCAGGGCATTGGCCGTGGCTTGGCGCTAGGTCTGCTGTCACGGGGCTACCGGGTGGTCATCGCCGACCTCGACCGAGAGGCCGGCGAGGCCTGCCTGATAGAGCTGGGGGAATGCGTCGACGGCCAGACGGTCCCGGGTGGCCCCGAGGCCCTGAGCTTCCAGCAGGTCGATGTGACCGATGAAGACCAGGTCAAGGCCAGCCTTGCTGAAACCCTAGACCGCCACGGGCGACTCGACGGGGTGATCAACAATGCCGCCCTCTCCGACCCCTTTTGGGGGCCTATCGAATCCTTGCCGCTCGAGACCTGGCGCAAGGTGCTCGACACCAGCCTAACCAGCACGTTCCTGACCGCCAAGCATGCTGCGCAGGCGCTGCGTGCGAGTCGGGGCGCTATCATCAACATCGCCTCGACCCGGGCCCTGCAATCCGAACCCAACACCGAGGCATATGCCGCCAGCAAGGGCGGTGTCGTGGCACTCACCCATGCCTTGGCGATGAGTCTTGGCCCAGAGGTGCGGGTCAATGCCATTAGCCCAGGGTGGATAGAGGTAGGCGAATGGCAAAAACCCTCGCGTCGCCAGACCGCCGAACTGAGTGGCGAAGACCACGCCCAGCATCCGGCCGGAAGAGTCGGCGAGCCACGCGACATCGCTTCCATGGCAGCCTTTCTATTATCCGATGAAGCAGGCTTCATTACCGGCCAGAACTTCGTGGTCGACGGCGGCATGACGCGCAAGATGATCTATGCCGACTAGGCTTGGCCTCGACGAGCAGTCGTTCCCCCTCCCACGCTCCGCATCCGCGCTGGATGCCCGCTCACCCCGCTCATACCAAAGGGCGCCATAGTGCGGTGCCCTCCTATCTTCGGTGGCTCGAAGCCTGCTGCTTTACGAGCACTTAGCGATAAAAGCGTGACAGCGCCTTGAGGACCGCCTGAGACGTCGAGGGATCAGGACGCGCCGCATCGAGCGGCTGCATCTGATAGTCGTATACCTCGAAGCGTCCAGTCGGCGCGACGTCCACCTGGCGATCCGGCAGCAGAATGCCGTAGCCCATGTAGCTGCCAGAAAGCATCCAATCCTTGGCAGACGCCCCCTGGGTCAGGTTGTGTCCCAGCGTATAACGCGCAGGGGCCGCCTCACAGCCCAACACCTCCTCAAGCAGAGTCGGGGCAATATCGGCATGCTGGGTCCGGAAGTCGATCTTGCCCCCCGAGTGGCCTGGCAAATGCATCACCAAGGGAACCTCGACCTGTTCACGCGAATAGTTGCTGCCGTGCCCCCAGTAGTTCTTGCCATGTTCGTTGAAAGATTCGCCATGATCCGCGGTGATGACCACTGCCGTATTCTCGAGAAGACCGCGTGCCTTCAAGTCATCCAGCACTCGACCCAGCAGTTGATCCACATAGTGGGCCGCGGTGCGATAGCGATTGAAGTAAGGCTCGGCATCGAAATCAGGGCCCAGCGCCAAATGGTTGACGGTCTCCCAATAGGGAGTGAAACGCGGATAATCCGGCGGGCTGCTATAGCCGTGGACGGCATCGAAGAACAGGAAGCCGAAAAACGGCCGTTGACCATTGCCTGGCCCACTCCTCTGTCCACTGCTTTGGCCATCGAATTTTTCACGGTCTGATATCCAGGCCAGCCAGTCATCGGTGATCTGTTGGTCGCGCTCCCAGGGCTCGCCTTCAGCGGGCTTCAGTGAGACATCATCGAGTCCCGAAAAAACGTTACGATCAAAGGCAGGGCTGACCAGGGTAGCCGACGAGAGCACCTTGAAGCGGTAATCCTGAGCCTCGAGGGTGTCCAGCAACACCGGCGGCTGTTGGCTCGCCGTGAAAGCGTCCCAGTAATTCACCGGCAGCCCGTAGAAGAGGCTAAACACCCCCGCTTTAGTGGAATTACCGCCGCTGAAATGCTCGGAAGCATTGATCCAGCCAGGGCTCTGGGCATAGCGGTATAGATTCGGCATCACAGTCGGGTTGAGCATATCGTGACGCAGAGCATCGACCACCACCAGCATGACGTTATCCGGCGATTCGCTACCACGACACTCGAGGGGTGCCAAAGGATAATTGAGGCCACGGCCTGCCTGGGACGAGGCGCCCAGCTTGACGTGATCGCGAACCTCCTGTGCATCGACCCAACCTTGCTCGATAAAGAATCGCTTGGCCGTTGCCGGATAGAACAGCGGAAAATGGCGCGTCATGGCGGTGATCTTCTGGTCATAGAACGCATCCGCCCAGGCATGCCAGCCATGCACACCCAGCAGCGCCAGGACGGTCAACGCAAAGGCGATGCGGCTCGCCCCACGGGTACCGCGCTTCTTGAGCATGCGCCCAAGAACCCCCTGAAGCACCAGCATGGCCAGGATGCCGGCCAAGGTTATCGAAATGGCCACCCAGGAGAAGCTGAAGACGTCTCCCCCGGCATTGAGCAACAAATCGAGAATGAAGCCGCTCAAATGGAAACGATATTGATCGTAGACCAGTGTATCGAGCAGCAGCAGCAACTGCAGCGAACTGGCCCAGATCGTGCCTACCAGCCACATCAGCCGCCCCCGCACTATAGGAGCGAGCACGAACAGCGGCAGCGCACCCAGCCACACCAGCAGTGAGACATGGCCCAAAAAAACCAAGCCAAGATAAGCCCACTGAGTTAGACCGCTGGGTTCGATGTAATCGACGTAACGACTGGCGATCAACCAGGCCAACAGCATATTGGCCAGAGTCCAGGCGCCAATCCAGCGCCAGCGCAAAAAGAGAGTAGAAGGCATGATGGTGAAACCGGAAGTGACGGGAGAAGCACACCCAGCAGTGACGGCATCCTTGGATGTCGAATCACTGCGAGAAACCGTTAGCCTGCTAATTGTATCTGCGCTGCTCCGCCAAGCCAACCCATAACGGTATCACCACTTTCGGATTATATACAGATTGCTATTTTTCGTTAACGAGAATGCCATACTCTCCAGGCAGCCGGCCTGCTCATGGCGGCCCCGCTATCCTCGCCAATGCCCAGTACCGTGGCGTGTGGTCCGCCCAGTACTACAACAGGTGAGGAGCCAGCCACTGTTTCAACTGTGCCAGCGGCATGACACCGGCTTGGCGAGCGACTTCCTGGCCGCGACGGAACACCGCCAGAGTGGGAATACTGCGGATGTTGAAGCGCCCGGCCAATGCCTGCTCGGCGTCGGTATCCAGCTTGGCGAAGCGTATACGCGGTTCCAGTTCACTGGCCAGCTGGGCGAAGATCGGGGCCATCGCCTTGCAGGGCCCGCACCAATCAGCCCAGAAGTCCACGACCACCGGCAAATCGCTGCGATTGACCAGCGCGTTGAAGTTGGTGCCGGTCAGTTCGACCGGCGCACCGGTAAACAGCGCCTGCTTACACTTGCCGCAGCGGCCCTGGCCCAGCCGAGCCTGAGCCACCCGGTTCAAGGCGGCACAATGCGGGCAGGCCAGTGTCAAATTGCCGGCGGATGCATCGCTCGATGAGTCGGCCATGATGATATCTCCAAGAATTGATACTGTCCTAGATTGCCAGCCAGTGGCCAGTCATTCGTAATATGGTCAGGCGCTTGGCGGTCTTCAAGACTGATTGCCTACCGCTTTACCGCCACACTAGTGGCTTTTCTCACTGGTTTGTATCGTTCGCCACCCCTTTTCAGTCTCAGCCAGGCCCTGCATACCCCAATGACATCACGACCGCACCCCCGCATCCTGCTTCGCCTGCTTTCATTGCTAAGACCCTACCGCATCCGCCTGATGCTGGCGGCTATCGCCTTGCTGGTGGCGTCGGGCAGCGTGCTGCTGATGGGCCAGGGGCTCAAGCTGGTCATCGATCAGGGCTTCATCGCCGAGGATGCTGCGCGTCTCAATCAGGCCCTGCTTGGCTTACTGGTGATCGTCGCGCTGCTCGCCGGGGCCTCGGCGCTTCGCTATTACCTGGTCAGTTGGATCGGCGAGCGGCTGGCCGGCGACCTGCGCCGCCAGGTGTTCGATCATCTGCTGACCCTGGAGCCGGCCTTCTTCGAGCAGGAATCAGCGACCGCCGGCAACACCAGCCATGGCGGTGCAGGCGAAATCCAGTCACGGCTGACTGCTGACACCAGCGTGCTGCAAAGCCTGTTTGGCTCGTCGCTATCCGTGGCGCTGCGCAACCTGCTAATGCTGATCGGCGCGGTGATCATGATGGTGGCCACCCAGCCCTGGCTCTCGGCGGTTGTCCTGCTGGGCATTCCTGCGACGCTGTTACCCATCCTGTGGTACGGGCGCCGGGTCCGGCGTCTTTCGCGCTCCAGTCAGGATCAGGTCGCCGAGCTTGGCCGCTACGCAGGCGAAGCACTAACCGGCATCCGCACGCTGCAGGCTTTCGGCCATGAGGCCATCGACCGGCGCGAATACGCCACCCGGGTCGAAACCGCCTTCAGCACAGCCATTCATCGGACCCGGCAGCGGGCCTGGCTGACGGGTATCGCCATGCTGGTCGTCTTCACGGCCGTCGGCCTGATGCTCTGGCAAGGGGGCCAAGCGGTGCTGGCAGGCGACATGAGCGCCGGCGAGCTATCGGCATTCGTCTTCTATGCGGTGCTGGCCGCCGGTGGCGTAGCGGCGCTGGCCGAGGTCGCAGGGGACGTGCAGCGTGCCGCCGGCGCCGCCGAACGCTTGCTGGAATTGCTCGACGCCCGCCCCACGATCACGGCGCCGAGCGCGCCACAAACACTGCCCGGGCGAATTGAGGGGGCCATCGGCATTCACGGGGTGCGCTTTGCCTATCCGAATCGTCCGGACACGCCTGCGCTTGATGGTATCGACCTGCAGATTCGCCCCGGCGAGCGGGTCGCGCTGGTCGGCCCTTCTGGGGCCGGCAAGAGCACACTCCTGCACCTGCTGCTGCGCTTCTATGATCCCCAGTCAGGGTATCTGACCCTTGATGGCATCGACCTTCGCGGGCTCGATCCGCATACCTTGAGGACACAGCTAGGACTCGTGTCGCAGGAGCCCGTGCTGTTCTCCGGTTCCGCAGCCGACAACATCCGCTACGGCAACCCCGAGGCAAGCCTTCAGCAAGTGCGCGAAGCCGCCCGAGATGCCAATGCGCTTAGCTTCATCGAAGCGCTGCCCCATGGCTTCGAGACGCCCTTGGGCCCCGGGGGCCTGCAGCTCTCGGGTGGCCAACGCCAGCGCCTGGCCATCGCTCGTGCACTGCTGCGCGACCCGAGGGTGCTGCTGCTCGACGAGGCCACCAGCGCGCTGGACGCGGAAAGCGAGCGCGTCGTTCAGGAGGCACTCGACCGTCTCATGCAAGGGCGTACCAGCCTGGTGATTGCCCATCGCTTGGCAACCGTCGTTGCCGCCGACCGCCTGCTGGTATTCGATCAGGGACGACTGATCGCCTCGGGAAGCCACGCCAGCCTGTTGGAGTCCAGCGCCCTCTATCGGCAGCTGGCGAGCCTGCAGTTTAGTGCCACCGCTCCCATTCGTGAGACTAAGTAATTAAATGTGATTAAAGGTATAGTCATATCGGCCGATGAACTGCATATTAGTTAATGCGCTAATTAGCCGCCCGCGTCGTCACTCACGGTCATGGATGAGCCGAAATTCATGTTTACTTTGCTACTCCTCATCATGTTCGCCAGTGTCCTAGGGGGCACTTGGTGGTTGGTCGAGCGCTACTACCGACGCCCCTTGAAGCAGTTGATCACGCAGCTCGACGCGCAGGACGCGGCGTCCAGCCCAGAGCGCTTACCACCGGGTCAGGCCATGCGCGGGTCACTGCTAGCGCAACTGACTGAGCGCGTCGAGCAGCTTTACGAGGCCAAGCGCCAGCTGCAGGAACAGGCGATCAAAGACCCACTGACCGGGCTTGGCAATCGCCGGCTACTGGAACAGCGCCTCGATATCGCCCTGCCCATCAGCCGCCGCTGGATGCGAGCCGTATCGGCGCTGATGATCGACGTCGATCACTTCAAGGAATATAACGATCTCTATGGCCATCAGGCCGGCGATGACTGCCTGGTCGAGATCGCTAACGTACTGCGCGATACCTTCCGGCGTGACACCGATATCGTGGTGCGCTTGGGCGGCGAGGAGTTTCTGGTGGTGCTGCTCGATGCCGATGAAGAGGACTCCGTACGCCTTGCCGAGGCCATGCGCGGTATGCTGCAGGCGGTAGGCATCGAGCACAAAGGCTCACGTGTTAACGACGTGGTCACCGTCAGTATCGGCGTTGCCATTACGCATTCAGGTGAGCCCGTCAGCCTCGACGACATCATTGCGACCGCCGACGCAGGCCTCTACGAGTGCAAACAAGCCGGTCGTAACCGAGTGATAAGTCAATATGTCACCAAGGCCAATGCGTCACAATCCAGCGTATCGGCTTGAACCATCAGTGAGGCGAGCCAAGCCGCCATGCAAAAGCTCATTGCGACCCTAGTGCTGTGCCTGGGACTCTGCGCCTGCGCGAGCCCAGTAGTAGAGCAACGGGACGGCTACAGCGTCGATCATCGCCATGCCGCAACCTCGCACTCGAGCCGAGTACGCTACCTGGTGATTCACTACACCGATGCCGATGAAGCCGACTCGCTCAAGGCACTCACTGGCCCAAGAGTCAGCAGCCATTACCTGATTCCCCCGCCGCGAAACGCCACACCGCCACCCATCTATCAACTGGTCGATGAGTCTCGACGGGCCTGGCATGCCGGGGCCAGTAGCTGGGCCGGGCGCGAAAACCTCAATGACACTTCGATAGGCATCGAGATCGTCAACGCAGGGCCGGATCAGCGCTTTGCACAAGTCGACGCCGGCGCCAAGGTGAACTGGGCACCCTTCCCCGACGCCCAGATCACAGCGTTGATCGCGCTGGCCCAGGACGTCATCGCGCGTCATGGGATTGAAACTACTGCGGTAGTGAGTCATGCCGAGATCGCGCCGACCCGCAAGATCGACCCCGGCCCGGCGTTTCCCTGGCAGCGGCTTCACGACGCGGGCATCGGCCCCTGGCCAGACCCGGCCCGAGTCGCCCGCTATCGTCGCCAGTTCGCCAAAGCCCCGCCCTCGCTGTTCAGCCTTCAGCGTGCGCTGGCCGATTGGGGCTTTGCGGTCGCGCCCAGCGGGGTCCTGGATGAGACCACCCGGGGGGCTCTGCGCGCCTTCCAGATGCGCTATCGGCCCACCGACTATCGCGGTCAGCCGGATGCCGACACCGCCGCCCTTCTGTGGGCGCTGCTCGCTCGCTACCGCCCCGAGGAGCTGTCCGATCCGGCGCTCGCCTCGCCGGCGTCGACGACCGGCGTAACACCAGAGGTGACGCCGGTGCCGCAGGGATAGTGGATGACGTCGTGGAAGCGCGTCGCCCCCTGGCCCGGGTTGCGATAGGCATGGGGCCTATCGGCGGCGAAGCGTAGCCCCTCGCCGGCCGATAGGTGCCGCCAGACGCCGTTCACCCGCACCTCCAGCTCGCCCTCGACCACCACCAGATGCTCGACCACGCCCGGGGCGTGGGGCGCCGACTCGCTGACTGCACCCGCGGCCAGGGTCCCCACCAAGAGTTCGAAGCCGAGCACGGGGTCGAAGGGAAACAGCGGCACGGCCGTCATCCCGGCGGCATCACCCTCGAAGGCCGGTGCGGCCTGACGCTCAGCACTGGCCGCGCCATCGCCCGGGGCGACGGCTTCGGGTTCGAACAGGCTCGAGAACGGCACGCGGAATCCGCTGGCGATCTTCCACAGCGTCGCCACCGTGGGACTCGATTCGCCGCGCTCAATCTGACCTAGCATGGCCTTGCTGACCCCGGTCTCCCGGGCGGTGCGGTCGAGGCTCCAGGCCTCGGCGCGGCGCAGCGTCCTGAGCCTTTCGGCAATATGCTGCGAGATCTCCTGCATCTGCCTCTCCCTGTCGAGTGTGGACAGTTCTTATAAATCGTTCTGATAGATCGTTCGAATCGATGGAAAGGCATCATTGTAGCGCGACCTTGGTGGCGTGCCTGCCCATTTGTGCGTTATAGCGCACAGTGCTAGAGTCGTGGCACCGTACGTTATAGCGCACAAGCTGCCGGAGCCCCTGCCATGTCCACGCCAAGCCGGCCGACGCCGCCCACCGCCACCGCTACGCGCCCGTCCCTCTGGCGAGACAGCAGCCTGTCGACCCTCACCGCCGGCTTCATCGCCGTGCTGATCGGTTATTCCAGCTCGGCGGCGATCATCGTTCAGGCCGCCGAGGCGGCCGGCGCCAGCCAGGCCGAGATCGGCTCCTGGCTGTGGGCGCTGGGCATCGGCTCCGGCGTCACCACCCTGCTCTTCTCGCTGCGCTATCGCATGCCGCTGCTCACCGCCTGGTCGACCCCGGGCGCGGCACTACTCGCCACCAGTCTGCCGGGGCTGCCCATGAGCGAGGCGATCGGCGCCTTCCTGTTCTCGTCGCTGTTGATCACCCTGTGCGGCGTGACCGGGCTCTTCGAGCGGCTGATGCACCGCCTGCCGCGGGCGCTGGCCTCGGCCATGCTGGCCGGCGTGCTGCTGCGCTTCGGGCTCGACCTGGTGATGACCGTGGAACATCGGTTGGTGCTGCCGCTGGCGATGGGGCTGACCTATCTGCTGGCCAAGCGGCTATGGCCGCGCTACGCGATTCCGCTGGTGCTGGCCGTGGGCGTCCTGGTGGCCCAGGTCCAGGGCCTGCTGGATCTGGGCGCCATCACCCCGGCGCTGGCGGTGCCGGCCTATACGGCGCCAAGCTTCGAGCTCGGCACCCTGATCGGCGTCGGCATTCCGCTGTTCGTGGTCACCATGGCCTCCCAGAATCTGCCCGGCGTAGCCGCCCTGCGTGCCGCCGGCTACCAGCCGCCGATCTCCCCGTTGATCGGCGGCACCGGCTTCACTGGCCTGATCCTCGCCCCCTTCGGCGGCTTCGCCCTCAATCTGGCCGCGATCAGCGCCGCGGTCTGCCAAGGCCCAGAGGCACATTACGATCCGCAGCGACGCTACGCCGCCGGGGTCGCGGCGAGCGGCTTCTATCTGCTGCTGGGGCTTTTTGGCGCCACCGTGAGCTCGCTGTTCACCGCGCTGCCCGGTGAACTGGTGGTCGCCATCGCCGGCCTGGCGCTGCTGCCGACCCTCGGCGCGTCGCTGGCCGACGCCCTGGGCGATGCCTCCCAGCGTGACGCCGCCCTGCTCACTTTCCTGGTCACCGCCTCGGGCATCGCGCCAGGCGGCATCGGCGCCGCCTTCTGGGGACTCGTGGCCGGCCTGGTGGCATTGGGTATCGGCCACTGGCGTACTGCCGGCAAGGGCGCATGAGTCAGGTCGCGCTCGGCACCGCAGGGGTCGCCATCGCACTGCATCGCTCCCGGTGCATCTGCTAGGGTGGCGTGGATCAACAATGAATTCCTTACCCGGAGCCTGCCCATGGCGAACCCGACGCTATCCATCTGCCGGGGACGCGACATCATCCCGCACCTGCCGGCCCTGGCCCGGCTGCGCATCCGGGTCTTCCGAGATTACCCCTATCTCTACGACGGCGACGCGGCCTACGAGGCCAGCTATCTCGAACGCTACGCCGCCAACCCGGAAAGCTTCTTCGTGCTGGCCTTCGACGGCGACACCCTGGTCGGCGCGGCCACCGGCCAGCCGCTGGACAACGAAGTCGACGACTTCCGCGCGCCCTTCGAGGCCGCCGGCTACCGCCCCGCAGGCATCTTCTACTACGGCGAGTCGGTGCTGCTACCCGAGTTCCGCGGCCGCGGCATCGGCAAGGCCTTCATGGAGGCCCGCGAGCGTCACGCAAAAAGCGCGGGCTTCGGCCATGCGGCCTTCTGTGCGGTGGAACGCCCGCTTGATCATCCGCTCAAGCCAGACGACTACCGGCCGCTGCACGACTTCTGGAACGCCTGGGGCTATCGCCGTACGCCATCGCTCTCGACCACCTTCGCCTGGAAGGACATCGAGGCGGATGAGGAGACCGACAAGCCGATGATCTTCTGGCTCAAGGCTCTGGATTCATGAGCGCGAACTCCCTACCGGCGGTAACCGCGGCGGCCGCCCAGTATCCCATCGAGGCGTTCGCCGACTTCGCCGATTTTCAGGCCAAGGCGGTGCGCTGGGTGCAGGATGCCGCCAACCGCGGCGCCGAACTGCTGGTGTTCCCAGAGTACGGTGCCATGGAGCTAGCCTCGCTGCTGCCCGCCTGCGAGCAGGGCGACCTGGTGGCCCAGCTACAAGGCCTGCAGCCCTGGCGCGACGCCTTCGTCGAGACCTGGCGTGAGCTTGCCCGCGAGCATGGTGTGACCCTGCTCGCCCCTTCGCTGCCGTGGCGGCTCGACGACGGCCGCTTCGTCAATCGCGCCTGGCTGTGTGGCCCGGATGGCGACCTTGGCCACCAGGACAAGCAGGTAATGACGCGCTTCGAGAACGACGAATGGGGCGTGGACGCCGGCCACGGCCTCAGGGTCTTCGACACCCCGGCCGGGCGGCTTGGTGTCCTGATCTGCTACGACAGCGAGTTCCCGCTGCTGGCCCGAGCGCTAGTGGACGCCGGCGCAGATATCTTGTTGGTGCCGAGCTGCACCGACACCGAAGCCGGTTTCCAGCGCGTGCGGCTCAGCGCCCAGGCCCGCGCCATCGAGCAGCAGGTGGCAATCGTTCACTCGCCCACGGTGGGCGAAGCGCCGTGGTCACCGGCAGTGGACATCAACATCGGCCGGGCCGGTGTCTACACGCCCTGCGACCACGGCTTCCCGCCCGACGGCGTGCTGAGCCAGGCTCAGGACGCCAGGCCGGGCTGGCAATTCGCCCGCCTCGATCTGGCCGGGATTCGCGCCCTGCGCGACCACGGCCAGGTCAACAACCACGCCGACTGGTCCTTACAGGATGCCTGCCTGGCAGCGGGCGTCAGCCAGGAATCTTGCACCTAGCGGGAACGCATGCGACGCCCCAAGCCCCGGGTGTGGCAATGTGCCCAGCGACAGGTCAAGGGGGCGTCGAGACTCACCAAGCATGCGCATCGATAGAATTACCCCACGAAAGCCGCCGCCTTTGGACGCCGCCTTTTGCCGCCACTCTGGCTTCACCGTACAATGCGGGTAACTCTGACCGCCGGCCATGAAACCGGCCGGTCCCCGTTCAAGATTCCAAGGAAACGCCGGACCCATGCGCGCCAGCCAACTGTTGCTCTCCACACTCAAGGAAACACCCGCCGACGCCGAAGTGATCAGCCATCAGCTGATGCTGCGCGCGGGGATGATTCGCCGCCTGACCTCGGGGCTCTACACCTGGTTGCCAATGGGCCTGCGCACGCTGCGCAAGGTCGAGCGGGTCGTCCGTGAGGAAATGGATCGTGCAGGGGCCCAGGAAGTGCTGATGCCGGCCGTGCAGCCCGCCGAACTTTGGCAGGAGTCCGGCCGCTGGGAGCAGTACGGCCCGGAACTGCTGCGCCTCAAGGATCGCCATGAGCGTGATTACTGCGTGGGGCCGACCCACGAGGAGGTAATCACCGACCTGGTGCGCAAAGAGATCTCGAGCTACAAACAGCTGCCGTCGAACTTCTATCAGATCCAGACCAAGTTCCGCGACGAGATCCGCCCGCGCTTCGGGGTGATGCGCTCGCGCGAGTTCATCATGAAGGATGCCTACTCCTTCCACATCGATGAGGACTCCCTGAAAGAGACCTACCAGGTGATGTATGACACCTACGTGCGCATCTTCACCCGCCTGGGACTGGATTTCCGCCCGGTGATCGCCGACAACGGCTCCATCGGCGGCACTGGCTCCCACGAGTTCCACGTGCTGGCCGAGTCGGGCGAGGACGATATCGTCTTCTCCACCGCCTCCGACTATGCCGCCAACATCGAGAAGGCAGAGGCCCTGCCGGCCCCGCTGGGCAGTGACGTTGCGCCCGCCGCGCCCAGCGAAGAGCTGCGCATGGTCGACACCCCGGAGACCAAGACCATCGCCGCCCTGGTCGAAAAGCACGGCCTCGCCATCGAAAAGACCATCAAGACGCTGATGGTTCAGGCTGAAGAAGGTGGCCTGATTGCCCTGCTGGTGCGTGGCGATCATGAGCTCAACGAGATCAAGGTCGAGAACCTGCCCGAGGTCAAGGCACCGCTGACCATGGCAACAGAGGACGAGATCCGTGCCGTCGTCGGCGCGGGCCCTGGCTCGCTGGGCCCGGTCAACCTGAACATGCCGGTGATCGTCGACCGCAGCGTGGCGCTGATGAGCGACTTCGGCGCGGGCGCCAATATCGATGACAAACACTACTTCGGCATCAACTGGGAGCGTGACCTCCCCCTTCCCAAGGTCGCCGACATTCGCAATGTCGTCGAGGGCGACCCCTCGCCGGACGGCCAGGGCACGCTTTCGATCAAGCGTGGCATCGAAGTCGGCCATGTCTTCCAGCTGGGCACCAAGTACTCCGAGGCCATGAACGCCACCGTGCTTGGCGACGATGGCAAGGCCGTGCACCCCTGGATGGGCTGCTACGGCATCGGCGTGACCCGGGTGGTGGCCTCTGCCATCGAGCAGAACCATGACGAGGCTGGCATCACTTGGCCGGATGCGCTGGCGCCCTTTGAAGTTGCCATGGTGCCCATGAACGCCCACAAGTCGGAGCGCGTCCGCGAGACCGCCGAACGCCTCTATAACGAACTGAAGGCTCAGGGCATCGATGTGCTGCTGGATGACCGGGATATCCGCCCCGGGGTCAAGTTTGCCGACCAGGAGCTGATCGGGATTCCCCATCGCCTGGTCATTGGCGACCGCAGCCTCGACAAGGGAGAGCTCGAATACAAGGGGCGTCGCGATGACGAGGCCACCATGGTGCCAGCCGATACCATCGTCGACTTCCTGCGCTCCCGAATCGGCTGATGCGCCTCGCCGGGGCGCGCCTGCCACGTCTAGCGCTGCTGAGTCTAGTGATCCTGGGCTTGGCAGCGCTGATGGCCGACACCCAGGCCTGGGCCGAGACCGACCGGGGATATTCCGTGCCCTTGCATCAGACCCTGGAAAGCGTCCTCGATGCGCCACGCCCCGCTATCGACCTCTGGGCCGATCTCCAGTGGCGCTCGACCATGGCAACAAGGCTTTCCCGCTACATCAAAGACCCTGCCAGGCGCTCACGCCTGCTGGATAGCGTCCAGCAGGAGTCCCGGCTGGCGGGGCTGCCCCCAGGCATCGTGATGGCCTTGATCCAGGTGGAGAGCGCCTTTCAAGACGATGCCGTGTCCAGTGCTGGGGCCAAGGGCTTGATGCAGGTGATGCCGTTCTGGGTCGAGGCACTGGGGCGCCCCGAAGACGACCTCTTCGACCCACTGCTCAACCTTCGCTATGGCTGTACTATTCTCGCCCATTATCTGGCCGTGGAAGATGGCGACCTGACGCGAGCGCTGGCCCGCTATAACGGCAGCCGGGGAGAAACTTGGTACCCAGAGCGGGTCATGAGGGCCTGGCGCCAGCACTGGTGGCAAGCACTCTAGGTGCGATTGGCCTCGGTATGGATGCAGTCAGGCTGTAACAGAAACTAGTGCGTGTCGTTGATAGAGTTTGTGCTGCTTTCAGCGCCCTTGATCCCGATGAGGCGATGTCCAAGCTGCCTCGAGATCGCTATGAAACCTGTGCAAGAAAAGCGCGCAAGAAAAAGGAATCCATGTGACCAGAGTCTCACACTTACGGATTGGCTGCTTGTTGCTGTTGGCCACCGGCCTGTGTAGCAGCCTGGCCGCTCAGGCTGCCCGTATCACCGTCACCGATGCCGCTACCGGAGAGCCACTCACTGAAGCGGTGGTCGAAGTCGACACCGAAGGCGCGCCCAAGCCAGCCCCGTCATCGGAGGAAGTCTACCAGCGCAATGCCGCCTTCCACCCCCATGTCAGTGTCGTAAGCGCCGGCAGCCGCGTCAGCTTTCCCAATCGCGACAATACTCGCCACCATGTCTATTCCTTTTCACCTACGGGTGTCTTCGACCTGAACCTCTTTCAGCAGGATACGCCGCCCCCGGTGCTATTCGACACTCCCGGGATAGCGGTGCTGGGCTGCAATATCCACGACCAGATGCAGGCCTTCATTGTGGTCAGTGAAGCCGCAACCTTTGCGATGACCGACGAGTATGGCCAAGTCAACCTGACGGACCTACCACCAGGCGAGCACCGTCTGCGAGTATGGCACCCTCGCCTCGAGGAAACCCATCAGCAGTGGTGGGAGTCCCCCCAGCCGCTCGGCGAAACCGACGTGCGCAGCGTCTCGCTATCGCTATCCGTCCCCGCGAAAACTGCAGCTGAGCCGTCGGCGCTGCAACAGCGCTTCAATCACGCATTAAGCCAGTGAGGGCCGCATGACGTTCCGCTCCCGCCTGCTGATTACCATGCTCTCGATGGTGATACTGGCCCAAATCGTCACCGCGGCCGCGACCTTGAGCACCATACGCTCAGATATCCTCGCGTCCGGCCAGCGCAATCTAGATGTCGGCCTGGGCGTGCTGCGCGAGGTACTCGATGCCCGCGGCCAGCGGCTGCGTGATACGGTCGACATCCTCACCGATGACTTCGGTTTCAAGAGTGCTGTGGCCACCAAGGACACCTCGACACTCGAGTCGGTGCTGATTAACCATGGCGGCCGCGCCGGGGCAGACATGGTGCTACTCGCCGACCCTGACGGGCGCCTGCTGGCGAGCAGCCATCATCAAGCCGGCAGCCAATTGCCCTTCAAGGGCCTATGGCGCTCGGCTCAGGAAAACCAGGGCAGCGTCGAGGTCGTGTTGCAGGATGGGGTTCCCTACCAGTTCGTCCTCTTGCCCGTGCGCGCGCCCAACCTGATCGGCTGGGCCGGGATGGGCTTTCGGCTAGATGCCGAACTCGCCACGGAAATCAGCGCCCTCACCCAGCTGCCGGTTAGCTTCATTGGCCATCAAATCGGTAAGAACCAGGCAAGCTATACGGCGACGTCGCGGGAAAACTTGCCGCCCTACGAACTGGCTCAACTGCTCAGCGAGCTGGATGACATGGGCTCCATCGCGCAACTGGATGACAACCCCGACTACCTGACTCGGGCCGGCTTGCTGCGCCGCGCCGGAGAAGACGAAGCCTTCGCTATCATTCAGGCCTCACGCTCTAGCCTGCTGGCGCCCTATCGCGATATTCAATGGCAGTTGCTAGCACTGTTTGCCGCCACCTTGACGCTGACCGCCGTGGTCGCCGCCTTCAGCGCCAGAGGCATCAGTCGCCCCTTGAGACGACTCGCCAGCGCTGCCAGGCGTATCGGCCAGGGCGAGCGCATCACCGACCTCAAGTCAGGCCAGCACGGCGAAATGCGCGTGTTGGCGGATACGCTGATGACCATGCAGGAAGACATTGCGCAGCGGGAAGCAAGCCTTCTGCACCAGTCTCGGCACGATATCCTAACTGACCTTCCCAACCGCACCTCGGCTCAACATGACGTTCAGAGCGATATAGCAAAAGGGCGCGCTTTTACCCTGCTTCGCATGGCGATCAGCGACTTCCGCCGCATCAACGACACCTTTGGCTACGCGCTCGGTGACCGGATGCTGATTACGCTGTCACGCCGGCTCGAGAGGTTGCCAACCCCCACCGTGCAGGCCTACCGCATCGGTGGAGACGAATTCCTGCTGCGCCTGGACACTCCCGCCTGCCCACCTGGGTGGGTCGAGGCGCTGCAGGATGAACTTTCCGAGCCAATCGATCTCGAGGGCTCCCCTATCCGTCCACGGCTGTCGTTCGGCGAGGTACGCTACCCGGAAGACGGCGACACGCCTCACCTGTTGATGCGACGCGCTGACGTGGCCCTGGACATCGCCCGCCATCATCACCATGCCCACCAGCGCTATATTGCCGGCCAAGACGAACGCCACCTGCGTCAGTTGACCCTGATTCGGGACCTGTATAACGCGGTAGAGCAGCAACAACTCAGCATGGTCTATCAACCCAAGGTGCTGGCGACGAACGGCAATATCGTGCAGTTCGAGGCATTGATGCGCTGGGAGCATCCGACGCTGGGCTTCATCCCTCCCGATGAATTCATCACCCTCGCCGAGCGCTCTGGCAATATCCGCATGCTCAGTAGCTGGGTGATCGAAACCGTTTGCGCCCAGCTACACGAGTGGCAGACGCAGGGCCACGACCTGAGCGTGGCCATCAACCTGTCGGCGGAAGACATCATGGACGAGACCCTGACAGCGCGGCTGAAAGACATACTGGTGAGAAATGACCTGGTACCCAACCAACTGGGCCTGGAAGTCACCGAAAGCGCCATCATCAAGGACCCCGCGCTGGCCACGCGTCACCTGGAAGAGCTGCGCGGCGCTGGCATGACGCTGGCGATCGACGACTTCGGCACCGGCTATTCGTCTCTCGCCCAGCTGAAGCGGCTGCCGGTGCAGGAGCTCAAGATCGATAAGTCATTCATCATGCGCCTGGATGACTCACCCGATGATGAGGTGATCGTACGCTCGACCATCGAGCTCGGTCAGAACCTCGGCCTCAAGGTCGTGGCGGAGGGCGTTGAGACCGAGGCCATTCGTCGAATGCTTCAAGGCTTCGGCTGCCACTACCTGCAAGGCTATCTGATTGCTCGCCCCCTACCGGCAGACGAGGTCACTGCGTGGGTAGAGCGCTACCAAGCCCAGCAACTCCCGATACAAGGAGTTTGAGGATGAAACGACCCGGCCTCTCTTTTGCCCCCGTCATGTTGGCTCTTATCGTCCTGCTGAGCGCCCCTGCCGCTCAGGCGGGCAGTCGCCTGCTGGCGACCGGCGGCGTCACGCAAATCGAGGGCGCGGCAGGGGGAGGACTGTCGCCTTGGGGCGTGCTGACCGGCACCGCCAGCGGCGATGAGTATGCCGCTACCGCCAGCGTCAGCCAGGCGCGGGTGGATGATTACTCCCTGGGCGTCATCGGTATCGCCGGCAATATCCAAGACCGCCTAGAGCTGTCGCTGGCCCGGCAACGTCTCGACCTGGACACCCTGGGTGGCCGGCTCGAGCAGGACGTCTTCGGCGCCAAGCTGCGCCTCTACGGCGATCCCCTGTATGACATCTGGGGCACCTGGAGCCTGGGAGTGCAGCACAAGCGGATGGTCGATGGTGAACTGGCCAAGGCACTTGGCGCCAAGGATACGGCAGGCACCGACCTCTACCTCGCGACCAGCAAGCTCTGGTTCGCCGCGGTTGGCGGACGCAATCTCTTGACCAACCTAACCCTGCGCTCGACCCGTGCCAACCAGGGCGGACTCTTAGGGTTCGGCGGCGACCAGAAGACCAGTCGCTCACTGGTCGTGGAGGGCTCGCTAGGATTGATGCTGGCGCCGGACTGGGTGGTCGGGGTCGAATATCGCCAAAAACCCGACAACCTGGGGGTCGCGGCCGAAAACGACTGGCGTGATCTCTACGTGGCGCATTTCTTCAACAAACACGTCTCGCTGACCGGTGCCTGGCTGGATCTTGGCGATATCGCCGGCCTGGCCGACCAGCAAGGCGGCTATCTGTCGCTGCAGGTGGCGCTATGATTCACGATTTTCACACCTCGAGTGGCAGCGCGGCTCGACGTCACCTTTCCCAGACAAGCGACGCTTTAAGCGATGCTTCAAGAGCCAGTGGGATTCGCCTCAGGGCCCGGCTCGCCGGCGCTTGCCAAGACGCCTGCAGGCCGGCCCTACTGATCATCGGTCTGGCGATGCTGGGCGGATGCGCTCATTCATCACCCGCCCCCAGTGCCGAGCCTCATCAGGCCGGCACAAGCGCTGCCGGCTCAACAGCGGTGCCAAACGCCCATAGCGACAGCCTGTATGCCAGCCTTGGCGGTAAGGCAGTCATCGACGCCGTGGTCAATGACTTCCTCTATCGCATTGCCGGCGACGAGCGCATTGTCGGTTTCTTCGCCAATACCAACATTGACCACTTCGCCGAGGCCTTTGCCACACAGCTATGCGATATCAGCGACGGCCCCTGTGATTACACCGGCCCCTCGATGGCGCGCGCCCACCAGCACATGGGCATCACCGACGCGCACTTCAACGCCGTGGTCGAGCATCTGCGTGCCGCATTGATCGACCAGGGGGTACCGATAGGTCCACGCAACCGGCTACTGGGACGCTTGGCTCGGCTGCGCGACGCGGTGATGCTGCGTCAGCCGTAGCACTGCCAGCCCCTAGGTCATGGCAATCGTCATGCTGGGAGAGGAAAAAAGCGCCGCCACGAAATCATCGGGCATAAAAAAGCCGGCCCGAAGGCCGGCCACAGGAGGCAAAGCCTCCTTCCCCTGACGACTCAGGTCGCGCGGCTTGGATGCCCTTGCGGGCGTCTTCACCATTCAGTGCCGATGTCACCTTGCGCCGGTGATCACGCATCACGACGTCTACCCAGACCATCATGAAGGCGATCACCCAGTCCAAGCTACCCAGTCCGAAACCCTAGGTTTCATTCCAGCACATGGCACTGCTACTGCCACGACCTGATGGAGTCACTCTAACGGCCAGGGGCATATAGGGATGTGACCTGGATCAAGTTTCTCAAGCCTTGACCCGATGGCTCTCCAAGGACTTGATGTGGATCAATTTACTCCGGCCCTCACAGCACCTTGCGGTCCTCGACCTTGGCATGATCGGTGCCTTCCGGCAGCGGATGGCCCTTGGCCAGCTCGGCGCGCGTGGCTTCCCGCACCGACAGCACTTCGAGCTCGTAGGTGAGGGTCTCGCCCGCCAACGGATGATTGGTGTCGACTTTGACCTGAGTGGCCCCAACCTCGAGCACCGTCACGACCTGGGGGCCGTCCTCGCCGGGGGTCTGAAAGCGCATGCCGGGTGTCAACTCGGCGACCGGGAAGGAGCCACGACCCACCTGCTGCACCTTGGCCTCATCTCGCTGGCCATAGGCCTCATCGGGTTCGAGAGTCACACTCAGGCTAGCGCCGGGAGCATGGCCCTCAAGCGCACTCTCGAGTCCAGACACGATATTGACGTGGCCATGCAGGTACTCGAGGGGAGTCTCTCGGGCACGGGAATCATCGAGCAGCGTGCCGTCGGCATCCGTCAGGCGATAGTGCAGGTTGACGACCCGATGAGGGGCAATTTGCATGAAGCATACTCCTGAATATTGATCCGGCAGCCCAGCATTCACTGGCTGCGGCGTAACTGGGCGATAGGCATTTCCAGGCGCTGCTGCTTGTGCAGCATATTGAGCAGCACGATGGCACGCTCTTCGCCTTTCTGAGATTCGAAGACCGCCTTGAGATCCTGGAAGGGCCCCTCGATAATCTCGACGCTCTCGCCGGCGCGGAAATAGACGTTGGCCGTTTCGCTCTCCGGCGATGGACTGGCATTGCGCCTCAGGGTCTCGATGAGGCTATCGGCAACCGCCATGGGCTCATCACCAAACGTCAGCAGCTTGAGCACCCCACGAGTCGAACGGATAGGCCGCCAGTTGCTGGCAATGCGATCCAGGCGAATGAACAGGTAATAGGGAAACAGCGGCTCGGCGATCCAGGCAAGCTTGCCGCGTCTCTTCTTCTGCACCTCGAGTACCGGATGAAACACCTCAAACCCCTGATTGGCGAGGTGCTCGGCGGCGCGAAACGACTCAGCCCCCTTGCACTGGACCACATACCAGCGCGCGATGGCATCACTCTCGACGCCATCGGCTTCGTGCCCCTGGCCATCAATGGCATCACTCATAAGTCTCCCTTCTCCTCGCGCATCCTTGGCAGCGACAGCAGCGATTGTCACACTTAGGTACTCATCGCTTGTCACGCACGTGCATCGTGGGCTTCATGAACGGCCATCTGCTGGCTTGCGGCCTGGCACCGCCGTCCATGCCCAACGATAGGTATTTGATTTTCCATGGCGCAATGCGACGCGGTCAGACATCATTCTAGCATCGCCCTACCGACCACGTGTACGCCTCACCCTTATCCGGAGTGTTTTGATGCCCTCGTTATCTCCCCGCCGTAGCTGGCGCGACGCCCTGGCGGTCTACCTGCGCGCACCGGTCATCACCATGCTGTTTCTGGGGTTTTCCGCGGGCCTGCCGTTTCTGCTGGTATTCTCGACCCTCTCGGCCTGGTTGCGCAGCGACGGCGTCGAGGTAGCGGCCATCGGCTTCTTCGCCTGGATCGGGATGCTCTATTCGATCAAGTTCTTCTGGGCACCGGTGGTCGACCGTTTGTCGCTGCCCTGGCTGACACCGCTGCTCGGCCAGCGCCGCAGCTGGATGCTGCTTGCACAGGCGATGATCGCCGCGGGGCTGATAGGACTTTCCAGCCTTGAACCACAGGGCCACCTGACCGTGGTCGCCGCCTTCGCCCTGCTGGTCGCCTTCGGCTCGGCCACCCAGGACATTGCCATCGATGCCTTTCGCATCGAGTCCGCTGCCGAGGACGTCCAGGCCGCCATGGCCTCGACCTATATCATCGGCTATCGGGGCGGCCTGATTGCCGCCGGCGCCGGCGCCTTGTACATCGCCTCACTGGTCTCCTGGCAGGCGGCCTATCTCGCCATGGCCGCGCTGGTCAGCGTCGGCATGCTGACCGTGCTGCTTCGCCCGGAGCCCAAGCGGTCATCGCTATCGGTGCAGTTGATCCACGAACCCCGAGTGCGCGCCTTCCTCAGGGCAACCCGGGGTCGCCAGCGGTGGACGCGTCGTCTCGGTGCCTGGGCCATTGGTGCAGTGGTCTGCCCCTTCACCGACTTCTTCGCCCGCCACGGCCTAAAGGCGCTGTGGCTACTGGTCTTCGTTGGGGTCTTTCGCATCAGCGATCTGGCGATGGCCTCGATGGCCAACCCGCTGTACATCGACCTGGGCTTTTCACTGGCCACCATCGCCAACGTCACCAACGTCTTCGGCATCGCCATGAGCATCGGCGGCGGGATTCTTGGCGGGCTGCTGGTGGTGCGCTACGGCATTGGGCCGATTCTGGTACTGGGGGCCGTGGCGGCGGCATTGACCAATCTGCTGTTTGCCTCGCTGGCATTGGCCGGCGAAAGCCTGCCCATGCTGGTCGCTACCATCACCGCCGATAACCTGGCCAACGGGCTCGCCAGTGCGGTCTTCATCGCCTTTCTGTCGAGCCTGACCTCGCGCGCCTATACCGCCACCCAATATGCGCTGTTCTCATCGCTGATGACCCTGCCCGGCAAGTTTCTCAGCGGCTTCGGCGGCATGGTGGTGGCCGCGCAAGGCTATCCCACCTTCTTCGTGGCGGCATCGGCGCTCGGTTTGCCGGCGATTCTGCTGGCGCTGTGGATTCATCGCCGATCCGCCGTTCTGACCTAGCGCTATCCCGCTCATGAGGCAAATCGGGCCGCGATATGCATCGCGGCCCGATGGGTATTCGCCCGCAGCCGGGCACCGTGTTGCGCGGATCGAGCCGGCCTAGGTCATGGGCTTAGGCTCGGCCAATCCGATCAGGGCTGCAGGCTCTGGCGCTGTGCATCCAGCCAGTCCAGAGCGCCCTTGGTGTTGGACCACTGATCGCGCATCAGGGTGCGGTACTGCCAGGCTTCGGCGCGGCTGCCGGGCTCGGGCGCGTCCGCCTGACGGCCGCGCACCTCACGCCCCTTCGGGTCGCAGAGCATTGCCATCACATGAGGATTGATCCGACGCACTTCCTCGAGTGCCGTGCGGGCCTCATCCAGGCGTTCGAGGCGATACAGCGCCAGCACCCGGCCCATCAACACGCCCAGCAGAGGCGGCGTCTCGTTGGCCTGCAGGCTAACCTCCAAAGCCCGGCTATTGCGGCTTTCCCGCAGCAGTTGGTCGAGCACCAGCTCACGCAGACCCAGCGAGTCCTGAGCGTCCAGGCTCAGCAGCCGCTCGGCGAGCTCCCTGGAACGCTCACGGGCGCCACGCTCCATGCCCACCACCAGGGCCAAGCCGGTACGCAGCAGCACGGCATTGTCGGCGGCGTCCCATTCGAAGTCGCCCTCCCCTTCACTCTCGAGCTGCGTCAGCCAGCGCTCCAGTCGCAGCGCCAGCGGCTCGAATAGGCTCGGCGCCATCCACGGCAGGCTGCCAAAGCGGCTGGTCAGCGCCAACGTCAGCGACTGCACGACCTGGGGCGAATCGAGCCATTCGGGATGTGCGCAAAGCTCTCCCAGCCAGTCGCTGGCATAAGGCCAGGGGTCATCGACGAAGCCCAGTGCCGCCTCTTCATCGACCAACACCTGGAAGTGCTTTTGCCAAGTGGCGAACAAGGTGTCCTGACGCGCCGTCGTGTGGAATTCCAGGCGGCCTTCGGCGGTGCGCTGGAACTCCAGACGTGGCGCGGTCGGCAACGATTCGAGCAGCGCCTGCAGCGCCGCCAGGGGGTCGGCCAGGTCTTCCTCGGAACTGACCATCTGCTCGGCCAGGGTAGCCCCCGGGTTCTCGGCCAGATCGGCCAGGAACTCGAGCTGCTCCGGGTCCAGATCGCCTTGCCGCGACAGCCGGCGGAACCAGAATCGCGCCCGCTCCGCGGCCTCTTCGACGTTGCCCTCATGCAGCAGCAGCATGGCCTCGATATAGGCAAGCGTCGGCGAATCCGGCAGCGCCTGCTGGGCGCGCACGAACGCCTCGCGGGCGCTTGCCAGGTCATCGTCGTCGAGATACATCAGGCACAGCCGTTCGAGCGCCACGCCGCGCAGAAAGAGCGGACCTCTATCCAGCACTTCATCGAGCAGTGCGGTGCGCTTGTTGTGGAACCCGCGTTCCTGATAGAGATCGATCAAGAGCTCGAAGGCCGGCTCGGCCTGCTCCGGAAGGCGTTCCCAATCGGAGGTATTGAATAGCGCCTCGAGAATCTGCTGGGCCCGGCCACGCTGACCGCCCTCGGCGGCAATCAGCCCGGCTTCGAGCAGTGCCTGGGCCGGCGCTCGGCCGCTATCCAAGGCGGCCTTGAGGGTATCGCCCTTCCACTCGCGCAGCGACAGCATCCACATCAGGTGACCGGGAATCGGGCCGGGGAAGCGTTCGGCGCCGCAACACTGCTTAGTCTTGAGCCCGGAATCACACCAGCAGGGCTCGTTGCGCCCCGGACGCGCCAGCGGCTCGCAGGCAAAGTCCAAGCGTTCGAGCGGCGTCTGCGACCACAGCTCCGGGCCCAGCGCCTGCGCCAGCGAGAGTTTGCCACCGACCAGTACCGGGCCGTCTTCGCGCACCCAGGCCATGAAGGACGGGTAATGCTCGTTGTTTCGAATCGCCATCAGCGCACCGGAGGCGAAGCCCAGCAACTGTTCTACCCATACCGCCAGCATGTCTTCTCCCTTCACCGAGGCGTTGCGCAGGCCGAGCCTGCAGCTAATAAGAGCAGCATGCTAACACGCCGCCCTTGGCCCCTCACTATTGTCCGTTTGACTCGCTTGTCGGCATCCACCTTGCCGCCACGCCCCGGCCATGACCGCCCTTTTCGGCTATCACGGCCTGAAACAGAACGTGCTTAGAACCGCACCACGGCATGTCCGCGCTCGCCGAGAGATTCGGCCAGCCGTGCGATATGCGAAGGCCCCACCTCACAGCAGCCGCCGATGATATCGATACCGTGATCGACCCAGCGCATCGCCGTGTGGGTGAAGGCCTCGGGGTCAAGATCAAGCCGCGCCTCGAGTGAGCTTACGGTGCCTCCCGGGGCCAGCGCCTCGACGGAGGTAAAACCATTGGGATAGGCCCCGGTCATCCCGGAGAAGCCGGTCAGAAGGTCAAGGCTCGCCTCGATGGTTTCGGGCTGGCTACAGTTGATCAGCAGCGCCTGGACCCCCAGCGACTCGGCTAGGGCCACCGCGTCGGCCAGGGGCTCCTGGCTGCGCAGGCGACCGGGGTTGGCATCATCGAGCGTTACGGCGATCCAGACCGGCAGCCCCGTCTCCGAGGCGGCGGTTGCCGCCGTGCGCATCTCGTCAAGCGAGGCCATCGCCTCGCACAGCCACAGGTCCACGCCCTGCCCGGCCGCCACCATACGCCGGTAGCTGGCCAAGGCGGCGTCGCCAGTCGGTGACTGGTCGGGCCGATAGCTGGCCACCAGCGGCGGTAAGCAGCCGGCAATCGCCACGTCTTCGCCGCAGGCGGCTACCGCTTTTTGCGCGCACTCCAACGCCCGTCGATGCAGCATTTCCAGAGACTCGGCCTGGCCGTCACGGGACAGACGCTCCGGCGTGGCCGTGTAGGTCGCAAGGGTAATCACCCGGGCGCCTGCCCGAATGAAGTCTTCATGCAGTGCCTGCACCAGTTCGGGATAGTGATTGAGAATATGGGTTGACCAGAGCGGGGTCGGCGGTTCGCCAGCACGACGAACAAGCTCCTGGCCCATACCGCCATCCAGCAGCACGATCGATGACATACCTTGACTCCTGACTTGCTTGGCGTTTCGCATCAACACTTCACTTCTGACAGACAATTTTGACACCCGTGCGCCGCGTGCCTTTCTGCACGTAACGATACCCCCGCCGAGGTCTAAAGACGCATGAACCAAGCACCTGCGGGCGCAAAATTCTAGCACGCCAATGGCGGGACTGTTGCGCTCGCGTGAGGGGTGCTAATGTGTCGCCCGCCGGCGTCCGTCGGCTTCCCCGTTCGATGCTGATGAAGGCTGCCGTGCTCGTACCCATTCCCTTTCGCCGCCGTGGTAAGGACGCTTCTCACGAGACATCTCAGGTCCGCCTCGAGCGTGAGGGCCGAGACGAGATCGATCGCATCACTCGCGCCGTGGAAAAGGTGCCCTGGTCGGTCAGTCTGCTGCAGATTCTATGGACCGCCGGTCCCGTCACCCTGCTAGGCGCCTGGGGCGGCTACCTGCTGGGCTACGGCCGTGCCCCCACCGCCGATAACTACATCTTCTTCATCAGCTACACGGTGATTACCGGCGCCACCGGTATCATCGCCAACCTGGTGCACCAGTTCACCGGGGCGCGCCGCGCCGAGAAGACCACCGCCAAGATAGAGCGCGTCATCAAGGCGCTGCCGGATCTGCTGCTGACGACCCGCGATCTGATCGTCGAACGGCTAGAGGGCGACGCCCGGCGCCGCGAGGCCGCCGCCATGCTGCTGCGCAAGCAGGACCTGTCACCCGAGGGCGTCGAGCTTGCCGCTCTCGAGCTGCTCGATGATCGCGACAGCGCCCGGATCATCAGCCAGATCGACGTTTACCGCCGTGTCGGCCTGCATGCCCGTATCCGCGACATGGTCGCGCTCTATGGCGAGACGCTGGAACCGCAGTTTCAGGAACTCGCCGCGCTGGCCCCGGAAGCCACCGATCTGTTACGGGCGCGCTTCACCGGCCAGGCGCCAGCGCTGCAACACGGGGTGTCGCGAGATGACAACTTCATCGAGCGGGTACTGGCGGCCATCGAGCAGGACGATGAGCTGCTGATGACGCTGCAGGACGTGGAAGAGATGCTGATTCTGGCCTTCGAGCTGATCAGCGGTCGCCAGATTCCCATGCTGACCTTCGAGTACAAGGGCCGCTGGCGGCTGGCGCAGGCCTTCGACGCCCTGGAACAGGCCCGCGCCCGACACCGCATCGCCCAAGCCACCGGCCTTTCGCGACTCAAGGCACTGATGGCCTATCTTGCCGAGCAGTCGGGCACCCTGGTCGAGGATTCCGCGTCTGGACTGCGCGCCGAGGTACTGGTCGAGCGCTCGCGCAACGCCATGGATGCCCTTGCCGAGCAGATCCAGCACCTGGCCAAAGCGGTACGCAGCGGCCAGAGCCAGCATCGCCGCGCCCTGGACCAAAAGGCCGAACTCCTGGCCAATGCCGTGCGTCTGCACAAGCAGGTCTCGGAAGCCTACGAGCAGGTGGGCCGCCATCATGCCCAGCTGCTCAAGATGGCCGAACGCTGGGAGCGCATCAGCCATGCCCAGGACAGCGACGGAGCCCGCCTGCAGTTGAGCCCCGGCCGACGCGGCCTGCGCATACGCGAGCATGTCATCGAACTCGATGACGAAGCCAAGGCCAAGGTCTGCAAGCGGCTCGTCAAACACCTGGGCAGCAGCGAATTCGATCAGCATCGCCGCACTACGCTAGGCATCGAACGCGAGCGGCGTCTGTCGGTGGGGGTCGACGTCTCCAAGCGCCTGGCGGTCGAGATCGCCCTTGCCCTAGAGCCGCATATCCACCTTTCCCGGCCGGCGGTACAGCGCGCCATCAACAGCACCAACGCCGCTGATTTCGGCCAGCTAGAACCCAACCTGTCGGCGGCCGCCAAGGCAGCGATGGGGGCGGCCATGGTCAAGGAGATCGAGGTCGACCTGTCGCGTCCCGCCGAGCAGTTGGCCCTGGCCCTGGTGAAGCACTATCACGTCGAACTCGAACCCGGGGCCATCGACTTCCTGGCGCAGAACTACGGTGCCCGGGAAGCCACTCTGACCATGCTCTCCAACTATCACGCCAGCCATGCCGGCAGTGACAAGCCAAACGTCAGCTATCTGAGCCAGCGCCCCCCGATGGTCGGCAAGCCCCATCGGGACTGGTACCGGGCCCTGGTCAGAGCCCGCCGAGCACTGGGCCTGAAAGGCGGCGAACGCCGCTGAGGTGGGCCTTGATGCAATAAGAACGCCTCAGACCTGCTCTGCCCACTCGAGCAGCGGCCTGGCCCGTCCGGCCATATCCAGGCGGGCCTGGAGGCGCACCAAGTTCCAGTAGTGGCCGTTGAGCGTGCGCGACAGCAGCAGGGTGTCCGCCGGCGGCTGCAGGCGATCCATCGCCGCCCATACCCGCGGGCTTAGCTCGCGCAGGCGCCGATGCACCCGCACGTCGCCGAGATCCTGCACGCCGGGGGCGAACAGCGGTGCGACGGCCGCGGCACTGTCACGGTAAAGACTCAGCGGCGCCCCTTCGCCCTGACGCCCACCCATCGCCAGCAACGCCGCGTCCATCGCCATCGGGTCTTCCTCCAGGGTGGCCTTGAGCAGCTTGAGCGTCTGGCGCAACCGCGCTTCTGGCACCGGAATCACAGCGCCAAGATCATAGATGATCAAATGCCCCTCGGCGTCGGCGGCAAAGTTGCCGGCATGCGGGTCGGCGTGTAGCTCACCGAAGGTGAAGAGCTCTTCGGTCATCCAGTCGGCCAGGCGCACCGCCACGGCCTGGCGCAGCGCGTCATCCGCCTGATCGAGCTCACGCAGCGGCGTGCCCGGCACATAGGACATGGCCAGCACCCGCGCGGTGCACAGCGACTCGATCGGCGCCGGAATGACGACATCATCGTTTTCTGCGTAACGCTGGCGATAGCGCGACAGGGCCGCGGCCTCGGCCCGATAGTCGAGTTCGCCGCGCAGGCTCTCGGCGAGCTCCTCGAAGAGCGCATCCAGGCGCGCCTGAGGGACCTTGAACCAGCGGCCCAGACGCATCATGCGCCGCACCTGGGCAAGATCGCTCTCCAGCACCTCCTCGAGCCCGGGATATTGCACCTTGAGCACCAGGGTCTCACCGTCGAGAGTCGTGGCTCGATGCACCTGCCCCATGGAGGCGCTGGCGAAGGGGCGCTCCTCGATTTTGGCGAAATGCGCCTCGAGATCACCGTATTCGGCCTCGAGGGTAGTGCGGATCTTCTCCCATGGCATCGGCTCCGCCTGGCGCTGCAGGCGAGCGAGCTCGTTGGCAAGCTCCGGCGGCAGCAGGTCATCCCACTGCGACATGACCTGAGCCAGCTTCATGGCCGGGCCCTTGAGTTCCGATAGCCCCTCGAACAGCGCCTCGCCCAGCGAACGCCAATCGGCTTCGCCGCCGAGGCGGGTCTTGAGCATCGCGCCGCCGGTTCTTGCCCCCAGCCCCAGCAGCCGTCGCGTTCTGCCGCGCTCTCGCATAGTGGTACAAACCTTGTACGTATTTCGATTCAGGTTACACCTAGCGAGACGGCCAGGATACTGGAAGAATGTCCATTACTTTGACAAGCTGGCGAGCCCGCCCTGTCTCCCGTTATTCACTCTCATGAGACCTCCATGCGCCTGATTATCGCCGAGAAACCGAGCCTTGCCCGCGCCATCGCCGATGCCTTACCCGGCCAGTCCCGGCGCAGCGACGGCGCCGTGACGGTCGGCGACACCACTGTGACCTGGTGCTTGGGCCACCTGCTGGAGCAGGCGCCGCCGGATGCCTACGACCCGGCCCTCAAGCAATGGCGCCTCGACCATCTGCCGATCCTTCCCAACCCCTGGCGGCTGATGCCGAGACCCAAGGCGCGCGGCCAACTGGCGGTGATCCGCCGGCTGCTCAAGGAAGCCAGCAGCGTGGTGCATGCCGGCGACCCGGATCGTGAAGGCCAACTATTGGTACAGGAGGTGCTCGATTACCTGAAGTGGCGCGGGCCGGTGGCGCGCCTCCTGGTCAACGACCTCAACCGCCCGGCGGTGGTCAAGGCGCTGGGGCAGCTTCGCGATAACAGCGAATTCCAGGCCCTGTACCGGGCCGCCGAGACCCGCTCCCGGGCCGACTGGCTGTATGGCATCAACCTGACCCGTGCCTGGACGCTGACCGGCCGCCAGGCAGGACACAACGGTGTACTCTCGGTGGGCCGGGTGCAGACCCCGGTGCTTGGGCTGGTGGTGCGACGCGACGCCGAGATCGCCGCCTTCACGCCGCGCCCCTTCCATGTGTTGTGGGTCGACCTGGCCGTCGAGCACGGCAACCTCAGGGCCTGGTGGCAGCCCGGCGAGCATCACCCGTTGGATGACCAGGGTCGCCTGCTCCAGCGCGGCCCAGCCGAGGCACTGGCCGCGCGGCTGCCGGGTAGCCAGGGCACGCTCGCCAGCCTCAATGCCAAGAAAAGTCGTCAGGCCGCACCACTGCCCTACTCCCTGTCGGCGCTGCAGGTCGATGCGGCCCGCCGCTACAAGCTCTCGGCCAAGGCGGTGCTCGATACCTGCCAGAGCCTCTACGAGCGCCACAAGCTAATTACCTACCCGCGCTCGGACTGTCGCTATCTGCCCGCCGCTCACCATGGCCCATCGAGGCAGGCGCTGACCAACGCCTGCCAGGGCGATGCCACCCTGGGCCCCTGGCTTGCCGGCGCCGACTTTTCGCTGCGCTCCAAGGCCTTCAACGATGCCAAGGTCAGTGCCCACCACGCCCTGTCGCCCACCGGCACCCGGCCGGACTTCTCACGGCTCTCGGCCACCGAGGCCAACGTCTTCCGGCTGATCGCTCGTAACGTGCTGGCGCAGTTCTATCCGCCCCTCGAGACCCGCGAGGTCAAGGCCGAGTTCACCATCCTCGAGGAGCGCTTTCGCGCCCAGGGCCGGGAAATTCTCGCCCCGGGCTGGAAGCCGCTTTTCACCACCCGCGACGAGGCGCCGCCGCTGCCGCCCTTGCGGGAAGGCGAGCCGGCCCGGGTGCAGGAGACAGGCGTCGAGGATCGCGAGACCCGGCCGCCGGAACCCTTCACCGATGCCAGCCTGATCAAGGCAATGATGAACATCGCCCGCTACGTTCAGGATCCGGCGGTCAAGCGCACCCTGCGTGACTCCGATGGCCTGGGCACTGAGGCGACCCGCGCCGGCATCATCGAAACGCTGCTCGATCGCGGCTATCTGGTGCGCCAGCAGCAGGCCCTGCGGGCCACCCAGATCGGCCATGCGCTGATCAATGCCCTGCCCGAAGCGGTCGGCCGTGCCGAGCGCACCGCGCTCTGGGAGCAGCGTCTGACCGACATCGCCGAGACCGGCAGCGACCCGTCGCCCTTCCTCTCGGGCCTGGTCGAGGACCTGCGGGGACTGCTGGGCGCCGCCGATGCCGGGCGCATGCGCAGCGCCCTGAGTGATGCCCGCGGGGTCGCCCCGGCCGCGCCGAGCGCTGCCACATCAAAACGCAAGCCGCGCCGGGCAAGCACCGGCAAGGGGGCAACTGCCAAGCGCGGTTCGAGCAAGCGTTCAACGACCCAAAGCGCCTCCGGCAAGACGACCGGCACCTCGAGCGGGCGTCGCAAGGCCGGGACGAGCAAACCGCGCAGCAAGAAGACGGACGACGCATGAACACGCCCCAGAACAAGATGGCCAAGAGCGAGACGAACACGAACGAGACGACCCCGGCTCAGCGCTCCCCGCATGCGCAGCCGAATCACTGGGTCGTCGGCCCCGGCGCCGTGGGGCGGCTGCTTGCCTTGCGGCTGGCGGGCCAGTTACCGGTGGTCCTGATCGGGCGACGCCAGCCGCCAGGCCGGCTGACGCTGATCACGCCCGAGGGCGAGCAGATCCTGCGCAGGCTGCGCGGTGCCACGCCGGAAACCTTGCCACCGAGCCCCCCTGAGATGATCCATCTGACCACCAAGGCATACAGTGCGGAGGTCGCCATTACGGCCTTGAAGGGTCGAGTGCCCACCGCGACACCCTTGGTGCTCTGGCAGAACGGCTTCGGCGTTCAGGAGACGCTGACCCACTCCTGGCCAGGGCCGGTGCTCTGCGCCAGCACCACCGAGGGCGCCTTCGTGGACGACACGCCAGAGCGCAATGCCGTCGTGCATGCGGGCCATGGCCGCACGGTCATCGGCCACCTCGACGGCGCCTACCCTGAGCTGGCAGAATCGCTGGCCGAGACGCTTTCAGCAGCGGGCCTGGCCTGTCAGGCGGTCGCCGATATTCGCGTGCGGCTATGGCACAAGCTCGCGGTCAATGCCGCCATCAACCCTCTGGTGGCGCGCTTTCGCATCCGCAACGGCCAACTCAGGGATCGCCCCTTCCGGCCCATGGTCGAGGCGCTGGTGTCGGAGCTTGCCCTGATCCTGGCCGCCGAGGGCATTCCCGCGCCCCCAAACGGCTGGTCGGCACAGGTGTGGAGCGTGGCAGCGGCAACCGCCAATAATCGCGCCTCGATGCTCCAGGACGTGCTGGCGCGACGCCCCACCGAGATCGATGCCATCCTTGGTCCGCTGCTCCAAACGGCCCGCCACCACGCAATACCCTGCCCTCACCTGGAGGCCCTGGAGTCCGGCAGTTGAGGCACCGATGCTGCGCCCGCTGCCCTACCAAGCCCAGCGGTTCAGACTGCGTTCAGCTTACCCCGGCATGATCGACTTGATTCATCGCGAAGGATCCTTCAAGGCCACTGCGACGTGGCCTCGTTTTCCCTATCATATCGCCAGCGACTCACGTCGGATGCCGCCACGGGCCGGCTGCCAGGAAAATCGGCCCGAGCGATGTGAACGCCGGGAAGACAACAATTCGAGACCCGATCCCCTACAAAAAAGGACGACGTCGAAGATGTTCAAACTTGCTCTAGGTGGGCTCATTACCCTACTCCTCCTTGCCATCGGAGGAATGGCCTTCATGCATAGCGGTATGTATAACGTCGCCGCGACTGATCCCCATCTGCCGTTTGTCGAATCGATGATGCACTCGACCCTGCATGCTTCGATCGAGGCCGGTGCCGAGGAGCTCGAGGTTCCCGACCTGGACAGTGACCGCATGATTCGAGCGGGCGCCTCTGCCTACGATCAGCTCTGCGCCGCATGCCATCTCAAGCCTGGACTCGACAGCACGGTTCTGCGCGCCGGCCTCAACCCCATGCCACCGGTCTTGTCGGAAACGACTCACCAGAGTCCGGCTCAGCAATTCTGGATCATCAAGAACGGCATCAAGATGACCGGCATGCCAGCCTGGGGCGTGACTCACGAGGATCAGGAGCTCTGGGAGATCGTGGCCTTCCTGCGGCAGTTGCCGGAGCTGTCTCAACCCGAGTACGTGGCCATGATCACGCCCAGCGGGCCTGAGGCCGGTAACGCAACGCATGATGGTCACGACCATGAGCACGGCGACACCAGTGCAATGGCCACATCGGAGCCGGCACCTTCACAGCCACAAGATGATGGCCACGATCATGATCATGGCGACATGGGTGCCTTGAGCGAGCAGGAGGCCACGGCTGTCTCGGCGGCGGAGAACGACCATGCAGCCACAGAGGCCCCATTGACCAACGCGAGCAAAGACACATCTCCGGCGCAAGATACCGCACCCTCATCACCGTCCTATGACGACCATTACGCGGATGGGCATGGCCACTGAGCCCCTGACATGGGCCCTGGACGATGCCCTTGCCGCTTACGGAAGCGTGCCTCGTTCGGAGGCACGCGTGCAGCACGGCCCGACGGGAAGGCCGCTATAATGACAGTGACAGCCTGAGCATTGGTGTTCCCAGGGCCTACTGCCCTAGCCATTCGTCATGCCCCGGTCAGTTGCCAACATCTTCCCGTAAGGCTCTCACAACACTACTCTTCGGGAGTCGCATCATGTTCACCGATTGTTTCACCACCATGGGGCACATGGGCTGGCTGGGTTGGATGATGCCGCTCGCCGTCCTGGTGCTACTCAGTCTCGGCATTGCCGCCCTCACCAAGTATCTGTTGACCTCCAACAAGGGAGATCGTCGATGAAGCTCACCATTCATCACCTTTTCATGGCGACTGGCCTGCTACTGGGCGCCACCACTGCCCATGCCGCTCTGCCGGGCGAGGCCACGCTCTACAAGAACCCTCAGTGCGGCTGCTGCGATGGCTATGCCCGCCACCTGGAGCGAATGGGGATCGACGTTACCATTGTCGATGACAAGGACCTGAGTGCGGTCAAGAGGGCGGCGGGCGTACCCTACGGAATGGGTGCCTGCCACACCGTCATGATGGGCGACTATGTGATCGAGGGACATGTCCCCCTGGCCGCACTAGAGGCGCTCTTCGAACAAAAGCCTGACACCAGTGGCATCGGACTGGCCGGCATGCCGAGTGGCACGCCAGGCATGCCGGGGCCACAGACCGAGCCTTATGAGGTCTACCAGTTCCAAGATCACCAGGACGCGCCATTCATGACGCTCTGAGGAAAGCTGATCGATGCCCGTCGGGTCACCCTCGGGGTGGTCGGCGGACATCTGACGCGCTCCCAGGCGTGGCTCTATGGCGAATGTCTCCCCTCGCCTCAGTGTGAGGTTTGCTCAGGCGATCGTTCCTGATGCCATTCTTCGTTCGGCATTCAGCCCAAATTCAGCTTGATACCTTAGAAGTAGACCTGTCGACTGACCCCATGGAGCTATCCGCATGCGCAAGACACTTCTCGCAATGACCCTGAGCCTCGCCTCTACCGCGGCCCTGGCCAGCGGCGAACATGGCAGTAAGATTCACGCTCAGGTCGACCGCACCATCAGCTTCGAAGCCGGTGACATGTGGTTCACGCCCGACGAACTCGCTATCACACCAGGGAAGACGGTGAAGTTCGAGATCACCAACACCGGCAACCTCAAGCACGAATTCGTGATCGGCACTGCCGAGGCACAAGCCAAACACCGCGAGATGATGCTCGAGATGGCCTCGGGTGGCGGACATGACATGTCCGGCGGACATCATGGTGGCGACCACGGCGACGGCATGCCCTCCGTGACCATCGCCCCGGGTGGGACCGCGACCCTGGTGTGGACCGCCCCTCAGGACACCGATACGCTCGAATTCGCCTGCAACATTCCCGGCCACTATGAGTCAGGCATGAGCGGAGACATCAACTTCCAGGGATGAAAGCATGAAGCTGTTGCTGGTCGAGGACGATGACCTGCTGGCCGAGAGCCTGGCAGAGACCTTGCAGGACGAGGGCTACAGCGTCGACACGGCCACACGCATGCGTGTGGCCGACGCGTTGATGGCCACGGAAGCCTACGTCCTCGCCATCCTCGATATCGGCCTTCCCGACGGTTCTGGCCTGGAGCTGCTGCAACGCTGGCGGGAGCAGGGCCATCGTTTGCCCATCCTGGCACTGACCGCACGGGACACCTGGGAAGACAAGGTCGTGGGGTTGCGGCGAGGAGCCGACGATTACATGACCAAGCCCTTTCACGAGGCCGAGCTGCTGGCCCGCTTGCATGCCCTGTTACGACGACAGTCCGGCGGCCTGGCCCAGCGATTGACCGTCAACGGGGTGCAACTGGACGAGCAGACCCAGGAAGTCAGCACCGACGGAGCGACCTGGCACTCCCTTACGGCCACCGAATTTCGGCTACTGCGCTACCTGATGCATCATCCGGATCACGTGCACTCCAAGGTGCGCCTGCTCGACCAGCTCTACAGCCTGGACCAGGATGCCCCCGCCCCGAACCTGGTCGAGGTCTATATCGGGCGGCTGCGCCGCCGCCTGGGCAAGCACATCATCCAGACGCGTCGCGGCCAGGGGTATGTCTTTGCTTCGCGCTGATCGTCGTAGCCTGCGCTTTCGCCTGTTCCTCTGGCTGGGTAGCGTGGCTCTGATTGCCGTCGCTATCACCTGGCTACTGCATGGCATCCTGCTGCGTGAGCTGGCCCGCGACTTCCTGGGCGATCGCCTGCGCCAGGAGGCGCACTACACGCTGCAACGGCTGCATCAGGAACAGTCCCAGGTGAAACCCTGGCTGGACTCCGCCAGCTTGACCTCGCAGATGTTTCATCACCTCTACGTGTTGCGGCTGGATGACACGGTCAGCACCTCCCACCCCGACTGGCTGCGCACTCTCACCCCCTACCTGGAAGGCGTTGACGATACCCTGCTCGAGGTGCGGGGGCAGGATGAGCGGCACCTGCTGGTCTATCGTGAGATCTTTACCCTGGAAGACGGCACCTCCGGCACCCTGTTGATTGGCGAGGACTTCGCCGAGGTGGAAGCCGGCCTGGCCACCCTGCACTGGTGGGTCGGTGGCATCGCGGGCCTGGTACTGCTCCTGCTGATTTCGCTCAACCTGGTCGCCGTGAATGCAGGACTGTCACCCCTGGTTCGGCTTCAGCGGCAACTCGATGAACTGCGTGCGGGGTATCGCGAGCGCCTGCAGTTGGACACGCCATCAGAACTGGATGGCCTGGTCGGTCAGCTCAACCGCTTCATGGACGAGCAGGACAAGCGACTCAAGCGCTCGCGGGACGCCGTCGCCAACCTCTCTCATGCACTAAAGACGCCCCTAGCGGCCGTCACGCAGGTGCTAAGAGGCTCTCGCCCCATCGATGGCGACCGCCGCCTGAAGCTATTGACCCGCCTGGAGGACATGCAGGCTCAGCTTGACGCGGAGCTGCGTCGTTCACGCATCGCCGGCCCCTATGCCGGCCAGCTCACCCGCGTCCGGCAGGAGGCCGAGCGACTGATCGAGATGTTCGCCACCCTGCACCCCGACAAGCGCTTTCACCTTGAAGGCCCTCAGGATCTCCGCGCCACGGTCAGCGTCGAGCGCCAGGACTTCACCGAGATGCTGGGGGTCGTGCTCGACAATGCCGGGAAATGGGCGCAGCGCGACGTTCACTGCCGCCTGAGTGTGGCGACGACACTGACCCTGGTCATCGAGGATGACGGTCCCGGAGTGCCATCAGCGGATCTCGACCACCTGGGCCGGCGCGGGCTCCGCCTCGACGAAGGGCGCCCCGGTCATGGCCTGGGGCTGTCGATCCTTCGGCAACTGGTCGAGCAGTATGCGGGGCACGTGACCTTCTCCGCGGCGGTCGCGGGGGGCCTGGCCGTCACCATCGTGCTGCCGACCGCCGCAGCGCGCACGAATGCCTGCAGCGGTTCAGGCTAGACTCAGTTTACCCCGGCATGATCGGTTCATCTCAATGTGAAGGAGTCGACCATGGCCGCCGCGAAGTCCCCCTCGCTTCCCCTGTCACGCCGCCAGCTACTCAAGACGGGCGCCGCCCTGGGTCTCGGCACCGCGGCCCTGGGCCTGCGCCCGGCATGGGCCAATCCCTGGGGCCAGGCCGCAGGCTACCCTCAGGGCGTCGAGACCGGGCCCGACCTGGCCCTGGCGATACGCCGTGACACCCTGCCCATCGCCGGCAAGACCGCCCGCCCGATCAGCATTAACGGCACCAGCCCTGGCCCACTGATCCGCCTCAAGGAAGGCCAGGATGCCGTGCTTCGAGTCACCAACCTGCTCGAGGAACCCACTTCCATTCACTGGCACGGCATGATCCTGCCTCCCGGCATGGACGGCGTACCCGGCGTAAGCTTCGCCGGCATCGCCCCCGGTGAGACCTTCACCTACCGTTTCCCGGTTCGCCAGAGCGGCACCTACTGGTATCACAGCCACTCGGGACTGCAGGAACAGCTCGGCCATGCTGGCCCCCTGGTCATCGATGCCGCCGAGCGGGAGCCCTTCCGCTATGACCGCGAGCACGTGCTGCTGCTGACCGACTGGACCTTTGAGGACCCAGCCAGTGTCTTTCGCAACCTGAAGCTCGGCGAGGGCTACTACAACTTCCAGGAACGCACCGTCGCCGACTTCTTCGTCGACGTGGAGAAAAACGGCTTCGCCGATACCGCGGCCCAGCGAGCCATGTGGGCCCAGATGCGCATGAGCTCGCGGGATATCGCCGACGTTACCGGCAGCACCTATAGCTACCTGCTCAACGGCCACGCCCCGAGCGATAACTGGACCGCCCTGTTCAAGCCCGGCGAAACGCTGCGCCTGCGCATCATCAACGGCTCGGCGATGAGCTACTTCGACATGCGCATCCCGGGCCTGAAGATGACGGTGGTGGCCGCCGATGGCCAACCGGTTCAGCCCGTCCCGGTCGACGAGTTCCGCATCGGCGTGGCGGAAACCTATGATGTTCTCGTCACGCCCAAGGATGACGGCGCCTACTCGCTGTTCGCCGAATCCATGGATCGCAGCGGCTTCGCCCTGGGCACCCTGGCGCCGCGCCTGGGCATGACCGCCGCCGTGCCGGCGCGGCGCCAGATCGCCGACCGTGGCATGGAGGCCATGGGCGCTCATGGCGACATGGACATGTCTGGCATGGATCACACTCAGATGGCTGGCATAGATCACCCCGGCATGCAGGGCATGGACCATTCCAAGATGCAGGGCTCGGACCACTCCGGCATGCAGGGCATGGATCATTCCAAGACGCAGGGCTCGGGCCACTCCGGCATGCAGGGCATGGATCATTCCAAGACGCAGGGCTCGGGCCACTCCGGCATGCAGAGCATGGATCATTCCAAGACCCAGGTCTCGGACCACTCCGACATGCAAAGCATGGATCATGCCCAGATGGCCGGCATGGATGGCATGGCCTCCCCCGAGGCCGGAACGATGCTCCCCGTGGGGGTGGCCCAGCCCGGCTCCCGCTACGATCAGGCCGGTGTCGGCATCGACCCGAGCGAACGCCGCGTGCTGGTCTATCGCGACCTCAAGGCCTTCACACCCTGGCCGGACCGGCGCCCTCCCGGTCGTGAACTGGAGCTGCACTTGACCGGCAACATGGAACGCTACATGTGGTCCTTCGTCGGCAAGAAATTCAGCGAGGTCACCGGCCCCATCCACTTCGAGAAGGATGAGCGGCTGCGCCTGATCTTGGTCAACGACACCATGATGGAGCATCCCATTCACCTGCATGGCATGTGGATGGAGTTGGAGAATGGCGCCGGTGAACTTATTCCGCGCAAGCACACCCTGAACGTCAAGCCCGGTGAGCGGGTATCTGCCCTGATCACCGCCGATGCCGAGGGCAGTTGGGCCTTCCACTGTCACCTTCTCTATCACATGGATGCCGGCATGTTCCGGGTCGTCAAGGTCGCGTAAGGAATGTTCATGAAGTCCAAGACTGTCGTTATCGGTACCGGTTCTACCCTCGCCATGCTGGTGGCCGCCGGCGCTCAAGCCAGCGATGGCTACGATGCCCCGGCGAACTGGCCATCGCCGATGGCCGAACACGCACGGGCCTCGGTGTTGGTTGATCGCTTCGAATATGCTTCCCCCGACAAGGGCGAGGAGGCCCTGGTGTGGGATTTCCAGGCCTGGTACGGCGGCGACGTCAATCGGGTCTACCTGAAGGGGGAAGGCGAGAATACTCAGGGTGACGGCGAGGATGCGGAATTCGAAAACCTCGATCTGCTCTACAGCCGTCTGATCGCCGATTTCTGGGAGCTCCAGGGCGGTATCGGCTATCAGGGTGGCATCGCTTCGAACGATCATCCCGAACGCTACTTCGGCGTCATCAATCTCCAGGGGCTCGTGCCTTATCGCGTCGAGACCGATCTCGACCTGAGGGTCAGCGAGGACGGCGATGTCTCGGCCAGCCTGGAAAGCGAATACGACCTGCGGGTCACCCAGCGGACCTACCTGCAACCGCGCCTAGAAGTCGCCGCGGCGGCCGATGAGGTGCCGGAATTTGGCGTCGGTGAGGGCCTCAACTCGGTTCGCACCGGGCTTCGGTTGCGATATGAAATCACCCGAAAGTTCGCCCCCTATATCGGCGGCTACTGGGAAAAGTCCTATGGTGACACGGCTGACTTGGCCCGCGCCTCGGGGGATGCCACCGAAGATACCGGCGTCGTCGCCGGCGTGAGGCTGTGGTTCTGACCTGCCGATGACGTAATCGCGATGCAAGGCGCCCCCTCATCAAGCTTGATGGGGCGCCTCTCGTTGTGTGATCACGATACCCGGCAAGGGCAGTCGACGTGAGGGGCATGATGACGATCATGGTATGTGGCTGTCTGCCCTCCTGTGGCACGGCCAAGCTTGACCTTTAGGTAACACAAGGGTCGTAGGATAAAAGCCATCAATCGCCGCGTTGCACGCGCCCCAGGAATGAACGCCCTATCAGGGACATGATGGAGACGATGTCATGACGCCACATCAACAGGATCATGATCACAGCACCAGTCACGAACATGCCTCGCCAGAGGCACAGACGGAGGCCCCCGAGGCAAGGGTGAACGGCCGGCAGACCGGCGCCCAATACACTTGCCCCATGCACCCGGAAATTGTCAGAAACGCCCCCGGTGACTGCCCCAAGTGCGGCATGGCCCTGGAACCTGCGGCGCCACAGGCGGCGGCGCAGAAAACCGAGTGGATCTGCCCCATGCACCCGGAGATCGTCCGTGACGAATCCGGCGACTGCCCCAAGTGCGGCATGGCACTCGAGCCGCGGCAAGTGAGTGCCGATGCCGAGGAGAACCCCGAGCTCATCGACATGACCCGCCGCTTCTGGGTTGGCGTCGCGCTCACCGTGCCGCTGTTCCTGCTGGCCATGGGCGGGATGGTGCCCGGCGTCGACATGGCGGTCCTGGTGCCTCACGGCATCCGGGTGTGGCTGGAACTGGCACTGGCCACGCCGGTGGTGCTGTGGAGCGGCTGGCCCTTCTTCGTGCGTGGCTATCGCTCGGTGATCAACACAAGCCCCAACATGTTCACCCTGATTGCGCTGGGAACGGGCGTCGCCTACCTGTATAGCCTGATCGCCGCGGTGTTCCCGCACATCTTCCCGCTTTCTTTCCGCGACGAGGCCGGCCAGGTCAGCGTCTACTTCGAAGCCGCCGCGGTGATCGTGACCCTGGTGTTGCTCGGCCAAGTCATGGAGCTGCGGGCTCGCGGCCAGACCAACGCCGCGATCAAGGCGCTGCTGGGGATGGCACCCAAGACCGCCCGCCGGATCAGCGACGACGGCAGCGAAGAGGATGTAGCGCTGGAGCAGGTGCAGATCGGCGACCGCCTGCGGGTTCATCCCGGTGAGAAGGTACCGGTGGACGGCGTCGTCGTCGAGGGCAACTCTTCGCTGGACGAGTCAATGATCACCGGCGAACCGATTCCCGTCGAGAAGAAGACTGACGACAAGGTCATCGGCGCCACCATCAACGGCACCGGCGCGCTGGTCATCGAGGCGCACCGGGTGGGCAGCGATACCCTTCTCGCTCAGATCGTGCAGATGGTCGCCGAAGCCAGCCGAAGCCGCGCCCCGATCCAGAACCTGGTGGACGTGGTGGCCGCCTACTTCGTGCCGGCCGTGGTGCTCGCAGCCGTCGCTACCTTCATCATCTGGAGCCTGTTCGGGCCCGAACCGGCGATGGCCTATGCGCTGATCAATGCCGTGGCGGTGCTGATCATCGCCTGCCCCTGTGCGCTGGGCCTGGCCACCCCGATGTCGATCATGGTCGCCAGTGGCAAGGGCGCGTCGATGGGCGTGCTGTTCAAGAACGCCGAGGCGATCCAAACGCTGCGCGATGTCGACACCCTGGTCGTCGACAAGACCGGCACCCTCACCGAGGGGCACCCAAGGTTGCAGGACGTGGTGGCCGCCGAGGGCTTTACGGAAGCGCAGGTGCTGAGCCTGGCCGCAACCCTTGAGCGTGGCAGCGAGCACCCGCTCGCCGCGGCCATCGTCCAGGGCGCCGAGGCGCACGATGTCACCCTGGAACGCTATACCGACTTCGCGTCGGTCACCGGCAAGGGCGTCACCGGCCGGGTTGGCGAGCAGCAGGTCGCTCTGGGCAACCGCGCCCTGATGGAAAGCCTGGATATCGAAGCCTCGGCGCTCGCGGAGCGTGCCGAATCCCTACGGGCCGAGGGCAAGACGGCGATTTTCTTGGCCGTGGATGGCAAGCCTGCGGGGCTCGTCACTGTCGCCGATCCGATCAAGGAAACCACGGCCGAGGCTATCCGCGCCCTGCATGAGGAGGGCATCCGCATCGTCATGCTCACCGGTGACAGCCAGACCACGGCGGAAGCCGTGGCTAAGGAGCTGGGGATCGACGAGATCATCGCCGGGGTGTTGCCAGAGCAGAAGGCCGAGAAGGTCAAGGCACTGCAGGCCGAGGGGCGCTTCGTCGCCATGGCCGGCGACGGCATCAACGATGCCCCGGCGCTCGCCCAGGCCCAGGTCGGCATCGCCATGGGCACTGGCACCGATGTCGCCATGGAAAGCGCCGGTGTGACCCTGGTCAAGGGTGACCTGATGGGCATCGTGCGTGCTCGCCGGCTAAGTCGCGCCACCATGCGCAACATCAAGCAGAACCTGTTCTTTGCCTTCGCCTACAATAGCCTCGGCGTGCCTATTGCCGCCGGGGTGCTGTACCCCGCCTTTGGCCTCTTGCTGTCGCCGATCTTCGCCGCTGCGGCCATGTCATTGAGTTCGGTGTCGGTGGTGGGCAATGCCCTACGACTGCGCCGAACAAACATCTGATCCTACATCTTGTGATCGAAGCGCACGCTGGCGTTTGAGCCAGCGTTGCCCAACAGCACTCTCGAGAGGTCATCTCACCATGCAAACTCAAGTCACGGCACTGTGTCTGGCCGGCGGCCTGTTGCTCGGCGCCAGCACAGTCCACGCCGCGCTGCCGGACAGTGCCCGCCTCTACAAGAACCCGTCCTGCGGTTGCTGCGAGACCTATGCCCGTCATCTCGAGTCCAGCGGCATCGACGTCGAAGTGATCGACAGCCAGCCCATGGGACAGATCAAGGAGGCGGCCGGCATCCCCTACGGCCAGGGGTCCTGCCATACCGTCATGATGGATGGCTACGTCATCGAGGGGCATGTGCCCGTCGCCGCCCTGGAGATGCTCTTTGAGCAGCGCCCTGAGATCGACGGCATCGGACTGGCCGGCATGCCCCAGGGCACTCCGGGCATGCCCGGGGAGCAGCTCGCACCCTATGAGGTCTATCAATTCACTGACGGGCAGGCTAGGCCATTCATGACCCTTTGACTGGCTTGACTTAAGCAACGCTTAAGCCAACGGCACCACACTGGTGAGACATTCTTCCAGACCCGTCTCGCCATGCCGCCTTCACGACTCTCCGCCTCGTCTTCCGGCGCTACTACCGGCACCCGCTCTTCGGTTGCCGACGCTTGCCCACAAGCGGCCCTGCGGCGGGAGAGCGGACGCCCGGCCTCAGGCTGGCTCATCCGGCTGCTGATCGGTTGGGTCCTGTTTCTGACCATGATGCTCGTCGGGCGGGCCGCCGGCCTGGACTTCAAGCTCGCCGATACCCTTTATCATCTTCAGGGCGACGCCTGGTCACTGCACCATGCCTTTCTCACCGAGCAGGTACTGCATGGCGGTGGACGCATGCTCAGCCAGAGCATGGGCGTAGCAGCCATCTTCGCGCTGATCGCCAGCTGGCTGCGCCCCGCCTGGCGGGACTGGCGCCGGCCATTGGGCTATCTGGTGCTGGCCGTGGCAGCGTCGACCCTCGGCGTCTCGATTCTCAAGCAGCTGATCAGCATGGACTGCCCCTGGGACCTTAGCCGCTATGGGGGCGCTCGTGCCTATATCGGCCTGCTGGCGACACGGCCCGCCGACTACCCGGACACGGCCTGCTTCCCCGCCGGGCATGCCAGTGCCGGCTATGCCTGGATCGCGCTTTACTTCTTCTGCAACGCCATCCGCCCCCGTTGGCGCTGGGCCGGCCTCTGCCTGGCGCTGGCCATGGGCCTTGCATTCGGCATCGCCCAACAGCTACGCGGTGCGCATTTCCTCTCACACGATCTGTGGACGCTAATGCTTTGCGCGACGCTGAGCCTGTTACTGGCCCGTTGGCTACTCCCCTCGTCCGTCAGCCTGGCCGCTTCCCCATCATCCTCAACCTCCATCGAGGCAGCCTCGCATGCATGAACGCTTTCGCATGGCCATCACCTGGCTGGCCAGCCTGGCGCGCCCGTCGCTTACCATGTCACCAGAGCGTCTGACGCTGCTGGCCTGCCTGGTCTTCACACTCTTCTACCAGCAGGCCTTCTGGGAGCAGGTAATGGCCGCTGAACCGGCCCTCTCGACCTGGCAGTTACTCGCTTACGGCCTGGTATTGACGGGGCTGCAGTTCATCGTCTTTGTGCTGTTCGTGTCACGCCGAACCGTTAAACCCCTGCTTTCGATCTTGATTCTGCTAGCGGCCACGGTGAGCTATTACACCGGCCATTACGGCACCTACTTCGACACCCATATGATCAACAATGTGCTGCAGACCGACCGCCAGGAAGCGGGGGAACTGCTGACTCCGGGCTTCGCCGGCTATCTGCTGCTTTATGCCGGACTGCCGCTGGCACTGCTGTGGCGAGTCAGGCTCTCGAATAGTACTTGGCCTCGGGCGCTGGGGCGTCGCTGCGCCTACCTAGCTGGCGGCCTGGCGATGCTGGCAGTCGCACTGATGGTGTCGTATCAAAGCCTGTCGTCACTGATGCGCAACCAGACCGAGCTGCGCTATCTGGTTACCCCTGGCAATGCCTTGATCTCCACCGGCCGGGTACTGGCCGCAAGCGACCCGCTGCCCAAGCAACGCCTGCCGATCGGCGAAGATGCCGTCCGGCTGCCGCGTGCCGGTGACAAGCCGTTGCTGATGGTGCTGGTGGTGGGGGAAACCGTCCGCGCCGCCAACTGGGGGCTCAATGGATATGCACGTCAGACCACGCCTGAGTTGGCAAAACGTGATGTGATCAACTTCACCGATGTGAGTACCTGTGGCACCAGCACCGCCGTTTCGCTGCCCTGCATGTTTGCACCCAACGGCCGGGATGATTACGACGCACGCTACATCAAGAGCCATGAATCGCTGCTGGATGTGCTGGCTCATGCGGGCTTTAACGTGCTGTGGCTGGATAACCAGGCGGGATGCAAGGGGGTCTGTGATGGCGTCGCTCAGCAATCAATCCACCCCGATGACCACCCCGAGCAATGTCAGAATGGCCGCTGCCTGGACGAAGCGCTCGAAGAAGCGCTACGAAGGCGTCTCGATAATCTGGAAGGCGACACCGTCATTGTCCTCCATGAGCTCGGCAACCACGGCCCCAGTTACTACCAGCGCTACCCGGACGCATTTCGCCGTTTCACGCCGACCTGCGACAGCGCAGACCTGAACACTTGCTCCCAGCAGGCCATCACCAACAGCTACGACAACGCTATCCTCTATACTGATAGCGTGCTGGATCACGTGATTGGCACTCTGTCGGCACAGTCGCACCATGCCGCTTCGCTGCTGTATCTTTCTGATCATGGCGAATCACTGGGTGAACACGGCCTGTATCTGCACGGATTGCCCTACGCCATCGCGCCCAAGGAGCAGACCCAGGTCCCCATGCTGTGGTGGTCATCGGCAGCCTTTGACGCGGCAGTGGGGCTCGACAAGGGTTGCTTGGCCATGAACCGCGACGCTCCTCTCAGCCACACCAACCTCTTCCACAGTGTATTAGGCGTGCTCAGGGTCGAGAGTCACGTTCAAAAACCGCAGCAGGACATCACGCGGTTCTGTCGAGGAGATGTCTAGCCATTTAGCGTTGATACTTTCGTCGACATTTCCAGTTGACAGCAGGACTCGATAAAGCAGTAAGATAGTTTCCTAAGCTTGCTAACTTTCAAGCGACCGATGCTCGGCCACGCGCACCGGAACCGACACGAGGAGTACCACCATGCCAGATCTGTCACACCCCACCCTGACGCTCGAGTCGCTCGCCGGGGACCTGCCGATCGCCGACCCAGCAGAGTCACTTACACAGCTATCGGTGGATAGTCCCGCGAGCTCAATCCTCACTGACTTCACCAAGGTAAGAGCCCGGACTATCGGCACGGAAACCCCCGCCGAAGAAGCCCGTATGATCATGCAGGCCAGTGGCGTACGCCTACTGCTGGTGGCCGATGCCGATGGACACTGCCAGGGCATCGTCACCGCCAAGGAACTGCTCGGTGGGCGCCGCACGACCCAAGCCATGCAGACCCATCAGATCGCCCGCGCCGACGTCACCGTGGGCATGGTGCACTCTCCCTGCTCGACGCTTCATGCGCTGCCGATGTCACGGCTGTCGAAGCTGACCATCGGGACCCTGCTCAAGGCACTGCAGGCGCATGGCGACCAGCATTTGCTGATCGTCGACCATGACGAACACCAACAGCCCCGGCTGCGCGGACTCGTCTCGGCCTCCGATGCGGGGCGTGCGCTGGGCGTCGAGCTGGGCCAACTGCTCAGGGAACCCCATAGCTTCGCCGATATCTGCCGCGTGATGCTCGGCCACGAGCTATAACCCCCCCGGCACTAAACGCGATCATGCTAGCCTGGTGGACATTGAACCATGCCGGCCCTTTGCCGGCATGCCAACCTCACATAAGGCACTTCATGGCACACGATCACGCGCATCATCATCACAGTGACAGCGAAACCAGGCTCCTCTGGGCCCTGCTACTGACCGGCACCTTCATGGTCGCCGAAGTGGTCGGCGGGCTGCTCGCCGGCTCGCTGGCACTGCTGGCCGATGCCGCCCACATGCTCACCGACAGCGCCGCTCTAGCACTGGCCTGGTTCGCCGCCCGCTTGAGCAGACGCCCCTCGGACAGTCGCCGCACCTTTGGTTACCACCGGGTCCAGATACTGGCGGCCTTCGTCAATGGCCTGACGCTGATTGGGTTGGTCATCTGGATTTGCGTGGAGGCCATAGGACGCCTGCTGAATCCGGTCGCTATCCAGGCCGATACCCTGATGGTGATCGCGACCCTGGGGCTTGTGGTCAATATCGTGGTATTCGCCATCCTGCATCTGGGGGATCGCGAGAACCTGAATATCCGCGGCGCGGCGCTGCATGTGCTGGGTGACCTGCTGGGCTCGGTGGCGGCCATCGTCGCCGGCGCGGTCATCTTTGCCACTGGCTGGATGCCGATTGACCCCTTGCTGTCACTGCTGATCGCGGCGCTGATTCTGCGCAGTGCCTGGAAGCTGACCCGCGAATCTGCCCACATCTTGCTCGAAGGCGCCCCGGATGGCCTCGACGTGGCTCAGATCGAATACTGTATCCCGCAGCAGATAGATGCCGTCTCGGAGGTTCACCACGTACATGCCTGGTCGCTGACACCGGCCCGACCGATGGTTTCCCTGCATGCCACCCTGGCCGACGGCATGGATCGCCACGAGGCAATGGTGGCTATCAAGGCGCTGCTCGATGAGCGCTTTGGCATCAGCCATGCCACCATCCAACTTGAGGCGCGCGACTATTGCCTGGACGCCTCGGCACCGGATAGCTGCACGGAGAGCGGGGCGACGGCCACAGAGACGCATGCTCACGCCCACAGGCACTCTCATTCGCACGGATAGCGCTATCCGTGCGTTACCCTGTCAAAGCGGTATTCAAAGCGCACTCGCCAAGAGTGCTAATCAAAAACGCTAGTAAAAGAAGGCACTAGAATTACCATGTGGCTTTCAATTCTCGCCGTCAGTGGCGGTGCAGCCATCGGCGCCAACGCCCGCTGGCTATTGGGGGTATGGCTCAACCACTATTACCCGGCGATTCCGCTTGGCACGCTATTCGCCAATACGCTTGGCGGCTATTTGATCGGCCTCTTCGTGGCGCTTTTCAGCGAAAACCCCCACATTTCGCCGGAATGGCGCCTGTTTCTCGTCACCGGCCTGTTCGGTGCCTTAACGACGTTTTCTTCCTTCACCGCTGAAATTCTCGCTAACTTTCAGGCCGGCCGCCCGGGGCTAGCGCTGGCCGGCATTGGCCTGCACCTTGGCGGCTCGTTGCTGTTTGCCTGGTTGGGCATGCTGACCGTTAGCCTGATCCAGGACTTGATTGGGAGCGTGCCCTGATGGGGCGCCGTCGAGAATCAGCCTGACTCAACATGCGAGCCTGCCCTTAAACGATGGCGCCAGCAGCACCCGGCCGGGACTGTCGCTTGGTCGCGACTCCCTGATACCGGTCGCGACTGATAGGATTGCACTCCTTGTCCCGACTGAATCGATTCCTTTATGAGTCCCGACCGGCCTTCAATGGATAGCCCTTCTGCTGAGCCCACACCCGACGTATCCGCTTCAACGTCGTCTCAGGACATGACGCGCCCTTCGAGGCCCGGCGGGCTAAATCCGGCCAACTCACGGTTGGTAAGCCTGCAGACGAAGATCGCCAGGCTCAGCCAGCGCCTGAGACCTTATGCCTGGTTGTGGCCCCCGGTCGCTTTCAGTGCCGGGGTGGCGAGTTTCTTTCTGGTCGACCGCCAACAGTGGCTGGGGGCCGCCCTCGCCCTGGCGATGCTGATCGCATGGCTGCTACTGCTCTCGGAAAGCCTGATTCAGCGATGGCTTTCCAACCGCGGCTATCCACACCTGTCGCGTGGTGTGACCACCTTCATTGCCCAGATGATCCACCAGGAGACCCTGTTCTTCAGCCTGCCCTTCCTGCTTGCCACCACCGTGTGGTCGAGCGGCCAGGCGGTTTTTACCGTGCTCTTCATGGGGCTGGCCCTGCTGTCGATTCTCGATCCGCTGTACTTCCGCTTGGCCGAACGCCATCGCTGGGTGTATTTCGCTTTCCATGCCCTGTGCGTGTTCGTGGTGGTGTTGGTCACGCTGCCGATCATGCTGTACCTGACCACCGGCGAGAGCCTGGCCATCGCGTTGGCCGTGATGGTCGTGTTTACATTGCCAAGCTTGGTCAACCTGCTGCGCCCCAAGCGCGCCAGCAGTTGGCTGGCCATGATCGGCTTGGCCTTGCTATTGGCAGGTGCTGGCTGGGCCGGACGCGGCTGGGTGCCGCCCGCCAATCTCTGGCTGAGCGGTTATGCCCTGTCGCCGGGGCTAGAGGTCTCGAGCCGCAACCCCAGCGGCCATATGGCCCTGACCAGCGAGGCGGTCACCGCCCGCGGGCTCTTTGTCTTCACGGCCATTCGTGCACCGCGCGGCCTGAGCGAGACGGTTTATCACGAGTGGCGCCACAATGGCGTTCTGGTCGACCGCATTCCATTGGAGATTCGAGGCGGGCGTGCCCAGGGATATCGAGCCTGGACCCACAAGCAGAATTTTCCGGAGCACCCGGAGGGCGACTGGCGAGTCGATGTGATGACGCCCTCGGACCAGCGGATCGGTGTGGTGCGCTTTAGCGTGCAAGAGGATGCAAGCGATGCCCAGGTAGTGAACGGCGACATCCAAACGCCGAGGGGGCTGCCCGGCCTCGACTGGCGCCAACTGATCCCCGGCAAGGAAGGCGACGCCGACTGACCGCAGGCCGCCTGACCGCCTGACCGCAGGCCGCCTGACCGCAGGCCGCCTGACCGCAGGCCGCCTGAGCGCAGGCCGCCTGAGCGGTGAGCATCTTTTAACCAAATGTGGGGTTGCAATGCCCAGGGTGAGTTCCCACAATGCAACTATTAGCTGGCGAACAGAGGGCTATCATGCAAAAAAATATCGGTTTCAAACTGGCCCGCCTGCCACGACTCTGGCGAGCCATCATCGATCAGCGCCTGGCACCACTGGGACTCACGCAGACCCGCTGGGTCACTATCTATCACCTGTGGCGCCTCGGCGATGGTCAACCTCAGTGCGACCTGGCGAGAGCCATTGGCGTCGAAGCCCCGTCACTGGTGCGTACCCTGGACCAACTCGCTCAGCAAGGCCTGATCGAGCGCTGCCCCTGTGACCATGACCGCCGCGCCAAGCGTGTATACCTGACGAAAGAGGCCGCGCCCTTGCTCGAACAGATCGATAGCGTTGTCGAGCATGCCCGGGAAGAGATGCTCGAAGGGCTGAGCGATGAAGACATTGATCAGCTCGATGCCCTGCTCTCTCGCATCGAGGATAATGGTCTCAAGATCCAAGCCAAGGAAGACATCAAGGCCTAGGGGCGACCTGACAACGCGACTCGCAGAGCGGCGGTATCAATCACCGCCGCGCCTGATCTCGCATTTCTCGAAATCCCAGCTTGCGGGGCGCCGGTTCATCCGACCGCCCGGCAAGCCCTTGATGCAGATTCAGAACATTGTCCCGTTGCCGTTCGAAGGCATCGACATCGAGGGACTCTTCCCACCATAGCGTCAACCCCTCGCGGCTCGACTCCACCACCTTCGCATCCGCCGGCAGTTCGGCAAGCACTGTCTCCAACCTGGCCTTGGCCTCGCTGGGCAAGGGGCGTATCGGTTCGATCCGCCAACGCCAGCCGTCCGTGAATTGCTTGAGCGCGTCGCTTGCCACCGCCTCGCGAACCAGCACGAAGCGCGGCCCTGGGTACTCGCCGGGATACGCCCAGCGGTAACTCGCCATCTGCCCGCCCTCATGCAAGGGTGAGTCGCCCAGTTTGACCCTGATACCGGCCTTGCTCGCCGCCTCACGCAGCTTGCCCATACGCTGCTGCTGTGGGCTGGGCCTTAGCCACATCATTGGCGACAGCATCAGCCCCATCACCAGCAAAATGATCAACCAAACCATGTTCACCTCTACGCGCAGAAGGTCGATCGAGCCCGCACGACTAAGTGCTGGAGCGCGAGGTGAAAGTCCGCCTGCTTGGCGCACCTCGATCGATCGAAAAGGATGACTAAAATATGCTAAAAGATTGATATAAATCGTTGTCGCGAGCTATCGGCAGGCCTAAAGTTGAATCAGGCCCATTCAATTTCGTTCTAACGGGAGACTCTCATGAGCAACGAGTATGGCCACATCCTTGTCGCCGTCGACCTCACCAAGGATTCCCATAAGGTGCTGGAACGCGCGCTGCCGATTGCTGACCGCAACCATGCCAAGCTTTCCATCATGCACACCCTGGAGCCACTGGGTTTCGCCTACGGCGGCGATATCCCGATGGACTTGACCAGCATTCAGGATCAGCTGGATGAACATGCCAAGCAGCGTCTAGCCGAAATTGCCGATCCGCATAAGGTCGCCAAGGAAGACCAGCACGTAGTGGTCGGCATGCCCGATACCGAGATCCATCGCTTCGCCGAAGAGCATGACGTCGATCTGATTGTGGTCGGCTCGCACGGCCGTCATGGCTTTGCCCTGCTGCTGGGCTCCACGTCCACAGGCGTCCTGCACGGTGCCAAATGCGATGTGCTGGCGGTGCGGGTCGGCGACGAAGACAGCAAGGAATAGCACTCAGCACCCTGCGCACCGGATCATGGGCGGCGCCCAAATGGACGCCGCCCATGTATCACTACTCGTTCACTACGCCTCGCCGGCGGCCATCGCCTCGAGCTCCATCCAACGCTCCATGGCCTCGTCCAGCTCACCCTGCTTGGCGGAAAGCGCCTCCAAAGTGGCCGTGACGTCCGCGGCGTCCTGCTGGTAAAAGCTCGAATCCCCGGTCTTGGCCTCGAAGTCGGCGACCTCTCCTTCCAGGCGCTCGATCAAGGCCGGCAGTTGGTCCAGCTCCCGCTGCAGCTTGTAGGAGAGCTTGACCCGTTTCTTGTCCGGCGCCGGCTCCGTGGCGGCAGGCGCAGGCTCACCGCGGGATGCCTTGGCTTGGCTGGGCGACTCCGTCTTGGCCTGCCCTGCCGCCTGAGCGGCGTTGAAGTCCCAAGGCGCCGGCGGTAGCTTGCCACCTTGGCGTATCCAATCCGTGTAGCCGCCGACATACTCCCGCACGATGCCATCGCCTTCGAAGGCCAGCACCCCAGTCACCACGTTGTCCATGAAGGACCGGTCGTGGGACACCAGCAGCAGGGTGCCATCGAAGTCGAGCAGCAGTTCTTCGAGCAGCTCCAGGGTCTCGACGTCCAAGTCGTTGGTCGGCTCATCGAGCACCAGCACGTTGGCGGGCTGAGTGAACAGCTTGGCCAACAGCAGGCGATTCGACTCGCCACCCGATAGCGCCTTGACCGGCTGGCGGGCTCGTTCCGGGGTAAACAGGAAGTCCTGCAGATAACTGATGACGTGCCGGTCCTTGCCACCCACGGTCACTCGGTCACTGCCCTGAGCCACGTTGTCGTAGACGGTCTTCTCCGGTTCGAGGCCAGCCCTCAACTGATCGAAGTAAGCCACCTGCATCTTGGTGCCCAGCTTGACCTTGCCCTCCTGCGGTTCGAGCTCGCCGAGCAGGATCTTCAGCAGGGTAGTCTTGCCGGCGCCGTTGCGTCCGATCAGGCCAATCCGGTCGCCACGCTGTATGTCGAGGCTCAGGTCGCGGATCACATAATCGCTACCGAAGGCTTGGCTGACATGCTTGAGCTCCACCACCTGCTTACCGCTGCGCTCGCCGCTATCGACCGACAGGTTGGCATTGCCCTGGCGCTCCCGGCGCTGGCCGCGTTCGCGGCGCATTTTCTCCAGGGCACGCACGCGCCCTTCATTACGGGTCCGGCGCGCCTTGATGCCCTGCCTGATCCAGGACTCTTCCTGGGCGAGCTTCTTGTCGAATTCGGCGTTCTCACGCGCCTCGACTTCCAGCTCGTGGTTTTTTTGCTCCTGATACTTGGCGTAGTCGCCGGGATAGCGTCCCAGACGCCCCCGGTCCAGCTCCAGGATGGCGGTCGCCAGGCGCGACAGGAAGGTACGGTCGTGGGTGATGAACAGCACGGCACCATTGAAGGCGGCGAGCTGATCCTCGAGCCAGCCGATGGTGTCCAGGTCAAGGTGGTTGGTGGGCTCGTCGAGCAGCAGCAGGTCAGGCTCGGCAACCAGGGCTCTGGCCAGGGCCACACGCCGCCGCCAACCACCGGACAGCGCCTCCATGGCGTCGTCGGCAGGCAGGCCGAGTCGTGTCAGCACGGTGTCGATACGCTGATGGAAGGACCAGCCGTCGATGGATTCGAGCTGGGTCTGCAGGCGCTCCAAGCGCGTCATGTCAGGGTCCGGATCCTGAATCAGGTGGTGATACTCGGCCAGCAGCGAACCCGCCTCGGGCAGGCCCTGGGCGACGACATCGAAGATGGTCTCGCCGGAGGCCGCCGGCAGGTCCTGCTCGAGCACGCCAATCTTGAGCCCAGGGGCTCGCCACAGGCTACCGCCATCGGCCTGGATCTCACCCGACACCAGCTTGAGAAGGGTCGACTTGCCGGTACCGTTGCGGCCCACCAGCGCCAGGCGCTCACCGCGCTCCAGCACCAGGTCGGCCCCGTTGAGCAGCACCTGAGGGCCATAGGCCAGTTGCAGCTGTTCCAGACGTAGCAGGGTCACGCTTTTACCTCTTGGTGTTCATCATGAGGCGCGCCATGCAGGCACGCAAAGTGCGCCTAGTGTAACGCGGACGATGCCTCGCCGTCGTGGCTACACCGCTCGCGCGTGACCCTGCTGCCGCCGGCCGGGTACAATACGGGGCCATTTTTCGAAAGGAAATGCCTCTTGGCCGAACCAACCGCCACCTTCGACGACGTACTGCCCGAGGCGCTGCGCTTTCGCTCCCCGGCCCCGCTGGTGGACATCGGCGCCAACCTCACCCATGAGAGCTTCGGTCGCGACCTCGAGGCAGTGATTCAACGCGCACGTGCCGCCCACGTCGACACCCTGATTCTTACCGGCACCGACCGCGAGCATGCCGAACAAGCCGTGGCGCTGGCCCGCCAATATCCGGGGCTGTTTGCGACAGCAGGCGTGCACCCCCACGATGCCAGCGGCTGGACGCCCGAGCTTGCCCGCGCCATGGCAGCGCTTCACCGAGAGCCCGAGGTCGTGGCGGTCGGCGAGTGTGGGCTCGACTTCAACCGCAATTTCTCCACGCCCGCCGAGCAGGAGCGCGCCTTCGAGGCGCAGCTAGGGCTCGCGGCGGAATCGGGCCTGCCCGTGTTCATCCACGAGCGGGATGCAGGACGGCGCATGCTGGAGATACTGCACGCCTGGCGCGACGACCTGAGCCAGGCGGTGGTGCACTGCTTTACCGGCGAGCGCGACACCCTCTACGGCTATCGCGACCTGGACCTGCACATCGGCCTCACCGGCTGGCTCTGCGACGAGCGCCGCGGCCATCACCTGCGCGAGCTGGTGCGCGAGATTCCCCTCAATCGGCTAATGGTCGAGACCGACTGCCCCTATCTCTTGCCGCGCAACCTGCCGGCCAAGCTCAAGGGGCGTCGTCACGAACCGGCCCTGCTGCCGTGGATCGTACGCGAGATCGCCCACTGGCGAGGCCTAGATGAACAGGCGCTGGCCGAGGCTACGACCGCCACGGCGCGCGAGTTCTTCCGCCTACCAACCGATGCAGCCGACTGACGTCAACGAGAGACTGACGGCTGATACCCCCTTCAGAAGAGGATTCCTGACATGGCCGACGTACCCGGCTTCATTGCCGTCGAGACCGGCGAAGAAGGCGGCCTGCCGCTGGCGATCGCCTGGTCGCTGAACGACGGACGCATCAAGCACACCCTGATCCAGCCCGACAGCGACTGGCTTGAGGACGACACCGTCGCGCTGGGCGACTACAGCCAGGAAGAGCTGGAGAGCCTGGGCATCAGCCCGCTGGACGTGATCCGCGAGCTGGAGACCGATCACTTCAACGCCACGCTTTATACGGCTGGGGTCAGCGATGACGAAGCGGCCTTATCGCGGCTGTTCGAGACCTTCGGCCTCGACCCCTTCGTCGAGATGGCGCCCGCCGAGTCGCTCTATCCTGATCTGGACGCCGGTGAATGGTCACGAGAGCGCGGCATGCTGTTTGCCGAACAGGGGCTCGAGCCCATGCGTCCGGAACAGGAAGTCGAGGTAATGCTGTTGCTGCATCGCCGGCTGGTGCTCGGAGAGGACACCGAATTCGGCCATGACGGCAACCACGACATCGACCTGGAAGCAGATTAAGCCAAGACAGACGCTAGGCAACGCAGCACACGCCCGCCGCGATGCCAGGCCAACACGGCTAGGCCGGGACGGGCGCAGGCGATGCGGTAAGCCTGGCTCGCCCCAGACTGATCGCCGCGGACAGCGGCTGCCCTTCCAGGTAGAACGCCTGCAGGGCATCACGAAACGCCCGGGCGCGCGCGGGCAGGCCTTCGACCTCGACTCGCGCCGCCCGCGCCTCTACCCGAGCGCGAAATCCTTCCCGATCGACCTCTACCTCGCCCAGGTTATCGACGCTGACATTGAAGTTCAGCCCACAGGCGTTGGAGAACAATAGCTCCAGCGCCTGGGGGGCGACTTCCACCGCCTCGAAGGATGCCTGCTGCTCGGCATCACGGCCGTCGGGCAGGTACCAGTAGCCATAATCCTCGAGCATACGACGCCGCGCCCCGGCGATGCACCAGTGACTGACTTCGTGCAGCACGCTGGCAAAGAAGCCGCGTGCGAAGATCACGCGATGATGGTCGCAATCGGCATCCGCAGGCAGGTAGAGCGGCTCATCACCGCCTCGCACCAGACGGGTCTGATAGGTGGTATAGAAAAGGCCATCGAACAGGGCGATGACGTCCTCGAGACGATGGGTCACGGCATCTCCGGGTGGCGAATCGACGGGGCGCAGTATAAGGGCATCGCAGCCAAGCGAAAACCATCTCTGCTTGCTAGACTACGGCTCCGGTCTACCCCTGGAAGGGTCACCCTTGCCGCATTTGAAAGGAGTCTTAGGTGCCATCGTCATCCCTCTCCCCGCCATCGCAGTGGTACAAGCAGACTCGCCTGCTGATGGGCTTGGCCTTGCCGATCTGTGGGGCCCAGCTCGCCCAGGCCGGCATGAGCACCGTCGATGTGATCATGACCGGTCGGCTCAGTGCGACCGACCTGGCCGCCGTATCGGTGGGCTCGAGCCTGTGGCTGCCGCTGATGCTGTTCATGGCCGGCACCTTGATGGGCCTGACGCCGATCGTCGCCCAGTTGCTCGGCGCCGAACGCACGGACACGATCCGCTCCCGCGTCCATCAGTCGCTGTGGGTGGCCCTGGCGATGGGCGTGGTCGTCGCCATACTGCTTCATCAGGCGGTGATGCCGATCTTCACCTGGATGAGCGTTCCGCCTGCGGTCGCCGAGCGCTCATCGGCCTATCTGGCCGCCGTGGCCTTCGGCATGCCCGGCTCTGCCCTTTTCATGGCACTGCGGGCCTTCTCCGATGGCATGAACCATACTCGCCCGGCGCTCTGGATCAGTCTGCTGGGCCTCGCCGTGAACATTCCCTTCAACTATCTGCTGATCCATGGCGGCCCCGGCTTGGTCGGACTGTTCGGGGAGCAGTTGCCGGCGACCCTCAAGGCCCTGCCGGCATTGGGCGCCTATGGCTGTGGCATCGCCACGGCGATCTCCATGTGGGCCATGGCGCTGGCCATGCTGGTGTATACCCGCCAAAGCCGTGCCTATGGCTCGGTCGCCCTGTGGCAGACGCTCACCCGGCCACACTTAGCGCAAATCCGTGAACTGCTGGTGGTCGGCGTACCGATCGGCGTCTCGATCTTCGTCGAGGTAACGCTCTTCACGCTGATCGCGCTATTCATCGCCAGCCTCGGTGAGGTGGTCGTCTCGGCACACCAGGTAGCCCTCAACGTCACCTCACTGCTGTTCATGCTGCCGCTGTCGCTGGGCATGGCGCTGACCGTACGAGTCGGCAACACCCTGGGGGCCGGCAACCTGGCCACGGCCCGCTTTGTGGCCTGGCACGGCATCGCCCTGAGCCTAGTGATCGCGCTGTTCAACGACCTGATTCTTTGGTTCGCCGCCGAACCCGTGCTGTCCCTGTACACTCATAACACCGAGGTGCAGCAGGTCGCCCTGTCGCTGATCGGCCTGGCGATGCTCTATCAGATTTCCGACTCCCTGCAGGTCAACATGGCCGGTGCGCTGCGCGGCTACAAGGACACCCGTATCATCATGATCATCACCCTGATTGCCTATTGGCTGGTCGGGTTGGGCGGGGGCCATATGTTGGGCATCGGCGCCTTTCCCGGCCTTGCGGCACCGCTCGGCGTTCATGGCTACTGGATTGGCCTGGTGGCCGGCCTGACAGTCGCGGCGGGGCTACTGGGCCTCAGGCTCCATACCATCAGCAAGGCGGTAAGCAATGGAGAGCGCAGCATTCAGACCGACTAATGGCCGCTGTCCCAACCCGGGGTCACGGTTCGCTACCATCAGACGCCTGATAGGCCTTGGCCTGATGATGGCCGTCACCCTGACGCTCGCCGGCTGCGAACGCGGCACTGAGGTCAAGGCGCTGTTCACGGACTACCTTGAGCACCTGGCAACCGCCCTGGAGGTCGACCCGCCGACCTTGGCCGCGCCGCCCAATATCGCGGCTTTTCCCGAAGACGATGCAAGGCTGTTCGAGCTCCCCGACATCCGCGAGGGCATGCTCGATATCTATGCCCTTCGCGAGTGCCAGATCGCCGCACTGGTCGCCAATCGCAACAACCAGCTCGGCAAGGTGGCGGCCCCCAGCCAACGCTGGCTGTATGAGCTCGAGCTTTGGCGGCGCCTGGAGGCCTGCCGTCATTCGCCAGTGGCCAAGCGGCTTGACGACGAGGACAGGCAGCGCCTGGAACGCCTGGCGCGCCTCAAGGCCGAACGGATGCCCAAGGCCAGTTGGAACGCCCTGTTCGGGTCTGAGGAGTGGACCGGCAGCTTCTCTCGGGCCAGTGGACCGCTCTCGCCCGAGGCGTTGACACGCCCCAATCAGGCCCTGGCGGCGCTGGCCTACCTGCGCACCATGACCGCTCGTCAGCTGGACGCCGACTGGCAACCGGACTCCTCTACCCTGGAGCAGCACCTGAAGGCACTGCGTGAAGAGCCGCTGAGCGCTCAGGTATTACGCAGCCTCCAACTGGCCAGCTTGCGCCTGGAAGAAACCAATCGCTTATTCGACGCCGCCGAGGCGGAGTCCACATGTCCCCTGACGGATACCGAACGCCTGACCGCCTGGCGCGCTCAAGTCATGGAGCGACTAGGCCCCTATCTCGAGGGCCTGACGCAGTTTGCCGGCAGTTGGCTCGGCGCCGTGGACGCCTTGCTCAACGTTCAAAAGGTCTCCCGCCAGCCGATCGATGACTACCGCCACGACTGGCTGTCATTGGATAACCCTGAAGCCCCCTGGCAACGCTTTCTCAACGCCCGAAAGTCCCATGACCAGCACTGGCAGCAGCTCATACGGCGCTGCAGCAACAACAATGGCGTTTAAGGAAGGCTTAACTTTCATACACTGACTGTGCTAATAGTGAAGCTAGGCCAGTCAAATGCCGTGATGACGCGCTTAAGGAGGGTTGTGATGGGAATTCCAATGTCCCGCCCCGCTCAGGTCATCGACCTGGATACCATGCGAAAGCGGCAACGCGCCAAGAAACGGCTAGTCCGGTTGTCCCCGGAACTGGATGGGCTAGAAATGCTCTATCACCTGGCCTCCGATCCGGAAACGCTATATGGCATGCCATTGCTTGCCTGGGGCATGCGCGAGGATGGAGAAGTCGTCGGCCTTGTGCCTTGGATGGAAGCGCTGACGCCCTGCCATCAGCTGGACGATCCACAGTTTGGACACTTCATCGGTTACCGTGACCCGGAAACCGATGAGGTCTTTCATAGTGCTCCCGACCACAAGGTCTTCGAGCTGGAGCATGCCGCCGCCTACTTCGACTACGAGGAAACCCTCGAGTCGACCTTGATTCAGCAGTTGCCGGACACTCTAGGTACCCATGCCCTCTGCATGGACAGCGAAGATGAGCCCTGGCAACTCAAACAGGTCTTCGGCTGGCGACTCTACAACAACGGCGAAATCGAGGCGCTGCTGGTCGACGAAGAGCTCGTCGAGTCAACGCCGGTAGTCGCCGGGGACCCCTGCCTGTATCCCGGCCATAGCCGGCATCAGGTGGTGTACTTCTTTCAGCGCGTCATCGCCAACCGGATCAAGCAGGAGGACACGGCGACCCTCGAGGCCCTGGCGTTGATGATCAGCAACGATTGAGGCAACACCTGCTTGAGAATGACCATCAGCCGAGGCGAATCAGATACAGGTAGGTCGTTTCGCCTTCGTGCTGATGGATCAGCTCATGCCCCAGAAAACTGCAGAACTTGGGGATGTCGCGGGTCGTTGCCGGATCGGTAGCCACCACCTTGAGAATCTCGCCCTGTGACATGTCCCGCACCTTATTGTGCATCAGCATGATCGGCTCGGGACAATAAAGGCCACAGGTATCCAGTTCGGCATCGTGATCTGGCAGGTCATCGGCGTAATCGGACATCGGCTTCTCGATTGGGTTACGGGTGGAGTGATATTGGGCGGTTCAGGGATCTAGGTCGCGGGTGACAATTGCGGGAGCTGGAGCAGCACCATGATAAAAGTACTCATCAGGCGGCGCATCATGCCCGGGCTCGAGGAAGAATACGACCTGGCGGCGCGCAGCGCCATGAGAGCCTCGATCAACGCCAGTGGCTTCATTGCCGGCGAAAGCCTGTGCGAGCGCCATCACCCCGACCGACGCCTGCTGATTACCCAGTGGCGAGATCTGGCCGCGTGGAAGGAGTGGCAACAGGGACCTGAGCGGGAGCGCGTGATGCAGCATGTCCTGCCGCTGCTGGTCGAGGATGAAGAGATCACCCTCTTTGAGCACTGCTAACCACATCCAGGCCACCGCGCCCTACTGCGATATGGGCAATGACCTCAGCTGTTCTACTGGCTATCTCAGTCTTCACCGCTCATCAGTGGAGTCATCCTGATGACACCAACCGGAGAATCCCCGAGAGCTGCCGGGGCCTTGAGCGCTAGGCTTTGAGCCGCACATGGACCGTCACTTCTTCACGGTCATGATACAGGTGGTGACAGCGAATCTCGGCAGCGACGCCGGCGCTCTTGAGCTGATCATCCAATCGAGCCAGACACCGTGCCACCTCGGCCCATCGCTGCTTCATCGGCAGTTTGAGGTTGAAGACGGCCTCACGACACCAGCGCTTGACCAGCCACCGCTCCACCATTTCCACGACGCGAATCGGCTTGTCGACGATGTCGCAGACCAGCCAATCGAGGCGGTTGGGCGGCGCCCAGGTGAAGCCATCCTCACGCAAATGATCGACCTGTCCGGTAGCCATCAGCCCTTTGTCCATTGGGCCGTTATCGATCGCATAAACATACATGCCCTGATGCACTAACTGCCAGGTCCAGCCACCGGGTGCCGCCCCCAAATCAGCGGCCTGCATACCCTCCCCCAGGCGCATCTCCCACTCATCGCGCGGCACGAAGACGTGCCAGGCTTCCTCGAGCTTGAGCGTCGAGCGACTCGGTGCATTTTTGGGAAAGCGTAGGCGCAAGATACCGCCCAGCCGTTCGCTGCGATTACCCGGAAAGCTCATGCCGAGCTGCACGCAATCACCGGCTGTCCAGTAAAGATGCAGACGCCGGCCGCCGGCCTTGCGCCGCAGTGCTCCGCGCTTCTTCAGGATGGACTCGAGGGGGCGTGTGAGCGCCTTGATCAAGCCACTCAAGGCCTTGCCATCATTGGTGTCGGGCGTTTCCTGCCAAAGGCTCTCGAAGCTCCAGCCACTGGCCACCACCTGCTCGATGATCGGCGTCAGGCGGTCATCCCGGGAAAGACCTTCAAGCGCAGGAAGTGCCACCAAGCTCTGTCGGGCAAACACCAAAGACTCCAGCGGCAAGTCTCGGTGCAAGGCATTGGCCGGCTCGTCGCCGGTCAGCATGAACCTCACGAAGCCACTGTCAGGCGTTGCCAGAGGGTAACCTGACCAGCCGAGCTGAGCAGCCTTATCGGTGACTTCGGCGCTGAGATCATTCTCAAAGCCCGGACGGCAATAGAGCAGCAACTGCTGGGGAATCATGAGACCTCTCCTGTGAAGGGGCGCTAGTCTAGCCGTCGTCAGACCCGGTCACAAGCCGGACAGCCATGCACTACCAGCGGATTGCACTGCATTTAACGCTCGGTGATCCAAACAAAACCGACCGCCCAGACACGAAAAAACCCCGACCTTTGAAGGACCGGGGTTTTCTCTGAATAAGTGCCTGACGATGACCTACTCTCGCATGGAGAAGCTCCACACTACCATCGGCGCTAAGCGGTTTCACTTCCGAGTTCGGCATGGGATCGG
>NZ_FNCI01000004.1:0-63919 GCF_900100755.1 Onishia taeanensis
CTGGCACTGAAATGAAGACTGCCCCGGCAAAGCCGAGGCAGTCTTCTGGAGCGCCGCCCCGAGGCTGGTGACGGGTTATCACACAGCCTCCCTAAAGGCGCCGTTTTTGCTTCTACTCAAGCGTTCTTGCTAGCGGGCCGTCATTTCAGCCGCTCGAAGATGGTCGCCACGCCCTGGCCCATGCCGATACACATGGTGGCAAGCCCCAGGCGGGTGTCCTGCTGTTCCATCACGTTGAGCAGGGTGGTGCAGATCCGCGACCCGGAGCAGCCAAGCGGATGGCCAAGAGCGATGGCACCGCCGTTCAGGTTGACCGCCTCGTCCATGCGATCGAGCAGGCCGAGATCCTTGAGCACCGGTAGCGACTGGGCGGCGAAGGCCTCGTTGAGCTCGACGGTCTGGATATCATCGATAGTCAGGCCAGCCGCCTTGAGCGCCTTCTTGGTCGCCGGCACCGGGCCATAGCCCATGATCGAGGCATCGCAGCCGGCAACGCCGGTGGACAGCACCCGGGCGATCGGCTCTAGCCCGAGAGCCTGGGCGCGTTCGTAACTCATGACCGCCATGCCGCTGGCGCCCACCGACAGCGCAGAAGAAGTACCGGCGGTGACGGTGCCGTGGCGCGGGTCGAAGACGGGCTTCAGGGCGCCCATGGATTCGAGGCTGGCTTCGCCACGAATCACCTCGTCGCGATCCACGCGCACCTTGAAGCCCTCGGCGTTATGGCCCTCGACGCCGATGATCTCGTTGTCGAAGCGACCCGCATCGAGAGCGGCTTGGGCACGCTGGTGAGAGCGCACGCCGAAGGCGTCCTGCTGCTCGCGGCTGATGTTGTGCATTTTGCCCAGCAGCTCGGCGGTCAGGCCCATCATCATCGCCGCCTTGGCGGCATGCTTGCTGGCGGCCGGGTTTACATCGACACCGTGGGTCATCGGCACGTGCTCCATGTGCTCGACGCCGCCGATGATATAGAAGTCCCCCATGCCGGCCTTGATGTTGGCACTGGCGATATGCAGCGCGCTCATCGAGGAGCCACACAGCCGGTTGACTGTCTGGGCCGGCACGCTGCGCGGTATGCCGGTCATGATCGCCGCGTTACGGGCGATGTTCATGGCTTGCTCGAGGGTCTGATTGACGCAGCCCCAGATCACATCGTCGACTTCCCCGGGGTTGAGCCCGGGATTGCGATCGAACAGTGCCTGCATCACCGCCGCCGACAGGTTTTCGGCGCGCACGTTACGGAAAGCGCCGTGCTTGGCCTTGGCCATGGCGGTACGTACGCCGTCGACCACCACGATATCTCTTGGATTCAAACTCATCTGACAACCTCTCCTGTACGTGGTGGCTCAGGCCGGGTTCTGACTTGAAGCGGCGGCATCGGAATAGAAACGCTCGCCGGCCTTGGCCATGGCGCGCAGTTTGTCGGTGGGGGCATAGAGCGGCCCCAGTTCCTCGGCTAAGCGCTCGGCCTGGGCGACGAAAGCCTCGAGGCCCATGGCATCGATATAACGCAGCGCGCCACCGCGGAACGGCGGGAAGCCGATGCCGTAGATCAGCGCCATGTCAGCCTCTGCCGGCGTATCGACGATGCCATCTTCCAGGCAGCGCACGGTTTCCAGGCACAGCGGCACCATCATGCGTGCAATGATTTCCTCATCGGAGAAGTCTTGGCTTGCCGTGGCAAGCTCCTTGACCAGGGAAAGCGCTGCCTCGTCATCGACCTTCTTCGGCTTGCCCTTCTTGTCTTCCTCGTAGGCGTAGAAGCCCTTGGCGTTCTTCTGGCCCAGGCGCTCGGCCTCATACATGGCCTGAATGGCCGTTTTTCCTTCGCGTGCCATGCGGTCCGGGAAGCCTTCGGCCATTACCTCATTGGCGTGCACGGCGGTATCCATGCCCACCACATCGAGAAGGTAAGCGGGCCCCATCGGCCAGCCGAACTTCTCCATGATCTTGTCGACCCGGCGGAAGTCGGCGCCCTGCTCGACCAGCAGGCTGAAGCCGCCGAAATAAGGGAAGAGCACGCGATTGACCAGAAAACCCGGGCAGTCGTTGACCACGATCGGTGTCTTACCCATGGCGCGGGCATAGGACACGGTGGCCGCCACGGCCGCATCGCTGGTCTTCTCACCGCGGATCACTTCGACCAGTGGCATGCGGTGCACCGGGTTGAAGAAGTGCATGCCGCAGAAGTTCTCGGGACGCTTGAGATTCTCGGCCAGGCGGGTGATCGAGATGGTCGAGGTGTTGGAGGCGAGAATGGTGTCCTCGCCGACCTGCCCTTCCACCTCGGTGAGCACCGCGTCCTTGATCTTGGGATTCTCGACCACCGCCTCGACCACCAGGTCGACGTGACCAAAATCGCCGTAGGACAGGGTCGGGCGAATGTTGGTGAGCTTCTCGGCCATCGTCTCAGTGGTGAGCTTTTTCCGTTCGACCTGCTTGGCGAACAGCTTGCGCGCCTCCTTGAGGCCAAGCTCGATGGCGTCCTCCTTGATATCCTTCATCAGGATCGGGGTGCCCTTCGAAGCGCTCTGGTAGGCGATGCCACCGCCCATGATGCCGGCCCCCAATACCGCGGTCTGATTGACCGCCTGCGCCTGCTTGACGTACTGGCTGCCCTTCTTCTTGACCACCTGGTCATTGATGAACAGGCCGACCAGGTTGTAGCAGACATCGGTCAGCGCCAGCTTGGCGAAGGCCTTGGCCTCGATGGCCTGGCAGCGCTCGCGGCCCTCGCCGGCCCCCTTCTGGATCACCTTGATGGCCTCGATGGGCGCGGGATAGTGCGGGCCTGCCTTGCCGGCCACATAACCCTTGGCGGTCTCGAAAACCATCATCTGCTCGATGGCGTCGAGCTTGAGCGGCGAGGTCTTCTCGTCGCGGCGTGCCCGGTAATCGAGCTCGCCGGCATTGGCCCGGGCCAGGATGTCCCGCGCGGCGGCCTCGAGGCACTCGCCCGGCACCACGGCATCTACGGCGCCAACCTTAAGGGCGGCATCGGCGCGATTCTCGGTGCCACCGGCGATCCATTCGATGGCGTTATCGGCGCCGATCAGACGCGGCAGGCGCACGCAGCCACCCCAGCCGGGCAGGATGCCGAGCTTGGTTTCAGGCAGGCCGATCTTGGCGGTATCGGCCATGACACGGAAGTCGGTGGTCAGGGTGATCTCACAGCCGCCACCCAGCGCCAGGCCGTTGATGGCAGTAACGGTGGGAAACGGCAGGTCTTCGATGGCGTTGAAGATGGCGTGCACCGTCTGGTTCATCTCGACCAGATAGTCCTCGCCTTTCTCGAACAAGCCATGAAACTCGGTGATATCGGCGCCAACGATGAAGGCGTCCTTGGCACTGGTGATCACCAGACCACTCAGGCCCTGAGTCGCGGCGATGGCCTCGACCGCCTCGCCAAGCTCCGCGACCACCGCGCTGGACAGCTTGTTGACCGACTCACCCTTCAGGTCGAAGGTGAGCGTGGCGATGGGCTCGCCCCCGTTATTGGTATCGCTCGCCACCGCGATGGCATTGCCTTGATAGATCATCCATTCATCTCCAAACAGGGTTGGATGCCGGTGCCCGGCCGCGCATTCATACGGCCGTTTGATTATGGGTCAGCTTGCGCCAGCCACCGCGAAGCGTCAAGCCCCACGGTCTTAGCGAAAGGTACTAGTCCAAGGGTCTCGTTAAAGGTGCTGGTTAAAGGTGCTGGTGATAGGAGCCTAGCTGAAGAGGGAGACTTGTTCAGAGAAGGGCCTGGTCAGACAGGAGGCGAGTCAGGAAAGAAGGAAGGCATGGAATTATGTCGCGCCGGCGAAGGCGCAACCAGACCCCCCGGCGATGCGAATCCGTTCGCATCGCCGGGGGGTTCTTAGCGCCAGTTGAACCATCAGCCGAGCGCCTCCGGGCCGGGGGTTAACCCGTGTTGCGCAGCCCCGCGGAGATGCCCGCCATGGTCACCATCAGGGCACGCGTCAGCGCCGGACTGATGGCGCCATCGGCATCCCGGTTACGCTGCAAAAGCTCGGCCTGCAGGCCATGCAGGGGGTCGATGTAGGGGTTGCGCACCGCGATGGCCTGATGAATCAGCGGCGTATTCTCCAAAAGCTCCTGCTGGTCGAGGATATCGAGCAGCGCCGCCTGCAGCTTGGTGAAGCGCCCGCGCAGCTCTGCGCCCAGCTCCAGCAGCCCCGGTTCGTCGACCAGGCGCCGCTCGTAGTAGGCGGCGATATCGATATCGGCCTTGGCGGAAAGCATCTCCAGCATGTCCAGATAGGTGCCGAAGAAGGGCCAGCGGCTGCGCATGTCCCGCAGCCGCTCGAGGCCACCCGGCTCGGCCAGGCGCTGAACGAAGGCCTCGCCGCTGCCAAGCCAGGCCGGCAGCATCAAGCGGGTCTGGGTCCAGGCGAAGATCCAGGGAATCGCGCGCAGGGTCTCGACGCCACCGTCCTGACGACGCTTGGTGGGACGCGAGCCCAGCGGCAGCCGGCCCAGAGAGCCTTCCGGCGTCACCGCCCGGAAATAGGGCACGAAATCCGGATTTTCGCGCACCACGCCCACATAGGCCTTGTGCGCCACTTCGGCGAGATGGTCCATCTCCTCCCGCCAGGCAGGCTCGGGGGCCGGCGGCGGCAGCAGCGTCGCCTCCAGCACCGCGCAGGCATAGATCTCCATCGAGCGCAGGGCGATGTCCGGCTGACCGAACTTGAAGCGAATCATCTCCCCCTGCTCGGTGACCCTTAGGCTGCCATTCACCGAGCCCGGGGGTTGGGAAAGAATCGCCGCGTGGGCCGGACCGCCGCCGCGACCCACGGTGCCACCGCGACCATGGAAGAGCGTCAAATCCACGCCGTGGCGCTTGCAGACCTCGACCAGGGTCTCCTGCGCCCGGTACTGGGCCCAGGCGGCGGCCAGCTGGCCAGCATCCTTGGCCGAGTCGGAATAGCCGATCATCACTTCCTGCTCGTCGCCGGCCAAGCGGCGATAGCCCGGTAGTGCCAGCAGCCGGTCGATGACGTCGGCGGCCCGATTGAGGTCATCCAGGGTCTCGAACAGCGGCGCAATGGGTAGCGCCACGTCGCCGCCGACTTCCTTCATCAATAGCGCCACCGCCAGCACGTCGGACGGCTGGCCGGCCATGGAAATGATATAGGTGCCTAGCGCCTCGCGCTGCTCGGAGGCGACCACACGGAAGGTGTCGATCACCTCACGAGTCTCGCTGGAGCACTCCCAGCGGCGCGGGATCAGCGGGCGTCGCGAGTCGAGCTCACCAAGCAGGAACTCCTGGCGCTTGGCTTCATCCCATTCCTGATAGTGCCCCTGGCCCAGATAAGCGGTCAGCTCGTCGAATACCTGGGTATGGCGCGACGACTCCTGACGCAGATCGAGCTTGGTCAGGGTGACGCCGAACACGGCGACGCGGCGCAGGGTGTCGAGCAATACGCCGTTGGCGATGGTATCCAGGCCGACATCGCACAGCGAGCGATAGCAGGACAGCAGCGGTGCATAGAGCTGGTCACGATGCTCGATGATCGGCCCGCCCTCGTGGGGCTCACCGTCGAGGCCCGCCTTGGCCCAGTCGCGGGTGGCCTCGACCTTGGCGGTAAGGCGCTTGAGCAGTTCCCGATAGGGCTCAGTGGCATCACCGACCTCGGCGCGCAAGGCACTGTTGGCCTTCCACATCGATAGCTCGGCCTTGAGCTGGTCAAGATCGCGCAGGTATAGGTCAGCGGCCATCCAGCGGCCCAGCAGCAGGACCTCGCGGGTGACCTTGGCGGTGACATTGGGATTGCCGTCGCGGTCACCGCCCATCCAGGAGGCGAAGCGCAGCGGCGCGGCATCCAGCGGTAGGCGCTCGCCGGCGGCCTCCAGCAAGAGGCTGTCGAGGTCGCGGTGGAAATCGGGCACCGCCTGCCACAGCGAGTTTTCGATCACCGCGAAGCCCCACTTGGCCTCGTCGACCGGCGTTGGGCGCTCGTGGCGAATTTCGTCGGTGTGCCAGGCCTGGCTGATCAGCTCTTCCAGCCGGCCATGGACCCGGGTCAGTTTCTCGGGAGAATCGACCGTCGACTCGAGCCCGGTCAGGCAGTCATCGATGGCGTCGTACTTCTGGATCAGCGTACGACGGATGACCTCGGTGGGATGGGCGGTCAGCACCAGTTCGACCCGCATGCTGGCCAGCGATTCGACCAGCTCGCGAGGCGAATGGCCGGCCTTGCGTGCCCGGCTGATCAAATCGCCAAGTTCGGGCTGGGAGCCCGGCTTGTAGTCCTCGACGCGACGAAAGCGCGCCCGGTAATGCTGCTCGGCAATATTGGCAAGGTTGAGAAACTGATTGAAGGCCCGAGTGACCGGCAGCAGGTCGCGATCCGGTAGCCGGCGCAGGTACTCGATCAGCTCGCGGCGCCCTTCGGGATCGCCCTGCCGGCCGCGCTTGGCCAGGCCACGGATGGACTCGATCTTGTCGACGAAGCCCTCACCCAGATCGTCGGCGATGGTGCGCCCCAGGCTATCGCCCAGCACGCGCACATTGTCTCGCAAAGATTCATGCAGATCGTCGCTCACAGACATCCCTCCTGTCGGCTATTGGCATTGTTGACCCGCTACTGCAATGGGCGACTCCCGCGATGAGATGCCTGTCCTCGGGCGCGAGCGCCGTGTCTTGTTGTTCGTCTTGCGGCCGACCCGCTTGGCCATCAGGCCGGTGTTTCGCCGTTTCGCTCAAGCGCCTCATCGTTCTTTTCATCCGCCTTGGCGGTCTGCCAATGCGCTTCCATGTCCTCGAGTGTGACCTGGCCTAGCACCTTGCCCTCGTCGGCGAGCGCCGACTCCACGTGACGAAACCGCCGCTCGAACTTGGCGTTGGTGCCGCGCAGACGCTGCTCGGGATCGGTCTTCAAGGTGCGGGCGAGATTGACCACCGCGAACAGCAGATCGCCGACTTCCTCGCCGGCATGTTCCTGATCGCCGGCGGCCAAGGCCTCCTCGACCTCGTCGAGCTCCTCGCGGATCTTGTCCAGGACGCCGCGATGATCGGGCCAGTCGAAACCGACCCGTGCGGCACGCTTGGAAAGCTTGGCGGCGCGGCTCAGTGCCGGCAGGTTGCGGGGCACGTCGTCGAGCACCGAAACGGCCTTGGTATCTTGATCTGCTCGCTCGGCACGTTCATCGGCCTTGAGCGACTCCCAGCGGGAGTGTACCTGGGCGGCCTCGACCTCGGCGGCACTCTTGCCGTCGCGGCGAGACCCCAGAGTGCCATCGGGAAAGACATGGGGATGACGGCGCAGCATCTTGGCGGTCAGCACATGCACCACGTCGTGGAAGTCGAACCGCCCCTCTTCGCGACCGAACTGGCTGTAATAGACCACCTGGAACAACAGGTCGCCAAGCTCCCCCGGCAGTTCAGCGTAGGCGCGCCGCTCGATGGCATCGGCGACCTCGTAGGCCTCCTCGAGGGTGTGCGGTACGATCGAGTCCCAGTCCTGCTTGAGATCCCAGGGGCAACCCTGGTCGGCATCGCGCAGCACGGCCATCAGGGTCAGCAGGTCATCGAGACGGTAACGCTCGCTCATCAGCGTCCTCCCTTGCGGGGGGGCTTGCTCTTGGCGCCGCTTCTCAGGCGCTTGACGTCGAGCACGTTGGAAAGCTGCTGGATGCGCGAGAACAGCCGCCCCAGGGTCTCCAGGCCATCGACCTCGAGGGTAATGGTCATTCTGGCCAGGCCCTCGACCTCATCGGTCTGGGTGTTCACGGACAGCACATTGACCTTGTCGTTGCTCAGCACCCCGGTCACATCGCGCAGCAGTCCCGAACGGTCCCAGGCTTCGATCTCGATATCCACCGGATAGCGGGTCGCCGCCCGTTCACCCCATTCCACCTCGATGATGCGCTTGGGCTCGTCCATGCGCAGTTGAAGGATGTTGGGGCAGTCCTGGCGGTGCACGGTGACGCCGCGCCCCTGGGTGATGAACCCGACGATATGCTCGCCGGGCACCGGATGGCAGCAGTTGGCCATGCTGGTCTTGAGGTTGCCGACCCCCAGCACGGTAATGCCCTGATCGCCGGCGGCCGGCTTTTCGCGGCGCGGTTTGGCCAGCAGCCGGTCGAGCTGCTCCTGGTCATCGTGCTCGCCAAATAGCTGCTGGGCCTGATGAAGCACCTGGCCGATGCGCAGGTCACCGGCGCCGATGGCGGCATACATGTCCTCGGGCGTGGCGTAGTTAACCTTCTGCGCCAGGGTGGTGAGGTCGATATCCTCGACGTCGAGGCGCTTCATCTCCTTGTCGAAGAGCGCCTTGCCTTCATCCAGGTTCTGGCCGCGGGCCTGCTGCTTGAACCAGGCCTGAATCTTGGCCCGGGCCCGGGAGGTACGCACGAAGCCCACGGACGGGTTGAGCCAGTCGCGGCTGGGCCCACCCTTGGTGGCGGTCAGTATCTCGACCTGCTGGCCGGTCTGCAGCTCGTAGGTCAGCGGCACGATGCGACCGTTGACCTTGGCGCCGCGGCAGCGATGGCCGATCTCGGTGTGTACCCGGTAGGCGAAATCGATCGGTGTGGCCACCCGCGGCAGATCGATGACGTGGCCGTCGGGAGTAAAGACGTAGATACGATCCGGCGCCACATCGCTCGAGAGCCCTTCGCGCAGGTCGCCGAAACCGCCGACTTCCTCCTGCCATTCAAGCACCTGACGCAGCCAGGCGATCTTGTCTTCGTAGCTGCGGCTCTTGGCCTTGGTGTCGTGGCCCTTGTAGCGCCAGTGGGCACAGACGCCGAGCTCTGCCTCCTCGTGCATGGTGAAGGTGCGGATCTGAATCTCGAGCACCTTGTTATCGGGGCCGAACACGGCGGTATGCAGCGACTGGTAACCGTTTTTCTTGGGGTTAGCGATGTAATCGTCGAATTCGTTGGGCACGTGGTGCCAGCGGGAATGCACGATACCCAGCACCGTGTAGCAGTCGGCTACCCGGGGCACCAGGATGCGCACGGCGCGCACGTCGTAAACCTGGGAGAAGTCGATGTGCTTGCGCTGCATCTTCCGCCAGATCGAATAGATATGCTTGGCGCGACCGTCGACGTCGTACTCGTGGATGTCCTGGGCTTCCAGAAGCGCCTTGAGGGTGCTCACCACATCGTGGATATAGCCGGTACGATCGAGGCGCTTCTCGGCCAATTGCTTGGCGATCGACTTGTACTCGGCTTCGTGGAGATAGCGAAAGGACAGGTCCTCGAGCTCCCACTTGAGGTGGCCGATGCCCAGCCGGTGCGCCAGCGGGGCATAGATGTCGAACACCTCGCGCGCCACTCGCAGACGCTTGTCGCGGGTGGCGTCCTTGACCTGACGCAGGGCGCAGGTGCGCTCGGCGATCTTGATCAGCGCCACGCGCACGTCATCGATCATGGTCACCAGCATGCGCCGCAGGTTGTCCTGCTGGTTGTACTGGGACATGTCCTGACTCGGCAGGGCCTGATGGCTGATCGCCGCCATGTGCAGCACGCCTTCGATCAGGGTGGCGACTTCCTGGCCGAAGCGCTTCTCGACGGCCTCGACCGAGATCAACTTGACGCGCACAGAGCGATACAGCACGGCGGCTTCCAATGCGGTCTGGTCGAGCTTGAGTTCGCCGAGAATATCGGCCATCTCGAGCCCCATCCGATAGTTCGAGCGGTTGCCAAGCCCGAATGAGTGCGCCGGGGTTGCTTCATCGGCGAGGCTGCAGGCCAGCTCGCAGGCGTCACGCATCCGCGCTGGGTCGGTAAGCACGGTGTCCTCGCCGAGGCGGGCCAGCCATTGGTCGAGGTCTACCTCGCCGTCGTCGGTCAACGGCTGGTCATCACGCACCTTTACCATGGTGCTTCACTCCTTTGACATCTGCGCCGTCGTCTCATCGGACGCAGGAATTTCGGAATGCTCGAACAGCACAACGGCCTCGAGGTGGGCCGTCTGCGCAAACATGTCGGCGACTGCCGAGCGCGCCAGGCGATAACCACCGGCCGCCAGGTGCGCCGCATCCCGAGCCAGGGTCGCCGGATCGCAAGAGACATAGAGAATCCGAGCAACGCCGGACCTGGCCAGCTGCCGCGACAAGGCTTCTGCACCTTCCCGGGGCGGGTCCAGCACCACCAGGTCCCAGTCGGACTCGCCGAGTAGCGCGCGGACCTGGTCCTCGCGACTCAGATCCGCCTGCCGGGCACTGACCCCAGAAAGGTCGTTGCGCCGGGCATTGGCGGCCAGGCGTTCGACCATCAGCGGGTTGCCTTCTACACCGGTTACCTTACCGGTGTGTGCGGCCAGTGCCAGGCTGAAGTTGCCGACGCCGGCGAAGCAGTCGAGCACTCGCTCGCCGGCGTTGGGCGCCAGCCATTCCAGAGCCGTATCGACCAGGCGCTGATTGACCGAGGCGTTGACCTGCAGGAAGTCTCCCGGCGCAAAGCCAAGCAGCAACTCACGTCCGGCTTCGGACACGTTTTCCTGGCCATTCTCACGCTCGGCCCCAGCCAGCGTCGGCCCATTCAGCACCACCTTATAGTGCAGGTCGGGCGTCTCCGTCAGCCACTCGAGACGCGGCGACTCGCGGCCCAGCAACCAGCCAAGCGATAGCGCGTGGACGGCGGCAAAGGCCTGCCAGCGTTGGGCATCATCCGGCTGGGCACGCAGCTGACGCACCACCAGACAGACACCGCCATCGCTTGCGATAAGCTCGAGATGCCCCACCTGACGCGGCGCATCGAGGAGAGCGAGCTGCTCGCGAAGCGGCGCCAGCAAGGCTTCGAGGGCCGGCACCAGCACCGGACACATGCCCATGTCGATCAGGTGGTGGCTTCCTCGGGCGCGAAAGCCCAGATGGATACGCCCCTCGGCATCGACCTTGACGCCTAGCCGTGCCCGGCGCCGATAGCCGAGCCCGTCGGAGGACAGCAGCGCCGGCGCTTCATCCAGGGTAAGCCCCTGACGCGCCAGTTGCTCGACCAGCACCTGCTGCTTGTGATGGCGCTGGGCATCCAGTGTCTGATGCTGCAGGTCGCAGCCGCCGCAGACGCCGAAATGCGCACATGCTGGCGTCACACGTTCGGGCGATGCCGTCAGCACCTCGCGAACATGCGCCTCATCGAAGCGCTGGCGGCTCTTGTGCACGGCGATTTCCACCCACTCACCGGGCAGCGCGCGATCGACGAACAGGGTCTTGCCGGCCGCATCCCGCGCCACGCCGCGGCCATCGTGGGCGAGACGCAGGATGTCGACGCCACGATCATCGGAAGCCGCCTGCTGAGAGCGCCGGGGCGCCGATGCTTTCTTGGTCGCAGGTTTTGGTGTGCGACGCTTGCCTAGCATCGCCATCTTATTGCTCCGGCGCATAGAGGCCGGTGGATAGATAACGGTCGCCGCGATCACAAACGATGAAGGCAATCACCGCATTCTCGACTTCTTCGGCGATCTTGAGAGCACCTGCCAGGGCACCACCGGAGGAAACGCCGGCGAGGATGCCCTCCTCCCGTGCCAGGCGGCGCATATGCTCTTCCGCCTCGGTCTGGCCGATATCGATCACCCGGTCGACTCGCGCTGGCTCGAAGATGCTCGGCAGATAGGCCTCCGGCCAGCGGCGGATGCCGGCAATGCTGGCGCCATCCTCGGGCTGCAGACCGATGATCTGTACCTCGGGGTTCTGCTCCTTGAGGTAGCGCGACACGCCCATGATGGTGCCGGTGGTGCCCATCGAGCTGATGAAGTGGGTGATGCTGCCATCGGTCTGGCGCCACAATTCCGGCCCGGTGGTGCGATAATGCGCCATGGGGTTATCGGGGTTGGCGAACTGATTGAGCGGTTTGCCCTCGCCGCGAGTGATCATGGTATCGGCCAAGTCCCGAGCCCCTTCCATGCCCTGCTCTTTGGTCACGGGAATCAGCTCGGCGCCGAAGGCCGCCATGGCCTGCTTGCGTTCGCTGGACGCATTGTCGGGCATGATCAGTACCATGCGATACCCCTTCATGGCGGCCGCCATGGCCAGCGCAATGCCGGTATTGCCGGAAGTGGCCTCGATCAGGGTATCCCCGGGGGTGATCTCACCGCGTGCCTCGGCCTCGGCGATCATCGAAAGTGCCGGGCGATCCTTGACCGACCCCGCCGGGTTGTTGCCCTCGAGCTTGGCCAGCAGCGTATTGTTGCGTCCGGCAGCGATGCGCTTCAGGCGCACCAACGGCGTATTGCCGACCACATCCTCGAGCGTGGGAAATTGCATCTAACCTTCCTTCTGGAAAAGTCTTTGGCGCCATTATATCGTCGGGCGTGTCCCGGTGACAGGGATCGGCCATGGCTGTGGCATACTGCACGCAAATGAAGTTTCTAGAGAGTCATGCATGTCGATCAAGACGCGCCTGCTGCTGTGGCTGATGTTACTGCCGCTGAGTTTGCTGGCCATCACCTCTGCGCTAACCCTGACCCACGAGTCCAATGAACGTCGCTCATCGCTTCAACAACACCTGATAGAAACCACCTCCCTGACCGCCCAGGCGATGAGTTCGGCGCTGGCCAATCAACAGATCGATACGCTACGAACGCTGGGAAAAGCGCTACTCGAGGTCGATGAAATACGCTCGGTGCGTCTCTTCTCGGCAGACGGCACGCCCCTGATGTCGCTTGGCCAGCCTCCTCGCACATCGGCACGCCGCCCAACCGAGACGACGCTCGATACCAATGGCGCGGGCTGGCAACTGACGCTGCCGCTGGAAAACTCTGACGACTGGCTAGCGGTAGAAATCGAGACCTTTGGCCTTACGCTGAGCAAGTATCGTCACCTGCTGATCCATGGGCTGGGCCTGCTGCTGGCGGGCCTGGGCCTATTTTTGCTGGCCTATTCGCTGAGCCGGCGCACCACCGACCCCTTGATCGCTATTCAGGCGGCGCTGGAGCGCCTCAATCGCGGCGATCATGGCGTTCGCTTACCCGAAACGGGGCCAGAAGAGACGGCCCAGATCATGACGAGCGTCAATGCCTTGCGCGATCACCTGGAGCGTGTTCAGGAGGACATGCAGGCTCAAATCGAGCAGAACACCCAGGACCTGCAGGAATCGATGGAGACCATCGAGGTCAAGAATATCGAACTCGATATCGCCCACCGTCGTGCCCTGGAAGCCAGCCGCATCAAGTCCGAATTTCTCGCCAACATGAGCCACGAGATTCGCACGCCGCTCAACGGCATCATCGGTTTCTGTCAGCTACTGGGGCGCTCCCAGCTCGACAGCCGCCAGCAGGACTGGCTCGAACACATGCAGAAGACCTCCGACAGCCTGCTGCTGCTGGTCAATGACATCCTCGATTTCTCCAAGATCGAGGCCGGCAAGCTCGAGCTGGAGACCGTCCATCTGGACATGGTCGATCTGGTCGATGAGGTACTGGGCATGCAGGCACCCCAGGCCCATCAGAAAGGGCTACACCTACTGGGCCTGGTCTTCGATGACGTCCCGACCGACCTGAAGGGCGACCCACTGCGCATTCGCCAGGTGCTGACCAACCTCGTCAATAACGCCATCAAGTTCACCGAGAGTGGCGAGGTCATCGTACGGGTGATGCTCGAGGAGTCCCGAGAGCACCAGGTCATTCTAAGAGTGAACGTCAGCGATACCGGCATCGGCCTGCCCAGGGAACAGCGCGACAGGCTATTCAAGGCATTCAGTCAAGCCAACTCGAGCGACACCCGCCAGTTCGGGGGTACCGGGCTTGGCCTGGTGATCTGTCGGCAGTTGATCGAGCAAATGGGTGGCGCTATCACCATGTCCAGCGAACCCGGCCAGGGGTCGATCTTCTCTTTCAATATTCCCCTGTCCACGCGCCACGAATATCGCGCTCCGGAACTCGACCTCGGCGGTCGAGTGGTAGTCCTTCACGAGTCTCACCTGGCAACCCGGCGCGCCCTTAACCACCTGCTTTCGACCTGGAACGCCAAGGTTCCGGCGCGCGGTGACAACGGCCATACCGTTCTGCCCCCTCCACCGGACCTGGTCCTTGCCAGTCTCGATGCCAAGGATCTGGCCCCCGAGCGGCTGGCAAGCTGGCAGACCTGTCTGGATGAAAGCTCCTGCCCAACCATCCTGATGGCCAATACCAGCCCCTACGATATGCCGGAACTTCGCCTGCCAATGGGCGGCGAGACGCTGACGAAGCCCATCTCGCGCCAGGTGCTGGCCGACACGATCAAGCGACAGCTAGGGCTGTCGGCACCCTCCAAGCTTCCGACCCCTAAGACGTCGTTGCCGAAGCTTGCGGCCACCGACCTGCCAAGGGTGCTGGTGGTCGACGACGTGGCGTCCAACCGTCTTCTGCTGCAGGAGCTGCTTCGCGAAGCGGGCATCACCTCGCTGCTGGCCGCCAGCGGGGAAGAGGCGCTGGCACTGGCCCAAAGCGAGCGCATTGACCTTGTATTGTTGGACATTCGCATGCCCGGCATGGGAGGCGAAGCCACGCTGGAGGCGCTGCGCCAGCTAGGGGGCGCCTGGAAGACCTGTCCGGTCATCGCCGTCACCGCTCACGCACGGGAAGAAGAGCGCCAACGCCTCCTGTCGTGCGGCATGCATGACGTCTTGATCAAGCCCATCGACGCCAGAATGCTGATCAAGCTGCTCGGCCAACACCTGGGACTGGCCCTGCCGACTCCGCGTCAGAGCCCGAACGGGTCATCGGAGACGGCATCCGGCGAGAGCCATGTCGAGGCTGACGGTGAGCTGGCAGTGGTGGACATGCAGATGGGTGCCAGGCTTGCCGGTGGGCGAGAGGATCTGGCGCGCAAGACATTGACGCTACTGCTGGAAAGTCTGGATGAGAGCGAGGCTAGCCTGGATGCGGCTTGGCAGGCCAAAGACGAAGAGGCCCTGCTGGATGCCATCCATCACCTGAACGGTGCCTGCCGCTATTGCGGTGTACCGCAGTTGGCGCTGCTCGCCGAGACATTGGAGACGCGGCTAAGAGTGCAGGGCTTGGCGGCGGTCGGCCCTCTGCTGCAAGAACTCTACGCTGCCATGGGGCGGCTGCGCGCCTGGCAGTCGCGCCAGGCCTAGCAGCGCGGCCTCATGAGCGCTAGGTTCGTGAGGCCCGCTACCCTTCCAGCACCACCAGCGCCAGCGCCATGTCGGCCTCATCGGAAATCGACAGATGCATGCCGGTCACGCCCAGTCCCTCAGCGAGGGCCTGGGCCTGGCCGGAAAGCGTCAGCAAGGGCCGGCCCAGGTCGTCGTTAACCACTTGGATCTCGGTCCAACGCATGCCCTGTCGCATGCCGACCCCCAAGGCCTTGACGAAGGCCTCCTTGGCGGCAAAACGCTTGGCGAGATAGGCCGCAGGCTGGCCATGCTCGGCGAGACGCGCCTGCTCATGAGGACCCAGCAAACGTGCCGCAAAGCGATCGCCGTGGCGCGCCATGGCTGTCTCGAAGCGCGCCACCCTGGCGATATCGGTCCCAATGCCGAGGATCATATCGGCTAACCCTAAGCGTGGTCGTGGTCGTGGTCGTGGTCGTGAGTTTCCATGGCGGCCACCAGACCAGCCTCCTGGCCGGCGATCGCCAGACGCTTCATGTCGGCCACGGCTTCCTTGAGCCCCACAAACAGCGAGCGTGCGATGATGGCATGGCCAATATTGAGCTCGGTGAGCCCGGGAATGGCGGCGATCGCCTCGACATTATGATAATGCAGGCCATGCCCGGCATTGACCACCAACCCAAGCTCCAGCGCCATTTCGGCGGCGGCACTCAGGCGCGCGTACTCGCGCCGAGCCTCGTCACCGCAAGCCTCGGCATAGGCCCCAGTGTGTAGCTCGATCACGGGAGCCCCCACGTCCTTGGCCGCTTCGATCTGCACGGGTTCCGGATCAATGAACAGCGACACCTCGCAACCGACGGCGGCCAGGCGCTTGCAGGCGGCGGCGATGGTCTCGCGCGCACCGGCCACATCTAGCCCACCTTCAGTGGTCAGCTCTTCACGCTTTTCCGGCACCAGACAGATATGCGCCGGGCGAATCTCCTCGGCCAGCTCAATCATCGCCGGCGTCACGGCCATCTCGAGGTTCATGCGGGTGTTGAGCACCTCGGCGAGGAGCCTGACATCGCGCTCTTGGATATGGCGACGATCTTCACGCAAGTGGACGGTAATGCCATCGGCACCGGCTTCCTCGGCGAGCAAGGCCGCCTGGACGGGATCGGGAAATCGCGTGCCGCGGGCTTGGCGCAGGGTGGCAATGTGATCAATGTTGACGCCGAGCAGGATACGAGGGGGGAGCATGGCAATCTCTCCAATAAATCATCAGGGGAACATCAGCGGATAGGGGCAAGTCGATAGGGTATTCGATAGAGCAAGACATCAGCCGGAACGGCGACGCGCCGCCAGTTGCTGCATCAGCTCACGGGCCCGCAGGGGGCGCTCGCCAAGCAGCGGCGTCAGTGCGGCCCTGGCCAATGAGCGTGCCGGAGCCGCAAGTCCCGGCGCCGCCCAGTCACCCTGCTCCAACAGTTTGAGCGTGCGACCATCGAGGCCGCCAGCGTGACCCGGTGCCAGTGGACTGAAACGACGCGCGTCAGCCCGATAGACATAGCGAGTCTGGGGGTCGAGCTCAACGCCATCGAGATCACAGAACACCGGCTCGGCATCCAGCGCCTCCAGCAGGGCAAACTCCATACGCCGCAAGGCACCGGCCCGCTCGCCTGGCAGCGGTAATTCCTTCATGGCGGCGCCATAAAAGGCAAAGACCTCGGCCACCGGCAGTTCCAGCGGCAGCAGCCGGGTCAGCAGTTCGTTGGCGTAGAATCCGCATAGCAGCCCCTCTCCGGCGAGCATGGGCGCACTGCCGGTGCTCTCCATCAGGCGCAGGCGTTTCAACTCCCCTGCCCCCACCCAGGTCAGGTGCAGGGGAGTGAAGGGCTGCAGACGCGACCTGGAGCGGCTACCGGGTCGCTGCACGCCCTGTGCCACGGCGCGGATACGGCCATGATCCAGGGTCAGCAAGTCGACCAGGGCACTGGTCTCACGATAGGGACGCTTGTGCAGCAGAAATGCCGGCTGGGGCTGCATGAGAGGGTCAGTCGAGGTCGTAGCCCAGGCTCTTCAAGGCCCGCTCATCGTCAGACCAGCCGCGCTTGACCTTGACCCAAAGATTGAGCATGACCTTGCTCTCGAAGGCGCGCTCCATTTCCAGGCGCGCCTCGCGGCCGATCTTCTTGATGCGATCGCCGGCCTCACCGATCAGGATCTTCTTCTGCCCCTGACGCTCGACCATCATCAGCGCACTGATATGCAGGGTACCGCGCTGATCGGTCTTGAATTCCTCGATCTCGACGGTCATCTGATAAGGCAGCTCGTCGCCCAACTGACGCATCACCTTCTCGCGCACCAGCTCAGCGGCCAAGAAGCGCGAGCTCTTGTCGGTAATCTGGTCATCGGGGAAGTGATGAATGCCTTCCGGCAGGTGCTTGGCGACCTCGGCCTCGAGCTCGGGCACATTGGTGCCATGCTTGGCCGAGATCGGCAGGATGGCGGCAAAATCGCGCTTGGCGCCGACTTCATCGAGCCAGGGCAACAGGCTCGCCTTGTCCTCAAGCCAGTCGACCTTGTTGACGGCGAGGATCACCGGTGCGCTGACATGCTCCAGCTTGTCGAGCACCACCTGGTCTTCCGGCGCCCAGCGGGTGCGGTCGATGATGAAGACCACGCAGTCGATGTCGCGCAACGCCTGGGTCGCTGCCTGGTTCATGAAGCGGTTGATCGCCTTGTTGCGATCCTTCGACATGATATGCATGCCGGGGGTATCGACGTAGATGAACTGGGTCTCTTCATCGGTCTTGATGCCCATTACCTGGTGTCGCGTGGTCTGCGGCCTCCGCGACGTAATGGAGACCTTCTGACCGAGGATGCGATTCATCAGTGTCGATTTGCCGACGTTGGGACGCCCGACGATGGCGACGAAGCCACAGGATTGAGTCATGAGCGACCTCCACGGGGATCAAGGCGAGTCAGGGCAAGTTCGGCGGCCTGCTGTTCGGCATGGCGGCGGCTCGAGCCTACCCCCACGGTGTGCTCGCCGATCATTTCGATGTGGCACTCGACGGTGAAGGTCTGGGCATGGGCCTCGCCATCCACGTTGACTACCTCATAGCGCGGCAGTGGCGACTGACGCGACTGCAGGAACTCCTGCAGGCGGGTCTTGGGATCTTTCTGGGTGTCCTGCAGGTCCAGCGCCTCCAGGCGGGTCGCGAACCAGGACAGCACGCGGGTCTTGGCCACGTCCATGCCGGCGTCCAGATAGATGGCGCCAATCACGGCCTCGACGGCATCGGCAAGAATCGAGTCACGACGATGGCCGCCGCTCTTCATCTCGCCGGAACCGAGCCGCAGGCATTCGCCCACGGAAAACTCGCGGCCTAGTTCGGCAAGGGTCTGCCCCTTGACCAGGCGGGCACGCAGGCGCGAAAGCTGGCCTTCGCGAGCTTCCGGGAAGCGCCGGAACAGCGCCTCGGCGATCACGAAGTTGACGATCGAATCGCCGAGGAACTCGAGCCGTTCGTTGTTCTGGCCACCAAAGCTGCGATGGGTCATGGCCAGCTCCAGTAGGCCGGGGTCGGCGAACTCATGGCCGACCCGGCGGCTGAAGGCATTCAAGGGGTTGCTCACGAAACTCCTGCTACTCTCTTAAAGGTTGTCATCATCGATAGGCATTGTGATCACACCCGGATGCGGCCGTCGGGCCGCACCAGGGTCAGTCGATCACCCGGACCTCACTGAAGCTGGGCAGCCCGCCGTCCCAGTGCATCCACACGGCGAAGGCCTTGCCCACGATGTTTTCTTCCGGCACGAAGCCCCAGTAGCGGCTGTCGTTGGAGTGGTCACGGTTATCGCCCATCATGAAATAATGCCCCTCAGGCACGCGAAGCTCGCGCATCTGCGGCCCGGGGTCACGAAAATCATTGTAAATGGGGTGCGTGATATCGCCCAAGCTTTCCTCGAGCAATACCTCTTCTAGCTGGTCGGTATCGGTTTGATCGACCACCTCTTTGGGAACCGCTTCGCCGTTGATGTAAAGCTGCTTACCCTCATAGCGAATGCGGTCCCCCGGCAGGCCAATCACTCGCTTGATGAAGTTGACCGACGGATCCTGCGGAAAACGAAACACCATCACGTCGCCGCGTTCAGGCTCGCTGATATCGACCAGCTTGGTGTTGGTGACCGGCAGCCGCAGACCGTAGGTGAACTTGTTGACCAGGATGAAATCGCCGATCTCGAGTGTCGGGCGCATCGACCCCGAGGGAATCTGGAAGGGCTCGACCACGAAGCTGCGCACCACCAGCACGATCAGCAGCACCGGGAAGAAGGAGCGTGCATAGTCGACCAGCCACGGTTCCTTGGCGCTCTTTGGGGTGCCCTTGTTAGCCGCGGCATATGTCATGCCGCCCTCTTGACCACCCGATGCCTGGCCAGCCCCATGCGCCAGCTCTTGTCCCTCAGCGGCCAGCGCCATGCGCTGTTGGCGCCGTTTGGACCACCAGACGGCGTCGAGCAGCCAGATCAACCCGGTGACCGTAACGGCCACCACCAGCAGAAGCGAAAAATCCATTTGTCAGGGTTTCCTAGTCGTTCACCTTGAGCACGGCGAGGAAGGCATCTTGCGGGATCTCGACCCGACCCACCTGTTTCATGCGTTTCTTACCCGCTTTCTGCTTCTCGAGCAGCTTCTTCTTGCGGGATGCGTCGCCGCCATAGCACTTGGCGGTCACGTTCTTGCGCAGTGCCTTGACCGTCGAACGGGCCACGACCTGTCCTCCAATCGCCGCCTGGATCGCGACGTCGAACATCTGGCGCGGGATCAGCTCTTTCATCTTCTCCACGAGCAGACGACCACGTGAATGAGCATGATCACGGTGGATGATGACTGCAAGGGCATCGACGCGATCACCGTTGATCAGCACGTCCAGACGCACCAGCTTAGCGGCTTCGAAGCGCTCGAAGTTGTAATCGAGCGACGCATAGCCCTTGGTGATCGACTTCAGGCGGTCAAAGAAGTCCATGACCACCTCGGACATGGGCAGCTCGTAGGTCAACTGAATCTGACTGCCCAGGAACTGCATGTCCAGCTGGGTGCCGCGGCGCTGCTCACATTCGGTGATGACGTTGCCGACGAACTCCTGGGGCACCAGGATGCTGGCCCGCACGACCGGCTCACGCATCTCGTTGACGTTGGCCATGTCCGGCAGCTTGGAGGGGTTGGAGACATAGATGATCTCGCCGCTGTCCATCGCCAGCTCATAGACCACCGTGGGCGCCGTGGTCAGCAGGTCGAGATTGTATTCCCGCTCGAGGCGCTCCTGGATGATCTCCATGTGCAGGGTGCCAAGGAAGCCGACGCGGAAACCGAAGCCCAGGGCGTCAGAATTCTCAGGCTCGTAGTCCAGGGAGGCATCATTGAGCGCCAGCTTCTCCAGCGCGTCGCGGAAGTCCTCGTAGTCGTCGGCGCTGACCGGGAACATACCGGCATAGACTTGCGGCTTGACCTTCTGGAAGCCGGGCAGGCGCGGCACGTCTGGCGTTTTGGTGTGGGTGATGGTGTCGCCCACCGGTGCGCCATGAATGTCCTTGATACCGGCGACCACGAAGCCGACCTCACCGGCGCGCAGGATGCCGGTTTCCTTGCGTAGCGGGGTGAAGATACCCACCTCGCCGACCGGCCAGTCGCGGCCTGTCGAGGTCATGCGAATCTTGTCGCCCTTCTTCAGGGTGCCATCGAAGACTCGCACCAGCGAGACCACGCCCAGGTAGTTGTCGAACCAGGAGTCGACGATCAGCGCCTGCAGCGGCGCGTCCCGATCACCCTTGGGCGCCGGAATATCGCGCACCAGACGCTCGAGCAGACCTTCCATGCCCATGCCGCTCTTGGCCGACACCTGGCAGGCATCGGTGGCATCCAGGCCGATGATCTCCTCGATTTCCTTGCTGACCTTGTCCGGGTCGGCCTGAGGCAAGTCCATCTTGTTGAGTACCGGCAGCACCTCGAGCCCCTGCTCCACGGCGGTGTAGCAGTTGGCCACGGACTGCGCCTCGACCCCCTGCCCCGCATCGACCACCAGCAGAGCACCCTCACAGGCGTAGAGCGAACGAGAGACTTCATAGGAGAAGTCGACGTGCCCCGGCGTATCGATGAAGTTGAGCTGGTAGGTCTTACCATCGTCAGCCAAGTAATCCAGGGTGACCGACTGCGCCTTGATGGTGATGCCGCGCTCACGCTCAATATCCATGGAGTCGAGCACCTGCTCCTTGAGCTCGCGATCGGTCAGGCCGCCACAGATCTGAATGATGCGATCCGAGAGGGTCGACTTGCCATGATCGATATGGGCGATGATCGAGAAGTTACGAATCAAGCTCAGGTCTTTGCTCGTTGCGTTGTTGCTCATGCACAGTCATCCGGTTCTTGGTGCGCATCCCGTCGGCCACCGGGTAAAGCCCGATGGGTGGGGCGTCTTGAAAAAGAATGCCGGCATTGTACCGGCAAGGGCTCGACAGGAACAGCGACGCCGCCGGGAAGGTGCGCCCAACGAACGACGGGGCCCGCAGGCCCCGTCGTTAGTATCGAGTGAGATTAGTCGTCGGCCTCGAGTCGCAGCGCGATATACAAGGAGCGACCCTCACGATAGAGGCGTACCGGCACGGCGTGGCCGGACTCCAGGGAGTCGATGACCGACATCAGCTGCTTCGGCGAGGTAATGGCCTGATCGCCGATGGAGACCAGCACATCTCCAGGACGAATGCCGGCCTGCTGAGCCACACCGCCGGACTCGACGGCTTCGACACCCACACCGCCGTCGACGCCCAGACGCTCGAGGGTCTGATCATCGAGGGTAGTGACGGTCAGCCCCAGACGCGTCTGGCTGTCGCTGGACTGGCTCGAGCCCTGACCGCCATTGGCCATATCCGGCCAGTCACCGACAGTGACCGTGATCTCACGCTGGCGTCCATCGCGCATCACGTCCAGATCGACATCATCGCCCGGACGCACTCGCCCGATGAGTCGCGGCAAGGTGCTGGAGCGATCGACTTCCTGACCGTTGACGCCCACGATCACATCGCCGGCTTTAAGGCCATCGCGAGCGGCAGGGCCATCGGGGTCGAGATCGGCAATCAGCGCTCCGTTGGGGCCGTCAAGCCCGAAGGACTCGGCCAGATCCTGCGACACCGGCTGGATCACGACACCCAACCAGCCGCGGCTGACGTGCCCTTCGCTCTTGAGCTGGTCGGCAACGTCCATGGCCACGCTGATCGGAATCGCGAACGAGAGGCCCATGTAGCCACCGTTACGGGTAAAGATCTGCGAGTTGATACCCACCACTTCACCGTCGAGATTGAATAGCGGTCCGCCGGAGTTGCCCGGGTTGATGGCCACATCGGTCTGGATGAAGGGCACGTAGGCATCGGACGGTAGCGTGCGGTTGATGGCACTGACGATGCCAGCGGTGACCGAGTGATCGAAACCGAAGGGTGAACCGATGGCCGCGACCCACTCACCCACCTCGAGGGTATCGGAATCGCCGATATCCAGTGTCGGCAGATTGTCGGCATCGACCTTGAGGAGCGCGACATCGGTCTTGGTATCAGCACCGACCAGCTCGGCCTTTAGCTCCCGGCGGTCATTGAGACGCACCAGGATCTCATCGGCGTCCTTGACCACATGTGCGTTGGTCATGATGTAGCCATCTTCGCTGATCACGAAGCCCGAGCCGAGCGACTGACGCTCGTGTTCCTGCTTCTGGCCACCACCCGGCATGGGCAGCTGGTCGCCGAAGAAGCGCCGGAAGATCTCGGGAATATCCTCACCGCCGGGGCCGTGATAGGAGAAACCACCCGATGAGACGGTGCGTGTCGTCGAGATATTGACCACACCGGGGGCGGCTTGGGCGACCAGCTCGGTGAAGTCAGGTAGCTCACGAGCCTGGGCCGAGGCACAGGCCAGAGACAGCATTAACAGCAAGGCAAACATGAAAGAATGGCGAAGCGTGCGTTCCATAATCACTCCTGCAACAGCATGGGAAGGCAATGCGTGGATCGGCAATGGTGAGTGCCAGCGACTCCGATGCGACGGAGTCTCGGCCATTCCTATGAACTATCCCTAATATAATCGTTATATGTTGTTGGCGTGCCCGGCGATCAAGGCGGAGAGGGGTCGAGCAGTACCGGACGGTAGCTGCCAGGCTGGCACCGACCCCAGAGGGCCAGGCCGATCACGCCGCAGGCAAGCCCGGCCAGGAAGGCCACCGGTACCAGCGGATGGCCGGGCGCCAGCCAGGCCTCGGCGGCGCCACCGGCAAGCAATGACGTCACCAAGGGCAGGCCATAGATCGCCAGGGCCCCTTGCAGGAAACGTCGAGCCGGCAGGCCGATTCGCACCGTCTGGCCTACCGTCAAATCAGATGAAGTCTCAATGGTCAGCTGCCGGGGGCGAGCCTTGCGCCTGGTCGCCAGCAGGCCAGTGCCACAGCCCTTTCGGGAAGCACAGCCCGCACAGCCGCTCTGGGTAAGCACGCTGACACGGGCGCCTTCACGCAGAAGAGCATCGACCCGCGCCGTGGCTTCGAGCCAGTGCCCCGCGGTCATGCCAATGCTTGCGGTCATGGCGCCTCCTGAGGGCTCAAGGCGTCGCTGGACACCTCGTCACTGAGCACTTGGCTACTGCTCTCGGCACCGGCAAGCCCCACCCGCTCGACCACCCTGATCAGTACCTTGGGCGGCAACTCCCCCATCGCCACCACCTGCATGGGCTGGCCGCCCAGCACCATATGTCGAACCGCCGCGTAAGAGATGCCAAGGCGGTGCAGGCCTGGGGCTAGCGCGGGACGCTCGGGGTCGAGAGGTTCGACGAACATGCTGAGGCTGGAGAGACCATCGCTGAAGAGGCGATGAGGCACCTTATCGGCGTGACTGGCATCGGCCGTAGCCACCGGCTGAGGAACGAACCCGGGCGGTAGCCAACCGGGCTGCCAGGCATCGTTGGGAGAGGGGCGCACTCGGTCCATTTCGATCTGGCCCTCGAACACCGTGGGATGTTCGATGTCGGTGATCTGGAAGGTTTCGAGTACTCGCCCTTGGGTATCGAGCAACATCTGCTTGAGCGGCAGCGCCGTTACTTTGTCTAACCACAGGCGCTGCCCAAAGCGCATATCGTCGAGCGGCTCGATATCCAGACGAACGGCGGCACGGCCGGCAATCCGTTCCTCGCCACCGAGGCTGAGACGATAGTGTTCGTCGAGCTTGGCCATGATCGCCTGTGGCGAAGTCGGCGCGTTGGCGTCACCTGAGGCCCAGCCGCCGCGGCCAATGCGCCCCCGACGTTCGAATACGACGGGATCGCCATCCAGGAAGCGCGCCACCTCATGCTCGATGCCGTCACGGATATTATGGGTCAGCGCCAGGGTCCGCACGCCGTCGCTACCGATGCGCACGGCGCGCGCCTTGAACTCATAGCAGTGGTTGGCCCAGAGACTGCGACCGAACCAATCACTGGCCGTGGCCGGTGCCGCCTGCGCCTCCAGTCGCTGGCAGTCATACCCATCGGCGCTCTCTTCGGCCGCCAGGGCCGATGCCGCCGGCCAAGCCATTGCCAGCAAGGCCGCGAACGTCAACATCTGGGGAAGCGACCGACAGCGGCCAGGATCTCGGCTCATGACAGGGGACACCAGCATCAACGCAGACCCAGTGACTCTTGGCCTGAAGCCCTCAGCAGCGGCATCCAGGCATCGCCACTACGATATGCCGCGCCTTCCGCATGGCGGTCGAGATAGGACTGCAGCAAGCGGGCCTGCTGCTGATCGCCGCGCTGCGACTGGCGAACGCTAGGCGCCATCATCATCGGTGATTCGACGGTGGCGCCGACATTCATCAGGCCGCGGTCGGCTGCGGACGACTGAAACAGCGGCAAGTCGACCAAGGACGGTCGCTGAATCTGGCTGGAAACGCCACTGCCCCCGCTCGGCGCGCTGACCAGACCGGCCTGGCCTGACTGGGCACGCTCGTCAGGCGAGTTATAAAATTGCACGCCGGTAATCACCATCAACGAGACCGCAGCGGCCGCGGCCGCACTGCCTGCAAAGGAGCCAGCGCGGGAAAACAGGCTGCGCGACGGCGCCACCGGCGCCTCGATTTCCGGTGACGGCTCATCGGCGAGCCTCGCCATGATGCCTGCCGACAGATCGGTGGACACATCGATATCCCGGTCTCGCTGCATCAAACTGCGAGCCAGATGGTAGCGGCGCCAGGTCTCAGCGACCTCGGGGGACTCGTCCAGCGACTTGAGCACCCGAGGAAGTTCGAGATTGTCTGCCTCACTGTCCATCAAGGCAGACAATGACTCCTGTGAATTCTGATTCATCACTTACACCCTCACACTTTAAGGCGTGTCGCCCTTAGATCAGTTGTCGACTCGAGTGGTGACAACGTGCCTTTACGACCTGCCTACCCAGATGAGAAAGACGCCTAGCGTCAGACCATCCCTTTCAAGGCATTGCCACCGCGATACATTCGACCCATGCATGTGACGCCAGAAGGCGACAACAGTTCAGCCCTAAAGGCAAAAATGCTGGAATCGATCATTAATGCACCATGTCTTGGGTTCTGGCGGTCACCACCAGCGGCTGGATATGGCGATCGACGGCCTCCCGGGCACGGAAGATGCGCGAGCGCACCGTGCCGACCGGGCAGTCCATGATTTGGGCAATATCTTCATAGGACAGACCATCGAATTCACGCAGAGTAATCGCCGTGCGCAGATCCTCTGGCAGCGCTTCGATCGCCTCGAAGACCGCCGTTTCCAGCTGATCACGCGCGATGGCCGCCTCTGGTGACTCGACATCGGAAAGCCGGCCGCTCTGATCGATGACCTCGGCATCGACGATATCCATATCGCTACCCGGCGGACGACGCCCACGGGACACCAGGTGGTTCTTGGCGGTATTGATCGCAATGCGATATAGCCAGGTATAGAAGGCGCTATCGGCACGAAACTTACCCAGCGCTCGGTAGGCCTTGATGAAGGCCTCTTGGGCCACATCCTGGACCTCGGCGTGGTCATGCACGTAGCGGCCAATCAAGCCAATGATCTTGTGCTGATACTTCTTCACCAGCAGATCGAAGGCCCTCTTGTCTCCCCGTTGAGCGCGCTCAACGAGTTGCTGATCGGTTTCCCGGGTATCCATTCAGCCCCCCTTAATACAGGTAGGGCGTACAATCGACGCTCCAGAGGGCAGCCTCGCAGGGAAGCTTCGTCCGAAGGTACAATTCTCGGTGAACGCTTTAAGCAAACAAGCAGTCATAACGTCTATGTGGAAACCTGGTGGCATTCGGTGATGGTTATCCGTCAGTGTTCCTGTTTATTGGCATTCCATCAAGCACACAGCATGCCAGCGATAACGAACCGCTGGGACAGCAGGTGCCGGCAACGAGTTCCCTGCGGCCGTTGATTTTCACTAGCCCCACGAGCGATAGTAGGCGTCTCTTCATCATTTTCACGCGCGTATTCACGTCACAGGTAGCGGCATGTCACAACAGCAGGTCAATAACCTCAACGTCCTGGCCCAGGATGTCCTGATCACTCCCGAGACGCTCAAGCAGGAAATCCCCCTGACCGACGCCGCCGAACGCACGGTCATCGAGGGCCGCGAGACCATCCAGCGCATTCTGGACGGCAGCGACCCACGGCTGCTGGTCGTGGTGGGTCCCTGCTCTATCCATGACGTGGACGCGGCGCTGGATTATGCCCGGCGTTTGCGTCGCCTGGCCGATGAGGTCAAGGAAAGCCTGTACATCGTGATGCGCGTCTATTTCGAGAAACCGCGCACGACCGTCGGCTGGAAAGGCCTGATCAACGACCCGCACCTCAACGGCTCCTTCGAGATCGAAGAAGGCCTGCACATTGCGCGCCGGCTGCTGGTGGATCTCGCCGAGATGGGCCTGCCGCTCGCCACCGAAGCCCTCGATCCGATCTCCCCGCAGTATCTTCAGGACTGCATCAGTTGGTCGGCGATTGGCGCCCGTACCACCGAATCCCAGACCCACCGCGAGATGGCCTCTGGCCTGTCCTGCCCGGTCGGCTTCAAGAACGGTACCGACGGCAGCCTCGACGTAGCGGTCAATGCTCTGCAGTCGGTGGCGCACCCGCACAACTTCCTCGGCATCGACCAGGCCGGCCAGGTCGCGATCATCCGTACCCGCGGCAATGCCTATGGCCATGTGGTGCTGCGCGGCGGCAACGGCAAGCCCAACTACGACAGCGTCAGCGTAGCGCTTGCCGAGAAGGAACTGGAAAAGGAAGGCATCAAGCCGAACATCATGATCGACTGTTCGCATGCCAACTCCAACAAGGATCCGGCGCTGCAGTCGCTGGTAATGGAAAACGTCACCAACCAGATTCTCGAGGGCAACCGCTCGATCATCGGCCTGATGGTCGAATCCCATATCGGCTGGGGCAACCAGAAGATCAAGGACGACAAAGCGGACCTGGCCTACGGCGTGTCGATTACCGATGCCTGCATCGACTGGGACACCACCGTTGCCACCTTCACCGCCATGAACGAAAAACTGGCCCCGGTGCTGTCCAAGCGTCGTGACTAGCACCTCGTGATGTGCTCGCAGCCATTGCCACCGTCGGCTGCAATAGAAAACGCCCGCTATGATAGCGGGCGTTTTTCGTTTTATGGCGGCATTGTCGCGGCTGCCTGCCTGGGCGTGATACCGGTCATTCAATACTCTAGCGTTTAGCCTCGCCGGCCTTCAGGCCACCTGGCGCTCAGCTTGCTCGAGCTTGTACTGAGCGAAGAAACGACTGTCCTGCTCTGACGCATCGGGGCAGACGAAGTAGGCAATATCGTCACGCACTGGAGCCGGCTTTCGATGCTGGCCGTCTTCCCAGTACAACACCGCATGCTTCACCAGCTCTTCCAGGTAGGTGTGATCCCACTGATAGTGGCAATAGCCGTGGTGGTCGGAGAGATAGGGACTATAGTCGCTAGGCGTGGTCGTCACCTCAGCGTTCTTGTACTCGGCAAACGCCTTGGCGTCCTGCTCCGCCGTCTCCGGGTCGACGAAATAGGCCGCGTCGCGCCTTGGCGGCAGCGCCTGCGGCAAACCAAACTTCTCGCCCACCGCCGAACATTCGACCACAATCCAGGAGACGAAGTGAGCACCAATCAAGTGGTCCCATTTCAGTGCGATATACATGCAGTTTTCCTTTTTTAACGACATCCCATTGAGCAACATAGTCCCGAGAGGCCGCCTTTTCCACGCTCGGCACCCATGCGCCAAGGGACATCACCCGCCCTGCACGACGCCATCAATTTCGCGGGTAAAGGGCGGCAGACCGTCGAGCAATGCCTGACCATAGCGGCGTGTCAGCACCCGTCGGTCGAGCAGTGTAATGCGCCCACAATCGTCTTCCTTGCGAATCAGTCGACCACAGGCCTGCACCAGCTTTATCGAGGCATCCGGCACGGTAATGCGCATGAAAGGATTGCCGCCACGGCTCTCGATCCACTCGGCAAGCGTCGCCCCCACCGGGTCGTCAGGGACCGCGAAGGGCAGACGGGTGATCACCACATGGGTCAGGTACTTGCCGGGTAAGTCGATGCCTTCGGCGAAACTCGCCAGACCGAAGATGATACTGCCCTCCCCGGCATCGACTCGCGTGCGATGGCGCTCGATCAGCTCGCGCTTGGGCAGCCGGTCCTGGGCCAGCACGCGCTCGCGATAGGAGCGCGGCAATGCCTTCTCCACGGCGCGCAACTGGGCCCGCGACGAGAACAGCATCAGCACGGCTTCATCGTCGTCTAGCCCCTGGACGAAGTCGACGATGGCACGCTCGTGGCCCTCACGGTCGCCAGGGTCGACGGCTTCGCGAGGCACGCTCAGCACCGCACGGGAATAGTCGAAGGGGCTGGGTAGGCGCTGATAGCGGTAGCGATTGGCGAGCCCTGCACGCTCCTGCAGGCGCTCGAAACGCCCCAGGGCAGTGAGGGTCGCCGAGGTGACCACCGCACCGTGACAGCTGCCCCACAGGGTCCGTGCCAGGGTATTGGCCGCCGAGACCGGGCTTGCCGCGAAGACCAGCTCCGGCTCGCCGCCGATCTGTTCGAAGCTTAACCAGCGCGCCCGCGGTGGCTCTTGGGTATCGTCGACCTCGCTGAAGGCCAACCACAGGGCGTGAGCCTCCAGAGCGCGGCCATGCAACAGGGCGATCAGCGGCAGCCAGGGTTCGGCCTGCTCCCGGGGTAGCCCGGTGGACTTCTCCGGATCGAGGCTCTCGCGCAGGATATCGGCCATGGTTTCTAGATTGCGCGACATCTCGGCGAAGACCGTCACCAGCACACCGGCCTGCTCGCGCAGCGCCTCGGGCGCGCGGCCCATGTCGAAACGCAGCTGATGGGTCTCCTCACCGGCGCCATTGGGCAGTTCGGCGAGCTGGTGGCCCAGCGCAAAGACCTCCCCCAGGCGTGGCTCGAGCGCGGCGATCGCCTCGGGGAAGCCCCCCAACAGGCGCGCCAGGGTCGGCTGAACGCCGAGCGCCGTATTGAGCTCGGTCAGCGACTTTTTAAGGGTGCGCAGCCAGCGCAAGGCGCCGTTGACGGCGAAGCGATGGGTGAAGTGGCCAATCGCCTTGTCGGGCAGGTGATGCCCTTCGTCGAAGACGTAGATGCAATCGGAGGGACTTGGTAGCACCGCACCCCCGCCCAAGGCCAGGTCGGCGAGTACCAGGTCGTGATTGGCGACGATGATGTCGGCACTGTCCAGGTAGCGCCGGGCGCGGAAGAAGGCGCAGGCGCTGAAGTGGTCGCAGCGGCGGTTGGTGCACTGACGGTGGTCGGTGGTCAGGCGGCGCCATTGCGGGTCGGCGATGGCCACCGGCCAGCTGTCGCGATCCCCTTCCCAGCGGCCGTTGCCGTAGGCCTCGGCCAGCTCCTTGACCAGCCCATGAAAATCGTCGCCGTCGCGGGACTCCATAGCCTGCTCGAACAGCGACAGGGTCGGGTTGTCCTCGACGCCATCCAGCGCCTGCTCGAGCTTGGACACGCAGATATAGCGTCCGCGCCCCTTGGCCAGGGCATAGTCGAAGTCGAGCCCGCTATGCGCCTTGAGGGCCGGCAAGTCCTGGTGCAGCACCTGCTCCTGCAGCGCCACGGTGGCGGTAGAAACCACCAGCCGCTTGCCGCGAGCCTTGGCCACAGGGAGGGCCGCCAGCAGATAGGCCAGCGTCTTGCCGGTGCCGGTGCCGGCCTCGAGCACGCAGACATGCTCGTTGGAGGTCCGCTTGCCGGCATCATCGGTCTCGATTCCCGCCAGGGTACGAGCGATCTCGGCGATCATCAGTCGCTGACCGTAGCGCGGTGTCAGCTCGAGGCCCTCGAGAACCCGCCGGTAGGCGGTCTGGATGTCGCCCTTGAGCGCCTCGTCCAGCATCGTCGATATCGTCCTTACGGCCTTCGCCGTTACAGCGTGCCTTCCGGCGGGTGCTCGCAGGGCAGTTTGTCGTTGATGTAGCGCTCGATCTCGGGCAGCGAGAAGGCGTCTTCTTCACCCACGAAACTGATGGATACGCCCTTGGCGCCGGCGCGACCGGTGCGGCCGATGCGGTGCACATAGTCTTCCGGGTCTTCCGGCAGGGTGAAGTTGATCACGTGGCTGACGTCTTCGATGTGGATGCCTCGACCGGCCACATCTGTCGCTACCAGCACCCGCACCTCGCCTTCGCGGAAGCGCTCGAGGGTCTCGATGCGCTTGGTCTGCGGCACGTCACCGGAGAGCATCGCCACATTGACACCGGCTTCACGCAGCAGGTCGTCGAGCTTGCGGACCAGATCGCGACGGTTACAGAACACCATCACCCGCTCGAGGCTGTCGTCCTTCAACAGGTTGATCAGCAGGCGTGACTTGTCTTCGTCGCTGACCAGATAGACGTGCTGGTCGATGTCGGCGGCGTTGTCGACCGTGACCTCGATCTCCACATGTGCCGGATCCAGCGTCCACTGACTCGCCAGGTTGAGGATGTCCGGGGTGAAGGTCGCCGAGAACAGGAAGGTCTGACGCTCTTCCTTCTTGGGCGTGTGGCGGATGATGCGCTTGACGTCGGGAATGAAGCCCATCGACAGCATGCGATCCGCCTCGTCGAGCACCAGCACCTCGACCTGGGTCAGGTCGACATCGCGCTTCTCGTGGAAGTCGAGCAGGCGACCCGGGGTCGCCACCAGCACATCGACTTTCTTGCCCAGCTGATCGCGCTGCTGCTGGTAGTCCATGCCACCGACGACGCTAGCCACATTCAGCTTGGTGAAGCGCGCCAGGGCCTTGGCATCTTTTTCGATCTGCAGCGCCAGCTCACGGGTCGGCGCAATGATCAGCGCGCGCGGGGCGCCGGGCTTCTGACCGTCGGGCGCTTCTTCTTCGAGGAAGTAGGCCATCAGCGAGATCAAAAAGGCGGCGGTCTTGCCGGTGCCGGTCTGGGCCTTGCCGACCACGTCACCACCCAGCAGGGTCTGTGCCAGCGCCTCGGCCTGAATGGGCGTGCAGTACTCGAAGCCCAGCGCATGGATGGCACGCATCAGCGGCAGGGGCAGGTCGAAGTCATGGAAACGCCACTTGCCCGCGACGGCAGGCACCTGGAACTGGCGAATGTCCCAGTTGGACTGTGACTTGCGCGGTTTGCGGCGCCGACGTTTCGGCTTGCGTGTCTGCGCCGGGGCGGGATTCTGTTCCGACTCGCTCATAGGCTGTGCTTAGGTCCCAATAACAGTGGATGTGATGCACTGACGCCAGGGTCAGGCCAGTTCCGGGTGGGGTATTGTACCAGCCCTTGGCCGTCTCGGCTTGTCTGGTGATACCTTGGCCATCCAGGATGTTCGCCGGATCGACGTTCAAGCAGGCCAAAGGCGACGGCAGGGTAGCTGATGCTGGGCCTGGATATTGCACCGGGGTCGGCTGCCCTCAGCCGGCGGCGCCCGGTGATTGCTGTTGGTAGCGCCCGGTGATTGCTAGAATGACCGTCGCTCAAGAAAGGACACGATGTCATGACACGCAGAAAGAAGACCCGTTCGCTGGCCGACAAGGTCACGATTCGCACCGGCCGGCGCAAGGATTACAAGCAGTGGCGCCACGATCATCCCGATGAGGTGGCTTCATCACGGCGCTTCACCGCCAAGAAGCAGGACCAGCGCAAGCAGCAGGCCGCCCGCAAGCTCGAGCGCATGAAGCAAGCGCAGACCATCGAGATTCATCCGGAGAAAAACTCCCGACCCGAGGGCGAGGGCAAATAATGCGGCTGGTGTCGTTCAACATCAACGGAGTGCGGGCACGCCCGCATCAGCTCGAAGCACTGGTGGCGGCCCATTCGCCGGACGTGATCGGGCTGCAGGAAACCAAGGTCCAGGACAGCGAATTCCCCCGTGAGGCCCTGGAGGCACTGGGTTACCACGTCTATTTCCATGGCCAGAAGGGGCACTATGGCGTGGCCCTGATGTGCCGTCAGGAGCCCGAGGAAGTGCATTACGGTTTCCCTGACGATGACGACGATGCCCAGCGGCGCATGATCGGCGCACGGCTGCGCCTGGCCGACGGGGAAAGCCTCACCGTCTGGAACGGCTACTTTCCTCAGGGCGAGAACATCGAACACCCCACCAAGTTTCCTTACAAGGAGCGCTTCTACGCGCAGCTGTCACGGCTGCTCGAGGAAGACTGCCAGCCGGATCAGCGCATCGCCATCATGGGGGATTTCAATATCTCGCCGGAAGATCGCGATATCGGCATCGGCGAATCCAACCGCAAGCGTTGGCTGCGCGAGGGCAAAACCAGCTTTCAACCCATCGAGCGGGCCTGGCTGGGCCGGGTCAAGGACTGGGGCCTGACCGACAGCTACCGCCTGGTGCACCCGACTCGCGACGATCATTTCAGCTGGTTCGACTACCGCTCCAAGGGCTTCGATCGCGATCCCAAGCGCGGCCTGCGCATCGACCACATCCTGGTCAGCCGACCGCTGATCGACAAGGTCACCGCAGCCGACATCGACTACGAGCTGCGCGGCATGGAGAAACCGTCGGATCACGCCCCGGTGTGGACCGAGCTGGCTCTCTAGTCACTACGATCTAGCCAGTACGATCTAGCCAGTCCGGTCTGGATAGTGCGCCCGGCTGGCCCAATCTAGCTCGGGTGACCCGGTGCGATTGCCCAGGGCGCGCCGCCCCGACGCGTCATGGGTCGCCCTTGAATGACGATAAGTGCCTAACGCTTCCCTACCAGGCTACCGGGCTGCCGACAGCGGGTTTTGGTCGAGATACTTCAACCACTCGCTGGCCTGCTCGCTGCCCAGGGACTGTGCCCGCGACAGCGCTTCCTGCGCGGCTGCATCCTTGCCCCACCCCGCCGCCAGCTGGCCGACGTACAGCCAGTCCTCGGCCTTGCCGCTACGTTCGGCGACATGACGCCAGGCCGCAAGCGCCGGGCCACGAGACCGCGCCTGCTGATAAGCGGTCGCCAGCAGGCGCCGACGCGCCAGGCTGTCGTCAAGCCGGCCTTGTTCGAGTGCGGCCTTCAAAAGCTCAGCAGCCCTCGCCGGTGTGCCAGCGGCCAGATGCAGCCGGATGCGTCGTTCAAATGCGTCATCGCCCTTGAGCACGCCCTGGCGCCAGCCGGCTTCCCAGAGTGCGGCGGCCTGCGCGTGCTGATCCAACCGCTGCGCGAACCCGGCGGCCCGCCGCCATGTATCGGGGTTCTCCGGCGAGCGGGAAAGCAGCCGCTCGAGCATGCCCAGCGCCTGATCATCCGCGCCGGCCTGCTGAAAGATACTGGCGGCCAGCATCAGCCGTGTATCGCTCGGCGAATCATCCCGCGCCAAGCCGGCGGAGACCGCCTCCTTCGCTTCATCCCAGCGCTCGAGCCGCGCCTGCGCGCCGGCGAGCTGCCAGTAATCGGCGGCGTCCCCCCGATGCTCGCCAAGCCAGTCCGAGAGCAGGCCTGCTCCTCTCGCCTGCTGGCCGCCGGCGAGTCGCAGGTTCGCCTCCCGGCGAAGCCAGCGGGCCCGCATGGCCGCATCCATGCCCTGCACCGCCCGAGCCTTGGCGATGTATTCGGCGGCGTCGAGATAGGCCTTGCGGTGAACGGCGGCCTCCGAGGCCAGCTGCAGGTAGAGCGCCCGCGCCCAACGGTCGGCGGCGTTACCGCCCGCCAGACGCTGGGCCTGGGACAGCGCACGATCCTCGAGCGCCCCGACCTCGCTGGGGGCGTCGGCCTCCGCGAGATTCTCCTTGAGGGACTCGATATCCCGCAGGATATCGCCAGGCAGCGCCGGTGCGGCGAGGCAGGGAGCCGCGACCGCCATGGTCGTGAACAGCAACGCTGCCAGGACGCAGCGCATGGCGAGTCTCGACGTGGTCCTGAATATGGTCCTGGGCACGATCATGAGCAGCGGCATAGACATCACTTCAGCTCGAACTGCAGGGGTTGGCTGACCCGCCGCGAAGAGCCGGTCGCAGGAAATTGCCAGTCAGCGATGGCCCGGGTAGCGGCTCGGTCGAAGACACGCGCAGGGTCGGCCTCGATCACCTTGATCGAATCGCGGTCGACGCTACCATCGGGGCGGATCGTGAAGGCCATCACCACATGTCCCTCGAGGCCGCGGCGCTGCGCTCGCGACGGATACACAGGCGCCACTTGGCGCGTTGGCTGCGGAGCAGGACCGATCGTTTGCGGACCGGGCGACTGCGCTTGCGCATTGCTGGCCCCTCCCTCGCTTGCCGATGCCCCTTCGGCCTCAGCCACCGTGGCGGTGGAATCATCCGCCGGCATGGTCGCCTCGGCGGGCTCGGGAGCCGGCTCGGGTTCATGTTCCGGCGGCGGCTCCGGTGTAGGCGCTGGCGCTGGCGTTGGCGCCGGTTCTGGGGCCTGCTCCTTCAAGTCCGGTAGCGTCATCTCGGTAGGCACCGACGCTTGAGGCATCGCGGGCAGCTCGGGCTCAGGGAGCTCGATCGCGCTTTGCACCTGTGGAGACGGCGCAGGCGCCGGAGGTGGCGGCGCCGGCGCAGAGGGCGCTGGACGCGAGGCGTCACTGGCCGACGGCTGATTCGGCGCCTCGGCCATCGCCATCGACACAGACGACATCTCCATCGTTGGCGTATCTTCCGGTGGTGCCACCAGCAGCGCCAGCAGGACAAAAAGCCCGCCGACCAGCATGAGGCCCCCGATAAAGGCGACCAGATGTCGCATCAGGAGGCCTCTCGACTGGCGGCTACGGCCATGTTGTCGACCCCGGCCTCGCGCAGGCCGTCCATGACCTCGATCAGCAGACCGGTGGTGGCGTCGCTATCGGCCTGGATCACCACCGAGCCGTCATCGGTCACGAGGCCAGACACGGTGTCGCCCAAGCGATGCAGATCCACCGGCTGGCCGTCGACCCAGACCGCTCCCTCGGCCGTGATGGCCACCATGACCTGGGCATCGGGGCGCGGTGTGGCCGCACTAGATTCAGGGCGCTGGATCTCGACCCCGCTCTCCTTGATGAAGGAGGTGGTAACGATGAAGAAAATCAGCATGATGAAGACCACGTCGAGCATGGGGGTCAGATTGACCTCGCCCTCGCTAGCATGATCGCCCTCCAGGCGACGCCTACGCATGGGAGTCCTCCGTGGCGCGAGCCATCCGATCGTGGAGCTTCTGGTCTTCGCGACGAATGATGTGTTCCAGGCGGGTGGTGAACAAAAGCCCCACCACCGCCACTGCCATGCCGACCAGGGTCGGCAAGGTGGCGCGAGCGACGCCATCGGACATCGCTCGCGCCTGATTGACCTCGCTGAGCGAGAGGCTATCGAAGACGCTGATCATGCCGGTTACCGTGCCCAACAGCCCCAGCAGCGGACAGACCGCCACCAACCATTTGAGCCAGGGCAAGGGGCGACGCAGCCGTGTGATCAGTTCGCGGGTCCAAGCATCGCGCAGGGTTAGGGCACTCCAACTAACATGGTCGTGCCGCGCCACCCAGCGCTGGATCAGCACCCGCCGTGCCCGCCGATAGGTCAGGCGAAAATACCACCAGCGCTCCAGCGCCAGGCTGAACAGCACCACGGCCACCAGGGCAATCGCCACCAATACCGGCCCGCCAGCCCGAAACAGCCAGCTCAACGGTTCAAGCCAGGTTGGCATGGGCCGCGTATCCTTTCTCTTTGACATCAGCCGGGCTCGCCGCGACCGGCTCGAGGCGCTCGGCCAGGGCGGCACTGGCACGGCCTTCGATCACCCCGACCAGGGCACGACTGCGACTGGCCAATGCCGTGTGAGCAAATAACAGTGGCACCGCGGTGATCAAGCCCAGCACCGTGGTCACCAGCGCCTGGCTGATACCGCCGGCCATCATCTGCGGATCCCCGGTGCCGAAGACCGTGATCGCCTGAAAGGTCCCGATCATGCCGGTCACCGTGCCCAGCAGGCCAAGCAATGGCGCCACCGCCGCCAGCAGCTTGACCAGCGGCTGACCGCGCTCGAGCCGCGGCTGCTCGGCGAGCAGCGCCTCATCGAGGCGAGCCTCGAGGGCCTCAGGGGCATGGTCACCGGACAGCGAAGCCAGTCGCCGAAGGACTCGGCCCAAGGGGTTATCATCACGAGGATGATCTAGGCCTGAGAGCTGGCGACGCACCGCCAGACTGACCCAGACCAGGTAGGCATACTGAAGGACCGCCGCCAGCAGCCCCAGCACCCCTAGAGTGACGACGACATAGCCCACCGCACCGCCTTGCTGGAAACGCTCGAGCAGGCTCGGCTGCTGGGCGAGCACTTCCATGACCTGCCCCTGGGACGGGTCCATCACGACACGATCCCCACGGCCAGCCTGGAAGTTCTCGAGGGTCTCGGAAGCGGCCCCGGGCGTGTGTGAGCTCGCCGATAGCTCTCCCTCAGGGCCTGGGCGATGCAGCAATTGACCATCGCTGAAGGCCAGCATGTCACCGACACGGATCACTTCCCGAGGCCGGCGCTCACCGCTCGCATCGGCTACCGGTGCGGTAAAGCGCTGGACCTGGCCGCTTGCCACGGTCAGCGACATCAGGCTATCGGCCAGCGCTTCTAGATGCGAGAGACGTGGCAAGGCATCCTTGCCCAGTCGCGGCGGCAGGCGGGTATCGCCCAGGGTCAGGAAGCTGTCGGCAAGATCATCGCGCAGCGCGCCGGTCTGGCTCGCCAGGGTACCGGCGATGGCATCCAGTTCCCCGCCCATCTCACCGCGCCGCTCGGCCAGCGACTCGCGCCGGGCATCGAGTTCCGCCTGACGAGCATCGAGGCCATCGCGGCGCGCCCGGGCGTCTTCCAGTTGCGACGTGACCTCAGCCAGGCGTGCCGACAGGGCCTCGCGATCCTCGACCAGCGCCGATAACCGCGCCCGATCACGCGCTTCGGCGGCTTCGCGCTCGGCCTTGAGCGTCTGGATGGGCGAGGCATCTTCCTGCGCCTGATCCTGGGCCTGAACGGCCTGGGCGAGCGCAATTGGCATCAGGCCGAGAGAGACCGCGGCAACGGTCATTCGCATCAATCGCTTCATGCGTCACCCTCCTGCTCTGAGCTCTGATCGACCGCCGTAGAGGCCGCTGACATGCTTGGGGCCTCGCTGACGGCCTGGGAGACCGGCAGCGTCAGTAGCTCCGGCGCACGCTGATCGCGAGCGATCCGTAGCCCCTTGTCGAGCTCGGCACGCTCGGCGCCATCGAGGGGCTGCCATTCACCGGCCGCGGCCTTCCATACGCCACCCTCACGGCCATCCGGCGTCAGATAATAGAGGCCGGCGCGGCCGATACGCAGGAAATCGACCTCTCGTGACAGGGACTCTGGTGACAAGGACTCCCCTGCGCCTTCCGATGACGCTTCACCTGAGGCGCCATCGGCCTGAACCGAACCGGCATCCACAAGGCCGCGCCAGGCATCCAACTCTCGTCCGTAATCCAGCTCGGTGCGCCAGGCGGCCAGCACACGATCCAGCGCTTCGGCGTGGCTCACCTCACCATCGGCCAGCAGGGCCTCGAGGCTGTCCACCCGCGCCAGTCGCTCTTTCTTGAGGAACGGCAGATCCGCCTCGACCCACTGGCGCAGACGGTCGACCAGGTTACGCAGCATGCCCGGCAGCGCTTCGCGGGTATCGCCAAGGGCGTCCAGGGCCACTTCGCGTTCATCCAGCGTGGAGGCTTGCTGGTCGAGGCGCGGCGCCAGCTCGCGGTTATAGGCGGTCAACTGACGCAGCTCAGCCTGTCGCTCGCGCAGTGCCTCGATATCAGCGCGCGTGGCCTCGTCAGCGGCATCGATCTGGGCTTGTAGGGCAGCCTGGGCCTCTTCGGCCGCCAAGGCCTCTTTGCTTATCGCCTGTGCATCCGCGGCCTCTCCATTTGCGGCCTCAGCGGCCAAAGCCTGAGCAACCGGCGCCGCCAAGGCAAGCGACAAGACCAGCCCTGCCTGCCATCGATTCAAGGTGTGTCGCACCACGTTCTCCTGCAAAGGGGTCGCTACAAGTGAATGACACGCTACCTCAAACAATAACAATTATCAATCACAGCCATAGCTTGAACGCTCATCTCAGAGCCGCCCAACAGGCCATCATAGCCATAGTGAACACAAAAAAACCGGCCTCCCCGAAGGAAGGCCGGTCTGACGATCACGCCACTGATGATCGAGGGAGCTAACTGGAAGACTCGACCTTCCCCCAGCTTAATGGCGGCTTAGAGCTTGCTTTCGAGTTCCGGCAACACCTCGAAGAGGTCGCCGACCAGGCCATAGTCCGCCACCTGGAAAATCGGCGCTTCCTCGTCCTGGTTGATGGCAACGATCACCTTGGAGTCCTTCATGCCCGCCAGGTGCTGGATGGCACCGCTGATGCCCACGGCGATATACAGATCCGGGGCGACGATCTTGCCGGTCTGGCCGACCTGCATGTCGTTGTGCGCGTAGCCGGCGTCGACGGCGGCACGCGAGGCACCGATGGCGGCGCCCAGCTTGTCGGCAATACCGTCGAGCAGCTTGAAGTTCTCGCCGTTGCCCATGCCACGACCACCGGAGATGACCACCTTGGCGGCCCCCAGCTCGGGACGGTCGCTCTCGGCCAGCTCCTCCTTGAGGAACGTCGACTGGGTGTTATCCACCACCGTGTCGACCGACTCGATGCCGGCGCTACCCGCAGACGCCACGGCATCGAAGGCGGTGGAGCGCACGGTCATCACCTTGAGGGCGTCATCGCTCTTGACGGTGGCAATGGCGTTGCCCGCGTAGATCGGGCGGCAGAAGGTGTCGATGCCTTCCACGGCGATAATGTCGGAAAGCTGGGAGACATCCTTCAGGGCGGCCAGGCGCGGCATGACGTTCTTGCCGGTGGTCGAGGCACTGGCCAGCACATGGCTGTAGCCATCGGCCAGCTCGACCAGCAGCGCGCCCAGTGGCTCGGCCAACTGGTGGGCGTAAACGGCGTTGTCCGCCACCCGTACCCGGCTGACGCCATCGAGCTTGGCCGCGGCATCGGCAATGGCGCTGACGCCTTCACCCGCCACCAGCACGTCGATGTCGCCACCGCCGGCCTTGGCAATCTCCTGGGCGGCGGCTACCACATGGGCAGTAGTACCGGCGAGCTGTCCGTCGTGATGGTCGGCAAGTACCAGAATGCTCATGAGATCAGCTCCTTTCAAAGCACTTTGGCTTCGTTCTTGAGTTTATCGACGAGCTCATCCACCGAGCCCACCTTGACGCCGCCTTTGCGCTCGGCCGGCGCTTCGACCTTGACCAGGCTAACCTTGCTGGCGGTGGCCACGCCGTAGTCTTCTGGCGTCTTGACGTCCAGCGGCTTCTTCTTGGCCTTCATGATATCGGGCAGCTTGGCGTAGCGCGGCTCGTTGAGGCGCAGGTCGGTGGTGACGATCGCCGGCAGCGACAGCTCGACGCTCTGCAGACCGCCATCGATTTCGCGGGTCACCGCTACCTTCTCACCCTGGACATCCACCTCGGAGGCGAAGGTGCCCTGGGGCAGGCCGGCCAGCGCCGCCAGCATCTGGCCGGTCTGGTTGTTATCGGTGTCGATGGCCTGCTTGCCGAGAATCACCAGTCCCGGCTGCTCTTCGTCGATCACACCCTTGAGCAGCTTTGCCACCGCGAGCGACTCGACCTTGTCATCGGTCTGCACATGGATGGCGCGATCAGCGCCCAGCGCCATGGCCGTGCGCAACTGTTCCTGAGCCGCCTTGGGGCCCACGGTCACGGCGACCACTTCGCTAGCCACGCCCTTTTCCTTGAGGCGGACCGCTTCTTCCACGGCGATTTCGCAGAAGGGGTTCATCGCCATCTTGACGTTGGTGAGATCGACGTCGGAGTGATCCGGCTTGACGCGGATCTTGACGTTGTAATCGATGACGCGTTTGACCGCGACCAATACTTTCATGGTGTCCTCGCTGTACGCTGGGGCCTCGCTGAGGCGTTACTCGGGATGGCGCTATCATGCATCGGCCGCCCCGTTATCACCGATGGGCAGGTCGTTATATTCATTCATTAAGTGCATGATCAACCAACGGATCCCGGGCAGGTGCGTAATCTGCCACAGGGCCAGTTTCGCCACAATATTGACGACATGAATGGTCCTGAACGGGCCATGTTTCCAGCCATTGCTATCCGGCAGCATCGTCGTCAAACGCCACCGTAAAAGAGGCGACGGGGGCGACGTTCGTCGTCCGTCGAGCCCCGTGCTGCCACACTTGAGTGTCAGTATGCTTACCATGGGCGAGACATGGAAGCAAACGACCGTTTAAAATTATAGCCTCCCGACCAAGTCGGCTACCCGAGTGAGCTCTAATACCGCACAATAGTCATTATAAATCTGGCGCAATTCCCACGGGCATGGCCAGACCGCGGCATTGAACAAGAGGAGAGAGCAAGTGGAAGAGCAAGAACGCGAATACATGGATTTCGACGTGGTCATCGTCGGCGCCGGCCCCTCCGGCCTGGCGGCGGCCTGCCGTTTGATGCAGCAGGCGAACGAGGCCGAGCAGGAACTATCGGTGTGCGTCGTGGAGAAAGGCTCTGAAGTCGGCGCTCACATCCTCTCGGGGGCGGTCTTCGAGCCCCGCGCGCTGGCCGAGCTCTTCCCCGACTGGGAAAGCCGCGGCGCCCCGCTGACCACGCCCGCCATTCGCGATGAACTCTATCTGCTCAAGGACGCGGACAAGGCCCAGCGACTACCCAACGCCCTGGTGCCCAAGACCATGCATAATACTGGCGGCGACCAGACGCGCTATGTCATCAGCGCCGGCAACCTGTGCCGCTGGCTGGGCGAGCAGGCCGAGGAACTCGGCGTCGAGATCTTCCCTGGCTTCGCCGCTCAGGAAACCCTGCATGACGAAGACGGCACCGTGCGCGGCATTCTGGTCGGCGACATGGGTCTGGGCGCCGACGGCGAGCCCAAGGACGGCCACATGCCGGGCATGGAGCTGCGGGCCAAGTACACGCTGTTCGCCGAGGGGGCCCGCGGGCATCTGGGCAAGCGCCTGATCGAAAAATTCGACCTGGATGCCGGCAAGGATCCTCAGCACTACGGCATCGGCCTCAAGGAGCTGTGGGACGTGCCGGCCGAGCAGCACGAGCCGGGGCTGGTGCTGCATGGCTCCGGCTGGCCGCTGGACAAGGACACTCACGGCGGCTGGTTCCTTTACCACGCCGAGAACCAGCAGGTAGTCGTCGGGCTGATCATGGATCTTTCCTATCAGAACCCCTACCTGTCGCCCTTCGACGAATTCCAGCGCATGAAGCACCACCCGGTGCTCAAGCAATATCTGGAAGGCGGTAAGCGCGTGGCCTACGGTGCCCGCGCCATCACCAAGGGCGGCCTCAACTGCCTGCCCAAGATGACCTTCTCCGGCGGCCTGCTGATCGGCTGCGATGCCGGCACGCTCAACTTTGCCAAGATCAAGGGCCTGCACACCGCCATGAAATCCGGCCTGGTAGCCGCCGAAAGCGTCTTCGAGGCCTTGAAGGCCGGTGACGAAGGCGGCAATGAGCTCACCACCTTTACCGAAAAGTGGCAATCCAGCTGGGCCTACCAGGAGCTCAAGGAAAGCGCGAGCTTCGGTCCGGCGATTCACAAATACGGCACCGTGGGCGGCGGCGCCTACAACTTCCTCGATCAGCTCCTGGGCGGCAAACTGCCTAACGTCCACGACACTACCGCCGACTATGCCGCGCTCAAGAAGGCCAGCGAGTGCCAAAAGATCGACTACCCCAAGCCCGACGGCAAGCTGTCTTTCGACAAATCCTCCTCGGTGTTTCTCTCCAACACCAACCACGAGGAAGACCAGCCCTGCCACCTGCGCCTCACTGATCCCGAGGTGCCGGTCAGGGTCAACCTGCCGGAATACGCCGAACCGGCCCAGCGCTACTGCCCGGCCGGTGTCTACGAGATTGTCGAGGACGATGCCGGCTCACCCAAGTTCCAGATCAACTTCCAGAACTGCGTGCACTGCAAGACCTGCGACATCAAGGACCCTTCCCAGAACATCACCTGGGTGGCACCGGAAGGCGGCGGTGGGCCTAACTACCCCAATATGTAAGGGAAAGTCTGATACATTGCTGCGCTCGGAATCCTGACCGCCGGCGGTACTCTGATCGCCGGCCCGGTTGGTGTCTTCACCTAGCAGGCTACCCCGATATCTAAGCCGCTCAGAGCGGCAGAATCGGCATGCAGGGCGAGCGATTTCGCCGGGACGCCGGCGCAGCGAGAGCCGGACAGCGCGAATCGACAGGGATGTCGATTCAGGGCCGGCAAGAGGGACCTTGTTCCGGCCCGAGCGGGTCGCCCGGCTCGCGAAGCGTCGGGGTTTCGTCCCGGTGTCAGCGAGCCGTTCTGTGCCGATGGCCCCCAAGAGCAGGACTCATAAAAACGCCCCGAAGGTTGGATTGGGTGTCCAACTTTCGGGGTGCAGTTCACACTCGGCCTGCGGGGCGTTTTTGTTACGTCTTGCGGGCGTCGCCGGGCTCAGTCGCCGGTGGCGATGAGTCGGTCGGGGTCGCGAATCCAGTCGCTCCAGGAGCCGGCATAGAGCCGTGGCAGGGGGCGTCCGGCGATGGCGTAGGCAAGAATGTCATGGCAGGCGGTCACGCCGGAGCCGCAGTAGGCGATCAGCTCGCCGTCCGTCTCGGCATCGACGTCCTCCAGTTCGGCGGCAAGCTGCGTGGCCGGCTTGAAGTGCCCGTCGGCGGCCAGATTGTCGGCACTGGGCCGACAGCAGGCGCCGGGAATATGACCGGCCACCGGGTCGATGGGCTCGACCTCACCGCGAAAGCGCGCCAGCGCCCGGGCATCCACCAGCGCCGAGTGCCCCGGCGTGATGTCGGCAGCGCTCACCAGGGCGCCGTCGTCAAAGCTCGGCCGCCAATCGCTGGGAGCATGAGCCACCCCCTCGCCTGACTCGAGCGCCCCGCCGCTGGCCTGCCAGGCCAGCAGACCGCCGTCGAGTACGCGCACATCGGCATGACCCGCCCAGCAGGACAGCATCCACCAGGCTCTGGCAGCGGCAAGCTGGCCGCCCATATCGTCATAGACCACCACCGGCACATCCGGCGTGATCCCCAGCCGCTGGATCACCGCCGTAAAGGCCTCATGGCTCGGCAGAGGGTGGCGACCGCCCTCGCCTGCCGGCGCCGACAGATCATGCTCCAGGGCCAGGTGCTGGCTGCCTGGCAGGTGGCCGTCACGCCACAGGGCTCGCCCGGCGTCAGCGTCATCGAGCCGGGCACGACAATCGAGCAACAAGGGTGGACGTGATGACGCCTGGGCGGCGGCAAGGGAAGCACTATCGATCAGTGGGTTCATAGCATGTCTCTCTTGACGGGCTCTTGACGGGTTCTTGGCGGGCCCGTCACAGGCGACTGACAGGCTCCCGGCGAGTTCCAGGTATGACTCCCGCCCTATTCGGTGACCGGCGCTGCCGACAGCGGCTCGATGGGGGCACGGTTGGCAATCAGCCGGCGCTTACCAGCCTGGGCAAAACGGACTTCGATGACCGGGTCCCGCGGGTCACCCTCGACGAGGTCCACCTCTCCCTCACCGAATACCGCATGTCGCAGGCGCTGGCCAACGCTGAACAGGAAGCCAGCCCCCGGCTCGCCGACGCTGCCTCCGTGGCCGGGAGCGGCGTCGGTCCTGATCGTCACTGGAATCGAGCGCCCCTGGGCGGCAAGATAGCGCTCGGCCAGGGCCGGCTGCTCCACCTCGAGCGGTGCCGGTACCGGCGGCTCGGCGACACACTCACCATGTCCCGCGTTCCGTGTAGTGCCATGAGGCGTGCCGTGAGTCGTGCCATAGGCACTACCCTCGTGCAGCGCTTCGGCCAGTCGCTGGCAGTCCTGCCAAGCGGTCTCGGCGATAAAGCGGCTGGGCCGGTGCTCGCCGCCGTCATGCAGCATCAGCAAGCGCTCACGGGCGCGCGTGATGGCGACATAAAAGAGCCGGCGCTCTTCCTCGAGGCGCTCATCGCTGAGCGGATTCTCGCGGCTGTAGTGGGGAAAATCTTCTTCGTTGGTGCCCCACAGGGCGACGAGCGGCCATTCGAGGCCCTTGGCGCCGTGCACGGTGGTGATCAGCACGCCATCCTCGCGACTCTCGACCGGCTCGCGCAGCAGCGCAATGAAGGCGTCGGGGTCGTGGGCTAGCTCGCCGGCCTGTTCGATCAGCACGTCGAGCAGGCGCACATCCTCCTCGCCCTTCTCGCGGCGGGCCGCGGCGCGCTTGAGGACCTTCTCGGCGTCCAGCCGCTCGACCACATGGGTAAGCAGCTTGGCCGGCGGCCAGGCCTTCAGGCGCGGCAATTCACAAAGCAGCTCCCAGCGCCGCTTGAGGTTGCGACGTTGCAGGGGCTTGAGGCTCTGCAACAGCGGGTCCTGGCGATCCGGCCAGCTCTGGGTCTCGGCCAGACGCTGCGCCAGGGCGCCGAGCCGCTCCCGAGCCACGAAGGGCGTGGGCTGGGCAAGCAACAGCTCGAGATGGCCGGGATCCTTGAGCAGGTCGGGCTGGCGGGCCAGCATCAGATAGCCTGCCAGGGCCTGTACCAGCGGCAGGCAGAACACGAAGCGGTCGTCACGGGACAGCCGGAAGGGAATGCCGGCCCGCAGCAGGGTCAGTTGCACCGACACCGACAGCGCCCAGCTGCGCACCAGCACGCAGCTCTCCGAGAGCATCCGGCCCTGACGCTGCCAGCCGGCGAGTGCCTCGGCGAGCCGCTGCCCTCCCTGTGCGACCTGAAGCGTGGTGATGGGGTTGTCGGGAATCGCCAGGCACAGCTGATCCGGGCGACGCCGATTGGCGGCGATGGCGTGATTGGCGGCCAGCGCCAGGGCATGGCCATGGCGGAAGGTGGTCGACAGCGGATAGTCCCGCGCCTCGCCGAAGGTGGCCGTGAAATCGTCGAGCATGGTATCGGGGCGGGCCCCGCGCCATTCATAGATGCACTGGTTGGCATCGCCCACCGCCATGACCGCCGCCGTCTCGCCGGCCAACAGGGCCAGCAGCCGCTGCTGGGCGGCATTGATGTCCTGATACTCGTCGATGATCACTTCATCGAGGAAGCCCTGGACCCGCGCCTTGAGTGCCGGCTCCCGCTCCAGCGCCTTGAGCGGGCGATACAGCAGGTCGGCGTAGGTCATCTGCTGATGGTCGGCGAGCAACGTCTCGACGGTATCGAAGGTCTCGACGAAGTGGCCGGTATCGGCGCCGTAATCGAGGCGCTCATGCAGCTCGCCGGGGTCGGCGAGTTCGGCCTTCACCAGCTCGCAGAAATGCCCGAATGTCTCCAGGCGGTCGGGCTCCAGGGCATCCTCGAGTCGGCTCTGATCGCCGGCCAGCGTCTGCTGCACGGCCTGCCGCAACAAGCGCTCGCGCTGCCAGTCGGCGGCCAGCAACTGGCGCGGCGCCAGGGCTCCCCAGCGGGTCAGGCTCTGGGTCAGACGATGGCCCAGCGAATGAAAGGTGCGTACATCGGGCAGCGGCGTGCCGGCCGGCGCCTGGGCCACCAGCTTGGCGGTAAAGTCCTCGCGAGCGGCGCGGTTGAACATCAGCACCAGCATGCGTCTGGGCGGCACGCCGGATGCGAGCAGGTGCAGCACTCTGGCCACCAATGTGGTGGTCTTGCCGGCGCCGGCCACGGCCGCCACCCGCGCATGCCCACCGGGGTGACCGACCACCGCTTGCTGCTCCGCGGTCAGCCTCACGTGCCCTCCTCGGAAAACCGGCCCAGCGGCTGCCAGACGCCGGCACTCTCGATACCAAGCTCCTGTTGGGGGGCGCCATCCTCGTTGACCGTCCGGCTCTCGGCCTGCTCGACCAGCCGATAATAGACATTGCGATGCAGCCGCGCCGCCAGACCAAAACGCACCGGCACTGACGGAATATCCTGATCCAGGCTCAAGCGATGATCGCCATCCAACGTTAGCCGATCGCCGACGTTGGTGGTCAGTGTCCAGACGCCGTCCTGGTGGTCGGCATCGACAATCAGGAAGGCACAGTCCTCGACCGCGATCCGCCACTTCTCGACCGGCGTTATCAGGTAATGCACCCCATCGTCCTCACGGCGCAAAATGGTCGAGAGCAATCGCACCAGTCGGCCACGCGCGATGGGCTCCCCCTCGTGCCACCAGCGGCCGTCGGCTCGGATGCACAGATCCATCTCACCCGACAGCGGCGGGTGCCAGTCCTCGAGCGGCGGAATCGCTCCATCGCCCTCGATATACCCCAGCAGGGGCTCTAGCGGCGGGTGATTGATCGGCATCGGTTGTCCTCCTCGACGGCGACGACGGGCTCAGATCAAACCGGATTGAGCCAGGGATTCTCTGACGTCGTCAGGCGCCTCCGGCACGGCGGCACGGAAGAGACGGTAGAAATTGGCGGTGGTCTGCATGGCCACTTCGTCGACGCTGATGCCACGCTCCTCGGCGATGCATTCGGCCACCTCGACGACCCACTGAGGCTCGTTGGGCTTGCCGCGGTGCGGGACCGGCGCCAGATAGGGACTGTCGGTCTCGATCAGCAGGCGATCCAGCGGCACCTTCTGCGCCAGCTCGCGTACCGCCTTGGCATTGCGGAAGGTGACGATGCCGGACAGCGAGATGGAGAAACCGTGGCGAACCGCCTCCCGCGCCATGTCCAGGTCCTCGGTGAAACAGTGCAGCACACCGCCGACATTGGGGTCGGTGTACTCACGAATCAACGCCAGGGTGTCTTCACGAGCTTCACGGGTATGGATGATCACCGGCAGCTCGAGTTCGGTGGCGGCCATGAGATGGCGGCGAAAGCGCTCGTACTGCACCTCCTGGGATACGCCATCGTAATGATAGTCGAGACCGGTCTCGCCGATGGCGACCGCTTCATGACGCTCGGCACATGCCTTGATGGATTCCACCGTCGGCTCGTCGGCCACTTCGTGCAGCGGATGCACACCGGCGGAGATCACCACGTCGTCATGGGCGCGGGCGATCTCGGCGAGCCCGGGTACGTCCTCGAGGGTCACGGCGATGGCCAGGAACTGTCGCACATGGCGGGCTCGAGCGGCATCGAGTGCGGCATTCAGGTCGCCGTCATGGGCGCTCAGATCGAGACGATCGAGATGGCAGTGGGAATCGACAAACATGGGTCACTCGGTCAGCGAAAAAGAGGGAAAACGAGACAACATCACAGGGTATAGGTCGGGGCGCCCTTATCGAGCTGGCCGGCCAGCAGCGTCTCGATGTGGTTGCGCACGCCCTGGTCCTCGTCACGGAAATGCAGGCCTATGCCCGGCACCCGCCGCCCTGTGACACCCGGGGGCGAGACCCAGACCACCTGTCCGGTAACCGGGTAGCGCTCTTCATCGCCGGGCAGGGTCAGCAACAAAAGGACTTCCTGATCAAGCGTATAGCGCTCGCGGGTCGGCACGAAGATACCGCCCCGCTGCAGAGAGGGCATGTAGGCAGACAGCAGGGTCGGAAGATCCTGAATCGTCAGTGACAGCGCTTTCTGACCGGACATGATGACTCCTCGTGGTGAAAAGGACGACGCGATGGGCGCTATGAGCGCAGCAGTGCCGACCAGCGCACCAGCCAGGCTTCCAGCACCAGTTGGGGATTGGGGTTACCGCCGGAGGCCAGCAGGCGGCGCTGCTCACGGGCGAAGTCGAGCAGCCTGAACCAGTCGCGCACTCGCGCATTCTTGACGGCTTGACGATACAGCGGCAACAGATCGGGATTGCGCAACGCCACAGTGCCCCCCGACAGCCCCAGGCGGATCAGGTCCTCCAGCCAACCGATACCGTACCACAGGATGGCCTCTACCGATTGGCCGGCCAGTCGCGAGGCTTCGGCCACCGGCTCGGCGCCCCGCACCAAGGCATCGAACAGCTCATGCAGGGTCTGGCGCAGTTGACGGGCCTCGCCGGTCGCGAGATCGCGGGCCAGTAGCGGCAGCCCACCGGCCACCTGCAACCAGAAGGCAGCATCCTGATGCTCTCCCAGCGCCTCGGCGAGCCAGGCCTGGCACGCCTGCGGCTCCGGCGTGGCCAGCCGCCACTGCTGACAGCGCGAGCGCACGGTGGGCATCAGTCGTGAGGGAATCTCCGCCAGCAGCACGAACAGGGTGCTGGCACCGGGCTCCTCGAGGCTCTTGAGCAAGGCGTTGGCAGCGGCCACGTTCATGGCCTCGGCGGGCTCGATCACGATGACCCGATGGCCACCCTGCTGGGCCGTCTGATTGACGAAGGCATTGACCTCGCGAATCGGGTCGATGCGAATCTGACGCCCCTTGTCGGCCGGGCTTACGCGCTTCAGGTCCGGATGATAGCCGGAGGCCAACATCGCGCAGCTATGGCAGTGGCCGCAGGCAAGATCGCCGGGATGGTGGCAAAGCGTGCGAGCGATCAGCGCCTCGGCAAGCGCCTGAGGCCCGACGCCCTTGGGCCCGGACAGCAGCAGCGCGTGGGGCAAGCGACCGCTATCCTGAAGCTCGACCAGCTGCCGCCATCGCGCCGTCTGCCAGGGAAGCGGCGCCGGCATCGTATCGGCGCTCATTCCTCCCCCTTGGCCGGCCCCAGGCCCAGTTGACGCTCGAGTGCTGCGACGATCGAGGCCTGAACGGCTTCGAGCGTTTCACCGGCGTCGATGACGGCGAAGCGCTCGGGGGCGGCGTCGGCTCGAGCAAGGTAGGCGTCGCGCACCCGGGTGAAGAACCCCAGCCGCTCACGCTCGAAGCGATCGCGCTGCCCGCCCTGGCCGTCAATGCGCGAGGCCAGGCGTTGCTGGGCGGCATCGGCTGGCATATCGAGCAATAGCGTCAGGTCCGGCGTCAGCTCACCCTGTACCAGGTGTTCCAGGGTGGCGATACGCGCAGGATCGAGGCCACGGCCGCCGCCCTGATAGGCAAAGGTCGCGTCGGTGAAACGATCGCAGACCACCCAGGCGCCGCGGTCGAGCGCCGGGCGAATGCAGCGCGCCAGGTGCTGAGCGCGTGCCGCAAATACCAGCAGCAGCTCGGCATCGTCATCCAGCGGCTCATCGACATCTGGATCGAGCAACAGGTCACGAATGGCCTCGGCGCGAGGGGTGCCTCCGGGCTCACGGGTGCGCACCACCTCGATGCCTCGCTCCGCGAGATAACGGCACACCAGCTCCACGTTGGTGGTCTTGCCTACGCCTTCGCCGCCTTCCAGGGTGATAAAGCGTCCGCGGGTGTCCATAAGGCTCCTGGCGTCAGCGGTTGAGAATGTAGCGCCGCACTGCGGCATTATGCTCGCGCAGGGTACGCGAGAAGTGATGGGTGCCGTCGCCCTTGGCCACGAAATACAGGGTGTCGCCGGGCGCCGGATCCACCGCGGCTTCGAGGGCCGCACGCCCGGGCATGGCGATCGGCGTCGGCGGCAGGCCATCGATCATGTAGGTGTTGTAGGGCGTGGCCTCACGCAGGTCGGCCCGGGTGATATTGCCGGCATAATCGTCGCCCATGCCGTAGATCACGGTGGGGTCGGTCTGCAGGCGCATGCCGCGTTCCATACGACGTGCGAAGACCCCGGCAATTTCACGGCGCTCTTCGCTTGCCCCGGTCTCGCGCTCGATCAGCGAGGCCATGATCAACGCCTCATACCGGTTATCGATGGGTAACGGGCGCTCCTTGTCGCGCCCTTCCCAGACTTCATCGAGAATGGCCACCATGCGCTCATGGGACTGGCGCAGGATCTCCATGTCCGTGACGCCCTTGTGATAGCGGTAGGTATCGGGGAAGAACCAACCTTCGGGATACTCGCCTTCGCGACCCAGCGCTGCCATGATCTCGTCATCGCTCATGCCCTGGGTCTCATGAACCAGTTTCTCGGCCTCATTCAGGCGCTTGCGCATTTCCGCGAAGGTCCAGCCTTCGGGAATCGTCAGCGGATAGGTGACCACCTGGTCGCTGCCCAGGAGAGCCAGCGCCTCACGGCCGGTCATCCCCGGCTCGAGCCGATACTCGCCCACCTTGAGGCTGGGCACTGCCGCAGGATCGAGGCGGGTCAGCAGGCGAAACGCCCAAGGATCCTCGAGAATACCGCGACTGGCCAGATCCAGTACGACCTGGTGAAAGCCGGCGCCGGCAGGCACTTCGTAGAGCGTCGGCTCACTGATATTGATCGGCTCGACCAGACGACTTTCCCAGTAACGATAACCACCGAAGGCCAGCGCAGCCGTCACGGCTAGCAGGGCCAGCAGAATTTTTCCCACTCGCATGATGTCTCCTCAAGGAACCGCCGCCAGCCGGGAATTAGGGCAGCGACGGGTAGCCCAGCAGGCGCTGGGCGTCGTTCTGCAATCGGCGATGCGTCTCGCCAATCGTCCAGGTGATGAGCGCATGGCCATTGCTGTCATCGAGCCGTGTTACTGGCCACAGACCTTGCAGGGAGTTGCCCAGCCACAGCGCCTCGGCCTGCTCGAGACGCTCAGGCATGGCCTCGACTTCCGCGATCGAGCGCTCGGCGAGCAGCGCTTGGCGCAGGGTGCCGGCGACACCGCAGCGATCGAGCCGCGGCGTTTCCAAGCGCCCGTTGCGCTGCCAGAAGAGGTTCATGCAGGTGGCTTCGATGATCCGCCCGTCGCTGTCGCAAAGCAGTCCCTCGGCAACATCGGGGTCCGACCACTCGTTGCGGGCCAGCACGTTTTCGAGGCGGTTGAGGTGCTTGAGCCCGGCGACCCGCGGCTGAATCCCCAGTCGCAAGGCACAGTGGCGAACCCGCACCCCCTCACGCCAGCGCGCTTCGGCGGGGGCAAACGGCAGGTGCTGCACCAGCAGGCGCGGCTCGGGATCGGCCGGCGCCAGATAGCCCCGCCCGCCGCTACCGCGCGTCACGATCAGCTTGAGCACGCTCAGTCCGGCCGGCGCCCGACCAGGTAACGCATCCAGTTCGTCACGTTGCGGCGCAGGAAAGCCCAGCCGCTCGCAGCCGCGAGTGAGGCGCGCCAAGTGGGCATCCCACAGCAAGGGAGTGCCGTCTCGAACCAGCACCGTTTCAAAAACGCCATCGCCATAGGCCAGACCACGGTCATTCAGCGGCAGCACTGCCTCACTCATCGTTGACTCAGATCCGAGTAAAGATCAGCGAGCCATTGGTACCGCCGAAACCGAAGGAGTTCGACAGCGTGGTGTCGATCTTCATCTCGCGGGCGGTGTGCGGCACGTAATCGAGATCACAGCCTTCCTGGGGGTTGTCCAGGTTGATGGTGGGAGGCGCCACCTGATCACGAATCGCCAGCACGCAGAACACCGCCTCGACGGCGCCGGCGGCACCCAGCAGGTGGCCAATCATCGACTTGGTGGAGCTGACGGCCACGGATTTGGCGCCCTCACCCATCACCTTCTGCACGGCTCGGCTCTCGGCCAGGTCGCCGGCCGGCGTGGAGGTGCCATGGGCGTTGATGTAATCGATGCTGGCAGGGTCGATGCCGGCATCGCGAACGGCGTTGCGCATCGACATGGCGGCACCGCTACCGTCTTCCGGCGGTGCCGTCATGTGATAGGCATCGTCGCTCATGCCAAAACCGGAGAGCTCGGCATAGATGGTCGCCCCACGCGCCTTGGCGTGCTCGTATTCCTCCAGCACCATGATGCCGGCCCCGTCGGACAGCACGAAGCCGTCGCGGTCCCGGTCCCAAGGGCGACTAGCGGCGCTAGGGTCGTCATTGCGGGTCGATAGTGCCCGCGCCGCCGAGAAGCCACCCAGGCCCAGCGGCGTGGTGGCCATTTCCGCCCCGCCGCAGACCATGACGTCGGCATCGCCGTAGGCGATAGTGCGCGCACTGTACCCGATGTTGTGGGTACCGGTGGTGCAGGCGGTGGTAATGGCGATATTGGGGCCCTGGAAGCCGTGCTGGATCGCCAGGTTGCCGGAGATCATGTTGATGATCGAGCCGGGCACGAAGAACGGCGAAATACGGCGCGCCCCGCCCTTGTTGAGGGCGTTGTGGTTATGCTCGATCATCGGCAGCCCGCCAATACCGGAGCCAATCGCCACACCGATCCGGTGCGCGTTGTCCTCGGTGCACTCAATGCCAGCATCGCTGATGGCCTGTCCGCCGGCGGCAATGCCGTACTGGATGAACAGATCCATCTTGCGCGCGTCCTTGGGGTTCAGATAAGGACTGATGTCGAAGTCCTTGACCGACCCACCGAAGCGCGTATTGAACCCGCTGGTATCGAAATGTTCGATGGCGGCAATACCGCTTTTGCCGGCGACAATGTTCGCCCAGCTCTCATCGACGGTGTTTCCTACGGGCGTTACCAGACCAAGCCCGGTCACCACGACCCTTCTACGAGGCATCAGCTTCCCTCCAGACTATTCAGGTGGCATGCCTCAGCATACCGGCGTTGCGGGAATTATACCTGAAGTCCCCGGGGGTGTGTCTCCACCCAGGGCTCCCGCATGCTGCCGGCACATCGGCATGGCGCACCAAAAAAAACGGGAGCCACCCATCGATAGCCAGGGTGGCTCCCGTGTCAGGTCACTTATGTGAACCTGGCGACCATTGAGGTCGCGATCTCAACACCCGATTACTGGTGGGCGTTGACGTAGTCGATCGCTTCCTGAACGGTGGTGATCTTCTCGGCTTCTTCGTCGGGAATTTCGGTATCGAATTCCTCTTCGAGCGCCATCACCAGCTCGACGGTATCAAGAGAATCGGCACCGAGATCTTCGGTAAAGGAAGAGGTGTTCTGGATGTCTTCTTCCTTGACGTTCAGGCGCTCGGCCACAACCTTCTTCACGCGCTCTTCGATGGTGCTCATTAGTTACTACTCCAGTCGTTCAAGATAGCCGTTAACTTACAGCCGGATAGAATCCGCAAGCCCAAAAAAGCTGCGGGGTAGTGTATAGACCGCCAGGGGCCTTCGCAACATGAGAGTCGGCCAAGCCGTCAGCGCATGTTCATGCCGCCGTTGACCTGCAGTGTTTCGCCGGTAATGTAACCGGCGGCATCACTGGTCAAAAAGCCCACGGCCGCAGCAATTTCCTCGGGCTGACCAAGACGGTTCAGCGGAATCTGTGACATCAGGGCTTCTTTCTGCGCCTGCGGCAGCGATTCCGTCATGTCGGTGGCAATGAAGCCAGGTGCCACATTGTTGACGGTGATGTTGCGCGAAGCAACCTCACGTGCCAACGCACGGGAGAAACCTTCCATACCAGCCTTGGCCGCAGCATAGTTGCTCTGGCCAAGATTGCCCATGGTCGCGACCACGGAACTGATACTGACGACACGCCCAAAGCGCGCTTTGGTCATGCCGCGAACGCATGCCTTGGTGACGCGGTAGAGAGACTTGAGGTTGGTGTCGATGACATCATCCCACTCGTCTTCCTTCATGCGCATCAGCAGATTGTCACGGGTGATCCCGGCATTGTTAACCAAGATCGTCGGTGCGCCGAACTCATCGCCAATCGACTTGAGCAGCGCATCGATGCTGTCCTGGTCAGTCACGTTGAGCTTGCGACCCGCACCCTTGATGCCCTGCTCCTTGAGGTAGGCATCGATGGCCTCGGCACCATGATCGCTGGTAGCCGTGCCAATGACGATGCGACCCTGACGGCCAAGCTCGAGGGCGATGGCACGACCGATGCCACGACTGGCTCCCGTCACCAGGGCAATTCTAGTTTCGCTCATATTCCAATCCGCATTATTGCTGTCATCTTGAGGCGACATGCCTCCACCTTATTCGGTAGCGGCACTTCGCGCCAGTTCGAGTGCGCTTTCCAAACTGTCCGGGTCGTTAACGGCCAGGCCTTTGGTGGAACGATTGATGCGCTTACCCAGGCCGGTCAACACCTTGCCGGGGCCGCACTCGATAAATACTTCGGCACCCTGCTCTGTCATGTTTTCGATGCATGAGGTCCAGCGAACTGGCTGATAGAGCTGCTCGACCAGCCGGGTGCGCAGCGTATCGACGTCGGCATGAGCCTGGGCGTCGACGTTCTGAACGACCGTGTAGCGCGGGGGGCGCATCTCGATATCGCTCATGGCGCTGGACAGGCGTTCGGCAGCAGGACGCATCAGCTCGCAGTGTGAAGGCACCGAGACCGGCAGCGGCAGCGCGCGCTTGGCACCCGCCTGCTGGCAAAGCGCAATAGCGCGATCGACCGCAGCCTTGCCGCCGGCGATCACGACCTGTCCTGGCGCATTGTAGTTGACCGCAGCCACTACCTCACCCTGAGCCGCCTCGCGACAGGCCTGCTCCACGGCAGCGTCCTCGAGGCCAAGGATGGCCGCCATGCCACCGGTACCCGCCGGCACGGCTTGCTGCATGGCCTCGCCACGCAGTTTGACCAGACGCACCCCTTCGGCGAAGGGCAGCACGCCTGCACAAACCATCGCACTATACTCGCCAAGGCTGTGGCCCGCCATGGCGCCAGGGCGCGGACCTTCCAGCTCCTGCCAGACACGCCAGATGGCAACGCTTGCCGTCAGCAGTGCCGGCTGAGTGCAGGCAGTAGCGTCCAGATGTTCAGCAGGTCCTTCCTGGACGACATGCCAAAGATCGTAACCCAGGGCGTCGGAGGCCTCTTCGAAGGTGGTTCGTACCACGCTGTATCGTTCAGCCAGCTCCCGCATCATGCCTACTTGCTGGGAGCCCTGCCCCGGGAACACGAGGGCCAGGGATTGCGTCATGACTTTCACCTTTACGTCTTCTATTCGTTGGTCTGACAACGGGCATCCGTCCCGCTATCGCCTCGATCGCACGCGACCGACGCGATAACAGGACGCCTCTCACTGAGCTCGTGAGCCAGCTGAGACGGCAAGTCTTCTCTAACTTCTTGCATGGCTCGTGAAATGGCATGAGCAAAGCCGATGGCATCGGCACTGCCGTGGCTCTTGACCACGATACCGCCCAGCCCAAGCAAACTGGCGCCGTTATAGCGTACCGGGTCCAGTTCGCCGCGCAGACGACGCAACGCAGGGCGCGCCAGAAATCCTACCAACCGGCTTCCCCAGTGCGCCTCGAAGGTCTGCTGCACACGCTGAATGAGCATTCTTGCCAGCCCTTCGCTTGCCTTGAGCACAGCATTGCCAACGAAACCGTCGCACACTACCACATCTACATGGCCAGAGTAGATACCATCACCTTCGATAAACCCACGGTAATCCATGTGGTTAAAATCGCGTAAGCGTGCATCCGCTTCGCGGACGCTGGCGGTCCCCTTGGTTCCCTCGATACCCACATTGAGCAGCGCGACCCGCGGACGCTCCAGGCCATCGATCCGACGCGCCATGACTTCACCCATCAGCGCGAAATCGACCAACCGCCCGGCGTCAGCCTCGACGTTGGCCCCCAGATCCAGCAGGTAGCAATGCCCTTTGCCCCGAGTCGGCACGGCCGTGCTGATCGCCGGGCGTGGAATACCCGCCACCGTTCCCAATGCACGACGCGACAGCGCCATCAGGGCGCCCGTATTACCGGCCGATACCGCTGCCTGAGCCTCACCCGAGGCCACGCAATCGAGCATCATCGAAAGGCTCGAATCCTTGGATCCGCGCAGAACGCTCGAGGGCTTGGCGTCTTCGGCGACGACAGCAGGGGAATGGTGCAGAGTCAGGCGGGAAAGCGAGGATGCATCGCCTCGCGGCAGCTGTGCGAGTGCTTCATCGAGGGCGGGCTGCTGGCCGAACAGGCTCAAATGCAGCCGAGGATGGGCCTGAAGAGCCCTGACGGCGGCTGACACGGTGGCACGGGGACCGAAGTCCCCGCCCATCGCGTCGATGGCGATTCTCACGTCAATACGCAGAGCGTCGCCGGCCGAAGCACTGACTTACGCTTCGACGACCTGACGACCACGGTAGAAACCGTCCGCAGCCACGTGGTGACGACGGTGAGTGGTGCCGGTTTCCTTGTCCTGGGACAGGGTCGGGCCGGTCAGTGAGTCGTGGGCACGACGCATGCCGCGCTTGGAACGGGTTTTACGGCTCTTTTGAACTGCCATGGGATTTCACTCCAGAGTGCATCGATGATCTATCAGGATTTGCCTTTCAAGGTGCGCAGCACATCGAAAGGACTATCAGCAGGCGTTGCCGAGGCCTCGGACGCGTCGCCGCTGCTCAGCTGGTCTGATGAAACGCCACACTGCGCCTCATCGTGGTAAATCACCTGCGGCAGACTGAGGATCAACTCATCCTCGATCACCGTCAGGAGATTCAGCTGTTCGTCTTCCACCACTACCGGCTCGTGTGTACTGGGCAGATCGGCGGCAAGCGCGTCGCTGCTGACCACACCCAACAGGAAATGGCTACTGACGTGGGTCGGCATTGGCTCCAGGCAGCGCCGGCAAGGCAACTGCACGTCGGCTTCCAGCCGCCCCTCGATCACTCGACGCCCTTGAGTATCGATGGAGAAGTCCAACCAGACTTGGCAATCGCCCTGCTGGGGTCCGGCATCTTCAGCGAGACGCGCAAACGCATCGAGCGGCACAAGGCCTTCGAGATGTTCGGCGTTGGCGGCGAGCCGATGTGGCTCGACCTTCAAGGGAAGTCGTGTGGTCAACATAGGCGCGCAATGATAGGCACTCCCCCGCCGGGTGTCAAAACATCCTGGCAAGGCGGTATGCTTGAAGGCCCGAGGGGCACGCTCGATCGCCTGAACACCTGCCTTTATTGACTCCGATGGAGACCGCATGACACGCCTGGTTCTTGCCTCAAGCTCCCCCTGGCGCCGCCAATTGCTCGAACGACTGGGACTACCCTTCACCTGGGCAAGCCCCGAGATCGATGAGGCGCCTCTCCCCGCAGAAGCGCCCGAAGCCCTGGTGCATCGCCTGGCGCTGAGCAAGGCCAGCCGCCTGGCCGAGACTTTTTCTCATCATCTCATCATCGGCTCCGACCAGGTGGCGGTGTTCGAGGGCGAGATACTCGGCAAGCCCGGCAGCGAAGCCGCCGCCCGCACCCAACTGCTACGCTTTTCAGGCCAGCGCGTGCGATTTCTGACGGGGCTTGCCCTGCTCGATACCGCCGGCGCTCGACACTGGCTCGGCCACGACAGCTATGACGTGGTGTTTCGTCACCTCGAAGAAGGCGAGATCGCCCGCTATATCGCTCGCGAGCAGCCGCTGGACTGCGCCGGCAGTTTTCGCATGGAAGGCCTTGGCATCACCCTCTTCGAGCGCCTGGAAGGCGATGACCCCAATAGCCTGATTGGCCTGCCACTGATTCGGCTATGCGCCATGCTAAGAGAGGCCGGCCTCGATCCACTAGGCCCTTCAACTACCCTTGAGGGCGACCAGCCATAATCCTCAGTAGGCTTGATAGCGCAGCGGTGACTGGGCCTGAGGCAGCCCCATCCACTCGGCCGCCACCCGCCCAAAGCGCCGAGTCAGGCGATCGAAGGGGTCGAGGCTCGGGGTGTAGTCCTCGAGGCGAGGCGCGTCCAGGCGCGCCCGCGCCACGCCGTCCAGGGTGTCCAGCCGATCCACCAAACCAAGCGGAACGGCCTGCTCGCCGGTCCACACCAAGCCGGAAAAGAGCTCGGGGTCATCGGCGAGTCGCCCACCGCGGCCGGCCTTGACGTCATCGATGAACTGACGATGGGTGGTGTCGAGCACGTCTTGCCAAAAGGCCCGCTGGCTAGCCGAAATGCCTTTGAAGGGGTCGAGGAACGCCTTGTTATCGCCTGCGGTAAAGACCCGGCGCTCGACACCCAAACGGTCAATGGCTTCCTCGAGGCCGAAGCCAGCGAAGATCACCCCGATAGAGCCCACCAGGCTTGCCGGTGCCGCGACGATCTCATCGGCTGCCGAGGCGATATAGTAGGCGCCGCTGGCACCGATATCCTCGATCACCGCAATGATCGGCTTGTCGCCCTGATCCCTCAGCCGCATGATCTCTTCATAAATGCGCTGCGACTGCACCGGGCTGCCGCCAGGGCTATTGATATGCAAGATCACCGCCGTTGCGTTTGGTGCCTCCCAGGCACGCCTGAGCCCATCGATAATGCGCTCGGCGTTAGCCGGCGACTGGCTATCGATCACCCCTTGGACCTCGACGACCCCCAAGTGCTGCGCCGCCATCTCCGACGGCTGCGAGGCCCGAAAGAGGCTATAAAAGGTCGTCGCGATCATGGTCAGGATTAGCGCGGCAAACAGGAAACGGAAGAACAGCTTCCAGCGACGTGAACGCCGCTGCTCGGTCAACACACCACCGATCCAGCGGTCCATCATCTCGAGCTGGGCAAGGCGCTGGCGTTCGCGCAGGGTCTCGGCGCCTTCATCGCCCTCGGGCCCGGCACTCTTGGCATCTTGCCGCCTGGCGTGCTGGGCTTCTTCTCGGCTCAGCTCCGGCCCCTGGGTCCATGGATCCTGCGATTTATCGTCACTCATGGGCATCCTGCTCGAGATCAAAAATGGCGTGGTGACACCATAATGGCATTTTCCCACCGGTGTCATCGCGATGCTCAGCGCATCCCACGAAAACGGCGGCCTTTCGAAACCGCTCACGCCGGCTCATCGCGGCCGCATTAGCTCAGCCACACCGGCTCAGCCGTGAAGCCAGTCGATCAGTTCGGGAAAGCTGTCAGCGGTAAAGGTTGGGTGACTGGCGGCCAGTCGCTGGCGATCATGCACGCCATAGGTCATGGCGACACGATCCATCGACAGCGCCCGCGCCATCTCCAGATCATATTCCGTATCACCTACCATCACGGCGTCGCTCGCCGATACGCCGAACTCTTCAAGAAGCTCTTCGAGCATCCGTGGATGCGGCTTGGAGCGCGTCTCATCGGCCGTGCGGCTGGCATGAAACCAGGCTCCGCTGCCGTTCTCGGCAAAGATCCGATCGAGCCCACGGCGACTCTTGCCGGTGGCTACCGCCAAACGCATGTCGGGGCGCTCGCGCAGCCTCGCCACCCCAGCCTCGACGCCGGGGAAAAATGACAGGGGCTCGGCCTCGGCGGCCACGAAGCGCTGTGCATAGCACTCACGCAGTCGCTCGGCCTGTTCGGCGCCGATCCCCGGGCACATCCGGCCGATGGCCTCCGGCAGGCCAAGACCGATGATATCGCTTACCGCTTCGCCGGCCAGCTCGCCCCAGCCCGCGTCCTGGGCGGCGGCCTGCATGCAGGCGACGATGCGCGCCTCGGAATCCATCAGGGTGCCATCCCAATCGAAGATCACCAGTCGGTAACGCATAACCCTCCTACTTGCTTGCCTGCTTGAAGATGAAGATGACGGGATCAGGACTGCTTGCGGGCGCGATCCAGCACCGCATTGAGCTCCTCGCCGAGCGGCGCCTTTACGTGTACCGGGCGCCCGCTGTCGGGCTCGGGAAAGGTCAAGGCTGCGGCATGCAGGAAGAGCCGATTGAGCCCCAGCCGTCCGGCCAGCGCCTCACCGCTGCGAGTACCGTACTTGTCATCGCCCAACAGCGGATGACCGGCATGGGCGGCATGGACGCGGATCTGGTGGGTCCGCCCGGTCACCGGCTCGGCCTCGATCAGGGTGGCGTTGGAGAAGGTCTCGCGCACCCCGAAGCGGGTCCGCGAGACCTTACCCGCCGGATCGACCCGCACGCGGCGTTCACCATTGCCGGCCTCGAAGCGGTCCAGCCGCGCGCTGACATAGTCGCGCCGGGCCGGCCAGCGGCCGGCCACCAGCGCCAGGTACTGTTTATCCATCTTGCGCCCCTTGAGGGACTCGTTGAGGGACAGTAGCGCAGGACGTGACTTGGCCAACAGCAGACAGCCCGAGGTATCCCGGTCCAACCGATGCACCAGCTCTAGGAAGTCCAGATCCTCGCGAACCTGGCGCAGGGCCTCGATCAGGCCGATCTTGACGCCACTGCCGCCGTGCACGGCGAGCCCCGAGGGCTTATTGATCACCAGCCAGCCCGGCCCCTCAACCAGCACGCTGCCGGCCAGCAGGTTACGCAGGTTGTCACTGACCTCGCGCACCGCCTCTTCCGGGGCCAGCCGCAGGGGCGGCACACGCACCAAGTCGTTGAGCTCAAGGCGATAGTCGACCTTGACCCGCTTCTTGTTGACCCGCACCTCGCCCTTGCGCACGATCCGGTAGATCAATGCCTTGGGCGCCCCTTTCAAGCGGGTACGCAGGAAGTTGTCGATGCGCTGTCCTACCTGGCCCTCGGTGACCTCAATCCACTGTACTTCTCGCCCCTCGGCCATTCGTTACTCCGTATCACCTGGTCATGTCTTGCGCTCGATAGATTGATCCATTCTACCGCACCGACGCCCTCACTGCGCCAATTGCTGCTATTGGGCATTACTGTTATATTTCCAGTTCGCTCAAATGGGGCTAATAGCGCCCCAGTACGGCGCCTGCACCTCAGACAAGCAGGCCAGAGCCACGAATCAGGCCGCCACGACGACTGCCCGAAGCAGGGTCGCGGCGCCACTGTAAGAAGAAAGCGAAACTTGAACGCCACGCCCGGACCCCGGGCCGTTCCCAAGACGGGACGACCCGCAGGCCACGGGAATACTCAACAGCGAGCCGGAGGCCGGCGTTGGCGAATCGATGTATGCCAGGTGTCTGGTGGTAGACCGCGGGGCCGGCAGGGCGTGATGCCCGCCGAAACATGTCCCGCCACCGCCGCGTACTCAACATGATCACGCTCGAACAGTCACGGGTCCTCCCCACTGCCCGAGCCGGGCGCACAAGCATCCGCGACATGCGCTGAGCACAAGCACGCAGCACCCAGAGGTTCGCCTTCGTCGACCGCTTAACGGGCGCCATCCGGTGCGCGCCAGCAAGCGAGACAACATGAAACGGATGCTCATCAACGCGACCCAGCCAGAAGAGCTGCGGGTCGCTCTGGTCGATGGACAACGCCTTTACGACCTGGACATCGAATCCGGTGCCAGAGAACAAAAGAAAGCCAATATCTACCGCGGCAAGATCACTCGCGTAGAACCCTCCCTCGAAGCCGCCTTCGTCGATTTCGGCGCCGACCGCCACGGTTTCCTGCCGCTCAAGGAAATCTCCCGCGAGTACTTCGTCAAGGAGCCCAGCGGGCGCCCCAACATCAAGGAAGTGCTCAAGGAAGGCCAGGAAGTCATCGTCCAGGTCGATAAAGAAGAGCGTGGCAACAAGGGCGCCGCACTGACTACCTTCATCAGCCTGGCCGGACGTTTCCTGGTCCTGATGCCCAACAATCCGCGGGCAGGTGGCATTTCTCGGCGCATCGAAGGCGAAGAGCGTGCACAGCTCAAGGACGCCATGGGCCAGCTCACCCTGCCCGACAAGATGGGCGTGATCGTGCGCACCGCCGGGATCGGCCGCTCTTCCGAAGAGCTGCAGTGGGACCTGGACTACCTGGCTCAGGTGTGGGAATCCATCACCGAAGAAGCCGGCAAGCGCCCTGCCCCCTTCCTGATCTACCGCGAGTCCAACGTCATCATTCGCGCCATGCGCGACTACCTGCGCAACGACATCGGCGAGGTATTGATCGACAGCCCCGAGGTGCATGAAGAAGCGCTGGCCTTCATCCGCCAGGTCATGCCCTCCTATCAGCAGAAGATCAAGCTGTACGCTGACGAGGTGCCGCTGTTCTCGCGCTTCCAGATCGAATCCCAGATCGAGACCGCCTACCAGCGGGAAGTGAAGCTGCCTTCCGGTGGCTCGATCGTCATCGACCACACCGAGGCCCTGGTGTCCATCGACATCAACTCGGCGCGCGCCACTCGCGGTAGCGATATCGAAGAAACCGCGCTGCAGACCAACAGCGAAGCGGCCGATGAAATCGCCCGCCAGCTGCGCCTGCGCGATATCGGCGGCCTGGTGGTCATCGACTTCATCGACATGAGCCCGGCGCGCAATCAGCGTGAGGTCGAGAACCGCATGCGCGATGCCCTCAAGCTCGACCGCGCCCGCGTTCAGATTGGCCGGATTTCCCGCTTCGGCCTGATGGAAATGTCGCGCCAGCGCCTGCGCCCCTCGCTTGGCGAGACCAGCGGCGTGGTCTGCCCGCGCTGCGACGGCCAGGGCACCATCCGCGACGTTCGCTCGCTGTCGCTGTCCGTCATGCGCCTGCTCGAAGAAGAGGCGATGAAGGAGCGTAGCGCCCAGATTCGCGCCATTCTGCCGGTACCGGTGGCGACCTACCTGCTCAACGAGAAGCGCGCCGTACTCGCCGAGATCGAGCGCCGCCAGGGCGTGCGCCTACTGGTGCTGCCGAACCCGGAGATGGACACCCCTCACTACGACGTCCAGCGACTGCGCGACGACCACGTCGATGAGGACGAGTCGGTCAAGTCCAGCTACGAGCTTCCCACCGACACCGAAGTCGGCAAGGAACCGGATGCGAGCATCGCCAAGCCGATACAGCGCGCCGAAGCCGCGGTCAAAAGCGTGGTCCACACCGCACCGGCCCCTGCTTCGCTGCAGGAAGCTTCTGCCTCCCCCGAGACCAAGGCACCCGCCGCTGCCACTCCCGCGCCGGCAGCCGACGAAAGCGGCGTGATCTCTCGTCTGTTCAAGGGCCTTGGCAAGCTGCTCGGCAGCGGTGAAGCCTCTTCCGCCGCAACAAGCAGCCAAGCCACTGGCGGCAAGCAGCAGGCCGAACAGCGCCAGACGAACGATCGCGACCAAGACCGCGATGGCGAGTCTCGCCAGAATGGCAACAACCGTGGCGGTCGAGGCGGACGCAGCGGCAACAACCGCCGCGGACGTGACGACAACCGCAATCAGGGCAACAAGAAGCCGGATAACCGCGGCGACAGCAACAGCGATAACCGTGACGCCAAGCCGGAGGGCCGTGGCGACGGCAACCGCCAGGGCGGCAATCGTGGCCGGGGACGCCAGGACGACGAGCGTCGTCAGCAGAAACCCTCGTCCAAGAGTCAGGGTGACAAGCCCCAGAACGACAAGCCCCAGGCAGATAAAGGCCAGTCCGAGAAAGGCCAAGGCGACAAGAAACCGAACCAAGGCGAGCGCAAGGACAAGCCTCAGCAGGCGCCCAACAAGAAGCCGCAGTCCGCTGACAAGTCTGGCCAAGGCGAGCAGCCTGCGGCCAAGGACAATGCCAAGAGCGACGGCAAGCCCAAGCGCACCCGCAACAACCCGCGCAACCGCACCCGTAAGCAGGCACTAAACCCGCAAGCCGAAGCCGAGCAGAAACGCCTGCAGGCCGAAGCGCAGCAGGCCGGCTCTGAAGCGCCGCAGCAAGAAGAGACGAAGGCCGAAGCGCCCAAGCAGGAAACGCCGAAGGCCGAAGCGCCGAAGCAGGAAGCGCCTAAGCAAGAGACTCCGCAGGCCGACGCGCCCAAGCAAGAGACGCCTAAGCAGGAGACGCCGAAGGCCGACGCGCCCAAGCAGGAGACGCCGAAGGCCGAAGCGCCCAAGCAAGAGGCGCCGAAGCAGGAGGCTCCGCAGGCGGAAGCGCCCAAGCAAGAGACGCCGAAGCAGGAGGCTCCGCAGGC
>NZ_FNCI01000004.1:64088-371427 GCF_900100755.1 Onishia taeanensis
AAGCAAGAGGCGCCGAAGCAGGAGGCTCCGAAGGCCGAAGCGCCCAAGCAAGAGACGCCTAAGCAAGAGGCACCGAAGCAGGAAGCGCCTAAGCAGGAAGCGCCTAAGCAAGAGGCTCCGAAGCAGGAGACGCCGCAGGCCGACGCGCCGAAGCAAGAAGCGCCGAAGCAGGAGGCTCCGAAGGCCGAGCAGCCGCAGCAAGCGGCCGGGCCGGAATCCTCTACGCCTGAAACGCCCAAGGCTGAGGCACCAACGCAAGAAGAGCCCAAGGCTCGTCGTCGGCGTCGCGCTCACAACGACCCACGCGAGATCCGTCGTCGCGAGCAGCAAGCCAAAGCCGAAGACGGCCAGTCCTGATCGGATGGCCCGGAAATCCCCGGGCCATCACTGACAGACAGCCAACAAAAACGCCCGCAGGCCAAGCCTGCGGGCGTTTTTTTATGGGCACCGATGGAAACCGCCCCGATTGCTACCCCACTATTCTGACGCTTGTTACTCCCCTTGCGGCTCACTGATACCGACAAGCCTGGGCTCACGCTCGAGCACCACACCAAAGCGCTTCAACACCATTGAGGCGATGCTGTCGGAAAAGTGTAACAGCCCCTCGGCATCGCCGCCGCCATGGTGAACGAGCACCAGGGCCTGGCGATCGTGTACGCCGAAGGCCCCCTCGCGATACCCCTTTAGGCCGCACTGATCGATCAGCCAGCCGGCCGCCAGCTTGAAGCGACCGCCGGGCCGGGAGAAATGCGGCATATCGGGATGGTGTGTCAGCAGCGCTTCGGCCAGTTCGGCCTCGACCACCGGGTTCTTGAAGAAACTACCGGCATTGGCGAGCACCGCCGGGTCCGGCAGTTTCTCCCGGCGCAACGCACAGACCGCCTCGGCGACCTCGAGAGGCGCGGGTGACGGCCCGACACGGCTCGCCAGGTCGCCATAGCCCAGTCGTGGTGATGGTCGAGTGGACAGGCAAAGTTCGAGACGTGTGATCACCACTCGCCCATCGAGGGCACGCTTGAAGAGGCTATCGCGATAGCCAAAGTCGCAGTCGGCGGCCTCGAGCACCTGCTCGCGGCCATCGGCGAGGTGGACGAGATGCACGCGCTCCAGCACGTCCGCCAGCTCGACGCCATAGGCACCGATATTCTGGATCGGTGCGGCACCACACTGACCGGGGATCAACGCCAGGTTCTCGAGGCCCCATAGGCCCTGCTCGGCCAGGCTCATGACCAACTGATGCCAGTTCATGCCGGCATCGACGTGCACCCTTACCGACTCGTCGTCCAAAGTCTCGCAGCGATAGGCGGCGAACTCAGGGTGTATCACCAATCCTGACAGCCAGTCACCGAGAATCAGGTTGCTGCCGCCGCCCAGCACCGTGACCGGCCAGCCGGCCGCGCGGGCCTCCTGTAGCACTGCAGCGAGCTCGGCCGGGGTCGATGGCGCCGAGAAGCGCTCGGCCACGCAGGGTAATCCGAGGGTATTGGCGCCGCTCAGATCATGATGGGCCTGCCAGGTGAGTCTCACGATGTCGAACCCAGCCGCTGGCGCAGGACCTCGACGAGCCCATCGGCGGCGGCCTCGACCAGATCCAGTACTTCGTCGAAGCCGTCGCCACCGCCGTAGTAGGGATCCGGCACCGCCGCACCCGACCGGCCGGCGAAGTCGAGGAAGAGCCCGACTTGGGCATCACAGTCGTCCGGGCGCATCGACAATAGATCTGTCAGGTTGTCGTAATCCATGGCCAGCAGATAATCGAAGCGATCAAAGTCGCTGCGGTCGAGTTGGCGTGCCCGCAGCCCTTTGATATCGATGCCGCGGCCAGCGGCGGCGGTAATAGCGCGGCGATCCGGCGCCTTGCCCACATGCCAGTCGCCGGTCCCGCAGGAATCGACGGCCACGCGCTCGGCAAGGCCTGCCGCCTCGAGCTTGTGGCGCAGCATGCCCTCGGCGGTCGGCGAGCGGCAGATATTGCCGAGGCAGACGAACAGCACGCGCATCTCAACGCTCCTTCTGATTGGGTCGGGTGTTTGCTGATGAGGTGTCTTCTGGCCGGGAAGCGGCGGCGTCCGCGAACAGGGCACGCACGCGCTCGAGGTCGGCCTGGGTATCGACGCCGGCGGGATGCGGCTCGCCGGCCAGGGCGACCTGGATACGGTGGCCGTGTTGCAGGGCACGCAGCTGTTCGAGCTGTTCGAGCTGTTCGAGCGGCGCCGGAGACCAATGGCGATAGGCGGCCAGGAAGCTGGCACGATAAGCGTAAAGGCCTATATGACGCAGCCAGGCGTCATGTTCGAGCAGCTCCGGGCGGCTGGCGAAGGCCTCTCGGTCCCAGGGGATCGGTGCGCGGGAGAAATACAGCGCCCGACCAGCGAAGTCGCGCACCACCTTGACCACATTGGGGTTGAACAGCATCTCGACGTCGCTGATCGACTCGCCCAGGGTTGCGATCGACGCCTCGGGGTCCTCCTCGAGCCGCGCGGCCACCTGGTTGATCAGCGCCGGCGGCAACAGCGGTTCATCACCTTGGACATTGACCAGAATGGCATCATCGTCGAGCCCCAGCCGCTCGGCTACTTCGGCGAGCCGGTCGGTGCCGGAAGGGTGATCGGCAGCGGTCATCACCACCTCGGCACCGGCCGCCTCCGCCGCATCGCTAATGCGCGAATCATCGGTGGCCACCACCACCCTACTGGCCTGGCTGGCCAGGGCCTGGCGCCACACACGCACCACCATGGGCTCACCGGCGATGTCGAGCAACGGCTTGCCGGGTAGCCGGCTGGAAGCGAAACGGGCCGGAATTACGGCGACGAAGTCGCTCATGCCTGCCCCCCTGCCTCGCCACGTTTCGGCGTCGCCTTGCCAAGCTTCTCGTCGGCGTCCATGACCCGTGCTTCCTCGGCCAGCATGACCGGAATATCGTCACGAACCGGGAAGGCCAGGCCATCGAAGTGGCACTTGAGCTCGGCGTGTTCACGGTCGTACTTGAGCTTCCCCTGGCACTGCGGGCAGACCAGCATGGCCAGCAATTCCTTATCCATCATTGTCTTTCCCCTTGCGCGACACGCGTCAGCGCATCCAGTTGCGTGGCAAACCATTCGATAAAGCCAGCCGACGGGCGGGCTTCCACGTCCAGTGCCCAGCAGCGCGCATCGGCGAAGCCACGGCACTTGACGGCATCCTTGGCGGTCATCACCACCGGCGCTTCATCGCCAAACTGCAGATCCTGGGGCGTGAAACGATGGTGGTCAGGCTTGGGGTGCGGCGTCACGCCGAGTCCCAGCCCCTCGAGCGTCGCGAAAAAGCGTGGCGGGTTGCCGATGCCGGCCAGACCATGGACCTGGCGGTCGAAAGGCAGCGGTGAGAGCGGCAGACGCTCGTCGTCGCTCAGCCGCCGCCAGGCAACCGGCGCCAGGGTCATGCTGAAACGATGGGTCGCGGCCTCGGCTCCCGTCACGTCACTACTGTCGGCACCGTTGACCACTAGTGCATCGACGCTTTCAAGCCGGGACAGCGGCTCGCGCAGCGGCCCCGCCGGCAGGCAGCGGCCATTGCCAAAACCACGCTGTCCGTCGACCACGACCAGTTCCAGGTCACGCCCCAGCGCCAGATGCTGCAGGCCATCGTCACTGATCAGAATATCGCAGCCCTCGTCGAGCAGCCGCTCGGCGCCGCGGGCACGCTTAGGGTCGACCACTACCGGCACCCCGGCCTGAGCCGACAGCATCAAGGGCTCGTCACCACAGACCTCGACCGGCGTCTGGGCACTAACCCGCAGCGGATAGTCGGCGCTCTCGCCACCATAACCACGGGAGAGAATCCCGGGACGGTAGCCTCGCTCGGCGAGATAGCGCGCCAGCCAGGCCACCAGCGGCGACTTGCCGGTTCCGCCGAGCGTCAGGTTGCCGACCACCACCACCGGCACGCCGGGATGATGAACCGGCCGCTTACCGGTCTGAAAATCTGCCAGGCGGCGAGCCACCTGGCGGCGATAGAGCGCCTCCAGCGGCCGCAGCATGCCAAGCCAGGCGGCATCGTTGTACCAGGCGGCCAGCAGCGCCTCACCGAAGCGCTCGCTGAACCGATCCCAATAGTGCTTCATGACGTTTCCTGAAACTGCAGCTGATGCAGCGCCGCATAGGCCCCATCGCGGGCGAGCAGCTCAGCATGACTGCCCTCCTCGACGATCTCGCCCTGCTCCATCACCAGAATGCGATCGGCGCGTTCGATGGTGGAGAGCCGGTGGGCAATCACGAAGGTGGTTCGGCCACGACAGACTTCTTCCAGGGCTTTCTGGATATAGCGCTCTGACTCACTATCGAGCGCCGAGGTGGCCTCATCGAGAATCAGCAGCGGTGCGTCCTTGAAGATCGCCCGGGCGATTGCCAGCCGCTGACGCTGGCCGCCGGACAGCATGACGCCGTTGTCGCCGATCTGAGTATCGTAGCCCTTGGGCAGCTCCATGATGAAGTCATGGGCAAAGGCGGCGCGGGCGGCGGCCTCAATGGCGTCCTGATCAGGATCGTCGACACCATAGGCGATGTTCTGGCCGATGGTGGTGTTGAACAAGGTGACCTGCTGGGACACCAGCGCGATCTGCCGGCGCAGGGGGGACAGCTTGAAATCATCCAGCGGTATTCCATCGAGGCTGATTGCCCCCTCGCAGGGCCGATAGAAGCGCGGCAACAGGCTGACCAGGGTAGACTTGCCACTGCCGGAGCGGCCGACGATGGCAATCATCTGGCCCGGCGCCACCTCCAGATCGATACCTTTCAACACCTCGTTCTGGCCCTCGGCGTAGGCGAAACGCACGCCCTGGAAGTGCACCTGCCCCGTCAGACGGCCCGGCTCGGTGGTCCCCTCGTCGGGTTCGGCCGGCTCCTCGATCAGGCCGAATAGCTCGCCAGAAGCGGCAATTCCCTTCTGAATGACGCTATTCACATCGGTGAGCTGACGCACGGGCTTGGCCATCAGCGAGGCAGCAGTAATGAAGGCCACGAACTCGCCAGGCGTCATGTCGTCGAGCAGGGCCGGTGACATGGCAAGCCACACGAGTCCCGCCAGAGCCAGCGCCACCAGTAGCTGGATCACCGGGGTGCTGATGCCCTTGGTCAATGCCTCCTTCATGCTCTGGCGGCGGTTGTCGTCGCTGGCCTTGGCGAAGCGGCGCTTCTCATAGGCCTCGGCGCCGTGGGTACGAACCACGCGATACCCCGACAGCGCCTCGGAAGCCACGTGAGTGACATCCCCCATGGAGCGCTGTATGCGCCGGGAAAGACGCCGAAAGCGTTTGCTGGCATAGCTGACCACCAGCCCGATCAGCGGCGTAACCGCCATGAACACCAGGGTCAGCAGCGCATTGGTCCAGAGCAGATAGCTGAGCAGCCCCAGCACGAAGAGTCCCTCGCGCAGAATCACCGTCACGGCACTGCTCGCTGCCCCGGTAACCTGCTCGACGTGGTAGGTCACGCGCGACACCAGCTGGCCGCTCGAATGTTCGTCGAAGAAACGCCCCGGCAGGTGCAGCATGTGATTGAAGACATCGCAGCGCAGGGAGTGCACCACGTTACGCGCGACCTGGCTCATGAAGTAAGTACCCAGAAAGGTCCCCAGCCCCCGGGCCGCGAACATGCCCACCACGAACATCGGCAGGAACAGCCGGAAGGCCGCATCCGGGTTCTGGATACCATCGATCAGGCGCTTCATCATCTCCGCCAGGGCCGTGCTGGACGCGGCGTAAATGGCATAGCCGACCACCGCCAGCACGAAAGAACGCCAATGGGGCCTGACATAGTCGAGCAGGCGTTTGTAGAGAGCCCATCCTGAATCGTAGATCACGGTGTCTCCGCTTGATTGGAACTGTCATTTGCTTCGCGAGTAGCGATGCGCACACGCGTAATGCCCAGAGCCGCCGCTTGATCAAGAGCGGCCACCACTCGGCGATGGGCGACCCGGCCGTCGGCCTCGATCACCAACCCATGCTCCCGGGCGGCATCGGCCCGGGTGGTCAGCGCCGCGGCTAGATCATGCTGATCGACGGATATTTGATCGAGCCGATAGTCGCCCTCGGCCGTGATCGAAAGCACCACCGGGGCGGTTTCCGCCGGCGCTGCACTGGCGCTTTCGGGAAGCTCGAGTTCCAGCGCCTGGCGGGTCTCGAAGGTGGTCGAGACCATGAAGAAGATCAACAGCAGAAACACCACATCGATCAGGGGTGTCAGGTTGATCTCCACCGGCTCCCGATGACGACGCGGAAACTTCATGCGCCGCGCGCCCCCTGAGCCAAGGAATCGTCGCGCTCGGTGAGATTCAACTCACCCGGATAATGCGCCAAGAATTCCACCAGCTGAGTGGCCTGCTGCTCCATGCGCACGGTGATGTCCTCGACCCGGCGCTGGAAGAAACGGTGAAACATCAGCGACGGTATTGCCACCGTCAAACCGGCAGCGGTGGTCACCAAGGCCTGGGAAATCCCACCGGCCAGCTCTGCGGTACGCCCGGCCCCCTGGGCACTGACCAGCACCGAGAACACCTCGATCATCCCGACCACCGTCCCCAGCAGGCCGACCAGCGGCGCGATCGCGGCGATGGTGCCCAGCGGGCTCAGAAAGCGCTCCATGTCGTGGATCACCGCGACGGCCGCTTCCTGCAGCCGGGCACGCACCTGGTCATGACCGAGCCGGGCATTGCGAAGCCCGGCGGCCAGCACGCCGCCCAACGGTGAGTGGCTTTCCAACCAATAGAGGTTGACCTGCCCCTGAGCAACCAGGGCACAGACCTCTCCGCCCAGCCCCGCCGGGGCAATGCGCGCCGCGCGCAAGGCCCAAAGCCGCTCGATGATGATCACGGTAGCGACCAGGGAGCAGCCCAGCAGCGGCAACATTAACCAACCACCGACCTCTAGTGCACCGAGCATGTCCATATCAGAGTCTCCAAAATGCCATCACCGCCGGGGGCGCTATCGACCATCATCTAGGGGCGAGATTCTACCCCATGGCAGCCGCCATCGACACCGCGTCGCCAGCTCGGTTGGCGCTCGGCGCTCACCAGGGTCTCCTCACCTGGGGCTAAGGTAACCGTCACCGCCCCATCAAGCGCGGTATTCCACAGGCAGCTGCCCTGTCGACGAAAGCGCCGCACCACCTGTGGCGCAGGGTGGCCAAACCGGTTGTCGCGCCCGGCACTGATGATGACCTGACGAGGATTCGTCGCCGCCACGAAGGCCTCACCCGAGCTGGTGCGACTGCCGTGATGCCCGGCAACCAGCACGTCGATACGCGCCGGCAGCACAGGCAGCAAGCGACGCTCCACCTCTCGCCCGGCATCACCGGTGATCAATACCGCCTTGTCGCCCAGGCTCACCAAGAGCACACAGGAGCGGTCGTTCGCGGACCATTCATCAAGGGACCCATCCGGCGGCCAGAGTACCCGGAAATCGATATCGCCACTGCTCCAGCGCTGGCCGGCGACGCAGGGGCGCGCCCGATGCCCGACCGCCTCCCCGCGGGGCGCCAGCCATTCGCCCACCCGGTGATCGGCAAGCGCCGGCACGCCGCCCGCATGGTCCTGATCGCCGTGACTCACCATGACCCGCGAAAACGTCCGCCCAGGAGGCCAGAGCCCGGCCAGCGGCATGAAGCCAGAGCTGAACCGCGGCCCGGTATCGTACAGGAGTCGCGTCGCCTGAATACGACCATCAACATCGCCACTATCCTGGCGAAGGGTATTCCGGCCCTCGTCGGTATCAGGGTGGCGGCCGGTGCGAATCTCGGTGCTGGGCGAGTCTGTCGTCAGTTCGATCGCCTGGCCCTGGCCCACATCATAGACCCGCAGCTGCAGGCTCCCCTGGGCCGGCAGCGGTGGCTCGAGGTTGAGAGACACGGCCACCATCAGCAGTGACACCGCCACCCGCATTGACCGCGTCACTCCCGGCAGCCCCCAGGCCAGAGCGATACCGGCAAGACAGAGTGCCACCGGCAGACGCTGCCAGTCAGGCAACACCAGCAAAGGCATGACCGCCACGGCCTCGGCGAGCCCCGATTGCAGCCAGGCGGCCAGCGCCTCGAAGAGTTGCCAGCCGACATGGGCCAGTGGCGGCACCCCGCTTAGCACCCAGATCAACAGCCCCAGCGGCACCATCAAGACGCTGACCCAGGGCACTGCCAGCAGATTGATGATCGCCGAGCCGGGCGCCAGCCGTCCGAAGGCGATGATCACGGCGGCGGACATTAACGGCGCCAGCAGCAGTTGGGTGCGGACCAGCGCCCAGGCCCAGCCTTTGAGCCCCTGGGGCCGGGAGCGCCCCTGCCAGATCAGGATCAGCCAGGCCACGGCCAGAAAGGACAACCACAGCCCCGGCCGCCAGAGCGATAGGGGGTCGGCCAGCACGACCAGCGAAAACGCTAGCCACCAGGCCTGCCAGGGCCCGGGCGCGTGACGGCCGCAGGCGACCCAGAGGCCGACCAGGGTCATGATCAGGGCACGAAACGCCGGCGGCTCAAGACCCGCCAACCAGGCATAGCCGCTCGCCGCCACGCCCGCCATGACCCAGGGCCAGACCGCCATGCGCCAGCGTCCGGGCGTCACACAGCGCGCCAGACCGCGCATCAGCCATAACACGCAGGTCGCGACCAACCCCACATGCAGCCCCGACACCACCACTAGGTGCGTGGTACCGCTGGCATTCAGAAGCGACCAGTCATCATCATTGAGTCGCTCGGCGGCGCCTAGCGTCAACGCTGCCAGCCAGCGACGCCCCAAGCCGTCGGGATAATGGCGATCGAGAAAGGCCAGGGCCGACTGGCGAAGTGAAAAAGGGGCAACGGCCTGGCGCTCTGCCGGCGGCGAGTGCCGCACATAGCCGGTTGCGCCCAGCCCTTCGCGCCACAGCCAGGCGCGATAGTCGAAGGTGCCGGGATTGGCGAACCCCGATGGCGGCCGCAGCCGCACCGTCAGGCGCCAACGCTCGCCTACCGCCATGGCGGGACCGCCATAAGCCGACAGGCGCACCCGCTTGAGGGTGTCACAGTCGGCAAGGCCAGGCTGCAGGCTATGGCAATGATCGACGGCAAGTCGCAGGCGGCTCGCCGGCTGGCCCTGCTGATAGGAGAGAATGCGCCCCTCGAGCCGGAGATCCTGACCGACAAGGCCTCGGGGCAGTTCGGCGTCCTCGGTCAGCAGCAGCGAGCCGCCGACCACAGTGGCGACGACGAACAGCACCAAATGGAGCCACCAACGAGGCAGCCGTGCCAGGATCAGCAGCCCCGTCACGCCCCAGGCCGCCAAGAGCCCGTCCGGTGCTTGCACGACGAGCCCGGCCCCCACCAGGGCGGCGAGCGCCCACGGCATGCCAAGCCCACTGCCCATGATACGCATGACAGTTCAGGCCCTCCCTGGCCCTGTCTCACCCTCGATCCGGCCGCAGCCGTGGCGAGGGGCATGGCTTGTATGGATAATGGCTGCGGATCCTGTGGTCCTTACCATCCATCGCCTGCGAGCCTGCCATGCCGCGCCGCTTCCTACAGCGCTACATGCCCCATCCCGATACCCTCAAGGGTAATCGCTCGCTGCGCTTTATGCGCCATTTGATCGGCGATGCTTCCCTGTGGATGCTATCGCGCCGCTCAGTGGCCAATGCCTTCATGGTCGGCGTGTTCTGCGCCCTGCTGCCGATTCCTTTTCAGATGGTGCTGGCCGCTGGCGGCGCCTGCCTGCTGCGTTGCAATCTGCCGCTTTCGATCGGGCTCGTGTGGATCACCAACCCTTTGACCATGCCGATCATCTTCTATGGCAACTATCGGCTGGGCGCCTGGCTGCTGGACACGCCGCCCAGAGCGGCACCCGACACCCTCTCGACGCAGTGGATAGCCGAACGGCTGGTCGATATCCTGCCCGCCTTGGCGCTGGGTTCATTGGTCGCGGCGGTGGTCGCCGGCCTTGCCGCCAACGTCGCCATCCGTTTGATCTGGCGCTGGCATGTATCACGCAGCTGGCGGCGACGCCGCAAGCAAAGGCGCCTGCGTGCCGCTCTGGCCGCCAAAGGCCGCAACGGCGAAGGCTGATCACGCCGGCAAACGCGGCCAAGCTACCGGATGGCCAAGCCTGGATAGCCGAGGGTGGCTCTCCAGGCCCAGCCATTGTCGCATCGCTGCCCCGTCTTAGCCGTCCACGGTCAACTGACCGTTATCCAGCTTCATCACCCGATCCTGGTGGGCGGCGAGGTCGGTATCATGCGTCACCACCACGAAGGCACAGGCGGTCGTCTTGGCGAGCTCATCCATCATCGCCAGGATGCTTGCGGCCGTGGTCTTGTCGAGATTGCCGGTGGGCTCATCCATGAGCACCAGGCTGGGATCAGTGATCAAAGCCCGGGCGATCGCCACCCGCTGACGCTCGCCACCGGAGAGCTCACCGGGCTTGTGATCGCTTCGCTTGGCCATGCCGACATGCTCGAGGATCTGTGCGGCACGCTGGCAGGCCTGCTTACGCGACTGACCGCGCACGATCAGCGGCAGCGCCGCGTTTTCCAAGGCAGTCAGCTCGGCCAACAAGTGGTGAAACTGATAGACGAAGCCGATATGGCGGTTACGAAAGCGCCCGAGCTGGCTTTCGCCCAGGTCGGCCAGTGACTGCCCCGCCACCTTGACGGTGCCGGCGCTGGGCCGATCCAGACCGCCCAGCAGGTTGAGCAGGGTCGTTTTGCCCGACCCCGAGCTGCCCACCACGGCCACCCGCTCTCCGGCACGTACCTCGAGCTGCAGGTTCTCGAGCACCGTCACGTCCTGGGGACCCTCACGGTAGGTCCGCGTCAATCCCTGGCATTCAAGCAGTACCTGGCCAGCCTTGGTGGAGGCATGCTCCTCGGTCATGATTGTCTCCTTACTCATCGAGGGCCTCATTCGTAGCGCAGCACGTCAGCCGGCTGGATGCGCGAGGCGCGCCAGGCCGGATACAGGGTAGACAGGAAGGTCAACACGAAGGCCGCCGAGGTAATCACGCCCACATCGGACCATTCCAGACGAGACGGCAGATAGCTGATGAAGTAGACGTTGGCGTCCAGGAAATGGATGCCAGTCGTCGCCTCGAACCAGGCGATCAGGTCGGCAATCGTCAGCGCTAATGTCACCCCGACACCTAGCCCTATCAGGATACCGATGATGCCAATCGCTAGCCCCTGGACGATGAAGATACCCATGATCGAGCCAGGTGTGGCGCCGATGGTACGCAGAATGGCGATATCCGCCTTCTTGTCGGTGACCACCATCACCAGGGTCGAGACGATGTTGAAGGCAGCGACGGCGACGATCACGGTCAGCAGCAAGCCGATCATGCGTTTCTCCATCTGGATCGCCTGGAAGAGGTTGCCGTGGGTCTGGGTCCAGTCGATGCCACGATAGCCTGGCCCCAGCTCATCGATGATCTTGCGGGTCTCGCCATGGGCAGCGAAGAGATCATCGAATTCCAGTCGCAGCCCTCCGACGGCATCGCCCATCCTGGCCAGGGTCTGCATATCGGCGATATGGGCATAGGCCAGGCTGGCGTCCAGGTCGGCCCCGACGCTGAAGATCCCGCTCACGGTGAAGCGCTTCAGGCGTGGGAAGACCCCGCCAGGGGTGATCGAGGCCTCGGGTACCAGCAGGGTGACGCGGTCGCCGACCCCGATGCCCAGCCGCCTGGCGAGCAGTTCGCCGAGCACGACCTTCCATTCCCCGGCCTTCAGATCATCGAGGCTCCCCTGAACCATATTCTCATCGATGATCGACACCTTGGCCTCGGCCTGTGGGTCGATGCCATTGACCATGGCGCCCTCATTGCGCCCGCCGATCGAGAACATACCCTGCTGCTGCACGAAGGGCGCGGCGCCGATCACCCGCTCGCGCTCCATGAGCCGGTCGGCCAGGGGCTTCCAGTCGGTCATCCCCGAGGGCGCCTCGATACGGGTATGGGGCACCATGCCCAGCACTCGGGAGCGCAGTTCGTGATCGAAGCCGTTCATCACCGACAGCACCAGGATCAGCACGGCAACGCCGAGCATCAATCCCAGCATCGAGGTCAGGGAAATGAAGGAAATAAAGTGATTGCGTCGCTTGGCGCGCACGTAGCGCAGCCCAAGCATAAATGGCAGACGGTCGAGCATCGCGATCGGTTCCTTGTCAGCGGGCGCTCATGGTACGGTTTTTTGCCTGGCGACGCATGCGCGCCGCGAGAAGCAAGGCGATTATCCTGCGATGGATCCCTTGCATCCCGACAGCGCCCACCCTACATTGCGCCGTCCCCGGGGCAAGGCCCCGATGAGCATACCCGTGAGAAGACTGCGATGGCTAACCGCTTGTTCCCCGAATGGCATCAACAAGATGCCGTGCAACTGACTTGGCCGGGTGCCGACAGCGACTGGGCCCCCATGCTGTCGCGCATCGAAGCCACGCTTGAGCGCATGGTCACGGCCATCGCCCGCTACCAGCAAGTGCTAATCAGCGTCGCCGATACCGCGACCCGGGAGCGGCTGGCGGCCACCTTTACCCAGCTCGGCGTCCCCGCACAAAGGCTCAGGCTCTACGTGGTGCCAAGCGATGACAGCTGGGCGCGGGATCATGGGCCGATCGGCATCGAGCGCGATGGCCGCCTGACCCTGCTCGACTACCGCTTCACCGGCTGGGGCGGCAAGTTTCCCGCCGCCCGAGACGATGCCCTGAACCGGGCACTGGCCGATCAGGGCGTCTTCGCCGCCCCACTCGAATCCCAAGCCCTGGTACTGGAAGGTGGCGCCATCGAGAGCGATGGCGAAGGCACGCTGCTAACCACCGAGGCCTGCCTGCTCAACCAGAACCGTAACCCAGCGCTGGACCGAGCGGCGATCGAGGCCCGTCTAGGCGAAGACTTCGGCGTCACCCGGGTGCTGTGGCTCGCCCACGGACATCTAGAAGGCGATGACACCGACAGCCACGTCGATACCCTGGCACGCTTCTGCGACCCGCAGACGATCGCCTATGTACGCTGTGATGACCCCGAGGATGCCCACTACGCGGCGCTTAGCGCCATGGAAGATGAGCTCAAGGCGCTGCGCCAGGCCGACGGTTCGCCCTACCGGCTGATCCCGCTGCCTTGGCCACGGCCCTGCTTCGATCCCGAGGACGGCCACCGCCTGCCGGCTACCTACGCCAACTTCCTGATCATCAATGGTGCCGTGCTGGTGCCGGTCTATGGCGATGCGGCGGACAGCACCGCGCTTGCCGCACTGGCCACCGCCTTCCCCGAACGCGACCTAGTGCCCATCGACTGTCATGAGGTCATCCGCCAGCACGGCAGCCTGCATTGTCTGACCATGCAGTTACCCAAGGGCAGCTTGGCCGCCGCTCACCTTGCCGGCGCCGCCAGCCACGACGCCTGTAACGATGCTGACAACGACGCAACCGCTGACGTTCAGGAGTGATCGCATGACCCAGACCCTCACCGTTGGCCTGGTCCAACAGCGCGCCTGGCCCGACAAGGCAAAAAGCCTGGATGAGACCGAAGCGGGCGTCCGCGAACTCGCGGCCCAGGGCGCCGAGCTGGTGCTGCTTCAGGAGCTGCATGCCAGCCACTATTTCTGTCAGTACGAGGACCCGGCGGTATTCGATCTGGCCGAGCCGCTCGACGGCCCGACCGGCAGGCGACTGGCGGCACTGGCCGCCGAACTCGATATCGTGCTGGTCGGCTCACTGTTCGAGCGCCGGGCCACCGGGCTCTATCACAACACCGCCGTGGTCTATGACCGGGCCCAGGGGGCCGTTGGCCACTACCGCAAGATGCATATTCCCGACGACCCTGGCTTTTACGAGAAATTCTACTTCACCCCGGGTGACGCCGAGGGCGTCAATGCCGGAGACAAGCTGGGGGGATTTGCGCCCATCGATACCTCGGTGGGACGCCTGGGGCTGCTGGTGTGCTGGGATCAGTGGTACCCGGAGGCGGCGCGCCTGATGGCCCTGGCCGGCGCCGAGCTGCTGCTCTACCCCACCGCCATCGGCTGGACGCCCGCCGACGACGATGCCGAGAAAAACCGCCAGAAGGACGCCTGGACGCTCATCCAGCGGGCCCATGGGGTTGCCAACGGTCTACCGGTGGTGGTCGCCAACCGGGTCGGCCATGAGCCCGATCACAGCGGCGCCAGCGACGGCATCGACTTCTGGGGAGGCAGCTTCGTCTGCGGCCCCCAAGGAGAGCTGCTGGCCCATGCCGGCGAGGACAGCCAGCGGCTGCTGGTCGAAGTGGATATGCACCGTGCCGAGGATACCCGGCGCATCTGGCCCTTCCTGCGCGACCGTCGCATCGACGCCTACGGCGACCTGACGCGACGCTATCGCGACTAGGCGAGGGCTACGGGCACGCGGCTACCCCGAGGACAAACGTTCGCGGAAGCGCTATGAACCCTTCCATGGGCGCTACCGATGCCATCCCTGGCATCGGACCTCCGCTACAGCCTGTCCCCGGCGCCGCTCACTCGAAACCCTGATCGCCCCCTCTATGAGGAAACCCCCACGGGCAAGGTCCATGGGGGTTTTCTTAGAGCTTCCGGCTTCAAGCTTCCGACTGGGGTTACTTCCAGAAATCACGAATCGAAGCGATCCCCTGCGCACCCACGGCTCTAGCATGGTTGGCATCGAAGCGGGTCATGCCACCCAGTGCAAAGACCGGCATCGCCGCCGTTTCCACCAGCTGCTGGAAGTCGTGCCAGCCAAGCGGCGCCGCATCCGGGTGAGTCGGCGTGGTGCGCAACGGCGAGAGCGTCACGAAATCACAGCCGATTCGAGCCGCCTGCTCCAACTGCTCACTGTTGTGGGTCGAGGCGGACTGCCACTTGCCCTGGGCCAAGGGACGGCGCTCGAGACTCATCAGCCGCTCGCTGGTCAGATGAATGCCGTCGGCATCCACCTTGTCGAGAAGCTCGGGCTCGCCATTGAGCAGCAGGCGCGCTCCATGCTGGCGGCACAGCGTCAGAGCCCGCTCGGCGCGCGCCAGATAGGCATCGCGATCCAACTGTTTGGCGCGCAGTTGAACCAGACGCACCTTGTCCTCGACCAGCGCCCGCTCGAGCTTGGTGAAGAAGACCTCTTCATCCTCCTCTTCGGCAGTGATCAGGCACTCGGTAGGCAGGATCACCGCGCGCAGGATCGGCAGGTTGGCCGCCGGGAAGGGATAATTGAACAGGTCATTCTTGTCGACCCAGCGCACGGCCTGGCCCTCACGACCGAACGGCTCGCCGGCAAAGGCATGCACCTGCCATACGTCGAGCAGGATATGCTTGTCGGGATACTCGTGATTGACCCGGATCAACGGCTGGGCACGCTGAATCTCGACGCCGAGCTCTTCATGCAGCTCGCGCTTCAGGGCCTCGAAGCCGGTTTCATAGGGCGCCAGCTTACCGCCGGGAAATTCCCAAAGACCGCCCTGATCGACGTTAGAGGGGCGCCTGGCGATCAACACCTGGGTCGTATCCTCGCTGACGATGGCGGCGGCAGCCACATGTACCCTTCTCTTGACCATTGTGTGTATTACCTTTCAAACATGAATAACGCGCGACCCGAGGCGCCCCGACTGAAGGCGCCCCGGCAACAGCAGGCCAGACCTAGCTGCGGTAGTCGGCGTTGATGGAGACATAGTCGTGGGATAGATCAGACGTCCAGACGGTAGCCTCGGCGTCACCGCGTCCCAAGCGAATGCGGATGGGAATCTCCTCGCCCGCCATCACGGCGCTGCCGGCAGCTTCCGTGTAGCCGTCGGCGCGTCCGCCCTGTTCGACCAGGCGCACATCGCCCAGGTCGATCACCACTCGGTCAACGTCGAAGTCCGCCACCGGGGCACGCCCCACTGCGGCCAGAATGCGTCCCCAGTTAGCATCCGAGGCATAGAGCGCGGTCTTGACCAGTGGCGAGTGCGCGACCGTGAAGGCTACGTCCAGCGCTTCTTGCCGCGAGGCGGCCTCTTCGACGTGAAGAGTGACGAACTTGGTCGCCCCCTCGCCGTCGCGGATGATCGCCTGGGCAAGCTCGACAAGCACCTCATCGAGGGCAGTACGGAAGGCCTCGAGCGCTTCGTCACTCTCGAGCGTCGCGCCCTGCCCGGTGGCCACCAGCATGCAGGCATCGTTGGTGGAGGTATCGCTGTCCACGGTGATGCAATTGAAGGAGCGGCTGACCCCTTCACGCAACATGGCCTCGAGCCGCTGCTGGGAAATGGCAGCGTCGGTCGCCACGAACCCAAGCATGGTGGCCATATTGGGCTGAATCATCCCCGACCCCTTGCTGATGCCGGCGATGTTGACCGTCTCACCATCGATGGTGAGCGTGCGGGTCGCGCCCTTGGGGCGGGTATCGGTGGTCAAAATACCCTCGGCGGCCGCTTCCCAGCCATCTTCGCGAAGCGCTTCGAGGGCCTGGGGCAATGCTCCCAATAAGCGCTCCATGGGCATCGGCTCACCGATCACCCCGGTCGAGAACGGCAACACCGCCTCACCCTCAACGCCGGCCAGTCGCGCGAGCTCGTCGCAGCTGGCCGTGGCATCACGCATGCCGGCGGCCCCCGTGCCGGCATTGGCATTGCCGGTATTGATCACGAAGTAGCGCGGGGCCAGGCCCTGCTCGCAGCGCATCGCCAGGTGGCGCTTGGCCACCTGAACCGGTGCGGCACAGAAGGCATTGCGGGTGAAAGTGCCCGCGACGCTGGCACCCTCCGGCACATCGATCACCACCAGATCGCGACGCCCCGGTTTCTTGATACCCGCACTAGCGGTGCCAAGACGCAGACCCTTGATCACCGGCATCTGCGGAAAGACCGTTTCACCCACTGCCATGCATTTACTCCCTCATTCGTTGCCCGCCGGCGGCGACGCCGGCAGCGATCAGTTAAGCGTGCCGTGACACTGCTTGTACTTCTTGCCGGACCCGCAGGGGCAAGGCTCGTTACGCCCCACCTTGGGCCCTTCGCGGCGCACCGGGCGCCCATCGCCACCCTCAGCGGGCTGCTCGTCAGGCGCCTCAGCGGTGCCTGCCACCGCCTCGTCATGGCGGCTGGCGGCGCTGGCCTGCTCGCGCGCCAGCGTCTCACGGCGCTGCTGTTCGAGTTCCTCGACCTCTTCCTGACGACGCACCTGGACATGGCTCAGGATGCGCGTGATATCGGCCTTGATGTTGCTCAAAAGCCCCTGGAACAGCTCGAAGGCTTCGCGCTTGTATTCCTGCTTGGGGTTCTTCTGGGCGTAACCGCGCAGGTGGATACCGCGGCGCAGGTGATCCATCGACTGAAGATGCTCCTTCCAGCGAGTATCCAGCACCTGCAGCATCACCTGCTTCTCGAAGCGACGCATCAGGGGTTCGCCGACGGCGGCCACCTTCTCCTCGTACAGCTTGCGGTGTGCTTCATGCAGACGCTCGCGCAACTGCTCTTCGCTCAGGCGGGCATCCTCGGCGGACCATTGCGTCACCGGGGTATCGAGGTTGAACTCGGACTTGAGGTGGCCCTCCAGCCCGCTCAGGTCCCACTGCTCGGGCAGGCTCTGGGGCGGCACGAAGTCGCTGATCGCCTCGTCCAGTACCTCATCGCGAATGCCCAGCACATTCTCGGTGACTTCTTCCGCCTCGAGGATGTCGTTGCGCTGCTCGTAAATCACGCGACGCTGGTCGTTGGCCACGTCGTCGTATTCGAGCAGCTGCTTACGGATATCGAAGTTGCGACCCTCGACTTTCTTCTGGGCGCGCTCGACGGCATTGGAGACCATCTTGTGCTCGATGGCTTCACCCCGCTCGAGCCCCAGCGCCTGCATCAGCCGCTGAACCCGGTCGGAGCCGAACAGACGCATCAGGTTGTCTTCTAATGACAGGAAGAAGCGCGTCGAGCCCGGGTCACCCTGACGGCCGGAGCGACCGCGCAGCTGGTTGTCGATGCGCCGCGACTCATGGCGCTCGGAACCGACGACGTGCAGGCCACCGGCGGCCAGCACGGCATCATGACGTTCCTGCCAGGCGGCCTTGATGGCTTCAACCTTGGCCTCGTCGGGGTTGTCGAGTTCGGCGACCTCGGCCTCCCAGCTGCCGCCCAGCATGATGTCGGTGCCACGGCCGGCCATGTTGGTGGCGATGGTCACCGCACCGGGGCGCCCGGCCTGGGCGATGATCTGGGCCTCGCTCTGGTGCTGCTTGGCGTTGAGTACGTTGAAGCTCATACCGGCCTTGCGCATCAGCCCGGCCAGGTACTCCGAGGTTTCGATCGAGGCGGTACCGACCAGCACCGGGCGACCGGCCTCGGTCTCGGCCTGTACATCCTTGATGATCGCCTCGAACTTCTCTTCGGCGGTCATGTAGACCAGATCATTCTGGTCACGACGGATCAGCGGCCGGTTGGTGGGAATCACCATCACATCCAGGCCATAGATCTGACGGAATTCAAAGGCCTCGGTATCGGCGGTCCCGGTCATGCCGGAAAGCTTGTCGTAGAGGCGGAAATAATTCTGGAAGGTGGTCGAGGCCAGCGTCTGGCTCTCGCGCTGCACGGTCACCCCTTCCTTGGCCTCGACCGCCTGGTGCAGGCCCTCGGACCAGCGGCGGCCCGGCATGCTACGCCCAGTATGCTCGTCGACGATCACCACCTGGCCGTCATCGATGATGTAGTCGATGTCGCGCTGGTAGAGATGACGCGCCCGCAGCGCCGAATGCATGTGTTGAAGCAGGTTGAGGTTCTGAGCAGCGTAGAGGGAGTCATCCTCACCCAGCAGCCCTTCGCCGCGCAGCAGTGCCTCGACCTTGTGGTGCCCTTCCTCGGTAATCTCGACCTGCTTCTGTTTCTCGTCGAGGATGAAATCACCAGTCGGCGGCATTTCATCGTCTTCGCTGTGCTCGCCTCGCACCAGGTCGGTCGCCAGGCGATCGACCACCTTGTAGAGCTCGGTGTTCTCTTCCACCGGGCCGGAGATGATCAGCGGCGTGCGCGCCTCATCGATCAGGATGGAGTCGACCTCATCGACGATGGCGAAGTGCAACCCACGCTGAACCTTGTCCTCCAGTGAGAAGGCCATGTTGTCGCGCAGATAGTCGAAGCCGTACTCGTTGTTGGTGCCGTAGGTAATATCGCAGGCATAGGACTGGCGCTTTTCATCGGAATTCTGGCCGGAATAGATCGACCCCACCGATAGATCCAGGCTTTCATACAGCGGACGCATCCATTCGGCGTCACGGCGCGCTAGATAGTCATTGACCGTCACCACGTGCACGCCCTTGGCAGGCAGCGCATTCAAGTAAACGGCAAGGGTGGCCACCAGCGTCTTGCCCTCGCCGGTTTTCATCTCGGCAATGCGGCCGGTGTTCAGCGCCAGACCACCGATCATCTGGACATCGAAATGGCGCATGCCCATGACACGCTTACTGGCCTCACGCACCACGGCGAAGGCCTCGGGCAGCAGGGCGTCGAGTGATTCACCCGCCGCCAGACGCTCGCGGAACTCGCCCGTCTTGGCGCGGAGGGCGTCGTCATCGAGGGCCTCGAACTGCGCCTCCATGTCGTTGATCTTGGCAACGACCTTGCCAAAGCGTTTGACCTCGCGGTCGTTCTTGGAGCCGACCACTTTGCGCAACAAATTATTGATCATGAAACGTCCGTTCTCTACCCAGTATCCGAATTCGGCCCTGGTACCTCATCAGGCACGGGCCCACTAACCGCCCAGGGGGCGGGCATATCAGACGACTGGGCAAGGAGGGCCACGGCGGGTCAGCACATCATGAGCGGCGGCGGGAACCCGCACCACCTGAGGTGGCAGTGGACGATGCGGCAACTGAAGGCGCCAGCGGCGCAGCGGCCGCCAGCGGCGCTGGCTCGCCTGGCGGCGGCTTTCAGCGCGAATGACCGCCGGCGCCAGCCAACAGATATGCACCACCCGTTCGACCAAGCGCACGCCATCGGCTTGCACCAGGCCCGCTGGCAACAGACAGCCCACCAGCAAGCCTGCCAACCACCAACGGGTGCGACGACGCGAGGCCGTATCGGCAGGCCGACTTGGGCTAGCGTTAGTAGAGCCGTTCATGCTGTTGGAGGTCTCGCGGGCATGATAGATTGCCGGTTATCGATTGGCGTCAAAAGTGCAGCCCATGAGTATAAAGGTTAAGCGTTTCCGCGCCCAGCCCGTCACGTCGCTGCTCGGCGGCCGTGGTGAACTCGGCGGCCTGATGCGTATGGCCAGCCTGATTGACCGGGCCCAGCAGGAACTGCGCGAACATCTTCCCGAGGAAGTCCGCGAACATGTGTTCGTGGGCGGCTACCGGGACGGCAAGCTGACCCTGATTACCGATCGCGCGGTCTGGCTCACCTGGCTGCGCTACGAACAGCCCCGATTACTGGAGCTGCTGAAACGTCGGCCGGAATTCGAGGCTGTGCTGGGCTTCACGCTCAAGGTCCGCCCGGTACGCCCGCCCAAGGCCCCGCCGCGCCATAGCAGGCGGCTTTCGACCAGTGCCGCCGGAGAAATTGCCAGCTGCGCCGAAGATACAGAAGATCCACGACTGAAACGCGCCCTCGAGCGCCTGGCCTCCCACGCCGACGACCACGATACGCCCAAGAACAGCGACACCGATAGCGACACGAACAACGACTAGTCAGCCGGGCTAGCCCGCCCCGGACGGCCCTCCAACACGTACTATCTATTCATCCTATTTCGCCCTATTCGTCTCGCCTCATCACGCGCCCGCCTATCCCCGAGCCCCATCCTGCAAGCTGTCGCTCGCACCCCGCCCTTATCGGCGTGTGCACGCGATGTACTCGGAGTGCCGCCTACCAGGAACCCACAAAAAACGCCGCTTCCCGTGAGGGGAGACGGCGTCAAGCAATATCGTCAGCCATGGCTATCTTGCCTGCCAGAGCGACGACTCGGCGAAGGGGCGCATGCCCCGGGCGTCAGGCCATGGCCGGCGCCGCGTAGGAGATCGGAGAGGTCTGATGAGCATCCTCGAAGGTCACCAGCTCCCAGGCGTCCGTCTGCGCCAGCATGGCACGACAAAGCTGGTTGTTGAGCGCGTGGCCGGACTTCACACCGCGGAACTCGCCGATCAGGCTGTGACCGAGCTGATAGAGATCGCCGATGGCGTCCAGCACCTTGTGCTTGACGAACTCGTCGTCGTAGCGCAGCCCACCATCGTTGATGATGCGGTAATCATCCACCACCACGGCGTTATCCAGGCTGCCGCCCAGCGCCAGATTCTGGGAGCGCAGGAATTCCAGGTCACGCATGAAACCAAAGGTGCGTGCGCGAGACACTTCCTTGACGAAGGAGGTGGTGGAGAAATCCACGACCGCGGTCTGGTTGCGCAGCTCCGAGACGGGGTGATCGAAATCGATGGAGAAGGAAACCTTGAAGCCGTGATGCGGAAGGAAAATGGCTTCCTTGTCACCATCGCGGACCACCACTTCGCGCTTGATGCGAATGAAGGTCTTGGCCGCCGCCTGCTCTTCGATGCCAGCCGACTGGATCAGGAACACGAAGGGACCCGCGCTGCCGTCCATGATTGGCACTTCACCGGCGCTCAGTTCGACAAAGACGTTGTCGATCCCCAAGCCCGCGAAGGCAGACATCAGGTGCTCGACCGTCGCCACCTTGACGTCACCCTGAGACAGGGACGTACAGAGCGCGGTATCGGTCACCAAGTTGGCGTTCGCCGGGATCTGCACCTCGGGGGAGAGATCGGTACGAACGAAGATGACGCCGGTATTGACCGGTGCCGGACGTAGGGTCAAACAGACCTTTTCGCCCGAGTGTAGACCCACGCCAGTGGCGCGAATGGTGTTCTTGAGAGTACGTTGCTTAATCATGGGCAGTCGCCGAGCCGTGATATGTAGTTATCAAACAGTGTTCACTATACCATCGAACGAATGTTTCAACAAAGAAAACTCACCCCGGCGAACGCTATGTCAACAATAGATTGCCTCAATCGGCCTGACGACGCAGAAATGCCGGGATATCCAGGTAGTCATCCATGTCCTTGGCCTTGCGCTGGTCGGCGCGGGCCTTGGCGGCTTCCTGGTCGGCCGTCTTAGCGGCCTGCTGGCGCATCACTGCCGGCTGTTGCTGCAGCGTGCGGTAATCGGAGGCCTCCGGACGTGACGCTGACGTTTCACGCGGCGCGGAGGCTGCCTTGGGGGCACGGCCATCGAGGCCCGCTGCCACCACGGTGACCCGCAGCTCGTCGGACATTTCCATATCGATGGAAGTTCCGACCACGATGGTGGCGTCCTGAGAGGCAAACTCCTGGACGGTCGCACCCACGTCATTGAACTCGCCGATGGACAGATCCGGGCCAGCCGTGATGTTGACCAGAATACCGCGAGCACCGTGCAGATCGATATCTTCGAGCAGCGGGCTGCGAATGGCCTTTTCAGCGGCCTCACGCGCACGGTTCTCGCCGGTAGCACCGCCCGTCCCCATCATCGCCATGCCCATCTCGGACATCACGGTCCGCACGTCGGCAAAGTCGACGTTAATGATACCGGGGCTGGTGATCAGCTCGGCGATGCCCTGGACGGCACCCAGCAGCACGTCATTGGCGGCGCTGAACGCGGTCAGCAGGCTGGCGCTCTTGCCAAGCACCGACAACAGCTTCTCGTTGGGAATGGTGATCAGCGAGTCGACGTGCTCGGAGAGCTCCTTCATGCCCTCTTCGGCCGCGCGCATGCGCTTGGGCCCCTCGAAGGGGAACGGGCGCGTCACTACGGCGACGGTGAGGATGCCGAGCTCCTTGGCCACCTGAGCGACCACCGGCGCACCGCCGGTACCCGTGCCACCGCCCATGCCGGCGGTGATGAACACCATGTCGGCACCTTCCAGCAGCTCGGCGATGCGCTCGCGATCTTCCATCGCGGCTTGGCGACCCACCTCAGGATTGGCACCCGCGCCAAGCCCCTTGGTGATCTCGCTACCGAGCTGGAGAACGGTCTTGGCGGCGACTCGCTTGAGGGCCTGAGCATCGGTATTGGCACAGATGAACTCCACGCCCTCGATGTTGCTCTCGACCATGTGATTGACGGCATTGCCACCGCCGCCACCAACACCGACCACCTTGATGACCGCACTGCTTGAAGGTGCGTTATCAACCAGTTCGAACATATGCCCCGTCTCCTGGACCGCATGCGGTCCGTGTCAGAAATTTCCTTTGAACCAGCCCTTGATTCTCTCTAGAGCCGGCATCGCTTCCTTGAATCCCCGGGAGACGTCCTCCCTCTTCGGCTGCGCCGAAACGACTCGACCCTGCCCCTGCCTGGCATCACGCATGCCGTAATGTAGCAAACCGACTCCTGTTGAATAAATCGGGTTACGCACCACGTCGGCGAGCCCTCGCACGTTTTGAGGGCAAGCGATACGCACAGGCATGTGGAAGATCTCTTCGGCAAGCTCCACCACGCCTTCCATGCGTGATGTACCACCCGTCAGCACCACTCCAGCCGCTACCAGGTCTTCGAATCCACTGCGGCGCAGCTCTTCTCGGACCAGCGTGAACAGCTCCTCGTAGCGCGGCTCGACCACCTCGGCCAGTGCCTGTCGCGACAGGTCACGTGCCGGACGATCGCCGACGCTGGGCACCTTGATCATCTCATCGCTTGCCGCCAACTGGGTCAGCGCGCAGGCATACTTGACCTTGATGTTCTCGGCGTACTGGGTCGGCGTACGCAACGCCATGGCGATGTCATTGGTCACCTGATCACCGGCAATGGGAATGACCGCCGTATGGCGAATCGCCCCCTCGGTGAAGACCGCGATATCGGTGGTTCCACCACCAATATCGACCATGCAGACACCAAGCTCGCGCTCATCTTCGGTGAGCACCGCATGGCTTGATGCCAGCTGCTCCAGAATGATCGCATCGACTTCGAGTCCGCAGCGCCGCACGCATTTCTCGATATTCTGGACAGCATTGAGCGCTGCCGTTACCAGATGCACCCGCGCCTCTAGGCGCACACCCGACATCCCCAGCGGCTCACGAATCCCCTCCTGAGTATCAATAGCAAACTCCTGAGGCAGCACGTGCAACACGCGCTGGCCTTCGGATATCGCTCTGGCCCGAGCGGAGTCAATCACCCGCTCGATATCAGAAGAAGACACTTCACGATCCTTGATGGCGACCACGCCATCGGAGTTCATCGAACTGATATGGCTACCGGCAATACCGACATACACCGAATGAATGTCGCAGCCGGCCATTAACTCGGCTTCCTCGACGGCCCGCTGAATCGATTGAACGGTCGATTCGATATTGATCACCACGCCCTTCTTCATCCCCCGGGAGGGATGCGATCCGATGCCGGCAATTTCGATGCCGCCATCGTCGCTGGGCTGACCGACGATCGCCACCACCTTGGATGTTCCGATATCCAGCCCGACTACCATATTGGAAGCGTTGGATTGTCCTGCCATGGGTCGGGAATACTCCTAGAAACTGTCCGGATGATCATCCGTGAATCTACAAAAAAGTTACATTGGGGCAATTATAGGAACAAGTACCCCACTTTCACCACCCCACCATAAAAAACCTGCCCCACAATAAGCGGTTTTTTCACGGAAAGAAATACCTAGAACTCCCAGCTGGCGGGAGCTGCACCGAAAAAAGGTGCTTGGCCTCATTAAATCTTCACGGCTCGACGGGTGCGGTCTCACCATGCCAGGCAACCGCTACGCCGTTGGGGTATCGCAGATCGATGTAGCGAATTTGCGACGCCTCGCTTCCCAATTGACGTCGCCAAGCGGACTCGAGTCGTGCCAGACGCGCATCCCGATCACTGCGACCGAGCATGATCCAGACACCGCTACCAAACTGCATGCGCCAGGCTCCTCGAGGTTCGAGGCGCAACTGGCGAATATCGACGCCCAGCGTCGCGAGCTGCTGCTGCAAACGGTCATAATAGGCGAGCACTTCCGCCCCACTTCCATCCGGACCGGCCAAGTCAGGCAGTCCCTCGGGGGGAGCCACAGAGCCAAAAGCGAAGGGCTCGCCGCGGGAATTGAGCAGTTCATCGTCGTGCCAGCGTGCCACCGGCTCCTGCTCGAAGAGCTCGAGGGTCAGGGCATCAGGCCAGCGACGCGACACCCTCACCTCATCAAGCCAACCGATATCGCGCACGCGCTGACGCAGCTCGCCGAGATCCAATGATAACCAGGATTGCCCTTCGACCAGCGGTGCCAGTTGGTCCCTCAGGTAGTCGGCGCTAACGTGGTCGAGTTCGCCGCGGATCGACACGCGCTCGATGGGGCGATCCAGCCACAGCCACATCACGCGACCGCCGGCTACCAGCAGCACGATAAACAGAATCAGACCCAGCCATGGCCCTCGGGAGCGTTCCATTGCCGGTCAGATTTCCCGCGCAGCGTTAAGGCTGCTTTCGAGAATGCGCAGCACCAGTGCATCGAAGCCAACACCTGCATGCGCCGCCGCCTGCGGCACCAAGCTATGATCGGTCATGCCCGGCACGGTATTGACTTCGAGCAGCCAGAACTGCCCGTCGGCATCACGCATCATATCAACGCGCCCCCACCCCTTAGCGCCGATAGCCTCGAAGGCGCGACGGCTCAAGTCGCCAAGCGCCGCTTCGTCTTCGCTAGAGAGCCCGCAGGGCAGGTGGTACAGGGTCTCGTTGGAAAGGTACTTCGCCTCGTAGTCATAGAAGCCGCTAGGGACTTCGACCCTGATCGCCGGCAGCACGCTGTCGCCAAGCAACGACACCGTATACTCAGGCCCTTGAACGAAGCGTTCCGCCATCACGGCCGCATCGAAACGCGAGGCGTCACGGTACGCTGCCTCGAGGGCTTCGGGGCTCTCGACGATGGAGATGCCAATCGTCGAGCCCTCATGCACCGGCTTGACGATCAACGGCAGACCCAGCGTCTCGCAGACGGACTGCCAGTCGGAGGCGGCATTCAGGGTCAGACTCTCTGGCGTGGGCAGCCCGGCATTGTGCCAGACGGCCTTGGTGCGCTGCTTGTCCATGCCCAGCGCCGAGGCCAGTACACCGCTGCCGGTAAAGGGGATCTCGAGCAGCGATAAGGCCCCCTGCAGGGTGCCGTCTTCGCCGACACCGCCGTGCAGGGCGATGAAGACCCGGTCCGGCGCCAGCGCCTGCAGGCCAGGAAGGCCACTCTCGGCCAGATCATAACCAATCGCATCGACGCCGCTGCGCTTGAGAGAGGCAAGGATTGCACTGCCGCTGATTAGCGACACCTCACGTTCGGCGGATGCACCCCCATAAACGACCACCACCCGACCAAAGCGCTCGGCGCCCACGTCTGGCTTCGTCATCATTGCATCATTGGTCATAGCACCACCTTATCGAGCTCGAGGCGTTGTTCGGCGAGACCCAGCGCGATTCCACCGACATCGCCGGCACCCTGGGTGATGAGGATATCGTCGGGACGCAGAATGCGCTTGAGCAGGTCGGGCAGTTCCGCCTTGTGCTCGACGAACAGCGGGTCGACCCGGCCACGCTGGCGAATCGAGCCGGCCAGGGTCTTGCCCTCGGCGCCGGGAATCGGCGTCTCGCCAGCGGCATAAACATCCAGCAATACCAGCGTATCGACCCCAGATAGCACTCGCACGAAGTCCTCGTACAGGTCACGGGTCCGCGAATAGCGATGCGGCTGATAGACCATCACCAGTCGCCGCTCGGGCCAGCCGGCACGGATCGCCCGAATCACCATGTCCACTTCTCGGGGATGGTGGCCGTAATCATCGACCAACATGACCTCGCCCTCACCGCTCGGCGCCGGAAATTCACCATGCACCTGGAAGCGGCGCCCGACGCCAGCAAAGCTGGCCAGGCCGCTGAGGATAGCGGCGTCGGAGACACCGGCATCGCAGGCAACAGCGATCGCCGCCAGGGCATTGAGGGCATTGTGTTCACCCGGCATCGCCAGGCGTACCGCCAGCGGCGACTGGCCGTCCGGGCGCAGCGCGGTGAAACGCACTTCACCGGCCTCCTGGACGAACTCGGTGATGCGGTAGTCGGCGTCTTCGCTGAAGCCGTAAGTGACGAACTGGCGATGCACCTGGCCCAACAGCCCACGCACGTGTTCATCGTCGATGCATAGCACGGCCAAACCGTAGAAGGGTAGATTGTGCAGAAACTCGACGAAGGTGCCCTTGAGGCGTTCGAAGTCTCCGCCATAGGTGCTCATGTGGTCGGCATCGATGTTGGTGACGATGGACACCATCGGCTGCAAGTGCAGGAAGGAAGCATCCGATTCGTCGGCCTCGGCGACCAGATAATCACCTTCGCCGAGGCGCGCATTGGTACCAGCGCTGGTCAGCTTGCCACCAATCACGAAGGTCGGATCCAGCCCGCCCTCGGCCAACAGCGTCGAGGTGATACTGGTGGTCGTGGTCTTGCCATGGGTGCCGGCCACCGCGATGCCGTGGCGAAAGCGCATCAGCTCGGCGAGCATCTCGGCGCGACGCACCACCGGCACACGGTGTTCCTGAGCCCAGCGAATCTCGGGGTTCGACGGGTCGATGGCGGTGGACACTACCACCACATCGGCCTGCTCGACGTTCTCGGCGGCGTGCCCCAGCGCCACGCGGATGCCGCACTGGCGGAGATGCGCCACCACCGTGGATTCCTTCACATCGCTACCGCTGACCTGGTAGCCCTGGTTGACCAGCACCTCGGCGATGCCGCACATGCCGGCGCCGCCGATGCCAACGAAATGAATGCGTCGGATGCGACGCATGCCGGGCCCACGGACGTCACCGCCAACCAGCGGGGATTGCTTGCTATCGTTCACTGTCTATCTCCATGCAACCAGCCACCAGGCGATCGACGGCATCCAGCCGAGCATTGGCTCGGGCGCGGCTCGCCATAGTGGCCAGGGTATCGGGGACCAAGAGCGTCTCGAGCCGCGCGGCAAGCGCGGCCGGCGTCAGCTCGGCCTGAGGCATCAATTCACCGGCGCCGACATCCAGCAGCACCCGGGCATTGGCGGTCTGATGATCATCTACCGCATGCGGAAAAGGGACCAGCAGCGCAGGCTTGGCCGCCGCTGCCAGCTCGGCCACGGTCAGGGCACCGGCACGACATACCACCAGATCGGCCCAGTCATAGGCTTCAGCCATGTCGTCGATAAAGGCGCTGACCTCGGCGGTCACGCCCTGCTCGGCATAGCTTTCGCGAGTTGCCGTGTCCTTGTCGCGCCCAGCCTGATGACGCACCTCGGGTCTTTGTTCCGCCGCGAGCTTGGCCAACGCCGCCGGTAGCTGATCGTTGAGCGCCTTGGCGCCCAGCGACCCCCCCACCACCAGCAGGCGCAGCGGGCGGCTGCGCAGCGTGGCCACGTCGCGGGGAGTTTCACCCAGAGCGGCAATATCGGCGCGCACCGGGTTGCCGATCACCTCGGCGCGACCGGGGAAAGCCCCCGGAAAGGCGGCATAGACCCGTCGCGCTAGCCGCGAAAGCGCCTTGTTGGTCATGCCTGCCACGGCATTCTGTTCGTGGATCAGCAGCGGACAGCGGGTCAGCCAGGCGGCCAGGCCGCCCGGGCCGCTGGCAAAACCGCCCATTCCCACCACAAGGTCCGGCTTGAAACGGGCGATCACGCCCCTGGCCTGCCAGATGGCCCGGCTCAGCCGCCAGGGGGCCGACAGCCAACCCGCCGGCCCGTTGCCGCGCAGGCCGGCGATGTCGATATGGTGAAGAGCAATGCCGGCCTCGGGGACCAGGCGATTCTCGATACCCCGCGGGCTGCCAAGCCATTCGACGCGCACGCCACGGGCTTCGAGGCCGCGGGCCAGCGACAGTGCCGGAATCACATGCCCGCCGGTGCCGCCGGCCATGATCAGCACCCGCTCAAGTCTTGATTCAGTCACGCGCGCTCTCCCTGCGGGTCGGTGTCTGGTTGGGCTTGGCCCTGCTCGACGAGGACGTCTTGTTCGACGTGGACTTGGGTGCCGTCGGGCTCGCTCGGCGCACGGCCTGGCGAGTCTCGATATCGACCCTGAGCAGCAGCGCCACCATGACAGCGCTGATCACCAGGCTCGAGCCGCCGTAGCTCAGTAGCGGCAGGGTCAGACCCTTGGTCGGCAGCATGCCGGTACTCACCGAGATATTGATAAAGGCCTGGGCGCCGATAATCAGGGCAATACCGTAGCTGAGATAAGCAGCGAACGGCAATTTGGCAAGCTCTGCGCGCCGGCCCACCGCCAGCGCCCGGATGACCAGCAGCGCGAAAAGCCCGACCACCGTGATGGCGCCAATCAAGCCCAGCTCTTCGGCAATGACCGCGAAAACGAAATCGGTATGTGCCTCCGGCAGATAGAAGAGCTTTTGTACGCTGTTACCCAGCCCCAGGCCAAACCAATGGCCACGGCCATAGGCGATCAGCGCTTGAGTCAGCTGGTAGCCGCTGGCGAACTGGTCCGCCCAGGGGTCCGAAAAGCTGGTCAGCCTCGCCATGCGGTAGGGTTCGGCGATGGCCAGCAGAAGCCCAAGCCCCGCCAACAGCACCAAGAGCAGCAGAAAGCGCCACATCGGTGCTCCCGCCATTAGCAGCATGCCCATCACGCAGCCGGTGATCACCACCACCGAGCCATAGTCGGGCTCGAGAATCAGCAGAAAGGCGATCACGCCCGTCACCAGCAAGGGCCGCAGGAAGGCACCCCAGGTCTTGCGTACCATCGGCAAGAAGCGCTCGAGATAGCCGGCCATGTAGGCGATCATGCACAGCTTGGCGATCTCGGAGGGCTGCAAGTTGAGAGGCAAACCGGGGATCGATAGCCAGCGGGTACTGCCGTTGACCTCACGGCCGACGATAAGCACCACCAGCAATAAAAAGACGGCGACGCCCAACAGCAATTGGCCATTGACCCGCCACCAGCCCAGCGGCACCCACAGCACCGCATAGCCCACCGCGATCGCCATGACCACGAAGAGTCCATGGCGAATGCTGAAGTAGAAGGGATTACCGGTAAGCCCCGACGCGACTTCACTGGACGCCGAGGTGACCATCACCCAGCCCACCAACATCAGCGATAGGGCCGACAGCAACAACCAACCATCGAAGGGCTGGTGTGCGGTGGACAAGCGCTCGCGAAGCCCTTTCATTCGCCCTCTCCCAGCGTCGTCAGCACCCAGTCACGGAAGGCATCTCCGCGGGCCATGTAGTTGGGGAACTGATCGAGGCTCGCACAGGCCGGCGACAGCAGTACCGCATCCCCGGGCCGGGCAACCGTATGCGCCCGCTTCAGGGCAGAGACCAGATCATCGACTCGGGTCACGGTTACGCTCTCGTCCAGCGCCGCCGCCAAACGCTCGGCATCGGCGCCAAACACCACCACTTCACGAGCATACCGGGAAAGCGGTGCGGCCAGAGGAGAAAAATCGGCCCCCTTGCCCACGCCACCTGCCAATAGCACCAGGCGACCCTCGAGTGTCGGTCCCAGGCCGCCGATGGCCGCCAGGGTGGCGCCCACATTGGTGCCCTTGGAATCATTGATCCAGAGGATGTCATTGGCCTTGGCTACCAGTTCGCCGCGGTGGGCAAGCCCAGCGAAACGCTCGAGCACGGTGCGCATGGCCACAAGCGGCAGTCCCAGGCGCTTGCCCATGGCCATCGCGGCCAGGGCGTTGGCCTGATTGTGACGTCCGGGCAAGCGCACGGCGGCAGCCGGCATCAGAGGGATGTCGCCATGCATCAGCCAGGGCGCAGGGCCCTGGCCGTCATCATGGGGCGCAATCCCCCAGTCATCACCGGCCGGCGCCCCGATCGTGAAGCGATCCAGTGCCGGCAGCACAGACTCAGGCCAGGTCATGGAATCATCGGCGTTGACGACGCCATGCGCCGCCCCGCGGAAGATCGCCAGTTTGGCGGCGCGATAGCCCGCCATATCGCCATGGCGATCCAGGTGATCTTCGCAAAGATTGAGAAAGGCCGCCGTCTCGGCGCCGAGCCAAGGCGTGGTTTCGAGCTGGAAGCTCGACAGCTCCAGCACGTAGAGCTCGGCATCGGGCACCTCTGCCAACAGATCCAGCGCCGGCGTGCCCAGGTTACCGCCCACCGCGACGCACCTGCCGGCCTCCAGGGCCATATCGCCGAGCAAGGTGGTCACGGTGGACTTGGCGTTGGCGCCGGTAATGGCGGCGATCGGCGCACGGGCGGCACGCACGAAGAGCGCAATCTCGCCGACCAGGAGCGGCCGCCCGTCCTGATCGACGGCCGAAAGCGACGGCAGGCCCGGGGTTTTCGGGTCGACGCCAGGGCTCAGCACCACTTCGGTGGCCGCCGACATGTCGAGCGCGTCGAGCGGCCCGCAGTGGATAGCCACGCCAGGATGCTCCGCTCGCACGGCATCGAGGCCGGGCGGGACGTCACGGGTATCGGCCATCATGAAGGGAGTGCCCAGACGCGACAGATGGCGAGCGATGGCGCGGCCCGACACGCCGAGCCCCACCACCAGGGTCACCCCCTTGGGGACCACAACCATCAGCGCACCTTCAGCGTCGCGAGTCCCATCAGCACCAGCACCACGGTGATGATCCAGAAGCGCACGATCACCCGCGGCTCGGGCCAGCCCTTGAGCTCGAAGTGATGGTGCAGAGGCGCCATGCGGAAGATGCGCCGCCCGGTGAGCTTGTAGGAACCGACCTGCAGAATCACCGACACCGTCTCCATGACGAAGACACCGCCCATGATGAACAGCACGATCTCCTGGCGCACGATCACCGCCACGACGCCCAGCGCCGCGCCAAGTGCCAGGGCGCCCACGTCACCCATGAAGACCTGGGCCGGATAGGTGTTGAACCACAAAAAGCCGAGACCGGCACCGGCAATCGTGCCGCAGAACACGGCGAGCTCACCGGCACCGGGAATCAGCGGGATATGCAGGTAGTTCGCGAAAACGGTGTTGCCGCTGGCGTAGGCGAATACGGAAAGGCCCATGGCTACCAGCACGGTGGGCATGATCGCTAGGCCGTCCAGGCCGTCGGTCAGGTTGACGGCATTGGAGCTGCCGACGATCACCAGATAGGTCAGCACCACGAAGAACAGCCCCAGCGGCACCACCACATCCTTGAACAGCGGCACGATCAGGCTGGTCTCGACCGGGCTCGCCGCCGTCAGATAGAGCAGGACCGCGGCGCCCAGGCCAATCACCGACTGCCAGAAGTACTTCCAGCGGGCCGGCAGACCCCGGGGATTCTTCTCGACCACCTTGCGGAAGTCATCGACCCAGCCGATAGCGCCGAAGCCCAGGGTGACGCCGAGCACAATCCAGACATAGTGATTGGTCAGATCGCCCCACAGCAGGGTGCTGACCGCCATCGCCATCAGGATCATCGCCCCGCCCATGGTGGGCGTGCCGGCCTTGGACAGGTGGGACTGCGGGCCATCGTCACGCACCGCCTGACCGATCTGGCGCTCGACCAGACGACGGATCATCATCGGCCCCAACCACAGGCACAGCAGCAGGGCCGTCAAGGTCCCCAGAATCATGCGCAGGGTCAAGTAACTGAAGACGTTGAAGACGTTATTGTAATGCGCCAGTAGCTCGGCAAGAAAAAGCAGCATGGGTCGCGTTCACCTTGATGCATCCAGGCGCAGCTCGGCAATCAGACGTTCCATGCCGGCGCTGCGCGAGCCCTTGACCAGTACGCTGGCCCCGGGCGGAAGATGGTTGTGGGCATGGCGTGCAAGCGCCTGCCAATCATTGAAATGACACCCGCCTTCACCGAAGGCCTGGCTCGCCGGCTCGGCCGGCGCGCCCAGAGTGCCGAGGAAGTCGATCCCTCGTTCCCGCGCATGGCGTCCAATGTCGGCATGCAGCCGCTCGGACGCCGTTCCCAGTTCACCCATGGCCCCCAGCAGACACCAGCGGGGGCCCGGTAGCTCGGCCAGCAGGTCTATCGCCGCCTTCACCGCACCGGGGTTGGCATTATACGTATCGTCGAGCAAACGTGAATCGCGGATTCCCGGCACCACCATCAGGCGACCGGGCATCGGCATTGCCGCTGACAGGCCCGCCATCAGCGAAGCCACATCGAGCCCCATGGCCAGGGCGGCCGCTGCGGCCGCCAAGGCGTTGGCCACATTATGACGTCCAAGCAGCCCAAGCTGCACGCGACCCAGCGAGCGCCCATCAACGAGCAGCGTGAACGCATAGCGCCCCTGGTCATCGCATAGCAGATCGGATGCCCGAACCCGCGCGCCTTCCCCGAAGCCGAAATCCAGCACCTCGCGGGGCTCGGCCAGGCGACGCCACAGCGGATAGAAGACATCGTCGCGATTGAGCACGGCCACCCCGTCGGCGCCGAGGCCAGAGAGGATTTCGGCCTTGGCCTGGGCGATATATCCCATGCCACCGAACTCGCCCACATGGGCGCCGGTGACGTTGGTAATCACCGCCACCTGAGGTGCTGCCAGGAGCGTCGTCCAGGCGATCTCACCGAGATGATTGGCGCCCAGCTCGAGCACCGCATGGCGATGTTCGGGGGTGAGGCCCAGCAGGGTCAGCGGTGCGCCAATGTCATTGTTGAGGTTACCGCGGGTCGCGAGCCCCTTGCCGCCTGCCGAAAGCAGCGTGGCCAGCAGCTCCTTGACCGTGGTCTTGCCGCTGTTGCCGGTCACGGCCACCAGCGGCCCGCCCCAGGCCTGGCGGCGAGCCTTGGCCAGCACGCCCAGCGCCAGCCGGGTATCGGCGACCACGAGCTGGGGCAGCGGGTCTTCGACCGGCCGTGACACCACCGCGGCCAGCGCCCCGGCTTCCCGGGCCTTGGCAAGATAATCATGAGCATCGAAACGCTCACCGACCAGCGCCACTAGCACCTGACCCGGCGCCAGCGCCCGGGTATCGGTGGTGATGCCGGCCACCTTTGACTCAGGCTCGACCGGACAGGGCGTGCCCAACAGCTCGGCAAGCGCACCCAGTGTCTCTAGGCCAGCGCCGCTCATGAGCGCGACTCCGGCGCCGCATCCCCGGGCAAGCTCGCCAGGGCATCCAAGGCATTGCCGACCTCTTCGACATCGGAGAAGTCATGGCGCACGCCAGCAATTTCCTGGTACGTCTCGTGCCCCTTGCCGGCGATGAGTATCACGTCGTCCGGACCAGCGGCCTCGAGACAGGCGCGAATCGCCGCGCGACGCCCATCGATACACCAGGCCACGTCGCGCTGAGCCGGTTCGAGCCCCTCGAGGATCTGAGCCCGGATCGTTGCCGCCTCTTCGCCTCGCGGGTTGTCGTCGGTGATCACCAGGCGGTCAGCGTGGGCAGCGGCCGCGCGAGCCATCAGCGGCCGCTTGCCGCGATCACGATCACCGCCGCAGCCAAACAGGCACCACAGCTGGCCGGACTTGCCCAGGTGTGCCCGCAGCGCGGCCAGGGCATTGTCCAGCGCATCCGGCGTATGGGCGTAATCGATCACCACCGACGGCTGACCGGGACGGGTGAGCAGCTGCATGCGCCCCGGCACCGGGGTCAGCTTGCCTGCGGCCACGCTGATATCTTCAAGGGATTCGCCGAGGCCATAGAGGGTGGCCATCGCCAGCAGGACGTTATCCAGGTTGAAGCGTCCCATCAGTGACAGCGCCAGCGCGAACTCCCCGTCCGGGCTGGCGATCAGGGCGCGCTGGCCGTCGGGACGCGGTTCCCAGTCGAGCACCCTGAAGGTGGTGGCCTCATCCTTGCCGGCGGCCAGCACCCGCACGCCCTTGGGCAGTCCGGCCAGCATCAGCCTCGCCAGCGAATCATCGCCGTTGACCACGGCCAGTTCGAGCTCCGAGCGCTTGAAGAGCCTTGCCTTGGCGGCGGCATAATCGGCCATGCCGCTGTGATAATCCAGGTGATCACGGCTCAGGTTGGTGAACACCGCGGCCTGCACCCGACAGCCCTCGAGGCGCTGCTGATCGAGGGCATGAGACGACACTTCCATGGCCACCCGATCAATGCCCTGGGCGGCCATCTCACCCAGGCTCTCCTGCAGCGCCAGCGGGCCTGGCGTCGTCAGGCCGCTATCCGCCAGAGCCCCGGGACGACCGCTGCCCAGCGTGCCGATCAGCCCGCAGGAACGACCGATCGCCTCGCTCAGGGCGGCGATATAGTGCGTCACCGAGCTCTTGCCATTGGTGCCGGTGACGCCGATCAGCTGCTGTTCCTCGGGCACCTGGAACAGCGCCCGGCCGAGCTCGCCCACGCAGTGCCTGAGGCCTGTCAGCATCAGCACCCGAGGCTCATCGGCCTTCTCGAAAGAAGGCGATTCGGCATCGTCATGGCAAAGCACCAGCGCGGCGCCGGCCTCGAGCGCCTGGGCCAGGTAATCACGGCCATCGACATGCACACCGGGCAGCGCAATGAAGACGTCGCCCGGGGTCACGCGCCGGCTATCCTGGACCAGCCGGCGCGGCCCCTCGGGCTGAGCGGGAAGCGAGCTGGTAATGCCGGGCCAGAAGTCCTCAAGGCTGGTGAGGAGTCGCGAGTTATCGACCTGCATGCGTGTCTCCAGGAATCAAGGGGCGTCGGCGGATGAGAGCGTCTCTTGGTCGGGGGGCACATCGAGCAGACGCAGTGCGTTGCCGACCACGGTGGAAAACACCGGTGCGGCGACCAAGCCGCCATAGTAATCTCCCCCGCGGGGATGGTCGATCATCACGACCGTGACGAGCCGTGGATCCGAGGCCGGGGCGATGCCAACGAAGAGGCCACGATAGGCGTCCTCTTCGTAGCCGCCTCCGGATGCCTTGTGCACGGTGCCGGTCTTACCGGCCACCCGATAACCCGGCACCACGCCACGGTGAGCGCCGGTATCCGGCTGCACCACCTGCTCCATCATGCCGAGTAGCTCATCGGCGACCTGCGGCTCAATGACGACGGACCCTTCGGGCGGTTCATCGAGCTTGAGTAGCGAAGCGGGCAAGCGGCGCCCATGATTGGCGATCGCCGTATAGGCACTGGCTAGCTGCAGAGCCGACACCGACAGGCCGTAGCCATAGGCCAGGCTGGCACGCTGGCTATCCGCCAGACGCACGGGGGCCGGCAGGCTGCCGTCGGCCTCCCCTGGGAAGCCAGTGCCCGGCGACTGGCCGAGCCCCAGACGCCGGTAGGTATCGACGACTGCCGTTTCGGGCAAATCGAGGGCGATCCGGCTCATGCCAATGTTCGAGGACTTCCTGAGAATCCCAGCCATGGACAGCTTGCCGTAGTTACGAAAGTCGCGGATGGTGAAGCGGTTATCCAGGCGCATCCAACCGGGCGAGGTATCGACCACGGTATCGGGCGAATAGCGATCGGTCTCGAGAGCGGCCGACATCGCCAGTGGCTTCATCACCGAGCCCGGCTCGAAGACATCGACGATGGCCTGATTGCGCAGGCTTCTGGGATCGAGGCCGGCACGGTTGTTGGGGTTGTAGGACGGCTGGTTGGCCATCGCCAGCACCTCTCCGGTGCGAGCATCCATCATCACCAGCGTGCCGCCATCGGCATCACGCTCCTGGACGGCCGCCTTGAGTTCTCGGTAGGCCATGTACTGCAGCCGCTGATCCATCGCCAGGACCAGCTCACCGCCGGGGTCGGCCTCCTTGAGGAGGTGCAGATCACGCACCAGGCGGCCGCGACGATCCTTGAGCACCCGGCGCTTGCCCGGTGTGCCAGATAAATAGTTATTGTAGGCAAGCTCCAGCCCCTCTTGCCCACGGTCGTCGACGTTGGTCACGCCGAGCAGCTGGGCCGAGGCCTCACCCGAAGGGTAATAGCGACGATATTCGAGCTGGCGGTAGATGCCCGGCAGGTTGAGATCGAGAATTTCCTGAGCATCCGCTGGCGTCATCTGGCGGCGCAGATACATGAATTCACGCTCGGAATAGCGAGCAATACGCGCATTCAGGTCATCTAGGTCGACATCCAGCGCTCTCGCCAGCACCAGGCGCTGAATATCGTCGGGCGGCAATTCCTGAGGATTGGCCCAGAGGCTGACAACCGGCGTGGAAATCGCCAGCGGCTCGCCGTTGCGATCGGTGATCATGCCGCGGTGAGCGCTGATCGATTCGACGCGCAGGGTGCGGGCATCGCCCTGCCCCTGCAAGAAGGAGCGGTCGATGACGTGCAGATAGGCGATACGCGCGCCGAGCATACCCAAGGCCAGCAGAATCAGCCCCAGCATCAGCCGGTATCGAAAAGCGCCCAGGGGGGCACTGGGCGGCGGACGACGCGGCGTGGCGGCGCGGCGCTGGGTGGTGCTCATGGGCCGATCACCTCTACCCGCTCGATATCGGGAAGGCGCATTTCCAGCCGTTCACTGGCGAGCCGCTCGATGCGTGCCGGGCTCGACCAGGCACTTTCCTCGAGGAGCAGTTGCCCCCACTCGGTCTGTAGCTGGTTCTGCTCGCGCTCGAGCTGCTGGAGGCGGGCGTATTGCACCCGGGTCAAATGACTGGTGGTGGTAACCGCCACGGCACTCACCAAGACCGCCACGATCAGCACTACCACCAGCAAGAGACGCAGCCTCGGAAGTTGGCTCGCCTCCAGGCCTGGCATCCAGACTCGTCCCTGGCTCATGTCGCTCCTTTTAGCTGCTGCGTCTTAGCTGCTGCCGCTTGGCTGCCAGCAAATCGCGGGGCTCACTATGTCATTTCAGCTTGCGTGCTACTCGCATCACGGCGCTGCGGGCACGGGGATTCGCCTCGACCTCGGCGGCACTGGCCCGGCGGGCCTTGCCGACGGCTTCGAGGCGGCGATTGAGCTGATCATCGCGGATCGGCATGCCGCGGGGCAAGTGAGTGTCGCCACGCACGTGCTCGCGAATGAAGCGTTTGACGCGCCGATCCTCGAGAGAATGAAAGCTGATGACCACCAGATGGCCGCCCGGTGCCAAGGCTTCGAGCGCGGCGTCGAGAGCGGCATCCAGTTGGTCGAGCTCGCCGTTGACATGGATACGCAATGCCTGGAAGGCACGCGTCGCCGGATGCTTGCCCTTTTCCCAGGCCGGATGCGCCGTCTTGATGACCTCTGCCAGATCGCCGGTCCGCGTGAAGGGACGCTCCTGACGGCGTTCGACGATGGCCCGCGCCAAACGCTTGGCGAAGCGCTCTTCGCCGTGGGTCTTGAACACCCAGGCAATGTCCTCGGCCTTGGCCCGCGCCAGCCAGTCCGCGGCACTCTCGCCGTGGTCGGGGTCCATGCGCATGTCCAGCGGACCATCGCGCATGAAACTGAAGCCACGCTCGGGATCATCGAGCTGGGGAGAGGACACGCCCACATCGAGCAGGATGCCGGATAGCCGGCCGTGCAGATCATGTGCGTCGGCGATTTCACCGAGCCTTGCGAACTCACCGCGCTCGATGCCGAAGCGGGCATCATCGATGCTGGCCGCCTCGGCCAGCGCCTGAGGGTCACGATCAATGGCCAGCAAGCGCCCTTCCGGCGCCAGGCGCGAGAGGATCAGCCGGGAATGCCCGCCGCGTCCGAAGGTGCCGTCGAGATAGGCACCGGCGGGGTCGACGAGCAGGGCATCGACCGCCCCATCGAGCAGCACGCTTTCATGCACAAAGGAAGACGGGGCCGCGGCGTTCTCAGGTGAGGTCATGCAGGTCTCGATACGAACATAAACACCGGCCGACCATGGCATGGCCAGCCGGTGATGGGGAATGGAAGGGAGTCGGCCGATAAGCCGGGTTCTGTCGTGGACAGTCATTCCTCTAGGAAAGGCGTCGCCGCCTTTCTCAAGCAACCTACCCGAACCCAACGCGGGCCACGCCAATGGGTTCCTATTTGGTCTTGCTCCGAGTGGGGTTTACCGTGCCACGCACTGTTGCCAGGCGCGCGGTGCGCTCTTACCGCACCCTTTCACCCTTACCGGCCTCCCGAAGGAGACGTAGGCGGTCTACTCTCTGCTGCACTGGCCGTCGGCTCACGCCGCCCAGGCGTTACCTGGCACTCTGCCCTATGGAGCCCGGACTTTCCTCCCCCGATGACCCAAGAGGCCCTCGGCGGCGACTGTCTGGCTGACTCCCAGCGGCGAAGAATACCAGCGCAGCCATCCCCCCTCAAGCAATGACTGCCGCCACCGGCGGTCGCTAAGCCTCGTCCTTGAGTGCCTGGGCACGGGCGTACCAGGCCTTCTTGGCGCCTCCGAGTAAACGGGTAGTGATCGCCGCCGCCTGCTTGACGCCCACCCCTTCGGCCAGCAGCGCCTTGAGCAGTGTCTCGGCCTCGACCAGCGCCTCATCGTCCTCCGCCTTCGGCGAGGCCCCGGCCACCATCACCACGAACTCGCCCCGCGCCTGGTCCGGGTCCTCCTCCATGCGTGCCAGCAAGGAGGCGGCATCCCCATCGAGGAAGGTCTCGAAGGTCTTGGTCAGCTCTCGGGCCAGGACCACCCGCCGCGCGCCGAAACTGCCGGCAATATCCGCGAGGGTGTCACGAATACGATGAGGTGATTCATAGAAGACCAGGGTTTCTTCGCGCTCTACCAGCGCCGCCAACCGTCCTCGGCGCCCGCTGCCCTTGGCGGGCAAAAACCCCTGAAAGAGGAAACGATCGGTGGGCAGCCCTGCCGCAGAAAGCGCCGCCACGAAGGCACAGGCGCCGGGAATCGGCACCACTCGATAGCCGCTTTCCCGCAGCTCGCGAACCAGCAGGAAGCCGGGGTCGCAGATCAGCGGCGTCCCGGCATCGCTAATCAGGGCCACATCCTCGCCGGCAGCAAGCCGCGCCTTGAGCTGAGCGACGCGCCCGCTTTCATTATGCTCGTGCAGCGAGAGCATCGGCCGCTCGAGCCCCAGGTGGCGCAGCAGGCGAGCGCTATGGCGGGTATCCTCGGCAGCAATCACAGCGACATCGGCCAGCACCTGACGAGCCCTGGGCGACAGGTCGTCAAGATTCCCAATCGGCGTGGCGACCACGTACAATGCTCCAATATCTGAAACTGTCATTACGATTCCGAAAGCGGGTTATCAAAGGAAGGGATTCATGAACAAATCGTCACGCGGCTTGCTGGCTGCGGCGTTGCTTGCATTGCTGGTCAGCGGCTGTGCCGGCCCCAGCATGATGTCGACCGAGCGTTCGCCGCAGGCGCTGCTCAATCAGGCCGAGCAGCAGGCCCCCGGCCAGGCAGCCGACAGCCGCCTCGAAGCGGCCACCATCCTAGCACGCCGTGGCGAGGCGGCTAAGGCCAAGGAGGTCGCCACCCAGCTCGACGACACCGCCCTCAGCGCCGAACGTCGACAGGAATGGGCACTGCTGCTGTCGCGCCTGGGGCTCGAGGCCGAGGATGCCTGGAGCGTGATTCAGGCCACCGACCTGCTCGAAGAAGGCGCGCAACTGGATCAGGACGCCGCCAATAACCTGCTCTATCGTCGCGGCCTGGCGCTTGGCATGCTCGGCGAGCCGCTGGCTGCGACCCAGGCCATGCTGAAGGCTCAGGCAGCCACTGGCAGCGATATTCCCAACGATGCCATCTGGAAGCAGCTAAACCGCCTTTCCGCACAGGACCTGATGACCCTGCGCGGCAACGCCGATCAGCTGACCCAGGGCTGGCTGTCACTGCTGGAACTACAGCGCCAAAGCGGTGGCGATATCGACAGGCTGCTCGACCGGCTAGCGAACTGGCGCGAGGCCAACGGCAGCCATCCCGCTGCCCGCAAGCCACCCGCCGAGCTGCTGGCCCTGCGCGAACTGCGCGGAACACAGGTCGAGCGCATCGCCATCCTGCTGCCCGAATCGGGTCCGCTGGCGTCCGTCGCCGGGCGCATCCGCCACGGCATCGAAACCCGTCATGATCAGGCCGCTCAACAGGGCGCCGCCACCCCCACGCTGGATTTCATCGACTCGAGCCAAAAAGATCTCGATACCCTGTATGCCGAAGCCACCATGCGTGGCGCCCAGGTCGTGATCGGACCTCTGGCCAAGAGCAAGGTCGAAGCACTGGAAAAGCGTCAGCGACTGCCGCTGCCAACTCTCGCCCTGAACTATGGCACCGCCGAGCGCAACGCCGCCGAAAACCTCTTCCAATACGGCCTCTCCGTCGAGGACGAGGCACGCCAGGTGGCCATCCGAGCCGCGCGCGACGGCCATCGTCGCGCCGCGGCCATGGTGCCCAACAATGACTGGGGACGCCGAGTTGGCTCAGCTTTCCGTGAAAGCTGGGAAGCCCAGGGCGGTGAAATCGGTCATTTGATGCACTACGACCCGGAAGCCCTGGTCAATAACAGCGTCAAACGTCTGCTCGACCTGAGCGGGTCGGTCGACATGATGTTCCTGCTAGGACTGCCGAGCTATGCTCGCCAGGTTCCGCCCACCCTCGACTACCAGAAAAAGCCGGACCTGCCGGTCTATACGACATCTCAGGCCTACGAAGGTCGACCTCAGCCGCGCGCCGATAGTGACCTGAACGGCGTGCGTTTCGTCGAGATCCCCTGGCTGATTCCGGATGCCGCCGTTGGCGGCGTCGAGGCACTGCCCTTCTATGCAAGCTATCGCACCCTGTCAGAAGAAGCCGATGATCCCGGGCTGCTAAAACTGATGGCGATGGGTGTCGACGCCTATGAACTCGGCGTGCGCCTTCCCCAGTTCCAAGCCATTAGCGGCAGCGAACTCGTCGGCGCCACCGGCACTCTGCGCGCCGCCGGTGATGGCCGCATCCAACGCCAGCTGCCTTGGGCGGAGTTCATCGACGGCCTGCCACAGCCACCGCTGGAGCCCGCAGGCCAAGGCGTGATCGGCAGCGACTCAGCCAAGGGAGCTCAGGCCGGGCAAACCAACGCTCAGGGCAATGCCGGTACCAGTGATGGAGAACTTGCCAACGGCGGGCTAGGTGATGGTGATCTGAACGATGGCGACCTCCGCTGACGCAAGAGCGCGCGGCGCCGCCATCGAGGCCCTGGCCAACGACTGGCTCGCCGCGCGCGGTCTTAAGCCGGTAGCACGAAACCAGCACGCCAAGGGCGGCGAGCTGGACCTGGTGATGCGCGAGGGCGATACACTGGTGTTCGTCGAGGTTCGCCATCGCCGCGACAGCCGTCACGGCCACCCGCTGGAAACCGTGACGGCCAGCAAGCAGCGTCGCCTAATCAAGGCAGCGCGTTTTTATCTCGCCCGCAACGGGCTATCATGTCCCTGCCGCTTCGATGTGGTCGCCGTCACTGGCAGCGCTCCCGACCTGGAGTTTCTCTGGGTTAAGGGCGCCTTCGAAGCGTTCTGATCGCTACAGGACCAGGAAGCCAAGATGGATTTCCAATCAAGAATTCTCGGACACTTCAACGCCAGCATCGACACTAAGACCTACGCTAGCGAAGTGTTACCGCCCTTCATTGAGGTCGCCAGCCAGATGATGGTTCAGTGCCTGGTGAGCGAGGGCAAGATCTTGGCCTGCGGCAACGGTGGCAGTGCGGGTGACAGCCAGCACTTCTCCTCCGAATTGCTCAATCGCTTCGAGCGTGAGCGCCCGAGCCTGCCGGCCCTGGCACTGACCACCGACACCTCGACCCTGACCTCGATCGCCAACGACTACAGCTACAACGAAGTCTATTCGAAACAGATCCGCGCCCTCGGCCAGCCCGGCGACGTGCTGCTCGCCATCTCCACCAGTGGCAACTCGGCCAATGTGGTCCAGGCCATTCAGGCCGCCCATGACCGAGACATGACCGTGGTCGCCCTGACCGGCCGCGATGGTGGCGACATGGCATCGCTGCTGGGTCAGGAAGACTGTGAAATTCGCGTGCCCGCCACATCGACCGCACGCATTCAGGAAGTGCACCTGCTGGTCATTCACTGCCTGTGTGATTTGATCGACGAACAACTCTTCGGCCCAAGCGAGTGATCCCCATGCGTAATGCGATTATCCCCACTCTTGTTCTTGCCCTAACCCTCGGCCTTGGCGGCTGCACCACCATTGCCAATGTGGCCAACGATGGCCCGATTGGCGAGAACTATGGAGAGCGCACCCTTGGCAGCAAGGTCGAGGACGAAAGCATCCAGACCAAGGTCAGCGTCAACCTTGGCAAGACCGACGCCCGCCTGTCCGATGCCCGCATCAACGTCGACGTCTTCAATAGCGTGGTCCTGCTGACTGGCCAGGTGCCGAGCGAGGAACTCAAGAACGAAGCCTCGACCGTTGCCGAACAGGTGCGCAACGTGCGCCAGGTACATAACCAGCTGACGGTCGCCGCTAATCTGCCGATGAGCCAACGCCTAGCGGACGGCTGGCTAGCCACGCGCCTGAAGACCAACCTGGCGACCAACGAAAGCATCGACTCGAGCCGCGTCAATATCGTGGTGGAAAACGCAAGCGTCTATCTGATGGGACTGGTGACCCGCGCCGAAAGCGAGCGCATCGTGTCCGCCGTGTCCGCGGCGGGCGGCGTGCAACGCATCGTCAAGGTCTTCGAATACCTCGACTGACGCGCGCCAGAGCAGCACACGCAAACGCAAAACGGCAGGCCCTGGGGCCTGCCGTTTTGCGTTCAACAGCCTTTTATTCAAGAGCGGCGCTTGAAGGACATAGTCGAGGGGCACACAAAGCCCTTAATCGACGGGCTTACGCCAAGGGCTCATTCGAAGCGCTGATTCGAAGAACTTGTTCGAAGCGCTTGTTCGAAGCGCTTGTTCGAGGCGCTTGGCCGAAGAGCTGACTCGAGGGAAAGTGACCGCCCTCTCGAGAAAAAGCATTCGCTGCGACTACTTGATGACTCGCAGCGATGGACGACCCTTGGGCGGCGCCTTAGGAGCGTCCTCGTCGTCGCTGCCGACTTCATCCCCGGTATCCTCGACGCTCGACAGTGCCGGGCGTTCTTCGGATGCCGCTTCATCGCTCTCGGCGCCATTCTCGGCGTCGCTCTCTTCCGCTTCATGCTCCGGCATCACCGGCTCATGGCCGAACACCATGCCCACACCGTTTTCGCGAGCATAGAGCGCGATCAGCGCTTCGATCGGCACCATCACCCGCATGGGCTTGCCGCCAAAGCGAGCGCTGAAGCTGATCGCATCATTTTCCATGAACAGCTCTTCAACGGCCTGGGGCGCAATATTCAGCACGATCTGGCCGTTCTGCACGAACTGCTCTGGCACCTCGACGCCGGGCTGCTTGGCATCGACGACCATATGAGGCGTCTGATCGTTGTCCAGGAGCCATTGATACAGGGCCCTGGCGAGATAGGGGCGACTCGATAGCATCTCGGGCCTCCATTGTCTGTGGCCCGGGCCATTTGGCCCGGCCCGTGGTATCAGGTACGCATCTCGCGCTCGGCTTCCGACAGCGAGGCCTTGAAGGACTCACGCTCGAAAGTGCGCTCCATGTAATTCATCAGCGGCTTGACCTGCTTCTCGGGCAGCTCGATCCCGAGTACCGGCAATCGCCACAGAAGCGGTGCCAGGCAGCAATCCACCAGCGAGAACTCCTCGCTCATGAAGAACGGCATATCCTCGAAGATCGGCGAGATTCCGACCAGACTCTCACGCAGCTCTTTTCGCGCCTTCTCGGCATCCTTCTTGCTGCCCTGCTGGATCTGCTCGATCAGCGGGCACCACTCCCGCTCGATGCGATGCATCCACAGGCGACTCTGCGCCCGGGCGACCGGGTAGACGGGCAGCAGCGGAGGATGGGGAAACCGCTCATCCAGATACTCCATCATCACCTTGGACTCGTAGAGCACCAGATCACGATCCAGTAGCGTCGGCACGCTATTGTACGGATTGAGATCCGCCAGCTCTTCGGGATGGCTGTCTTCCTTGACGTCCAGGATGTCGACGGCAACCCCTTTTTCTGCCAGCACGATTCTCACGCGATGACTGAAGTGATCATCGCTACCGGAGTAGAAGGTCATCGACGACCGCTTGGCCACAACACCCATTTAACATTCCTCGCAACAGTTCGAGCCTGGATGATAACACGTTGACCGCGCTTCCAGGCGCCGGGACCCGCGAAACGGGTCATGGAAAATAGACAAGGGCGCATGCCCAATGGCCATGCGCCCCCATTCACCCACCAAGTCTTAATCAGTGGATGTCGCGCCAGTACTCACGCTTGAGCAGATAGGCAATGACGCCGAAGATGAATATAAAAATCAACACCTTGGGCCCCAACGCCTGTGCCTGAAGCTTTGAAGGCTCACCGACGTAGGCCAGAAAATTGGTCAGATCATAAACCGCCCGATCAAACGCCGCCGGCTCGAGCATACCTGCCTGAGTCACCTTGAGCACTTCGCAGGACTGGTACTTGCCCGTCAGCGGATCGGGCTCATGCCCGGGCACTGGCCGATCAGTCTCGGCGCAGACCATCTCCTGAACGCCCTGCAATGGCTCCAGCGCATTCGGCATGCCCACCAGCGGAAACACCGTATTATTCACGCCCAGCGGGCGCTCCGGGTCCTTGTAGAAGCTGCGCAGGTAGGTATAGATCCAATCCGTACCGCGCAGACGCGCCTCGAGTGTTAGATCCGGCGGCGCGGCACCGAACCAGGAAACGGCATCGCCCTCTTGCATGGCGTTGCGCATCTGGTCATTGAACGCCAGGTCGTCGGAGAATATCAGCTTCTCCTCGACCAGATCCGCAGGAATATCCAGATCCTCGGCGGCACGTGAGTAGCGCTGATACTGCAGAGAGTGACAGCCCATGCAGTAGTTGGTAAATAGCTTCATGCCATTCTGAAGCGATGCCTTGTTGGACAGGTCCGGCACCATCTCGTCGAGATGGGGTTCATTTCCCCCCGCCGCAAACCCGGTCATCGGCATCAACGCCAGGAGCAAGGCGAACACGAGCTTTTTCATTAGCCAGTCACCCTTTCCGGTACGGGCTTGGTGGTCTCCAGGCGCGTGTAGATCGGCATCAGCAGGAAGAAGGCGAAATACAGCACCGTGCAAATCTGAGCCACCAGGGTCCGGGTCGGCGTCGACGGCAGTACGCCGATGGCGCCAAGCACCATGAAGCTGATCACGAACAGCGCCAGCATGATTCTCGACAGCCAGCCCTTGTAGCGCATGGAGAGCACGGGACTCCGGTCCAGCCAGGGCAGCACGAAGAGAATCGCAATCGCACTCCCCATGACCATCACCCCCAGGAATTTGGAGTCCAGACCGAACACCGAGAAGGTGACGGCGCGCAGCATCGCGTAGAAAGGCGTGAAGTACCACACTGGCGCGATATGGTTGGGGGTCTTCAAGGGATCGGAGGGCTCGAAATTGGGCCGCTCCAGGAAGTATCCCCCCCCTTCCGGGAAGTAGAAGACCACCACACAGAACACGAACAGGAATACCGCCACGCCCACCAGGTCCTTGACCGTGTAGTAGGGATGGAACGGAATGCCGTCGAGCGGCTTGCCGTTCTCGTCTTTCTTGGCCTTGATGTCGATGCCATCGGGATTGTTGGACCCCACCTCGTGAAGCGCCAGGATATGCAGCACCACCAGGCCGAGAATCACGATCGGCAAGGCCACCACATGCAGGGCAAAGAAGCGATTCAGGGTGATCCCGGAGACCAGGAAATCACCGCGAATCCACTGTGTCAGGTCAGCCCCAACCACCGGAATGGCCGAGAACAGCGAGATGATGACCTGCGCCCCCCAATAGGACATCTGCCCCCAAGGCAGCAAATACCCCATGAAGGCTTCCGCCATCAGCGCGAGATAGATAGCCATGCCGAAGATCCACACCAGCTCCCGGGGCGCCTTGTAGGACCCATAGAGCAGCGCGCGGAACATGTGCAGGTAGATCACCACGAAGAATGCCGTGGCCCCGGTGGAGTGCATATAGCGAATCAGCCAGCCGAACTCGACATCTCGCATGATGTACTCGACCGACGCAAAGGCCCCTTCCGCTGAGGGGTTGTAGCTCATGGTCAGCCACACCCCGGTCAATATCTGATTGACCAGCACCAGTAGGGCAAGCGAGCCGAAGAAGTACCAGAAATTGAAATTTTTGGGTGCATAGTACTTGGCCAGATGCTCTTCCCACATCTGGGTGGCGGGAAAGCGATCATCGATCCAGCGCATGATGCCGCGTTCTGCCTTGGCGCGATTCGGATTCCCCATCAGGCCGCCCCCTCGTCTTCGCCAACAACGATGATATTGTCATTGTCATAGCGATGCGGTGGCACTTCCAGGTTCAAAGGCGCCGGCACCCCGGTGAACACCCGGCCCGCCAGATCGAAGCGCGAGCCATGACAGGGACAAAAATAGCCCCCCGGCCAGTCATCGCCAAGATCGGCGGCAGCGGGCTCGGGCCTGAAGGTAGGCGAGCAGCCAAGATGCGTGCAGAGACCCACCAGCACCACAACCTTAGGCTTAATGGAGCGTAGCTCGGGGTCTACGTAGCTAGGTTGCTGCGGCGCCGAGGACTCGGGATCACGCAGGCGGGCAGGATCGATGCTCTTGATCTGTTCAATCATGGCGTCGTCGCGCCGCACCACCCAGACGGGCTTGCCGCGCCATTCGACGGTCATCTGCTGGCCGGACTCGAGCTTGGATACATCCGCCTCCACCGGCGCCCCTGCCGCACGCGCCTTGGCACTGGGTTGCCAGGAAGCAATGAAAGGGACAGCGACACCCACCGCCCCTACCGCCCCGACGACGGTCGTAGCAGCGACGAGAAAGCGGCGCCGCCCCTTGTTCACGCCCTTATCCGCCATCTTGTGATGCTCCCTGTCCAATCACCCGCTGCCTGACTGTGCCAGAGACCGTCAAGACCCACGGATAAGATGATCTTCATGTTAGGTAAGCGCCTGAACTAACACAAGCGAAAGCCTCACCACATGACGCAGCATAGCTGACTCAAATCATTGAACGGGCATAAAAAAACGCCCGACCCCATAGGGGCCGGGCGTTCTGCCACATTCTCGAAGCGTTTAACGCTTGGAGAACTGCGGGCTGCGGCGTGCTTTGCGCAGGCCGACTTTCTTACGCTCGACTTCGCGGGCGTCACGAGTGACGTAGCCAGCTTCACGCAGTGGCTTGCGGAAGTCTTCGTTGTACTGCATCAGCGCACGGGTGATGCCGTGGCGAATCGCGCCGGCCTGAGCCGAGCCACCGCCGCCTTTGACGGTCACGTAGACGTCGAACTGGTCCAGAGTCTCGGTCAGCTCGAGCGGCTGACGGACGACCATGCGGCCAGTAACACGACCGAAGAACTCGTTGAGTTCACGGCTGTTGACGGTGATTTTGCCGGTGCCCGGCTTGAGGAAGACGCGCGCGGTGGACGTCTTGCGGCGACCGGTACCGTAATACTGTTGAGTCATGGCAATCTACCCCTTAGATGTTCAGTTCTTGCGGCTGCTGGGCGGCATGCGGATGCTCGGTACCGGCATAGACCTTGAGTTTCGAGTACATGGCGCGACCCAGCGGGCCTTTCGGCAGCATGCCCTTGACGGCAGACTCGATGACGCGCTCGGGAGCGTGACCGATCATCTTCTCGAAGTTCATGGAGCGCAGGCCACCCGGATAACCGGTGTGACGGTAGTAGTTCTTGGCCTGTGCCTTGTTGCCGGTGACCGTCACCTTTTCGGCGTTGACCACGACGATGTAATCGCCGGTGTCGACGTGCGGGGTGTATTCCGGCTTGTGCTTGCCACGCAGGCGGCGAGCAATCTCGGTGGCCAGGCGACCGAGGGTCTTGTCCGTAGCGTCGACGACGTACCAGTCGCGCTCGACGGACTGCGGCTTAGCAGAAAACGTCTTCATGGGTTGAATCACCAATTGTCGCATGGGGCAGGACCAGAACGTCTAATGACGCCGCCTACCATCCCTATTTTTCTTGGTTGTCGAGCGCTTGCCAAAGCGGCAAAACGAGCGACAACGTTCGAGCGAGCGCGCAGTGTACACGACTCGCTCGATCAGGTTAAGAGTCCACGGGGGAAATTCATGGTTTATGAGGCAGCGCAAGATACTCGTGGGACTGCATTTCCTGCAGCCTTGAGAGGGTGCGGTCGAACTCGAAACTCAGGCTGCCTTCGGTGTACAGAGACTCGACAGGCACCTCGGCCGACATCAGCAGCTTCACGGCCCGGTCATAGAACTCGTCGACCATATTGATAAAGCGTCTTGCTTGGTCGTCGCTGCCCCGTCCCATCCGCGGCACGCCGGACACCAGCACGGTATGGAACTCGCGGGCCAGCTCGATGTAATCATTCTGGCTGCGGGGGCCGTCACACAGCTCGGCGAAGTCGAACCACACCACATCTTCATGCAGACGGCGCGAACGCAGCAGACGATGGTTGATTTCGATGCGCTCGCCCTGCTCGCCATCGTGGCCGGCCACCTCGCGAAAACTGCGTTCCAGCTCGTCATCGGCGGCCTCATCCAACGGCGAGTGGAAGATGGCAGCACGCTGCAGGGCACGCAGCCGGTAGTCAACCCCCGAGTCGACGTTGACCACCTCGCAATGGCGCTCGAGCAAATCGATGGCGGGCAGGAAGCGCGCTCGCTGCAGGCCATCCTTGTATAGCTCGGACGGCACGATATTGGAGGTCGTCACCAGCACCACACCGTGCTCGAACAGCGACTCGAGGAGGGTCGCAAGAATCATGGCGTCGGTGATGTCCTTGACGAAGAACTCGTCGAAACAGATCACCCTCGCCTCACGGGCGAACTTGGCGGCGATCAGCTTCAGCGGATCCTTCTCGCCCTTGTAGTGCTCGAGTTCATTGTGCACGCGCTGCATAAAGCGATGAAAATGCGTGCGCATCTTCTCGGAAAAGGGCAGCGCCTCGTAGAAGGTATCGACCAGATAGGTCTTGCCGCGCCCCACTCCGCCCCAAAAGTACAGGCCCATTACCGCAGGCGGCGCCTCGAAAGGCGAAGCGGTCGGCTTGGCGCCAAACAGGCCGGCGACACGGGACTTGAGCCCCTTGCGCTCATCGGCGGGGAGGCGCGGCGCCCGCTGGGGGGTTGCCAGCAGATCGTCATAGAGCCGCTGCAGGTGGCGAACCGCCTCCTCCTGAGCCTCGTCGTAAGCGAACCCCTCGCGCTCCAGGTCGGCCTGGTAGCGAGCCAGGGGCGTGCCCGCTTTAGCGGATGCAGAAGAATCGGCGGAAGTCGTTGTCGCACACATCAGCGTCTTGGCTACCTCGGACGGCGGTGATCGAAAACGAACATTATACGTATCGAGACGTCGAGCGCACAGAGCCGCCATGATGGCAGCTCTGTGCATTGACCTGAGTCGCGCTCTCCCTCATATAATGGGGTCAGGGGAGGCGCAGGTTGCGACCTCGGATAACGCGCCACCCCGGCGGTCAAGTACCAGTGCCGGGAATACAGAACCATAAGGGGAACGACGTGTACGAGAGCAACATCGACTGGATCCTGGCCCTGGCCTGTGGGCTTGCCGGCATCGGCATCGGTGCGCTGGGCTACCATCTGCTCAACGCCAACGTGGCGCGCAACCAGAAGGTTCGCCAACGCCTGGCCGAGACCGAACTCGAGCTTAACCAGGTCAAGGACTCACTGAACGACCATTTCGTCAGAGCCGCCGACCTGGTGGCTAGCATTCAGCGTCAGAGCCGCGAGCTGGAACAACAGCTGGCACTGGGCGCCGACCAGCTTGGCCAAGACCAACAGGTCAAGCGCCGCCTCCACTCGGAGAACGAAGAGCCGGAGCCTGATGAAGCCCTGGACACGCCGCGCGACTACGCCGACGGCGGCCGCGGCACTCTCTCCGAGGACTTCGGCCTGCAGCGTGGCGACGAGCAAAACCCCGCTCAGCCCCCCCGCTACTGAATAGCGCTGACGCCTAGCGACGCAAGCGAGACTCGTAGAGTAAACACACAAGCGCCGGCCTAGAAGGCCGGCGCTTGTATTTGTGGGGCATTTTGACGGCAGCGTCAGGCCGGATTGTCGATATCCACGAAACGGTGGGTGACGCCGTACTCGGCGGCCAGCCACTCCCCCATGGCCTGAACGCCGTAGCGCTCGGTGGCATGATGGCCTGCCGCCAGGTAGCCGATGCCCAGCTCACGAGCCAAGTGAGTGGTCCGCTCGGAAATCTCGCCCGAGATGAAGACATCAGCGCCCGCCGCATGGGCCGCGGTGATCATGTCCTGAGCCCCACCGGTGCACCAGGCGATTCGCCTGACCGGGCCATGGTGCCCTTCTATTAAAAGCGGCTCACGCCCTAGTTGCTTGGCGACATGCTTCGCCAAACCGCGCTCGTCGAGGACCTGGCCATCGCCACCCGAGCCAGCCAGCGCTTCGCCAGGACGCCCCAGCCACACAAGCCCCTCACCCAGTTCACCGTCGGCGCAGCCATCAGCGACGAGGCCCAGCCGCTCGGCCAAGCAGGCATTGTTGCCAAGCTCGGGGTGAGCATCCAAGGGCAGATGATAGGCCAGCAGGTTAATGTCGTTGGCCAGCAAGGCCGCCAGCCGTCGCCGCTTCATCCCGACGACCTCGACCGGCTCGTTTTTCCAGAAGTAGCCGTGGTGAACCAACAGCAGATCCGCCTGCCAGGCAATCGCTTCATCGACCAGCGCCTGACAGGCGGTGACGCCCGTCATCACGCGGGCCACTTGGCTGCGCCCCTCGACCTGCAGGCCATTGACGGTGTAATCCTTGAAGCGTGCGGCTCGCAAGCGCTCGTCGCAGGCCGTGACCAAGGCATCGCGAGATATCATTCGGGCCTCCGGGCATCGATACATGAGCAATGATACAATTCCGCCATTGTACCGGCTGAGTCGGCCCCCAGCGACCGCCAGCGATGACAAGGAATCTTCATGCGTCGTTTTCTCCTGCCCCTCGTCTGGCCGACCGTGGCCGGTGTTCTGGTTGCCATCGTACTGCTGCTTGCTTTTCCGCAGCTCAGCGGTCGCGATCCTTCCGTATCGTCCCCCACCGTCAACTCGGCCCCCATACAGCAGACGGCGACGCCTCCCGAGGTCAAACGCCCGGCGCCCGAGGTCAAGAATGCGCCAGCATTGTCGCGAGATGCCGGCCCGGTGAGCTATTCAGAGGCGGTGGAGCGAGCGGCGCCCGCCGTGGTCAATATTTACTCTTCGCGCATTGTCGAAAGTGAGCAGCACCCGCTGATGTCGGACCCCTTCTTCCGCCAGTTCTTCGGCAAGGACACGCCAAGCCGCCAGCGCATGCTCTCGAGCCTGGGGTCAGGGGTCATCATCAGCGATGAGGGCTACGTGCTGACCAACCATCATGTCATCAAGGGGGCCGATCAGATCCAGGTGGCGCTGCGCGACGGTCGCGAGACCCTCGCCGACGTCATCGGAACCGACCCGGAGAGCGACCTGGCCGTGCTGCACATCGACCTCGAGGATCTGCCGGTCATCGCGATCTCCGACTCGACGCAGGCCGCTGTAGGCGATGTCGCCCTGGCCATCGGCAACCCCTTCGGCGTCGGCCAGACCGTCACCATGGGTATCGTCAGTGCCACGGGCCGCAGTCACCTGGGCCTGAATGCCTACGAGGACTTCATTCAGACCGACGCCGCAATCAACCCGGGCAATTCCGGCGGCGCGCTGATCAATCCCGAAGGCGCGCTGATCGGCATCAACACCGCGATCTTCTCCCGCTCCGGCGGCTCACAGGGCATCGGCTTCGCCATTCCGGCCAACCTGGCACGGCAAATCCTCAACGAGCTCGTCACCCAGGGCCGAGTGATTCGCGGCTGGCTAGGCATCGAAGCTCAGGAAATGACCCGCGAGCTGGCGGCCTCCTTCGGACTGGACTCCGTTGCCGGCGTCGTGATCTCGGGGATAGTCCCCAATGGACCCGCAGATGAAGCCGGCCTGGAGCCCGGCGACGTGCTAATCAAAGTCGACGGACGCACCATCCGCGATGCCCGGGCGGTGATGACCGATATCGCCGCCATCTCACCCGGCACCCAACTGCCGCTAAGCCTGGTGCGCAACGGCGAGCGCATGGACGTGACCCTCGAGGTGGGCGAGCGTCCCACCGCCGAGACCCGCCAACCCCAGGCCCAGCCTCAGTCATAACCGCAGTGATAGCCTCTTGGCGACCAGAGGCGCGGTCTTACGGGGAAATTGCCTGACGCGGCCGGCCGACCATATCGGCACGGCCGCATGGGCGCTTTCTCAACAGGACGACAGACACTAGCCGGATACGAAAAAGGCCCCGCCTGAGCGGGGCCTTTTTGAAGCGCAACGAAGCGTCGAGTGGCGTCAATCCTTGATGCGATACTCGGCAGAGCGCGCGTGTGCGGTGAGCGATTCGCCCCGTGCCAGCACCGACGCCGTGCGCCCAAGCACCGAGGCGCCGTCCGCCGAACATTGAATGATCGACGAGCGTTTCTGGAAGTCATAGACCCCCAGCGGCGAAGAGAAGCGCGCGGTACCGGAGGTCGGCAGCACGTGATTCGGGCCGGCGCAGTAGTCGCCCAGGGCCTCGGCGGTATAGCGGCCCATGAAGATCGCGCCGGCATGACGAATCTCCGGCAGCAGCGCTTCGGGGTCCGCTAGCGAGAGTTCGAGGTGCTCGGGAGCGATACGATTGATCAGCGCCACGGCCTCGTCGCGGTCACGACAGGTGATCAGCGCCCCGCGCCCGGCCAGAGAGTCACGAATGATCGGCTCACGCTCCATGGTCGGCAGCAGGCGGCTCATGGCCTCCTCGACCGCTGCCACATGCTCGGCGTCCCAGCTAACGAAGATCGCCTGAGCGTCCTCGTCGTGCTCGGCCTGGGAGAAGAGGTCCATGGCCAGCCAATCCGGGTCGGTGGCGCCATCGGAGATCACCAGAATCTCCGAGGGACCGGCGATCATATCGATACCCACTTGGCCGAATACCGCCCGCTTGGCGGTGGCCACGTAGATGTTGCCGGGCCCGACGATCTTGTCGACCCGCGGCACCGTCTCGGTACCGTAGGCCAGTGCCGCCACCGCCTGGGCGCCGCCCAGGGTGAATACCCAGTCGACGCCCGCCAGGTGAGCCGCCGCCAGCACCAGCTCGTTGAGGATGCCGTCCGGCGTGGGCACCACCATCACGATCTCGCGCACGCCGGCAACATGGGCCGGGATGGCGTTCATCAACACCGACGACGGATAGGCCGCCTTGCCACCGGGCACGTAGATGCCGGCGCGATCCAAGGCCGTGACCTGCTGACCCAGCACGGTGCCGTCGCTCTCGGTGTATTGCCAGGAACCCGGCTTCTGGTGCTCGTGATAGACCCGCACGCGCTCGGCAGCCGCCGCCAGGGCCTCACGCTGCTCGACAGGCAGCCCTTCGAAGGCCTGGCGCAGCCGCTCGGCGCCCAGAGTCAGCTCATCCATGCCTTTGGCCGACAGGCGGTCGAAGCGATTGGTGTATTCGACGAGGGCCGCATCGCCGCGCTCACGCACGCCGCGCAGGATTTCTTCGACCCGCGACTGCACCTCGGCGTCGGACACGCCTTCCCAGGCCAACAGCGCCTCGAGGCGGGCATCGAAATCGGCGTCCTGGGTGGACAGCCGGGAGATGTCGAGGGAAGTGGCAACGGAATCGGTCATGATGCTCTCTACACAGACGATGGAATAAGGGTGAGACGCCAAGCATGAGTCGCCGCCCTCTGAGTGACAAGGGAGGCGATGCTATGAGGCCGAGACACGCAGGCTATCGTGTCCGCCAGCGAGGCGCAGGCCTGGCAGGCTCCGCACTCGATCTAGTGCGGCAAAGGCGACCTATCCGCGACGGCTGGTCACCGCTTCACGCAGCCGGTTGAGCAAGGGCTTCAGGCGATCGTGCTTCATGGTCATCGCGGCCTGATTGACCACCAAGCGGGTGCTGATATCGGCGATTTTCTCCCGGGGCTCCATGCCGTTGGCACGCAGCGTATTGCCGGTATCGACGATGTCGACGATCTCATCGGCCAGGTTCATCAGCGGTGCCAACTCCATGGCGCCGTAGAGCTTGATAACCTCGGCCTGGATACCCTGTTCGGCATAATAGCGCCGCGCCACCGAGACGAACTTGGTGGCCACTCGACGACGGGCGTGGGCCGGCTCGGCGCCGGTGATGCCCGCGGTCATCAGCTTGCAGCGCGCGATCTCGAGATCCAGCGGCTCGTAGAGCCCCTCGGCGCCATGCTCGAGTAACACGTCCTTGCCGGCGATCCCCAGGTCGGCAGCGCCGAGCTGCACATAGGTCGGCACATCGGTCGCGCGAATCACGACCAGCTTGACGTCCGGCAGGTTGGTATCGAACAGCAGTTTGCGACTCTTGCTCAGGTCTTCGGCGGGCCAGATGCCGGCATCCGCCAGCAGCGGCAGGGTCTCGTCGAGAATACGGCCCTTCGAGAGGGCCAGGATCAGTTGCTTGGACATGATGGGATTCGCAATTCCTTGGATGACTAGCCGGGCACGCGACGGATCTTACCGCCCAGCAGCTGCAGCTTTTCCTCGATGCACTCATAGCCGCGGTCAATGTGATAGATGCGATCGACCATGGTCTCGCCATTGGCGATCATCGCCGCCACCACCAACGAAGCCGAGGCGCGCAGGTCGGTGGCCATGACCGGCGCACCCGAAAGCTGATCGACGCCAGTAACGACCGCGGTGTTGCCCTCGAGGGCAATCTTGGCGCCCATGCGGTTGAGCTCTTGGACGTGCATGAAGCGATTCTCGAAGATCGTCTCGACGACCCGGCCGGTACCTTCGGCCACGGCATTCATGGCCACGAACTGGGCCTGCATGTCGGTGGGAAATGCAGGGTACGGCGCGGTGCGCACATTAACCGCCTTCGGGCGCTGCCCCTTCATGTCGAGCTCGATCCAGTCCTCGCCAACGGTGATGTGGCCGCCCGCTTCTTCGAGCTTGGCCAGCACCGCCTCGAGGATATCGGCCCGGGTGCGGCGCACCCGGACCCGGCCACGAGTCAGAGCAGCCGCCACCAGGAAGGTACCGGTCTCGATGCGATCAGGCATGATGTCGTGATAGCAGCCATGCAGGCGCTCGACACCTTCGACGGTGATGGTATCGGTCCCCTGACCGCGAATCCGTGCGCCCATCTTAATCAGGCATTCGGCCAGATCGACGATCTCGGGCTCTTTGGCGGCGTTCTCGAGCACCGTGGTGCCCTCGGCAAGCGTAGCGGCCATCAGGAGATTCTCGGTGCCGGTCACGGTCACCACGTCGAAGAAGATCGTCGCACCCTTGAGACGCCCACCCGGCGCCGTGGCACGAATGTAGCCGTTCTCGACATTGATGTTGGCACCCATCGCCTGAAGGCCACGGATATGCAGGTCGACCGGGCGCGAGCCGATGGCACAACCACCGGGCAGAGAGACATCGGCCTTGCCGAAGCGCGCCAGCAGCGGCCCCAGCACCAGAATAGAGGCGCGCATCTTCTTGACTAGGTCATAAGGCGCGTGGCACTCGGTGACCTCGGAGGCATCGAGCTGGATGGCCATCTTGTCGCCCATCACCAGATCGACTCCCATGCGTCCAAGCAGCTCGAGGGAGGTCGTGATGTCCTGCAGATGCGGCAGGTTACCAAGCGTAACCGGCCCTTGAGCCAACAGTGACGAACACAGGATCGGCAGGGCCGAGTTCTTGGCACCGCTGGCCCACACCTCGCCGTCGAGGGGGCCATTGCCGGTAATGATCAACTTATCCATGAAAGTCCGTCACTCAAGCCCCAGCATTTTCGGCGGCAGTCTGCCACTGGGTGGGGGTATAGGTCTTGATGCTGACGGCATGCAGAGCGCCGCTGGCAATTTCTTCGGAAAGCGCGCCGTAAATCAGCTGCTGTCGCTTGACCGGCGTCAGGCCATTGAAGACCTCACCCACGGCGACGACCTGAAAGTTGCAGCCTTCACCCTGGATATGAAAGTCGCAGTCGGCAATGCGCGTCTCAAGCAGCGCCTTGACGTCTTGGGGTTGCATGGGGATGCCTCCTTGGAAACACGGGAAGGGTGCGGTGCAGACACGTCACCGCATCACGAGACGAAGAAAGGCTACATGGTAATCAAAAGCGCCGTCGATGGCGATGCCAGAAAGACACTGACGCTGTTGACCGGGGCCGAGGCCAAGCGGCTCAGTCGGCCATGGCGGTCTTGTGCGCGCCGGCCTGGGGCAGGAGCGCATCCAGACCGGCCAGCTCCGTAAGCTTGGCCAACGCCGGCGAAAGCCGCACCTCCGACACCTCGATCCCGGCACGCTGGGCGCTGCGCAGCCACTCGAGCATGACGCTCAGCGCAGCGCTGCTGACGCGATCGACGCCGCGCAGATCGAGCTCCAGCGCGCCACTAACCGGCTGATCGGCGATCCACTTGGCGCCTGCGGCGGCCAGCGGAGCGGCGGCCTCGAAGTCCACGTCTCCGCTGACGGCAAGCTTTCCCTCCACGGCGTCGAGGCATACATCATGTTCGTCGAAAAGACGGGTCATGCGCCCTTCCCTTCGTCAGTGACATCGACATCGGGCGACCAATTGTCGATGGTGGCATCGTAGTCGCGGCCGTTGTCGCGCATCGCCTGATCGAACTGGTTGCGGAAGGTCAGCCCCAGGTTGATGCCATTGACGATCACATTGACGACTTTCCACTGACCGTCGTCCAGACGCAACGAATAGCTGACCGGGTAAACGGTGCCATCGTTGGCGACCACTTCCATGTCGACACTGGCCTGATCGGCCTGACGGGATTCCTGCTGCTTATCGAGCACCCGCACCTCGCGGTAGTCGAAGGTCACCAGACCCTTGGCATAGGTATCGATCAGAGTCTGGCGGAAGGTATCGACGAAGCGCGAACGCTGGGCGGGCGTTGCGTTACGGAAATAGCGCCCCATGACGCTGGCGCCGATATAGCGAAAATCGGCCACATCCTTGAGGCTGTCGTTGACCAGTGACTCCAGCTCGCTGATGTGCTCGGAAAAGTAGCTGCGACGGCCCTCGATCTTGCCCATCAGATCGTCGATGCTGGTGCGAATCAGCTGCTCCGGCGTTTGGTCGGGCGCCTTCGACTGGGCCTGAGCAGGCAGCATCATCAGGCACAGCAACAGGGCCAGTACCGATCCGGAAAACCAGCGGGAAAAGAAGGTCGGTTGCGCTCGCATAAGTCGTCTCTCAAGGCAGAACATGATTAATCCTTGGCCATGTTGGCCACGAATTGCTGAATGAGTTGCTCCAGCACCAGCGCCGATTGAGTATCGGTGATGGTGTCGCCATCGGCCAGCATCTCTGGATCACCACCCACCGATAGGCCGATGTATTGCTCGCCGAGCAGCCCAGAAGTGAGGATCGACGCCGTCGTATCCTTGGAAAGCTGTCCCTCCAGACTGCTGTCGAGCGCCAGGGTCACACGAGCGTCATACCACTCGGTATCCAGCTCGATATTCTCCACGCGCCCCACGGTGACACCGGCCATGGTGACCCGTGCTCGCGACTTGAGGCCGCCGATATTGGCGAAGTTGGCCTGCAACGTATAAGTGTTTTTACCCCCGCCGACGGATAGGCCACTGACACTTATTCCCAGGAAAATAACCCCGAGAATCCCGGCCAGCATGAACAGCCCGACCCCAAACTCCATCATCTTGCTGCGCTTCATCCCAGTTCTCCAAACATCAGCGCGGTCAGCACGAAATCCAGTCCTAATACCGCCAGCGAGGAATACACCACCGTTCTTGTGGTAGCGCGTGAAATACCTTCCGAGGTTGGCACCAGGTCATAACCCTGGAATACCGCGATCCAAGTTACGACCAGGGCGAACACCAGACTCTTGAGCATGCCGTTGCCGATGTCGTCGACGAAGTCGACGCTTGACTGCATGTTGCCCCAGTAAGAGCCGTTATAGACGCCGAGCCACTCGACACCCACTAGGTGGCCACCCCAGATACCAATGACGCTGAAGCCAACGGTCAGCAGCGGCAGCGACACGAAGCCCGCCCAGAGCCGCGGCGCCACCACTCGCTTGAGCGGGTCGACGCCAATCATCTCCATGCTGCTCAACTGCTCGGTCGCCTTCATCAGGCCGATCTCGGCCGTCAGTGCCGAGCCGGCACGCCCAGCGAACAGCAGCGCCGCCACCACCGGCGCCAGCTCGCGCAGCAGCGATAGTGCTACCATCTGCCCCAGGGCATCTTCAGCGCCAAAATCCACCAGAATGGTAAAGCCCTGAAGGGCCAGCACCATACCGATGAAGAGCCCTGACACCAGTACGATGGCCAGCGACAACACGCCAATAAAGTGCATCTGACGCAGCCACAGCTTGAAGCCTTCGGCGGAGGGACGTCCCACCAGCGACTGTCCAAGGAACATGCCGGCGCGGCCCAACGCCTCGACTAGGTCGCAGCCATGGCGCCCAAGGCGAGTTATTCGCGTCATCATCGCCTCTCTCCCGCTTTACCCGCATTGAGCATATCGACATAAAAGTCGTCAGCCGAATAATGAAACGGCACCGGGCCGTCAGGCTCGCCGTGCATGAACTGGCTGACGCGAGGGTCCCGATCGACGTTGAGGCTCTCCGGCGTGCCATGCGCCATCACCTTGCCATCGGCGATCACGTAAACGTAATCGGCAATCGACAGCGTTTCCTTGATATCGTGGGAGACCACCACGGCGGTAAGTCCCAGCGCATCGTTGACACGACGAATCAGCTGCACCAGCACTCCCATGGAAATGGGATCCTGGCCGACGAACGGCTCATCGTAGAGGATAAGCTCCGGGTCCAGCGCCAGCGCCCGCGCCAGGGCGACCCGGCGGGCCATGCCCCCGGACAGTTCGGCGGGCATCAGCTCGCGGGCACCGCGAAGTCCTACGGCTTCGAGCTTCATCAGCACCACGTCGCGGATCATCGCGTCGGGCAGATCCGTATGCACGCGCAGCGGAAAGGCCACGTTCTCGAAAACGCTCAGGTCCGAGAAAAGCGCACCGCTTTGAAACAGCATCCCCATCCGGCGACGCAGCGCGAAGAGTTTCTTGCGGGACAGGGCATGGACATCATGACCGTCGATCGTCACTCGGCCGGCATCCGGCGTCAGTTGACCACCAATCAGCTTGAGTAGCGTCGTTTTGCCGGAGCCGCTCGGCCCCATGATTGCGGTAATTTTGCCGCGGGGGATGGTGAGATCCACGCCCCGAAAGATATCCCTATCGCCACGTGAAAAGCGCAGCCCTTCGACCACCACCAAGGGCGAATCATTCATGGCGTCCTAACCTCCACCCGAAAATTATCGAACATTGTATATTAACTGCCATGATCACCGCTAGCGCCAAGGGTGCGAGCGCCGATGTCACCTTGATTCGCGGCGCCCCAACGCGTTTAATTGGCCGCTCTTCACTGACCGACACGGACCCTTTTCGATGATGCTGCTACCCCTGTCTGCCGTCGCACTCGGCTTCGTTGGCCTGCTATGGAGTGCCGACCGCTTCGTGGGAGCCGCGGCCGCCACCGCTTACCGAGCGGGCATGAGCACGCTGCTGATCGGCATGACCATCGTTGCACTTGGCACTTCGGCTCCTGAAGTCATCGTCGCCATCATGGCCTCGTTGGACGGCACGCCCGATCTCGCCACCGGTAACGCCCTAGGATCCAACATCGCCAATATCGGTCTAGTGCTCGGGGTAACGGCCCTGATCGTGCCCATCCCGGTGCGCTTTTCGATCGTACGGCGTGAACTTCCCCTACTGCTCGGCGCCACCGGCCTTGCCGGCTATGCGCTGGCGGACGGCGACCTAAGCCGCTATGACGCCCTACTGCTCTTCGCCCTACTGGTATTCAGCCTGTGGTGGCTATTCCGCGCCGATGGCAACAGCGGCAGTGAGGAAACCCAGGACGGCGAAATTCCCGACATGGCGCTGCCCAAGGCACTGGCATGGCTAATAGGCACCCTGGTGCTTCTGGTCGCAAGCTCGCGGCTGCTGGTGTGGGGCGCCAGCGAAATTGCCAGCGCCTTCGGCGTCAGCGAACTGGTGATCGGCCTGACGGTCGTGGCCATCGGCACCAGCCTGCCAGAACTCGCCGCCTGCGTGGCCAGCGCCCTCAAGCGCCATCACGACATCGCCATCGGCAACGTCATCGGCTCCAACCTCTTCAACATGCTGGCCGTGCTGCCCATGCCCGGCCTGCTGGCGCCAGGCCCGGTCGATGCTCATGCGATCAGCCGCGATTACCCCACCATGCTGCTGCTGACCCTACTGCTCGGCTGCTGGCTGCTCTGGCAGCGTCACGGCAGCCTAGGCCGCATTCCCGGCGCCCTGCTGACCTTGATCTACGTTGGCTATCTGGGCCTATTGATCCAATCCAGCATCACGGGCGCTTGAGTGAAACCTGACAACGGGCAACAATTTCGCCATGACTGACACCAATGACTCGCCCCACCGGGCCAGTGCTCGCCGCACGCTGAACATCGAACGCGACGCCATCGAGGCTCTTAGCGCCCGCATCGACGACAACTTCGATCGCGCTTGCGAGCTGTTGCTCGGCTGCCAGGGCCGCGTGGTGGTGACCGGCATGGGCAAATCCGGCCATATCGGCGGCAAGATCGCAGCGACGCTAGCCAGCACCGGCACCCCGGCCTTCTTCGTCCACCCGGGCGAAGCCAGCCACGGCGATCTGGGCATGATCACACCGGGCGACGTGGTCATTGCCCTTTCCAATTCTGGCGAAACCGCCGAAGTGATGGCCCTGCTGCCGCTGCTCAAGCGTATGGGCGTTCCCTTGGTCAGCATGACCGGTCGCCCCGGCTCGAGCCTGGCCCGCCACGCTGAGGCTCACCTCGACGCAGGCGTGGAGCGCGAAGCCTGTCCGCTGGATCTGGCACCGACCGCCTCGACCACCGCGGCCCTGGTATTGGGCGACGCCCTGGCAGTGGCGCTGCTCGAGGCTCGCGGCTTTACTGCCGAAGACTTTGCCCTCTCGCACCCCGGTGGCAGCCTGGGCAGACGACTGCTGCTCACCGTTGGCGACCTGATGCACCAGGGCGAGCGTTTGCCCCAGGTACCGCTGGGCAGCCCACTGCGTGATGCATTGATCGAAATCACTCGCCAGGGACTCGGCTTTACCTGTGTGATCGACCGCGAAGGCCTGCTTGCGGGCGTCTACACCGATGGCGACCTGCGTCGCACCCTCGATCAGCACAGCAACCTGCACGCCCTGAGCGTCGATGAGGTCATGACCTCACCCGGCAAGCGTATCTCCGCCGACGTGCTTGCCGCCGAAGCCGTGCGTATCATGGAAGGCAGCCGCATCAGCGCGCTGGCCGTCGTCGATGCGCAAGGGCGCCCGATTGGCGCCCTGCACATGCACGACCTGCTGAGAAGCGGCGTCATCTAAGGAGATGTCATGACACCCGAGTCCACGCTCCCCCCGGAGCTCGTCGATCGCGCCCGCCAGATCCGCCTGCTGGCACTGGACGTGGATGGCGTTCTCACCGACGGCCGGCTCTATTTCCAGGCCGATGGCATCGAGATCAAGGCCTTCCACACCCAGGACGGCCATGGTATCAAACTGCTGCGCCAGGCCGGCATCGAGGTTGCCCTGATTACCGGGCGTGAATCGCCGATGGTCACCCAGCGCGCCGCCGCTCTTGGGCTAAAGCACGTCTTCCAGCACCGCGATGACAAACTCATCGCCCTGCGCGAACTGACACATAGCCTGGGGCTTGGCCTGTCTCAAGCCGCCTACTGCGGCGATGACCTTCAGGATCTGGCCGCTATCCAGGCCGCAGGCCTCGGCATCAGCGTGCCCAACGCCCCTTCCTACATGCGGCAGGCCGCCGATTGGGTCAGCGCACGCAGCGGCGGCCACGGTGCCGTACGCGATATCTGCGACACCCTGCTCGACACCCAGGGCCATTGGCCGGCGGTGCTCGAGTCCTATGCCGCCGGCGCATCGGGATACGCCACCGTGGCACCCGGTCGCTGCTGATGGCCATGCGTCTGCCTCGTCCCTCCCCCCGCGTCTGGCTAGCTCTGCTGCTGATCGTGCTGGGCGGCGTCCTGACCTTTATCGAGCAGAGCAACGTGCGCACGCCGGGGCCGGTGCCAACGGATAGTGCCGGCGAGCCGGACTTCTATCTCGAAGGCGTGAACCTGACCCGCTTCGATGCCCAAGGCCGGCCTCATCAGCGCCTGGCCACACCACGACTGGTACACACACCGCACAACGACATGACCCGTGCCGAGACCCCCAAGGCTCGCCTGCTCGACAATGATGGCGCCCTGTGGCTGGCCAGCGGCCAGGAAGGTACGCTGGGCGCAGATGGCAACCCGCTGGTGCTGCGCGGCGATGCTCATCTGGAGTCTCCAGGAGAAGGTTGGCAACTGGACACCAATGTTCTGCACATCGATACCGTCACCAACCACGCCTGGAGCGAAGGCGAAGCCCATATCACCCAGCCGCCCCAACGCATGCGGGGTGACAAGCTGGATGTATGGTTCGATGATGACCTGATGCGCCTGACCGGCAACGTTCACGGATTTCACCCTCCCAAGGAGCAAGCCCCATGATGAGACGCGACCTTAACCGCCGGGCTCTTGGCCTGCTGCTACCCGCCATGCTGAGCCTGGGCGCCGTACCGGCCCTGGCCCTCGAGGGTGATGCTAGCGCTCCCATCGAAATCGCCGCCGACCGCCTGGAACTCGACGACCAAGCAGGAACCGCCGTCTACACCGGCGATGTGGACATGCGCCAGGGCAGCATGAAGCTGACCGGCCAGCAGGTCACGATCAGCCGCACTGACCAGGGCGACGTGTCCCGCATCGAGGCCACCGGCAACCGAGCCTACATCGAACAGAAGCCAAGCCCGGATGCACCGCTGGCCAAGGGCTGGGGTCGCACCATCATCTATCACACCCTCGAGCGTCGAGTAGAGCTGATCAATCAGGCAGAGCTTCACCGCGGCCAGGACACCTTCACCGGTGCCAAGGTCGACTACTTCCTCGATCGTCGCGTGGTCGAAGCCACCAGCAATGGCGAGAGCGATGGTGGACAAGACCAGCGCGTCCGCATGACCCTGACACCTCAGCAATAAGGCCCGCCATGAAGACCCTGAGCGTTAACCACCTGGCCAAAAGCTACAAACGTCGCCGCGTGGTCAAGGACATCAGCCTGTCCATCGACCAGGGCCAGATCGTCGGCCTGCTGGGCCCCAATGGCGCAGGCAAGACCACCTCCTTCTACATGATCGTCGGGCTGGTGCGCGCCGATGCCGGCACCGTCCACATCGACGACCTGGACCTGTCCACCGCCGCCATGCACGAGCGCGCCCAGGCCGGCATCGGCTACCTGCCTCAGGAAGCCTCGATCTTTCGCAAGCTGTCGGTCAAGGACAACATCCTGGCCATTCTCGAGACGCGCCGCGACCTCAACCATGCCGGCCGCCAGGCCCGGCTCGAGGAACTGCTGAGCGAGTTCCACATCGACCATATCCGCGACAACACCGGCATGAGCCTGTCCGGTGGTGAGCGCCGTCGAGTCGAGATCGCCCGAGCACTGGCCACCGAACCGGCCTTTATCCTGCTCGATGAGCCTTTCGCCGGCGTCGACCCGATCTCGGTATCCGATATCAAGTCGATCGTCCGCGCCCTGCGCGAACGGGGTATCGGCGTACTAATCACCGACCATAACGTGCGCGAAACCCTGGACATCTGCGACAGCGCCTACATCGTGGGCGACGGTGAAATCATTGCCGAAGGCAATGCCGAGGCTATCCTCGCCAATCAGAGGGTCAAAGACGTCTATCTGGGCGAAGATTTCCGGCTTTAGCCCTCGCCGCAACACTTATTCAGTGCCTGAGTGAGGAGCCCAACGCCTGCCTTGGCGGCGGCGCAACGCCTCCACTTGGCACCAAGGGTGAAAATGCCCGTCTGTCAATGGCATGTTTATTGCAGACAAATCGCTCTCAGCGGCTTGCATGGTACCCGACCAGGGGCTAAGTTATTCATTCCATTTTGCTGACACCCGCCACGCCATGGTCATGAAACCCTCGTTGCAACTTCGCGTCGGCACCCAGCTGACCATGACACCTCAGCTTCAGCAGGCGATCGCCCTGCTGCAACTCTCGACACTGGATTTGCGCCAGGAGATTCAGCAGGCGCTGGAATCCAACCCGATGCTGGAACTCGATGAGGCCTATGGCGAGCAAGATGTGGCCGAGCCACGCGATGATGACTGGTCAACCGAGATTCCAAGCGAGCTATCGACCGACAGCGACTGGTCCGACACCTATCAGGACATGGCGTCGTCAGGCACCGGCTCAGAGGGCCCCGATCTCGATCGCAATGCCATCAGCGTCAGCCTGCACGACCATCTCGCCTGGCAGCTGGCCATGGCCGACGTCGATGACGTCGAACGCCAGATTGCCGAGAGCCTGATCGATGCCGTAGCCCCCAGCGGCTACCTGGAAGGCAGCCTCGACGAATTAACACAAGGCCTGCGTAGCCAGGGCCTCGACGGCCTCAAGGCCAGTGACGTCGAGCGGGTCCTGCTGCGCCTGCAGCAGTTCGAGCCCACCGGCATCTTCGCTCGCGATCTGCGCGAATGCCTGCTGCTCCAGCTAGGCGCCCTGCCGGCAGACACGCCTCTACTGCCCCAGGCCAAACGCCTGACTCGCCAGTTTCTCGAGGCCCTGGCCGGCGATGATCGCAAGCTGCTCAAGCGGCGGCTCAGACTCGACGACGAACAGCTTGACCAAGTGATCGAGCTGATCCGTACCCTCGACCCGCGACCCGGCCAGGCGTTCGACAGCGCCGGCAGCGATTACGTGATCCCGGACCTGATCGCCCGTCATAGCCATGAAGGCTGGCATATCGAGCTCAACCCCGAGGCACTGCCGCGGATGCGTATCCAGCCCGATTATGCCGCCCTGATTCGGCGTGCCGATAAAAGCGACGACAACACCTTCATGAAGCAGCATCTGCAGGAGGCGCGCTGGCTGATCAAGAGCCTGTCCAGCCGTAACGACACCCTGCTGCGCGTGGGGCGCGAAATCATGGCCCGTCAGCTCGATTTCCTCGATAAGGGCGAAGAGGCCATGAAGCCTCTGATCCTGGCCGACATCGCCGCGCAGGTCGACATGCATGAGTCGACGATCTCGCGGGTCACCACGCAGAAATTCATCCATACCCCGCGGGGCGTTTTCGAACTGAAGTATTTCTTTTCGAGCCAAGTTGGCGGCGAAGGCGGCGACGCCCACTCCAGTACGGCCATTCGCGCGCGGCTGAAGAAGCTGATCGGCAGCGAGCCGGCGCGTAAACCGCTATCCGACAGCAAGTTGGTCGATCTGCTGGCCGATAGCGGCATACAGGTCGCCAGGCGTACCGTGGCCAAGTACCGGGAAGCCATGGGCATTCCGCCATCCAGTGAGCGCAAGCGGCTTTCCTGATGCCGTCATTGATCTAGACTTGACGGCATAAACTATTGACCTGGCGGTGGAAAAACACCGAAAGTAGTGACGTTGGAAAAGCGCCTTGCGAAGGGGTATGCAGGGCGCCAAAAAGGGTTACAATCGATTGGCCAACCGCAGGATAAGGAGCGTGCCATGCAAGTCAACATCACCGGCCATCACGTCGAACTTACCGACGCACTGCGTGACTATGTGAACGAGAAGCTCGCCCGCCTGGAGCGTCACTACGACAACATCACCACCGTTCAGGCCACCCTTTCCATCGAGAAAGAGCGCCAGCAGGCAGCCTGCACCCTGCATGCAGCCGGTGCTGAATTGCACGCCGAAGCAGAAGACACCGATATGTACGCCGCGATTGACGCCCTCGCCGACAAGCTCGACCGCCAGCTTGTCAAGCACAAGGAAAAAGCACAGGCGCGCGCCCAAGGCGCAAGCGTTCGCTGACATCATGACGTTGGAATCCATCCTGCCCCCCGAGCGCGCCCTGTTCGGCGTGCCCGGGGGAAGCAAGAAGCGTGTGCTGGAATTCTTCAGCACCTTCATCGCCCAAAATACGCCCAGCCTGGACAGCCAGGAGGTCTTCAGCCGTCTGGTCGGCCGCGAGCGGCTGGGCAGTACGGGCATCGGCCATGGCGTTGCCATCCCGCATGCCCGCAACCCACACTGCAAGTCTCCGCTGGCCGGTTTCCTCAAGCTCAGCGAGCCCGTCGACTTCGATGCCATCGATGGAGAGCCCGTCGACCTGGTTTTCGTGTTGCTGGTGCCTGAACAGGCCGATGACGCCCACCTCGCCCTGCTTGGCCAGGTCGCAGCGGTCATGAACGACCCCAGTACACGCCAGCAGCTGCGCAAGAGCGAGACCCAGCGCCAGCTGTACGACACCTTGCTGGACGCCATCCGCCGCCACGCAAGCGAAGACCGTTCCGGCTAAGCGCCAGGCCTGCGTCTTACCGCACTCTCATACTCGTGATCACCACCGCCCTCTGACCCGGCAAGCAGGAGATACGCATGCAGCTCGTGATCATCAGCGGCCGCTCTGGTTCAGGCAAGTCGATTGCCCTGCAGGCCCTGGAAGACCTGGGCTACTATGCGATCGATAACCTGCCTGCCATGCTGCTGAGCTCCCTCGTCGACGAGCTGCAGCGAGACGAGACGCGGCGCGCCTTCAGTGCCGTCAGTATCGATGCCCGCAACCTTCCCGATGCACTGGAGCGCTTCCCTAGCCTGTTGGCCGACCTGCAGGCTCGCGGCATCCAGTGCCAGGTGGTCTACCTGACCGCCGAATCGAAGATTCTCCTCGAACGCTACTCGGCCACCCGCCGGCGCCATCCGCTGACCCGCGAGAGCCAGATGACGCTTGCCGAGGCCATCGACAGCGAAGAAGGCACGCTCGCCGGCATTCTGGATCTTGCCGACCTGATCATCGACACCTCGCGACTCTCGGTTCACGAGCTGCGGGGGCGTATCTGTGAACAGGTCGCCCAGCATCGCGACCAGCAAATGACCCTGACGTTCGAATCTTTCGGCTTCAAGGGCGGTGTGCCGCTGGATGCCGACACCGTATTCGATGCCCGCTGTCTGCCCAACCCCTACTGGGACCCGCGCCTGCGCCAGTCCACCGGACGCGACCCAGAGATCATCGAGTTTCTCGAAGGCTACGAAGACGTCGACCGGTTCGCTCGCGATACCATCGACTGGCTGACCCGCTGGCTGCCGGCCTATCAGGCCAGCCATCGCAGCTATATGACAGTGGCCATTGGCTGCACTGGCGGCCAGCATCGCTCGGTCTATCTCACCGAGCGGCTGGCCCGCCACTTCGCCACGCATCACCCTGGTGTGCGGCTGCGCCACCGTGAGCTGGGGATCCACACCTCCATCTCCAAGACCGACGCTTCAGGCCAGCAAGGACGCTGACAGCCATGCCAAAACGTGAGCTCACCCTCGTCAACAAGCGCGGCCTGCACGCGCGTGCAGCGACCAAACTGGTGCAGTGCTGCCAGGCCTATAAGGCCTGCGTCACCGTGTACCACCAGGGCCGAGACGCCGATGCCGCCAACGTCATGGCGCTGTTGATGCTCGCGGCCCCCTGTGGCAGCGCGCTGGAAGTTCACGCCGAGGGCGATGATGCCGAGGCGGTGCTGGAGGCGGTCGAGTCGCTCGTGGAGGCACGCTTCGACGAGGACGCCTGAACCACCGACGGCCACTATCGGCCGCACTCTTGCGCTCGTATTGCGACCGGCAAGAAGCCAAGAAGCCACCCCGAAGGGTGGCTTTCTTTTTGGCTAGTCTGTCACCGACCGAGGCCATCTTCTAGCGATCAGCCGCCGGCGATGGTCATCTCGTCGATCAACCAGCTGCCGCTATGCACGCTACCCCGCGTATCGATATCGTCACCGACGCCGATCAGCCCCGCGAACATCTTCGGCAAGCTGCCGGCAATGGTGAACTCTTCGACCGGGTACTGAATGCGCCCATTCTCGACCCAGAAGCCAGCGGCACCGCGGGAGTAGTCACCGGTCACGCCGTTGACCCCTTGGCCCATCAGCTCGGTGACCAGCACGCCACGATCCATCTTCTCAAGCAGCGCCTCACGGCTCTCGAGCGGCGCCTCCAGACGCACGTTTCGCGCTCCGCCGGCATTGCCGGTCGTGGTCATGTTCAAGCGCTTGGCGCTATAAGCCGACAGCATGTAGCTGGCGATGCGTCCCTGATCGATGAAGATATTGTCACGGGTATAGACGCCGTCATTGTCGAAGGGACTACTGGCCATGCCCCCCATCTCCCGGGGCCGCTCGAAGAGGCTGAACCAGTCAGGAAAGAGGCTGTCGCCGAGTCGATCGCAGAGGAAAGACGACTCGCGATACAGGGCGCCGCCAGCAAGCGCTGCCATCAGGTGGCCCACCAGGCCGCTCGCCAGGCTTGGATCGAACATCACCGGGAAACGGCCGGTGGTGGGGCGCTGGGCCCCTAGGCGGCGCAGGGTGCGTTCGGCGGCCGAGGCGCCGATCGCCTCGGCGCTGGCAAGCTTGCGTGGGTCCCGTTCGCTTGAGTAGTCATAGTCGCGCTGCATGCCGCTCTCGTCTTCGGCGATCAGCATGCAGGAGAGCGAATGGCGGCTGCCGCGCTGACTGCCGAGAAAACCGTGACTGTTGGCATAGACACGCACGCCTTCACCGCTGGAGAGCTCCGCCCCCTCGGACTTGCTGATGCCTTCCACCGCCCGACCGGCCGCCTCGCAGGCCAGGGCACGCTCGATGGCTTCATCGGTGGTCAGCGGCCAAGGGTGGTGGACATCCAAGTCCGGCAGCTCGCGGGCCATCAGCTCGGCCGGCGCCAGGCCGGCAAAATCGTCCTCACCCGTATGGCGGGCAATGGCCATGGCCTGATCGACGGCGGCGCGGATGGAGGCTTCACCGGCATCCGACGATGACGCCGTGCCCTTGCGCTTGCCCACATAGACCGTCACCGCGATGCCCTGGTCGCGGGACAGCTCGACGGTTTCCACCTCGCCAAGGCGCACGCTGACGCCGATCCCCTGATCGACGCTGGCACCCACCTCGCAGGCATCGGCGCCCAGGGAGCGCGCCTGGTCGAGCGCGGCCTGTGCCCGGGACTCCAGCAATGCCTGCTGGGCGGCGGCATCGAAAGCCTGAGTCATCTTGGTCTCCTTGTCGCGAGGCTGGCTGGTATACTGCGCCAACCTCCCAATGCTGATGGTAATGGCATGTCAATTGAAACGCCCGCCGACCACGACGGTCGGCAAAGCAAGACCCAGCGCAAACAGGAAATGCAGGCCCTGCAGGCGCTGGGCGAGAAGATCATCGCCCTCTCCGACGCGTGGCGTGCCCGGCTACCGCTCTCCGACGAGATGCTGGCCGCCGTCGAGGAAACCGCGCGTATTCGCTCCCACGAGGGGCGCCGTCGCCACATGCAGTACGTCGGCAAGCTAATGCGTCGCGAAGACGTGGCCGGCATTCAGGCGGTCTTCGACGAATTCGAGCAGGAGCAGCTGCGGCGCGACCACGCCTTCCACCGCCTGGAAGGGCTGCGTGACCGGCTGATCGACGATGATGACGCCCTCGAGCCCCTCATCGCCGAGTATCCCGACGTCGACCGACAGATGCTGCGTCAGCTGATTCGCAACGCACGCCGCGAGCGTCAACAGGAAAAGCCGCCCACTAGCGCACGCAAGCTGTTCAAGCTGATCCGCGTCACGGCCGGCATGTAAGCCCTCAAAGCGCCCTCTCGACCCGGCAGCGGCGTTGACGGTACTCTCAATGCTTTCAATGCCTGTGCCGGGCCGATGGCTCGCGCCGCTGGGGTGCGAGCTCAGCGGCATGCTTCACGAATCGGTGCCGCCGACGGTCAGCTCATCGAGCTTCAGCGTTGGCTGGCCGACCCCAACCGGGACACCCTGACCTTCCTTGCCGCAGACGCCGATACCGGTATCGAGCTCCAGGTCATGGCCGATCATCGACACGCGGCCCATGGCCTCGGGGCCGTTGCCGATCAGGGTCGCGCCCTTGACCGGCGCGGTGATCTTGCCGTCCTCGATCAGATAGGCTTCGCTCGCCGAGAACACGAACTTGCCCGAGGTGATATCCACCTGGCCGCCCCCGAAGCTGACCGCATAGATGCCCCGCTTGACGCTCTTGAGGATATCAGCGGGATCGTCTTGCCCGGCCAGCATGTAGGTGTTGGTCATGCGCGGCATGGGCATATGGGCATAGGATTCGCGACGCGCATTGCCGGTGGGCGACATGCCCATCAAACGCGCATTCAGCTTGTCCTGCATGTAGCCGGTCAGCACGCCGTCTTCGATCAGCGGCGTATACTGGCCCGGCGTGCCTTCGTCGTCGATGCTCATCGAGCCGCGGCGGTCGCTCAAGGTGGCGTCATCGACCACGGTCACACCGGGAGCGGCCACACGCTCGCCCATGCGTCCAGCAAAGGCCGAGCTGCCCTTGCGGTTGAAATCGCCTTCGAGGCCGTGCCCTACCGCCTCATGCAGCAGGATACCGGGCCAGCCCGCGCCCAGTACCACCGGTATCTGACCGGCCGGAGCGTCGATGGCCTCAAGATTGACCAGCGCCTGGCGCACGGCTTCGGTGGCGAAACGCTTGGGCGCGCCCTCGTCGCGCAGTCGCGCCAAGGGGTAGCGGCCGCCGCCACCGGCGCTGCCGCGCTCGCGGCGACCGTTTCGCACGGCGATCACGCTGACATTGAGGCGCACCAGAGGACGAATATCCGCGCCCAGGGTGCCGTCACTGGCGCGCACCAGCACCACCTCGTGCACGCCGGTCAGAGAGGCACTGACCTGGCTGACCGCCGGATCCGCCGCGCGGGCGACCCGATCGGCTTCCTTGAGCATCGCAATCTTGTCTTCCGCCGAGAGACCGGACAGTGGGTCGATCCCTGCATAGCGCTGCGCGGCGGTGGTCAATTGCGGTGCGACCTGGGTCAGCCGCGAGCCGCTTCGCGCAATCCCGGAGGCGGTGCGCCCGGTTTCACGCAGCGCATCGGCGCTGACCTGGTTGGAATAGGCAAAGCCGGTCTTTTCACCGGACATGGCGCGCACGCCGACGCCGCCATCGATGTTGTAACTGGCATCCTTGACCTCGCCATCTTCCAGCACCCAGCTTTCGTGCCAGCTGCGTTGGAAGTAGAGATCGGCAAAGTCGACGCCAGGACCCAAGGCATGCCCGAGGCCGGTGTCGAGCGCCGCCAGGTCGAGACCACCAGGGGCCAACAGGGTGCTGACGGCGCTGTCCAGCATGTCCTGGGAAGAGAGTTCGGAGGACTTGAGCATCATTCGGCACTTTCCAGAGAAATCCGCGGATCGGTCCATGGACCTTGCACGCGATAGTGGATTCGGGTCACGCGGTCGATGGCACGACCGAACAGGCGCTGGGCGAGGAACACCGCCCCGCCGATGACCGGACCACCGGCCACCAGCGCCGCCACGGGTAACGCCTGCGACACTGGTACTGTGATCGCCAGACGCTGATCGAGTTCACGCCGCGCCAGATCGACCTGACCCTCGAGACTGAACTGCGTCGCCGGTGCGTCGATCTGCACGGGACCGTGAGTCTCAAGAATCCCACCATACAGCGTCGCACTGCCGTTGACACGGTCGAAGGCCGTGCCCTGCCCGGTGACATCGGAGAAATCCAGCCGCAGCCGGCGCAGCAGATTATCGAAATTGAGCAAGCCTATCAGCTTGGCGGAACCCGACTGCAAGTTGAGGAAGCGGCCATCGAGCAGATTGACATCGAGACTCCCTCGGGAACGCACCAGCGCAAACTGCCAGGGCGCCCCTGGCCAGGCCAGCTGCGACTCGACGTGTGTCTCGGCATTGCGAATCGGCACGTCTTGGCCCAATGCGGCCAGCGCCGTGCCCAGATCTCCGCCATCCAGCCGCAGGCGAGAACGCGTCAGGCTCGAGTCGGAGCCAGCGGCTTCCCAGATCAGCTCGCCCCGGGCAGTTACCTGCCCAAGCGTCAGGCCAAGCGGCGCCAGCACAAGCTGAGACGGCGATGCCTGCCAGTTCAGGTTCAGTGGCCCGAGGGTGCTACCCAGCCGGGTCATCTCGGCGACCCGCAACCGGCCATCGGGCACTGCATCGATCCAGCCCGGCAGCGGCAGCGGCTCAGGCTCAACGGCGACCTCATCGAACACCTGGGTAGGCGCCTCGGGGGCCGGCCAGAGGCCGTCGAGTGACAACCGCGTAAGATCCACATTGACGGTTCGGGCCGCGGCGGGACGATAGTCGGCCTCACCCTTGGCGATACTGCCATCGAGGGTCATGTGCCAGTTACCGCCGCCCAGCGAATCGGCGTTTGCCTGGAGGGTTCCCAGACAGTGATTGTTCAGCGACAGGCAGGCCGTGGAAAGGCCGATAGTCGCCAGTGAATCTGCAGCCGCACGCTGGCTGCCACCTTGACGGCCGCTCAGGTGCTGCAAAGACAGGCCGCTCAGCGCGTCGACCCAGGGAGATATGGGCAGCCGGTTGGTCTGCCACTGCAGCGACCAGCCAGGACCGCGCGGCCAGCTCGGCTCGAGCGGCCAGTTCTCGAGCCATACCTGCCCCTGAGTGCCTGAAGGTGCATTGCGCCAGCGCAGGCGTGCGCGATCACGCAGAACCATCTCGCCGCGCTCCCGCGCCTGGTCAAAGTTAAGCGTTAGCGGGACCGCCTCACCGGCCCGCTTGCCAAAGGGGGGTGGCAGGTTCACGGCAAGACCCTCGAGGCGACTGTCCAAGGTCACGGTCGGCTTCTCGCCATTGATCGGCATACGCAGCGTATAGGGAAAATAGCCACTCACCAATGGCGCCAGATCAGGCGTGCCGGCCCATTCCAGCAGGCCGCGGGCCAGGGCACGGCCTGTTAGCGTCATCGACTGGGCATCGCCGTCAAAGTCAGCCAGCAAGGGGCCCTCGAAGGCCCGGGCGCCGAGCTCGCCGTACAAGCCTCCCTGGCGGTCGCGATAGCGATACGTCACATCGCCATTCACGTTGAAGACGTTGAGCCCTGCTGGGGCTAGCCCCAGACGAGGCTCATCGACGCTGGCACTGACATCCAGCGACAGCGCATCTGGCGCACCGAGATCCATGGCCAAATCGACCTTGCCGGCAAGGCTGCCTTGACCGCTCCAGTCTTCCCGACCGATATCCAGGTCGGGAATGGCGGCGAGAAAGTCGAGCAGCGCCGTGGTGCTGCCCTCGGCCTGACTGGAAACCTCCAGCTGCTCGTCGTTGAGGCTGACCGTTGCATCCCTAGCCTCGAGGCCGACCAGGCTGGCCTTTTCGACGTCGGCCGACAGCCGCTGATTGTCGAGGCGTAGCTGGCCCTCGACACCCTCGAGTGCCGGCCAGCCAGGAGCGAACGGCAGGGTGCCATCACGAATATCCAGCGCCAGCGACAGATCCACATCCTCGGTGTGCAGATCATCGGCCAGAGGCAGATTCAGCGACAGGCTGCCGTCATCGACGATGCCCGCCACGCCGAGCCCCAGCCACTCGGTAAGCTCCGCCGGAAGTGCCTTGACCGGCAACCAGTCGAGAAGGTCGATACGGCTGGCGTCGACATCGGTGAAGGCAAGATCCAACGCCAGATCACCCGGTGCGGTGCGCCCCGCTTCCAGGTCGAAGCTGCCTGTCACCGGTGCTCCCCGCCACTTGACCGCCAAGTCACGACCGGTAACGCTGACGCCCTTGTCCTGATAGACCCAACTGACCTTCCCGGAGGCCGATGACAGCGCCATCGGTGCGGCAAAGATGTCAGGGAAATTGAGCGCAGTCGGCGCGTCTCCGGTGTCGGCGAAACGGACGCTACCGGACAAGTCCTCTGCCTCGACCCAGGCATCCAAGGGACCGCCGCCCGGCGCGCCCTGCCAAGGGTCAACGGCCACATCATAAAGCGCGACCACAGCACGCCAATGGCCGTCGCGATGGCCGACCTCGAGGCCGCCCACCTGGCCTCTCGGCGCCAGACGACCCAGGACCCGCTGCAGGCCATCCGGCAAGGGAACACGGTCGCGCCAGGCCGCCAAGGCAGCAAGATCAAAGCGACTGGTCTTGAGCCACCAGCCATTTGCATCGCCGCTGGCCTGCCAGTGCCTGGGCAAGGGCCGCCCGGCCGCATCAGGCTTGCCACTGAGCGTCTCAGAGGCCCCTTCTTCAGCGCCTGAGCCTGTGCCAGCGCCTTGCGCGGCTTCATCAGGAGTGGCGTCTTGCTCCGCAGGCGCACCGGCATCGGTTGTCGTCACGTCGGTTTCCGAGTCGCCTCGCGTGTTCAACCAGGCCTGCCAGCCCTCGTCTCCTCGCAGCCACTGACCGGTCACGCGAATGTCCTGAAGGTCCAGCGGCTGCTGCTCGTGACTCAGTAGCAACCTGGGCACGTCCACGTCCAGGCGCACATCCTCCAGGGCACCGTGATGCCAGCGCCCCCAGAGCCTGGCCTCGCCCTGGGCCTCATCGACCTTCAATGGTTCATTCCGGCTCAACACACCGGCCAGTTCCACCAACTGATCGAGTTCCATCCGCGCCTGAAGGGCGGCATTGAAGTCAGCCAACCCACCCTGGCCGGGCAGTACTTCGAGCACCGCCGTCAGGGTCGCATCGGGATTGTTGGCCACGTGCAGTTGCCCCTCGATATGGGCACGACCGGCATCGCCGGCCATCAGCAGACGAGGCGCCTCAAATGCCAGGCGCCGATCGAGCCCGTGCAGCACGACACGAACGTTCTCGACCGCCAGACGCTGGCGCAGCAGAACGCCGACCCAATAATCGAGTCTCTCGAGGGTAAAACTGCCATCAGGGATGATTTCCGGCGGCAGCTCGGCTGGCTGCGGCCAGTGCCAGCTGCGATCCGGATTCTGATAGAGGTGCAGGGTGACGCCGCGAATCTTGGCATCATCGACCTGGGGCATGCCAAGCAGAGTGGCGATACCGTCGAGGCGCAGATGGGCACTGTCGATTTCGAGCAGCGGCCGCGCCGGCTCAGTCCGAGAAGCCAGGGTAAGCTGCCCAAGGCTCAGCGAAGGATCGAGGCCGTGAAAGCCGCCGCTGAGTTGCTCCATCTTGAGCTCGGCGTTGAACCGATCCGAGAGCAGGCTCTCGACTTCGGGGCGCAAGCGGTCAAGCTCGCTTGCCGCCAGCCGCAGGGTCAGCAGCAAAACGGCTAGCAAGGCCAACAGCACGGCAACGATGGTCAGTGCCCAGCGCGACAGGAGGCGAAACGGGCTCATGGCACGCCTCCTACATCAGTACGATATCGTACTGTTCCTGGGAATAGTGGGCTTCCACCTGGAAGCGGATCGTCTTGCCAATGAACACTTCCAGGTCGGCTACCGCGGCTGACTCCTCATCGAGTAGACGGTCGACCACCGCCTGGGCAGCCAATACCATATAGGTTTCAGCGCTGTAGGCTCGGTCTTCGCGCAGTATCTCGCGAAAGATCTCGTAACACACCGACTCCGGCGTCTTGAGCGTGCCGCGGCCATGACATACCGGACAGGCTTCGCAGAGAGTCTGCTCGAGGCTCTCGCGGGTGCGCTTGCGGGTCAGCTGTACCAGGCCGAGCTCGGTGACGCCGGTACACTTGGTCTTGGCATGATCACGCTCGAGCGACTTCTCAAGCATGCGCAGCACCTGGCGCTGATGCTCGGTATCGTCCATGTCAATGAAGTCGATGATGATGATGCCGCCGAGGTTGCGCAGCCGTAGCTGGCGAGCGATCGCCGTCGCCGCCTCGAGGTTGGTCTTGAAGATCGTTTCCTCGAGGTTGCGATGGCCCACATAGCCGCCGGTGTTGACGTCGATGGTGGTCATCGCCTCGGTGGGGTCGATCACCAGATAGCCACCCGACTTGAGCTGCACCTTGCGCCCCAGCGCCTTCTGGATTTCATCTTCGACGCTGTAGAGGTCAAAGATCGGCCGCTCGCCGGGATAGTACTCGATGCGCGACTCGGTGCCGGGCATGAACTCCCGGGCAAACTCGAGCAGTTTCTGGAAGTTTTCCCGAGAATCGATACGCACCCGCTCGATCTCGTCGCGCATCACATCGCGTAGGGTGCGGATGAACAGCGGCAGGTCATCATAGATCACGCTGGGAATACTGGCGGTATGCTTGCGCTCGCTGACCTTGCGCCACAGCCGCAGCAAAAAGTGCATATCGGCGTAGAGCTCGTCTCGAGTCACGCCTTCGGCGGCGGTGCGAATGATGAAGCCGCCGGTGACCTCTATCTCCTGCTCGGCCTGGCAGGATTCGGTCAGCTGGCGCAGGCGCTCCCGCTCGCCTTCGTCCTCGATGCGCTGGGAAACGCCGTTGTGAGACGCGTCCGGCATATACACCAGGTAGCGCGAGGGCACGGAAAGATGGGTAGTGAGCCGTGCGCCTTTCGAGCCAATCGGGTCCTTGGTGGCCTGCACCACCAGCGTCTGGCCCTCCTGAAGCAACTGGCTGATCGAGACCTGCTCGTCGGGCGGGGTGTTGGGCGCCATGACCTCATGAGCATGAATGAAGGCGGCGCGGTCGATACCAATGTCGACGAAGGCGGCTTGCATGCCGGGCAGTACACGCACCACCTTGCCCCGATAGATATTGCCGACGATGCCCCTGCGGCCGCTGCGCTCGATAAAGGCTTCCTGCAGGACGCCGTTCTCGACCACCGCCACGCGCGTTTCCATGGGCGTTAGATTGATCAGTACTTCACCGCTCATGCGGGCTTCCTTAATCATTTGCTCATACGGGTATTATGACACAGCTGCCGAATCGCTCATCCAAAGCGCCACGCCCTGGCGCTCGAGCAGTTCGGCGGTTTCATAGAGCGGCAACCCCACCACGGCGCTATGACTGCCTTCGATATGCGACACGAACACCGCCGCCCTGCCCTGAATGCCATAGCCGCCGGCCTTATCCTGAGGCTCGCCGGTCGCCCAGTAGGCGGCTGCCTCGGCGTGGCTGATCGCACGCAGGGTGACCCTCGTCGTGACGCAAATATCCAGCATCCCCTGTGGACCACTCACTGCCACCCCCGTCAGTACCTCATGGGTGTTGCCGGAAAGCATGGCCAGCATCTCGAGCGCATGGTCACGGTCACGGGGCTTGCCGAGAATTTCGCCTTCGAATACCACCGCCGTATCCGACCCTAGCACCGGAAGGTCAGAGAGCGCCGCCCCGGCACGCGCCTTCTCGCGGGCCAGACGACAGACATAGTCACGGGGCTGCTCCCCCGGCAGCGGCGTTTCGTCGATATCGACCGGGCGCACCTCACAGTCGACGTCGATCGATGCCAGTAACTCGAGTCGGCGTGGGGACGCCGAGGCCAGACACAGGATAGCCATGCGCTTCTCCTTTAGGTGACGGGCCTTCGTCAGGAAACGGCAAAGCGACGGCGCAGGGCCTGCAACATGGTGAACAACCAGGGCCACAGGACAGCACCGATCAATGACGGCAACAGGAAGGCCAGATGAATGGAAAAGGGACCAAACAGGGTCATCAGCCACTGATCGACCAGTTGCACGATGCCAAGCAGCACGAAGATCAGCACCGCTTGCTGCACCAGCGAATAGGCCCGCATGCGCTGATAAACCAGTGCCACCAGAAAGGCCAAGAGCGACAGCGTCAAGGCATTCAGCCCCAGCGGCGACCCCTCGATGAGGTCGAGCAGGATGCCCAGCAAGAAACCGTGAAATACGCCGACGCGCTGGGGCATCACCATGCACCAGTAAACCAGCATCAGACCCAGCCAGTCGGGCCGCCACATCAGCCACTTGTCGGCCAGCGGCATGACCTGCAGGCATAGCGCCAGCAGCAGCGTCGACCACACCAGCAGGTATCCACGCAGTCCCATGACAGCCATCAGCGCATCAACTCCTTGGGTAGGGGATCGAGGTCGAAGTCATCCGTCCAGAGCGCATCGCCGGCGGCAACATCGACATCGGGTGGAAACAGCAGCAGGAAGTGCCTGGCACGTTGCAGCTTCGCCACCGGCGTGGCCATCACCTTGGCAAAGGGCTCGCCAGGATCATGTGCCACCTCACTGACGCGCGCCACCGGGTAGCCGACCGGGAAGCGACCGGCGAGTCCAGAAGACACCAGCAGGTCGCCTTCGCGAATATCGGCGGTGTCCGGCACATGCAGTACGCGCATGGCGTCGAAACGCCCCGTGCCCTGGATGATGAATCGCAGCCCGTTACGGTTCACCTGCACGGGCATCGCATGATTGGCATCGGCGACCATCAGCACTCGACTGGTATAGGCGGACACCGAAGTGACCTGCCCCACCAGCCCTGACGCATCCATCACCGGCTGTCCCACATAGACGCCATCGCGACGACCGCGGTCGACGACCATCTGCTGGGTGAAGGGATCCGAATCCAGCGACAGGAGTTCTGCTGTGAGGAAGGGAATATCATCGCGCTGCGTGGCATTGAGGAGTTCGCGCAGCCGCACGTTTTCGGCGGTCAGGCTGGCCATCCGCTGGACGCGATGTGACAGCGTCAGCAACTGCTGGCGAAGCTGGCGATTCTCGTCGACAAGGGCACGCTGATCGGAGACCGCAAGCGAGCCCCATGACAGGACATCGCTGGGCAGGCTGACCAGCCACTGGATGGGCGCGACCGCTGTCGACAGCTGTGCCCGCAAGGCTTCGACCCGCGGCAGTCTATGTTCGGCAAACATCAACGCCAGAGCCAGAACCGCACACAGTAGCATGCGGTAACCGGGCACTGGCGCGTGCGTGAACAGCGGTTTGATAAGCGTTCCCCCGGGTCACGGCCTAGCGAACAGATCAGTCGCTGGAGAGCAGCTCGAAGGTATGCTGATCGATCATTTCCAGCGCCTTGCCGCCACCGCGCGCCACGCAGGTCAACGGGTCTTCAGCGACGATCACCGGCAGGCCGGTTTCTTCGGAAATGAGCTTATCGAGGTCGCGCAGCAAAGCACCGCCACCGGTCAGCACCAGGCCACGCTCGGCGATATCCGAGGCAAGCTCGGGAGGAGACTGCTCGAGGGCACTCTTCACGGCCGTGACGATGGCCCCGAGGGTTTCCTGCAGGGCGTCGAGGGCTTCATGGGAATTCAGCGTAAAGCTGCGCGGGATGCCCTCGGCCAGATTACGGCCGCGCACGTCGATTTCGCGCAGCTCGCCGCCCGGGTAGGCACAGCCGATTTCTTCCTTGATGCGCTCGGCGGTAGCTTCACCGATCAGGCTACCGTAATGACGACGCACATAGGCGGTGATGGCCTCATCGAAACGGTCGCCGCCGACGCGAATGGATTCCGAATAGACCACGCCGTTGAGCGAGATAATGGCAATTTCGCTGGTACCACCGCCGATATCGACGACCATCGAGCCCTGGGCCTCTTCGACCGGCAGGCCGGCACCGATGGCGGCTGCCATGGGCTCTTCAATCAGGAAGACTTCGCGGGCGCCTGCGCCCTCGGCAGATTCCTTGATCGCACGGCGCTCGACTTGCGTCGACATGCAGGGCACGCAGACCAGCACTCGAGGGCTCGGGGTCAGGAAGGTGCTTTGATGCACTTTGCGGATGAAGTGCTGAAGCATCTGCTCGGTCACGGTGAAATCGGCGATCACACCATCCTTCATCGGCCGTATGGCAGTGATATTGCCCGGCGTACGACCCAGCATGCGCTTGGCATCGATACCCACGGCAGCCACGGTGCGCATATTGCCCTGTTGGCGAATCGCCACCACGGAAGGCTCATCGAGCACGATGCCCCGTCCGCGAACATAGATCAGCGTGTTGGCCGTACCCAAGTCGATCGAGAGATCGCTGGAAAACAGCCCACGTAAACGTTTAAACATGGAAGTCTTTCACCTAGTGCAGACCGGAACCCTGTGCGGACGCAAACGGTACCATCGCCGCTTTAATGCAGCAAGCGACATCAGGAGCCAGTGCCAGAGTGCAGGCCCTGCCAGTTGGCCCAGGATATGGTACATTTTACGGTTATTTACTGCGGCAGACGCCAGCTCGGCGCCGCCGCCACGATCCATGCTCAAGGGATATCCACCATGGCGCTTGAACCGCAAGACGTGCAGCGCGCGGCGCATCTGGCCCGGCTGGGCCTTGATGACAACGACGCCGACCGCTATGTCGACGACCTGACCCGCATTCTCGAGATGGCCGACCAGCTTCAGGCGGTCGATACCGACGGCGTGGCCCCGCTGGCTCATCCTCTGGACGCGACCCAGCGCCTGCGTGCCGACGAAGTCACCGAAACCGACCAGCGCGAGCGTTTCCAACGCAACGCCCCGGCAGTCGAGAACGGCCTCTACCTGGTACCCCGCGTCGTCGAATGAGCCCTGCTCGCTGCCTGAATGCCTCATCTGGAGCCAAGCCTCACATGCATGACATGACCCTGACCGAGCTTGCCCGCGCCCTCGAGGCCGGCGAGTTCACCAGTCGCCAATTGACCGAATCACTGCTTGAGCGCATCGAACACCTCGACGGCGAGCTCAACAGCTTCATCAGCGTCACCGCCGAGCAGGCACTGGCCGCCGCCGATGCCGCCGATGACGCCCGTACCCGCGGCGAAGCCGGCCCGCTCACCGGCCTGCCGCTGGCCCTGAAGGACATCTTCTGCACCGAAGGCGTGAAGACCAGCTGCGGCTCGAAGATGCTCGACAACTTCATCGCCCCCTACGACGCCAACGTGGTCGAAAAGCTCAAGGCAGCCGGCACCGTTAGCCTTGGCAAGACCAACATGGACGAGTTCGCCATGGGCTCGTCCAACGAAAACAGCCATTATGGCCCGGTCAAGAACCCCTGGGACCTCTCCGCCGTGCCTGGTGGCAGCTCTGGTGGCAGTGCCGCCGCCGTGGCGGCGGGCCTGGTGCCTGCAGCGCTGGGTACCGACACCGGCGGCTCGATTCGCCAACCGGCGGCCTTCTGCGGCATTACCGGCCTGAAGCCCACCTACGGGCGCGTGTCCCGTTACGGCATGGTGGCCTATGCCTCCAGCCTCGATCAGGCCGGCCCCATGGCCCGCACCGCCGAGGACTGCGCACTGCTGCTGAGCGCCATCGCCGGTCACGACCTGCGCGATTCCACCAGCGTGGCTCGCGGCGTGCCCGATTACCGCGCCGAGCTTGGCACCTCGCTGTCCGGCCTCAAGATCGGCCTGCCCAAGGAATACTTCGGCGACGGCCTGGACCCGGCGGTGGAGAGCGCCATTCGCGAGGCGGTCAAGGTCTACGAATCGCTGGGCGCCACCGTGCAGGAAGTCAGCCTGCCGCATACCCACCATGCCATCCCGGCCTACTACGTGATTGCGCCGGCCGAGGCTTCCTCGAACCTGTCCCGCTATGACGGCGTGCGCTTCGGACATCGCTGCGACGCGCCCAAGGATCTCGAGGATCTCTATAAGCGCTCACGGGCCGAAGGCTTCGGCGATGAGGTCAAGCGCCGCATCCTGATCGGCACCCACACCCTTTCTGAAGGCTTCTTCGACGCCTATTACAAGAAGGCTCAGCAGGTCCGTCGCCTGATCCGCCAGGACTTCATGGATGCCTTCGAGGAAGTCGACGTGCTGATGGGCCCCTCGACGCCAACGCCGGCCTTTGACCTGGGCGCCAACAAGGACCCGGTGTCCATGTATCTGCAGGACATCTACACCATTGCCATCAACCTGGCCGGCATCCCCGGTATCAGCGTGCCGGCAGGTAACGTCGATGGCCGCCCGGTGGGCCTGCAGATCCTCGGCCCGCACTTCGCCGAATCGCAGCTGCTCAACGTCGCCCACCAGTTCCAGCAGGTCACCGACTGGCACCAGCAACGCCCGGCCTTCGGCAAGGAGAACGCATGATGCAATGGGAAACCGTGATCGGCCTCGAGGTCCACGTCCAACTGGCCACCCGCTCCAAGATCTTCTCCGGGGCCTCCACCGCCTTCGGCGCCGAACCCAATAGCCAGGCCTGCGCCGTGGACCTGGGCATGCCCGGCGTGCTGCCGGTGCTCAACGAGTCCGCCGTGGCCATGGCGGTGCAGTTCGGGCTCGGTATCGATGCCGAGATTCCCGAAGTCTCGATCTTCGATCGCAAGAACTACTTCTATCCGGACCTGCCCAAGGGCTACCAGACCAGCCAGATGTATCATCCGATCGTCGGGCCGGGCGAGGTCGAGATCACCCTCGATGACGGCGAGACGAAACGCATCCGCGTTCATCACGCCCACCTCGAGGAAGACGCCGGCAAATCGCTGCACGAAGACTTCCACGGCATGACTGGGGTCGACCTGAACCGCGCCGGCACACCGCTTCTGGAGATCGTCTCCGAGCCCGACATGCGCTCCGCCAAGGAAGCCGCGGCCTATCTGAAGGCGATTCACTCCATCGTCACCTACCTTGGCATCTCGGATGGCAACATGGCCGAGGGCTCGATGCGCTGCGACGTCAACGTCTCGGTGCGCCCCAAGGGTCAGGAGGCCTTCGGCACTCGCGCCGAGATCAAGAACGTCAACTCCTTCCGCTTCGTCGAGCGCGCCATTGCCTTCGAGGTCGAGCGCCAGGTCGAACTGCTCGAGGATGGCGGCAAGGTGGTGCAGGAGACTCGTCTGTACGACCCCGACGCCGACGAGACCCGCAGCATGCGCACCAAGGAGGAGGCCAACGACTACCGTTACTTCCCCTGCCCCGACCTACTGCCGGTGGTGCTCGACGACGCCTACGTGGATCACCTGCGCACCTCGCTGCCGGAATTGCCGGCCGAGAAGCGCGCGCGTTTCCAGAGCGAGCTGGGGCTGTCCGCCTACGATGCCGGCGTACTCTCGGCAACACGCGCCATGGCCGACTTCTTCGAGGGCGTGAAGGATGTCTGCGGCGATGCCAAGCTGGCCGCCAACTGGGTACAGGGCGAATTCGCCGGCCGCCTCAACAAGGAAGGTCTGGACATCGCCTCGAGCCCGGTATCGGCCACCCAGCTCGGCGAGCTGGTGGCCCGGGTCAAGGACGAGACCATCAACGGCAAGGCCGCCAAGCAGGTCTTCGCCGCGCTGTGGGACGGCGAAGGCGACAGCGCCGATGCCATCATCGAGGCCAAGGGCTTGAAACAGGTCACCGACACCGGCGCCATCGAAGCGATGATCGATCAGGTGATCGCCGACAGCCCGGTGCAGGTCGCCCAGTATCGCGACGCCGAGCCGGACAAGCGCGGCAAGATGATCGGCTACTTCGTCGGCCAGGTCATGAAGGCCTCACGCGGCACCGCCAACCCCCAGCAGGTCAACGGCCTGCTCAAGGAAAAACTCGACGCCCTGTGCTGAACCACCTAGGCCGCTAGATGGCAGACGCGGGCAGCGAGTGCCCCGCGCTAGCTGCAACGCAAGACGCCCCCTTTTCAGGGGGCGTTGTCGTATCTGGCAGTGGCGCAGGTCCGATCAGGCGTCCTTGTGCGCCTCGATTTCCTCGCGCAGGGCTTCCGCTTCTGCGGTCAGGCTCGCATTGGTGTGCATGTCGCCATTGCGGGCGGCCTCCATGGCCTGCTCGAGCTTGCGTTCATAGGCCTTCTGCAACTTCTTGGTCGGATCGCTCTTGAAGATCCCAAACATGGTGCCGCTCCTGCAGGAATGTACCCGTAGGCTACGCCAACATATGCACGATAGCTATACAAATATTGTACACCACCCTTGCAGCGACGAATCGACTAGCCTTGAGAATCGCTTCCGGCAGACGACTGGCCGACATGCCATTGGGGCTTACCATCCTGCATCAAGACGCGATCTCCCTGGGGCGCCTCATCGAGGCGGGCACTGAAGACCTGGCCATCGAGGCGGTACTCCACGTCATAGCCCAGGTGCTCCTGACGGGTGTCGGTGACGGTGTGGCACTCTTGCCGGGTAGTGGTGCTGGTCTGGCCGGATTCGATACGCCCTTGCACCTCACGCCCCGCCAGGCCACCGCCCACGGCGCCGGCCACGGTGGCAATCTTCTTGCCGCTGCCGCCACCGACCTGATTACCCAGCAGGCCACCAACGATGGCGCCAGCGGCGGTGCCGATGATGCGGTTGGGATCGCGGCTGGGCGCCTGCTGGCTAACCACCACGTCCTCGCAGACCTGACGCGGTGTTTCGACGGTTCGGGTTGCCGCATCGACCTGCAGGATGTCGGCATAGACCGGCTCGGGAGCCTGGGAATAGTTGCTGACCTGATAGGCCCCTACCGCCAATCCACCCAGGCCGAGAACTGACAGGGTGCTACCGATCACGATGGACTTGTTCATCACTCGCTCCTCACACGCAACAACAGGAATCGACCACACAAGGGTCGACAGAGAAATAAGAGTCGGCTCGGGGGAATCCAGGCATCGGAGTCTCGCCCCCCCCGGGGCACGCGCTGGCGCCAGGCGAGGTGACGGGAAAGGATGAGACGAGGACTCGGGCGACATCCTGCCGCTAACGAGTCGGAGACGGGCGGAGTATAGCCCAGGGATCATGCCGCAGACACAGGGCTCGCGCCAGCTGTGCGGTGTTTCCACACTTGCCGGCAGCCTGTCGCCATCCGCAGACGCGATGAGGCGCTGCCCCAAGCCCGCGACATTCATTCAATAGAACGAACAAGGGCCCGGCGCCGTAATGGCGGCCCCGAGCCCAGCAGAGATTATCCGTCGAGAATCAGCGCGCCTGCACTTCAGACCATAGCTGCTGGAAGATCTGCAGCTCGTCGCCTGAAAGGCTCGGGATAAAGCGCAGCCGCTGCATGTCCTCGTCGCTTGGCTGCACCGGCGGCTGGGTCAGTACCTCGTCCAGGTACGGCTCTGCCGCCGCGTTGGGGCTAGCGTAGTAGTTGTAGTTCGACAACTGGGCGCCTACCTCCGCTTCCAGCAGGAAGTCGATAAAGGCATGAGCGAGATCGGGGTTAGGCGCCTCGGCGGGAATCATCATGGCATCGACCCACATCTCGGCCCCTTCATCGGGGATCATGAAGGCGGTATTAGCGAAGCCCTCGGGATCTTCGTCCTTGAAGGCCAGATAGTCGCCGTTGAAGCTCATCGCCGCATGCACCACGCCGCGAGACAGCTGCTGCAGCGCCGGGGTGCCGTCGGTAAAGCCGCTGAAGTTGGCACGCCCTTTGGCCTCGATCAAAAGCTTCGCCGCCTCCCGCCAGGCATCCAGGCCGATGCAGTCATAGCCATGGCCCAGATAGGCACAGGCGCCGCCCATGGTCACCTGCCCATCGCCCGCTACCGCGAAGGGGTAATCCGGATTCTCGTTAGCATCGAACAATAGCGACCAGCTCTTCGGCGCGTCGGGGAAGGTGTCGGTGTTGTAGATGATGCCAGTGGTACCCCACTGGTAGGGCACGCTGTAGTCACCGCCCGGGTCGTAGCCGGGATCCTTGAAGGTATCCATGACGTTGCCGAGATGTGCCAGCTTCGACTTGTCCAGGGGCTGCACCAGGCCGGTCTCGATCAAGCGCGGCACATAGTAGTTGGACGGCACGATCACATCATACTGGGACACGCCGCCAGCATTGAGCTTGGCTAACATCTCCGGCTGCGAATTGAAGTAATTTTGCACCACCTCGACGTCATAGCGCTCCTCGAAGGCATCGATGATCGCCGGGTCCATGTACTCGGTCCAGTTGAACAGATAAAGCTTGTCGTCTGCGGCCTGAGCGCCGCCGGCCAGCATCAGGCCGACGAGTGGCAGGGCCGAAAGGGCCGAACGAAGGAAGGGGCGATGAAACGAGTGCGGCATGCGTGACTCTCCTGAGCAGCAGTGATGTGATGGTAAGCGCGATGAGATCGACGAAAGCGGCAGGGTGCCACGTCGAGGCCTCGCTGGCGACCTGTCTGGTTCGCTAGCCACGCCCCGCACGCTGACGGCCCAGCAGCAGGCTGGCCACGGCGACCAACGCCACGGCAGCGATCATCAGCGTCGCGATGGCATTGATCTCCGGAGAGACTCCCTTGCGGATCGCCCCCCAGATATAGATTGGCAGCGTGGCGCTCTCGGGGCCCGAGGTGAAGAAGCTGATCACGAAATCATCCAGCGACAGGGTGAATGACAGAAACACCCCCGAGATCAACGCCGGTCTCAGGGTCGGCACCAGAAAGTGGCAAGCCCGCTGCCAGGGCGAGGCATAGAGATCCTTGGCCGCCTCGAACAGGCTCGGATCGAGGCCCACCAGCCGCGAATAGACGATCAGCGCCACGAAGGGAATCTGGAAAGACACATGAGCGATGATCATGGTGCCAAGGCCCGGCGACAGCCAGCCGGTCAGACGCTCCACCTGCACGAAGAAGGCCATTTCGGCGATACCAAAGACGATATCCGGCAGCACCAGCGGCAAGTAGATCAGCACCACCAACCAGCCCAAGCGTCGCCAGCGATGATGGAACATGCCGTAGCCAATCAAGGTACCCAGCAACAGCGCAATCAGCGAAGACACCACCGCCAGCAGCAGGCTGTTGCCCAGCGCCGAGAGCAGCGCCTCATTGCCCATCAGGCGGTAATACCAGCGCAGCGAAACACCGGTAAAGTGGGCGGCACTATTGGAGGCGTTGAAGGAGTAGAGCACCACCACCGCCAGTGGCAGATAAAGAAATACCAGCGTCAGCCACCAGAAAACCCGCAAGCCGCGCCGCAGTCCATGACGGGTCATATCACCACCTCATTGCCACCGCCCAGACGCCGCCCCATACGGCGCATCACGTAGAGGCCGGCGAAGGTCGCCAGCAGCATCAGGATCGCGCCGGCGGCACCCAGCGGCCAGTTGGCACCCCCGGCGAACTGCCGCGCCACCAGGTTGCCGAGCAGCATATGCTTGCCCCCGCCCAGCAGCTCCGAGACGACATACATACCGAAGGCGGGAATCGCCACCAGTACGACGCCGGCCAGCAGCCCGGGCAGGGTCTGTGGGAAGACCGCGTGCCAAAAGGTGCGTAGCGGTGAGGCATAGAGGTCCTGCGCCGCCTCCACCTGAGAGATATCGAGCTTCTCGAAGGCGGCATAGAGCGGCAGCACCATGAACGGCAGGAAGTTGTAGACGAGCCCCAGGGTCACGGCGATATTGGACGGATAAAGCCCCATGTTGGGCGGAATCAGACTCAGCGATTCGGCCAGCCCCGCCAGCGGCGTGCCTGGCGCCAGCAGGTTCATCCAGCCGAAGGTGCGAATCACCTGATTGGTCCAGGACGGCACGACCAATGCCAGCAGCATCACCGGCCGCCAGCGCGCCTTGGCGGTGCTGATGTGGTAGGCCAGCGGATAGCTAATGGCCACCACCAAGAGGGTCGCGACCAGGGTCTGGGTGAGTGAGCGCAGCAGGGTGTAGAGGTTGGCCGGGCTCCAGCCCAGAATGCCGTAGCCGGCCAGCCGCTCGAAGGCATCCAGCGTCAGCGGCATCTGGGGCTGGCCATAGGGGCCGTTGGTCATGAAGGCCACGCTCATCAGATAGATGCCGGGCAACACCAGGAATATCAGCAGCCAGAGCGCCCCCGGTGCCACGGTCAGCAGCAGGTGGCCGGTCTCGCCAAGCGCCCTGCGCCCGCCGGGGGCCTGCGCAACGCGGGCCCCGCTCATGTGCCCGCCTCGCCTGCCAGCGTCACCAGATCCTCGGCCGCTACCGATACGCAGACGCGATCCCCTACGCTCGGCAACTGCCATCCCCGGTTATTGACCATCGCCTGCAGCTCGGCATCGCCCACGTCCAGGCGGTATTCGGCTTGGCTGCCCCGGTACAGGCAGTCGGTGACGCGAGCCGGCAGACAGTTGGTGCCGGCCTGATCCGGTGGCAGCAAATCGATCGTTTCGGGGCGTATCAGCAGCAGCGAGCCCTCGCCCGATGTCTCCGATAACTCGGCCTCCGATGCCTCGACCGTCAGCGCTCCCAATGCGGTGTTGAGCCGCACGCCGTCACGGTCAAGGATCGGGAAGAGGTTGTCATGCCCCATGAAGCGGGCCACGAAGGCATTCGCCGGCCGCTCGTAGATGTCTTTGGGCGAGCCCACCTGCTGAATGCTGCCCCCATTGAGCACGGCGATGCGATCCGACATCACCATGGCTTCCTGCTGGTCGTGGGTCACGAACAGGAAGGTCATGCCCAGGCGCGCCTGAACGCGCTTGAGCTCGACCTGAAGCTGGCCGCGCAGGCCGGCATCCAGGGCCGATAGCGGCTCGTCGAGCAGCAGCACGTTCGGCTCACAGACCAGGGCCCGCGCCAGCGCAATGCGCTGACGCTGACCGCCCGAGAGCTGATCCACCCGGCGCTCGATCAACCCGCCGAGCTGGATGAAGCGGGCGATATCGGCGACCCGAGCGTCCCGCTCGGCCTTGGAGACGCCCTGCATGCGAAGCCCAAAGGCCAGATTGTCGCGCACCGACAGATGCGGAAAGAGCGCATAGGACTGGAAGACGGTGTTGACGCTGCGCCGGTGCGCCGGCACCTGGGTGATATCGCGCCCACCAAGGGTCAGGCGACCGGCATCCGGCGACTCGAGTCCGGCGAGAATGCGCAAGAGGGTCGTCTTGCCGCAGCCCGAGGGGCCAAGCAGCGTGAAGAATTCCCCCTCGTGGATCGTCAGGTCGACGCCGTCCAGCGCCACGGAGTCGGGGCCGAAACGCTTGTGCAGGCCCTCGAGGTTGATCGCCGCCGCGGAGCGAGCGGCCGCCGGGGCTCGGTTGGTCAGGTCCTGGCGGGGCGGGGCACTCGCCGTGCTGGTCTCGCTCATCGCTCTCCTCGTCTTGTCGCATGCCGGCCTTCGCCGACCGGGTCATGGCCGGTCGCGCAGTCTATAGAAGTGTGCCGCCGGGACCAATAGGGACAGACGTCTTGCCGCCGTCACGCCGTATATTACTCACTTTGATCATCGCCAAACCTATCCACGGCGATGCGGGATCGCCTGGAATCAATACTGGCCGCAGACAGGGCAATCTGGGTCACGAGGCACACGAAAGCGTCGCCATTCACCTTTAAGGCCATCGAAGGTGGAAAGCCCTTGATGGGCGCTACCGGCACCGCTGAGCAGCTTGACCGCCTCCAGCGCCTGGAAGCTGCCGATCAGCCCCACCAAGGGCGCCACCACGCCGTTCTCGGCGCAACGTAGCTCCTCATCCTCCCCCGGCGCTCCGGGCGGATAGAGGCAGGCATAGCAGGGACTCTCCGGCTCACGAGGATCGAAGACCGCGAGCTGTCCGCCGAAGCGAATCGCCGCACCGGAGACCAGCGGCCGCCCCGCCGCCCGGCAGGCGGCATTGATGGCATAGCGCGAAGTGAAGCGATCGGTGCAGTCAAGCACCAGATCCGCCGCTTCGACGGCGCGTGCCAGCGCCTCGCCATCGAGGCGCTCGGTGATGGCGCTGATCCGGCAATCAGGATTGAGTGCCAGCGCAGCATCGCGAGCCGATTCGGCCTTGAGCCGGCCAATGTCCGCCTGGCCGTGGGCAATCTGGCGTTGCAGGTTGGAAAGCTCGACCGCGTCATCGTCGGCAAGCGTCAAGCGACCGACGCCCGCCGCCGCCAGGTAAAGCGCCACCGGCGAGCCCAAGCCGCCCGCGCCGATCACCAGCGCGTGGCTTGCAAGCAGGCGCTCCTGGCCTTCGATCTCGATCGGCTCGAGCATGATTTGGCGGCTGAAACGCAGCAGCGCCTGGTCGTTCATCGTCACGTGTCTTCTGGGCCTTTTCTCGGGTCATGTTCTCGGGTCATGCTCTGTGACCGGCCAGCGTCGGTCAGCAGGCGCGCCGCTCAGTACACATTCTCAGTATTCTTCGAGCTGCTCGACGTCCGGCACATGCAGGGTAAATTCTTCCTTGACCTCTTCCATGACCACATAGCTCTTCGACTCCTTGACGCCGGGCAGCGTCAGCACCACCTCGCCAAGCAGCTGGCGATAGGCCGACATCTCGGGAATACGGCACTTGAGGATATAGTCGAACTGCCCCGAGACCAGATGGCACTCTTGGACCTGGGGCAGCTTGCGCACGGCACGCCGGAACTCATCGAACACCGCCGGCGACTGGCTCTCGAGACTGATCTCGACGAACACCAGCAGCTTGGCCTTCAGGGCCTTGGGGTCGAGCACCGCCTTGTAGCCGCGGATGATGCCCGAGCGCTCCAAGCGTTTGACGCGCTCCAAGCAAGGCGTGGTGGAAAGGCCTACCTGAGCGGCCAAGTCGACGTAGGAAATGCGGGCATTGTCCTGGAGGGCACGCAGGATCTTCAGGTCGATACGGTCAAGCGAGCGGGTCTTGGCTTTCATGGTCATCCATTGTCCAAGCTCGAGACGCAGGCGACTGAGGTGCCGCCGCAGGATCGCCTGCGCTTCATGGCTTCAATAGTTGTTGGAAGGGGAAATGGACGAAAACCTCAGTGATTGGTCGGGCCAGATGCTGGCTTGTCAGAGGGCTTCGCCATTTTCTCCCATGTTTCCCATACAAGTACCATATCCGCTCTGGGCGGCGCGAGTCGCACCGCCAACGTTCTTTTCAAGGCGCCTATGCCGGCCAGCGCCCCAGGCTGACCCGATCGCGCGCGCCTAAATCCTCAAGGGTCGCGACGTCTAAATAGCCGGCGTCTTCGAGTGCCTGACGCACCGCCGCACCCTGCTCGAGACCATGCTCGAGCAACAGCCAGCCGCCTGGAACGAGATGATCCCGCGCCTCGCCCACCAGCCAGTAGAGGTCGGCCAGCCCCTCTTCGCCGGCCACCAGCGCCGAGCGGGGCTCGAAACGCACGTCACCCTGTCCAAGGTGGGGGTCGTCGTCGGCAAGGTAAGGCGGGTTGGCCACCACCAGCGAAAAGCACTCACCACTAAGCGCTGCAAACCAGTCGCTTTGCAGGAAGCGAACCCGGGATAGCCCCAGGGCTGCGGCGTTGTCTGCGGCCAGAGCAACGGCCTGCGGCGACAGATCGACCCCGGTCACCTGCCAGCCGGGGCGTTCACTGGCAAAGGCCAGCGCGATGGCGCCGGTGCCAGTGCCGAGGTCCACTAGCTGGCCCTTCTCGGCCGCGCCACGCGCGAGCGCCGCTTCGACCAGGCATTCGGTATCGGGGCGCGGAATGAGGGTGGCATCAGAGGTCTTGAGGGTCAGCCCCCAGAACTCTCGCTCACCGACCAGGTGAGCCACCGGCCGGCCCTGCGCCCTAGCGGCGATCAGGGCCTCGAAGCGCGCCCGCACCAGAGGTTCAGCGTCGCGGTCGCCCCAGGTGTAGAGCCAGGCACGGCTGACACCGAGCACATGGCACATCAGTACCTCGGCATCCAGCCTGGGGCTCGGCGAAGCCGCTGCCTTTAGACGCTCGGCGGCGCGGGCCAACAGCAGGTCGAGGCGCATCAGATTCTTCCCCTGCCCCATCAGGTTTCCTGCTGTAGGGCAGCGAGCTGCTCGGCCTGATACTCGTGAAGCAAGGGTTCGATGATCTCGCCAAGCTCGCCGGTCATCACCTCGTTAAGCTTGTATAGGGTCAGATTGATGCGGTGATCGGTAACGCGCCCCTGGGGGAAATTATAGGTACGAATACGCTCGCTGCGATCGCCGGAGCCCACCAGCGAGCGGCGCGTGTCGGCCTGCTCGCGCTGCTGATTCTCCAGCGCGCTCTGCTTGAGGCGCGCGGCCAGCAGCGACATGGCCTTGGCACGGTTCTTGTGCTGGCTACGTTCTTCCTGGCATTCGACCACCACGCCGCTGGGCAGGTGGGTGATGCGGATCGCCGAATCGGTGGTGTTGACGTGCTGGCCGCCGGCACCGCTGGAGCGGAAGGTATCGACGCGCAAATCGTTGCTGTTGATGTCGATATCGCCGACCTGGTCCGCCTCGGGCATTACCGCCACGGTGCAGGCCGAGGTATGAATACGCCCCTGAGACTCGGTGGCGGGTACCCGCTGCACCCGGTGGGCGCCGGATTCGAACTTGAGCCGGGCATAGACGCCGTCGCCCTTGATCCGCGAGATCAGTTCTTTATAGCCCCCCTGCTCGCCGTGACTGGCACTGACCACTTCGACTTTCCAGCCATGCTTCTCGGCATAGCGGGAATACATGCGAAATAGGTCGCCGGCAAACAGCGCGGCTTCATCACCGCCGGTGCCGGCACGGACCTCCAGATAGACACTGCGACCGTCATCCGGGTCCTTGGGTACCAGCAGCCGCTTGAGCGACTCCTCGAGGGCCGCCAGTCGCTCCTGGCCTTCGGCCTGTTCAAGCTCGGCAAGCTCGCGCATCTCGGCGTCGCTATCCTCGAGCAGGGCCTGGGCGGCCTCGACATTGCCCTCGGTCTCGCGGAATTCCTGCCAGGTGGCCACCAACTCTTCGAGTTCGGCATACTCACGGGAATAGTCGCGGAAGCGCGGCTGGTCGGCGATAACGTCGGGCTCGGCCAGCAGGGCCGAAAGTTCCTCGAAACGCTCGGCAAAGGTATCCAGGCGCTGACGCAATGTGGCTTTCATGAAGGGTCCTGTAGTCTGGTGTCGATCATCGAGGGTCCTGAGGGCCACGCTCGGCGTCGAAAAGCAGCGCCTCGGCGGCATCGATCAGATCCTGGCGCTCGGCTCCGGAGGCCTCGCGCAAGCCAAGGGTGGGAGCGTGCATGAGCTTGTTGGTCAGCTGACGAGCCAGGCGTGCGACGACCTTCTGCGGATCATCACCGCGGCTCAATTGCGCCAGCGCCTGCTCCTCGGACTCGGCGCGCATCTGCTCGCCCTGCTGCCGATAGCGGCGAATCAGGTCACCGGCGCCGCGCACTCGACGCTCGTGCTGCCAGCTACCGACACCGTGCTCGATCAGTACTTCGGCCTGGTCGGCCGCCACCTGGCGATGACGACGATTCTCTTCGATGACCTCCTGAAGGTCATCGACGGTGTAAAGGAAGACATCATCCAGTTCGCCGACCTGCGGCTCGATGTCACGGGGTACGGCAATATCGACCATGAACATCGGCCGGTGGCGACGCATCTTGATCGCCCGCTCGACCATGCCCTTGCCGAGAATCGGCAGCGGCGCCGCAGTAGACGAGATGACGATGTCGGCACGGGCCAAGGCATCGGGAATCTCATTGAGAGACATCGCCTCGCCGCCGAAGGAGTCCGCCAACTGCGCGGCCCGCTCACGGGTGCGGTTGGCCACGATCAGGGTGCGCACCCCGGCCTCTTTCAGATGACGGGCGACCAGCTCGATGGTTTCACCCGCACCTATCAACAGCGCCGTGGAGCGCTTGAAGTCATCGAAGATGCGGCTGGCCATGCTGACCGCCGCATAGGCCACCGACACCGGGTTTTCACCGATGCCCGTCTCGGTGCGCACCTGCTTGGCGACCGCAAAGGTGTGCTGGAATAGCCGCTCGAGCTCACCGCCCAGCCCTTGGTGACTACGCGCCACCTGGTAGGCATCCTTGAGCTGGCCAAGGATCTGTGGCTCGCCGAGCACCATGGAGTCGAGCCCCACGGCGACACGCATCAGGTGGCGAGCGGCGTCGCCGTCTAAATAATGATAGGCCGCCGCCGACAGTTGCTCGACGCTGAGCGCATGGAAGCGACTCAGCCATTCGAGGATCGCCGCCTCGCCGTCACGCTCGATCACGCAATAGAGTTCGGTGCGATTGCAGGTCGACAGCAACGCAGCCTCATGCACCTCTTTCAGAGCGCCTAGTTCGGTCAGAGCTGCTTCCAGCTGCGCCGGGGTGAAAGCGACTTGCTCGCGCACCTCGACCGCCGCTGTCTTATGATTGATGCCAAGGGCCAAAAGCGTCATGCAATCAGAGTCTTCGCTCAAGGGAGTGGGTGCGAATCACGGCGCGCGCCATGAGGCGCAGCAGGACAGCAGAAAAGCCTGCGTGAGACCTATATCAACGCCTGGAAAGTGGCCGCCGGATCGTCCGAAGGGGGTAATTCTATCACAGCCGACCCTTGGGACACGCCCCCATGGCTTTGCCCTTGCCCAGCAAGCCGTTATGCTGAACGCTGATTCCCTTGACGAGACGATCATGCGCGCACGCCTGCTCAAGACGGCCCTCATCACGGCGACCCTCGCGCTGCTTACGGCTTGCCAGGGCATGCCGATGACCCAGAGTGCCAACGACTCCGGTATTGACGACCCGATGCGGGGCGCGCCGCCGATTACCCAGGGCCTGGATGCTCAGGGGCTGCAGACCCTGCTGGTGGCAGAACTAGCCGGCCGTCGCGGTCAGTATGAGCGCGCCGCTCAAGGCTATCTCGACGCCGCCGAGCGCTATGATTCCGCCGCGCTAAGCGAGCGCGCCACCCTGGCGGCCCGCTTCAGCCAGCAGCCGGCGCTTTTCGAGACCGCCGCCCGCCGCTGGCATAAGCGCGCTCCCGACGCCGAAGCTCCGCTGCGCCTGCTGGCGAGCCTTGCCCAGCAGCGCGGTGACTGGCAGGCCGCCCTGGACTCTCGGCTGGCACTGGTCGCACAAGGCCATCCCGGGGAACTGGCAAGTTTTGCCGAACAGGCGCTGACTCAGGACGCTGACCCGCAGCCACTGGCCATTCGTCTGCGCCAGCATCTGCTAATAGCCGATAGTGATGCCCCCTACGCGTACGATGCGGTGCTGGCGACCGCCCTGCTCGAAGCCGCCAATGGCGAAGCCGCACAAGCCGATTCACGGCTAGCAGAGCTGGCCCTCACTCATCCCGAGCTCCCCGCGTTGTGGCTCACCCGCGCACGCATTGCCATGGAGCGCGGAAACCCGACGGCTGCGCGCCGCGCCGCCCAGCGTGGCCTGGACATCTCCCCCGACGACACTCGCTTTTTGCTGCTGCTGGCGCGAAGCGAGCTGGCACTAGGCCGAGTCGAGGCCGCGGAACGCCAGACCGATCGCATACTGACGCAACAGGGAGAGCAGCCGGAGCTGCGCGTGGGGCTGGCCCGCCTGTTCCTCGAAGCCGACCAACCCGCTCCGGCCCGCCGTCTGCTGCTACCGCTGATCGACGACGACACCACGCCTCCGGTGGCCTTCCTGCTGCTGGGCAGCATCGCCGAGCAGCAGGGCGAGATCGACAACGCCCTGCTCTATTACCGCCAGGTGCCAGAGAGCGATCAGTTTCTCAGCTCCCGCCTGCAGGCGGCGCGCATGTTGATCGATGCCAACCGTCTGGCCGACGCGCTGGACTTCCTGCGACTCGAGCGGCTGCGCCATGATGACCAGGCCACCGATATCGTTTCCCTCGAGGTCGAGCTGCTTGATCAAGAGGGAGAGCGCGCCGCCGCCGATGACGTGCTCGCCGAGGCCCGCGCTCGCCATCCCGACGACAACGGCCTGCTATACATGCAGGCCATGCGCAAATTCAACGACGGTGATCTGGAGGGCATGGAAGCCGACCTACGCGAGCTGATCGAGCGCCGCCCCGACAACGCCATGGCCTTGAACGCGCTCGGCTTTACCCTGGCCGACATGACCACGCGTTTCGGTGAAGCCTATGAGTTGATCGAGCGGGCCCATCGTCTGGCGCCCGACAACCCGGCCATTCTCGATAGCCTGGGCTGGGTCCTGCACAAGCAGGGCGAGAACGCCCGTGCACTGCCCTATCTCGAGCAGGCCTTCGCGATGATGCCGGATCAGGAAATCGCCGCCCATCTCGCTGAGGTGCTCTGGTCACTCGAGCGTAGCGCCGATGCGCGTCGCCTGGTCGAACGCAGTCTGGCTCGCTTCGAGGATCACCCCAAGCTCACCGAGCTGATACAGCGTATTCCCGCCCTGGCTCCTGAGGGCCTCGACGGAAATATCGACCCGCTACCCTGACCGACATTCTTGACCGCCCCTTGAACGAGAGCCCCCGATGACTCGACGCTTCGTCCTTTTGATCGCCCTGGCCCTACTGGCCGGCTGCGCCACCCGTGGCCCCGTCACCAGCGACAGTGCCGAGCGCGGCCCCTGGCAGGACCAGGTCACTCGCGTGCAGGCGCTGACCAGCTGGACGCTGGCCGGCAAGGTGGGGCTGAAGACCGCCGATGAAAGCACTAGCGCCAATTTGGACTGGCGTCATACGCCCAACTATTATCGACTGCTGATCAGCGGCCCCTTCGGAGCCGGCCGCAGCACCCTCGAGGGCACCGCTGAAAAGGTAACGCTGACCACCGGCGAAGGCCGCGTGAGTGCCGTAAGCGCCGAAGCGCTGCTTGACCAGCAGTTGGGCTGGTCGCTGCCGGTGTCATCGCTGGATCACTGGATTCGCGGCCTGCCGGCACCAAGCGATGCCTTTGAGCGTGAAACCGATGCCCTGGGCTACCCCTCCCAGATTCGCCAGGACGGCTGGACCATCGACTACTCGGACTGGATGCCAGCCGATGGACTATGGCTGCCACGCAAACTGAAGATGCAGCGCCCCGGCATCGAAGCCATCCTGATCATCAACGACTGGCAGCCGGAGGCCTAGGATGACTGAGGCAGGGACATCAGGGGCGGCCATTCGCCTCTCTCAGGACACGCTCAGCCTGCCGGCCCCCGCCAAGCTCAACCGCATGCTGCATATCACCGGGCGCCGCGCCGACGGCTATCATGAGCTGCAGACCCTCTTCCAGTTCCTGGATATTGGCGACACGCTGCATTTCACGCCTCGCGACGATGACGCCATTCAGCTGACACCGACGCTTGCCGGCGTGCCCGCCGAGGACAATCTGGTGGTGCGCGCCGCCCGGCTACTGCAAGCCGAGACGGGCTGTCGCCGCGGTGTCGATATCCATTTGGAAAAATGCCTGCCGATGGGCGGAGGCCTTGGCGGCGGAAGCTCCAATGCCGCGACCACCCTACTCGCCCTGAACCGACTCTGGGCGCTCGACCTCGACGAGGAGCGACTGGCCACCCTTGGCCTGAGCCTCGGTGCCGATGTGCCCGTTTTCGTGCGGGGCCATGCTGCCTGGGCCGAAGGCGTCGGCGAACGCCTGACGCCGGTCACCCTGGATACCCCCTACTTCGTGGTGATTCACCCCGGCGTATCGGTCGCCACGGCACGGGTCTTCCAAGCGCCTGAATTGACACGCGACACTGCGCCCATTAGACTTTCGCGCGCACTTGAGGGGGGCGCGTCGTGCTGGAAAAACGACTGCGAGACCACGGTTCGCAGGCTTTATCCGCAGGTCGATGAGGCCATCAACTGGTTGGCCCAGCGGGCGCCGACCATGCTGACCGGCACCGGCGCTTGTCTGTTCGGGCGTTTGACGAACGTCGAAGAGGCCGCTAGGATAGCGCGCCAAGTCGACCCACGCTGGCACGCTTTTACGGCGCGAGGCGTGAACATCTCCCCTCTGCATAAGGCTCTGGGGTGAGGCAATCAGCCTAGATTGCCCGCACGACGGCTGTTGTTCCCAGGCATTGATCTTGGGCAAGAGTGCAAGCTGAGTCGACAGGCAAGGTTACTGGGGTATAGCCAAGTGGTAAGGCACCGGTTTCTGGTACCGGCATTCGCAGGTTCGAGTCCTGCTACCCCAGCCATTCCCTCCCGAGTCGACCGCCCGTCAACATCCCTCATAGAGATTCCCAAGACTCCAAAGGTGGCTGCGCGTGTCTAAATTGATGGTTTTCGCCGGGAACGCCAATCCCGAACTTGCCCGCAAGATTGCCGAAGGACTCGACAATCGCCTCGGCCATGCCACGGTAGGCCAGTTCAGCGACGGCGAAATCGCAGTCGAAATCAACGAGAACGTTCGTGGCAAGGACGTCTTCGTGCTGCAGTCCACCTGCGCGCCCACCAACGACAACATCATGGAACTGGTCCTGATGATTGATGCGTTGCGTCGCGCCTCTGCCGCCCGCATCACGGCGGTGGTGCCCTACTTCGGCTACGCTCGCCAAGACCGCCGCGTCCGCTCGGCCCGCGTCCCCATCTCAGCCAAGATCGTCGCCGACATGATGGTCAAGGCCGGCGTTGACCGGGTGATGACCATGGACCTGCACGCCGACCAGATTCAGGGCTTCTTCGACGTGCCCGTCGACAACGTCTACGGCTCACCGATCCTGCTCGACGATATCGAACGCCAGAACTACGAAGACCTGGTCGTGGTCTCGCCGGACGTGGGCGGCGTGGTTCGCGCCCGCGCCATTGCCAAGCAGCTCAATGCCGATCTCGCCATCATCGACAAGCGTCGCCCCCAGGCCAACCAGGCCCAGGTGATGCACATCATCGGCGAGATCCAAGATCGCACCTGCGTGGTGGTGGACGACATGATCGATACCGCCGGCACCCTGTGCAAGGCCGGTGAAGCGCTCAAGGATCATGGCGCACGCCGCGTGGTGGCCTACGCCACTCACCCGATCCTGTCCGGCCCGGCGGTCGACAACATCACCGGTTCGGTACTCGACGAGGTCGTGGTGGCCGATACCATCCCGCTGTCCGAATCAGCACGCCGCAGCGGCAAGATCCGCCAGCTGTCGGTGGCCGGCCTGATCGCCGAGGCGATCCGCCGTGTCAGCAACGAAGAATCCGTCAGCGCGATGTTCCACTGACGCCCTGCTAAGGGGCATAGGGAATATCGCGCAGGATACGCGCGCCGTCAGGCGCTCTTGGAAACGTCAACGCTTGGTCGCGGGCTTGGCGTTCTCCTCATCAAACCACTGAGGTTTCATTCAATGTCCGATTTCAATCTTAATGCCAGCGTTCGCCACGACCTGGGGAAAGGTGCGAGCCGCCGCCTGCGTCGTGCGGACCTCTCCATTCCGGCGATCATCTACGGCGGTGAGACGGCTCCCAAGTCCATCGCTATCGACAAGGCCCCGTTCTACAAGGCCATCGAAGATGAGTCCTTCTTCTCCTCTGTGATCACACTGGACGTCGAAGGCAAGAAGGAGCAGGTCGTGGTACGCGACCTGCAGCGTCACCCCTTCAAGCCGCTGGTGACTCACGCCGACTTCCTGCGCGTCGACGCTACCCACGAGCTGACCCTGCACATCCCGCTGCACGTGGTCGGTGAAGACGCGAGCAAGGCGATCAAGGAAGAGGACGGCGAGCTGCACCAGCTGGCGTCCGACGTCGAGATCAGCTGCCTGCCGAAGGATCTCCCCGAGTATCTGGAAGTGGATATCAGCAACCTTGAGCTGGGCACCACCCTGCACCTGTCTGACCTGACCGTACCGGCGGGCGTGACCCTGGTCGCACTGACTCACGGCGAAGATCACGACAACGCCGTCCTCAGCGTGACCAAGGCCAAGGTTCGTGACGAGGAAAGCGAAGAAGGCGAAGAAGCCGAAGCACCGGCTGATAAGCCGGCTGAAGACGAAGGCGACGCCGAGTAATCGGCAGCGCCTGCGGGCATGTCGGCCAGCCGTCATGCCCGTTATCTTCTGAAAATCAAGCGCCTCGGCGCTTGATTTTTTTTGCCTGTCCCAAGCCTCGCCACCCACCTCGGCTTTTTACCCACGAGCGTCTAACACACGTGAGGACACCGGCATGAGTCAGATAAAAGCGATTATCGGCCTTGGCAACCCGGGTGCCGACTACGACGCCACCCGGCACAATGCCGGCGCCTGGCTGGTGGAGTCCCTGGCACGCGATCATCACGCTGCCCTGCGCCCAGAGCGCAAGTTCCTGGGCCTCTATGCCAAGATCACCCTGGCCGGCCAGGACCTGCACCTCTTGTACCCGCAGACCTTCATGAACAAGAGCGGCGGCTCCGTGGCGGCCCTGGCCAAATTCTTCAAGCTTGCACCCGAAGAGCTACTGGTCGCCCACGACGAGCTCGATATCGCCCCCGGCACGGCACGCTACAAGCAAGGCGGTGGACACGGCGGCCATAACGGCCTGCGCGATATCATCGCCGCCCTTGGCAACGCCAAGGACTTCCACCGGCTGCGTATCGGCATCGGCCATCCCGGCGAAGCCCGCCAGGTGGTGAACTATGTGCTGGGTCGCCCCGGCAAGGCCGAGCGCACCGCCATCGATGCCGCTCTGGACGAAGTCGAACGCACCCTGCCGGATGCCGTCGCCGGCGACTGGGCCAAGGCCATGAACCGCCTGCACAGCTTCAAGGCGTAAGAGAGAAGACGGAAGGGATAAGAGCGCGGCTGCGCCGCTGGAAGAAGGAAGACAGGCACTCCATGGCTGGATAGAGGCCCGCCGAGAGCCTCTTCCTTCTTCCCTCTTCCGACTTCCCCCTTCTGGCTCGCGCCGAAGGCGTCCCGTAGAATACAGGCCAATCACCATCATCGAACACTCTTTCCAGGAAGATCCCATGGGTTTCAACTGCGGTATCGTCGGCCTGCCCAATGTCGGCAAGTCCACTCTTTTCAATGCCCTGACCAAGTCGGGTATCGACGCCGAAAACTTCCCCTTCTGCACCATCGAGCCCAACGTCGGCATCGTGCCGATGCCGGACCCGCGCCTCGACAAGCTGGCCGAAATCGTCAAGCCCCAGAAGACCCTGCCCACCACCATGGAGTTCGTCGATATCGCCGGCCTCGTCGCTGGCGCCTCCAAGGGTGAGGGCCTGGGCAACAAGTTCCTGGCCAACATCCGCGAGACCGACGCCATCGCACACGTGGTGCGCTGCTTCGATAACGACAACGTCATCCATGTCGCCAACCAGGTCGATCCCGAAGCGGACATCGAGATCATCAACATGGAGCTCGCCCTGGCCGACCTGGATACCGTGGATCGCGCCATTCAGCGCCTGGTGCGCGTCGCCAAGGGCGGCGACAAGGAAGCCATCGCCACCAAGGCGATTCTCGAACGCATCCAGCCTCACCTGGCCGAAGGCCAGCCGCTGCGCAGCTTCGGCCTGGATGCCGATGAACAGCAGCAGTTGAAGAGCTTCGGCTTTCTGACCCTTAAGCCGACCATGTACATCGCCAACGTCAACGACGATGGCTTCGAGAATAATCCTTACCTGGACAAGGTCCGCGAGATCGCCGCCGCCGAAGGCGCCATGGTGGTACCGGTATGCAACCAGATCGAGGCCGAAATCGCCGAGCTCGAGGACGAGGAGCGCGCCATGTTCCTCGACGAACTGGGGATGGACGAGCCGGGCCTTGATCGCGTGATCCGTGCCGGCTACGAGCTCTTGGGTCTGCAGACCTACTTCACCGCCGGGGTCAAGGAAGTCCGCGCCTGGACCGTCAAAGTCGGCGCCACGGCACCCGAAGGCGCCGGCGTGATCCACACCGACTTCCAGAAAGGCTTCATTCGCGCCGAAGTGGTCGCCTATGACGATTTCGTGTCACTGGGAGGCGAGCAGGCCGCCAAGGATGCCGGCAAGTGGCGCCTGGAAGGCAAGGACTACATTCTCAAGGACGGCGACGTGGTGCACTTCCGCTTCAACGTCTAAGCAGTTGATGCCTCACCGCTAGCCCAAGCGACGGGGTCTCCGCTCAAAGGCGATGAAAAAAGCCGGTGTATCATGCCCTTATGGTTGACGAAGCACAGGCTCTTGAGTAGTATTCATCGCCGTTGGCTACATAGCTCAGCTGGTTAGAGCACATCACTCATAATGATGGGGTCCCCTGTTCAAATCAGGGTGTAGCCACCAAAATCCGAAAAACGCCCGAACGGCCAGCCGTTCGGGCGTTTTTTTTGACCCCTTCAGCCATACGTGACATCAATAGCGCTTAGCCCTGCATGCGCGCCCGCCACGAGTTCGGGCCATAGTGCGAGTCAATACGAAGGATTGTGATGATGTGGATTCCGCTGGCCTTCGTGCTGCTCTTCTCGACCGGCTTCATCTGCGCCCGACTGGGCACCATGGATGCCGAACCCTTCACCCTGCTCCTGGTACGCAGTCTGCTGGTACTTCCGGTACTGGGCATCATCCTGTGGGCACGCCGCGCGCCTAACCAGTGGGGCAACCGCGCACAGCGAGGCTGCCAAATGGGCGTGGGCATGCTGCTGCACGGCGCCTATCTGGGTGGCGTCTTCGCCGCGGTCAAGGCCGGGCTACCCGCTGGGCTCACGGCGCTGCTGGTCAGCCTACACCCACTAGCGACGGCCGCCCTGTCGTTGCCGTTGCTCGGCGTGCGCCTGGGCCCCAAGCAATGGTGCGGCCTTGCCTTGGGCGCGACGGGCGCCAGTCTGGTGCTAAGCGGTGGCTTGGAGGCATCTCACGGCTGGCCCCTGGTGGGTCTGGCTTGGTGTTTAATGGCCCTGGTTGGCATTTCCAGCGCCACTCTGTGGCAGAAACGACTGAGTGGCGGCATGGGAATGGTCGAGGGGTTGATTTTCCAGTACCTGGGGGCCGCACTGGTCTTCAGCGTCGCGGCCACCTGGATCGGCAGCTTCACCTTCGATCCCACTCCCCGCCTACTGCTGACACTTGCCTGGCTGGTCGGCGCAATCTCGGTGGGCGCCATCTGGCTACTGATGATCATGATCGCCCGCGGCGAAGCGCATCAGGTCGCCCGCACCTTCTTCCTCGTCCCGCCATGCGCAGCGGTCATGGCCTGGCTAATGTTCGACGAGCAGTGGACGCTGCCGATGATCATCGGCGCCGCCCTGGTGGTGGCGGGCCTGGCACTCGACCGCCCGGCGGCTAACCAGGCCAATGCTGCCCGAGGCAACGCCGCCAAGCCTAGCGCCAACCAAGGCAAATCAACGCACCCCGAGCAAACCACTAAATAGAGCGCCCGAGCCCACTCTTAGCTAAGTCGGAGGCCGGAGCACAGCCAACCCGCTTCTCAAACCAGCTCGGCGCGATTCAGATAGGCCGTCAGCACGCGAATCAACCGCTCGGCGTCTTCGCTGCCGGCCGTCTCGCGAATCGAGTGCATGCCCCACTGGGCGACGCCCACATCCAGCGTCGGCACACCGAGTTCGGTGGCGGTGATCGGCCCGATGGTGCTGCCACAGCCCATGTCGGCGCGGGTGACGAAGGTCTGCACCGGCACCTCGGCTTCCCGGCAAAGGTCGTGAAACAGCGCCGAGGTGGCACTATTGGTTGCATAGCGCTGGCTGGCATTGACCTTGATCACGGGGCCGCCGTTGATAGCAGGCCCATGGCCGGCATCATGCTTGTCCTTGAAGTTCGGGTGCAGCGCGTGAGCATTGTCGCAGGAGATCATTCTCGATGCCTGGATCAGGCGAATGAAGCCCTCGTCGCCCGCTTCGCCGAGCTGGGCATTGACGCGCCGCAGCACATCACCGAGGAAGGGCCCCTGGGCACCTGAGGCGCTGGCGCTACCCACTTCTTCATGGTCATTGGCCACCAGCACGGCGCCTTGCTCACCGTTGCAATCAAGCAAGGCTTCCAGGCCGATGAAACAGGACAGCAGGTTGTCGAGACGAGCACTGGCGATGAGCTCGCCCCGAGCACCTACGCGTGCCGGAGGCTGGGTGTCATAGAGCGCCAATTCGAAGTCCAGCGGCTCGGCGTCCTGAATGCCGTGCTGCGCGTCAAGCCAGCCTTTCAGCAGGCCATTGAAATCATCGCTGTCGCCACCTTGCAACAAAACCGCCGCCATCTCGGTCTGAGGGTTGATGGCGCGACCGCTGTTGGCCTCACGGTCGAGATGAATCGCCAGACTCGGCACGGTCGCCACCGGCCAGTCGACGTTGAGCAACACCCCCTCGATACGCCCATCGGGATGGCGCAGGTGCACTCGGCCGGCAAGCCCCAGATCACGATCGAACCAGGGTGCCAGCAGCACACCGCCATAGACCTGCACGCCTAGCTGCAGCCAGCCGGCGCTATGCTGGGCGGCATGGGGCTTCAAATGCAGCCCCGGGCTGTCGGTATGGGCCCCGATCATGCGCAGCGCTTCTAGCCGCCCCTTGGGCAGCTGCAGCGCAATAATCGAGGCGTCGTTGCGGGTCACGTAGACCCGCTCACCGGCCGCCAGGGTCCAGGGTTGTGTCTCATCCAGGCGGCGATAGCCGGCAGCTTCCAGGCGTTCCGCCATGTTGGCTACCGCATGCCAGGGGGTGGGAGAACGCTCGAGAAAGTCGAGCAGTCGATCCACGGGGGAGGCGTGATGCATGTTCATCCTCTTGAAGGGTCTGTGTCTGGCGACACAGGCTGCTACAATGGCCTCTCGGCTGTCGAGAGGCGGGTGACGAGCCGGGCTCAGCTAGGGACGAAGTGTACATGAAACCGGGAGTGCTTCATTGATGAGACGGATTGCAGCCATTGGGCGGATAGGCGCCATCACCCTGATGCTGATGACGCTGAGCGCCATGGCGATGGCCCAGCCGCACCCGAGCGAGGCGCAGGTACAGGTAGCGCCCGAAATCGCCGACTCCCTTCGCTACGGGCACTACGCGGATGTCAGCCTGACCGACAGCTGGTCGCAGCGTGCCTTCCAGCGCTACTTGGATATCCTCGACCCACAGCGATCCTACCTGCTCAAGCGTGACGTCAACGAGTTCCGCGACAGCCTAAGTGAGCGCATCGACGACGCCCTTTACGACGGGGACCTGGAACCGGCTTTTGCGCTCTATGAGCGCTATCAGGAACGCCTAGAGGCACGCCTGGAGTGGATTCTAGCCAAGCTCGATGACGGCCTCGACTACCGCTACGATACCGACGAGCGGCTGGCACTGGATCGCAAGGATGCGCCTTGGGCCGAGAAACAAGACGCCCTCGACGAGCTTTGGAACAAACGCCTCAAGAACTCGGCCCTGACCATGATGCTCAGCGGCCAGGAGGAGGCCGAGGTCGAAAAAACGCTACGCGATCGCTTCGAAGGCCAACTGAACCGCGTGCACCAGACCAACACCGAGGATATTTTTGGCCTGTTCATGGCTGCCGTGACCGGCACCATCGATCCTCATACCGAGTATCTGTCACCGCGCCAGGGCGAATCCTTCGATATCCAGATGCGCCTATCCCTCGAGGGGATCGGAGCCCTGCTGCAAGCCGATGGTGAATACGTCAAGGTCTCGAGTCTGGTAGCGGGTGGCCCCGCCGAGAAGGCCGGCGTTCTGCAACCCGCCGACCGTATCATTGCCGTCGGGCAAGGCGATGACGGCGAGATGACCAACGTGGTCGGCATGCGCCTCGATGATGTGGTCGACCTGATTCGCGGCCCCAAGGGATCAAAGGTGCTGCTGGATGTCGTGCCGGCCCAATCGGTGGACACCACACGCTCGCATATCGTCGAAATCGTGCGTGATACCGTCAACCTAGAGGACCAGGCAGCCAGCAGCGAGGTCATCGAGGTCAAGCGCGAAGACGGCACTCATCGCATCGGCGTGATCGACGTTCCCACCTTCTACGTCGACTTCGACGCCTGGCAGGCCGGCGAAGAAGATTACCGCAGCACGACCCGCGACGTGGCCAAGGAGATCCGCTCTCTCAAGGCGCAGAATGTCGAAGGGATCGTGCTCGACCTGCGCGACAACGGAGGTGGCGCCCTGCAAGAAGCCAACTCGCTGATCGGCCTGTTCATCGATCGCGGCCCCACCGTGCAGGTGCGCGACGCTAGCGGGCGCATCAGCCTGTATGGCGACACCGACAGCGGCGTTCTCTATGACGGCCCGCTAACGGTGCTGGTCAATCGTCTGTCGGCCTCAGCATCCGAGATCCTGGCGGGCGCCATTCAGGACTATGGTCGTGGCCTGATCGTGGGCAGCCGGACCTTCGGCAAGGGCACCGTGCAGACCCTCAACGAGCTCAGTCACGGCGAGGTCAAGCTGACCCGGGCCAAGTTCTATCGGATCTCCGGGGAAAGCACCCAGCACCGTGGCGTTGAGCCCGATATTACCTTCCCGAGCCTGATCGACCCGGACGTGATCGGTGAAAGCAGCCTCGACAACGCCCTGCCCTGGGACACCGTGCGTGCCGTGCAGTACCGGCTCTACGGAACGCCCTGGCGTCACCTCGAGGCCCTGGCCGCGTCGCATCGCGAGCGCATCGCCTCGCACCCCAATTTCGTCTACCTGGAAAAACAGGCCGAGCTCTCCCGCCAGCTACGCGATCAGCTCACCAGCGTCAGCCTGAATCGCGAGCAGCGTCAGCGCGAGATGCAGGCCCAGGAAGCCGAGCAACTGTCGCTGGAGAATCAGCGCCGTCGCGCCCTGGGGCTCGAGGAACTCGAAGACTGGAGTGATGCCCGCGGCGCCACCGATGAGTCAGAGACGGGTGCCGCACTGGATAGCGAGGAGTCCGCTCCCATCGACCGTGCCCAGCTCATCGAAAGTGCCAACATCCTGCTCGACTATTCTCATCTCAGTGAGGACGACAGCATGGATGGGCGCCAAATCAGCGGCATGCAGTAATCTCTGCCTCGGCAAAGGGCGCACCCAGCGGGTGCGCCCTTTTTCTAGCTCTCCTGTAACGCCCTCCCCGCTTTTTTTCTGATATCGCCTCCACTGACAGCGCCCACAGTCGACTTGCCCTGCTTTCTGGGCTGACAGCTCTCCTTCTGTGTCTCAGTAGATGCTCATGCGCGCCTGCCGGAAGCTCAATATGACGCCAGGTCTTACACCATCCGCCGTTCTTTCGCCGGTTCCATCACTGAACCGCGCACGAAGCTCGATCGGAAATGGACGGCTTAGGTGATGTTTTCGGGGCACGTCGCAGCGGTAAAACAGCGGAGCAGCGCGGGGAGAAAAGAGGATAGGCAGTCGGTCACTAGCATCCTGAAAGCGCGCTCAAGGCCGCCGGACGAGTGGTTGGCGCTCAGCAATACGAGGTTTATTGCCAAGCCAGGCTAGCGTTCAGGAGAGCCAGAGACGGGGATCGGAAAAGCCGCTAGCGAGCCACGGTACTGGCGTCAGTTATCGGTCACCATTCGCGCCCTAAGGCGACTCACGGCCTGACTGTGCAGCTGGCAGACACGGGATTCGGTCACGCCGAGTACTGCACCGATTTCCTTGAGGTTGAGCTCTTCCTGATAGTAGAGCGCCATCAGCTGTTTTTCACGCTCCGGTAAGGCACCAATGGCCTCTACCAGCTGCTCGCGCTGCTGGCTGTCGACCAGCGCCGCAAAAGGGGATTGCGGCGCGCCGGCCCCCGCCTGGGGCTCTCCGCCTTCGGTGACCAACTCCTCGAACGGCAACAGATGACCGTTATTGGTGTCGCTCAGTAACTGGCGATAGACATCCATCGGCATATCGAGATCAGCGGCAATTTCCCGCTCCTCCGGTGGCCGGCCCAGCTCCTGCTCGAGGCGACGCACGCTGGCATCCACGCTGCGGGCATTGCGCCTGACGCTGCGTGGCATCCAGTCCCGGGTTCGTAGCTCATCAATCATGGCGCCGCGGATACGCTGGCTGGCGAAGGTCGTGAAACTTGCGCCCGCCTTGGCGTCAAAGCGCCCCAAAGCATCCAGCAGTCCCACCATACCCGCCTGAATCAGGTCATCCAGCTCGACCGCCGCCGGCAGCTTGACCTGCAGCGAGAGTGCCTGACGCCGGACCACGGGCAGGTACTGTTCAAGCATTGCGTTTTGATCGATCTTGCCCTGTGCCGTGTACATCCTGTTGCCTCAAGGACCGACATGGAGCCGGAAAGCGTGGTTAGGACGACGCTCCGTACAACCGGAGTTCGATGAATTCTATTATTAAGCCTGTCTCACTCGATAGAAGGGCGAAATAGCCCCTAATGATGGCGGTTATTTCACTGATGAAGCGCCTCGGTTGCGATAGTTGACGATCACCTGCAGCCCCTCGACCTTGACCGCGCGGCGCTGGCCGTTAGGTAGCAGGAAGCGAAAGTGCAGCTCACTGCCAGCCTGCCAGGACATGGGGGCGGTGCGCCGCCCTCGGGTAGAAGTCAATGACAGGCACTCGCTACCCTGGCATAGCCATGCACGAAGCGCCCGGTCAGAGGGTAAGCGAAACCGCCAGCTAACCTCGCTGACCTGCCGGCCTGCCAGCCGTGAAGGATTAGCCGCAGAGAGAGCCTCAGAGCTTGTCACCCGCCCCGGCACGGCGACGGTCACCGAAGGGGCATTGGCCACCCAACTGCCGGCGGCCAGACACGCTGGCGCCATTCCGAGTATCATGGCGATACCGAGGAGTCGGATTGCCCAGAACTTGTTCATGGCGCCAGCACCAGCAGGTCGATATCGAAGGCTTCGCGTGCCATCTGCTGCAGATTGTTGAGCAAGCCCCGCCGCGAGGCGACCGGCGGATGCAGTGCCAGCATACGCTGGGGGCCGCCATTACGCCGCACGGCCTGCAGCACATTGAAGGCCTCGCGAAAACCATCACCGCCGGTCTCGACCCACAACGCCCAGCGTTTTTCCTGGCTGGCCAGTTGGGCCAGCCGCGAACTGTGGGCATCGCAGGCCACGACCTGCCAAGCCGCCGGATCCCCCACCCAGCGCCGTCCTTGCCGTGACCAACTGACCAAGGCCGCCTGCGCTTGCTCGACGCCACCGGCTCGTGGAAGCCCCACCACCATCAAAGGAATGGTCGGGACAGGCTCCGGTTCTGGTTCGGGCGTTGGCTCGCGTTGCGGTGCCGGCTCGGGTTCCGACGCCTGGTCCGGTTCCGGCATGACCGGGGCATCCACTGCACGGTCGCGAGCACCCGCCGGCGCCTGATCATCGGCGCGCACGGCCTCACCCAAGGCTTCATCGCCCGAGGCTCCACGCGCCTGAGCCCAGCGGCGCAGACCGGCTGCCTGGTCACTCATACTCAACGCCCTGCCTGTTCACTAAAGTGGCGAATCGCTTCACGGGCATCCAGCACCTGTATCAAGCCCTCGAGCAGGCTCTTGGCACGGCGTGGGCGACGACCCGCTTGCAGTCGCAACAGATGCGCACGCACGTCCATGGCCCAATCCTCTTCGGCATGCTCAAGATGCAGCGCCAGGGCGGCAATGCCGGTCGCCATGAATACCCGCAGCTCGCTGTCGATGGCGAGCGGGCCATGCCCGGCAAGCTGCCGCGATGCCTGGCGAGCAAGCGTCGGCAGCTCATCGTTGCCAAGCTGCTCGAGCAATGCCGCTCGCCCAGCCTCGACCGACCACCAGGCCGGCGACAAGGCGTAACGACGAGTCAGCACCATGCCGCTATCGCGTCCACGCACTTCGGCGAACCAGGCACACAAGGCATCGCCGCCATCTTCCCCAGCCCCATGGCTCAAGACCTCAAGCCGGCTCAGCATGACCTTGGCCACCTGGCCACGATAGCGAATCAGTGCAGGCTCGATGGTCTGTGCCTCTTCAGCCAACCCGCTAAGGGGCAGGCGCTCGCCGCGATACAGCACGCGGTTATTGCCCTGTGCTTGGCTCATCCAGCCGCTGCTGCGCGCTTTAAGCCAGGCTCTTGTTCGCACATCCGGCAGCCGTGGGAGCAAGTGAGCGCCTACTTTTAACGTCGTCTCGGCCCACTCCATGCGAGCGCATTGGCCCGCCATCAGCCGGTGCTCGGGAAACGGCTGCACCGCCGGACGCCCGTCGCTACCGAGGGCCAGATGAGGTAGCGCCCAGTCTTCCCCCTGAAGCGTCGACGAACGCGCCCACAATAGCGTGGTCACCGGTGCCGGCACCCGCGCATGTAGAGGCGACAAGCGCTCTGAGTGCAGGCTGGGCGGAAGTGAACTGATCGCCCAGGCATCGGCAAGGGTGTCGAAGCCGGGCACCCGGGCATGCAGCATTTCCCAGATACTGCCAAGCGCCCTGCCCTGGCCTAAAAGCGCCGGCGCGCCTCGACTGGTGCTGGCCTGTGGCTCATCGGCCTGGGCATCGGCGAAGGGTGAAGGAGTCCCTGCGGCCAGCGCCTCTCGGATCAATTCTTGTCCATCAGCCAGTGCCAGGTCTTCGGGGACCCGCTGGCCATGAGACACGAAGTGCAGCGTCAAGCCATGCCGGATCAGCGTATCCAGCGCGCCACCCAGCCTAGCGGCTTCGTCCTGCTTGGTGAGAATGGCATCCTCTAGGCGTCCGCCTACGGCGCGGGCAGACTGTAAGTAAGTGGTCACCACCTCGTCGATTGTCTCGCCTTGGCTTGCGGCATTGAGTAGCAGCACCAAGCGGACGTCACGACTGTCGCCACGCAGATGCGCAATCTGTTCAAGCAGCCGGCGATCACGCTGGCTCATGCCCACGGTATCGACGATGACCAAGTGCTTGTCTACCAGCTTGGGCAAGAGACTTTCCAGCGGTCGGTCGGCTTCGAGCGCATGCATTTCGATGCCCATCAGGTCGGCATAAATACGCAGTTGGTCCTGGGCACCGATCCGGTAGGCATCGGTAGTGACCAGCACCGCCTGCTCTGGACCATGGCGCATCACATAGCGGGCGGCGAGCTTGGCCGTCGTGGTCGTCTTACCCACACCGGTAGGCCCCACCAAGGCAATCACTCCCCCCTGGTCGAGCAGCGCCTCGGGCTCCGATGTAACGGCAAGCCGGGCCACCAGTTGGCGTTGGACCCACGCCCGCTGATTCTCCTGGGACGTGTCAGCGAGTTCTGCAGGCAAAGCCGCCAGCAGCTCGGCGACCAACTCGTGGCCAAAGCCCGATGCCAACAAGCGGCGACGCAGATCGGAGGCAGGACCAGGCCCGGCGCGGTCTTGCTGCCCGAGCATCTGGCGCATTTCCTGCATTTCACCCAGCAGTTGTTGGCTGAGGGCGGCGAAGTCCTGGGGCGAAGAAACACTGGCGGCTGGCGCAGCCGCGGGCGGCTCGACGGCTGGCCGAGCATGCGCCATCAGCCCTGAAGAGGCGCGATGGGCGGCTCGCCAGTCAGGAACGCCGTCGCTTCCAGCGGAGGGCGCCGATTGCGAGGCAGACGGTGCCTGACGGGCAGCCGGTTCTGGTATCGCTGTAGCATCGGCGGCGTCATCGGCCATTGCCAGTATCTCGACGCCGTCTGCGACCGGACGATTCGCGAGGATAAGCGCATCGTCACCCAGCAGTGCCCGCACCTGGCGCATGGCCTCACGGCTGGTCGCCCCCAGGAAGCGTTTCACGCTCATCGATCACCTCCCACCATGCTGGTAATCCTTAGCGTCCGATCGTCGGGTATTTCGGCCTGAGACATCACCACCAGATGGCGCAGGCGTCGGCGCAGGAAGCGTGAGAGCAGCGCACGCAGGCTGTGCTGGACCACCAGCACCGGCGGCTCGCCGCTCTGCTCCTGACGTTCCAACGCCTTGGTGGCTTGCTCCATCAGGGTCTCGGCGAGGCCAGGCTCCAGAGCGCCACCGCTGTTCATGGCCTGCATCAGCACCTGTTCGAGCTTGGCATCCAGCCCGATCACATTCAGATCTCCCTGGGCCGGGAACCATTGTTGGGTGATCGCACGCCCCAGGGCGACACGCACCATGGCCGTAAGATCGCTGACGTCCACCTGGCCACCGCCATGTTCCGCCAGCGTATCGAGAATGGTGCGCATGTCGCGAATCGACACATCTTCCTCGAGCAGTTGCTGAAGCAGCCGCTGCAGCTGGGTGAGGTTGACGATCTTCGGCACCACATCTTCTACCAGGGACTTGTCCTCCGCGCTGAGCTTGTCGAGGAGCTGTTGCACCTCTTGGCGCCCCAACATCTCGCCGGCATGCTGATGCAGCAAGTGGTTGAGGTGCGTCGCGATGACGGTGCCGGCATCGACCACGGTGTAACCATAGACTTGGGCGTGCTCGCGCTGCGCGGCCTCAATCCACACGGCGGGCAGCCCAAAGGCGGGATCCTCGGTCCGAGTGCCTTCGAGCTGACCCGAGACCTGGCCGGGGTCGATGGCCAACCACTTGCCGGGATAGGCTTCGGCTTGACCGATTTCTACCCCCTTGAGGGTGATCACATAAGTATTGGCGCCCAATTCGAGGTTGTCGCGGATATGCACGACTGGCGGCAGGAAACCGACTTCCTGGGCATATTTCTTGCGCACGCTCTTGATGCGCCCCAGCAGCTCGCCCTGCTGACGGTGGTCCACCAGAGGGATCAACCGGTGCCCCACCTCGAGGCCAAGGGTGTCGACCAGTTGGACATCGTCCCAGCTGGCTTCGGGGGCTTCCTGAGCGGGCGGTGGGGCAGTTGAAACCGCTTCTTCGGTGACGCGTTTTTGCTCGTTACGCTGCAGCCACCAGGCCAGGCCGCCGAGCAGCACGGTAAAGATCAAGAACACCAGGTTGGGCATGCCCGGTACCAGGCCCAGCAGCCCCATGACCCCGGCGGCCAGCCACAATACCTGGGGGTTGATGAATAGCTGGCTGATCATCTGCTGACCGACATCTTGATCGGTGGTCACCCGGGAGACGGTCACGCCAGCAGCGGTAGAGATCACCAGCGCAGGGATCTGTGCGACAAGGCCATCGCCGATGGTCAGCAGCGTGTAGGTCTTGGCTGCGGTAGCGAAGTCTAGGTCATGCTGCATCATGCCGATCAGCAGCCCGCCGATGATATTGACCACCATGATGACCAGGCCGGCCATGGCATCGCCACGCACGAACTTGCTGGCACCGTCCATGGAACCGTAGAAGTCGGCTTCCTGAGACACATCGGAGCGACGCTGGCGAGCTTCGTCCTCACCGATCAGGCCGGCATTGAGGTCGGCATCGATGGCCATCTGCTTGCCGGGCATGGCGTCGAGCATGAAGCGAGCGCCCACCTCGGCGATACGCCCGGCGCCCTTGGTGATGACCATGAAGTTGATGATGACCAGAATCAGGAACACCACCAGGCCAACAGCGAAGTTGCCGCCGACCAAAAACTGACCAAACGCCTCGATGACCTTGCCTGCCGAATCGCCCCCCTCATGCCCTTCCATCAGCACCACACGGGTCGAGGCCACATTCAATGACAGACGCAACAAGGTGGTAAACAGCAGCACGGCTGGAAAGGCCGCGAAGTCGAGCGGCTTCTGGGTGAACATGCTGACCAATAGCACCATCACCGCCAAGGCGATGTTAAAGGTGAAAAGAAGGTCCAGCGCGAAGGGAGGCAGCGGCAGGATCATCATCGACAGAATCATGATGATCAGCAGTGGGCCTGCCAGCAGCTTCATCCGCATGTCACCCAATAGATCCATGCGGCCCAGATAGTCTGTCAGCGCTCTCATCGAGGCTCCTTGGTCATTTCATCGCTCGGGGCGTCAGGCTAGGACCCATCATCCAGCTCGCTGGGGACCGGCAGATCATGAGGCGTCTCCGGCAACTCGCCGCCCTCTTCGCGAACACTCTTGAGGCGCATGGACCAGGCCAGAACCTCGGCCACGGCTGTGTAAAGCGCCATGGGCACCTCTGCATCGAGATCGACATGGCCGTGCAAGGCGCGGGCCAACGGCGGCGCTTCGAGCATCGGGACACCATGCTCTTCGCCCAACTCACGGATCCGCTTGGCGACCTCATCGGCGCCCTTGGCCACTACCCGCGGAGCGGCCATCTTGCTCTGGTCGTAGCGAAGTGCCACGGCATAGTGTGTCGGGTTGGTCACGATAACGTCGGCTTCCGGGACCTTGCTCATCATCCGGTTACGCGCCATGGCCTGTTGCTGCGAGCGAATGCGACCCTTGACTTGCGGATCACCCTCGGACTCCTTGTGCTCCCGCTTGACCTCGTCCTTGCTCATGCGCAACTTCTTGGTATGGCTCCATAGCTGAAAGGGGACATCGATGAGCACCGCCACGATCAGCGTCAGTATCATCAAACCGCTGGCCGTAGCGGCCAGGCTCATGGCATTGGCCAGGGCTTGCTTGACCGGCTGACTCATCAGCGACATGAACTCGCCTAGATGAGTCACCAGAAACCATGCCCCCACGCCGCCTACCAGCACCGACTTGGCAATCGCCTTGGCAAGCTCAGCCAGGGCTTGAGTCGAGAAAAGTCGCTTCAGGCCCTTGAGAGGATTCAGCTTGGAGAGCTGCGGCTGCAGCGACTTGGCCGATATCAACCACCCCCCCAGCAGAGCCGGCGCGGTCAAGGCCACGAACACCAGTAGCAGGAACAGCGGCAACAGCGAGAACAAGGCATTTTGCCCAAGCGTCCAGGCGTGGGTCAGCATGGGCATCACTTCGAGTGCCTGGCGACGCTCGAACAGAAACGACTGCTCCATCACCGTGCCAAGCTGGTTGTACAGACTGCTGCCCATCGACCACAGACCAATGACACCCGCCAACAAGAGCATGAAGGTCGCAAGCTCTCGCGAACGGGCTACTTGGCCGTCTTCACGCGCCTTCTGTTCTCGTCGGGGCGTAGGGTCTTCTGTTTTTTCGTCATCACTGCTTTCATCGGCCATAAGCCATAACCAGCGGGCCTTTGCGGAGAGGGCAATTCGATGCTGATCATTGTCGAGAAAGCGGGGAAGGGGCGATGCGTCAAATAACGCGACGTATTAGGCCTTATTCAGGCGCATGCGTCTTACCACTAAGCTTGAACAAGCATCAGTGAGGCGGGAGGAATGACCCAATGCGGTCTTTCATGCATGAAACTCCGCCGAACATGACGATGTTCGGCGGAGCTCAGGATTTAGAAACCCAGTTCATCCAGGAGGTCATCGACCTGGTCCTGACTGCTGACCACATCCGGCGCCTCCGGCTTGACCTGAGGGCCATTGAGAAGTGAGGCCTCACGCTTAGCATCAGCCTCCCACTGCCCTTCGGCGCGACGCTTCATCTCGTCGCGTCCCTGTTCGGCGGGCACGCTGTCGAGCAGCACCTGTACCAACTGATGCTCGATCTCGCGGATGACATCCATCATCTTCTTGATCACCTGGCCCGTCAGGTCCTGAAAGTCCTGGGCCATCATGATTTCCATCAGTTCCTTCTGCGTCCCTTGCGTGTTTTCGGGCACCTCAGCGAGATAGCTACGGGTATCAACCACCAGTTCGCGAGCTTCATCCAACTCTTTCGGCGCTTCGAACCACTCAGCCCAGCGCTTGTCGAGCGCCGTGGCCCGGGACTCGAGGTCATCCTGCAGCGGCTGGGCGCGATCAATGGCATTGAGTGCTCGGTCCGCCGCCTGTTCGGTCATCGAGGCCACGTAGTTCAGACGATCCCGCGCGTCCGGAATCGCCTCGGCCGCCTTCTCGATTTCCTGGTCAAGCCCGAGCTCGCGCATGTTCTCGCGCAGCATGCGCGTCAGTTGCCCAATGCGCTTCACCAGGTCTTCGCTGCCACCGCCGGTGGTAGACGCCTGTTGAGCATTTTCGCTCATGATCGTTTCTCCTGCCGAGGGCAAGCCCCTCGTCGTGATTACATGCCGAGCTTTTCGAAGATCTTGTTCAGCTTCTCATCGAGCGTCGCGGCGGTGAACGGCTTGACCACATAGCCATTGGCGCCAGCCTGAGCGGCGGCGATGATGTTTTCCTTCTTGGCTTCGGCGGTCACCATCAGTACCGGCAGATCTTTGAGGCTATCGTCGCCGCGAATCTGCTTGAGCATCTCCAGACCATCGAGATTCGGCATGTTCCAATCCGATACCACGAATTCAAAGCCGCCTTGCTTGAGCTTATTCAGCCCGTCCTGACCGTCCTCGGCCTCTTCCACATTCGTGAAGCCCAGTTCCTTGAGTAGGCTGCGCACGATGCGCCGCATGGTGGGAAAGTCGTCCACCACCAGAATTCTCATATCTTTATTGGCCATTTCAACCTCTTACGTCATGTCGTCATTATCAAGGCCGGCGGACGTGCCGGCCCGTTATCAGAATTCTTCCCAGTCGTCTTCGGCCGTGGCCTTGTGACGGGTTGCCGGCACCTGATGCGCGGGCGCCGAGCGCGTCAGTCCAGAGCGGCGCTCTTCCGAACGCCCGGGCTGAAAGGCCGTCTTCTCAGCGGGCAGTGCCTGAGCGGTGCCGCCCGCCAGACGGAAGACCGCCACCGCCTGCTCGAGACGACTGGCCTGCTCCTCGAGAGAAGCCGCTGACGCCGCCGCTTGCTGGACCAGCGACGCATTCTGCTGCGTCACCTGATCCATCTGGCCAACGGCCTGGGTGACCTGCTCGATACCGTCGCTCTGTTCCTGCGAGGCCGCCGAGATTTCATCCATGATGTCGGTCACACGCTTAACGGCATTCACCACTTCCTGCATGGTCTGCCCTGCCTGCTCGACCAAGGTGGAGCCTTGTTTGACCTGGCCCACAGAGTCGTCGATCAGGGTCTTGATTTCCTTGGCGGCCGAAGCGCTGCGCCCCGCCAAATTACGCACCTCTCCCGCGACCACGGCAAAGCCTCGGCCCTGCTCACCGGCCCTTGCAGCCTCGACAGAGGCATTGAGCGCCAGGATATTGGTCTGGAAGGCAATCGAATCGATAACGCCCGTGATATCGGCAATTTTCTGAGAGCTTTGCGAAATCCCCTGCATGGTGGTGATGACGCGATCAACCACCTCACCGCCCTTACCTGCCGTGCTCGATGCCTCTAAGGCAAGACCGCTGGCCTGACGGGCGTTGTCGGCATTCTGCTTAACGGTGGTGGTTAGCTCTTCCATGCTCGAGGCGGTCTGTTGAAGTGACGCCGCCTGCTCTTCGGTGCGCGATGACAGATCGGCGTTGCCGCTGGCGATTTCCCGCGTTCCGACATGAATCGAGCTGCTACTATCGCGCACCGTCCCCACGGTTTTAGCAAGCCCCTGCTGCATGTCGCGCATGGCCGCGAACAGCTTGCCGATCTCACTTTTCGTGGTGGCACGTATATTTTCAGTGAGATCCGCCTTGGCGATGCGCTCGAGCGTCACTACTGCCGAGTTCAGCGGTTGAATCACCATGCGGCGCATGGCCACGTAGATCAGCACCAGAATGGCCGCCGCCAATAGCAGGGCAGCAAGGCCGATCAGCTCGAAGGTCTGGGCACTGTCGTGGTAATCATCGGTAAGCGCGTCACCGCGCTGACCCGCATAGCGCACGAAGCCGGTAATGGCTTCGTCCAAGGCATCACTTGGCTGCGCCAGATCCCTGGTCAGGCTGTCGAACTGCATGATGTTGCGTGCGTCCAACGCCTCATGCTCGGAGCGAACCATTTCCAGTACGGTAGGGAACTGCGCCTTGACCTGTTGAACGGCCTCAGCCCCGGACGTGGTCACCGGTACGGAAACGAAGTTCTGGTAACGCGCCTCGGCCCGCTCGTACTGGTCCTTGGCGTCGGCTAACTTGGCGCTTGCCTGATCGGTTCGCCCCACCAGCAACAGCTTAGAGGCCGTCATCAATTCCAGCCGAGCCCCTGTCAACAAGGCATCGGCGCGATTGAGCTCGTTGAGCTGCTGGACATTGATCTGATCGATGGTGGCGAAGGTCTCTCCCGCCTTTTGGTTAGCCGTCTGCCCCAGGAAAGCAACCAACCCGATCAAAAGAGCAAAGACCACCAGTACAGTGGTAATCAACGCGTGAATACTTAGGTTTCTAAACAGCCGCATTGTCGTGAACTCCTTTTCATATAACCGTGTTGTTTTGATGATTATGGAGCCGATATCACACGCGCTGTGCGCGGCCTGAAGCTGCCACCAATTTCAGTAAACGAGGCGCGATGGCATCGAGAGGCAGCACTTCGTCGGCGGCCCCCAAGGCGATGGCTTCACGCGGCATACCAAAGACAACACAGCTTTCCTCGTCCTGAGCCACCGTGGCGGCACCGGCATTGCGCATGGTCAATAAACCGGCGGCACCATCCTTGCCCATGCCGGTCAGCAGCACCCCTATGGCGTTGCGTCCGGCTTGCTTAGCGGCCGATTCAAAGAGCACATCGACAGAGGGACGATGACGATTGACCGGCGGGCCGCTATCGAGGCGTACCACATAGTTGGCGCCGCTGCGTGCCAACTCGAGGTGCTGATCGCCCGGAGCAATATAGGCATGGCCCGGTAACACACGCTCCCCGTCATGGGCTTCCTTGACGCGAATCTGGCACAGCTTGTCCAAACGTTCGGCGAAAGAGCGCGTGAAACCGCCCGGCATGTGCTGAGTGATCAAAATTGCCGGCGCATTGGACGGCAAGGGCTCGAGCACATGGCGAATAGCTTCGGTCCCCCCGGTTGATGCCCCGATGATCAATAGCTTTTCGCTGGACATCATCGGCGCCTTGAGGGTTTGCGGCGTCGGGCGGTCTTTCTGGCGCACTTGACGTGGCCGAGAACGCGCAGCGGCGCGAATTTTCTCAGCGATCAGCTCGCCATACTCCATCATCCCGCTGCGAATACCCATGGAGGGCTTGGCGAGGAAGTCCAGCGCTCCAAGCTCCAGGGCACGCAATGTCACCTCTGACCCCGCCTGAGTCAGCGACGAGACCATCAGCACCGGCATGGGTCGCAGGCGCATCAGCCGCTCGAGAAAGTCCAGGCCGTCCATGCGTGGCATTTCCACGTCCAGGGTCAGCACATCAGGGTTATGCTGCTTGATCAGATCCCTTGCCACTAGCGGATCGGGGGCCACAGCCACCACTTCCATGTCCGAGTGCTGGTTAATGATTTCGCTGAGCAGGTCGCGTATCAGCGCCGAATCATCGACGCAAAGCACCTTGATCCTGGCTGAGCTCAAGGCAAATCTCCTTTGTTAAGTGCCGGCTGTCGCAACGAAGGCGTCATCAAGCCGGCATCTTTTATGTTATCGGCTGCCGTGAGGCCAGCTTTAACCGCCCAATGCACCGGCAAACTAAACGAATCCGCAACTGCCACTGCATTAGGCTCGCGGTGAGAGGGTATAGACAGTCTGACCACGCAGTCTGAATGCATCGCTGATATAGGAGAAGTTCTCCGAATGCCCGGCGAACAGCAGACCATCGGGCTTTAACAGAGGTGCAAAGCGCTGAAGAATCTTCGCCTGCGTGGTCTTGTCGAAGTAGATCATCACGTTACGGCAGAAGATGGCATCGAAGGGGCCCTCGATCGGCCAGCCCGGAGCGAGTAGGTTCAAGGACTTGAACTCGACCATCGAGGCCACCTCGGGGCGCACCCGGGCAAACCCGGCCCGCCGTCCGCTCCCCTTCTGGAAGAAGCGCTTGATTCGCCCTTCATCGAGCTTAGCGACCTGGTCCATGGCATAGATGCCATCCCGGGCTCGATTTAGCGCATCGGAATCGATGTCGGTAGCCACCACCTTGCATTGCTCGGCGCGTGACCCCAAGGCTTCCCGCAGCGTCATGGCAATCGAATAAGGCTCTTCACCCGTTGACGCAGCAGCACTCCAGACGCGCACAGTGTCTCGCCGCTCGGCCACATGCTTGGACAGCAGGGGGAAGTGATGCGCCTCGCGAAAGAATGCCGTCAAGTTGGTGGTCAGGGCATTAGTGAAAGCCTCCCATTCACGTGCCTCGGGCTGCCGCTCGAGGCGGGCCAAATAATCACTGAAGTGAGTCAGGCCATGATGACGCAACCGCTTGGCAAGACGGCTGTAGACCATCTCGCGCTTGTGCTCCGCGAGCACGATTCCCGCTCGCTGATAGATGAGCTCACGGATGCGGGTAAAGTCCTTCTCGGTGAGCACCAGGTCTCGCTCGGCCATGGAGGCCGACCAACCTCCCTGGCCGGCCGCCTCATGGGATACATGACTGTTCAAAAGGCCTCCCAATCATCGTTGGCATTCGCCAACTGACGATGCTGCTTCAACGCCTGGTTTGAGCTACGCGAATGCTGCTCACCTGATGACGACTTCTTAGCACCTGCGGAGGACTGCCCCAACGCCGGCGCGTTACTGACCTTGCTGGGGACCCGCTGGACTTTTTCCGCACCTTCGCCGCGCAGACGGAACGCAGCAATGGCCGTACTCAAAAGAAGGGTCTGGTGTTCGAGCTCTGAGGCGGCGCGCGCCGAGGACTGCACTCGAGTGGCATTCTGCTGGGTCACCTCGTCCATCTGGGCGATCGCCTGGTTAATCTGGGTAATACCGCTGCTCTGCTCCTCTGAGGCAGCAGTGATCTCGCCCATGATGTCGTTGACACGCGTCGCCGCAGACACGACCTCGCCAATGGCCGCTTCTGCTGATTTGACCAGCCCCGCACCGCTGTCGATTTCCGTTGCCGATCCGGAGATCAGCTCGCGAATCTCCTTGGATGCCGAACTGCTTCGACCCGCCAGGCTGCGCACCTCTTCGGCGACAACGGCAAAGCCACGACCGTGTTCACCGGCTCGAGCCGCCTCCACTGAGGCGTTGAGCGCCAAGATATTGGTCTGGAAAGCAATCGATTCGATGACATCGATAATCTCGGTCATCTTGCGCGAACTTGCCGTAATGCGCTCCATGGTATCGACGACCTGGTTCATCAGCTCGCCGGCATTGCCTACCTGGGTGGCATTTTCCACGGCAAGGGTGCTGGCCTGACGCGCATTTTCGGCGTTCTGTCTGACCGTAGTGGTCATCTCTTCCATGCTGGAGGCCGTTTGTTGCAACGAGGCGGCCTGCTGCTCGGTGCGCGATGACAGATCTTCGTTACCCTGCGCGATATCGCGAGCCGCTGGCCCAACCACCTCAACGCTGCCATTGACGTCACCAATGATAGTGCCGAGGCTCTTGCGCATCGTATTCAGTGCGACGATCAAGCGACCGGTCTCATCGTCGCGATGCGTCGGAACATTAGCCGCGAGGTTGCCCGCGGAGATTTGCTGAGTGAACTGCATCGACTCACGTAGCGGCTTGAGCAAGGCGCGAATGGTCAGCATGCCGAGCAGCGCAAGCACCAGCAGCCCGACCGCAAGCAATCCCCCCTGAATCAGGACCATCCGTTGCTGATCTTTCTCAGCCAGGTTAGCCAGGCTGGCGGCGTGTGCCTGTTTGTCAGCCACCAGTTCATTGATGGTATTGGAGAGTTCATCTCCCTTGGGGCGCAACACTTCATTGAAGGCGACATAGCCGTTGTAAAAGTCTCCCGAGTCAAGCGCTGCTACGACCGCATTGAGACCGTCATTAATATAGACATCGAGACCGTCGGCGAACGCCTGCTCAGTCGGCGAGAGGGTGGCACCTTCATCAATAAAACCGCCCCAGGCAGCGTCAAGCTTTACCACCAGCTCATCGACCGTGACCTTGAGACTATCCACATCGGCAGACATCGGGTTGCTGACAGGCTCACTGAGCCGGTCGCGTGCCTGAGTCATCAACTGCTCGATACGCTGTAAACGTGCCACATCTTCCAGGCCATCCTGATTGATCTCATTGATGCGCTCGCCGGCAACATTGAGACTAAAAAGCCCCAAGCCGCTGCTAGCCAGCAGCAGGAACGCCGAAACGGCGACCATGGTCGTCAAGCGAGCACGCATACTGCGCAGGTTGATTTGCCGCAGCCGGCCAAACACACCTCGACGCCGCAATCTACCTCGGTCGAGTGTCAAATGCTTGCCGCGACCCTCACGAATAAGCGCATAACTCCGCTCTGCTTCCTCTATCGCCTCGCGTGTCGCCTGAACTCTTAACGAGGCATAGCCGACTAGCTCTCCCTCTTCGATGATCGGGGTGACGCTAGCATGGACCCAGTAATGATCCCCATTCTTACAACGGTTCTTGACCAGCCCTGACCACGATTCTCCTGACTTGAGGGTCTCCCACATGTTGGCGAAGGCTTCCACCGGCATGTCGGGATGGCGGACCAAGTTGTGTGGCGACCCTAGCAACTCTTCTTGGGAGAAACCGCTGATCTCGATAAAGCCAGGGTTGGCGTAGGTGATGCGCCCCTTGGTATCCGTTCTCGAGATCAGAAAGTCATCTTCTTTCAGTTCTACTTCTCGCTGCGTCACAGGCTGGTTATTGCGCATCTATTCCTCCTTGCATCGGACCTTGTGGGCCCTAGCAGGCTTGCTTGTTATATTCAGATTCAGTGGTCTAGCGTGGGCTAGGCATTTTTAAACGCCTAAAAGGACGACCAATCCTCGTCAGGAGACGCAGAGGATCTGGCCGTTCGATTCGATTGGTGGTCAGCCTTGCCGACGAGCTGAGGCATCCAGCGCGCAAGCTCCGCATCATCGTCGTGTCGATGATTCGCGGTCGCCGTGTCGGTGCGAAAATCGGATACCGGCTCGCTGGACTGGCTGCCAAGACGGAACGTCGCAACGGCCGTATGCAACTGCTCGGCCTCTCGCTCCAACTCGCTGGCAGCATTGGCGGCCTGCTCGACCAGCACGGCGTTCTGCTGCGTCACCTGATCCATCTGGGTCACAGCCTGGTTGACCTGACCGATGCCATGACTCTGCTCCTGGGAGGCGGCCGCAATTTCATCCATGATGTCGCTGACACGCTGAACCGCGGAAACGATCGCCTCCATGGTCTGGCCCGCGCGATCGACGAGCGCGGTGCCTTCTGTTACGCGGGCCACGGAGTCTTCAATCAGGCCGCGAATTTCCTTTGACGCGCCGCTGCTGCGTCCAGCCAAGTTGCGCACTTCTTCAGCGACGACAGCAAAGCCGCGACCATGCTCACCTGCCCGCGCCGCCTCGACGGAGGCATTGAGTGCCAGGATATTGGTCTGAAATGCGATCGAGTCGATCACCTTGATGATCTCGCTGACCTGGTGCGAGCTGTCGTTGATACCGCGCATGGTGCCAACCACTTCGCTCACCACCTCTCCACCGCGGCGTGCGGTATGAGACGCATCAACAGCCAACTGGCTGGCCTGACGGGCATTATCGGCGTTCTGACTGACCGTCGAGGTCAGCTCTTCCATGCTCGAGGCCGTTTCCTGTAGAGAGGCCGCCTGCTGCTCGGTACGAGACGACAGGTCAGTATTACCTTTTGAAATTTCCTGCGAGTGACGGTGAATGGTCTGGCCTCCTTGGCGAACCTTGCCAACGGTACGCCCAAGGCTTTGCTGCATGTGATCCATCGCCGCGAAAAGACGACCAATCTCATTGTTCCCGCGCTTTTCAACGGCGCCAGAAAGATCCCCTTTAGCCATGCGCTCGAAATGCCCGACAGCCCGTTCCAGTGGGCGGATGACATTCACCGTGACGCCCCAAAGCACCAGAGCAATGGTGATAAAGGTCACACCCAGTACGAGAAAGATGCCAGCCTCGACCAGTCCGGCTTTCTCATCCACCGCCCCTGTATCACTCACGGCATAAAACCCAAGCGCACTGAGCACGAGGATCAGGCTGGTGAACATGAGCAGCACCAATCCCCAGCTCATCCGCACCGTCATGTTGTCAATCAACTTCATGCAAACCCCTTCCCTTTAGTAGCGTCTTGCATCCACTGACGCCGTACTTAATTGAGCGTCGCAACCGCCCTCTCAGGCCAGAAGCAACAGCCCTCGCCGTTCCGTCAGGGCGAAATGATGGGGCGACTGTCATAGTTATTGTGTTGCTAATAGCAATTGTTGCTTCCAGCTTTTCTCATGGACGAACTCGTCACATGTGAGCGCCTTCTCAAATCTAAAGGGATTATCGGCCGGAGGGGGGCAGGTCTTTAGGGAGGAAGTGCAAGGCAAGAAGAAAATCGCACCAAAACGACATCGCCCGGCGATGGCCGGGCGATGAGAATGGCGAGATCAAGAGCAATATCAGGCGTCGATGGTATCGACCAGCGCCATTTCTTCGCTGGTCAGTAGCTTGTCGATATCGACCAATACCAACATGCGATCTTCGAGGCTGCCGAGACCACTCAAGTAATCGGACGACAGGGTAACCCCGAATTCCGGAGCAGGTTTGATCTGCTCGGGCGTCAACGTCATCACGTCGGAGACACCGTCCACCACGATACCCACGATGCGCTCGCCCACATTGACAACGATCACCACCGTCTGTCCGCCGTACTCGACATTTTCCAGGTGGAACTTGATACGCAGATCGACGATCGGGACGATCACGCCACGCAGGTTGGTCACCCCTTTGATGAAGTCCGGCGCATTGGCAATGCGCGTGACATTCTCGTAGCCGCGAATCTCCTGCACCTTGAGAATATCGATGGCATATTCTTCATCACCCAGCGAAAACACCAGGAACTCACGGCTATGCGCCTCTGTAGCAGCGGCACTGGCGGCATTTAGGTCTGTCATTATACTTCTACCTCCTTGGCAAGCGGGGTCTGGCGACTGGCGCTCTGCGCCTCTCTCTTGGTACGACTCAGGCGGTGTAGGTCCGTGACATCCAGGATCAGAGCCACGCTGCCATCGCCGAGAATGGTGGCAGCGGACACGCCGGACACCTTGCGATAGTTGGTTTCCAAGTTCTTGACCACCACTTGCTGCTGGCCGATCAAGTCGTCAACCAATAGGGCATAACGGCGACCTTCACCCTGCACGATCACAGCGATGCAATTGGTAGGCTCGGTCTCGGCGTCGGCGACATCCAGGGCCTGATGAACGGCGACGACCGGCAGGTACTCATCCCGTACCTTCATCACCACATCATCACCGGCCATGGCATAGATGTCTTCTTTGCGCGGCTGTAGTGATTCCAACACCGTGCTGAGCGGGAGAATGAACATCTCGTTGCCGACCTTGATCGACATGCCATCTAGAATCGCCAAGGTAAGCGGCAGCACGATACGAGTGGTGGTGCCCTGCCCCTGACGAGATTGAATCTCGACATGACCGCCCATGGCCTGGATGTTGCGCTTGACGACATCCATGCCGACACCGCGTCCAGAGACATCACTTACCTGATCAGCGGTAGAGAAACCCGGCGCAAAGATCAGCTGCCAAACGTCGTCATCACTCATGTTCTCAGCGGTCGGGACGCCGTTGGATGCCGCCTTCGCCAGCAACTTCTCGCGGTTCAAGCCGCCGCCATCGTCCTTCACCTCAATCAGGATATTACCGCCCTGATGTTGTGCAGAGAGGGTCAGCCGTCCGGTACGAGACTTGCCCGCCGCTTCGCGCTTATCCGGAGACTCGATGCCGTGATCGAGGCTATTGCGCACCAGGTGCGTAAGCGGGTCGATGATGCGCTCGGTAAGGCTCTTGTCGAGCTCAGTGGATTCCCCCTCAGTGACCAACTCCACGTTCTTGTCGAGCTTGGCGGCGAGATCACGCACTAGGCGCGGGAAACGGCTGAAGACATAGTCCATCGGCACCATGCGGACCGACATGACGGCCTCTTGCAGGTCGCGAGCATTGCGCTGCAAAAGGCTCATGCCATTGACCAATGCACCGCCCTGAGTCGCATCCATCTCACTGACGGTCTGATCTAGCATTGACTGGGTAATGATCAACTCACCGACCAGGTTGATGATCTGATCGACCTTGTTGACCGGCACGCGGATTGAGGACTCAGCCCCGGCGGCGGCCTTGGGCTTGGCCTTGGCTTTATCTTGCCCCTTGGCGGCCGGCTTGCCGGGTTCGGCTTTGGCGGGCTGCTCTGGTGTCTTGCTCGGTGACGCCGCTTTCGCCTCACTGTGCTGGCCGCTTTGCGCAGACTCGCCAGAATCAGACTTGGCCGCAGCGTCTGAAACATCCGCCGCCGGGGCGCCGGCCGCTGGACCGCCAGCCGCAACTATCTCCAGTTGCTCAGGCTCGACGATGAAGCACATCACCATTTCGATATCATCGATGCTCGTCGAGGTTTCCAGCACCACCTCGTAGCGACTGCTGTCTCCGCGGCGCTCGATGATTTCACCGAAATTGGCCAGCTCTTCTACCAGTAAATCGCGATCCTTATCGGCGATACCAAGCAGTGCAATAGTCAGCCGCCCCTCGGCACCACCGTCACCATCGCTTACGCCAGACGACGCTTCTTTGGACTTCTCCTCAGGCTGAGAAGCCTGTTCAGGCTCAGCCTTGGCTGCTGGCGCAGCGCCCGGCGCATCATCACCGACCTTCTTGCCCATCTCATCAAGAGCGAGCTGTTTCAAGGTCTGACAGATGCGCTCGAAGGCTTCGGGATCAGGTTCCTCGCCCTGCCGATAGGCATCAAGTTGATCGTGCAGCATATCCTTGGCTTCCAAAAAGGTGTCGACGATATCTCTGCGTAGCACTAGCTCGCCATGACGCGTGTGATCGAGCAGGTTCTCGAGCAGGTGAGTGGTGTGCTGCAAGACATCGAAACCGAAAGTGCCCGCGCCGCCCTTGATTGAATGCGCCGCTCGAAAGATTGCATTTAGCTGCTCGGCATCAGGCTCATCGACATCCAGCTCAAGCAGATGCCTCTCCATATCACCGAGCAACTCTTCGGCTTCTTCGAAGAATGTTTCGTAAAATTCACTGATATCCATGTTCGTCCCCGAACTGATCATATAACCGGCCGACAGGGGTCATTGAGCACCCAGTGTCTCGCGCAGGCCCTCTAGGAATTCTTGAGTCGGCAATTCATTGCCCTGCCTGTTGATGGCGGGCGGCAATCCGATATCCCCCCCCTGAGCCCCATTTCGGATGTGATCGGCCACTTGCTGGTACAACACCACTAGCGAAATTCGACGGTTAATGGCATCACCAGGCTCGCTATCCGGCATCGGCACCTGATCTCCCATACCCGCCACTCTAAGCAGCCGGTCGGGCTCAAGCCCTCCAGCGACCAACTCCCTGCGCGACGCATTGGCCCGGTCGCTGGAGAGTTCCCAATTGCTGTATCCCTTCAGTCCACCCAGGTACGGCACACTGTCGGTATGTCCGCTGATACTGATCGGGTTTGGCACCTCATTGAGAAGTGGCGCCAATGTTCTAAGCAAGCGGCGCATATAGGGAGCCACCTGATCACTACCGAGTTCGAACATGGGTCGCTTATCCGTATCGACCAACTGTATGCGCAAACCTTCGCGTGTCGTATCAAAGCGCAGCTGGTTGCGCAATTCACGCAACACTGGGTCGGCTTGGATCGCGCTCTCTATGCGACGACGCAAATCCTGGAAGCGCCGCCGCATCTCGGTTGGCCGGTTTTCTATGCGCCGATCAATGCGCTGCCTTTCACCTTCGGTTGTGGTCGGGTCAGGGCCACCACCGGGGATCACATTGCTCGTATTAGCCTGTTTCTCACCGCCAGCAATGGCCGTTAGTAATGGCGTACTAAAATACTCGGCCACGCCCTCTCGCTGCTCCTGAGTCGCCGAGGAGAGAATCCACAGGACCAGAAAAAGCGCCATTAGAGCGGTCATGAAATCGGCCAGGGCGATTTTCCAGCTGCCACCATGGTGGCCATGTACGACCTTCTTGCGGCGGATGATAATAGGGGGGCCCTGCGAACTCATGCGCCTCCCGTTCCAGCAGAGGCCTTGGCTGATCGCACATGCTCTTCAAGCTCGGCAAAACCAGGGCGCTCATCGCTATGCAGCGCTTTACGACCGAACTCAACCGCTAGCTGCGGCGCAAAGCCATTGAGGCTAGCCAACAGCGTCACGCGAATGCACTGCAGCATCTTGACGCCTTCCTGAACTTGTCGGTCAATGCGGCTCGCAAGGGGGTTGAAAAAACCATACCCGAGCAAGATACCGAGAAAGGTCCCGACCAAGGCATGAGCAATCATCACGCCCATCTGCTCGGCGCCGGCATCCGCGGAACTCAGTGCTTTCACCACCCCCATGACCGCCGCAACGATACCGAATGCGGGAAGACCATCACCGACCTTTGCCAAGGCATCAGCGGGTATATGCGCCTCGTGTTCGAAGGCCTCGATCTCATGGAGCATCAGTTCATCCAGCTGATGCGGATCCATGCCACCACTCACCATCAGACGCAAATAGTCAGTGATGAAATTCATGATCATCGGGTCATTCATGACCTTTGGGTGCTCCGTGAACAGCGGGCTATCCTCAGGCGAGTCGATATCTCGCTCGATGCCCAGCATCCCTTCACGACGGACCTTGCTCAGCAGTTTGTACAACACTGCCATCACTTCCATGTAGGTCTGTTTGTCATACTTGGCAGTGCGCTTGAGCTTGGAAAAGCTCTTGATCGTCGCCTTCATTGCCTTGCCGTTGTTGGCAGCGATGAAGGCGCCAAAGGCACCACCGAAAATCATCAGAAATTCGGTCGGCTGATAAAGAGGGCCGAGCTCGCCCCCCGCGAGGGCAAAACCACCGAAAACCGACAGCGTTACGATAATGAACCCGAGAGGTATAAACACAAGCTACGTCCTTCACTGCGGCGATTAGCGTCTTACATACCTATCGGCAGTGTGTCGAAGGCCTTGAGGCCCAGAAGGGAAAAAACGTCAGTTAGCGCCTCCCAACAAAAAAAGCCCTGGCAATCAAGCCAGGGCCTCAGCAGGGAAGCTACTTCTCGGTTTTGCTCACGACATAGATGATGCGGATACGCGACGCGCCGGCGCGGCTACGCTTGCAGTGCGAGTATCGTCGTTTCCTTTGGCCATGCGCTTGCGAGTCTTACCAGCCCTGGAGGGAGGCTGACAGATTCCGCACACGAATTCCTGAGTGGGCGTATGGGCATGAGCGACGAACTGAGCGCTGCACGACGTGCAGGTTGCCAGTTCCAGGAGCTCACTCTCAAAGAAGCGCACCAGCGTCCAGGCTCGCGTAAGCCCCAGAACCGGCTCAGCATCATCCAGACTGACTTGTTCAAGGTACAGCCTAAAAGCTTTAACAAAGGCTTCCATGCGATCGCATTCACAGTCTTCCAATAGACGGTGATAGTAATTATAGAAGAGAGAGGAATGAATATTAGGTAGCCAAGTAATAAACCAATCGGTGGAAAATGGCAGCATCCCCTTGGGTGGAGACATGCCACGCACCTCTTTATAGAGCCTGATTAGCCGGCCACGGCTGAGGTCAGTCTCGGTTTCCAACACCTGCAGGCGAGCACCGAGCTCAATCAGCTCAACGGCCATCTGAATCTGCTGCATCTCCATCACCAGACTCTTTTCGCTCATGCCGAACCTCCAGCCGATTGGCTTAGCGAAGTAGAGGGAGTCTGTGTCAGGATCATCGACGCATGGGTGTGAATAAGACCCTGCTCGCGCCTCTGCTTGAGTAAGGCCTGCAACTGAGTCTCGTCACTTAGACTGAGTTGGCAAAGCAACTGATTGGTGCGGGAGAGCTGCCCCAGCTGTCTGGCCGAGAGCGAGGCAAGAATATCTGCCATCTCTCCATCGACCTTGAGCCGGAACATGGCCATCGCCCGGTCTTCGGCCAACAGGCGCTGAGCCAACAGCAAATAGGATAGGTTCAAGTCTTGGATTTCATCCAAGAGTTGCTCATTTATCATTCTCGACCCCTGCGAAGGCGTACAATTATTAAACGATCATGACATTTACTGACTAGACGCATCAGTTTTTTTTATGGTCTGCCTGATCTTTCTTTCCGCCATTGTTAGTTTTTTAGGACTACATTTTCAACCGTACGCAAGCGAACCTTCGTGAAGAGAGTTACAAATTGACAACCGAAGAAAAACAAGGAAGAAAGGCCGTAGCATGCGGATCAAGCTACATACAAACAGGGCAGAAGAGTTAACCGCCAGCATTAAAAATTTCTTTAAAACACATTTTTTTTCCTTTCGTTACAAAATAGATATTAGCTTGCTTACCAATAAGAGCCCTAGACGCAAAATGCATGAGGATCGGAATCATTAGCAACGCCATGTCACCCACCGATAAGTCAATCGGACTCGGGCACCAAATCACGCACCCATACCAGTAATTCAGCAATCACCTGATAGAGCTCAGGCGGAATCTTTTCATCCAGGTCGAGCTGCATAAGCATGTTGACCAATGCAGGCGCATCATGGACAAAAATATCGTTTTCCTTCGCGGCCTCGATGATTCGTGACGCCATGTCACCATAGCCCTTGGCCACGACATGCGGCGCCCCATCACCTTGATACGCAAGGGCCACGGCTTGGCGTCGCTCGTGCTGTGAATTATCACTCATACCGAGCCTCTCTCGTCCTGCCGCTCGATCATCTGCAAACCAACAGCCTCATAGCCACAGGCCTGCAAACGGGTGCGCAAATCAGCCTCACCGCTATGCAGCCTGGCCAGAACCGCCTGGTTTTCAGCCACCAGGGAAATATCCAGCTGCTTAGGGGCAAAGCGCAACTTCACATCCAGCTTGCCCAATCCATTCACCTGCAGCGACATTTGTGTCTGCCAGGCACCCTGATCCGCGTCTTCGTCACGTTCGTCGGATGCCGACTGCTCTCCGTCCCGCCGTCCTCCTTGGGGCATCTGTACGACGAGCGCCATGAATACGCCTGACCAGACGTCGCCTTCCCAGCGCAACACCGGCGACGGCGTGGCAAGCATTTCCAATTGATGGCGTACCACGTTCTGCTGTGCGTCATCCAGCTCCAGGGTACTCGCCGGGGCATGATGTGAACGGTCCGCTGAAGCGTGTGGCATAGGCATTTCTGCACGCTCAGCTCCACCCACTTGTTGGTATGCCTGAAGCGCCGGACTTCCAGAAGAGTGAGGGCTTACACCTGAGCTCTGTGGCATCGAAGAGCTATTGGGCACAAGAGAGGCACCGGCTGAGGAACCTGCTGCCTGGTTGACTGGCCCGCTCGTTGCGGAAAATGCCGACTGCCCCCCGGCCCCCTGAGCCGTGACGTCTGGGCCGCCAACGGGCACGGAGCCAAAAAACATGCTCGTCCAGGCGGAGCCTGACATGGTCGCAGGCACCGGTAATGGCACCGACATCGGCGAGGGTGCCGTGGTAACCGGTGTCAGCTGTTGGAAGAGGTTGGCGCTATTAGCTCGATGCATTTGAGGCTCAAGCGCCAGCTGCTGCCTAGGCAGCTCACCACGGTACCATTTCGACAAATGCGATTCGTAAAAAAGCCCGCTTGTCTCAATGCTCTGCTGTAAACGAGAGGCTACTTGAGTCGCTGGGGCAGTACTCGCCTCGGCTGGCAGCAAGGGGCCTTGCACGCGCAGCGTAGAAGCGGGCGCCGGAAAACGTTCGAGCACGCTGGCGATGGTTTGCGCCGAAGGACTGAGGTGCGTTTGCGTTGAGGGCTGAGCCCCTGGCCGGGATAGATCTGAGGGCGATACCCCCTGACCAAGCGAGCGGCCAACTAACGGGGATGACACCGTGCCCTGTCGAGGATCTAGCCGAGAGTCGCTACGCAGTGCTTGAACCGCATCGCCTGGACTCGAAGGCTGCACGGGAGCATTGAGCTCCCGAGGCACGGGCACATCAACCCGCTTCCCTAATACTTGATGGAGCAGGGTATCGATCAAAGGTGTTATGCCACTCAAGCATCACCTTTCTTGAATCGCCCAGGGCCACCAAGAACCTGGGGCCCTGCAGCTCCTCGATATGCGCTGTCGACCGAACGCTTTCGCTGGCTGGCATGCAGCAGTTCACCTAACTCGTCGCGCCGCTTGCTTAGTCGACGCCGAATCTCCAGATCTCCTTCCAGAATACGCTCAAGCAGTAATGCCTTACGCTGGGCAAAGCTCGCATCCAGCGTGTGCTCTGCCTCGATTCTGGAGAGTCGCTCGACATCGATGACGTATTCAGCCTCCTCTTCAAGCAGGCGGCTCCAGTCTTCTTCGCAGGCAAAGGCAAGCATCCGGGTTGAGCGTTCTAACAGCGCTTCGTAACCCGAAATGATGTCTTCATTAGTACCCTTGCCTTGTTCGAACCGCGGCTCAGTCATGTCATACCTCGCCAGGCCGTTCGCCGATCTCTCGCCAAGCAGAACCGATATTTTCTAAAAGCCTCGATGCCTCATCCAAACGCTCGGGATCATTGCGTAGATTAGCCTCCAGCAGCAGACGGGCAATATAGTCGTATAGCGACCATAACCGATCTGCGACCTCCCCGCCCTTCTCCGCATCGAGAGCAGCCTGCAGGCCGTTATTGACGATATCGAGAGCCTTGGATATGGCTTTGCCTTTTTCTGAGATGTTGCCATCCAACATATGAATACGCGCAGTACGTATGGAGGTTTGCGCACCGTCGAAAAGCATGGTGATAAGCTGATGCGGTGAGGCCGACATCACACTGCTTTCAACGCCAACTCGGGCATAGGCCTTAGCTCCCTTGCCGTAGGCAGCGGCCCCTTTCATGGCATTCACAATCGTTTCCTCATGTTCGTCATCAGTTTGACTGACCTTGGCGAGACAACTCAGTGATCAGTTACGCCCAAGCTGGGCATTCATATTGCTGAACTGTTGGGTGAGGTAACTGCTGGTCGAGTTCATGTTCGCAATCATGCTATCCAATTGAGAAAACTGCTCTCGATAGCGCGCAATCGTGTTGGCGATACTTTCCTCGGTGCGAGAATATCGCTCACCAAGCCTGTCAACACTGTCTTCAAGGCCCTGCGTCGAATTCGCAATCAGGCCATTGTCACTCAGCATCCGTTCCAGCACGGCATCTACTTGCCCAGCAAAGCCACCCGCCTCATCGTCTCCCGTGAAGAACGTGCTCAGTGCCCCAAGGTCGTCAGCCACCACATCACGCAACGCCTCTTCATCAAGCTCAAGCTTCCCATCAACCTTCAGGCTGACCCCAATGTCCGAAAGCATCTGGATAGTACCGCTCTCGGCCGCGTTCCCACCGAGTGCATTACGAAGTCGAGACTCTACGCTGCGCAGCGTGCCATCGCCCAGCAATTCACCCGCCTGACCAGTTTCTGCATTGAAACTGGTGAGATCGGCCATTTTCGACTGCAGTTGGTTATAGCTACTGACGAAACTGCTGACTGCCGACTCAACGGAGGCATTGTCACGCTTGACGGTCAGGGTCGCAGTATCCACTTCGGCAACCGATAGGGTCACGCCTTGCACCGCACCCTCGACAGTATTGGACTGGCTGGTGATATCGATACCATTGACGCTCAATTCTGCGTTCGCGGCGGAAACCGTCTCTGTCAGGGCCGAGGTATTCCCCATTAGCCCTTCCAGCTCACTGGTGGTCCCGCCATCACCATCATCAAAACTCACTGCGATTTCTGACTCGGTGCCGGTCTCTTCTGATGTCAGCACCAGCCGATAGGGCTGACCTGCGCCGCCAGCACCGCCATCATTAACGATGGATGCCTGCACACCGACACCCGCTGCATTGATACTGTCGCGAACATCTTCCAAGGAGCTGCCAGCTGCGATCTCAATGTCCGTGCCTGCACCACTGCCGATTCCCAAGGTGAGGGTGCCTGCTGATCCCAAGGAGCGTGAGCTGTCATCTACGCCATCAGCCGCCAGGCTCTGGGCCCTAGCAAGCTGAGTCACCTCTATATCGTACCTGCCGGGTGCCGCATCAGTTCCACCAGCTGCCGTGACGGCGCTGCCGGTAACTTCGCTGGTCACCCCCTTGAAAAGATCTGCATCATTGAGCTTGGCGGCGGCGTCCTGAAACTTCGACAGCGCACTCTCAAGTTGCCCATAGGCAGAAATCTGCGACTGATAACTCTTCTGTTGCTGCGTGATAGGCTTCAGTTGCTCTCGCTCTGCGCTTTTGAGCTGATCCAGCAGCCCATTCAGATCGAGCCCCGAGCCGATGCCCAAGGATGAAATAGTCGCCATGTCGGAGTCTCCTGTTGAGAGCCATTCTGCCAAGTAGAGCGCCACCGCGAGGGGCCGAATAGCTTCTTAAATTGCCGTTATTTCACCTATCGGCGCTAAGCATGAGAACTTGAGGGGCAAACCGGTCAGTCTGACATCGCGCACTCTGCCCTCCACTTTGCCCCTCTCATCAATCGCTTACCGGTACGACCAATTTTTCAGTCGGCCTGCCAAGTTGTGCCAGCGCCCTGCCTTCCAGCATGGCACCTAGCGTCTTCGGTTCAGGAGCAGCGATATGCTCAGTCAGCAGGACGCGAGAAGGCTGCCCCTGCGCATCCACCCGCAATACCCAGGCCAACTCACCACCGGCGTAGCGCACCAGGGTACCGATAGGAACGACACCAAAATGACGGACATAGCGCTGAACCCAGCGCTGGTCGAATAGCTGCGGCTGCTCCAGCAGGTATTTGTAGATGGCATCGATAGCCCAGGCAGCACGATCAGGGCGCTCACGCCCCATCGCATCGACGACGTCCACCACCGCCATTAGTCGGGTAAGCTCATGCAGCTGTTCACTTTTCACCCCACGCGGGTAACCCGAGCCATCCAGGCGCTCGTTGGCACCGCCAACCACCGCCTGGATGACCGCACGAGACAACCAGTTACATTCCGCAAGACTACGCATGACACTTTCGACATGAACCTGAAGCGCGCGGTACTGAGCCTGATCCAGTGAGGCTGCCTTGCGCAGGTCATCGGGCAGTAGCGCCTTGCCCAAATCATGCACCATTGCACAGGCCAACAAAGCCTTGCGCAGATCCCGGGGCATGGAGTGCTGCCCGGCAATATCCGCCAGCCGAACGGCCACGGCTAACCCATGTTGAACCAGCAGCGATTCATGTTGCATGCAGACAAGGGCAAAAAGCACCGCCTCACGGTCCTCGTCAAGCAATGCCAACAGCCGATCGGCATGACGCGACAATTGGGTGGAATCCAAATTGCGCCCCTGCTTTAGCGCAAAGAGCTGATTATCCAGGTAGGCGGCAAGACGTGACAGCCTTCGCGCCATTGGCGTGGCATATTCATTCTGATGAGATGCCGCGCGAACGGGCTTCCGCTCACTTGACTGGAACAAGGGGGATGGCTCCTTTGCGGCCCCCGCCTCACTGGCACTTTCCCTGGAGCGCCGAGCGGCTTCACGCTCGATCTCACGCACGAAGAACCACAGCTGCCTTTCTTGCTCGGGGCTGCACCCGATGAACTCGAAACCTGCCAACATGACCTGCCGATCATGGTCAGATTGATCGTGACGCAGGGCTCCACTGACCTCCAACTGACTGCCATTGGGAAAGATCAGTTTGAGCGGGATGACGGATGATGCAGCCGCCAGCACCGCGCCAGACCCCAGTGGCAGAGCGACCAACGCGCCTTCAAGCGAGAGGTTCTTGAGCACACCTTGCAAAGGCTCACGGTCTTGTGCCTTGCCCAGCAGCACAGTGGCTTCCATGCTCATGTTCAACTCAGCGCGGAAATTGTCACGACGCTGCAACACCTCCAGCTGCTCAGGATAAGGCACCTCACATAGCAGCCGGCCTTCAAGCTCATAAGCCTGCGCTATATTCAGCACCGGCGTTCGCACCAGTTTGGATCGCGCCTGGCCCAGGAGGCGAAAACCGAGCCCACGCTTCAAGCCCACCGCCACCTCGCGAATGGCACTGATATCCAATATCAGTGCTTCATCCACACGAACATCCATCAATAAGACAGGAAGCGGCTGCCCCCCTGGCTTATCAAGCATCAGCGAAGCGCCACCTGGCTCACTCAAGACGTCGAGCAAGTCTTGTATATCGCGCCCACTACTGACCGGCTCGTACTCACTAGTTGTTTCTGCCATCCCACCCTCATCTCTTCAATTGCGCGTCCCGTGCCTAACTGCTTGCTCGCACGCAGAAACATCCATGTTGGCCATATCGGCTGGATGCAACCAACCTTTATTGCCTCACCGCCCCAAGATCGGCACCTTCTCTAGCGACTCGAACCGCCCTTCATCAGAAAAACTCAGCCGGTAATACCCTTCCACACCTTGCTTGCCGACCACTTTATTCAGCACACGGGCAGGGAAGGCCACGCGGCGCCCATCCAGCGACTGGGCATATACCTGCTGCACCTGCCCCTCGTAGTAATCCAAACATTGCTTACGGCTTAGGCTCAGCCAGATATCCACACTCGGCACTGCGTATTCCTCAATCCAATATCATGGTTTTGACATAAAAAGCCCGTAAACCCGATCCGGCACCGCACACAGGTCAAAATGGTGGATGCGATGGTGGCGCGCAAGGCAAGCCCGCAACACCGCCTTAGCAAGGACGCGGGACTTTGGGACCAAGGATGGCCGCGCGCCTCATGCTAGAATGACTCAAGGTTACTGACGGCAAGCAGCCCACCGGAATACGCGCAAGGCAACAAAGAGCGCTCTCGCCTGTAACAAAGCTAGCGAAGCTTGCTCTGACATCAGCAGCAAGCTTGTGCCGCCACCCTGGCTAGCACCAAACCGCCACTGCTGGAAACACGTCTTTGAATTACCAGGACAGGAAATCGAGATGAATGCGGCTGGAGCAGATCACATCATGCGTAGAGCCCCGCACCAACGCTAATGAACGCAGCAAAGCAGGCTGACCACAGCCCCCATGACAGCACATGATCGCCCACTCATAAAAAAAATCTGCTCAAGGTCTAAAGCTTTTTGCACATGTCCCGATAACTAGGGTAACGGCCAACGGCGCCGTTACGGCAGGCCCGAGGTAAGGAACCACGGCCAGCCAATGGAGCCCTCTACAGTTAAAAGGAACATCACATGTCCGTGATCAATACCAACATCACCGCGATGATCGGCCAGCAAAACCTGAGCCAGTCACAGAGTGCGCTGAGCACCTCCATGGAGCGCCTGTCTTCTGGTCTGCGCATCAACAGCGCCAAAGACGACGCCGCTGGTCAGGCCATCGCCAACCGCATGTCCAGCCAGATCACTGGCCTGTCCCAGGCTCAGCGTAACGCCAATGACGGTATCTCTGTCGCTCAAACGACAGAAGGCGCCCTGAACCAGGTTAACGATAACCTGCAGCGTATCCGCGAACTGAGCGTTCAGGCCGCTAACGGCACCAACAGCCAGGATGACCTCAACTCCATTCAGGACGAGATCAACCAGCGCCTGAACGAAGTTGACCGCATCTCCCAGGAAACTAGCTTCAACGGTGTCAAGGTACTGGCCTCCGAGCAGAGCCTGTCCATTCAGGTCGGCGCCGAAGACAACCAGACCATCGACATCCAGCTGGATGAAATCAATGCCAGCACACTTGGCCTTGATAGCTTCAACATTTCTGGTCCGCAGGGCACACCTGCAGCAGCAACTGGCGCTAACTTCCGTGACTCTTACGGTGATACCACCCAGATCGCTGACTCTTCAGTCAACGACTTCGGTGCCGACCTGGCGACTAACCTCGGTATCGCTTCCGGTAGCATCACCGTGGCTACTGCCGACGCCGTAGTGGACGACGAAGGCAACTACTACGCTGAGGTGACCGTCAACACTACCTCTGCGGCCGAAATCGCCACCCTGGGTGCGAATGGCCTTAACGTGGAAAGCGGCGTCACTGCTACTTACTATGTGGCACTGGATCCGCAGGATGCAGCTACCACTAACACCACAGCAGCGTTTACAGTTGCGGCTGGCGACGCGACTGCCGACGCGCTGAGAACCAAGGGCACCACCGACCCGATGGCTACCCTTGACAGCGCCCTGCAACAAGTCGATAGCCTGCGCTCTGACTTGGGTGCCCTGCAGAACCGCTTCGATTCTGCCATTACCAACTTGAGCACCACAGAGACCAACCTCTCTGCCGCACGCTCTCGCATCGAGGATGCTGACTACGCAACAGAAGTTGCGGATATGACCAAGAACCAGATCCTGCAGCAAGCCGGCACCTCTGTTCTGGCCCAGGCTAACCAGCTGCCCCAGAGCGCTCTGTCCCTGCTGGGCTAATCACCCGCTCCAGAGCCCCTCAAGCCTAGTAAATTTTAGGCTGCAAAAGAACGGGATAGCCATTGGCTATCCCGTTTTTCTTCGTTTCGAACGCGGCAAAGTTGTTTACTATGAAAAGAATGCTATTCATAGGAACCGCAAAATGTCGAAGCGTAATCGTCAAAAAGACAGCACTACACGCAGGCCGTCAGGGAAAAAAAATGCACACGATAAAAAACACGCAGCACTATTAAAGAAAGCGCAAAAGCTGACGGATGCCGGCGATCATCGAAGGGCTTGCGAATTATTAGAAGATGTAATCGAGAACGAGCCACGCCACCCTGAGGCGCACGCCCTACTGGGTCGTGCCATGCACCGCCTAGGCAAGCTAGAATCGGCTTACGACCACTTGCAGCTAGCAGTGGACAATGACCCTACCTATGCATACGCACACAACTACCTTGCGTACCTGTATAGATATAGTGATAGAAAGCAACTATCGTTAGAGCACGCTAAAAAGGCATGTAAATCTTCAGATAAAAACGCCGACTACCATGTCACGCTAGGTAATGCCTATGGTGCACTCCATTATTACAAAGAAGCACAGAGCGCCTACGAAAAAGCACTATTAATAGATAACAAAAGTTTTTCCGCTGCCAATAACCTTGCAAACATCCTGAAGAGCTCTGGCGATCTTGAGAAATCATTAAAATATTACGACTTAGCGCAAAGCATCAAACCTGACGCATACTTTGTTTTTTCTAACAGGATCACAACGCTTCATTACATCCCCAACTACCCATATGACGCCATCGCCAACGAGTGCAAGCGATGGAATACACTTTTTGCCCCCGCCACGACACCCGAGCGCCCCAAAACAGACACTAGCGAGCCTACGCGAACATTGCGTATTGGCCTTTTCTCAGATGGGTTTCGTCGCCACCCTGTAGGTTACATGTCGCTGAATGTCATGAAACACCTATCAAAATCGTCTTTCGAGCTCATTTACTACAGCTCGAACAACGACGAAGATGGTATCACGAAGGGGTTTAAAAGTACTGCCACAAAATGGCAGCCCATACAGCATCTGAATGACCAAGACTTCTACCGTCAAATAGTAGACGATAAGATCGATATCTTAATCGACATGACCGGCCACAATGCTGGCAACCGCATGTTGACTGTATCGATGGAACCCGCCCCCGTAATCGTTAAATGGATTGGCGGCTTAATCAACACCACCGGCGTTCGCGCTATAGATTATTTGATCAGTGATGCTATTGAAACACCTGAGGGTGTGGACCAGAATTATACTGAAAATCTGATTCGACTTCCCGACGACTATATTTGTTATACGCCACCACAGCACGCACCAGACATTGGTGTCTTGCCGGCCACGCAGAGCGGCGTAATAACTTTTGGCTGCTTCAACAACCCGGAAAAAATCAACGAAGACCTAGTGAGAGAGTGGGCAAAATTACTACACCAAATCCCCAACTCACGCATCTACTTAAAAGGAATGCAGTTCGAAAGCCCAGCCAAATGTCAGCAGATAGAAACTGCCTTTTCAAATAATGACATTCCTGTGGATAGGCTGACAATTGAAGGGCCATCAGGCCACAGAGAACTATTAGATTGCTATAATAAAGTAGACATCGCCTTAGATCCTTGGCCTTACTCAGGTGGTCTTACGACCTGTGAAGCCCTATACATGGGCGTTCCTGTTATCACCTTGCCTGGCCCCACCTTCGCCGGCCGCCACAGTGCCACCCACTTGGTCAATGCGGGACTGCCAGAACTAGTAACAAATAGCTGGGAGGAATACCGGCAACGCGCAGAGGAGTTGTCATCGGACCTTGATAGCCTTTCCACTATCCGCGAGAACCTGCGGGATATCTTGCGTCAGTCACCTGTGTGCGATAACCCAAGCTTCACCCGACACTTCAAGACAATGCTACGCGCCATATGGCAGCGTCATTGCGACGAAAAGCCCCCTGCACCTCTTACATTCAATAAAGCTGGAGAAGCTCAGTTTAAAGATGAGAAAACTCCTGTAAGAATTCAGAGCGCTGACGTCTCAGAAGCAGAAAATGATGCCACCTTCCAATGGCAGTTCGACGGTAAACTCATCGCTGTGGATAACGGCGGACAACTTCTTCACAACGATGTAATTCGTCAACTGCTACAGCGCAACGCTCTGGAACTCATAGCCTTTGACCCCAGCAGCATAGCCTTGGAAAGCTCACTCAAACAACATAATGGGGTTCACTACTACCCCAATACCTCCCTTGGGAATGGCCAGCAAGGGGTGCTGCATGCCTGCTTAGATCCAAAGCTCAGCTCCACGCTGCCACCACTTGGCAATGATGATCAGCAGGAAGCCACCTACAAAGACAGCCAAGTACTGACTCGACTGCCACTCAATACCATTGCGATTGACAGTATCGAGGGTCTTCCATCAATTGACTGGCTGGTTCTGGATGAACTTAACGATGCAACTGACATCCTTGACAACGGTACTAAAGCATTAAAAAACACTCTATTACTCCACGTAAGAGTCGCTTTTCAACCCACTCACGAACGTCAGCCTAACCTAGGGGAGGTACAGCACTGGGCCAGCAGACACGGATTCCGTTTCTACCGGCTACACGAACCACGGCACCGCAGTCAAATCCCCAGCCGAAAGGATTTGAAAGAGCGGCAGGCCACCAACCTAGTCAGTGCTGATGCACTGTTCATACCAAGTCAAAATCGCCTGCGAGACCTTACGGATAGCCAGCGCCTAAAGCTGGCATTCCTACTTCATAACGCCTATGGCATAAAGGATCTAGCGTATAGCCTTATCAATCAGGCCGATCAAGCCGCCTCGGAGAAGTATCTAGCAGCTCAGGACATGATTTCTGGCGCAGAGTTTTTATCTGGCAATAAGCAAGCGGTCACAAGCTACGATGAGGATAAGCGTAAAGTAGAAGCGCAACTTAAGAATCAGAGCCAGCCACCCCAGTTAACGGACGACAATAAAAAAGAAAGCAGCCGAATTACAAAAGAGGTACATCGCGCCCCCTTGGGCGAGCCCCCACAGCAACCGCACTATGACTGGTGCATAGACAAGCAAATACAAGTCGTCGACATTGGTGCCAACCCAATTGATGGTACACCACCATATACAGGGCTTCTCGAGCAAGGAGCGGTTAGCCTTGTCGGCTTTGAACCACAACGAGAAGCTCTCAAAAAACTTGAAATGCGCAAGGGTCCCCACGAAACATATCTTCCTTACGTGGTCGGAGATGGAGCGGAAGCCAGCCTGTACCTGTGTAAAGCACCTGGCATGACATCGACTCTCAAACCCAACAAAGCAGTACTAGATCACTTCCACGGCTACCCTGTATGGGGCACAGTGGAGAAAATCGAGCGGGTTGATACAAAGCGTCTCGACGACTTAGAAGAGGTAGGGGATATTGACTGGCTAAAAATCGATATCCAAGGCGGCGAGCTTACCGTATTTAAAAATGCGAAAAACAAGCTATCTAACACTCTCGTCATACAAACCGAGGTCAACTTCATACGGCTTTATGAAAATCAGCCGCTTTTTGCTGAGGTCGACCAATGGATGCGAGAGCAAGGTTTCATGCTCCACGCTCTACTTGAGCAGCGCAAGAGGCTATTTGCCCCCTTGGTCATCAATCGCCAGGTTCACAATGGCATCAACCAACTGACAACAGCGGATGCTGTATACATTCGAGACATCAACCAACTCGAAAGTATTAGCGATGATGAAAAAAAGAAAATGGCTCTTATTCTCCATGCAGCATACGGAAGCTATGACCTGGCCTATCGCATCTTGCAGGACTGCAAAAACATAGACATGGAGTCTTATGTAAAAAACATAAAATCAGACATCAACATCAACATTGGAAAAGAAAAGAAAATAGAGAAAAACGTATTCGTGGTGGGATGTGGACACACTGGCACCACCCTAATGGCTAGCATCTTGGGTGCCCATTCCGCAATTCACACCGTAATGAGAGAAACCAACTGGTTTCTTTCGAATGGCGAAAGCTTTCCTTCCGAGTACAATAATGAAGCACTACATGCCGAAGCACAGGGAAAAACAATACTATGCGAAAAAACCCCTCGGCACCTATATAAAATAGAGGAGATGAGAAAAAAACTCCCTCAATCAAAATTCATCATCATGGTTCGAGATGTTAAAGATGTCGTATTTTCACTCAAGAACCGCTCAGGCGATTTTTCCTCTTCCTTGAGAAGGTGGATAGATGACAATAGAAAGGCCATGACACACCTTAACGATGAAGACACTCTCCTAGTCTATTACGAGGATATAGTGGCTTCTCCTCAGGAGACTTTGAAGAAAGTTTGCAGCTTCATTGGAGTCCCATTTGAAACTACTATGCTAGATTTCAGCGAGTCCAATAAGACCTGGTTCGGCGTTACGCCAAAAGAGACGGATGGCAAAGGCGAGAGGAACCACCTCCAGCGCCGAGCTTGGCAAATGACACAGCCATTACAAGATCGAAGAGGCATCTGGAGAGGAGAACTCTCAGATGAAGAAGTCTCGATCATCAATCATGAGACAGATGACATCATGAGGTGCTTGGGGTACTCATAAACTTCTGACATAAAAATTCTCGGATGATCTATGAACCCAAGATAGATCATCCGAATTATTTATCATTTTCCTGAAAATGAAGCACCCTCCCATAGCTGCAGAGGCTATAGCCGGGTAACAGTTAACTCCTGATACTGAAAAAGCACAAACATGGGTGAGGCACAAAAAAGTAATCACCCATGCCACCCGCCCCGGAAAACCCTACAAATGCACAATCACTTCCACGCGCCGGTTAGCCGAGCGCCCTTCTGATGTATCGTTGCTTTCAAGCGGCCGCGTATCACCATAGCCAATCGCTCTTAGCCGTTTGGCGTCTACCCCGGCCGCCTGCAGCTGACGAAGAATCGCCGTAGCGCGGGCAGCAGACAGCTCCCAATTAGATGGGAAGCGCTCGGTGTCGATGTCACGACTATCGGTATGGCCTTCCACCGATACAGTGCCGTCGTAGCGCTGGATGATATTCACCAGGCGATTGACGACATCTTCTCCAATCTCGGTCAGGTCTGCGGCAGCAGATTCAAAAACCAACCGGTCTTGGATACGCAGATTAATGCCTTCGGAAACGCTGGAGACTTCCACGCCCTCCAGACTTGGCAGCACTTTGGCGTCGGCGAGCTGGGAATCGATGGCTTCGCTAAGGTCTCTCGCGGACGCCACCGCCTCAGGCGATAAGCGAGCCGTATTGGCGGGCGCAGCGGGGGTGATGACAACTTTCATATCACCGAGCGCTGCTAGATTGAGGCGCTGATCGAGCATCACCGGAGGCAGAGCGGTAACGGCCGCAACTGCGCTAGAAGGTGGTTGAAGTGCCAGGGCACCAGACGGATCAATCTGCTTGACCGGAGAGGGCAGGTGTTCTGCCAGAGCCAAGGGCTCGCGAGTAGCGACCTGTCTTCCAGACTGAGCGGCAGCCATTCCGTCCACCGCATTCTGCTGCCAGGCCTGGATGGCACCGGCTAACATCAGCGCACCCTCGGCCTGGACACGCGGCGCATCATCTGAAACGAGCGCAGGCGCTCCGTTGCCGATACCCAGTGCCACCACGATAGCTCCGGGCGATACCTGTTCTGCTAAGGGGCCATCCGGTATCTGCTGGTTTGGCGCATCGGCGCTGTTCGCGGCGGCGACCGCTAGTAGCAGGGCAAACAGGGCGACCAGCAGGGTCATGACATCGATGTAGCTGAGCATCCATACACCGCTGGTGTCCTCGGGCCCGGCGTCGTCGAGAATATCGTGCTTGCCAGTTCGCCCGCGCTTTACCTCACGCATTGTGGCGAGCCTTTCTCATCATCTTGGGCAACCGCCGGCGTGATTTTTCGCTGTTTACCTGAGTACCTGCGGGGCTATCGGATTCTTCACTCAGCTCATCACGAAGCTCGTCGTGATGGTTGGCCATTAACGACTTGAGCGTCTCTTCAATGAACGACGGCAAACGGCGGCGCGACATTAACGATACGCCTTCGAGGATCATGTTCATGGCGATCAAGCGTTCTTCGGTGCGTCGCTCGAGCTTCACCGCGATCGGCTTGAAAATGAGGTTTGCCAACACGATGCCGTAAAAGGTCGTCAGCAGTGCTACGGCCATGCGCTCACCGATCACGCCAATCTGTGCGGCATCCATCCCCTCCAGCATATTGACCAGCCCGACCAGGGTGCCAATCATGCCGAAGGCCGGCGCATAAAGCGCCATGGTACGAAAGATCTGAGCTTCGGCTCGCTCGCGGGCTTTTAGGCGGGCAATCCGCCAGCTCAGCAAGTCTATGATTTCTTCTTCCCGGGTATTGTCGATAACCAATTGAATACCGGTGCGCATGAAAGGGTTGCGTAAGCTGTCCAGCCTTTTCTCGACCCCTCGCACATCGCCTGAAAACCAAAGCTTCGCCAGCCCCACCAGTTCTTGAAGGTCTTCTTCGACGCGGCTGTTCTCGCGACGAAATACCAGCCCAACCAGGCGAACGACCCGCACCACCTCGCGCAAGGGGTAACTAATGAAAGTGGCGGCCAGCGTGCCGGTCAGTACGATGGCAAGCCCGGGGAGGTTGATGAAGCTCGCAGGTGTCTGGGCACTCAGCAGTAGCACACTTGCCAGCATCATCAAGCTGGCCGCAATACCAATCAGTGTGGAGGGGTTCATGATCTGGATATCCGCCTGGGTCGCTGATAAGAAAAAGGGAAAACCGCTGGAGCGATGCAAGGGTCACGTGCATGACAAGGGAGCTAACAATATCTCCCTAAAGTTTTGGCTTCCTCTGTCGATAGTGAACTGCAGGGGATCAACGTCTGCACACAGAGGGATATGGCCATGACGTCACCGATCAATGAAACAGGCGCTCTGAACACGGCACCGGCGCTAAGTGAACTCACTGCTCGCCAACGCATCGACAGCGCTCTCGCGCAGTTATCACCAGCCGACGAATCAGCCGTTGATGGCCGTGCCGCACCGACGGCAAGCTCGTCTGCCGCTATCGGCTCGCCCGGTGCAGGCGAACTCGTTGCCCCCATCCAGCGCATCAATGAGGTCATGCGCAGTTACGGGATCGAGTTTTCACTCGATGAACACCCGTCTCGAGTGGTGACACGAATCGTCGACCGCGTCAGCGGTGACGTCATTCGCCAGATCCCATCAGAAGAAGTGCTGCGAATCGCAGAGCAGCTCGACGAGATGCAAGGCCGCCTGATCAGCTTCGAAGCATGAGCAGGCTATATAAGCCTCGGGGTTCAGGCCTGGCTTTGGCTTCTGGATACTGAGGCTCTTGTGTACCTCCCGGCTTGCCACGCGATGCAGGTATGGTCAAAGCACTCTCAAGCCTCTCAGGAAAGCGGTCTACAAGACTCGCATCTGCACCAAAAGTGTAAACCGCGAGTCAGCCCCACCTAATGCCGACAGGCCTTACTAGACCTGCATGTTCATCACGTCCTTGTAGGCGGTAACGAGGCGGTTGCGAACCTGCACGCCCATTTCAAATGCCACACTGGCTTTCTGCATGTCGACCATCACGTCGTTCAGCGCAACGTCCTTGTCCCCCGACAGGAAGGCGGTGCGCTGGCCGGCCGCCGTTTGCTGCATCTCATTGATGCGCTGTAGCGACGAGCTGAGCTCATCGGCAAAGCCCCCCTGCCCTACCGACGTGGACACGGACTGCCCCTTGAGCTGCTCGCCGCTGGCCTGAGCGGAAAGGCTCTGCATCTGTTGGAGCGCCGACTGAATCGAAGGAGAACTCATGGGCTTAGCCTCATCGTGGGAGTAATGGGTGAAGCCTAGCAGGAAGATCCCGCATCCCATTCAGCCAATTGGCGACAAAACAACAGGCTTTTCTGACCTTTGTCGTTGCCGTTGCTGAGGATAATAGCGTTCATCATAGTACTGACAAAATTGCACTGGCAGACACAGTACTGACGGAAACAGTACTGATGAGAAGTAGCACTGCCCGAACTAGTACCGCCCGACTCGGGACGGACACCCGCGATGAACGGATGTTGACATGTCTTCTGCCCACACCTTTGAGCACATCACGACACGCACTGCCGATCGCTGCCGGAGGCTTTCATGAGCAACGGGGCCACGGCCACCGATTCTGCACGCCAGGGCAATACGTCCTCTGCCAGCGCACAGCGCGGGGCGGCACAGCCAGCTTTCGATCGAATCAAGGATCAGTTGAAGCGCAACCCCATGTTGCCACTGCTGATCGCTCTGGCCGCAGTGATTGCGATAGTGATCGCCCTGCTGATGTGGGCCCAGTCACCGGACTACCGAGTGCTCTATAGCAATTTGAGCGAGGCAGACGGCGGGCGCATCATCAACGAACTCGACAGTCGCCAGGTGCCCTATCAATTCGCTGCCGGGGGCAGCGCCCTGCTGGTGCCGAGTGACAAAGTCAACATGCTGCGCCTGCAACTGGCCGAGCAAGGACTTCCCCAAGGGGGCAATGTCGGCCTAGAGATTATGGACGACCAGGCCTTCGGCATCAGCCAATTTGCCGAACAGGTCAACTTCCAGCGCGGGCTTGAGGGCGAACTGGCAAGCTCAATGGAGGCCCTGGGCCCCGTATCAAAAGCCCGCATCCACTTAGCGATGGCCCAGCCGTCGGTCTTTGTTCGCGAAGAGAAACCCGCCAAGGCATCGGTCGTTCTGACCCTGCAGCCTGGCAGAGTCCTGGGTGAGGGGCAGATCAACGCCATCACGCACATGGTGTCCAGCAGCGTTCCGGACCTGGCGTTAGAGAATGTCACCGTTGTCGACCAGAACGGCCGCCTGCTGTCACAGCCGGACGGGGCCAATAGCGGTCTCAACGGCACACAGCTAGATTACGTCTCCGAGGTAGAAACCTCTTATCAACGGCGCATAGAAAATATTCTCAAGCCCATCCTGGGTGACCGCAACATCCATGCCCAAGTGACGGCCCAGGTCGATTTCTCGCGTCGTGAGGAAACGGCTGAGCGCTATGGTCCCAACCAGGACCCCAACCAAGCCGCCGTCAGGAGCGCGCAGGTCAGTGGCACCTATTCAGGCGGCAATGACCTCGCTCAAGGGGTCCCAGGCGCACTCACCAACACCCCCCCGGGCGCCGCCGCCTCGCCGGTCGACCAGGCCAACGCGGATGCTGGTGCTGGAGGTAATGCGGGAGCCAACGACAATGGCGAGAACGATGGTGGTGACCCGCCAAGTCGTTTGAGCCAAGACAACGTCATCAATTACGAAGTTGACCGTAACGTTACCCATATCCAGTACCAGCGCGGTGATATCCAGCGCCTGACTGCCGCGGTGGTGGTCAACTACCGCGAAGAGATGAACGACGAAGGCCAGTTGGAAATGGTTCCGCTGGACGATACTGAGATTGCCCAGATAGAGCGCCTGGTGCGGCAAGCCATCGGGTTCTCGGAAGGCCGCGGTGACGCTATCGAAATCGTCAATAGCCCGTTCACAGGCCGCAATGACGACGCCGTGCAGCTGGCGTGGTGGCAGCAGTCCGACATCCAGCAATTGGCCTTCAAGCTGGGGCGTTACCTGCTAGTGGGCCTTGCCATCCTACTGCTGTACCTGTTGATTCTGCGCCCGCTGATCAAGCGCTACACAGAGCAGCCAAGCCTGCCTGGCGCCGGCCAGATGTCCAGCGCCGGCCAGACCATTAACACCTCGGTCGGCCAGGACGGTGATCAGGGCAATTTCGACGGTGCCGAAGGTGGCGATGAGGGCCCGGCTGAAACCTATACAGCGCCCAGACGTCCGCGCAAGTCCGCGACCTATGAGCAAAACCTTCAAGATCTTCGTGAAATGGCACAAGAAGATCCCCGCATGGTCGCGATGATCGCACGCAGCTGGATGAACAAAGATGAGTAAAGACGCAAGCAAACTCAGTGGCGCCCGCAAAAGCGCCATCCTCATGTTGTCACTGGATGAAGACAGTGCCGCCGAGGTCTTCAAGTTTTACTCGGCGCAAGAGGTTCAGAGCATCAGCCAGCAAATGGCTGAACTCGGCCAGATCTCGCATGAAGATATGCGCGTGGTACTCAATGAGTTCCGCAAGGAGATCGACGAATATGCCTCTATCAACGTCAATTCCAGCGAGCATATTCGCTCTGTGCTGACCAAAGCGCTGGGCAGTGAGCGCGCGACGAGCCTGATCGAGGACGTGCTTGAATCCAAGGGCGCGAGCTCTGGTATCGATGCACTGAATCTAATGGAAGCCTCGGTGGTGTGCGAAATGATCCGCGACGAGCATCCGCAGATCATTGCCACCATCCTAGTGCACCTGGAACGCGGCCAGGCCGCCGATATCCTAGAGCTTCTCGATGACAAGCTACGCAATGACGTGGTCCTGCGCATCGCCACCTTCAGCGGTGTTCAACCGGCGGCGTTGCAGGAATTGACCGAAGTGCTGGGCAATATGCTGGACGGCCAGAACCTCAAGCGCAGCAAGATGGGCGGCGTAAGAACGGCGGCCGAGATCCTCAACCTGATGAACTCCAATCAGGAAGAGACCGTTATCGAGACCGTACGGGCTCACAGCGAAGACTTGGCACAGCGCATCATCGACGAAATGTTCCTGTTCGAAAATCTGGAAGACATCGATGATCGCGGCATTCAGATGCTGCTCAAGGAAATCGAGACCAATTCTCTGGTCGTGGCACTGAAGGGTGCGCCAGATACCCTGATGGAGAAATTCATGCGCAACATGTCGCAGCGAGCTGCCCAGCTGCTGCGCGAGGACATGGAAGCTCGTGGCCCGATTCGCCTGTCTCAGGTAGAAGCCGAGCAGAAGTCCATTCTGCAAGTCGTCAGGCGCCTTGCCGATAACGGCGAACTAGTACTGGGTGGAGGAGACGACAGCTATGTCTGACCCTGACGACCGCTGGAATGCTCAATGGCGCCCCTGGCAAATGGACGAGTTAAAGGAGCGCGCACGTACCGCCTCTGCGGCACGTCCTGCCGACCTTGAGCGCCAAGCGAGAATCCGGCGTCGCGCTCAGGAACATCAAGCAGCTCTTGAGGCCGAGCGGCAACGGGTACATGACGAAGCACGCGAAAAAGGCTACCAGGATGGCTTCGAAGCAGGACGCAAGAAAGGACATGAAGAGGGGCTAAAACAAGGCCGTGCCCAAGGCGAAGAAGAATTACGTCAGAAGATGCATGACACCATAGCCCCTTTGCAGCCCCTTGCCTCTCGCTTCGGCGAAGCCATCGCGCAACTGGATGACGAGATTGCCGATGCCCTGGTCAACCTGGCCATTGCGACAGGACGTCAACTGGCAGGGGATGCGCTAAAGGCGAGTCCCGAGCAGATCCTAGACATCGTGCGTGAGCTGATTCATGTCGAGCCGGCCCTGTCCGGTAAGCCAAGACTCTGGCTGCATCCAGAGGACATGGTCATCGTGGAAGAGCAGCTTGGCAACGAGATCGAAGGTGCAGGCTGGCAGCTACAACCCGACGATCAGCTCAGCCGGGGTGGATGCAGGGTCACGAGCCAGAGCGGCGAACTGGATGCCAGCTGGGAATCGCGCTTCGAGGCTATCGCTGACCAGATACGTCAGCGGCTACCTGCTCACTCGGTACTCAATAATCAGCAGGAGCAAGACCAGGAGACCGAAGCATGAATGCCGCCGAGCGCGCGACCACACACCAGACCCACTGGCGAGAAACTCTCGACCGGGTCATGGCGCGCGTCGAGGCATTGCCCAGCTACCGGGCCAGCGGCCGCATTACGCGCGCAACGGGGCTAGTGCTTGAAGCCGTAGGGCTTCGCGTGCCGCTGGGAAGCGCTTGTCGTATCGAATTGAGCACGGATAGCCTCCATGCCAAGGCGCGCTACGCCGAAGCAGAAGTGGTGGGGTTTTCCGGCGAAAAGCTGTTCCTGATGCCACTCGCGGAGATCAGCGGCCTGACGCCAGGTGCTCGTGTGCTTCCGCTTGGCGATGGCGGAACACAAACCGCTCGGCGCTTTCCCTTGGGAGCATCGCTGCTCGGGCGAGTCGTCGATGGCAACGGCAAGCCACTGGACGGCGAGAGATCACTGCAGGACGTCCCCCATGCGCCACTGGCAACGCCACCGCTCAACCCGCTGGCACGGGCGCCTATCGATGAACAGATTGATGTCGGTATCCGCGCCATCAATGCGTTGCTGAGCGTAGGCCGCGGTCAGCGCATGGGGCTTTTTGCTGGCTCCGGCGTTGGTAAGTCAGTGCTGCTTGGGATGATGGCCCGATACACCAAAGCCGACGTGATTGTCGTAGGGTTAATTGGTGAACGTGGCCGAGAGGTACAGGACTTCATCGACAACATCCTCGGTGATGAAGGTCGCAAGCGGTCCGTGGTCGTGGCGGCGCCTGCCGACACTTCTCCTCTGCAACGTCTGCAGGGTGCCTCCTATGCCACTCGTCTTGCAGAAGGCTTTCGCGATGAAGGCAAAAACGTACTGCTGATCATGGACTCGCTTACGCGCTATGCCATGGCACAGCGTGAAATTGCCTTGGCGATCGGTGAGCCCCCCGCGACCAAAGGCTATCCCGCCTCGGTGTTCGCCAAACTGCCCGGGCTGGTCGAGCGCGCAGGCAATGGCGAAAAAGGCGGCGGATCGATCACTGCCTTTTATACGGTCTTGACCGAAGGTGATGATCAACAAGACCCTATCGCCGATTCGGCGCGTGCCATCCTGGACGGCCATATCGTGCTGTCGCGCGCTCTTGCTGAATCGGGCCACTACCCTGCTATCGACATCGAAGCCTCGATCAGTCGTGCGATGGGTGCGATCACGGATCATGCACAGCAACATCAGGCACGGCTTTTCAAGCAGCATTTTTCACGCTATCAGCGCAACCGCGACCTGATCAGCGTAGGCGCTTACAGCCCCGGCCATGACCCGCAGCTTGATCAGGCCGTGCAGCTATTCCCACACTTGGAATACTTCCTGCAGCAACAGATTGACGAACGAGCGGACGTGGCGGAAGCCAGACAGTCCTTATCGGCTATCGTTGGAGGTGGAAAATGAGTGCATCTTTACCGCTCGATACCCTGACAGAGCTGGCCAGAGAGGCACGAGATGCAGCCGGCCAGACGTTGGCCAACGAACGACGCTCCCAGCAGCAGGCCTCAACGCAACTCGATACGCTGCGACGCTACCGACTCGAATACGCCACTCGCCTGCAGAATGCCATGCATAAAGGCATAGACCCGGCGACGCTGCACAACTATCAGCAGTTCCTGGCCTCCCTCGATGCCGCGGTAGACCGAGCTCGTGCGGCGCTCGAGGATCACGCGCAGCGTGTCGAAGGCTGCCAGCAGCATTGGCGGGAAGAGCAGAAGCGCTTGACGTCCTACGATACCTTGGCAAATCGCCGCCAGGAAAAGGCTCGTCGTATCGAGCAACGCCAAGAACAACGCCACAACGATGAAATGAGCAGCAATAGTCTGCTGCGTCGCACACCCGATGATCGGGGCCTCTAGGAGATTACATGGATATCATAGACGTAATGTCAGCCCCCGGCTCCTCAAGCAAAGCCACAGGACGGCAGGCGAATGGGGCACAGCAAGGCGCCGCTGAGGACTTCGGAGCACTGCTGTCTCAGCGCCAGACCCTCAGCGACGGCAAACAAAATGCTTCTTCGGCCCAGGCCCTGTCGCACTCTCAAGACACACCGCTAGCGCGCCTTAAGCAGGCGGTTTCGGCGCTGAGCCCAGAGCAGCTGAGTGCCTTGAAGGAACAGCTTCAGCAGGATCCAGCCCAGAATGCCCTCACCGCTTCACAACGAGAAGCACTGGCCGCCCTTCTCGACGGTAAGCCGCTGGGCGAGAAAGCCTCCCAAGACCTTAGCCAAGTTCTGTCGGCACTTGAGGCACTGCCAAATCATGCTCAGAAGAACTCGACGTCAGACCTGGATGGCTCACAGACCTGGCTGAGTGACGTCGACACGGGTACGACTGACTCATCCATGGCGAACGGCGCCTCACCCGATGCGACGCCAAGCACCGACGTCAACGATGGACCGCTTGGCCTCGCCATGATTGCCGCGCGGATGAATCTCATCGACCAGGCTGGCAGTTCCACCAGCAATGGCGAGAAATTGGCGCTGGCGGGCCAAGCCACCGCGAATGCCGATGCACGTCGGGATCAGGCGCCTCTCAGCCAGGCGGCACTCAATACAGATTGGTTGAATCGCAGTGCGATGGCTCAGGCAGTCAGTGACTCTGCTGCGACCGCTGCCAACCGCCAGAGCATGGCAGGGTTCGTCGCCTCGGATAGCGCGGCAGCCTCGCTATTGGCAGATAGAGCCGATGCTCGCGGCGCAGCCTTTTCTTCATCATCCGCTAGCTCGGATTTGCTGGCGGCGCTGTCATCCGGCGATCGCCTTAGCGGTATGGCCGGAACGGGCGCCACCCCGGCCTCCCTCGCCACATCTGCTCAGGCCCAAATCGGCAGCGGGGCCTTGACCGCACCTATCGCCAGCCAACAATGGCAGCAACAACTCGGACAACAACTGCTTGGCATGACCCAGCGCGGCGATCAGCAGATGGAATTGAAGCTGCACCCTGCCGACCTCGGTCCGCTATCCGTTAGCCTCAAGGTCGCAGAACACGGTGGTGCGCAAGCACAGTTCCTTTCTGCTCATGCCCAGGTTCGCAACGCCCTTGAACAGGCCATCCCTCAGCTGAGAGATGCACTGGCCCAGCAAGGCATCACCCTTGGCGACACCTCGGTAGGACACCAAGCGTCCGGCCAACAGCCCCAGGAACAGAGCCTTGCCGGTCGTCAGTCACAGGGGCCTGGCATCCTCGGAGATACGGATGAAGGCGCTGTGGACCCACGCTCGATGCTGAGCTCGACGACCACCAACCTGATGGATGGACGCGTCGACCTGTATGCATGAGGGGAGCTTTTTCCTTCACGACAAGGCTCCACCTTGCGTCGTTGTCACCACCTGGCAGGTGGGAGACTGACCACAAAATCGTGAGTTGAGTGCTTTACGGTGGCCTATTCGCGCCACCGTTTTATCTCATTAGCCGGCATACTCCACATCCAAAGGGCATCCTTTACGACAACGGCGGAATAAATGGCAAAATCTTCGACCTCCTCAGGAAAAAAATGGCTTCTGGTCGTGTTGCTGATGGTTCTTGTGTCATCGGCGACGGCAGCTGGTGTCTATCTTTTGCTAGATACTGACAGCCAGGCGCAAGCCGCGGAAAATGCCGAACCTGAACCCGTTGAGGCTCCAGACCCCATTTTCGTCAAAATTGATCCCTTCACTGTCAATATCAGTGGCGAGGACTACGGCAACCGCTTCCTCTACATAGGCCTGACGCTGCAGGTCGCCGATGAAAAAACCCGCGACCTGCTGATAAACCACATGCCTCAGGTCCGTAGCCGTATGCTGATGCTATTTGCCGATCAAAGCGTTGAAGATTTGACCTCACCAGACGGTAAAACTCGTCTGTCGGCTGAGGTATTGGGGCTGTTTGATACCCCCTTGACCGAGCCACAACCCGAGCTGGCGATCAGTGATGTGCTGTTCACCGATTTCATTGTGCAATAACTCATAGTGCCCAAGCGCCATGTCTCAAGATGATCTGCTATCGCAGGAAGAAATCGACGCTCTGCTCAAGGGCGTAAGCGGCGAAGAGGACAGTTCCTCAGACGCCGCTGGCAATGAATCGCGGATAAAACCTTTCGATCCGGCCAACCAACACCGGGTGATCCGCGAGCGCCTGCATGCGCTGGATATCATCAATGAACGCTTCGCGCGGCACTTCCGCATGAGCCTCTTCAACCTGATCAGGCGCAGCGCAGACATCACTGTCGACTCCGTACGCTACCAGAGCTACAGCGATTTCACTCGTAACGTACCCGTCCCGACCAATATCAACATGATCACCATGAAGCCACTGCGCGGCTCGGCGCTGGTGGTATTCCCCCCGAGCCTGGTATTCATGGTCGTAGACAACCTTTTCGGGGGCGATGGTCGCTTCGTGACCAAATCCGAGGGGCGCGAGTTCACCAATACCGAGCAGCGCATCATCCAGCGGATTCTGAATTTGGCCATTGAAGCCTACCAGGAGGCTTGGAGATCGGTATATCCGCTCGAGATCAGCTACATGCGCTCCGAGATCCAGGCCAAATTTGCCAATATCACCAATTCTCCCAATGAGATCGTGGTCAACACCACTTTTCATCTCGAGGTCGGCAACCTGGCAAGCGACTTCCAGATTTGCATGCCCTATTCGATGATCGAACCGCTCAGGGATATTCTCACTAACCCACAAAACGACAGCTTCGGTAACGGCGACAAGACCTGGAATAAGCGAATGGCAGGTGAGATACGCCACTCCGAAGTCGAGCTGATTGCTGGATTTGTCGATATCCCCACGCGCATATCTCGCGTCATGAGCCTGCAAGTTGGCGATGTGCTGCCAATTGAGCTTCCTCAGACCGTAGGCGCCAGCGTCGATGGCGTACCGGTCATGGAGTGTGAGTATGGCAGTCAGAAAGAACAACGAGCACTGCGCGTGCTGCGAATGATCGATCACGCCTCAATGTCCGGCAACACCCCGGATGCCTTCATCAAGGGATCCGCGACATCCAAGGAAAGTAACGATGAGTGACCCGAACAACCCCGATCAGAACTCCATCCCCGATGATTGGGCCGACGCCATGGCCGAGCAAGAAGAAGCCACTGCTTCGGGTGACGAACAGTCGGCCGACGACGATCCTTGGGCGGCAGCACTTGCAGAACAGGATGCAGCCGAAGCGGGTGACCAAGGGGATGCCAAAGATCAAGACGCGGCAGCAGGGGCAGGCAGTGAAAAAGAAGCGACCTCTGCGGGTAGTCAAGTCTTCCGCCAGCTAGGTGACGGCGCCGACAGTGGCACGGCTCGCGACCTTGATATGATCATGGACATCCCGGTCAAGCTGAGCGTGGAGCTTGGCCGCACCAAGATAACCATCAAGCAATTGCTTGAACTTGCACAGGGTTCCGTGATCGAGCTGGATGGTCTCGCTGGTGAACCGATGGATATCCTGATCAACGGTTACCTGATCGCCCAGGGCGAAGTCGTGGTAGTCGACGACAAATATGGCATTCGCATCACCGAGATCATTACGCCGTCGGAGCGGGTACAGAAACTGAACCGATGAGCCTGTCAGCACCCACCACCGGCTCCGCTGCCGATATGTCGTCGACTGGCATCGACACCCTGGCTTCAGGCGGCGATAGCCTGATCGGGCTTGCCGTTATCGGCAAGGTCGGACTGGCCCTCGCCCTCATCATCGGTGTGATCTTGCTTGCCAGTCGCCTGATACGTCGAATAGGCCCTCGCGGTTTAGGTTTCGGCCAGCGCATCAAGGTCGTCAGTTCGGCGGCCGTCGGACAACGCGAGCGCGTGGTCATCGTCGAGGTTGAAGGCACCTGGTTAGTGCTGGGCGTGGGCGGCGGCCAGATCAACAAGCTGCATGACCTCAAGGCTCCCGAGCCCGCTGAGCCGGCGTCATCTCGCCCTTCGACATCCGAGGACAGCGGCAAAGGCTTCGCCGAACGCTTTGCCAGCGCCTTACGGCATAATACTGGCAGCATGCTGAAGAACCATCGAGATAACGGACGGAAGGACTCATGAGCCCACTTTCCGATTCCAGAATCTCTACCTATGCCCTGCCCGTTGGCCTGGTGGTCATCGCGCTCCTGGCGACCCTGCTGCCCGATACGGCTTGGGCCCAATCGCTTCCCGGCATCGTATCGCGTCCTACTGGGGATGGCGGCCAGCAATGGTCGATCAAGTTGCAAACATTGCTGCTGCTCAGCAGCATGGCCTTTCTGCCGGCCGCCTTGCTGATGATGACCTGCTTCACGCGCATCATCATCGTTCTGGGCCTACTGCGAACCGCCATGGGCACGCAGTCTGCACCCCCCAATCAGGTCTTGCTCGGCCTCGCCCTCTTTCTGACCTTCTTCGTCATGTCACCGGTGCTCAACGATATCTACCAGACGGCCTGGCTCCCTCTGAGCAATGATGACATCGCCTTTCCACGCTTCTTCGAGCTGGCAAGTCAGCCGTTGCGTGAGTTCATGATGGCCCAAACCCGTGAACCCGACCTAGCTCTGTTCGCCCGCTTGGCCGACATAGGCCCCATGCAAGGCCCCGAGGACGTGCCAATGCGCGTGTTGCTGCCGTCTTTCGTCACCAGTGAACTAAAAACCGCTTTTCAGATTGGCTTCACCCTGTTTATCCCTTTTCTGATCATCGACCTTGTCGTTGCCAGCGTGCTGATGGCGCTGGGCATGATGATGGTGCCCCCTGCGACGATTTCCCTGCCCTTCAAGCTGATGCTGTTCGTGCTGGTCGATGGCTGGCAACTGTTGATGGGCTCACTGGCGCAGAGCTTTTATCTATGACACCGGCACCATCTAACGAGGCGAAGGGCACCGGCGATACGTCTGATTTTCAACGTCCAAGCTGTAAGGAGGAACGCCCATGAGCCCAGAGATGGTAATGAGCATGGCCTATCAGGGCATGCGCGTGACCCTGTTCATGGCCGCCCCATTGCTGCTGACAGCACTGCTGATTGGTTTGCTGGTGAGTCTTTTCCAAGCAGCCACGCAGATCAACGAAATGACGCTTTCCTTTATCCCGAAGATACTCGGGGTATTCGGGATGTTAGTACTGCTGGGTCCCTGGCTGCTCAAACTGATCATAGGCTTCACCCGTGAGCTGATTCAAAATATCCCTCTCATGGTCAGCTAGGACCATGGTCGAAATCACCTTTGACCAACTGCATGGCTGGCTAGTCGCCTTCCTGTGGCCTTTCATGCGCCTCTCTGCTTTCGTCATGGCATCACCGCTCTGGGGCCACTCCAGCGCCCCACGCCAGGTAAAAATTGGCCTTACTGCTTTAATCTGTGTCGCCATCACCCCAACCCTTCCGCCCATGCCCGAAGCCCCCATCATGTCGTGGGCTGGGCTTGGCATCATGGTCGAGCAAGTGATGATCGGGGCTGCGATGGGCGTGGTCATGCACGTCATCTTTGCTACCGTTCAAGCGGCCGGCGACTTCATCGCGCTACAAATGGGGCTGGGCTTCGCTACTTTCTTCTCGCCGGATACCGGTACCAACACCATGATTCTGGCGCGGGTGTTCTACATGATCACTCTGCTGATGTTTCTGGCCATGAACGGCCACCTGGTCGCCCTCGAGATCCTGGTCAATAGCTTCACTAGCTTGCCCATTGGCTCCGGCGTGAACCTGAATGCCTTCGAACTGCTGGCGCGCTTTGGTAACACCGTCTTCGTATTGGGTTTGAAGCTAGCGTTACCTGTCGTCTCGGCCCTTCTGATCATCAACCTGTCGCTTGGCATACTTAACCGCTCGGCCCCACAGCTCACCGTCTTCTCCATCGGCTTTCCGATGTCACTGACGGCTGGCGTCTTCCTGCTGATGGTACTGATGACCGACCTGGACCGTTATCTAGAACAATTGTTTGCGATAGGGCTTGGCTTTATGCGCAACCTGCTGACGGCCATGGCACCTCTTGTCTAACTCCAGCATAGGGAGATATCTGAAAGGCCATATCAACACAAAAGCCCCGACCGGCGTCTTTTCCCGGTTGGGGCTTTTGGTAGGCACCGCTGATAACGATTATCGGATCCTGTGTCAGCCAGCGGCATGTTTCCGTGGCTCTAGTTCACATGCCCCATCTCTACACGCTTACGGACTGGCCTTGATAAGCATCAAATCTGATCAAAGAGAGACATGCCCTGAATATCGGCAAAAGATTTTTGCGCCGCCTGTAAACCCACTTGACGCAAGCTATATTCAGAGATCGCCTCCACATAGTCCAGATCGACCAGATCTGACCGAGTCTGCTCATAGCTCAGCTTGCGATTACTGCTGACCTGATCCACCACATCCAACTCATTGAGCCGGGCGCCTACAGAGGCACGGGTAGTGAGCACGTTATCCAAGCTGTTATCCAGCTCGCGCATGGAGGTGGCGATCGTGTTTTGCTGATCTGCCTTAAGGCTAGGATCACCGTCAATGGGTACCTTCAAGGCATCAATAGCCGACTTGAGGGATGCAAAGACATCCTGATTGGCATCTGAACCATCAGCAGGATTGACCTTGATGCTATCTCCCCCGGCAACGTCAGGCTTACCCTCGAGCGTTATCGACAAGGCACCACCACCGAGTTCGATGGTTTGCCCGCTGGTGTAATTTTCTGCAGGGGTAGTTGTCGTAGTGCCATCGGGGGCAGTGGTCACGACTTCATAGGTACTATCATCGAGAAAGTTGATCTGGTAAGCGTCATCCCCATACCCAGGCAGCGAGGAATCAAGACGATTCGGACCCGAGAAGGTCACGTTGCCATCGCCTGCTGAATCACGTGCCGCAGTCGCCACATAGCCGGCACCACTGGGCACGCTGTTAAAGATGGCATCGCCACTATCCGATACAGGCATGAGACGCGACGAGTCGATGCGCTCCTCACGGTTGAAACTGTCGCCAATATAGGCCACGTCACCGCTAGCATCTTGAACGAAGGGCGGGGCATCGTCCTTATAACCACCGAACAGATAAGATCCGTTGCCATCAGTGGCATTAGCCTGACCCAGCATGGTGTTATAGATGCCTTCCAACTCACTGGCCACAGATTGCCTATCGGCATCGCTGAGCGTGCCGTTAGCGGCCTGCACCAGCAACGTTTTGGCGCTAGTGATCGCCTGGCTAACACTATTGAGCACACTTTCTTCTTGTGAAAGCGAATTACGTGCGCTGACGCGGGAGTCGGTATATTGCTGAGTCACCGCCAGCGACTGAGACACGCTAACTGCCTGAGAGGCCGCCTGGGGATCATCCGAAGGATTAACCACACGGCGCCCGCTAGCGATCTGCTGGCCGACGTCCATAAACTGACTTTGTTGCCGGTTCAGACTGCCCACGCCCTGCTCAAACATCGTAACGGTACTGATACGCATGATACGAAACTCCTATGATCAGGTCCGCAGGCCAAGAATGGTATCGAACACGGTAGAGGCGGTCTGAATGACCTTGGAATTGGCTTGGTAATACTGCTGGAAACGAATCAAGTTGGCGGCTTCTTCATCGAGGTTAACCCCGGACTCAGACTGCTGGACGCCACGCAACTGTTCGGTAAGGCCACTCTGCGCCTCTAGGTTCACCTGCACGATATTCGTGCGATTACCGACATCGCTGACCATCGATGCATAAGACCCATTCAGCGTCGCAGACCCTGCAACCAACTCACTGTCCTGCAGGTCCTGCAGTGCAATCGCATTACGATTGTCGCCGGTACCGGCACCATTCAATCCCAGACTTAGTGTTTGACCATCCTTCAGGTTGCCGAAGGTCAGCGTCACACCGTCCAAGGTTATCTCGTCACCAGACTGCACACTGAAGTTCTGAGCCGCACCAGTGTCAGGGGTGGCCACGATATCGAAGTTGCCGCCACCAGCGTCGCTGACGCTGAGTGACCAAGGCGCATCACCCGAAGCCAGAGCGTTGCCGGGCTCCCCCGTGATGGACTCAACGACTTCGGTATCACCGTTCAATATGCTGCCCGCCGCGATCTTGTCCAGATCGCTAATTTCGGTCTGCATATCTCGGCCCGCCCGGCGTACTGGCTGTGCTTCGAAGCGATCTCCCTGCAGGAGAGATCCTCCATCGAAGGTGATGACCACGCCGCCAAACGTCAGCTCATCGCTGCCGTTGAACGTAAAGTCACTACCCGCCGCAAGCTCCTCACCCGAATCTTTACGGGTGATAGTGAAGTCGCTGGCCGCAGCCGGGTTGTCATTATTGACTCGGATCTCGTAGTCGGTCGCAAGCAGGTTAGAGGTGTCACCAAATGTCGTGGAGGCGACATCGCCGGTGCCTTCATTGTCGGTATGGGCGTAGGCACGCGGTGAGCCGATGCTGAAGAAAGCGCCGCCGACATTGCCATCGAGATCAATACCGGCCGCATGCTGCTCATTGAAACCCGAGACAAGCGATACCGCGAGCTGACCGATCTGGTTCTGGGTCTTATCAAGCGTTTCGGTGCGGAAGTTCAGCAGACCACCGAGACTACCGCCGGTGATGCGATCCTCATTGAGCTCTACCATATTACCGCCGGAATCCTTGTACCCCACCACCGTGCGCTGGGGGTCGGCAGTAGAGCTAATGGCCTCTAGCTGGAAGCCCCTGGTGCCGGCAACCAGCGGCTGACCGTTCGACAGGGTCACATTATAGGTGCCGCCGTCCTGAATATTGAGTTTGATATTCAGTCGCTCGCTGAGATCGTTTACCAGTTTATCGCGCTGGTTAAGCAAGCTGTTGGGCGCCTCGCCGTTCTTGGCTTCGGCAAGCACGATTTCACGATTAAGCGTCGCGAGCTGTTTGGTGGTGTTATTGATCTGCGTGACTTCATCACCGATCTTGGCATTGATCCCCGTTTGCATATCCTGGAGATAAGCATCGAAAGATCGCACCTGGGCGCTCAATGTATCGGCTGCCCCCAGCACACCCTGCCGGGCAGCAGGATCCGATGGCGAACCCGATAGATCGCTCATCGCCGAGAACAAATCCTGCATCAGCGGTGAGAGCCCGGCCCCGTCGTCGGCCAGCAGATTATCGATCTGGCTGACTTGCGTCTGGTAAGTCTCCAGCGCAGACGACGTGCTGGTCGCATCATTGAGCTGATCGGCCACATAGCGATCGAACTGGCGCTGGATATCGCTAACTTTCACACCACCCGCGCTATTACCCTCGGTGAGGATCGTCAGTTCCCGGTTGTAGCCCGGTGTATAGACATTGCTGATGTTGTTACTGGTGGTATTGAGGGCATTCTGCGCGGCATTCAGGCCGCTGAGGCCGATAGAAAACATGCTCATGACGGGGATCCTTTACATCAATAATCAACATATCGGCCGGGGGCCCGCAGACTTGATAGTGGCGCAACGCAATCGTGCTAGCGTTCTCCAGTTGAACCAGCTGCCAGGCTTTGCTGGCTCTCAGGCGTCAGCGGACCCAGCGTGCCCATGACGGCAATCAATTTATCGGCATAGCGGGGGTCGGTGGCGTAACCACCGGCCTGCAGGGCGCGGGCAGCCTGACCGGCATCCGGCGCGGTCAAGACACCGGCATAGCGCGGGTTATCGCCGATCAATCGCGCATAGTCGGTAAAGGCTGCTTCGTAAGAGTCGTAGACCCGGAAGCTATCGGTGATCGCCACCCGCTTGCCATCGATCACCTCATGGGTCCTTATATCGGTCGTCTCACCCTGCCAATTACTGCCAGCCTTGATGCCAAAGAGGTTATGGCTATTGCTACCGTCTTGAGTCGTTATGGAGTAGCGCCCCCAGCCGGTTTCCAGGGCAGCCTGGGAGAGTATGAGCTCGGCTGGCACGCCGGTCGTCCGGCTCGCTCGCTGGGCCGGCTCTTCGAGTAGCGCCCTGAAGTTCTCGACATGCTCGAGGCGAGACGCCTGACGAGCCGCCTCTCGCTCATTGCTGGGCGCTGCCCCAGCGACTGCATCAGTCGAGTTGCTTGCCAGCTGGGCATCCACTGCATCCAGGAAGTTCTGCGGTGTTGCGGAGCCTTCTATGCTTTGAACGTTCACTGACGGCTGTCCTGCTCCTGAACGGGTCAGCTGCTGCATGGGCTCGCCACGGGGGATGCCCGAAATAAGGCTATTACTGCGGGTATCGACGGTATGACGACCACCACCGAGCTGTTTCTCCAGCATCTCGGCCAGACCAAAGCCCTGACCCGCGAGGTGCTGCGACCACTGCTGATCGAGTAGGGAGGTAAACATCTCGGTTTGCTTGCTGTTGAAAAGGTCACTCTTGGGGATCGCATCACGCATGCTGGTCATCATCTTCTGCAGAAACAGCGCCTCGAACTGCTTGGCCGCCGCCTGCCTACCAGCATCCTCGTCCACCCGTGCCGTGTGTTTAAGGCGCTGGAACCCCTGCATATCGAGGGCAAACTGACCGCTCATGTCCTGAATCGTCATTAGATAATCTCCAACTCGGCACGCAGCGAACCGGCAGCCTTCAGTGCCTGGAGAATGGACATCAGATCCTGCGGGGATGCCCCGAGCGCATTGAGTGCATCCACGACCTCTGACAGGTCGGCCCCCTCGACCTCTCGTAGATACGCCTCCTGCTGCTGAATGCCGATATTGGTATTCGGCACGACGGCTGTCTGTCCGCCCTGACTAAAGGCATTGGGCTGGCTGACCTGGAAGTCGGTATCGATGATGATCGACAGACTGCCATGGGCCACCGCCGCATGCCGCAGCGTGACGCGACTGTTCATGACCACCGACCCCGTCCGCGAGTTGATGACCACCTTGGCAGCCGCTTCGCGCGGATTGATCTCCACGTTCTCTACCCGCGCCATAAAGCCGACCCTGGCATTGTCGTTCAAGGGGCCCTGCAACTGAATGACGCGCCCGTTGAGCGCTGAGGCCACCGGGCGCCCGAACTCCATATTGATCGCCGTCACAGCGCGCTGGGCGGTGCCGAAATCCGTATCCCTGAGCAACAGCTCCAGCATTCCGCCCTGGCGACCAAGTTCGAGCGGCACTTGGCGCTCGACCAAGGCACCACCGGGGATGCGTCCATTGGCCTGCTGATTGATCTGAACACTGCTGCCACCAGCCTGTGCACCCACGCCAGATACCAGCAGGTTGCCCTGCGCCATGGCGTAGGTCTGCCCATCGGCGCCCTTCAGAGGCGTCATCAACAACGTTCCACCGCGCAGGCTTTGTGCGTTACCCACTGACGACACCACGATATCGAGCTCTTGGCCCTGGCGGGCGAAGGCCGGCAGTTTGGCCGTGACCATCACAGCCGCTACGTTGCGCAGCTGCAGGTTGGTGCCCTGAGGCACCGTAATCCCCAACTGAGACAACATGTTGGTCAGACTCTGGCTGGTGAAAGGCGCCTGGGTGGTCTGGTCACCGCTGCCATCAAGCCCCACGACCAGGCCATAGCCAACGAGAGCGTTATCGCGCACACCGGCGAAATCAGACAGCTCACGCAGCTGCTCGGCACGTGCAGACAATGCCCAAACCAGCAGCAGGGCAAGCATCAGGCCTTGCCGAAGAACACAAAACTCTCGAGAAACGAAAAATGCACGCATCATTCAGGCCTTGCCAAGGAAGTCGGATAACACCTAGAACGGCGAAATATTGAGGAAGAAACGCTGCAGCCAACCCATGTGCTGCGCCTCGTTGATATAGCCGTCGCCCACGTACTCGATACGCGCATCAGCGACCTGAGTCGAAGGCACGGTATTTTGTCCGGTAATGGTGCGAGGGTTCACCACGCCGGAGAAGCGTATGAACTCGGTTCCCTGGTTGATGGCGATCTGTTTCTCACCCCTCACTCGCAGGTTACCGTTGGGCATCACGTCCAATACCGAGACGGTAATGGTCCCGGTGAAGGTATTGTTGGCTTCGGAGCCGCCACCGCCGGCGAAATCACTCTGCCCGGAGAGATCGAAGCCGTATTCGGCCAGCTGTTCAAGCGCATCGGGGGCGCTATCGATGGTCAGTCCAGCAGAGCCGGAACGATCGGCGTTACTTTGCGAGTTCTTGCTGGCACTGACCTCTTCATCGAGCACGATGGTCAGAATATCGCCGATGGCTCTAGGCCTGCGATCTTCAAAAAGCGGCTGATAGGCATAGCCAGCGTTCGCTTGATAAATGGAGCCGTTAGGTACAGGCGGCCGCGGTTCGGCGATGTTGACCTGCTCCTGCTCACCCACTACCGATGCTCGCGGCAGCTGTGCGCAGCCGGACACCAGCAGACACAGCACCATTACCAACGCCCAGTGCCTGACCGGCATACACCCCTTGAAGATCATGACCGCCCCTTGGTTACAGCTGTGCCAACCGGCTTAGCATTTCATCGGACGTCTTGACGGCCTTGCTATTGATCTCGTAGGCACGCTGGGTCTGGATCATGCTGACCATTTCTTCGACGACATTGACGTTGGAGGTTTCCACATAGCCCTGATAGATCGTCCCCAGGCCATTAGCGCCCGGGATGTTTTCGTTACGCGGCCCTGAGGATGCCGTTTCCAGGTATTGGTTTTCGCCGATGCTCTCGAGACCGGCCGGGTTAACGAAGCTGGACAGCGTCAACTGACCAATTTCGCGGTTGCCTGCCACACCCGGCTCGGTCACCGAGACGATACCGTCTTGCCCGATGCTGACCGAAAGCGCATTTTCCGGAACGACAATCGCTGGCTGAACGGGATAGCCGCTCGAGGTCACCATCTGGCCGTTGGCATCGAGCTGAAAACTGCCATCGCGAGTATAAGCCGTAGTGCCATCGGGTCGCAGTACGTTGAAAAAACCGTTGCCGTTAATCGCCAGATCGCGGGAGTTCTCGGTTTGCTCGATGGCGCCTTGGCTATGCAGCCGCTCGTTGGCCACCGGACGCACGCCGCTACCCACCTGCAAGCCCGAAGGCAAGGTGTTCTGAGCATCGTTCTGGGCACCCGGCTGACGCAGGTTCTGGTACATAAGGTCTTCGAACACGGCCCGAGACTTCTTGAAACCGTTGGTGCTGACGTTGGCCAGATTGTTCGAGATGACGTCCATCTGAACCTGTTGGGCCTCGAGCCCCGTCTTGGCGGTCCATAATGATCGAATCATGGAAAATCTCCTGAAATAAGGCGCCTATCGGAATAGAACGCCTGAAATTAGAGCGCTATCAGCTAATCGATAAAAGGCTGTTGGCACGCTGAGCATTCTCGTCGGCGCTGCTGATAACCTTCATCTGCATTTCGAAGCGCCGCGCCGTATCGATCATCGACACCATCGACTCGATCGCACTAACGTTACTGCCTTCCAAGGCACCGGAGGCAACGCGGACGTCTTCGTCACGGCCAAGCACCTGTGGCTGACCATTGGGCCCTGCACGAAAGAGGCCATCCTCGCCACGGGTCAAACCGGCATCACCGGGAGAAACGAGCTTCAGGCGTCCCACATTGACGATGGCATCGGGATTTTGGCCGGCACCAATCGCACTGATGGTACCGTCGCCGCCCACGGCCAGCTTGGCTTCCAGAGGAACGGCGATGGGCCCGCCATCGCCCAGCACGGGACGTCCACCACTAGTCAGCACGCCGTTACCGTCTATTTGCAGGTCGCCGCGGCGGGTATAGGCCTCATTGCCACCGGCATCCTGAACGGCAAGCCAGCCATCACCCCGAATCGCCACATCGAGATCACGGCCGGTGGCGTTGACAGGGCCAGGGCTAAAGTCCGACCCCGGCGTGCTGGCCGCCACCGAGGCGCGCGTATCCAGAACGCCATCACCCTGAACGGGTACAGCCCGCATGGCATGAAGCTGCGCGCGGAACCCCGATGTCGAAGCATTGGCCAGGTTATTGCTGACCACTGCCTGTTGCTGAAGACTCTGACTGGCACCGCTCATAGCGGTATATAGCATGCGGTCCATTATCGGCTCATCCTCACCCGTTAACGCAGGTTAACAGCGCTCTGCAGAATCTCATCCTGGACCTTGATGGTCTGGGAGTTCGCCTGATAGGCGCGCTGTGCCACGATCATGTCGACCAGCTCGGAGGCCATATCGACGTTGGAGGTCTCGACCGCACCGGCAGTCACACTGCCCAGCACCCCGGTCCCCGGCTGTCCGACCAGCTCACCGCCAGACGCAGCGGTCTCGGTCCAGGCGTTGTCACCGGCCGCCTTCAAGCCTTCCGGGTTGCGGAAGTTGGCCAGGGCAATCTGCCCTGCGGACTGGGCCTGCTCGTTGGAAAACTTGCGTACGATGCTGCCATCGTCTTCGATCTCGATGCCGACCAGGGTGCCAGCGGTATAGCCGTTCTGGGTCAACTGGTCGCTGGTGGAGTCTTTAGCAAACTGCGAAGTACCGGTGAGACTGAGTTCCACACCAGCCATGTCGGCAGCGCCCCCACCAAGCTGAGCCGCAGTGAAGGTAAAGTTAGTGGCGTCGGCCCCAGCGGTCCCGTTCACACTGCTCAGCGCACCACTGGAATCGAACTCAAGCGTAAACTCATTAACGTCATCGCCCGGGGTACCACCGTCATTGACTTGCCCATCAAGCGCAACGTTACCCTGCCAGGTATTGGCGCCGGTTTTTTCGTAGTAGACCGTCACATTGCGGGCATTACCCAGCGAGTCGAAGGTCGTAAAACTGTTGGAGTAGTGATAGTCGATATCCTGGGTACCGCCGCTATCTTCTACCGTCGCCGTTTCTAGCTGGTCAGGATCGCCCGCGACAGAGCTGGCATCCAGGTTATAGACGGCATTGATCTGTGTGGTTGCCTGAGCGGGCATACCGGCCGCCGGCACACGCAGTACTTCGGGCTGACCGCCGGCCACGACATCCGAGAAGGGATCATTGGCGTCCGAAAGGCCATACCCCATCAGCCGTGCGCCCTGAGCGTTCACCAAGTAACCATCGGCGTCCATGCTCAACTGACCGTTACGCGAATAGACGGTTTCGCCATTCTGCTGCATGCGGAAAAAGCCTTCGCCGCTAATGGCCAGATCCAGCTCACGACTGGTGCTTTCAATGTTGCCGTCGCTGAAATCCTGGCGCACGGCCGACACCTGCGTGCCCAGGCCGACATCGGCATTGGCGAAAACGTCGGCGAAAAGCGTCGTCGACGACTTGAAGCCAACGGTCTGGGAGTTGGCGATGTTATTGCCCAAGGTATTCAGATTGGCCTTGGCGGCATTCAGGCCACTCAGCGCTTGTGAAAAGCCCATGGTTCATTTCCTTTATAGCGATGTGAAGATGCGATATGAGAGACGGGTACTTTTTCTAAACCAGCTTTCTAGCCGAATAGCCTGGGCTGAGAGCACTCGCTGAGCGCCAGGCCGGAGGCTTTAGAGAATCTGCTTGACGTCATTCAGGCCGATCTGTCCGTAGACGGCACCGAGATCAAGCAAGACATCTCCGTTTTCCTGAGGCGTCACAGCCCCTACCTGTGCATAGTTAAGCGTCTGGGAATTGATGGGGCTCTCACCACGTGTCGCCTGCAAGGACACGTTATAGGCACCTTCCGGCGCTTTTTCGCCAGAAGACAGTTGGCCATCCCAGGAAATATTCGACACTCCAGCCTTGGCGCTACCCGCGTCATACTGGTCGATGACCTGACCGGAACCATTGGTGATGGTCACGCGTACATTATCGGCGGGCTGATCAAGCTCAATGCCGATAGGCGTGGTAGTCACTCTTCCATCCACTTGACTGGTCAACACCTTATTGCCCGGCACCATCACGCCAGAGCCGACCAGCCCGGCGGCTTCAAGCGCTCGGCCTTGATCGATCTGATCCGTGATGGACGAGAGGGTGGTGTTGAGTTTCTCGATGCCGCTGACGGTGTTGATCTGCGCCAGCTGGGACGTCATCTCAGCATTCTCCATGGGGTTCATGGGATCCTGGTTCTTCAACTGCGTCACCAGCAGCGTCATGAACCGATCGTTGAGATCGTCAGACTCGCGGTTGGCGGCCTTGCTGGCTTGCCCGGCGGTGCCGTTGACGCTATTCAAGACATTCGAGTCGATGCTAGTAGCCATGTAATCAGCTCTCTCCCAGGGTCAACGTTTTGGTCATCAGCTGTTTGCTGGTGTTCATTACCTCAACATTCGCCTGATAGGAACGTGACGCCGAGATCATGTTGACCATCTCATTGGTGGGATCCACGTTGGGCATGGTCACGTAGCCATCATCGTCTGCAAGCGGATGGTCAGGGCGATATTCCATGCGCATCGGCGACGGATCATCCACGACGCCGGTAACGCGCACGCCACCGACCTCAGAGCCACCCTGTTGCTGGGCCTCGAACCAGACTTGCTTCGCGCGATACGGCTCGCCATCGGGTCCTGCCACGCTATCCGCGTTAGCGAGGTTGCTGGCGGTCACGTTCATCCGCTGCGCCTGCGCGCTCATAGCGGAAGCAGATATGTCAAAGATCGAAAACATCGACATGCTTAGCTCACTCCTTAGGCTCGGAGGCCTCCATCATTCTGATGATCATTCCGATTGCATGGATGACTTGAGGCCCCGGATACTACTGTTCAGCATCGACAGGGAGGCTTGGTAGCGGACAGCATTATCGGCGAACTCTGCCCGTTCACGATCCATATCGACCGTATTGCCATCAAGGCTTGGCTGGGCCGGCACGCGATACATCAGGTCATGCACCTTGCTGCTGGAAGCGCCATGGCCTTCAATATGACCCGCCGAGGTAGTCGATAGAGAAAGACCGCCTTGAGCCGCGCGCCCACCTTCCATCGCTCGCGACAGCTCCTGCGAAAAGTCAAAATCGCGCGCCTTGTAATTAGGCGTGTCGGCATTGGCGATGTTACTGGTCAAGACCTCATGCCGTTGTTGGCGGAGGCTGAGGACTTCCTGCTGGAAGTTCAGCGCCGACCCAAGCTTATCGATCATTTGTGCACCCACAATCGCGAAATGGGGAAATGTTGAGAGTGCAGAATAGCGATGCCCCCGTCATCTCAAAGGATCAAACAGACCCGCATTTCGCGCCCAATTCCGTTATTGACCCGGCCAGCAGCCGAGTAGAATCGGCGTAAACCCGATACCTAGCCTCCTCGAGCCAGTGATTGCCATGCCCCAAATGTCCCGCAAACCTGCCTCTCGATCCCGCATCGCGAGCGCCTCTCGCAAGAGACGCTTGCGCCTCACCCTGTCCCTCTCTCTCCTGATCTGGATAGCGGTAATGGCGGCACCTTCACTCGCGCAGGATCAAGCACCGAACCAGGACCAAGCATTGGTCGAGGCCGTAAAGCGTTTTCTACTGAATCAAGCTTCCGAGGACGCTGACGAGGTCAGGGTCAAGGTGTTTCCGCCCTCTGCACAATTCGGCGCCTGCTCATCGCCACGGCCTTTCTTTCCCAATAGGCACCAGCGCCAGTGGGGCCGTGTATCGGTAGGCGTCGAGTGCTCGGGCTCTCAGGATCGCTACCTCCAGGCAGAGATAGAGGGCATCGGCAGTTACGTCACGGCAGCCGAACGCATGGAGACCGGCACCGTCATCGATCAAGGCATGCTTATCATGCGCCAGGGAAGCCTGGGGCGACTGCCATCCGGCACGATTCGCCATATAGATGAGGCGATCGGCAAGATGACGAGGCGCACGGTCTCCGCCGGCTCGACCCTGCGAGAACACCAATTGCGCAATATCCCTCTGGTCGAACAACGCCAGTCCGTATCGGTGGAGGCTCAGGGTGGTGGCTTTCGCGTCTCGCGGGAAGGAGAGGCACTGGAGGACGGAGGAATGGGAGATGAGGTTAGAATTCGCCTCTCACGACGTGAGATCATTACCGGCGAAGTGATTGGTTCCGGTCGCGTCGCCGTCGATTTCTAAAGGCGCCGTCGATTTCTAAAGTCATCATGCGGCAGCGACAAAAAAAGCCCGCTAGGATTAAAGATACCGCCCAACTGGCCGATACCATGGGCAAGCACCACTGACGAGGCCACTCCCTTGAAAATCGACAGCACACAGTCTTTGACCCGCCTCCAGCAGACGGATCAGACCCCAAGCAAGCCCGCTCCCGCTGGCAGCTCGCAGGCATCGGCAACGCCGAGTTCTGCATCTGTCTCACACCTGAGCACAGGCAACCAGAATGCAAGTGGCGACATCGACACCGCTCGGGTCGAAGAACTGCGCCTTGCCATTAGCGAAGGCCGCCTGGAAATCGACGCCGACAAGATTGCCGACGGCCTTATCGCCAGCGTCCAGGATATTCTCAGCGGTGAATCTTCATGAGTTTGAGAGAATCTCTCGAACGTCAGCGGCAGCGCATCGCATCACTCGAGGCACTCTTGAACGATGAGCGTCAGGCATTGTTCGAAGGCCGCGTCGACGGTGAGCTACTCAATCGCATTGCCGCCGACAAGCAGGAAATGCTGAACCAGGTCGAGCGCTTTGAAACTCAGCGCAGCCAGGCACAGCAACGCCTGGGATATGGTGCCGGCCTTGAAGGTGCTGCAAGGGCGGCCTCCGATGCTGGCTGCCTGCCTGTCTGGCAAGCATTGCTGGAGGATGCACAACGCACGGCACGCCTCAATGCCATCAATGGCGGCATGATTCGCCAGCGCCTCGAGCAAAATCAGCGCATGCTCAATGCGCTACGCGAAGCCGCAGGCAACAGCTTATATGGCCCCAATGGCCAATCTGAACCTCGTCGCAGCCTGGTGTCCTCGCGCGCCTAACACCCTTCTCCTTCACTACCCTCACGCTATCACGACCAGCATGCCAAGATGGTAGCCCCGCCTTAACGTACAAAGCCCGTCATTCCACACGATTGATTTAACGCACTACACTCATACAGTGAACGCCAATGTTAGGCGCGCACCGAGCTGCGTCGCCGCCAATGCGTCGTTACCAAAAAGCCACTCATGGATTGAGTGCGGCCACTAGCAGCCAGGGAGGCACCACATGCCCGACAACCCTCGCGTCCTTGCCCGACTAACGCTCTTTCTGTGCTTGATGTGGCTGGCTACGACGCCCTCAGTGGCAGACGACTGCCCAGACTGGTCACGCCCCGCCGCCCAAAATGCCATCGACACCCTTGGCCAGCGCCTTGCTGAATGGAGCAATGCCTATTATCGCGATGGCAAACGCTTGGTCGATGACGCCACCTACGACCAGGCTCAACGACACTACCACCAATGGCAAGCCTGCTTCGACATTCAAGCAGCCGAGACTCCACCCCCTCCCCCAGCAGGCTCGACCCTTCGACACCCCTACCCGCTAACGGGCCTCAACAAGCTCGACGACCTAGCCGCGCTTACTGACTGGATGACAAGGCGCCAAGAACGCTCGCTATGGGTGCAGCCCAAAGTGGATGGCGTCGCCGTCACCCTGGTTTATGAGGCCGGGGAGTTGACGCGCGTGATCAGCCGCGGCGATGACCTAAGGGGGCAGAATTGGTACAGCAAGGCCCAAATCATCGCCGCCATTCCCAAGCAGCTACCCGCACCAGCACCGCCGCAAGTAACCCTACAGGGCGAGCTCTATCTGCGCCTCAAGGATCACATCCAAGCCGAATCAGGCAGCGCTGGGGCCCGCAGCGCCATTGCTGGACTGATGGCCAGAAATACGCTGACCGCCGATGCCGGCGCCAACATCGGCCTCTTCGTATGGGGCTGGCCGGATGGCCCCAGAGATATCGAAACAAGGCTCAGTAGACTCGCCGACTGGGACCTCACCGACAGCGCTCGCTTCAGCGAGGCGGTTGACTCGACACAGGCGGTCGCCAAAGCCAGGCAACGCTGGTATCGCGAACCGGCCCCCTTTGCCACCGACGGCGTGGTGATTCGCCAATCACACCGCCCAGACCAAACATCCGCGTCTCGTGAGGCTGCTCCCACACCACCCGACTGGGCCATCGCCTGGAAGCACCCTTCACGCAGCGCACACGCTCTCGTCACAGGCGTCGACTTCACCGTCGGTCGGACGGGACGAATCACCCCCGTTCTCGAACTGCAGCCTGTCGAGCTAGACGACCGCGAGATAACTCGTGTCAGTCTTGGCTCATTAAACCGCTGGCAGAAGGAAGACATACGCCCTGGCGACCAGATCATCGTTCAACTGGCCGGCGGCATCATTCCCCATTTCGAGCAGACACTAGTGCGCATACAGCCACGGCCTGCCGTGTCGCCTCCCGACCCAGCTGCCTATGACGCCTTGAGCTGCCTGCAACTCACCAACGGCTGTCGCGAGCAGTTTTTGGCCAGACTAACCTGGCTATCCGGGGATCAAGGGCTCGATATGCCAGGCATTAGTGAAGGCAGCTGGGCCGCGCTTATCGACGCCGGACTAGTAAGACGCCTCAACGACTGGCAGACCATTGAAGAGAAAGAGCTACGCGAACTTCCGGGGGTCGGCGAGGCCCGCGCCACTCAGTGGCTTGATGCCTTTCACCCAACAGACGGGTGGAGATTGAGCACCTGGCTCGAGGCGCTAGGCATGCCTCCCGCCGCGAATGACAGCCTGACGCCGACCACTGAGCTTGCCAGCCTCCAGGCTCGTTCAATACAAGACTGGCAAAGGTTGCAAGGAATCGGTCCCATAACTGCACAAGAACTTCACGCTTTCTTTCAGCATCCGGAGATTCAGCGCCTGCTAAAAGCGAGTCTCGATCGTTCATAACCAACGTACACGCACAGGCTTAACAGCCTCGTCCGCCCCAAGCAACAGAGACACGACAGGGACTTACGGCGCCAGCCAGCACGCTTGGCGTCGCAAAGACGAATAGAGGCAAAGCAATAAAGGGGTAAGCGATATAGCGGAGATGCGCAATACGAGCTTAATCGGGAGCCGACAACGCTCGTCATCCAGGGTCTACTTACTGAATCTACTTAGGAGAGGAGATAACGCTCGGCAAGCCATACTAATCAAGAAAAGGCAAACCAAAGATAAGACAAGGAGGAATATTCATAACCGTAAACTGAAGAAATGGCTCCCCGAACAGGACTCGAACCTGTGACCCAATGATTAACAGTCATTTGCTCTACCAACTGAGCTATCGGGGAACAACTACGCGCTTACCGCTATGTGACTGCCATACGATACGAGAGGTATCCGGCAGGGTTGACGCTGAGCGTCAATCATCGATTAGGGCAGGGATGGCTCCCCGAACAGGACTCGAACCTGTGACCCAATGATTAACAGTCATTTGCTCTACCAACTGAGCTATCGGGGAATGACCCAAACACGCAACGTAGTATAAGGATTGGCGACGCAAGGTCAAGGCCAGTATGTAAATTCGCACCATAACCCATGGCGAATCAATTACCTGACGCCATCGCTAACCCAGAATCACTGGGCAAGGCTCCCCATACGAAACAGGCCCGCACCAATCGGTGCGGGCCTGTTGTCGTGATTCTTGGTGGCTACGCCCTGATTCGAACAGGGGACCCCATCATTATGAGTGATGTGCTCTAACCAGCTGAGCTACGTAGCCACACCGCTACCGACGGCTTAACGCTCGGCAACGGGGGCGTATTATGCACACCCCCATCACGCTTGGCAAGCCCGTAATGGCAACGAGCCAGCTCAGATGTCCAGCGCCTTTTTTACCGCGGGCAAACCGGGCTCACCGTCTACCGTGCTGACGCCCTCGAGCCAACCATCGAGAACCGCCGGGTTGGCCTGCAGATAGGCGCGTGCCGCCTCGCGCGGCTTTTCGCCGTCATCCATGATGGTGCCCATCAACTGGTTTTCCATCTCCAGAGTAAAGGAGAGGTTGTTGAGAAGCTTGCCGACGTTGCCGCATTCCTCAACGTAGTTGGCACGGGTATTGGTATAAACGGTTGCGCCACCCAGGTTAGGACCAAAGTAGTCATCGGCACCTTCAAGATAGGCAATATCGAAGTTGGTATTCATCGGATGCGGCTCCCACCCCAGGAACACCATCCAGTCCTCGCGGCTGGAGCGCGACCTCAGTTCGGCCAGCATGCCGGCTTCACTGGAGTCGATCAGTTCCCAGTCGCCAAGGCCAAAGGCGTCGTCATCGATCATGTCCTGGATCAGCATATTGCCGTCGTTACCGGCTTCAATACCGTAGATTTTGCTATCGAACTGTTCCGTATGATCGGCCAGGTCCGCCACATTGGTGACGCCAGCATCATAGACATACTGCGGCACCGCCAGCGTGTACTTGGCGCCCTCGAGATTGGCGTTAAGACGGTCGACCGTTCCCTGCTCGACGTAGGGGTCGCTGATTGACGCCATTGACGGCATCCAATTGCCCAGGAAGACGTCAAAGTCACCATTCTTCATGCCGGAGTAAGCGATCGGCACCGAGACCGTATCGACCCGGGTATCGTATCCCAGCGCATCGAGCACCTCAGTGGTCAGAGCGGTCGTTGCGGTGATATCGGTCCAGCCCACCTCAGCGAAACGCACGTTTTGGCAGGATTCCGGCGCCGCCGCCTGGCTCTGTGTCGCCGCCAGCGTCAGGGCGCCTGCGCTCAGGGCCAGCAGAGACATCTTGAGAGTCGGGATCGTCTTGGACATAGGGATCGAACCTCTTATTGGTCTAAAAAACAGGGGGGGAAGGAGTGACGAAGCAGAGATCTAGATGACATCACCTGCTACACGCTCAGACACCCCCAGGTCATGGGCCGAGTAGGCCGACATCTTTTATTGATTGAACGTTCAATAAAAAAGATGCATACTAAACACCATAGAACATTTGCCCTCCCCTGCCCACCCGGCATGCGGAAGGGCTAAACAGAAGGAGTTGTAACGGTGCCGAAAGTCGGAATGGAACCCATCCGCCGCCGTCAGCTGATTCAGGCCACCATGGACGCCATCGACGACGTAGGGCTCGCTGATGCCACCGTGGTGCGCATCGCCCGCCTCGCTGGCGTCTCGGCAGGCATCATCAGCCACTATTTCGGCGGCAAGGATGGGCTGCTGGAAGCCACCATGCGCCAAATCCTGCAAGACCTGGGCGATGCGGTTCATGAGCGCCGCCAGGGGCTGCCCAAGCACGCGCCACGCGCCCACATGCGCGCCATCATCGACGGCAACTTCGACCGCAGTCAGGTCAGCCAGTCGGTTATGAAGACCTGGCTGGCGTTTTGGGCGAGCAGCATGCATCGCCATAACCTGCATCGGCTTCAGCACGTCAACGACCGGCGGCTTTATTCCAACCTCTGCCACCAGTTCCGCCAGTGCCTGCCCAGGCAGCAGGCCCGTGAGGCCGCAGGCGGCCTGGCCGCCATGATCGACGGCCTGTGGCTACGCGGCGCCTTGGCACCCGAGGGCCTCGATGTGGACCGGGCCCGCGAGCTTGCCTACGACTACCTGGACGAAAAACTTGCCCACGGCGCAGAGCACAGCGCGCTGCGCAGAGCCTAACGCACACAACTAGGAGGTTCTCATGACGACACTTCCCACTCAGCAACTCTATATCAACGGAAGGTTGACCGACGCCACCTCCGGCGAGACCTTCACCGTCACCAACCCGGTCGACGGCTCCCTGCTCGCCAACATCCAACAGGCCGGTCAAGCCGATGTGGATGCCGCCGTGGCCGCGGCCCGCGAAGGGCAAAAGGTCTGGGGCGCCATGAGTGGCATGGAGCGTTCGCGCATCCTGCTCAAGGCCGTGGCGCTGCTGCGCGAGCGTAATGATGAACTGGCCGAGCTTGAGACCCGCAACACCGGCAAGCCGATCAGCGAGACCGCAGCGGTCGATATCGTCACCGGCGCCGACGCGCTCGAGTACTTCGCCGGTTTGGCCCCCGCCATCGAGGGCACCCAGATTCCGCTGCGCCAAGACTCCTTTGTCTACACCCGTCGCGAGCCACTGGGCGTGATCGGATCGATCGGCGCCTGGAACTATCCAATCCAGATCGCCTGCTGGAAGGCCGCTCCGGCCCTGGCCGCCGGCAACGCCGTGGTCTTCAAGCCCAGCGAAGTGACGCCACTGACCACCCTGAAGCTCGCCGAGATATTCACCGAGGCCGGCCTGCCCGACGGTGTCTTCAATGTGGTGCAAGGCGATGGCCGCGTGGGCCAGATGCTGACCGCTCACCAGGGCATCGACAAGGTGTCCTTCACCGGTGAAGTCGGTACAGGCAAGAAGGTCATGTCTTCCTCAGCAAGCTCGAGCCTCAAGGACGTGACCATGGAGCTGGGCGGCAAGTCGCCGCTGATCGTCTTCGAGGACGCCGACCTGGATCGCGCCGCGGATGCCGCGATGATGGCCAACTTCTACTCCAGCGGCCAGATCTGCACCAACGGTACCCGTGTATTCGTGCACGCCAGCATCAAGGATGCCTTCGAGGCCAAGCTCATCGAGCGCGTCAAGCGCATCAAGGCCGGCGACCCGCTGGACCCCGAGGTCAATTTCGGCCCGCTGGTCAGCTTCGAGCACCAGGAGAAAGTGCTGTCCTACATCGCCCTGGGCAAGGAAGAAGGCGCTCGCGTGTTGGTTGGTGGCGAGGCCTGGAACCAGGGCAACACCAATGGCGTCGAGTGGGCCAAGGGTGCCTGGGCGGCACCGACCGTGTTCACCGACTGCACCGACGAGATGCGCATCGTGCGTGAAGAAATCTTCGGCCCGGTGATGTCCGTGCTGTCCTTCGAGGACGAAGACGAAGTGATCCGCCGCGCTAACGATACCGAATACGGCTTGGCCGCGGGCGTCTTCACCGAAAACCTGAACCGGGCGCATCGCAGCATCCATCAGCTCGAGGCAGGCATCTGCTGGATCAACACCTGGGGCGACTCTCCGTCCGAGATGCCGGTGGGTGGCTACAAGCAATCAGGCGTCGGCCGCGAAAACGGCATCTCCACCCTGGATCACTACACCCAGATCAAATCCGTGCAGATCGAGATGGCGCCCTTCGAATCGGTGTTCTGATTCTCCCCTGACACCATTCTGGAAAACGCTACGACCCGCCTGCCATGCCCCACCGGGGCATGGCACGGCGCCTTGCGTCCTGCCTGGTAGCCGTTTTCCCCGTCACTCAGCCTAGGTTCGTTACTCCATTTACTGATCAGGAGGGCTTGTCGATGACACAGGCTCAAGAGTTCGATTACATCATCGTTGGCGCTGGTTCGGCCGGCAATGTGCTCGCCACCCGACTGACCGAGGACGCAGGTGCCTCGGTACTGCTGCTCGAGGCCGGCGGCAAGGATCATCGCTTCGACTTCCGCACCCAGATGCCGGCGGCGCTGGCCTACCCGCTCCAGGGCAAGCGCTACAACTGGGCCTTCGAGACCGATCCCGAGCCGCACATGGACAACCGTCGCATGGAGTGCGGCCGCGGCAAGGGCCTCGGCGGCTCCTCGCTGATCAATGGCATGTGCTATATCCGCGGCAACGCCCTGGACTACGACAACTGGGCCAAGAACGCAGGCCTCGAGGACTGGACCTATGCCGACTGCCTGCCCTACTTCCGCAAGGCCGAGACCCGCGACATCGGCCCCAACGACTACCACGGCGGTGACGGCCCGGTCAGCGTGACCACCCCGAAGGCGGGCAACAATCCGCTCTATCACGCCTTCATCGACGCAGGCGTCGAAGCCGGCTACCCGCGCACCGAGGACGTCAACGGCTACCAGCAGGAGGGCTTCGGCCCGATGGACCGCTTCGTGACCCCCAACGGCCGTCGCGCTTCAACCGCCCGCGGCTACCTGGACACCGCCAAGCAGCGCTCCAACCTGACCATCGTCACCCGCGCCACCACTGACCGCATCCTCTTCGAAGGCAAGCGTGCAGTGGGCGTCAGCTACCTGCACAAGGATCAGACGGTCGAGGCCCGCGCCCGCCGCGAGGTCCTGGTCTGCTCGGGCGCCATCGCCTCCCCGCAGTTACTGCAGCGCTCCGGCGTCGGCAATGCCGAACTGCTCAAGCAGTTCGACATCCCGGTGGTCCATGACCTCAAGGGCGTCGGCGAGAACCTCCAGGATCACCTGGAGATGTACATTCAGTACGAGTGCAAGAAGCCGATCTCCCTGTACCCGGCCCTCAAGTGGTACAACCAGCCGAAGATCGGCCTGGAATGGATGCTCAACGGCACCGGCATCGGCGCCAGCAACCAGTTCGAGGCGGCCGGCTTCATCCGCTCGAACGACGACGAAGAATGGCCCAACCTGCAGTATCACTTCCTGCCGATCGCCATCAGCTACAACGGCAAGAGCGCCGTGCAGGCCCATGGCTTCCAGGCACACGTCGGCTCGATGCGTTCGGACAGCCGCGGCCGCGTACAACTGACCTCGCGCGACCCCAAGGCCGCGCCGAGCATCCTGTTCAACTACATGTCCACCGACAAGGACTGGCAGGAGTTCCGTGACGCTATCCGCCTGACCCGCGAGATCATCGCCCAGCCGGCCATGGACGAATATCGCGGTCGCGAGATCTCGCCGGGCCCGGACGTCGCAAGCGATGCCGAGCTCGACGCCTTCGTGCGCGAACATGCCGAGACGGCCTACCATCCTTGTGGTACCTGCCGCATGGGCGAAGACGAAGACGCCGTGGTCGACGGCGCAGGCCGCGTGCATGGCCTCGAGGGGCTACGTGTCGTGGATGCTTCACTATTCCCGCTGATCCCCACCGGCAACCTCAATGCGCCGACGATCATGCTCGCCGAGAAGATGGCCGACAAGATCCGGGGTCGTGCACCCCTGGCTCGTTCCGAAGCCCCCTACTACGTCGCTGGAGATGCACCGGCCCAGGCTACACCCAAGTATCGCCTGAACTAATCAACAGACTTCATATGATCGCGCCCAAAAGCCCCGGAAGGCCCCGCCTGACGGGGCTTTTTTTGTGTCTCTTCAATGAAAACATTGCCTGACAAGTCTCATCATTAGAAGAATCATCAAGGGGAAAACCTTCCTCCCCGTATTTTCAATTTAATGGAAGATTAGATCTCTAATACCAATATTATCAAATTACTAATGTATATAGGCATTAGAAAAACCACATCACCTAGAAATTGACGCTCAACCAAGCGAGTGCCAGTATGAGTCCGAGCGTAAACAAACGTTACAAAACGTATCTGCTCATTCCATCGTCGAGCCATTGGATGGAATTACGACGATATCTCATCGCTATAAAGCAAGGGTGATTAAAATGAAAAAACTTCTCCTCTCCGCAAGCATCATGGCCATCATGTCTACTCCGGTCCTGGCGGATAGCAATGAAGTCTATATGGATCAGCTCGGCGCTTATAACAACTTCACCTCAGATCAAAGCGGATACGCAAATACCATCGGCAGCTCTAGTAATGCGGCTACTCAGGAAGGTCGTGGGAACTACGCTGACCTGAACCAATCTGGTAATTACAACGGCGTCGACCGTTTCTTGCAAGATGGTAACTATAACCGTGCCGACATCGATCAAGTCGGCTACGGCAACGATTCAAACACTTACCAAAAAGGCGATAGCAACCAAACTAATGTCGCTCAATATTGGACTGACAACGAGTCCAACACCAAGCAGATCGGTGACGACAACCTGATCACTGCTGTCCAAAGCGGTTACCGCAACGATATCAATGCAGAACAGCGCGGCGATGGTAACACCATTGATGCGGTCCAGCTGGTCGACCGTAACAGCCTTACTGCCAAGCAGATCGGCGAAGACAACACGCTGACCTCATATCAGTTTGGTAGCCAAAACATGATCGTTTCGCACCAGCATGGCAATGACAACCTGGCACAGCTGAATCAAGTCGGTTCTGGCAACCGTGCCCATGTGACTCAGCACTGATCCAGGGCTGCCACATATAAGAACTGCCGGGCACCCAAAAGGGTGCCCGGGTTTTCTCAAGGTGCGATAGATGATGCCCCACATGACAGAATGGACCATCAGGCGCTCGAGAACGCTATCGAAGGCGCTTATCGCTGGCATCATCACTCTCAGTGTTTCTCCTTCGCTCATGGCTCAGCAAGTCTTTACACAGCTCAACTGTCGAGTCGTCATCGAGCGTGACGGCGAAACCGTGCGGGCAACAAGCGTCATCGAGGCTAACAAGCCGACACGTGCCGACTATGTCCTTAGGGCACTAAAAATTGATGCCGCCGGCTCCGGAACTAGTGAACAATCCGGTTCTATTTCACTGCTACCCGGTGAATCCGCTACTACTGCACAGACGATTCACCGACTGGCTAAAACAGGTTGGCTTGAATTCCATTTACGCGTCACTGAGCGGTTGACGGGGACCTCGTGCGAGGCCAAGGAAATCGTTAGCCCCATGTAGCATCAGGCAATAGCGCTACCTGCTGACGCTTCGACTAAAAAGGTAAATGCCATGCGACCCATACTCTCCTATTATCTCAGTGCACTGGTATTTACCTTTTTACCAGCACTTGCATCAGCAAGCGACAGCAGCGCTTTTATTACCCAAGTCACCAGAAGCGATGCACCAGCACAGGAAAATGGCCGCCAAGTCGCCAATTTTTCAACACCTGGAACCGGACAGCTCGGCTCCTTGGATATCGACCGTTTAGCGTTGTCGAACGTCTCAGCAAGCAGCCAGCATGGCACACTTTCGGTCACTAACCAGCAGGGAAGGAATAATCGCCTTTCCGTTGTTGCCATCGGTAAGTCAAATATCACCCTGCAGCACCAGCAGGGGGTAGGCAACACATCAGACATTGCACTTGCCGGGCAACGCAATGCCATTTCCGTTGACCAACGGGGCAATTACCTAGACTCGGACATACAGGTCGTAGGAAGCAATAAAGTTATCTTCCACTTTCAGCGAGGCAACGGTCAGAGTGGCAATCAACAGCCACTACTTTATACGGGGAACCAGCGAGAAGCACAGGTCATCCTCGACACCCCCAAAGGGCGTCTGACCAAAACCATCGCCAACTGATAGCCACGCCAGAGGAAGATACTCAAATGAAAAAAACTCCATTCACTATCTCAGCACTCACTATTCTATCGACAGCTACGCTGCTTTTACCCATTAGTGTTTTCGCTGGAGATCTTACCTATCGCCCCATCAATCCATCATTTGGCGGCGACCCCTTCAATAGTTCTCATCTGCTGCAAATGGCTGACATACAAAACAAGTACAAGGATGATGGTAGCGACCTTAACTCCCTCTTCGGTGAGGACAGTGCCGCAGACCAGTTCGTGTCTTCTATCAGAAGCACGATGATTTCAGGTGCTTCTTCGCAGCTTAGCGACGCGATTTTTGAAGATGGCGCCCCGCCATCCGGCACCTTCAGATTGGATGGCGCCACGGTAACGTATAACACAGTCGGCAACCGTGTTTACGTAAAGGTGTCGGATGGCATCACCACCAATTCCTTTGACATCCCTAAGCCCAATACTAATTAATAACTAACCATTCTCGCGCAGGGAATATCATGAAAACGCTAACTCAAGCCCTATGCATACTGGCAAGCGTCATACTGTCCGGGTGTGTATCGACTCCTGGCCCGATGTCAGAGCCCGCCTCCTACGTCAGTGAAACCAGCACCTCTTCACTGCTCAAGAATCTGCCAGCGGCGGCCAGGCCGGTCGACATCGCGGTGTATGAATTTTCTGACCTGACGGGGCAATACAAACCTAATGAGGGCTTTGCAGAATACTCCCGCGCGGTAACCCAAGGCGCCGATGCGATTCTGGTCGACGTACTGGCCGATGCTGGCCGAGGCCAGTGGTTCAATGTCGTCGAGCGTCGAGGGCTCCCCAATCTGCTGCGCGAGCGCCAGGTCATTCAAGCCACTCGTCAGCAGTTCAATGGCCAGGCGGCGGCTCCGTTGCCCCCGCTGACCTTCGCTGGCGTGATTATCGAAGGCGGCATCATTGCCTATGAAACCAATTTATCGACCGGTGGTGCCGGCGCCAGATACCTGGGTATTGGCGTCAACTCTGAATACCGCACCGACCTGGTCACCATTAATCTACGCTTGGTAAGCGTTCAGACGGGGCGCATCCTCAACAGCATCACCACCACCAAGAAGATTTACTCCGTTCTGGTTCAAGGGTCGGTCTTCAAGTACATCGCAGCCGATGAGATCCTTGAACTCGAAGCAGGTTATACCCGCAACGATCCACCACAACTGGCCGTGCGTGAAGCCATCGAGTTAGCTGTCTATACCGCCATCATCGAGGGAGCAGAACGTGACACCTGGGAATTCGCGGACTCACAGCAAGGACGCGATGCCATCTACACCTTCCAAGAGCGTGTGGCGGGGTTGCCGCCCTCTTCCCATGATCTGGCTGCACAGGATAGCTAAGGCGTGATGCCGGTGGCTATGAAGCTACCCAACAGCTACTGATTAATGCCCAAAAGCCCCGCATCTGCGGGGCTTTTTGGTGCTTTATCACCCACTGGCCAGCGGATGCTACCTATTGCATCAGGGGCTGGTCGCCGGCCAAGCAATGGGCTAGGCTACAAGAATTCAAACGCTCGTTAGAATACTGCCACTTACCGTAACGGAGCCTACCCATGATCCACCTCTTACTGATCGTTCTGGCCTTGGCGGGCCTCATCGCAGTAATGCAGCGTGAAGCCGGCGCCCTCGCCGCCCTTGGCGTGCTCGCCGTACTTGGCATCGCTGGCCTGGTGCTCGATGCACCTCTACTTGGGCTGGTGCTGCTCATTGCTGCCGCCGGTGTGGCGGTGTGCGGTCTGCCGCTTTTGCGCCATCGCTGGTTGTCGCCACGGCTCTTCGCCATGTTCAAGCGAGTCGCTCCCAAAGTTTCTGACACCGAGCGCACGGCTCTCGAGGCTGGCAGCGTCGGCTGGGACGGCGAGCTGTTTTCCGGCAAGCCGGACTGGCAGAGCCTATTGGATACAACAGATGACGGCCTGACGGACAAGGAGCAGGCCTTCCTCGATCATCAGTGCTCGGTGGCGGCCGGCATGTGCAACGCCTGGGACATCACACGAGAACGCGCCGACCTGCCGCCGGAGCTTTGGGCCTACCTCAAGCAGGAAGGCTTCTTCGGTATGATCATTCCCGAGTCCTACGGCGGTCTAGGCTTCTCGGCCAAGGCGCAATCCTTGGTGCTACAGAAGCTGGCGGTCAACGAGACCCTGATGGTCACCGTCGGCGTACCCAACTCGCTGGGCCCCGGCGAGCTGCTGCTCAAATACGGCACCGACGCCCAGAAAAATCACTACCTGCCGCGGCTCGCCGACGGCCGCGAGATTCCCTGCTTCGGCCTTACCGGCCCGCGCGCCGGTTCCGATGCCACCGCCCTGCCGGATACCGGGGTGGTCTGCAGGCAGGTCGTCGACGGCAAGGAAGTACTGGGCCTCAGGCTCAACTTCGAGAAGCGCTGGATCACGCTTGCGCCCATCGCCACCGTGGTTGGCCTCGCGTTTCGCATGTTCGACCCAGATCACCTGCTCGGTGATGACGAAGACCTGGGGATCACCTGCGCGCTGATTCCCCGCGACACCGACGGCATGGAAATCGGCCGCCGCCACCATCCCATCGGCAGCCCCTTCATGAACGGCCCGATCAAGGGCAAGGATGTGTTCGTACCACTGGACACCATCATCGGCGGCCCGGAAATGGCCGGCCAGGGCTGGCGCATGCTGGTCGAGTGCCTGTCGGTGGGGCGCTGCATCACCCTGCCCTCCGGCGCCACCGGCACCGCGCGCTATGCGCTTGGCTGGAGCGGCGGCTTTGCTCGCATTCGCCGCCAGTTCAACGTCCCGGTCGCTGAAATGGAAGGCGTGCAGGAGCCACTGGCTCGTATTGCCTCGATGGCCTATATCGCCCAGGCCACGGTGCGCCAGACCGCCAACATGATCGACCACGGCCACAAGCCGGCGGTACCCTCGGCGATCCTCAAGAGCCAGCTCACCGAGTTCCAGCGCAGCCTGCTCGGCGACGCCATGGATATCCACGGCGGCAAGGCCGTCACGCTGGGGCCGCGCAACTATATTGGCATCGGCTACTCCGCCAACCCGGTGGCGATCACCGTGGAAGGCGCCAACATCATGACCCGCAACCTGATGATCTTCGGCCAGGGGGCGATTCGCTGTCACCCCTATGTGCTCGAGGAACTGGCCGCCAAGGACGCCGACGACCTCAAGGCCTTCGACCGGGCCTTCTTCGCCCATACCGGTCTGATCATGGGTAACGCCGCCCGCGCCCTGACTCAAGGGCTCGGCATCGGCCGCCCGGCCGTGCCCTTCGATAGCGTCGCCGCGCCTTATGCGAAGGACATTGCCAGGCTCTCGGCGGGCTTCGGCCTCACCGCGGATGCGGCAATGGCGAGCCTGGGCGCCAGCCTCAAGCTGCGCGAGATGCTCTCGGCAAGGCTTGGCGATGTGCTCTCGAACCTCTATCTAGCGTCGATGGTGCTCAAGTCCTGGCACGAAGGTGACAAGGTCGAAGGCGAGGACGAACTCTTGCACTACAGCTGTCGTTTCCTGCTGCAGCGCGCCGAACAGGCCTTCGTCGAGCTGTTCGACAACCTGCCCAACCGTGCGCTGGCCAGAGCGCTCAAGCCTATCGTGATGCCACTGGGGCGGCGCTGGGCGCGTCCCGCCGACAAGCTGACTCGCGGCATCGCCAAGAATGTCTCGCAGGCGTCAGCGCTGCGCACCATGCTGCTCGCCCATACCTGGGATACTCAGGAGCAAGGCCAGCAGGATAATCCTCTGGCCCGCTACAACGCCTTGCTGGTCAATCAGGAGCGCGCCGAGCCCATTTATCGCACTCTTAACAAGGCCTACGCCAAGGGCGAGCTACCCGCTGATGCGCTGCACCCCGAACAGCGCATCGAAGCCGCCCTGGCCGCCGGCCTGATCAGCGAGGACGACGCTCACTTCATGCGCGAGCATGAAGCCGAAGTGCTTGCGATGCTAAGCGTCGACGACTTCGCCTTCGACGCCTTCGCCAGCGCCAAGGAAAACGTCACCTGGCACAACGCGGCCTAAGGCCGCTACGTACCCCCGACCGCCTTCGGTCGAGCCCCATCGCCCCGCTCAGGACTTTCCTGAGCGGGGCGATGTCTTTCATGGCTGTGGCGTAGAGACGTCACCGGTGTCCTGCCGGTGGCGCGCGGGAAGAGACGACCGGTTCAAAGCGGCCAGACCCACAGGATCAAAGGAAGCGCGGTGAGCATCACCACCAGCGACAGCGGCAGGCCAAGCTTCCAGTAGTCACTGAACCGATAGCCGCCGGGCCCCATCACCAGGGTATTGGACTGATGACCGATCGGCGTCAGGAAGGCACAGGAGGCACTCACCGCCACTACCATCAGAAAGGGATCCAGCGAAGCATCGAACCCATTGGCGAGGCTCGCGGCAATGGGCGCCATCAGCAGAGCCGCGGCGGCATTGTTGATGACGTTGGAAAGCAGCATGCTGAGGCCGAAAAGCCCCGCCAGCGTGGCCACCACCGGCCAGTCGCTCCCCAGCGCCAACATCTGCTCCGCAATCAGCGCGGCCCCACCGCTGGTATCCAGTGCCTGGCCCACCGGCAGCATCGCGCCCAGCAACACGATGACCGGCCCATCGATGGCCTGATAGGCCTCGCGCAAAGGCAATACCCCGGCCAGCAAAGAAGCCAGCGCCGCCGCCGAGAGCGCCACCGCCGCAGGCGCCCAGTCGAGCAGCATGGCGGCGATGGCCAGTGCGAAAATAGCCAGCGACAACGCCAGCAAGCGCGGCTGGCCGAGGGTCAGGTTGCGACTGGCCAAGGGCAGACAACCGAGAATCGCCAGGCTCTCGCCAAGCCCACTCTCATCGCCCTGCAACAGCAGCACATCGCCGGCCCGAAAGCGGATATCGCGCAGGCGCTGCTTGAGGCGCGCGCCGTCCCTGGCCACCGCCACCAGGTGCAAGCCGTGCTGGTTCAACAGGCGCAGCTGCACCACGGTGCGATGGATCATCATTGAGTCGTTGCGAACCACCGCCTCGACCAGCTGCAGCCCCTCGGAGTCCAGCCGGCGTGGCTGTTTTTTTGCTTTATCGGCCTCGGCTCCTTCGTCTTCCCTGGCGGCAGATTTTGCCAACACCGCGTTATCCGATGCTTTTTTGTCTGAGTCCTCTTCTTTAAGGGCTTCGCTGTCCTCATCGCCCGCCTCACTGCCTTCGCCATCGTCATTGGGCTCGGCACCGAGCTGCAAACCGGCCTTGTCCTCAAGCAGCTTCATTTCGTCGGGGCCAGCCTCGATCAACAGGATGTCACCGACCTCGAGCTTGCCCATGAAGGTATGACCGGCACGGCGCGTCTCGTCGCGAACCACCGCCAACACCGGCACCGGTTCTTCGAGCGCCGCCTGCAGCTCACGCAGGCTCCAGCCCAGGGCCTTGCTGTCCTCATCGACTCGCATCTCGATCAGATAGTGGGCGGTATCGAAAAGCTCATCCGCTGAGGCCTGGCCCTCTCGGCGCGGAGTCAATCGCCAGCCCAGCAAGACGATAAATAAAAGCCCCGCCAGCGCCACACCCACCCCGACCGGGGAAAACGCGAACATGCCAAAGGCCTCGCCGGTCTGGGCCGCACGGTAACTCGAGATGATGATATTGGGTGGGGTGCCGATCAGGGTGGTGAGACCACCCAGCAGCGAACCGAAGGCCAGCGGCATCAGCAGCAACGATGGCGAGCGCGCATGCTCACGGGCCATGCGCATCGCCACCGGCAGCATCAGCGCCAGGGCACCGACATTATTCATCACCGCCGAGAGCACCAGCACCGTGCCCGTCAGCACAAGCACCTGCCATACCAGCTTCTCGCCGACTTTCAGCGTCTGCTCGGCGATCACATCGACAAGCCCGGATCGCTCGAAGCCACGGCTCAGCACCAGCACCGCCGCCACCGTGATCACCGCCGGGTGGCCGAAGCCCAGGAAGGCCTCATTGGCCGGCACCAGCCCCGTCAGCGTCGTTGCCAACAGAGCCGCCAATGCCACCAGGTCGTAGCGAAAGCGCCCCCAGGCAAAGGCTGCCAATGTCAGGCCAAGAATCAGGAATATCTGGGTACTGTCGGCCATGCGTCTCACCTCCCTGTGGCAACACCTCGAGCGGAGCTACTTGGTTAAGAACACCAGCATGCAGACGAAAAGGCCAGCAACAAGCTCACAAAAACCCGGCCGAAGCCGGGGTGCTGATATCAACAGCCAATTGGGAGAAAGCTTACATAACACCCACTAAGGGTCATTGCCTCACGATCCAGTCATGATCCGGGTCGTTCTGAAACTTCCATTCACGCTTGGGACCAGCCATCACATTGAGGTAATAGAGTTCATAGCCGTGGGGAACCCCGGCCGGATGATAGCCACGCGGCACCATCACGCAGCAGCCGTTCTCCACGCTCATGGTCTCATCAAGAGAGCGATCATCCGTATAGACGCGCTGGAAAGCGAAGCCCTGGGACGGGTTCAGACGATGGTAATAGGTTTCCTCCAGGCTCGATTCCTGTGGCAGGTTATCGACATCATGCTTATGGGGAGGGTAGCTCGACCAATGGCCTGCCGGGGTATAGACCTCGACCACCAGCAGACTGTCGGCCGGCTCGGAATCCGGCAACACATCCTGAATATGCCGGGTATTGGTGCCGGTGCCTCGGGTGCTGCGCTTGATCTTATCCGGTGTAATAAGGCGTAACCCATGGTTGCCATGCCCGGGTGCGCTGCATACCGCAAGTTCCATGTCCGTGGTCGCTTCGACCTCGAAACCCACCCCGTTGGGCAGATAAACGGCATAGGGCGGCACCTTCTCGAAGATATCCATGCGCTCACCGATATCTTCCCAGCGATGCTCGCCGCTGCTGACGGTTGCCTTACCCGAGAGCAATACCAAACAGTGCTCACGATCCCCGGTATGGCCTTCGATGCGCTGACCCTTGGCGAGCTTATGCACTCGGAAGCCAACGTGATGCCAGCCCGCAGAGGCCGGGGTCACTTCAAGCACTTTGCCCTGCTCATCGGGCTGCTGCGGACGAACCAGTAACGACGTCATATCCACCTCATTCACGTTAATAGTCTTGATTCAGTGGTCGGGGCATTCAGCGAATATCATCCAAGGCAATACGCCGCCCTTCCTTGAGGGAGCGCTCCGCGGCCTCGGCCAGCCGCAGTGCCTCGAGTCCGTCATGTGCGCTGGTCAAAGGTGCGCGCTGCTGCTGCCAGGCGGTCACGAAATCGTCGATCTCACGGGCGAAGGCCGCCGCATAGCGCTCAAGGAAGAACCATTGAGGCTTTTCCTCAACCTGTCCGCCCTCGCCGGTGAAGCGCAGCCGGGTTTCGGTTTCGTTCTGGGCCTGAAGCATGCCACCGCTGCCGAAGGCCTCGATACGCTGGTCATAGCCGTAGCAGGCACGCCGCGAGTTATTGATGTGGCACAGCCGGCCACTGGCGGTGGTCAAGGTCACCATGGCGGTATCCACATCCCCTGCCTCGCCAATGGCCGGATCGATCAGGCAACTGGCTGTCGCCTGAACAAACGTAATGGGCTCATCTAACAGCCAACGTGCCATATCGAAGTCGTGAATCATCATGTCGCGGAATAGCCCACCAGACGCCGCCACGTACTCAGCGGGTGGTGGTAACGGGTCACGGCTGATGATGCTTAGCGTCTCGAGTACGCCAATACGTCCCTCGGCCACTGCCTGCTTGAGCGCCGAGAACTGCGGGTCATGGCGACGGTTGAAACCGAGCGCACAGGTCACCGGATTTGAGGACAGAACATCCAGCGCCTCGCGAGTACGCGCCAGGTCCAGGGCAATGGGCTTCTCACAGAGCACTGCCTTGCCCGACTGGGCCGCCTGCTCAAAATACTCCGCATGGGTCGGCGTGCTAGAGGCGATCAGCACTGCATCGATGGTCTCGTCGGCGAAGATGGCCTCCGTACTCATGGCCTGACTGCTATAGGTCAACGCCAGCGCCTCGGCGGCCTCATGCCGGAAGTCGGCGATAGCGGCAAGCTTCACCCCGGGATGGGCGGTGATAGCCTGGGCATGAACCTGGCCAATACGGCCGGCTCCGATCAGGGCGAGTTGCATAGATGTCTCCTAGTTGTCGCTTCTTGTTAGTGAACTGACTGCAGCTGATTGAAGGCTCGCTGGTGCCTCAAGCATCCGATGCCGACGAGCTTTCGCCGGCTTCAAGCCCTTGGTCCTGACGAATGCCCAACGAGATCGCCAGGGTTTGCGTCAAGCACAGAGAGGCCGTCAGCCCTCGGAAACTCTTGACCTCTGCCTCGTGGACGATGAGTGCCACATCCGCCAGGCGCGCTAGGGGGCTCAAGCTGGAATCCGTGATGACCACCAGGGGAATACCGCGTTCCTTCGCCTCGGCTGCGGCATCCTGTGACTCCTGCGCGTAAGGGGAATAGCTCACCAGCAGAAGGGCGTCGCTGGCACCGATAGAGCGTATCTGCTCTCGAAACATGCCGCCCTGGCCATTAATCAGAAAGGCACGCTTTTCGATGTGATGCAGGGCGTAAGTGAGATAGCTGGCCACCACAAAGCTGCGTCTTGCCCCCATTACGTGAACCGCCTGCGCCTTTTCGAGCAGGTCAAGGGCTTGTTCAAGATCTTTTGGGTTGATCCGCCCGGGTAACTCCTCAAGCACTTCGCGATTGGCATCAGCGAACTCCCACAGCAGCTGGGTGCTATCCGGGGTCTCGCCGGTAGCCGAACGCACCGCACGGATGCGTTCGGCATAGTTCGGCAATTCATTCATCAGTCGGCCCCGAAAGAGCTGCTGCATCTCCGAGAATCCCGTAAAGCCGAAGCTGTTGGCGAAGCGAATCAATGTCGAGGGCGTCACATCGGCTTGCTCGGCGAGCTTGGCCACTGTGGCGAAGGCCACCTCCTGGGGATGATCGAGCAGGAAGCGCGCCGTCTGTTGCAGCCGGCGGCTCAACGTGGGGTAGTCCCGCCCAATGCGGGCCTCGAGTTCGGTGAAATCCTGAGGGGTCGTCATGGGTCCCTATTCCTGCGCTAGCCAGCTCCCCCAGAGGAAACCGGCATGATGAATCGATGCTGTGGTAAGCCTAGCCTTTGTGGAACAAATATTCCAAACATACCAAAGTATAAAACATTTAATTTGCTGAATGATGAAAATGGAATCTATATTCCAAACGGGGTCGGCAAAGACCGGCCGTGATGCGAATTACAACGAAAAAAGCAAAGAGGACCTCTTCACCATGCCACGACTCAGCAAACTTCTTATCGCCTCAGCGGCTACCGCCACCATGATGAGCGGTATCGCTCATGCCGATGCTAACCGTTTCGTCATGGTCACCCATGGCATCCCGTCAGATCCCTTCTGGACAGTGGTCAAGAACGGCGCAGAGGCCGCTGCAGAAGAGGTCGGTGCAACAGTCGAGTATCGCGCGCCCTCTACCTTCGATATGGCCAAGATGCAGCAACTGGCACAGGCCGCGGTGGCCTCCAATCCGGATGGCCTGATCATTTCCTTCACCGATGAAGATGCCCTGGGAAAGGTGGTTCAAGACGCCACTGACAACGGCATTCCCGTCATCACCATCAACTCGGGTGGCGATGTAGCTGCTCAGTACGGGGCCAGGCTGCACATTGGGCAGAGTGAATATGAGGCAGGCAAACAGGCTGCCGAACGCATGCAAGAGATGGGCGTCGAGAGCGGGCTTTGCGTTAACCACGAACAGGGTAACCAAGGGCTCGACCAGCGCTGTAACGGTTTCATCGATGGATTCGACGGTAATGCCGATCAGTTGGCCACCAGCTATGACCCGGTAGAGATCCGCAACGCCATCATGGCCTACCTGAACCAACACCGTGATATTGGCGGCATTCTTACCCTAGGCTCACTGGCAGCCGATCCGATGATGAAAGCCATGCGCGAACAGGGTGCCACCGACATGTTCGTGCTGGGTACTTTTGATCTCTCTCCCAGCATCCTCGAGTCCATCAACCAGGGTGAACTCGACTTTGCCATCGACCAGCAGCAGTACCTGCAAGGCTATCTCCCCGTCATCTTCCTCAATCAGTACGCCAAGAATGGTCTCTTGCCCGCAGGCGACGTGCCCACTGGGCCTAGCTTCGTCACCCAGGAAAACGCCAGCCAGGTCATAGAGCTGAGCCAGCAAGGCATTCGGTGATCATCCGCCAACCAGAAGGGCCCGGACACTCGGGCCCTGGGAGTCGAACAGTATGAATTCCAATCCATCTCCACAGGCCACAAGCGCAGCGGAAGAGCCGCAGGATGAGCGCCTGCGGCAACTTCCCTTCTGGAAACTAGCGCTGAGCCGCCCCGAATTTGGTGCCCTGGCCGGCACGGTTCTGGTCCTTGCCTTCTTCCTCGTTGCCGCCAGCGGTTCCGGTATGTTCACACCATCCGGTATCGTCAATTTCCTCGAAGTGGCCGCTCAGTTGGGCATTCTCGCCACCGCTGCCGCGCTGTTAATGATCGGCGGAGAATTCGACCTGTCCATCGGGTCGATGATCGGACTGGCCGGCATCCTGATCGCCATTCCCGCCGTGCAGTTCGGCTGGCCACTGTGGGCGGCCATCATTCTGGCTTTCGCCTGTGCAGGACTGGTGGGCTGGATCAATGGATACTTGGTCAACCGCACCGGGCTTCCCTCTTTTATCGTCACTCTCGGCTTCCTGTTCATTCTGCGCGGGCTGGCTATCGGCATCAGCCGTCTATTGACCGGACGTACGCAGATCGGCGGCGTCCAGGACCATATCCCCGGTGACTGGTTCGCCTCTCTCTTCTCAGGCGAGGTGGGCACGAGCTTGTTCAGTTGGATGGCGTCACAGGGCTGGATCGCCACCAACTTCGCTGGCAACCCCGCGGTCACGGGAATACCGGTTTCCATCGTCTGGTGGCTGGGACTGACCGCCGTGGCGACCTGGGTGCTGCTGTTCACGCCCTACGGCAATTGGATCTTCGCCAGCGGCGGTGATGCCAATGCGGCGCGCAATTCAGGGGTGCCAGTGCATCGGGTCAAGATATCCCTGTTCATCTTCACCGCTTTCTCGGCAACGATCTTTGCTTGCCTGCAGGTAATGGATACCGGCTCGGCGGACACCATTCGCGGTTTGCTAAAAGAACTCGAAGCAATCATTGCCGTGGTCATAGGCGGCGCCCTGCTCACCGGCGGCTATGGCTCGGCAATCGGCGCAGCACTGGGGGCTCTGATCTTCGGCCTGGTGCAGATGGGGATCTTCTACACCGGGGTTAACACCGACTGGTTCAAGGTATTCCTCGGCGTGATGCTGCTGGTAGCCGTGCTGTTCAACAACTTTATGCGCAAGAAGGCGATGGAGGCCAAGTGAGATGACAGAACTCAAGCCGATGATCGAGATGCGCAACGTCAGCAAGCACTTCGGCAGCGTGATCGCCCTGAGCGATATCTCGTTGAAGGTCCATTCCGGTGAGGTGATGTGCCTGCTAGGCGATAACGGCGCCGGCAAGTCCACGCTGATCAAGACCCTGTCTGGGGTGCACAAGCCTACCCACGGCGAGATGCTTTTAGACGGCAAACCCGTGCGTTTCAAGTCCCCCGCCTATGCGCTTGATGCGGGTATTGCCACCGTATTTCAGGACCTGGCAATGATTCCGCTGATGTCGATCACCCGCAACTTCTTCATGGGCCGAGAGCCCACCGTGGGCTGGGGTCCCATGAAACGCATTGACTGGAAATATGCCGACCGCATCGCCAAGCAAGAGATGGCCAAAATCGGCATCGACGTACGAGACCCAGGCCAGCCGGTGGGCACCCTATCCGGCGGCGAGCGTCAGTGCGTGGCCATCGCTCGAGCAGTGTACTTCGGTGCCAAAGTGTTGATTCTCGACGAGCCGACCTCGGCACTGGGTGTGAAGCAAGCCTCAGTGGTACTCCGCTACATCGCCAAGGCTCGCGCCGATGGCCTGGCAGTGATCTTCATTACCCATAACGTCCATCACGCCTATCCGGTCGCTAATGCTTTCACCCTGCTCAAGCGCGGCGGCAGCCTCGGTTCCTTCCGCAAGGAGGAGATCACCCGCGAGGAGGTCCTCAACATGATGGCGGGCGGCGCCGAACTCGAGAGCCTAGATGCCGAACTGGCCGAATTTCAGCGCAGCGACCAGCAGCAAAGCCAGGTTGCCTGAACGCAGCCGAAGTGCCTGACACGGAGAACGCCATGACATCCCTGCACATCGGACTGATCGGCACCGGCTACATGGGCAAGGCTCATGCCATTGCCCTGCACGCCGCACCCCGGGTGTTCGATCTGCCCGCGACACCGGTTTGCGAGCTGCTCGCCGAGGTCGACGAGACGCTTGCGGTCCGCAAGGCAAGTGAACTGGGCTTCGCTCGCGCCACCGGCAACTGGCATGAGCTAGTAGCCGACTCCAGGGTCGACGTGGTGGACATCTGCGCGCCGAACTTCCTGCACAAGGAAATGGCCCTCGCCGCCATCGCCGCGGGCAAGCATGTGTATCTGGAAAAACCCATGGCCCTGAATGACGCCGACGCTGCCGAGATGGTCGCGGCGGCAGAGCGCGCCGGCGTCAAAACACTGGTCGGCTTCAACTACGTGCGCAATCCCGCCACCCAGCTGGCCCGAGAGATCATCGCCAACGGCGAGATTGGAGAAGTCATCCACTTTCGTGGCCGCCACAACGAGGATTACCTTGCCGACCCGGCCAAGCCTCACGACTGGCATACCTTCCGTGAAACCGCAGGTGCTGGCGCCTTAGGCGATTTGGGTTCTCACATCCTGCACATGGCCGAATACCTCACAGGGCGCACTATCAAAAGGGTCTGCGGCCAACTCCAAACCGTGATCACAGAACGCTCCCTGGCGAATGGTAGTGGCATGCGACCGGTCGAGAACGATGACCATGCCCAAGCACTACTGCACTTCGACAACGGCCTGATAGGCAGCATCGAGACTTCACGTGTCGCCTCGGGCCGCAAGATGGGGCTGGCCTACACAGTTACCGGCACCAAGGGCGCTATCACTTTCGATCAAGAGCGTATGAGCGAACTAAAGCTCTATCAGCAGGAAGGCCCGAGCGGACGTCGAGGCTTTCGCACCCTGCTGGCTGGCCCGGATCACCCCGACTACGCCGCCTTCTGTCCGGCCGCCGGGCATGGGCTTGGCTACAACGACCAGAAGATCATCGAGATCCGCGACCTGATCGAAGGACTGACCGGTCGCAGGCCGCTCTCTCCCGATTTCCGGCAGGCCAGGCGGATCAACACACTGATCGAGGCCATCGAGCGCTCGCATCACGACGGTAACTGGGTGGAGCTCGCGGACGCCTGATCCATCAGGCTTCGACCCACTTCATATGACGAGAGCACGCGCGATGAATCAACACACAAGTATCTGTCCCTTCACTCTGGCCGCCTGTGCCGAAATGCTCTTTCGCGACCTGCCTATTGTAGAGCGGGTGCGCAAGCTCGATGCAATGGGCTTCCAGGTGGAGATCTGGGACTGGACGCGCCACAACATCGATGCTCTGGCCAACACAGGCGCTACCTTTTCCTCCATGACCGGCTATATCGAGGGCACCCTTGGCGACAAGGAAGGCGCCGACCGCCTAGTCGAAACGGCCAAGGAATCCATCGCGGTAGCCAAGCGACTGGGCATTCCCCGCCTCAATCTGCATGGCACCGGCCTCAATGGAAAAGGCCTTCCGCTCAAGCCCAGCGACCGGATCACGGGCGCCATGTGGATTTGCGCCCACGACACCCTGACCCGCCTAGCCGACCTGGGTCGGCAGCATGACGTCACCTTCGTGCTCGAGAACCTCAATACACAAGTCGACCACCCCGGCGTGCCCTTCGCCCGCGCCGAGGACGTGCTGGAGCTGGTCGCGAACGTCGATCGTCCCGAGGTGCGGATCATGCTGGATCTCTACCACGCGCAGATCGGTGAGGGGAACCTGATCGAGCTCGTGCATCGCTGTGGACCCTATATCGGCGAGATCCAGGTCGCCGACGTCCCCGGGCGCTTCGAGCCCGGCAGCGGCGAGATCCACTACCCCGCCATTGCGCGCGCCCTCGACAGGATGGGCTACCGGGGCACCGTTGGCTTCGAGGGATGGGCCTCGGGTGACGACACGTCCGCCCTCAGGCGCTTCAGGGATACCTTCACTTTTCACCATTGAACTATACATGCGCCGTAGCGCCTAGCGAGGCCCATGGCCTTCCCCACGCATCGGCAAGACGTCATCGGCGACGCGGAGAAACGATATGCAAACAACAACGACACATACACCATCGCTGGACCTGATTTGCCTCGGCCGCGTCGCGGTGGACCTGTACTCGGAACAGGTCGGCAGCCGCCTGGAAGACGTGGCCAGCTTCTCCAAGTATCTGGGTGGCAGCTCCGGCAATATGGCCTACGGTACCGCACGCCTCGGCCTGAAATCCGCCATGCTCTCCCGGGTCGGTAACGAGCAGATGGGCAATTTCGTGCGCGAGGAGCTCGCCCGTGCCGGCGTCGACGTGAGCGCACTACAGACCGACCCCGAGCGCCATACTGGCCTGGTGCTGCTGGCCCTCAAGGATCGCGACAGTTTTCCGCTGCTATTCTATCGCCGTGACTGCGCCGACATGGCCATCGATCATGCGGCCATCGATCCGGCCTTCATTGCCCGAGCCAAGGCGCTGGCCATCACCGGCACCCACTTGTCCACCGACACCACTGCACGCGCCTGCCGCAAGGCACTGGATGCCGCCGCCGAGCATGGCGTCAAACGAGTCCTGGATATCGACTACCGCCCGGTACTGTGGGGGCTAACCTCACCCGGTGACGGCGAGACCCGCTTTATCGCTGACGAGGCCGTGACGGAGAACCTCAAGCCCTGGCTTGCCGACTTCGACCTGATCGTCGGCACCGAGGAAGAATTTCATATCGCCGGCGGCAGCACCTATACCCTCGCCGCACTGCGCGCGGTGCGCGAGGTCAGTAAAGCGACGCTGGTATGCAAGCTCGGCGCCCTGGGCTGTGTGGTGATCGAAGGCGAGGTCCCACAGCGCCTCGAGGAGGGCATCCTCGTCGAAGGCGTCAAGGTTGAGGTGCTCAACGTGCTCGGCGCAGGCGACGCCTTCATGAGCGGGCTGCTGCGCGGCTGGCTGCGGGGCGAAGACTGGCAAACCAGCGCCATCTACGCCAATGCTTGCGGCGCACTGGTAGTCTCGCGCCACGGCTGTGCCCCAGCCATGCCCACCGAGGCCGAGTTATTTGACTATGTGGCCCGCCGAGACACGGTCAAGCGACCCGACCAGGATGCCGGCCTCAACCATTTGCATCGCGCCACGACCCGAGTACCCAAGGAATGGCCCATGGTTTGCGGCCTGGCCTTCGACCACCGCCGCCAGCTAACCGATATGGCTCGCGAGGTCCGTGCCGACCCCGCCCGCATCCCGGCTCTGAAGCAACTGCTGGTAAAAGCCGCCGAGGAAGGGGCCAGCCGTACCGGTCTCCCCACACCAGCGATCCTGGTCGATGACGTCTTCGGTCAGGACGCCCTGAACGATGCCACCGGTAAGGGCTGGTGGATCGGCCGCCCAGTGGAATTGCCGAGCTCCCGACCGCTTCGCTTCCAGCACGGCGATGACCTAGGAAGCCGCCTCAAGCACTGGCCCCGGGAGCATATCATCAAGTGTTTGGTCTTCTACCACCCGGACGATCCGGTCGAACTACGCCTCGATCAGGAAGCCCGCCTGCGCCAACTCTATCAGGCAGCCTGCGCCAATGGTCTGGAGCTTCTGGTCGAGGTGATCCCACCTAACCAGGCCGACATCGACGACCAGACCCTGGCCCGGGCCATTCAGCGCTTCTATCACCTCGGCATACGCCCCGACTGGTGGAAGCTCCCGACCCTGTCGGATACCGCCTGGGCAGCGGTCAGCCAAGCCATCGAGGCCCAGGACCCGCAATGTCGCGGCGTCGTGCTACTGGGGCTCGACGCTCCCATGGATGACATGAAGCGTGGCTTCACCGCGGCCGCCCGTCACCCCCAGTGCAAGGGCTTCACCGTCGGCCGCACGCTGTTTTCCGCCCCCAGTCGCGATTGGCTGGCCGGCACCATCGATGACGGCCAGCTGATCGATCGGGTGGCCAGCAACTACGCCGAACTGATCCAGGCCTGGCAGCAACTGCGCAGCGCCCATCCCATCGCAGAGGACGCCCTGTCATGAGCACCACTCGACTCACCATGGCCCAGGCACTGGTCAAGTACCTGGCCGCCCAGTACATCGAACTCGACGGCCGCGAGGAAGTACCGCTGTTTGCCGGCACATTCGCGATCTTCGGTCACGGTAACGTGGCCGGTCTCGGCGAGGCGCTCTATCAAGCCAAGGACCGCCTGCCGACCTATCGCGCCCACAACGAGCAAACCATGGCACATGCCGCCATCGCCTACGCCAGGGCCAACGGGCGGCGACGGATGATGGCGGTCACCAGCTCCATAGGCCCCGGCGCCGCCAACATGGTCACCGCCGCGGCGCTGGCCCATACCAACCGCCTGCCGGTACTGCTGCTGCCCGGCGACACCTTCGCCACCCGAGAGCCTGACCCGGTGCTGCAGCAACTCGAGCATTTCAATGACCCGACGATCACCGTCAACGACTGCTTCCGCCCGGTGTCGCGCTACTTCGACCGCATCATGCGCCCGGAGCAGTTGCTGACCAGCCTGCCCCAAGCCATCGCCACCCTGCTCGACCCCGAGCACTGCGGGCCGGCCACCCTGTCGCTGCCCCAGGATGTGCAGACCTTCAGCTATGACTTCCCGGAGCGCTTCTTCGAGCGACGCCTGCATCGCATTCGTCGCCCAGCACCCGAACTCCGGGAGTTCGAGACAGCTCTCGAGGCACTACGCAACGCCAAGCAGCCACTGATCATCGCCGGTGGCGGCGTACATTACGCCGGTGCCTGTCAGGCGCTGGATGACTTCGCCCGAGCTCACGGCATTCCCGTGGCCGAGACCCAGGCCGGCAAGGGTGCACTGCCCGACGCCCATCCGCAAAGCGTCGGCGCCATCGGTGTCACCGGCAGCGCGGCCGCCAACTGCCTCTCCGAGCAGGCCGACGTAATACTGGCCGTGGGCACCCGCCTGCAGGACTTCACCACCGGCTCCCGGGCGCTGTTCGAGCGCGACGACCTGCGCTTAGTGGCCTTGAACGTCGGCCGCTTCGACAGTGCCAAGCACCACGCCCTGCCCTTGAGCTGCGATGCCAAAGTGGGCCTCGAACAACTTTCCTCGGCGCTCGGCGACTGGCGTAGCGAAGATAAGTGGCGCGAGCAGGCCGGCGGCCTAAAGCGGGAATGGAAGGTAGTGGTAAACCACACCACCGCCGACGCCGGCCTTGCCCTACCCACCGACGCCCAAGTCATCGGAGCCGTGAATCGTCAAGCCGGCGACGACGGCACCGTGGTCTGCGCAGCAGGCGGTTTGCCCGGCGAGCTTCACAAGCTTTGGCAGGCAGCAGGCCCCAGCAGCTATCACGTCGAATATGGCTTCTCCTGCATGGGCTATGAGATCGCCGGTGGCATGGGCGTGAAGATGGCAAAACCGGAGCGGGAGGTCTTCGTGATGGTCGGCGACGGCAGCTATCTGATGCACAACTCAGAGCTCGCCACCTCGGTGATGCTCGGCCACAAGCTGATCGTGGTGGTGCTCGACAACCGCGGTTTCGGCTGTATCAACCGGCTGCAACACGCTACCGGCGGTGCCGGTTTCAACAACCTACTAAAAGACTGCCGGACGGTACCGGAGGGAGCGCCCAAGACCGACTTCGCCGCCCACGCCCGCGCTCTGGGCTGCCAGGCCGAATCGGTCAGCGGTATAGCAGCCCTGGAAGCCGCACTCGTCCGCGCCCGCCAGGCCTCGTCGACCTACGTGATCGCCATGGACACCGACCCGCTGCCGAGCACCGCCGAAGGGGGCGCCTGGTGGGACGTCGCGGTACCGGAAGTCTCCGAGCGCGAGGAGGTTAACACGGCCTATCGCGGCTACGTCGAGGCCAAGACCCGTCAGCATCGCTGAACCACCTCCAGTGAGCGATCGCGGACTAACCAGCAATCACTAACTAACGAGCACTGACTCACACGCACAATGAGCGGTCGCCTGACGCCATGCCGGCGGCCGCATCACCCTCAAGGAGCACGCCATGACCATTCGCCTCGGCATCAATCCGCTGACCTGGACCAACGACGACCTACCGAGCCTCGGCGGCGACACACCGCTTGAAACCTGCCTGACCGAAGGGCGTGAAGCGGGATTCTCAGGCTTCGAGCTTGGCCAGAAGTTTCCCCGCACCCCTGATGCACTCTCGAAAGTGCTGGGCGACCATGACCTGTCGCTGGTCTCCGGCTGGTACTCCAGCCGCCTGTTGGAGCGCAGCCCGGAGGAGGAAATCGAGGCGGTCAAGGATCACCTCAACCTGCTCAAGCAGTGCGGCGCCAAGGTCATGGTATTCTGCGAGGTCAGCCACTGTATCCATGGCGATCAGTCCCGCCCCGTGTCCCAGCGCCCGACCCTTGGCGAGGACGAATGGGCCCGGCTCACCGACGGCCTCAACGTGGTCGGCGACTACCTCAGGGAGCAGGGCGTGCACATGGCCTACCACCACCACCTCGGCACGGTAGTGGAAAGCCAGGCCGATATCGAACACATGATGGACGCCACGCGCGACTCTGTGGGCCTGCTGCTCGACTTTGGGCATCTGGTTGGTGCCGGCGGTGATCCGCTCACCATCGCTCAGCGCTATGCCTCGCGCATCAAGCACGTGCACTGCAAGGACATGCGTTTCCCTGTCCTGAACGAACTGCGCAACCGCGACAAGAGCTTCCTTGATGGGGTGCTCGATGGCCTCTTCACTGTCCCGGGAGACGGCAATATCGACTTCGCGCCCACCCTAATGGCGCTTCGCGAGAGCGGCTATGAGGGCTGGCTGGTGGTAGAGGCCGAGCAGGATCCTAAGGTGGCCGACCCTCTGGCCTATGCGCGCCTGGGCTATCGCAACCTGCACGCTCTGGCCGAGCAGGCCGGCTTCACGATCGACAAGTAGGCCGCCCGCGATGCCATCGCCTGGCTCTGAGCAACTCATGGCAGGCGTCATCGCCATTCGATACGAATGTTCGATGACGCAGATATTCGGCGCCATGGGTCTTTAACGACCATCAATCTTTGACGACCCCTCAGTATTTGACGAAATAGGTATCCGACATGCACCAGATTCACCACTTCCTCAACGGCAGCATTGTCGAGGGCCGCAGCGAGCGCTACGCTCCGGTCTTCAACCCGGCCACTGGCGAGCAAAGCGCCCAGGTCGCACTGGCTACCGCCGACGAAACCCGCGATGCGGTGCGCATCGCCAATGACGCCTTCGCCAGTTGGTCCAAGATCTCGCCTCTCAAGCGCTCGCGCATCCTCTTCAAGTTCAAGACCCTGGTCGAGGCCCATACCGACGAGCTGGCGGCCATGATCTCCCGCGAGCACGGCAAGGTATTCTCCGATGCCAAGGGCGAGGTAACACGGGGTCTGGAGGTCGTCGAATTTGCCTGCGGCATCCCGCACCTGCAGAAGGGCGAGCACTCCATGAACGTCGGCACCGGCGTGGATAGCTACTCGATGATGCAGCCGCTGGGCGTCTGTGCCGGCATCTCGCCGTTCAACTTCCCGGCCATGGTGCCGATGTGGATGTTTCCCATCGCCCTGGCCTGCGGCAATACCTTCATCATGAAGCCGTCCGAGAAGGACCCTTCCACGCCCATGCGCTTGGCCGAGCTGCTCAAAGAGGCCGGGCTGCCCGACGGCATTTTCAATGTAGTCAACGGCGACAAGGAGTCGGTGGACGTGCTGCTCACCGACGAACGGGTTCAGGCGGTTAGCTTCGTCGGTTCCACCCCCATCGCCGAGTACATCTATGCCACGGCCTCGGCCCACGGCAAGCGGGTTCAGGCACTGGGCGGGGCCAAGAACCATATGGTCATCATGCCCGATGCCGACCTGGACCAAGCGGTCGACGCACTGATGGGGGCGGCCTACGGCAGCGCCGGCGAGCGCTGCATGGCAATCTCGGTGGCGGTGCCAGTGGGTGAAGAAACTGCCGAGCGCCTGCGGGAAAAGCTCATCGCCCGTCTTGAGACGTTGCGTGTTGGTCCGGGTCTAGTCGACGGCCCCGACAACGACATGGGGCCGCTAGTCACCAAAGAGCACCTGGAGAAGGTCAAGGGCTATATCGCCACCGGCGTCGAGGAAGGCGCGGAGCTGGTGGTGGATGGCCGAGAAACCACCATCGAAGGCGCCGGCAATGGCTACTTCGTCGGCGGCTCGCTGTTCGATCATGTCACACCAGGCATGCGCATCCACACAGAAGAGATCTTCGGCCCAGTGCTGGCCATCACCCGCGCTGCCAGCTTCGACAGCGCCGTTGCCATGATCAATGACCACGAGTTCGGCAACGGTACCGCCATCTTCACCCGCGACGGCGATGCCGCTCGCCAGTTCTGCGAGCAAATCCAAGTCGGCATGGTCGGCGTCAACGTACCGATCCCGGTACCCATGGCCTTCCATAGCTTCGGCGGCTGGAAGCGCTCGCTGTTCGGCCCCCTGCACATGCACGGGCCTGATGGCGTGCGCTTCAATACCCGCATGAAGACCATCACCCAGCGCTGGCCCAGCGGTATCCGCGAAGAAACCAACCACTTCACCATGCCCACTCTCTAGGCAATGTTTCGCTACGTGCAGACACCATGAGGATTGCCTAAACGACGACGCCCACCATTTTTTATGGCGGGCGTCGTCATGTCGGCCGTTTTATTCCCCCTTCAGCGGGTCAGGGCACCAGGATCGTCGAGCCGGTGGTCTGGCGGGCGGCCAGGGCCTCCTGGGCCTTGGCCGCGTCGGCCAGCGCAAAGCGTTGGCCGATATCGATGCTGATCTTGCCGCTCTCGAGCATCGCGAAGAGTTCCTCGCTCATGGCCTCAAGCCGCTCGCGGGTATCGGCATAGCCATTGAGACTCGGACGAGTGACGAAGAGCGAGCCTTTCTGGTTGAGGATGCCGATATTGACGCCCTCCACCGGCCCCGAGGCGTTGCCGAAACTGACCATCAGGCCACGCTTCTTGAGGCAATCCAGCGACATCTCCCAGGTGTCCTTGCCGACCGAGTCATAGACCACATCGACCATCGCGCCACCAGTGAGCTCGCGCACGCGTTCGACGACGTTCTCCTTGGTGTAGTCGATGGTCGCCCAGGCGCCATTCTTCTCGGCAAGCGCCGCCTTCTCGGGTGAGCTGACGGTACCAATCAGCTTCACGCCGAGCGACTTAGCCCACTGACAGGCGATCGAACCGACACCGCCGGCGGCAGCATGGAAGAGAATGGTCTCGCCACCCTGAAGCGGATAGGTCTGGCGCAGCAGGTACTGCACCGTGAGGCCCTTGAGCATCGAAGCGGCGGCAGTCTCTACGTCTACGCCATCAGGCAGGCAGACGACCTTCTCGGCAGGCAGCGTATGAAGCTCGCCATAGGCCCCCAGAGGCCCTTGCGCATAGGCGACCCGATCACCGACCTTGAGATGCGTCACCCCCTCGCCGACGGCATCGACTACGCCAGCGCCCTCGGTACCCAGGCCCGAGGGTAGAGACGGCACCGGATAGAGGCCGGTACGCACATAGATGTCGATGAAGTTGAGCCCCACCGCCTGGTTGCGAACCCGCACTTCTCCTGCCCCGGGCTCTGCGGGGGTGAAATCGATGAACTCGAGAACCTCTGGGCCGCCAGTGCTGGCGAGCTGAATGCGCTTGGCCATGAAATATCTTCCTTGTGTTCTTGTGTTGAAACATGCGTGAACAGGGTAAAGAAACTACATCTATCCAAGCGCCCGCAACGCAAGGGGTCAAGCTCGCCATTAGCAACAACCGCCGGGACAACAGCGGTTGCTATCTTGCTTGTTATGACTAGAAGGCATAACGAGAGCCATGCCCAATTATCCTGACAAGGGGCCTAACTGAGGAAGCTTATCGCCGGGACGACTGACAGCGTAGTGGCTTTGCAACGCCATCGTTTAGGGCTCAACTGGCTTACAGCGTGGTCGGAAAGGATTCAAGCCCGCGCACAAAACGTGACTTGTAGCTCTCGAAGACCTCTTTATCTTGCTTGAAAGAGGCCACCACCGAGCCCTCATCGAAGGCGAGGGTGCGCGTTACGTCATCAAGCCCCTCGGCCGGATGCTGGGCACCGAGCCCGATGCGCCGCCCCTGCTCGCCATCAAACCAGCGCTTGATACCGGCGTCGCGGAACATGGTCTCCTGCTTGGAATCGGTGGCCACCACCTTCAGCGGCGCCCTGAGGGCCAATTCCTGCACCAGGCGCTGGACGGGGTTTGCCACGCTGCTCTCCTCGAGGGCGCTGAGCAACGACACCTCCATGCCCTGGCCCGCCTCATCCAGCACCAGCAGCGCCAGGGCAACCGGGCGCGACTGATTGTCGACCAGCGCAAACACGCGGGCGGCCTCCTGCTTGACCAGCACGCCTAAGGTGCCAGCAAAGGTCGCCAGTGGCGCCAGACCGGCCTGGTGGCCGTAGACCTCGGCACACAACCGGGCGAGGCAGGACTCGCGTTGCTGAACGTTATTGACGTGCACGACTCTCATCGACTTACCCCTATCGCAGCACCCGCCAGCGCGGGCCTTGATGTAAAAAAGCCGCAGCCTAGCACAGTCAGGCGCCGCTGGCCCCGTTCCCTAGTTCCACAGCTGAATGCTGGACCAAGCGATTCATCGGCACTGCACTGCCCGCCCCATATCGTTTAGTCTGAAAACCGTCCCCTCCCGCTCAGGAGCCACCACATGTCGGCCTCTTCCAACGCTGCGCCAGAGGCGTTGTCGCCCTCCCCCATGGCAGCGCTGCCGCGGCTGATCGCTCATCGCGGCCTTTCGGCTAGCGCACCGGAAAACACCCTTGCCGCGGTGCGAGCCGCCCATGAGGCCGGCATCACCTGGGTGGAGCTGGACGTCCAACTGCTCGCCGACGGCACGCCGGTCATCTGGCACGACGCCACCCTCAAGCGTTGCTCGAATGGCCGCGGCCGGCTGGCGAAACTCAGCCTTGCCGAGGCCCGGCGGCTGGACGTGGGCGCCTGGTTCGACGCGGCCTTCACCGGGGAGCGCATGGCGACCCTAGACGAGATGCTCGCGCTGATCGACACCCTGAGCATGGGGCTCAATCTGGAACTCAAACTCGCCCGTGGCCGCGACCCGGCGGCGCTTGCCGAGGCGGCAGTGCCCAGGGCCATGGCAAAGCTGCCCACCACACGGCTGATCGTCTCCTCCTTTTCTGGCCCGGCCCTCGAGGCCGCCCGGGGACTCGAGCCAGACCCCACGCGGCTCAGGCTCGGCCGGCTCTACGACAAGATAGCCAAGGGCTGGGAAGCGGAGGCGCGCAGTCTCGAGGCATTCAGCGTGCACGGAGACTGGACGCGGCTGACCGAAGCTCGCGCCCGGGCGATCAAGGCCGCCGGCTATCGGTTGATCTGCTACACCGCCAACGACCCAGAGGCCTTCGCACCGCTCTGGCAATGGGGGGTCGATGCGGCCATCAGCGACGACCCGCGACGCTTTTGCGGCCGGCTGCCCGATGCCGTCTAGCGAATCCATCTAGGTGAAATCTGGCTAGATGGGGCACAATTCCTGGCAAGAATTGATCTGGATCAAGCCGGCGCGACACTCTGGTCAAGAACGTCACCCAGGTGCCGATGACGTTTCATGACTTCCCACGGACCGGAGATGTGCATGAACCCGTCGACGCTGATCGGCATACTGGCAAGCATTGGCCTGCTAGGCACCGTATTGCTGTTTACCGCCGAATCGCCTCAGAGCTTCATCAACGTACCTGGGCTCGCCATCGTCGTCACCGGCACCCTAGCCGCCACCTTCATCAGCTATCCCCTCAGGGAAGTCGTGCGCGTGGTGCGCCTGGTGGGCCTGGTCTTTCGCCGCGAGAACACCTACACAAGTGGCGATATCCAAGAGCTCGTGGCCATCTCGCGGCTGTGGTTCAAGGGCGATGTGCGCGCGGTTGAGCAGTCTCTGGAAAAGGCCAGTAACCCCTTCCTGCGCACCGGCGTGCAGTTGGTGATCGCCAACACCAAGGAAGAGGATATTCTCGAGCTGCTGCGCTGGCGCATCGCCCGCCTCAAGGCAAGAGAATACGCCGAGGCCCAGATATTTCGCACCATGGCCACCTATGCCCCGGCCTTTGGCATGATCGGCACCCTGGTCGGTCTAGTGAATATGCTCGAGGTCATGGAGGCAGGCGATATCGGTGTGATCGGCCCCCGTATGGCGATTGCCCTGCTGACCACCTTCTACGGCATTCTGCTGGCCAACCTGGTCTTCAAACCCATCGCCGTGAAACTCGAACGCCGCACCGAAGAACGGCTGATCGCCATGAACATGGTGCTCGAAGGCATCTCGCTGATCTGCCGGCGCCGGTTGCCCTCTTTCATCGAAGAGACCCTCAACTCCTTCATGGCCAACTATCGCGACGAGATCCGCGATGTGCCGCCGGGAATCGACGTCGAGAGCATTAGCCCAGACACCAGGGGCTCCGGAGGTCAGGAGGCCCGACAGGATGGCTGATTCAGATGACGCCCTGCTGCCAGGCGCCGGCCAAGCCAACAAGGACAGCGACGGCGAGAACTGGCTGACCAGCTACCTGGACGTGCTGACCCTGCTGATCACTCTCTTCGTGCTGCTGATCTCGATGAGCGGTGGTGAAGCAGGCGATGCCACGTCATCCCAGGCAACGGCCACCCCCAGCTTTAGTCCCCTGGCCAAGGTAGGCGAACGTCAGGCGGGGATACTGCCGCGCCAAGGCGATGGCGTGAACGCCGCCTTCGACGACCTAGCAGTAGACGGCGTGGTGGTGGCCCGCCACGCCCAGGGCACGATGCTGCGTATCGCCGATCACCTGCTGTTCGACAGCGCCAGCGCCTCGCTCACGCCCAGCGGCGAGGCCACCCTTGCCCAACTGACCGACAAGCTGAGCGCCTTTCCGGGGCGTATCTCCGTCGAGGGGCACTCCGACAATCGCCCCATTACCACCTCGCGCTATCCTTCCAACTGGGAGCTATCCAGTGCGCGAGCAAGCGCGGTGCTGCGCTTTTTAACCCAGCAGGGCATCGATGCCACGCGCCTGCGTGCCATCGGCTATGCCGACACCAAGCCGCTGTCTTCCAACGACGACGCCCAGGGCCGGGCCAGCAACCGCCGCGTGGAACTGGTGCTGCACAACGACTGATGCCCAGGCATCAGCCGGGATCGGTTCTGGCATCAGTGCCGGCCAACCAGCTCGAGCACCTGCGCCATATCGAGCTGTTCTTCCAGCGCATCGGCGAGTCGGTCGAGCTCGCGCTCGCGGTGGGCCGCGTAGTCCACCGCCGCCGCTTCTGCATCCCCTAGGCCCAGCCGGGCCAGCAGCTCGGTGCAAGCGCTCGCCTCCTCGAACAGCCCGTGCAGGTAGGTGCCCAGGAGCTGGCCATCCTCACTGACCGCCCCGTCCGGGCGACCCTCGAGCTGCATCAAGGGCCTTTCCAGCGCCGGCCCCTCGCTAATGCCGTTATGGATTTCGTAACCGCTCACCGCCACGCCCTCACCGGCCTGGTTGGCCAAGACAGTACCGACACAAGGGCCGACGCGAGAACCGACAAGTGTGCCGCGCACATTGCGCAGTTGCTTGCCCGCCACCATGCGGGTGCGCATGGGCAGCAGCCCCAGCCCCGGCGTCACCCCTGGCGCGCCTTCCAAGCCATCGGGGTCGTCGATGGTCTCCCCCAGCATCTGAAAGCCGCCGCAGATACCGAGCACCTTGCCGCCATAGCGCAGTTGGCGCTGGATCGCCGCCTCCCAGCCCTGTGCGCGCAGCCAGGCAAGATCGCTGACCGTTGCCTTGCTGCCGGGTAGCAGGATCACATCGGCCGGCGGAATCGGCTGGCCCTCGCTGACCAGGCTCAAGGACACCCGCGGATGCAGACGCAGAGGATCGAGGTCGGTGTGATTGCTGATGCGAGGCAACATCGGCACCACGATATGCAGCTCGGGCCGGTCCGTTTCCTGGCCGGCGAGCCCGACGCCATCTTCTGCATCGAGTAGCAGGCCCTCGAGGTGGCGCAGAACGCCGAGCACCGGCTTGCCGGCATAGGTTGTCAGCCAGTCGAGGCCGGATTCCAGCAGGGCAATATCGCCGCGAAAGCGATTGATGATGAAGCCTTGGGTACGGGCCCGTTCTGTCTCGGAGAGAAGCGACAGGGTTCCCACCAGTTGGGCGAAGACGCCGCCCCGGTCGATGTCGCCGACCAGCAGCACCGGGCAGTCGATGGCCTCGGCGAAGCCCATGTTGGCGATATCGCCTTCGCGCAGGTTGACCTCGGCGGGGCTGCCCGCCCCCTCGGCGATAATCACCTCGAAGCGACTCGACAGCCGCTCCCAGGCCGCCAGTACCGTCTCGCGGGCCTGGCGTTTGAAGGCATGATAATCGAGCGCGCCCATGTGGCCATAGACTCGACCATCGAGAATCACCTGAGCGCCATGATCGGTCTCGGGCTTGAGCAGCACCGGGTTCATATCGCAGTGAGGGGCAATGCCGGCGGCTCGTGCCTGCAGGGCCGTAGAACGGCCGATCTCACCGCCCTCTGGCGTCACGGCGCTGTTCAGCGCCATGTTCTGAGGCTTGAAGGGCGCCACCGAGATACCACGACGAGACAGAGCGCGGCACAGCCCCGCCACGACCGTGCTCTTGCCGGCATCCGACGTCGTGCCCTGGATCATCAGAGTCGTCATGGCCTTGTCCTTATAGGCGTTACAGCTCCACGCCTTTCTGGGCCTTGATGCCCTGGTCCTTGAAGGCGTGCTTGATCACTTTCATCTCGGTCACGGTATCGGCCAGCTCGACCAGCGGCTCCGGTGCATGGCGGCCGGTGACCACGACGTGCTGCATGCCTGGGCGCGCCTGCAAGTCGTCGAGCACGGTATCCAGGTCCAGGTAGCCGTGGCGCAGGGCGATATTGAGCTCATCCAGCAGCACCAGGGCGTAGCGTTCGTCGGCAAGCATGCGCCGAGCCTGCTCCCAGGCGGCTTCAGCGGCGAGAATGTCGCGCTCGCGATTCTGGGTATCCCAGGTATAGCCGTCCCCCATGACGTGATAATCCACGCCGGGCAGGTCACGGAAGAATGCCTCCTCGCCGGTGCTGAATGCCCCCTTGATGAATTGCACCACGCCAACCTTCATGCCGTGGCCAAGCGCACGGGCGACCATGCCGAAGCCTGAACTGCTCTTGCCCTTGCCGGGGCCGGTGAGCACCAGCAACACGCCCTGCTCCTTGTCGGCGGCTTTGATCCGCTCGTTCATGATGCGCTGCTTGGCGGCCATGCGCTGCGCATGACGCTCGGGGTCGATGGAGGCTCGACTCATCGGTATCTCCTTTTCAAAACGGCTGGGCTTATCAAAACGGACTGGATGTTCAGAACGGCTCGGCACCGAGGAAGACTCGTCATATCAGCGCTTGGGGACGAAGACCGGCGCGCCATCCACCATGGCGGTGGTCAACGCCTGGCCGTAGAGGCCTTCAAGGGCTGACGGCACCAGCATGCTGTCCGCCTCACCCCAGCAGACTTCGCCGCCGGGATAGAGCAGCAGCAGGTGGCTACACCAGCGGGCGGCCAGGTTCAGATCGTGCAGACACATCACCACGCCGCAGCCCCGTGCGGCCTGCTCGGCCAACAGCTCCATGACCGCCACCTGGTGGTGCAGGTCGAGATGGTTGGTGGGCTCATCGGCCAGCCACAGCTGGGGCGCCTGAGTCAGCAGGGTCGCGAGACTGACCCGCTGACGCTCGCCGCCGGACAGGGTCGAGAGCTCGCGGTCAGCCAGGTGCGAAAGGTCGAGACGCTCCAGCGCTGCCTCGGCCCGGGCCAGATCTTCTGGCCCCTCCTGCTGCCAGGGGACGATAAAGGGATGGCGGCCAATCAGCGCGGTCTCGCGAACGGTGGCCGGAAAGTCGTCGTGGTGGGTCTGAAAGACGATGCCCAGCCGGCGTGCCAGGGCCCGGCGCGTGAGGCGTGACAAGGGCTTGCCGCCCAGGCGCACCTCCCCTGAGCGGGGTGCCCGCAGCCCGGCCAGGGTATGCAACAGCGTCGTCTTGCCGGCACCGTTGGGCCCGAGCACGCCCCAACGCTCGCCGGGCGCAATCCGCAGGTACAGCGGCCTGCCTGCCGGGCGGCCAGGAATGTCGATGACCAGCTCACGGGCTTCGAGGGTCTCTATCAGCGGCTCGGGGATGGCCGGCGACGGTTTCGAGATAGCCATCAACGGCTCCGTGACAGCAGGTAGAGGAAGCTCGGCACCCCAAGCAGCGCGGTGATCACGCCCACCGGCAACTGCTGAGGCGCTATCAGGGTCCGCGCCAGGGTGTCGGCCAGGGTCAAGAGCGTGCCCCCGGCCAGCAGGCTTGCCGGCAGAATCAGCCGCTGATCGTTGCCGAGCCTCAAGCGCAGCATATGGGGCACCATCAGGCCAACGAAGCCCACGCTGCCGGCCGTGGTGACTGCCACCGCCGTCAGCAGGCTGGCCAGCAGGTAAAGGGTCCACTCCAAGGGGCGAACCGCCACGCCCAGGGCCGCCGCTTGAAGGCCGCCGCGAGCCAGCACGTTGAGGGTTCTCCCTAGGGGCGTTACCACTAGAAGGCTGATCACCGCGACGCTCAACACCGGCCAGGGGCTACCAGCATAGGCCAGATCGCCCATCAGCCAGTAGAGCATGCCGGGCAACTGATCCACGGGGCTGACCGCCAGCAGAAAACTGATCAGGGCGCCCCAGCCCGCGGCCATCACCACCCCGGTGAGCAGCAGGCGAGTCGGCGTCCAACTGCCGGTACCATGGGCCAGGCCGAAGACGATCAGGATCGATACCAGGGCACCGACAAAGGCCGCACCGGAAACCAGCGCCATGCTAGCCCCAGCCAGCATCGCCAGCAGCGCCGCCACCGAGGCGCCGCCGGACAGCCCCAGCACATAGGGGTCTGCCAGTGGATTGCGCAGCAGTATCTGCATCAAGGCACCGGCCAGGGCCAGCAAGGCACCGGTGCCGAAGGCGGCCAACGCCCGGGGCAGCCTTAGCTCCAACACCAGCGTCTGGTGAAGGGCATCGCCACCGCCCAGAAGCACCGCCGCCAGTTCATCCGGGGCAATACCGACACTGCCCAATGCCAGGGCGATCGCTAGCGCCAGCAGCGCGGCGAGTGCCAGCCAGGCCAACGGCCTCAGGCGCCGCTTACGGCTTACCCTATGAACGCTAGCGTCGGCCACGCGCAACCTCCAAACGCTGACAGAGCTGCCGGGTCCCTTCGACGAGACGCGGCGTGGCACGCTGCACCAGATCCGGGTCGACGAAGAAGAGGTTGTCGCGCTGTACCGCCGTCAGTTGGGGAAAATCGCGCCAGGCCTCGAGCCAGGTGGAGTCGGGCTTGCCCATGCCGCCGGTGATAATCGCTTCCGGGTCGCGGGCCAGCACCGATTCGACGCCGATCCTCGGCGCCAGGGTCGACTCATCGGCAAAGAGGTTGACCCCACCACACAACTCGAGCGAACGGCTGATCCAGTGCTCACCATTGATGGTCATCAGCGGCTGCTCCCAGACCTGATAGAAAACCGGCACCGGGGCGGCGTTGGCATACCGCTCCCGCAGCGTCGCCACCTCTTCGCGCAGTGAGGCCGCCGTAGTTGCGCCGACCTCAGGCGTGCCGGCCAGGGTGCCAAAGCGCTCGAGAGTCCCGGCGACGCCGGCAAAGTCTTCCACGTCAGAGAAGTAGACCGGCAGGCCGAGTCGCGATAGCCGCTCGACCTGCTCACGGGGGTTGCCACCCTGCCATGCCACCACCAGGTCAGGCTCCAGGGCCAGCAGGGCTTCGAGATCGAGACGGTCGTAGCTACCGACCCGGGGCAGCGCCTGGGCCGCGACCGGGTAGTCGCTGAAGCTGACCGCCCCCACCACCCGCTCGCCAGCCCCCGCAGCGAAGAGCAGTTCGGTGACGCCGGGTGACAGCGCAACGATACGCTTAGCCGGCGCCTCCAGGCAGAGTTCATGCCCGGCGTCATCGCCCACGCAGACCTCCGCCCGGGCAATGCCGGGCAGACCAGCCCCGAGCCCTATGATCAAGGTTAGGGGCAGGACCGCCATCGAGACCGAGCGCGCGCGCTTATGCATCACTCGCCGAACCGCACGCTGAGGAAGGCCGCGCGGCCAGGACTGTTATAGCCCTCGACGGTCTGGTAGTGCTTGTCGAGCAGATTTTCCAGCGTCAGGCGAGTCGACCAGCGCGGCGCGAAGTGCCAACCGGCGCGCAGGGCGAGAGTAGCGAAGCCGCCGAGTCGCTCCTCGTTGTCCGCATCGTCATAGCGATGGTTCTGGGCGATCACCGAGCCACCCAGTGTCCAGTCGCCAAGCGCGCGGTCAGCGTCGAACCGCAGGCTGCGCGAAGCGCGGCGCGCGAGGCGCTTGCCGGTCGCGCGGTTCTCGGGATCGGTATAGGTCAGAGCCGCACGCAGGGTCCAGTCGTTGACATCCGCGCCGGTGGCAAGCTCCACGCCGCGAATTCGGGCCCGGGAGACGTTATCCGAGGTATCGACGCTGCCATCGCCGTCGGTATCGACCGTGGTGATCATGTCATCGATATCGCTCTGATAGACCGCCAGATCCCAGAAACCCAGCCCAAACTGGCCCCGAATGCCCAGCTCATAGGTCTCCGAGGTCTCCGCATCGAGATCCGGGTTGCCTTCGTAGAAGCCATCGTCTGGGTAATAGAGGTCATTAAAGGTCGGCGCGCGGAAGGCGGTACCGTAACTGGCGCGCAGGGTATGGATCTCGTCTAGCGCATAGCCCAGCCCCAGGCTGCCGGTAGTCTCTTCGCCATAGGCCTGGTTGTCATCGTGGCGCAGCGAGGCCTGTACGGTCAGCGGTGAGAAATCCATCAGCGCCTGAGTGAACACCGCCGTGTTGTCGCGGCTGTCCTCGTCGAAGGCAGTGCTGGAGTCGACCTCATCGCGGGAATATTCGGCGCCGGCGACCAGCTCATGACGCCCCAAGGCCAGGGTATTCTCTAAGCGAGCGGTGCGCGTTTGAGTGTCGAAGACGCTGCTATACACAGGCGTTTCCTGTTCGTCCCGCGCTTCGCTGAGGGTCAGGCGGCTGGACCAGGCCTCGGTGATGGGCAGCTCAGCGTAAATGCCGGCCACCTGCTGCACGTAATCGGTCTCGCCGGGCGAGCCGTAGGCATCGAACTCGGTATTGCCGCGCCCCCGCAGCCCCAGCACACCCAGCTCGGCACCACCGGCGAAGGTGTGCGAGAGGCGTACCAGACCGGTGGTGTTGTCATAGCCCTTGTCGCCCTCGCCGTCGACGATCTCGTAGCCGTCGCTCTCCAAGCGGCTAGTGGACACATAATAACGCGTACCGCTCTCGGCCCCGGACAGCGAGGCGGTGGCGCGGCGGGTATCGAAGCTTCCTCCCCCCAAACTGATGCTTGGCGTGGGCTCGCCCTCGCCTTCCGGCGTAAACAACTGGACCACACCGCCCACGGCATCGGCGCCATAGAGGCTGCCGCGCGGGCCGCGCACGACCTCGACCCGCTCGAACATGCGCGGATCGAGGAACTGCCAAGAGGGGCTACCGGCGGTGGCTGAACGCAGCCGGATGCCATCGATCAGCAGCGGCGTGGACTCGCTGCCGGTGCCGCGCAGATAGACGCTCGTGTTCTTGCCAAAGCCGCCGCTGGAGGAGACATCCACGCCGGGCTGGGCGCGCAAGATATCGGTGATGTCCTTGGGGTCCTGGCGGCGCAGATCGGCTTCATCGATCACCGTGACCGAGGCCAGGCTTTGGTCGGCGGTGCGCGGCGCGAGAGTCGCGGTCACCACCATGGGGTTGAGCACCTGCTGGCTAGCGGCAGTGTCGGAAACGGCCTCAGAGGACGCCGTGTCGGAAGCGGCGCTGGCAAAAGGCGCGACGCCAATACACAGGGCGACCAGGCCCTGACGGCGGGGGAATAGTGTCATCATTATGCTGTAATCCCTGAGCCACACGCACCCGTGCGGCAAGAACCCTTGAAGGGCCGGGAAACGAAGGGAAAGACAGGTCTGCCAGCGAGGAAAAAAGCACGAGCCCTGCCCAAGGATCGCCCTCCGCGTCCTGGCATGCGCTCACCGGCCGGTATCCGGACTGACGAACGAAGGGCCTAGCACAGCAAAAATGCACTGCGAGCTAGATAGGCACCTTCCGGACCGCCGCCTTCCCATGCCGCAGGGGCACAGTGGCATACCATTCGTTAGAGGTAGTGGCGGACCTTGATTCGATCACCGTTGCGGGGGCAGTGTCGGAATGGCCGTTTGGCATCACCGACTTCCCGTTTAAACCCGGCCCATCTGCGCGGGCCTGGGTCACCTGAGAGTGGAGGTAAGCTAGCAACCGGGGGTAGGCGAGTCAACGCGAATCCCTCAGCAGGGCCGCTTCAGGCATTGGGCCAGCCCGTGGCGCACGTACCAGACAGCATCGGCACGGCAGGCCGCATCCTGATTGAACCAGCCGGCAAGATCGCGCCAACGGCGTTCCTCGCTCGCCAATGGCACGATGCCGCGCCCCATCTCCGGCAGGATCAACACGACCTCCCCGCCCGTTTCTTTCTCGGCCTCGAGCATGACCTGAAGGATATCGACCAAACGCTGGCGCAACCGGTCGTCATCGCCTTCATCGGCAAGAGCTCGCGCAAGCCAATCGGCCCACCCGGTGATCACGACCACCGGCGCTGACGCGAGCCGCTCACACCAGCCGGCCAGCGCATCGCCCTTTCCCACCACTCCCAGCGTTCCCGCCTTCAGCCAACAGGCATCAGGGAAGCGCGCGGTTACGATGTCGCCTTTGCCGGCGCAGGCACCACCGATGAAGAGCTGCATGACCAGCCATCCTCCTGGAACGTAAAGGTGAAACAGCGCCCCTGGGCCTGGCCGACCACGCCGTCCCAGAAATCGGCCGCCTCGAGGCGTCGACGCAGTTCGCGGATGGTGCCACCATGGCTTACCGCCAGCACGCGACGCTGCTGGCGCTGGCGTGCCTCGGCGAGCACCTCATCGAGCCAGGCCGATAGCCGCGCCCAGAGATCATCCGCCGATTCCCCACCGGGTGTGGCCAACCGGCCCTGGCTGTCGACCCAGGCTCGGTAGTCGGGGTCGTCCTTGAGCGCGTCCCAGGTCTGCCCTTCATAGTCGCCGAAGTTCAACTCGCGCAGCCGGGCATCGTAGCGTGGCGTATCAGGATGGCCCTTGCGCACCGCCTCGAGCGTCTGACGACAGCGAGTCAGATCACTGCAGTAGACGGCATCGAAATCGGTATCTGCCAGGTGCTCACGCAGCCGCTCCAGGTCTGGCTCAGCGTCGGGTAGCAGCAGCGGAATATCGCGGTGGCCCTGATAGCGACGCTGCTGGTTCCAACTCGTCAGACCATGGCGGACGACCACCACGTCGAGGCAGCGGGTACCGTCCAGGTGAAAGTCGCTCATCGACGCTCTTCCTCTTTACAAACCCAACTCGTCAGACCATGGCGAACGACCACCAGCTCCAGGCGATCATCAACAACCATAATTCTCCTCCCTCAATGGCGGCACCGACGATATCGCCATTGATGCCGCCGAAGGCCCGGCGCATCGCCAGGCCGTAGATGATGATAAAGGCCGCAAGGCCGATCAGTAGCCAAGCCATGCTGGGCATGATGACCAGCGCGGCCAGCGGCAGCAGCGCCGCCAGGACGAGGTCCTTAAAACCGAGACTCTGCTGCCAGGCATGCGCCAGGCCCTCGGGCCGGGCCGCCGGCACCCACACCAGCAGGCCGACGCCACCCAGCCGCCCCAGGGCGGCAACGGGCACCAGCCACCAAGGGCTGGCACCCGCCTCGAGGAGCGCCCATAGCAACACGGCCTTCCAGGCCAGATGAAAGACCAGCGCCAATATGGCGAAGCTGCCCACCTGGGAATCCTTCATGATCGCCCAGCGCCGCTCCAGCGGCGCATTGCTGCCCAGGGCATCTGCCAGGTCCATCAGGCCGTCCAAATGCAGGCCACCTGAGAGCGCCACCCAGAGACTCAGCAGCATGAGGGCCAGCATGGGAGTGGGCAGCAGCGGCTGCAGCAGCACGCCGATCCCGCCCACCAGAGCGCCAATTAGCGCTCCCACCAGCGGATAGGCCCGTGCCGCCCAGCGCCTGGTGCCAGCGTTCCAGGGGCAGGCCACGGGTACCGGCAGCCGGGTCAGAAACTGGATCGCCAGCAGTACGCCGAAGATCGCGTCCTTCATGAAGCGTCTCCCTTGCCATCATCGGATGGCTTGCCGTCGGCGGAGTTCTTTTCGCAGGCCGCGCCCTTCCAGTCGATCGAGCAACCGGCCACCACCTCGACCACCCGGTCAGCCTGATGGGCCAGGTCGCGGTGCAAGCGCTGCAGGAAAGCCAGGTAGCGCCAGACCATCTCATCTCGCGGCGGCAGGTCCTCGTTGAGGTCGTTGGAGACCACCACCAGCGTTATCTCGCGACGGCGCGCCGTATCGATCAGCTGACGAAGCATCCGTCGCCCGGCTTCTTCGTCAAGACCGGCCTCGAACATCACCTGACTGGCCCAGAGCGTCAGGCAGTCGAGCAGCACGCTGCTGCCGGCCGGCACATGATCCAGCGCAGCGGCTATCGCCCGCGGCGCCTCCAGGGTCAACCAGTCCTCGCCGCGGTCACGACGATGCCGAGCGATCCTGGTGGCCATCTCCTCATCGCTGACCCGGGCCGTGGCCAGATACACCAGCCCACTAGGTTCAGGCGAGCGCCAGACCCGAGCCAGCGCCTCGGCCACTGCACTCTTGCCGCTGCGGGCACCACCGGAGACGAAGGCGATCATGCTTGCCTCCCGGCGGCCAACGCTTCGAGTAAAAGGGCGTTGTCTGCGCTGTCGCGTAGCGCCAGGCGTAACCAGCGCCCATCCAGGCCGGGAAAGTTATGGGTATGCCGAGCCAACAGGCCACGGCGCAGCAAGAAGGCGAACAGCGCTTCTGCCTCGGCGGCACCTCCGGCGTCCAACAGCATGAAGTTGGCCTGTGTTGCCGGCACCCCATAACCCAGCGCCCGCACCGCATCGACCACGCCAGGTCGCACATCGCCGAGCCAGGCTTGCGTGCGGGAAAGGTAGTCGGCGTCAGCCAATAGCGGCGCGACTAGCCCCAGCGCCAGGGCATTGACGCTCCATGGCATCTGCAGGCCACGGGCACGTTTAACCATCGAAAGCGAGCCGAGCATGTAGCCGATTCGCAGGCCCGGCAGGTCATAGAGTTTGGTCAGCGAGCGCAGCAGCACCAGATTGGGAGCCGACGCCAGCAACGGCGTGAGGGCTTGCTGATTACTGAAGTCAATGAAGGCCTCGTCGACCACCACAGTGGTGCCCGTTTTGAGGCCTCGCGCCAGCAGGCGTTCAACGGCCTGAGTCGCCACCAGCGTGCCGGTGGGATTATTGGGGCGACACAAGAAGAGCAGCGCGGCAGAGTGGGTCGTACCCGCCATGGCCCGCTCGGCCGCGTCGATGTCGAGCTCGAACGTTTCACCTTGCAGCCTAAGCGACTCGACCGAAAGACCATAATGGGCACAGGCAAGTCGGTACTCGCTGAAGGTCGGTTCGACCACTAGCGCCCGGCCACCGGCGTGCAGAGCCGCGGCCAGATAAATGGCTTCGGCACCGCCGTTGGTCGCCAGTACCTGCTCGGGCAGCACGCCGTCGCGTTTGGCGATGGCCCGAGCAGGCGTCTCGTCATCTGGGTTCGGGTAGACCGCCAACCGCTCGGTGGCCCCGCTCAGCCAGTCGTTCAACCAGGCGGGCGGGCCCAAGGGGTTGAGGTTGGCGCTGAAATCGATCAGCGGATGATCCGCCGGCAGGCCGAAACGCGCCAGCAAGGCCGCCCGGCGCCCGCCGTGATCGGGCCAATTCGTGCTCCCCGGCGTCATAACAGCCACTCCCGCATCAGCACCAGGGGTGTCGCCAATAGCAGGAAGACCAGCCAGCCCCCGTGCATGTAGCGGATAGCCCGCTCGATGTGGGCGACGCTCAAGGCCTCGTGGGACGTACCCAAGGTAGCGCGCTGAGAGGGGCGCCCGGCGTAGTGATTGAGACCGCCTAGCTGCACCCCCATCAGGTTGGCCACCATGGCCTCCGGCCAGCCCGCATTGGGGCTAGGGTGCCGAGGCGCCTCGCGGCGAGTGCTTGCGAGGGCGCCGCGCCAACGGCTGCCGGGAATGCTCAAGGCAGCCAGCCACAGCGTCAGGGCGGTGAGTCTGGCCGGCAGCCAGTTCGCCGCATCGTCGAGGCGTGCAGAAGCGCGACCGAAATCTTCGAAGCGCGGGCTGCGATAGCCGACCATCGAATCCAGGGTATTAGTGGCCTTGTAGGCCAGCGCCAGCGGTGCACCGCCCAGCAGCGCCCAGAACAGCGGTGCGGTGATGCCATCTACGGTGTTTTCGGCCACGGTTTCCACCGCGCCCCGGGCAAGCTCACTCTCGTCAAGGCCGGCCGTGTCCCGGCCCACGATCATGGAAAGCGCTTGTCGGGCGGCCTGCATATCGCCCTGTGCCAGCGGTACGGCTACCGCTCGTGCGGCCTCGGCAAGCCCCCGAGCTGCAAGCGTAGTGGCCAGCAACACCAGCTCCACGGCCACAGACAGCCAGGGGCTGACCCAGGCGATAACGGCAAGCACGCCCCAGGCGAGCGCCCATGTGGCACCCACCACCAGCGCCACCAGCCACTGGCCGCGCCGCCGGCGATCGGCCGGCGAACCGTGGTTCCAGGCTCGCTCAAGCCGCGCGATGATCCGGCCGATGCCGACGACCGGGTGAGGGAGCCAATGCGGATCACCCAGCAACGAGTCGAGCAACAGGGCGGCACCCACCAGCGCCAGCAGCTCGATAGACAGGGGCGCCACGATCATTGATTCAGCCAGCATGGAACCGAGTGCACCTGGCATTGCATGAGCAGAGTTCGGCGGGCATCGGCTCAGTGGGCCTCATGGTTGTCGACCCCGGCAGCGGCAAAGGTCGCCATCTCCGCGAGCATGGCGGCGGCCGCCTCGAGCAGCGGGAACGCCAGGGCGGCGCCGCTGCCCTCTCCCAGCCGCAGGGAAAAATCCAGCAGAGGGTCGGCGTCCAGCGCCGCCAGGACGCGGTCATGGCCAGGCTCCTGGGAGCGATGTCCGAAGATCAGATAAGGCCGCAGTGACGGGTCGATGCGACAGGCGGTCAGCGCAGCGACAGTGGCAATAAAGCCATCGACGAGAATCGGCAGGCGCTTGGCAGCGGCGCCGAGATAGGCCCCCACCATGGCAGCGATCTCGAGGCCCCCGAGGCGCGCGAGCACATCCATCGGGTCGTCGGGATCGGCCTCCCGAGCGATCAGGGCGGCCTCGATGACGGCCAGCTTCTGGGCCAGGGCATCGCCGGTCACCCCCGTGCCCGGCCCTACCAGCTCGGCCACCGGCACATCGATCAGTGCCGCCAGCATGGCCGTGCTGGCGGAGGTATTGGCGATCCCCATTTCGCCGACGATCAGGCAGCGACAGCCGGCCTTTATGGCGCGCTCGGCGGCACGCCGGCCGACCGCAATGGCCGCCTGGGCCTCCTGCTGAGTCATGGCGTCCTCGCGCGCCAGATTTCGCGTTCCCGGACGTACCTTGTCATGCACGACTCCCGGAGCGGGCAAGTCGCTTGCCACACCGACATCGACCACTTCCAGCCGAGCGTCAATGCGTCGCGCAAAGACATTGATCGCCGCCCCGCCGGCAGCGAAATTCGCGACCATCTGGGCGGTCACCGCCTGGGGAAAGGCCGAAACGCCCTCCTCTGCCACGCCATGATCGGCAGCGAAGACCACCACCCCGGGCGGGCTGACGCGGGGAAAATCCTCGCCGGTCACAGCGGCCAGCGTCACCGCCAGAGACTCGAGACGCCCCAGGCTGCCGGGAGGCTTGGTGAGGGTATCGAGATAGCGGCCAACCCGCGTGGCACAGGCCGTGTCGAGCTCGGGGATCAGTGGCGATGAATCATTCACGGGGCGTCTCCGGAGATGCTTTTCAAGCCAGGCATCTTAACAGAGGCCTGCCGGCGCAGCCCGTCCGCTCAGCCTGCTCGCGGGACTTCACCGAGGTGCTAAGCTGATTAAGGTCAAGAGGATCAGTCATCCCCCGGCCCGTGTCTCACCCGCCTCTCTTGTGGAAGGTACGGGGTGAGTCAACCGAACCGGGAGAGCGAGGAGTCAGCGCCATGACCAAAAAGACACCACCGACCCGTGGCCTGCATGAGCTCTACGCCGAAGACCCGACGGCGGCCGATCGCCGCCTCTGGGGGCGAGAGGTCGACCCTCTGACCCGCCGCGGCTTCCTTCAGCGCTCGAGCCTGCTGGCCATGGCCGCCGCCCTGGGCGCCTCGATTCCCTTCGCCGACAAGATGCCGGGCGGCCTGATTCCCGCGGCCCTGGCCCAGAGCGACGAGCCCTTCACTCTCGTCGGCAAGGAAGGCCTGACGGTCCTCAACGACCGGCCCATCAACGCCGAAACGCCGCCGCACCTGCTGGATGACGACATCACCCCGGCCAAGTACATGTTCGTGCGCAACAATGGCATTCCCCCCGAGGCTCAGGGCATCGACGTCGCGAACTGGACCCTGAGCATCGAGGGTGAGTCCTGCCTGACGCCCACCACCTTCACCCTGGCCGAGCTCAAGGAACGCTTCACTCAGCACACCTATCAGCTACAGGTCGAATGCGGCGGCAACGGGCGCAGCGAGTTCGTGCCCTCGGCCAGCGGCAACCAGTGGACCACCGGGGCCGTGGCCTGCCCAAGCTTCACTGGCGCCAGGCTAAGTGACGTGCTCGAGGCCTGCGGTATCGCCGATGACGCCGTCTATATCGGCTACTACGGCGCCGACACCCACCCGAGCGGCGCCCCCGGCAAGGAGCCGATCTCGCGTGGCGTGCCTATCTACAAGGCCATGGAAAAAGAGTCGCTGATCGCCTGGGCCATGAACGGCGAGGACATTCCCTACCTTAATGGCTATCCATTGCGCCTGGTCTGCGGCGGCTGGCCGGGCTCGGTCTCCGGCAAGTGGCTGACGCGGATCCTGGTGCGCAATCAGAAACACGACGGCGCCAAGATGGCCGCGCCCTCCTACAGCGTGCCCCGCTACCCGGTCGCCCCGGGCACCGAGGTGCCGCTTTCCGACTTCGAGACCATCCACTCGATGCCGGTCAAATCGCTGATCACCTTTCCTCGCTCGGGCATAACCCACCCGCTGGGCGAATCGCTCGAAGTACGCGGCCATGCCTGGGCCGGCGATCTGGCAGTGCGCGAAGTGCATGTCTCTCACGACTTCGGCGCCACCTGGCAGCCAGCCGAACTCCGTGACGCGCCCAACCGGTTAGCCTGGCAGCGCTTTACTACCCGCCTCGACTTCCCCGAACCCGGCTATTACGAAATATGGGCGATGGCGGTGGACGACGAGGGCCGCGCCCAGCCGATGGTAGTTCCCGGCTGGAACCCCAAGGGCTATCTCAACAACGCCTGCCATCGCATCGCGGTGCAGGTGGTCTAGGAGGTTGCCATGCACAAACATCCAACCGCCATCGGTGGGCTGCTATCGGCAACGCTGCTGCTCTGCCCGCCCGCGCTCGCCCAGGATACCGACCCGGCGACCGGCCTGGTCATCGCCGAGGGTTGGCAGGTGGTCAGCGCTAATTGCACCGTCTGCCATTCGGCGAAGCTGGTGACCCAGAACAGTGGCTCGCGCAACCACTGGCAGGGCTTGATCCGCTGGATGCAGGACACTCAAGGCCTATGGGCCTTCACCCCGGAGATGGAAACCACCATCCTCGACTACCTCACCGCCCACTACGGCCCCAAGGAAGGCGCGCGACGTCCGCCCCTGGCACCGTCGCTGCTGCCGCCCAATCCATACAAGCAAGGCGATACCCAGCCCGGGGCGTCCTAGCTCTTCCACACCAGACCCTGACCTGAATCAACCCGCATCACGCTAATTCGGTTAGCCTGAGCGGAAGGCACCGAGAACATATGTGAAAGGAACATAAGAGTGGCTGAGGATGACGACAGAGGGCATGACGATGCGCTTTCATCAGGTAAGAGAGCTGGTGCACTGGGCGGCTAGTTATCATCAACGCTTGGCTGAGCACTACACCCAATGCGCCAGCGGCAATGTCAATGAACGGGTACGCATAGCACTCGAGTACCTGGCCAGTCATGAACGCACCCTGCAGGCAAATCTCGAGGGATACTTCACCGACGGCAGCAACCACCGCGCCGTGCTGGATACCTGGTTCGACGACCCGGCCGACTTTCCCCACCTGCCGATTCTCGATCAGCTTCCTGACTGCATGGACTGCAGCAACGTGCAGGACGTGCTGGACACGGCCCTTTCTACCCACAAGACGCTTCAGCATCTCTACCAGCACCGGGCCGACCGGGCCAGCATCGAGGAGGAGCGCGAGTTTTTCACCGCCCTCGCCGCCGGACACGACGGCGAAGTACGCCGGCTGGCTCGGGATATTCAGCGTCTCGAAGATTATTGAAGCGTTGCCAACAGAACAGGAATGCCAAAGGCGGCCAGTACCGGCAGGCATCGTCAGGCTTTACGCAACACCTGCCTCACGTAGGATAAGTAAGCCATTCGCTGCCAGGAACGCCGATGTCTTCCAGCCAAATCAGCAAGACCAAGACCAGCTTCTATCGCCGCCTTTATGTGGCTTACCTGATCGATCAGGGCATCGCCAGCGTGCCTGCCCTGACCGAGGCCACCGGCATGCCAAGGCGTACCGCCCAGGACACGCTTAACGCCCTAGCCGAGCTGGACATCGACTGCCGGTTCGAGCCCGAGCCGGGCGAGCGCCACAACATCGGCCGTTACGTGATTCATGACTGGGGCGCCATCAACCCCGAGTGGATCGCTCGCCACCAGGGCGCCATCAAGGCAGCGCTGGGCTATCCATAAGGGTCACAGCAAGCCGCGCTCGCCAGCCGACTCGCGCACTCTATTCGCACACTCTCTAGAAACGATCCGCGCGAAAAGGTGCCATATCAATGGCCGGCGTCTCGCCGTCCATCAGCTCGCCGAGCAGGCGCCCGGTCGCCGGCCCCAGCGTGAAGCCCTGGTGGCCATGGCCGAAGGCAAACCACAGCCCCTTGTGTGCCGGCGCCGGGCCGATCACCGGCTTCATGTCCGGCGTACAGGGGCGAGCGCCCTTCCAGGGCGTGTCATCGCATCTCGCTCCCAGCGGCACCAGCTTGCGAGCCACCGACTCGGCCGCATCCAACTGATCCAGGTCCGGCGCCGCATCTCGGTTCGCCAGTTCCGCCCCCGTGGTCAGGCGGACACCGGCGCGCATCGGTGCCAGCAGGTAGCCGACCTCGGCATCCATGACCCAGTGGTTGAGCGCATGCCCTTCCTGCATGGCGTAATGCATGTGGTAGCCGCGCTTGACGAACAGCGGCAGCCGATACCCCAAGCGGCCCAACCAGTCGCCGGACCAGGGGCCCATGGCCATCACCAGTTCTGCGGCTTGCAGAGGGCCAGCATCGGTTGCCACTCGCCAGTCGTCAGCGCCCTGTTCAACCGACTCGACGCTTGCCTTGACCACCTTGCCGCCCAACGCCTTGAAGGCGTCGGCATAGGCCGCCACCAGCCCACCGGGATCGGCGACGGTCCAACTATCCCGCCACAGAATCGCGCCGACGATCTCGCTCGCTAGATCGGGTTCCTGCTCGGCAAGCGCTGCACGATCGAGCCGGTCATAGGTAAGGCCATGCTGCTTGGCCAGCGGAGCGACCTTGGCCAGACGCGCCTCGAAAGCCTCAGGCGTGCGATAGAGCTCCAGCCAACCGTTGCGGCTGACCAGAGCATCCGCCCCGGCCGCCTCGATCATCGGCGCATGTTCCTGAGTCGACAGCGCAATCAATGAGGCGTATTCCGGCTGAATACGCGCATAGGGACCGGGCGCCGAGTTCTGCCAATAGCGAAACAACGCGCTGGCCGATTCCAGCATGCCGCTGGGCCGGTAACGTATGTCTACTCGCCGGTTGGGCACGACCTGCATCAGCGTCTTGGCATCCCTTGGAAAGGCATAGGGCGCCACCGCTTCGCGCTGAATGATGCCGGCATTGCCAAACGAGGTCTCATGGCCCGGCTCCCGGCGGTCGACCAGCACGACCGAGCGCCCCCGCTTGGCCAAGTGATAAGCAATCGACACACCGACCATGCCGGCCCCCAGGACGATGGTATCGCTGACATCATGTTCCTTGGACATGGGCACTCCTGACCTTGAGAGAAGAAAACCGGCACCTACCGGACCTCCATTCTAGAGTATACGCTGGTGCATGCCATGCCGATCCAGATGGGCATGAGCGCCTCGGCTCCAGTTGGACGGCTGACGCCATGGCACGGCTCGCGTAAGCTTGAGTGCATCCACTTTCCCGCTGGAGCTCCCATGACCGATCGCGATACGCGCCACCAGCAGTCGATGCAGAAACTCAAGGCCCACGTCGACGACAAGGTGGCCAACGCCACCGAGGAACGCGGCCTGCTGATGGTCTTCACCGGTAACGGCAAGGGCAAGACCACCGCCGCCTGGGGCACCGTGACCCGAGCACTGGGCTACGGCTACAAGGTCGGCGTGATCCAGTTCATCAAGGGGCTATGGGAATGCGGCGAACGGGAGCGGCTCAACGACGACGCCAACCTGGAAGTCGCGATCATGGCCACCGGTTTTACCTGGGACACCCAGAACCGGGAGAGCGATACAAAGGCCTGCCAGGAAGTCTGGCAAGAAGCCAAACGCATGCTCGAGGACCCAGAGATCTATCTGGTGGTGCTCGATGAGATCACCTACATGATGAAGTACGGCTACCTGGACGTCGCCGAAGTGATCGCCGCACTCGAGAATCGCCCAGCAGAGCAGACGGTGATCATTACCGGCCGCAACGCCAACCGCGAGGTGGTCGCCATGGCAGATACGGTGACCGAAATGCAGGAAACTCGCCACGCCTTCAACGCGGGGCTCAAGGCACGCCGCGGCATCGATTTCTAGGCGACGAACTTTCTCGCCGCCTACGGCTCACACATGATGACGCCCTCGCCTCACAGGCCGAGCTGGCCCCATGCGCAAATGGAGACGACCAATGAATGCCAAGGGAATCCTCGATCAACTGATGAAGCAGGCCAGCGGCAAAAGCAATTCCAGCGGCGGCTTCGATGCCCAGCAACTGGTCAAAGGCCTTTCCTCTCAGTTCGGTGGCAATAGCGGCAAGGAAGGCGCCTCCAGCGGTGGCTTCGACGTCAAGAGCCTGCTCGGCGGTGGCGCCATGGGCGCGCTGATCGGCTCCAAACGTGGCCGCAAGATGGGCGGCAAGGCCCTCAAGTACGGCGCCATTGCTGGCGTCGGCGTGCTGGCCTGGAAGGCGTGGCAGAATCGCCAGACCAGCGGTGACTCTGCACAGGAAGGCGCGCCCATCGACGACCTGGACGGCCAGGCCCAGGAGCAGCGCAGCCTGGAGATCCTGCAGGCAATGATCATGGCGGCCCGGGCCGACGGCCACATCGACGACAGCGAGCGCCAACAGCTGGGTGAACAGATAGAAGCCCTGGGCGCCGACGCTGAGCTACAAGCCTGGGTCGAACAGCAGTTTCAGGCCCCGCTGGATGCCGAAGCACTGGCCCAGCAGGCCGACTCGCCCCAGGCTGCCCGGGAGATCTATCTTGCCAGCGTGGCGATCATCGACGACCAGAACCCCATGGAGCGCGCCTGGCTCGACCAGCTTGCCGCCGCCTTGGAGCTGGACGCCGAGATGCGCGCCGAGCTGGAGCGTCAGGCCCTGGGTGCCGCACAGGGCTGAACGACCCGACGCTTACTGGCAGGCGCTTATGACATAGCCCCAAAGGCTAGAGAGTTACCGCTAACGATGGCCGAGCCGGTCCAGTAAGGCCGCATCATCGACCACGGGTTCGGTCATCTCGGGCAACACCTCGGCCGGCAGCGCCATGATGCCGGCCTCCTCATGGATAGTAAGCACCCACTCTTGGCAGCGCCGGCAGCGCAGTTTCTCGCCACCGTGCCTGGCGCGATGATGCTCCAGCTCATCGAAGCCGCCGGCGAACTGCACCGATACCTCTGGCCAGAACAACAGCCTGGTGGCGCTACCATCCTCGCCGCAGCAATCCGGACAATCGCAGTCTGCCGCACCCAGCGGTGCCCCGGTGGCCATTAGCGTTACCGCCCCGCAGCCACAGTCGCCCTGGTAGAAAGGTCCATTGCTCATGATGGGCTCCATTGGCCAACAATGATGTTGCCAGTGTGACAGCGACCGGCAGCACCCAGCCAGCATCGTTCTCGTCGCATCAACGAGGAACACCGAATGGCGTACATGGCTACCGATGATGCCTTGCCTATCTGCAAGCTTCGCTATTGATTCAGTGCCAGTGGGAGTGAGCACCAAAGAAGCCCAGAATAATTGCCACCCTATTGACCACATTGTTAAGCATTGATCTGGCCAATAAAGCCGGCTTCATCCCTGACACCTACTCGATTGCCATCTGGATCATTGATATTGATCGTCCTGCCCCAAGCATTCTCTGTGATGGCCGCTTGAATGCCCCATGCCCTGATGTCTGCTAAGGCATCCTCCAGGTTCTCGACGTTGAAACGCAGCTTAACGCTCCCCTCTTCCAAAGACTTGGTGCTGTCTTTTGCTTTACCACCCGGCTCAATCATCAAGTAGCCATCGCCGTACTCGAGGCAGACGAGCCTGAAACCGTCCTCATCTTTCTCGAAAAGCTGACGCAGACCGAAGAGGTCTCTATAGAATGCCACGCACTGATCAAACCTTTCCGTATTGAGAATTAACCCGTAGCGAGCAATGTTCGCCTGCATGAAAGCTCCTTGTTTTTGGTACGATGGCATGGACACGAGAGCATCCAAATGCTGTGTCAGTTAGCGCCCTTAGCACCGAGCCATATGGAACACAGGGTAGAAATTCCGTAAGTGATTGTGCCTGTTAAATACCGTAGTCACGCTCAACCTTCGAGATACGGGTTCTGAATGATGAATACCACTTCTCATGGCCAAGTCTTTGAGCCTCTTGGTGCTCTGCATTGGCTTTCCACTGCTTGATCGACTCAAGGTCAGACCAGTATGAAACAGTGATTCCGACATCCTCTCTTGCAGATTCCACTCCCAAAAAACCGGGCTGCTCTGATGCCAGCTCAACCATCCTCTCCGCCATTTGGCCATATCCCTCGTGCACTTCCGTTAGGTGAGATGTAAAAATCACTGCGTAGTAAGGCGGCTTCGGCGTTTTAGCGATGAGGGACATCAGAACTCCTTCAAATATTTAACGTCAACCATAGCAACCCAAGTACGAGCCTCAGGCCTCAGTTGAGAGTCGCCCAGTACCTGGCCCCATCGGCCGTCGTTAACTCAGTGCTGGCTTGCTGAGTTTTCTCCACCGGGATCATGTTCAGCATCGTTTTCTTCTTGCGACGCTATCGATGCGTATCCAATGAATTGGGCGAAGAAAACCTGATGCCTGTCTGATTATTCGCTTGTACGGATGGCATGTATATCCTCGATATCCACTGGGCGTGAGAGCACAGATTTATACTGAATCAAGTCCTCCTTCGGCATAAGGGGAAGCTCAAGCCCCAGCAAGTTAACAGTCACATACCGGGAAAAATCTATGCCAAGGGGAACCCAACCCTGGTGGCTCGCATCGAAAATTTGCGGACCGTCAGCGCTACCCACTTCCACCTTGACGCCCTCGTACTTGAATTGGATGTAGGTTAGATCCCAGCCCTCCTCCTGGCGGTGAGCGGCAGCTTTGGATACAAACGCCTGTCCGGCCTGAACCACTGATAAGAAGTGTTCACCGGGAACGAAGAGGTCAATATCATGCAGATCACGCTCAGAGCCATAGCCCCTCGCAGCGAGCCCGCCACAGATCAGAAAGGGAATATTCCTATCCCTTAGTAACCCCACAATCCACTGAGCCGCTAGATGATGCACGCCGCCTCCTGTTACACATAATGTCTGAGTTCCGTTGACACCTGGGCTGGAACTGATGGAAGTCCCTCTGAAGCAGGAAAGCGCTATGGGCCGTCGACTGCGAGGGTTTTCTGTACAGTGCACTCCTTATGTTTAGGTGAGCGCAATGATAAAAATCACAAACGAGACAATGCTGGCACCAATGCGAAATGCATGGAGAAGAGACCACTTATCAAGCAAGGTTTCCGCTTCTTCGGAGGCAGCATCCAAGCCGGAGTCTTCCAGCCTGTCGTTCGTCGGCTTGATAACCAGAAGCGTGAAAGGGACCACCGCTAATAAGAAAATGGCTCCGGTTAGCCAAAGCCATCCATTCCCGAGCCAACACGAAACTAAGGCAGATACCGAGCCGATGAGTGCTAGCGAGGCCTGAAATGGTGCCGCCTTGGCGTACATGGGGCCAAAGAATTTAACCGCACCCGCAGTACCAAGCGTTCGGGCCGCCGGTTGCTGGACGAGGCTTATGTAGGTTGCGGCGCCTGCAAAAAAGCCAGCACACATGACGGCGACAATTCCAAACAGCATGTTCGGTACCTGGTTGATGCCCAGCGGTGGTCAGCATACTCGGCGATGAGTGGAGATGAAGCCACAGTGTAGTAGATGCCGCTGTAATCGACCTGTGGATCAGCTATGTTTCTCCCAGTGTTCTTTGCTTATCTTGTACAGGACATGTTCACAAAGTGGGTCTGAAGGCTCCAGGTCCGGATGTTCAAAATTGCTGGCATAGGACATGCCGATTTTTTCCATGACGGCTTGAGAGCGAAGGTTGTTTACTGTCGTAAAAGAGACCACCTCTTCTAGCCCCAATTGAGTAAAAGCATACCGCAATGCCTCATTGGCAGCCTCTGTCGCGTAACCCCTCCCCCAATAAGCTTTAGCAAGACGCCAGCCGATTTCCACACAAGGCGAGAACGGCATGCTGTCATTGGGAGTGTGCAGCCCGACAAAGCCAATAAAGTGACTTTCACCGGGAACTTCAACGGCCCAGAACCCCCAGCCACGTTCAGCAATGAGGGACTTGATGTTCCGCCCCATGCTGTAGCTTTCTTCCTTCGTCAGTCTCTTTGGGAAGAATTCCATCACCTCTTTATCTCTGCACATTTCCGCAAAGGGGGAGAGGTCTTCGTCATTCCACTGCCGAAGTATTAATCTTTCCGTTCTCATCATGGGTCAACTGATTCCTTTCTACCACCAGCCATCAACCGCGCGATATACGCGCGACGGCTGTGATGGCTTTGTTCGGCATTGCCGACTATTTTGGCGCAAATTGCTCAAAAACCTGCTGCCCCGTTAACGTCTTTACTTGATTACTAAAATCATAGTAACCGGGTTTCTCTTCAATAAATATTTGGCTAGCGAATGAGAAATCTTGTTCTTGAAACAGACCTACAGGAAGCACGTACTCGCCAGTAGGTAACAAACAGTAGAAAAGGTGCGTACCGCAATGGGAACAGAAGCCACGCTCAGCCCAATCAGACGACTGGTACCTTGATGGTGTACCACCACTAAAGCGAACATCTGCACCGCAGTGCACAGCGAACATAGGACCGCCAGCCCATCGACGGCATGTAGTGCAGTGGCAGACCGAAAGGTCAGTTTGATCCGAAGCCTCGACCTCTATACTTCCACACAAGCATTGCCCTTTCATGGCTTTTCCTCGGTTGAATTAGCGCACCTAGCGCCGGCCAACATGCACGGTTTCTGATCTGGGGAACCCGGGCCCGACTGATGCATGTGGTTAGATGCTTGCCCGGCCACCCTTGTCCCAAGAATAACCCCTTACGCTCTCACTATACATCTCGTCGTGCCAAGGACAGGATATTGCCAACAGCGTGCCAATGGCTTCAGAAGGCCAATGCAGAATGAGCCTTCTCATAGTCTCTAGGCAAACACGCTCATTAGAGGTGTCAGTATAGGCGAAGACCATGATTTTTATCGGTGCCGCCATGTTCACCACCTTCCTGAAATCGTAAAGGACTTTTTCGACCGTCTGCTTAGGCGAGGCCATAGTGCCCCACTCACTCTCAAGTGCAAGCAGTACCCGACCGTGTTCATTGTGGAAGGTATAGTCGCACAGGAATTCTCGCCCTGCCTTGCCATTCCAAAATGCCTTACCTCTCAGCGGAAAATAGCCAGATTGAGCTTTACAGGCGAGATCCACAGCGCGGAACACACGTTCGGTATCAATAGCATTATAAGCTTTGCCCTCAATGAGGAGGTTTCTTGTCTGGTCTAGGCTTTTTTTGAAAGCTAGGAAGAAAGACTGTGAACAGAAAGTCAAACATCAATCCTCATATGAAGCACCAAAAATCATCTCATCATGAACCTAGAACCGGGCGCCTCTATAAGGTCGCCATGTGAACACCACCCGACGTTTCCCGTAGAAAAACCGGAAAGTCAGTAGTTGGTGGCGAAACCTCGAGCTGATAAAGGATACCGGCCGCATGACCACGGTGGTAGGTAGCGTGATTTACGACATGCATGAGTATATCTCGACGACTCATTTTCCCGGCACCGCCACCAATGAACTCAAACTCTATGACATCCTCAAACTCGTCCTCTGCTGTCGTTTTCGCGTAGTCAACATACCACACATTTATGCTACGCTGTTTTGCGAACAACTCATCCTAATCCGGACAGTCCTCAGGGTTGCGGGTAGTTAAACCATGGGATTTTCCTAGCAGGTGGCATTTCCAGACATAGTCCATTTGGTAGGCATGATTAAGCGTGCGGATCAGGCTACCAAAGACGATGGGACGCGGTGCGGTAAGCTCCGCCTCGGGAAGCGAATACAAGGCTGAGAGGAACTGGCCGTCTGCCCAGGCCTTGTAGCGGGTAAGAACCTCCAAATCTTTCACAACATCACCCTTCTTTAATTTAACACCGAAATTGAGAAGCACCCGACTGAGTCATCCAGTGGAGAGCCATCACTGTAAATTCAGAAAAATCCTTTATGGACTTATTATGAACATGAACTAGCCCTTAAAACTGGCGTATCAATACGCAGCTTTTTTGTCGAAACTCTTTCCAGTGTATGCGGCGATTCAGGCGCAACCCATATGGGATTATCCCACACCCAGCATGACGGCATTTCAACAAGATCGCCATTTGTATCAATATTCAATAAATCAGCCTTAACTACCCAGCAACGGCCAGCCGATCCATATGGATAGTCAATCACTCTTCTGATTTTTAGCCGTGTTCCAGGCGCCAATATTCTTATCAACTCTCCACCACCATAACCCCCTCGGTTGCGATCTTCGCTCACTGCACTAACAAACAAGTAAGACTGCGTAAACTTCATAACCTGCTCTTTATCTGAGCCTTTTACCCTAATCACCTCTGCAGGTTCCCTAAATTCATAGCAATTGCCAACAAGATCTCTTGCCACATCAGTTTCCGAAACATCAACTGCAGCGCATCCGGATAAGAGTGCTAAAAATGCAAAGACAATTAGCTTCATGGTGTACTCATAAAATTTTCTCGGCGACGCCTTTAACGCTCCGGTGGACCTGGCGATTCCACTCTACCAGTTTGACTTCGAACCCAGTACTATACCGCTGGATTTTCTTCCCACTGACCATTTCCGGCATCGATTCTTCCCTCTCCAAATTAGCGACTCGAGTCCACTGAAGTGGGGGAAGTCCACGCCCGTCTTACGCTGCTTGTTATCATTTACTCAGTCATTCTCAGTGAACTGAGGTAAGTCGTCAGTAATCTCGAACCACGGTGCCTTGCTGCCTACGAAAACATGGCGGTTTGCACGCACGCCTGGATCGGTATCGAGGGTGCCCAATGGAAACGCGTAGACCTTCGGATTTGCATTGAACTTCGTATAAATGCTTGACCCGCAGTTCGAACAAAAAACCTTGAACTCTCCTGGTGATGACTCGTAAGTTTTGAGCAGTTCTTGGCCTTTGACGGTCCGCCACTCATCCGCCCTTACCTTTGCACAAGTCCGGAAAGCGGCTGCATGGAGCTTGCGGCACATAGAGCAATGGCAGTTGTAGATGTCACTAAGACCGCCATGCACTTCATATTCAACGCCCCCGCAAAGGCAGCTGCCTGATAAGGTCATTGACTCTCCCCCTTTGTAGTACCGCCAGAACGCACCAGTGCGCCCTTTAGTGCGTCCGCGTGACGCGAATTGTTAGCCAACACGACGAACATAGCGAAGCTCCTCGACTATAGCGTCGCCAAGTTCAAACGGCTTGCGAGACTGGGGGTCTACTGCAAATCCTGCGCGCTCGTAGAATCGCAACGCTCTTTCATTATTAGCAAGAACCCACAGGCTGACCGATTTATATCCTTCCTCCATAATGCGTTGACGCGCCTGTTGCCACAGAAGACGACCGGCACCCATAGACCAACATGCAACGTTGACATAGATGGCAAAGATCTCTGCTCGGTCGATGGGCGCTTCCTCGTCACGCGATGCCCCGAAGGCGACAAAACCAACAACCTCGCCAGCCGCACAAGCCACCAGCAATTGCCCCGGCTCCAACTCGACCATCCGACGCCACATAGCCTCACGCTCTGACACCGATAAGGCCGCCAGGTAATGCTTCGGAAGAACGCCCCGGTAAGCGTGCTGCCATACATGAACGTGCAACTCAGCGAGGGCTCGGCAATCTTCGAAAGTGGCTATACGTATTTCCATGATGGCTAACGCTTCAATCAGCCGACGCGTCAGCGGTGGGCTGCATTGACTTGTTATCGTCTATATCAGCTGACACACCGCTAATTGCAGCTTTACTGTTGTCTGCTTTCTCTAGCGCTGCATTATTACTGATTATATTTGAATCAGTTTCCTGGATAATTAATCCAACCAAAGAACCGATCAACGCTACGAGCAGTACAAGGAAACCGTTCCGAAGTGACTGATATGCGGCTTCATTTCTAAGATGCCGAACGACATTCATCCTCTCTTGTGCATATAGAGCTTGACTCAAGTAGGATACGCCACCATTTTTCTGTCTGAGCGCATGTTGAGTTCCATATCCGTAAACGGCCAACGTTTTTAGAGCACCTAACGCCGTAACTCCAGCAAGCAGCATATATATCGATGCGAATCCACATGCTATTGATACGAGCCCTGCATATGGGTTTGCGGGTACAAACTTCGCAAAAGCACCGCTGGCCGCTGCCAAAACGGTCAAGCTTACACTTAGCCCTAAAGTGAATTTTGACGTTTTTTCATCAATTTTCGTTGCGCGCTCATGCTCTTCTTCTATACGGTCCTTTAAGCACCCTTCGTCAAGCGCTGCATACGGTGCGGATTTCTCCGCAACCAGCGCTTCATCACTCACATCTATCATTATTTTTCTTTTGTTTCTCAAGAACGCAAATAAAGGAAGAGCTTCCTCAAAGGCCCTACACGCGTACTGTTTCATTTGTCACCCACCAACCATGTGGCAATGTCTACATCGAACCTACGCTCATCACTAACAAGCCAGCCCCACTCGCCTGTCGGGTTGATTTCAATAAAATAATATTTTCCATCACTCTCTATTAAGTCGATTGCCCCAAAGCTAAGGCCGAGAACTTCTAGCAACCTCAAACACTTCCTCTCTATATCATGGGGAAGTTCAACTTCCGTATATTCAATAGATTTACGATCAACAACTCGCCAGTCTTCGTCTATCCCACGTCCAGCCGAAGTAATTTTCACTGCGGTCACTTTCCCTCCAATCACCGTCACCCTAAGGTCAATTTTTGGTGACACGTATTCCTGTACGGTCAGGGGGACTCCAGAAATATTTTCATCAGTAAGCTCTGTCGAGCTTTCTACAGTCGAGTAGGTAAATAGGCTATCATTATTGTCCCGAAGCAATACGGTGTCCAACGACTTGATAATCACCCTATTTTCTATCTCTCGGAGCCTAGTATAGTCATTCCCTATCAATGTCTTTGGTATTTTGAACCCGATTTTCCTGGCTACTGTCAATTGATATGCTTTTGTTTCTGCTAAATACGTAGCGTTCAACGGATTCATCCATCTAGCTTCGTCGAAAATAGCGAGACTTCTTAGAAACCCCATCCACTGGCTCCGGGACAATTGTTCATCGATACTTAATAACTCCCCGGGTGTATTCCTTAAGAAAACCGGCTGTCGATAATACACAGCCTTAAGATCTGTTGTTATACGATAGTTGGCTCCGTTCATTTTAACTTCGAGGGACGATTCATGGACATCCATAGTTAAACGGTGATTCTCAAATTTTTCTCGGTTCAAGCGGACGTATTTCGCTTTTCGCCTCTCCAGTTCCTGAACGACGAGATCCGCTGAGAAGTCATAGATACTAGAAATTACTAGACAATCAACGTTCATTCCCCTTTCTGGTCCTCGCCCGTTTCCTGATCGCATTTCTTGGATACTAATGCGCCATATTTCGACCCAGGCGATACTAGAGGGGAAGATCCAGACAACCAGTAGCCTTTCTGATCGTTAAATACAGCATCTTCAGGCATCTCTGGATGTTTCGAATATGGCTTTCTCTTCGCATGCTTAAGCAATATATGACTATTCATTGATAGACTTCTCCCTTACTTTGATAACAGGTATTAGACAGCCCGCTCGTCTATTGACTTGAACGAGCACGCGCGTTCAATATTCTTATACTTCCAAAATAACCCATTGATTTCTCAATGCATTTCCATTTTCGTGGCTATATAGCACCAATAAACGCGCCTACTGCCTTTGCCGGCAGGACCGATTTAGTTCGTAAGCCGCCATCTTAGGTACGACCATAGCCTTTTGCTTATAAAGGCACAACGCCGCCGATGATTACGCCAGGCTTTCTTGTAGCGCTCGCTCCGCTTGATCGAGTTCGAACTGGCTAAACACTCGCACGCCGTGGCGTTCGAGCAATGCGGCGGTGACGCCTTGGCCGGGCACGCGCTGGCCGGTAAAGCTGCCGTCGTAGAGGGTGCGGCTACCGCAGGAGGGGCTGGCTTCGGTGAGAATAGCCACGCGGATATAATGCCGCTGACACAGCGCCAGGGCCTGCTCGGCGCCGCTTAGGAAGGCTTGGCTGACATCTTCGCCGTCCCGGGCGATCACCCGGGCGGTACCGTCCCATACGCCAGCGCCTCCGCCGCCCTGGATCTCGGCGGGAGCGCGGGGAGTACTCAGGCCGGCCTGTACTTCGGGGCAGGCGGCCACCAGGCGCCCTTCCCGGCGCCAGCGCTCCAGGGTGGGGTCATGCAGCGTCTTGGCGCCGCCGTCGTAGCGCACCGGCTGGCCAAGCAGGCAGGCGCTGATCAGTAGTTTTTCCATAAGCGCTAGCCTGCCATGCCCTACTAGTGCATGGGAATATCCTTTACCGGCTCAGGCCCCCTGAGCCATGGCCTGCTGGAGAAAAGCCTCGGAGCGCTGGCGCGCTGGGCGCTCGTTAAGACCAGCACAGTAAGCCTCGAACTCGGGCCGCCAGGGAATAGAGCCAAACTGCAGGCCCCAGCTCAGGTGCGCCCCCACATAGATATCCGCGGCACTGAAGGCGTCGCCGGCGATATAGCGCTTGCCCGCAACAGCGCCTGCCAGGGTATCGGCCACCGCCTGCAGGCTGCCGCAGCCAAGCTTCATCTGCTGACGCTCGTCCGGATAGACGCCCAGCAAGCCATTGAGCGAGACGGCGGTTTCCAGCGGTCCGGCAGCGAAGAACAGCCAGCGATAGTAGTCGCCCCGCAACGCTAATGGCGGCGCTAGCCCGGCTTGGGGGAAAGCATCGGCCAAATAGGCACAAATGGCGGCGGTCTCGGTGACCACTACGTCACCGTGGCGAATCGCTGGCACCTTACCCATCGGGTTGATGGCCAGATAGTCCGGCGCCTTCATCGAGGTGCCGTAATCCAGCACGACCGTGCGATAGGCGACGCCGAGCTCCTCGAGCATCCAGTGGACGATGCTTCCCCGCGACAGGGGATGGGTATAGAAGACCAACTCGCCTGTCGCTGTCTCTTCCCCGCGATCACTGCCCCAGGGCCCCTCGGAGACCGGGTTGGCCGCAGCCAGACCGGCGCTGCCCTGGTCGCTCTTGAGGCCGGTCAGGCGCTGTGCCTGCTCGTCCGGCAAGGCGTCGGCCACCTTGTCACGCAGTTGTGCGGCCGGGGCGGCCAAGGGGCCTTCCGCATCCTGGACCTTGACCAGCCCCAGCGACAGTGCATCGAGTTGCTCGTCGGTCAGCATCAGCGCTGGAAGCAGCACACCGGGCGCTAGCGTGTAGCCGGTGCCGGGTAGATGCTCGATGTCGGCACCGACCGCTTTCAGCACGGCGATATCCTGATACAGAGTGCGCAGCGAAATACCCAGCGTCTCGGCCAGGGTCGTGCCGCTCACCGGACCCTCGTGGCGGCGCATCACTAGGACAATATCCTGCAAGCGAGTCTTACGGGACATGTAGTTGATCTCCTCGGGTTGCTGGCACTGGCGCCATGTTCAGGGCGGGTTACTCAGAATTGGGGGGCTAAAGGCCTAAGCAAGGACTGTCTGGCAGTGCAACTCGTCAGCGCGCTACGGCCAGCAATATCAACACAGATATCGGCTCTTGAGTCATGCTGAAAGCCTCAGACATGGCGCTCTTAATGCGCTCACCACAAAAATAGTAGCCTGCCGGGCGCGCGAACGCTTACAGACTAGCAGTAAGTGTCAAAAAACGAACGGATGCCCGTAAAAAAAAATCAACAAAGCTTGCCTGGCGGTGGACCCGGCACCAGGTCTCAGGCTGCCCCATAACTTGCCGAATCGGCGCTTGTCGAGCTAGGGCCTATAGAACTGGGGCTTATAGAACTGGGGCTTGTCGAACCAAGCACGAAACGTCAGGGCTTATAGAAGATGAAATCGCCGACTCTGGCTGTTTCGGTGAATTCCGCCGCCCAATAGGGAGAGATGGTGCGCTGATGGAAAAACAGCGCTCCGTCAGTGCCATCTGGAAGCTGCCCATTAAGAGCCTTGCGGGCGACCTCCTTGACGATCGCATAGCGCTGCGGCTCATTGACATCATCCCCGCGACCATCGCACCACCAGGAAAACTGGCAATAGCCCTGCTCGCCGCCCTGCTTGACCACGCCACAGATGGAGTCCGGAAAGCCTGGAGCGGCGAGCCGGTTCATCACCACATTGGCGACAGCGGCCATATCATCGGTGCCTTCGCCCTTGGCTTCCCAATAGACAGCACGCGAAAGGCAGGTGATCGCATCATCCAGTGGTGCCGCGCCCAAGGGGTCCACCGCCAGGATGCCGGGGCGAGTGATGGCCACGTCCGGCTCGGGTCGCGAGTCACTGCCTCCCTCGACGATGCTCTGCTCGATCAGTTCCGCCTTCTCCTGAGCGAGCGCGGACTTTTCCTCGCGGGTCAGCGACGCGCTATCCGCGGCCATCACGGGATCTGCGAGCATCAGCACTGCCAAGCAGAACGCCACAAGCGACTGGTACATGGTTGCACCTCCTCAAATGCAGCATCGCGATGCCATGCCGACAGGGTTTCTTGCCGATAATACTCCAGCAGCGACATCGATGCGGACAATCCGCGCAAACGGCCAGCCGACTCAGCAGGTCTCGCCCATAAAAAAACGGCGAACCGAAGTTCGCCGTGGAGGAAGGTCAGAGCGCCTGACCGAGAGACCGTTGCCGTGCAGCTTAGATTTCGAAACCGAGACCGAAGTCCTCGGCGGAGATCGCCATCAGCGAAGCACCACCGGCCTTGATCATTTCGGCATGGGCCCGGGTGCGCGGCAGCAGGCGCTGATAGAAGAAGCGCGCGGTATCGAGCTTGGCCCGGTAGAAGGCATCCTCATCTCCGCCAAGCGCCTGCTGAGCCTGTTTGGCGGCGCGGGCGAACAGGTAAGCAAGCGTCACGTAGCCCGAGTACATCAGGTAATCGACGCTGGCGGCCCCGACCTCTTCACGATCGTTCATCGCCTTCATGCCCACGCCCATGGTCAGCTCGCCCCATTCGGCATTGAGCTTGGCAAGAGGGGCCACGAATTCCTGAAGGGCCGGGTTATCGGCTTCTGCCTTACAGAACTGGTGAATTTCCTTGGTGAAGACCTTGAGGGTCTCGCCCTGGCTCATCAGTACCTTGCGACCCAACAGATCGAGGGCCTGAATACCGGTAGTGCCCTCGTAGAGCCGGGTGATACGCGCATCACGTACCAGCTGCTCCATGCCCCACTCCTGGATGAAGCCGTGGCCGCCGAATACCTGCACGCCCTCGTTGGTAGCCTCGAAGCCGACCTCGGTCAGGAACGCCTTGACGATCGGCGTCAAAAGGCCAAGCAAGGTCTCGGCCCGCTCGCGCTGTGCCGGGTCCTGGCCCTGCTCGACCGTGTCGACCAGCTGCGCGGTATACATCACCAGCATCCGGCCACCTTCGGCAAAGGCCTTCTGGGTCAGCAGCATACGCCGCACGTCCGGGTGCACGATGATCGGGTCAGCGGCTTTTTCCGGTGCCTGGGCGCCAGACAGTGCCCGCATCTGCAGGCGGTCACGAGCATAGGCCAGCGAGTTCTGGAAGCTCGCTTCCATCAGCCCCAGGCCCTGGATGCCGACGCCGATGCGGGCCACGTTCATCATCGTGAACATGCAGGAGAGCCCCTTATGGGGCTTGCCTACCAGATAGCCTCGAGCGCCGTCGAAGTTCATCACGCAGGTGGCGTTGCCGTGGATACCCATCTTGTGTTCCAGCGACCCGCAGGAGACGCCGTTGCGCGCGCCAGGATTGCCGTTTTCATCTGGCAAGTACTTCGGCACCACGAACAGCGAGATGCCCTTGGAGCCTTCCGGAGCGTCAGGCAGCTTGGCGAGCACCAGATGCACGATGTTGTCGGCCAGGTCATGCTCGCCCGCCGAGATGAATATCTTGGTACCGCTGATGTCATAACCGCCATCCTCGGCCGGTACCGCACGAGTCTTGATCAGGCCCAGGTCGGTACCGCAGTGGGGCTCGGTCAGGCACATGGTGCCGGTCCAGACACCCTCGACCAGCTTGGTCAGGTAGATGGCCTTCTGCTCCTCAGAGCCATGATGACGCAAGGCATCGGCGGCGCCATGGGAAAGCCCCGGATACATGCCCCAGGCCAGGTTGGTGGCGCAGGTCATCTCGGAAAGCGCCATGCCCAGCGAGTGCGGCAGGCCCTGGCCGCCGAATTCCGGCTCAGCGGCAAGGCCCGGCCAGCCCCCCTCGACGTACTGGCGGTAGGCTTCCTTGAAGCCTCGCGGCGCCTTGACCTCGCCGCCTTCCAGCAGGCAGCCCTCGCGGTCGCCGCTCTGGTTGAGCGGCAGCAGCACCTCGCGGGAGAAGCGTGCGCCTTCTTCAAGAATGGCACCGACGACATCCGGCGTGGCGTCATCGCCGCCCGGCAGCCGTGAATAGTGGCCGGGGAAGTCCAGCAGCTCGTCCATCACGAAGCGCAAGTCGCGCAGGGGGGCCTGGTAGTCGGGCATCTCGCACACTCCTGAAAGCATCATCCACTCGGCCGCTGCCGACGGATTAAAACATGTGTTTGAAATTATCCAGCTGCCCGCCCGTAGTCAAGCGGTCGTTTGAAAAATAGCAAGCCGGAAAGCAGCATCAGCTTTCCTACCCATGGCAAACACCCCCGTAGCACGGCTACGAGGGTGTGTTTCTTCAAGCTTCGAGCTTATGGCCTCCAGCTCCCGGCGTCGCCGGATCATTGCATCCGAATGCCTCCGTCGAGGCGGATCACCTCGCCGTTCAGCATCACGTTGGTGATGATCTGCTCGGCCAGGCTCGCAAACTCGGCAGGCTTGCCCAGGCGCTTGGGGAAAGGCACGGCGGCAGACAGCGACGCCACCGCATCCTCGGGGATGCCGCTCATCATCGGGGTCTCGAACACCCCGGGGGCAATGCTCATCACCCGGATGCCGTGGCGCGACAGCTCGCGAGCCACCGGCAGGGTCATCCCCGCCACACCGGCCTTGGAGGCGCTGTAGGCGGCCTGGCCCACCTGGCCATCGAAGGCCGCCACCGATGCGGTGGTGATGATCACCCCCCGCTCGCCATCATCCCCCGGGGCGTTGGCGGCCATGGCGGCGGCGGCCAGCCGCATGACGTTGAAGGTACCGATCAGGTTGATCTCGACGGTACGCGTGTAACCGGCGAGGTCTGCAGGATTGCCCTCACGATCGAGCAGTTTGGCGACGCTGACCACGCCAGCACAGTGCACCACCCCGTGCAGGCCTTCCGCGTTAACGGCGAGATCGACGGCGGCCTGAATATCCGCTTCCTGGGTCACATCGCCACGACAGGCCGTGGCAGCCTCGCCTAGCCGTTCGGCCAGTTCGTCTACTGCGTCGTTGAGGTCACAGAGCACCACTCGAGCACCGCCGGCGACCAGCCGCTCGGCAGTGGCAGCGCCAAGCCCAGAGGCGGCGCCGGTGATCAAGAAGGTTTTCGCAGTGACTTGCATGGTCTCTCTCCAGTTTAGGCACTAAGACGTGCGGGCGTCGTCGACAGCCTGGGCACGCAGCTTGAAGCGCTGGATCTTGCCACTGGGCGTCTTCGGCAGCTCGTCGATGAAGGTGATGACCCGCGGAAAGGCGTGAGTCGACAGGCGCTCGCGCACCCGTTGGCGAATCTCCTCGGCCAGTTCGTCGCTGGCCTCGAAGCCTTCGCGCAGCACGACGTAGGAGGTGATGATTTCGCCGCGAATCTCGTCGGGCTGGCCGACGGCGGCACTCTCGGCCACCGCCGGGTGCGTCATCACGGTATTCTCGACATCGGTGGGGCCGACCCGGTAGCCAGCGGTGCTGATGATGTCATCGTCGCGGCCGGCAAACTGGAAGGTGCCGTCCTCGGCCTTTACCACCACGTCGCCGGTCAGGTAGTAGCCATCGGCGAAGGGTCGCTTTTCCTGCCAGGTGTAGCCTGGGAAGAAATGAGCTGGCGAATTGGCGATATCCACGGCCAGCACACCGGGCTCCCCCGCCGGCTGCTCATGATTTTCGGCATCGAGTATCACCAGGCGATAACCGGGCATCGGCACTCCCATGGCGCCGACATGCTTGGGGTGTTCGAGGCCGTGATGGTTGCAGCAGGTCATCCCGGTCTCGGTCTGGCCGTAGTGGTCCATCACCGCACAGCCCAGGGCCCCCTCGACCCAGTTCACCACTTCGGTGTTCAGCGGCTCGCCGGCGGAACTGGCTGCCCGCAACGACAGATCACGGTGGGCATCATCGAAGAGCCCCGAGGCCTTCATCAGCCGATAAGCGGTCGGCGCGGCGGCGAAGTTGGTAATGCCATGGCGCTGCATGAAGGCAAGCGCGCCCTCGGCCGTGAAGCCGGCCTCGCAGAAATGCGTGGTACCACCCTGCAGCAGCGGGCCGGTGATGGCGTAATACAGGCCATAGGCCCAGCCCGGGTCGGCCATGTTCCAGAAACGGTCATCCGCGCTCAGCCCGACGGCCAGTTCCATGTAGCTGGCGAAGGCCGGCAGCGCTGCCAGCGGCACCGCGACGCCCTTGGGCTTGCCGACGGTTCCCGACGTGAACATCTGCAAGAAGGGAGCATCGCGACTCAGGCGTGGCGGCGTTGCAGTCATCGGCGCATGGTCGATAGCCATATGCCAGTCGAGATCCTCTGGATGCGCGGCATCGGCGCCTTCCATGCACATCACCGCCGGACACTGGGTCAGGCCATCGAACTTGGCGCGATTGGCGTGATCGGTGATCACCAACCGGGTGTCGGCCCGCGACAGGCGATAGTCGACGGCATCCGGCCCGAAGGCCGTGAACAGCGGCTGATAGACGGCGCCGATGCGCCAGGTGGCCAGCACCGTGATCAACAGCGCCGGCGTGCGCGGCAGCATGCTGGCGATGCGATCGCCGACGCCAAGCCCTCGTTCTTGAAACCAGCCGGCCAACCGAGCGCTCTGGGCATCCAGCTCGGCATAGCTCAAGCGCGTCACCTGCCCATCGCAGGATTCGTGTACCAGAGCCGTCACCTCGCCGCGCCCAGCACGAAGCTGGCGCCCACAACAGGCCTCGTAGGCATTGAGATGGCCGTCACGATGGTCATCGAGACGGGCCACCATGTCATCGAAAGAGAAGTGATCAGTGGGCGACTGATAGGGCTGGCGCGGTGTTGTCATATTGAGCCTTCTCCTGGGGCTTGGGCCTGTGGCGACCTTGGCTACCACATCATCTAGTTAACGTTAACGTCAACTAGTAACTTAGCAGCATGGACAGACCTAGCAAGCGCTTGCTACAACATCTTTAGTCGCGCACGCCACAACGCCGTGGCATGCCCTTGCAGCCAAGGTGAACGGCGATGACAGGGGCAAGCGTCATGACAAATCGGCGCGATAAGCCAGGAAAAAGTGCCGGGAGGCAAGCCAGCGCGGCTAGGCTAATCGGTATGCAGCGCTGGGGTACCGGGAAGGGAGTCACCGCGCCGACGGCAAGCGCCGCCGACCGCGATAGAGGATAAGCCGCCGGCGGCGGTTAGGCGGTCGCCGCCGTCGGTGCGCCAAGCATGCCGATCAGCTCGCTTGCCAGGGCATCCGGCGAATAGGCACCGGCAGGGTCATACCAGCGCACCGTCCAGTTCAGGGCGCCGAGCACGAAGCGCGAGACCAGAAACTTGTCACCGCGGATCAGGCCGGCCTCCAGAGCATCGCCGATCACGTCCTGCCAGAGCTGTTCGTAGGCATCGCGCAAGTGACCGAGGTGGTCACGGGAAGGTTCGTCCAGCCGACGCCATTCGTAGAGGGCCACCACATGGGCATTACGGTCGGTGAGCAGGGTCTCGAGGTGCGCACGCGCCATGGCATGCAGTCTGGCCTCGGCCCCGCCGTCGCACTGTTCAAGGGCCTCGCGGGCGATGACCAGGGCGTTATGGGTGCCCTCTTCGATGACCGCACAGAGGATTTCCTGCTTGTCGCGGAAGTGATGGAAGAGGCTGCCCGATTTAATGCCCATTTCCTGAGCCAGCATGCGCACGGTGGTGCGATCGAAGCCTTCCTGAACGAACAGTTGGGCAGCGACGCGAATCAGTTCCCGGCGCCGCGGCGAGTCATTCACTACATTCATCGCATTTACACTAGCGCTTGCTTGGTTAGCCTTGAGAAAACCATAGCCCCCATCTGCGGTCAACGGCTCAGCCCTAGCGACCGCCAAGGAGTCATACCATGTCCACTTCTCACGAGATCGTGATCCTGGCCGCCACCCGCACGCCGATGGGCGGCATGCTGGGCAGCCTTTCAAGCCTGACTGCGCCTGAGCTTGGCGCTGTCGCCATTCAGGCCGCCCTGTCCCAAGCGGGCATCGATGCCGCCGCCGTCGACGAGGGCATCTTCGGCTGCGTACTGCCCGCCGGGGTGAAGCAGGGACCGGCGCGCCAGGCGATGCGCCAAGCCGGAGTGCCGGATGCCGTAGGCGCCACCACCATCAACAAGCTGTGCGGCTCCGGCATGAAGGCCACCATGCTGGCCCATGACCTGATTCTCGCCGGCAGCGGCGAGCTGGTGCTGGCCGGCGGCATGGAGTCGATGTCCAATGCCCCGCATGTGCTGACCAAGGCCCGTCGCGGCTATCGCCTGGGCCATGGCGAACTCAAGGATCACATGTTTCTGGACGGCCTCGAAGACGCCGAGACCGGGCAACTGATGGGCGCTTTCGCGCAGAATATCGCCGATCAGCGCAGCTATAGCCGCGAGCGCATGGATGACTTCGCGATCGCCTCTCTGGAGCGCGCCATGACCGCTCACGAGGCCGGGCACCTGGCCGCCGAACTGACGCCGGTCACGGTCAGCGGTCGCGGCGGTGACAGCATCGTGGATCACGACGAGCAGCCCTTCCAGGCGCGCCTCGACAAGATCCGCGACCTACGGCCGGCCTTCGCCAAGGACGGCACCATCACCGCCGCCAACGCCAGCTCGATCTCCGATGGCGCCTCGGCGCTGGTACTCGCCAGCCGCGAGGCCGCCAAGGCCCACGGCGCCCGGCCGCTAGCCCGCATCCTTGGCCACAGCACTCACTCCCAGCACCCCAGCGAGTTCACCATCGCCCCGGTGGGAGCGGTCGGCAAGCTGATGAAGCGTCTTGACTGGACGGTGGATGATGTCGATCTGTTCGAGATCAACGAAGCCTTCGCGGTGGTCACCCTGCTGGCCATGGATGGACTGGATATCCCCCACAATAAGGTCAATGTATTCGGCGGCGCCTGTGCGCAGGGCCACCCCATTGGCTCCACCGGCTCGCGGATCATCGCCACCCTGATCAATGCGCTGCGGGTCACCGGCGGCAAGCGAGGCATCGCCAGCCTGTGCATCGGTGGCGGTGAAGCGACCGCCGTCGCGGTCGAGCTGCTCGACTAGCCGCCCGCCAAGCAATGCGCGATCATCTCGCTCCACAGCGAAAAAAGGGGAAGCCGATTGGCTTCCCCTCTTTGTATTCCATTATTCCATGGGCTATTTCAGCGTCAGCTCAGGATGCTTAATTAACGAACGACCTAGCCGTAACGGCCGGTGATGTAGTCCTCGGCCTTCTTGGTATGCGGGTTGGCAAACATCGTCTTGGTATCGTTGTACTCGACCAATTCCCCCAGGTGGAAGAAGGCCGTGTAGTCCGCCACACGCGCCGCCTGCTGCATGTTGTGGGTCACGGTGATGATCGTGAAGTCCTGCTTGAGCTTGTCGATCAAATCCTCGATGGTCGCCGTGGAGATCGGGTCCAGCGCCGATGTCGGCTCATCCATCAGGATCACATCGGGCTGCACGGCGATGGCGCGGGCGATACAAAGACGCTGCTGCTGGCCACCGGACAGGGAGGTGCCAGGCTGCTGCAGCTTGTCCTTGACCTCGTTCCACAGGCCGGCTTCGCGCAGCGCCTTCTCCACCAACTCGTCCTGATCGGCCTTGCGGCTCACCAGATCATGCATGCGCGGGGCATAGGCGATGTTCTCGTAGATCGACTTGGGAAAGGGGTTGGGCTTCTGGAACACCATGCCCACCCGACGCCGCAGGGCGACCTCATCCATCTTGGCCTCGTTGACGTCGCGGCCATCCATCTCGATCAAGCCGTCGAGACGCACGCTGGGGATCAAGTCGTTCATGCGATTGAGACAACGCAGGAAGGTCGACTTGCCGCAGCCCGAAGGGCCGATCAAGGCAGTGACGTTCTTCTGGAAGACATCGATGTTGATGTTCTTCAGGGCCTGGGTGTCGCCGTACCACAGGTTGAGATCGCGTACGCGAATGCTCAATTCGTGATTGGCCTGTTCATTGCGGGTAACCGGCTGCCCGGTATCGTGACCTGACATGGTGACTCCACGGTCAGCAACTTTCATATCCATAGTGACGTATCCTGTTGCAAATGCCGGTCGGTTACCAGCGACGTTCGAATTTCTTGCGCAACACCACGGCCGTTGCGTTGAGAGCGATCAAGATGGTCAACAGCACCAGGATGCCGCCGGCAGTCTTCTCGGTGAAGGCACGATCCGGCTCCCCGGCCCAGGTGAAGATCTGTGCGGGCAGCACCGTGGCGGCATCGGTAATGGTCGCCGAGACATCGGGAATGAACGCCACCATGCCGACGATGATCAGCGGCGCCGTCTCGCCCATGGCCTGCGCCAGGCCGATGATCGAGCCCGTCATGATCCCCGGCATGCTGACCGGCAGCACATGGTCACGCACCACCTGCCAACGCGAGCAGCCCACCCCGAAAGCCGCATGGCGAATGGTATCCGGCACGCTGCGCAGCGCCGTGCGGGTGGCGATGATGATGACCGGCAACGTCATCAGCGCCAGCGTCAGGCCGCCTACCAACGGTGAGGAACGCGGCACGCCGAAGAAGTTGATGAAAATCGCCAAGCCCAGCAGACCAAACAGAATCGAGGGAATCGCGGCCAGGTTGTTGATATTGATTTCGATGATCTGGGTGAAACGGTTGTCAGGCGCAAACTCCTCGAGATACACCGCCGTCATCACGCCGATCGGGAAGGCCACCGCAAGCGTCACCAGCAAGGTCATCACCGTCCCCATCGCGGCAGAGGCAATACCGGCGAGTTCCGGCATCTTGGAGTCGCCGCTGGTGAAGAAGTTGGTGTCGAACTTGAGCTCGGCACGCCCCTCGGAGGCGAGCTGGTCGACCACTGACTGCTCCTTGGAGTTCAAGTTGGTGTGATGGCCCTTCAGGTATTGATCGACCTGACCATCGGCCAGCACCCATTCCATCCGGCTGGTGCCGAGCAGGTCAGGGTTGTCTTCCATGCGGCCCGGAATCAGGCGCAGGTAGCCACGACTGACCAAGGGGCGCACGTCCTCCTCGACCGCCGCCAGGGGAAGCTGCTGGGCCCTCTCGCTGTAGTCGACCTGCACCTGAATCTGGGCCTGCTGAAATGCCGGCAGCCCCTTGATCAGCATGTCGGTGAAGAAGAACACCAGGAATAGCCCGGCCAGGCCAAGGGCGCCCATCGACATCCACTTCAGGCGAGCAGACTTGCGATGGCGGCCCTTGAGCTGGGCGCTGATATCGTCGAAGGATTGTCTCATTGTCCGATTGGCCTCAATCGATCACAGGTTATTGGAGCGATACTTTTCGCGGAAACGACGGATCATGATCACCGAGACCATGTTCAACGTCAGAGTCACCACGAACAGCACCAAGCCCAGGGCGAAGGCCGAGAGTGTCTCGGCGCTGGCGAACTCCTGGTCACCGGTCAACGCGGCAACGATGCGTACCGTCACCGTAGTCATATCTTCCAGCGGGTTGGCGGTCAGGTTGGGGCGCATGCCGGCGGCCATCACCACGATCATGGTTTCGCCCATGGCCCGCGACATGGCCAGCAACGAGGCCGAGATGATGCCCGGTAGAGCGGCAGGCACCACTACGTCCTTGATGGTTTCGGCGCGGGTCATGCCAAGGGCCAGCGAGCCCTGGCGCATGCTATCCGGGACCGCATTAATGACGTCATCGGACAGCGATGAGATGAAGGGGATAATCATGATGCCCATGACGATGCCCGGCGCCAGCGCATTGCTGAAGGAAGCCTCCAGCCCCACCATGCCGGCGAGGCTAACCACCAGCGGCGCCACGGTAATCGCCGCAAAGAAGCCGTAAACCACCGTCGGGATACCCGCCAGCACTTCCAGCACCGGCTTGGCGATGGTGCGCACCTTGGTCGGCGCATACTCAGACATATAGATCGCCGACATCAGGCCGATGGGAATGGCCACCAGCATGGCGATCAGGGTGATCATGAAGGTGCCGGCAAACAGCGGCACAGAGCCGAACTCAGCGGCGCTGGCGCCCTCTTCGGCCCGCCCCGCAGCGGCCAGGAAGCTGGCACCTGGGTTCCAGGTGGTACCGGTGATGAAGTCCCAGAAGCTCTGCATCTGGAAGAAGCGGATCGCTTCGGAAATGATCGAGATCAGGATCCCGAAGGTCGTGAAGATCGATATCATCGCCGCACCGGCCAGAACGAAACGAATGGTCCGCTCGATGGCCTTGCGCGCATGGAAATCAGGACGTACCTGCGTCATTGCCACCATCAGACCGCCGGCAGCAACCACCAGGCTGGCGGCCAGCAAGTAGGGCGTGGGGATCTCCGCCCCCATCAATAACAAGGCGAAGGCGCCAATCGCCCCCACTGCCACCGCCGGCCCGGCAGTGGCCAAGGCGGCATACCAGGCATACTGGTCGGGCTGTGCATACATAGACGCGCCACTGGCACGCACCTTGGCGGCCTTGGCACGGCCCATGAAGAAGGCTATCAGCCCCAACACCAGCAAGGCGCCGCTGAATAGCAGGATCAGTTGGTTAGTCTGCATGGGAAGCTCTCAGTCAACGGGGCTCGGCAAACTCACTTGCCGGAACGTACAGAGGCCGGCAGCTCGTCGGCTGCCGGCCGGTTCAACCATCAGGTGACATTACCGTTCACTTGATGTCAGACAGTTCCAGAGTCTTGTGATTGGCCACTTGCTCACGATACTCGGCGCGGACATCTTCCGGTGCCGGGATCAGGCCGATGCCCTTCAGGTAGCCCAGGTCACCGATCATCTGCTCGCTCATGAACATGTTGGCATAGGCGGCCATGGCCGGAACGTCATCCGCGTGCTGGTTCTTCACATAGAAGAACAGTGAACGAGACACCGGGTATTCGCCGCTACCGATCGCTTCGGGGGTCGGTTCCACACCGTCGATGCTTGAGCCAATCAGGGTGTCGCCGTTCTCTTCGAGGAAGGAGTAACCGAAGATACCGAAGGCATCGGTGTTCTCGGACAGGCGCTTGACGATCAGGTTGTCGTTTTCACCGGCATCGATGTAGGGGCCGTCGGCGCGGATGTCGGTGTAGGCTTCACCGCCGTAGGCGTCCATGTCTTCTGAAGCGGCTTCCATCACCAGCTCTTCGAAGGCATCACGGGTACCGGAGGTAGTGGGCGGACCATAGACGGCGATTTCACGATCCGGCAGAGAGGCGTCGATCTCGCTCCACTTGGTGTAGGGGTTATCGACCAGTTCGCCATCGACCGGCACCTGAGCGGCCAGTGCCATGAACAGTTGTTCACGCGTCACGGGCATGGCGTCATTGGCGCTGGACTGGGCAAAGGCAATGCCGTCATAGCCGACCATGGCTTCGGTGATATCGGTAACGCCGTTCTCTGCACAGCGCTCGAATTCGGAGACCTTGATGCGACGCGAGGCGTTGGTGATATCGGGCGTGTCATCACCCACACCGTTACAGAACAGACGCAGACCACCGCCGGAACCGGTGGACTCGATGACAGGCGTCGGGTAGTCGGTAGTGGCACCGAACTCTTCTGCAACGTAGCTGGCAAACGGATACACAGTGCTGGAACCGACGATGCGCAGTTGGTCGCGGGCCTGAGCGGCAGTCGCAAAGCCCATAACGGCGGCAGCAATGGCGGTTGTCTTGAGAATACGGTTCATGCAGGTAACTCCTGTCGATGAGAGTGTCCAACCTTCGCGACGCCTAAGATGACTCAACTAGATGACAACTTCGTGACATGTGAGACATCGACGACACGCTAGACCAACAATCTCGTCTCCGCCAGGCTGCACAGCAGCATAAACCCTTGTCGTGGCGCCTATTACCTGCCTGACAGAGTATCTCTCAACCTCCGGGGCACGCCCGACCACACTCACCGAATCACCGCCGATGTGCCCTTTCCCGCTTCACAAGATGTCACCCGGTATGGGGCTTTCTTCCCGCCAATAAGCGCAGACCCAGGTTGCCCAGGGTCGAGACACCCAGCATGGTCAGCACCATCGGCCAGGGGCTTTCGACCTCGAAGGCGCCGACCAGCACCCCAGCCAGGGCGCCGCAGGAAAATTGTATGCTGCCCAACAGCGCCGTTGCGGTGGCGCTCATATGGCTGAACTTCTCCAGCATCGAACTCATGGCATTAGGAGTAATCAGGCCGACCTGACCCATGAACAGCATGATCAGCGGCACCACGGTATAGAGCGAATCCACCCCCAGGGCCACCACCAGCACCAGGCTGCTGGCCGCCAGCAGCTGGACTCCAAGCCCCAGGCGCAAATTCTGCTGGGGTGAGAAGTACTTCAGAAGAAAGATGTTGAGCCGATTCGACGACGCCATGACCACCACATTGGCGCCGAACACCACCGGGTACATGGCTGGCGACAGGCCGTAATAGTCCATGTACAGAAAAGGCGATGCGGTAATGAAGGCGAACATACCGGCAAAGGCCATCGCTACCGCACAGATATATCCCATGGCCTCGCGGTGGCGAAAAACGCTGGCGTAATTGCCAAGCACTTGCCGAAAAGACGCCGTGGGTAGGTCCGGCGAGCGCGTTTCGGGCAGCCGCGTTCCAAGCAACCAGCCAAGGAAGGCGGCATAGGCGGCCAGAAACACGAAGATCAGCCACCAGTCAGCCAGATACAAAAGGCCACTGCCCACGGCCGGTGCGGCCAACGGCGCCAGCATCATGATCATGGCCATGGTCGACATCACCTTGGCCGCTTCGCGGCCGCTGAAGCAGTCGCGCACGATGGCCGCCGAGTTGACCACGCAGGCCCCGCCGCCGAGTGCCTGGACGAAACGCAGTGCCCACAGGGTTTGCAGCGAGCTCACCTGGGTGATGGCCAGGCTCGCCAGGCAAAACACCAACAAACCGGTCAGCAGTACCGGCTTGCGTCCCAGGCGGTCGGACATGGGGCCGCCAGTCAGTTGGCCGATGGCGAAGCCGAACAGAAATACGCTGATCGACAGCTCGGTGTGATGAATGCTCGCTCCCACCGCCTCGGCGAGCGCAGGCATGGCCGGCAGATAGGCATCGATGGCAAAGGGAGCCAGCGCCGTGTTGGCAGCCACCAACACGGCCACTCTTCGGGTACTCAGTGTCAAAGGATGCTCCTGAGAAAGGATGAGCAAAAACAGGGTAAGCAAAAAAATAGCCGGCTAAGGATAACCGATCCATCGCGATACTGCCGCCCTGACCCGCCGATACCGCAGCCTCAATGAAATATCCGGACCGGCGCCATGCGCATCAAGCGCATGACCTCAGGTTGTCACACTCGGCTGATAAATAAGGAAGCCATCATCAAGCATTCCTTTGAGCTCCGGGCACACGGAGCCGGGGCCTTGCGTCCCATCACTCAGCAGGGAGAAACACCCGCATGCGATTCTTCGACAACATGACGGTCAAGCTCAGTGGATCATTGGTACTGATTGCCTTCACGCTGATGATACTGGTCAGCGCAGGCCTCGGGCTGTTCGCTAATCAGTACAGCCGCCAGGCCTTCGGTACGCTCAATCAGATCAACGTCGGACAGGCTCAGGCTCTCAACCATGCCTATGTCGACATGCTGCGAGCCCGCGTAGAGTTGAATAGAGCGGCCCAGTTGGTTCGCAAGCCTTCATTCGACCGACCGGGGCCGGTCATCGACCGCGCCGAAGCACTGATGAACTCGGCCAAGCAGGCCTTTCAGCATTTCCTGGCCTTTCCCGCTCAGCCATCTCAGGTCGAGCCCATCGAGACCCTCGAGAATCACTTCCAGTCGCTGCTCAATACCGGCCTATCGCTGCAGCTGATGGTGCTCAAGGAAGACGACGTCGGCGCCTATGACTCTGGACAGTCTCGCGTTAGCGACATGAGCAAGGCCTTCATGGAGAGCGCGGATGCCTTCTTCGCCGCCTCCGAGCAAAGCGGCAACGGCCTGGCGGCGCAGTTCGAACGCATAAGTAACTGGATGAACACTGCCATGGGCAGCGTGGTGGCCATCACCCTGCTGCTGGTGCTGATAACCGTCTGGGGCGTCACCGTTAACGTCATCCGACCGCTACGCCGGCTCATCGAACACTTCCGCCAGATGGCAGCAGGCGATCTATCCCAGCCCATCGAGACCAAGGGCGACAATGAGATCGGTCAGCTATATAGCGAGCTCGCGCAAATGCAGCAGTCATTGGCAACGACGGTCGGCCGGGTGCGTGAGAGCAGCGCGACCATTCTCGACAGCGCCCAACGCACCAGCGAAGGTAATCAGGAGCTGTCTTCACGCACCCAGCAACAAGCCTCGTCCCTCGAGCAGACCGCGGCGAGCCTCGACGAGCTGACCGCCACCGTGGCGCACAACGCCGACAACTCCCGCCAAGCGGCCAAGCTGGCCGACGACGCCAGCAGCAAGGCCCGCGCCGGCGGTGAGGTAATTAGCAACTTCGTCGATACTGTGAGCGAGATCAATGAGCGCTCGACGCAGATTCACGACACCATCGCCCTGATCGACAACATCGCCTACCAAACGAATCTACTGGCCCTGAATGCCTCGGTGGAGGCCGCCCGGGCCGGGGAACATGGCCGTGGTTTCGCGGTAGTGGCAAGCGAAGTTCGCTCGCTGGCCTCACGTAGTGCCGCCGCCGCCAATGACGTGCGGCGCCTGATCGACGACTCGCGCCAGAGCCTCGAGCGTGGCAATGCGCTGTCGGCGGAGGCCAGCCAGGGCATGGAGACCGTCATCGCCGCTGTCGGCCAGGTCAACGATCTCATGGAGCAGATCGCCCAGGCTTCCAACGACCAGCACCGCGGCATAGAGCAGCTCAATCAGGCCATGAATCAGATGGAGACCCTCACCCAGCAGGATGCCCAACTGGTCGAAAAGGCGACCAACGGCGCGATGGCGCTTGAGAACGAGGCCGAGCAAATGCGCCATTTCGCCGCCCGCTTTACGACTAGGGAGAACATCGAGACAGATGAGCAGGCCCTCTCTTCGGAGGCTGATTCGGACGCCGAGAAAGCGTCTTCGTCTTCCGAGACCCAGCACCAATGGTCACCTCGAGTCGTCACCGATAAAGCGCTCCAGGCGTCAGGCGTAGATACACAGCGCGGCACCGCCTTGCTACAGTGAGGCTCTGACTCAAACGACCACCCAGGATGACCATGACACAGGACAAGTTGACACAGCTTAAAGCCATGACCACGGTGGTTGCCGATACGGGCGACCTGGACGCCATCGCCCGCTTCCAACCGACCGATGCCACGACCAACCCCTCGTTGATCCTGCAGGCCGCGCAGCAGGAGAGCCGCCGTGCCCGACTGGCCGAACTGGCTCGCCAGAGCACCGATATCGATGATGCCCTGGATGCCGTCGCGGTCGACATCGGCAGCGAGATCAGCGCCCTGGTACCGGGCTATGTGTCCACCGAGGTCAGTGCCCGCCTGTCCTTTGACACACAGGCCACCCTGGCGCGCGCTCATTCGCTGATCGACCGCTACGAACGCCGTGGGGTCGGCCGCGAGCGCATCCTGATCAAGGTCGCGTCCACCTGGGAAGGCATTCGCGCCGCCAAGCAGCTCGAACGTGAAGGCATCCGCACCAACCTGACGCTGCTGTTCAGCTTTGCCCAGGCCCAGGCCTGCGCCGACGCCGGCGTGACCCTGATCTCGCCCTTCGTCGGCCGCATCCTCGACTGGCACAAGGCCCGTGAGCCCGAAGCGGACTTCAGTGGCGCCAATGATCCGGGCGTGCGCTCGGTGCGTGCCATCTACGAGCACTACAAGGGACACGGCTACAAGACGGTGGTGATGGGCGCGAGCTTCCGCAACGTCGGTGAGATCGAAGCCCTGGCCGGCTGCGACCGCCTGACCATTTCGCCGAAACTGCTCGGTGAAATGGCCGAAGATCACGGCGAGCTGCCGCGGGCCCTGACACCCCAGGGCGCCGAGAGCGCCATGCCGGAGCCACTGGACGAGAGCGAATTTCGTTGGGCGATGAACGAAGATGCCATGGCCACCGAGAAGCTCGCCGAAGGTATCCGCAAGTTCATGGAAGATCAGCGCAAGCTGGAGACGCTGCTGGCCGAGCTACGCAAATAACCACGTAAATAACCACGTAAATAACCACGCAAATACCCACGCCACCACCCGGGCGATATCGCAAGCAAGTCGTGGTATGGGTGCGATGGAAGTCTCTCGTCAAGAGGGCTGAAACGTTAGAGGGCCGGTCGCTATCGACCGGCCCTCTTTATTAGCTGCATTAGCTGCATTATCTGGCTGCGCTTTACTATTGACCGCGTTGTTATGGTTCGCTCGGTTGGCGATGCTGCTCTTCGAGCAGTTTCACCAAGGGCTGAAACTCTTCACGGTTATGCTCGCTCATACGCATCAGGATGCGGTGCGCCTCGAGAATGCGCTCCTGAAGCACCCGCTCATCGGCGTTGACCAACGGCAGGTCGGCGAGCTCAGAAGTCTCCTGAATAGGTGACTCTACCAGCGTAAAATAGTCACCGAAGCCCATTACATCCAGCATACGCCTGACATCCGGATTATCGACCACGATGGTTGGCGGCTGCTCGAGTCGGTCGCGAACGGCCAGCGCCACCTTGGCCAGGAAGCCCAGTGCCGTGGAGTCCACATTGGTAGCCTCACGCAGATCGACCATCACGGTTTCCAGGCCCGGCATGTCGGCTAACCGCTGCGCCTGGCTGTCCAGGGTCGCACTCAAGGTGAGCCGCACATCACCAGAAAGCTTAAGGATGAAAACCCCAGAATCGATGGCCGCCTGAAGTCGCCCTTCATTCTTCATCATGGTAAAAACCGCTCAACGTCATGATCGTCAGATCGTCGGGCAGCTCCTCGTACCCCGGGGCATGCCCACTGATGGTTTCCTCGTCGTCTTCGGGAAGCCTGCCAAGCGACAGGCTCGTCCGCAGTGCTGCCAGATTTTCACAGCTCAGCACCAATTGCTCGAGTTCCTTGAGCCGCCCATCAAGCGTCCTGCCTGACAGGTACTCCAATACTCCATCTGAACATAACCATAATCGGAAGTTTTGCGGCAGCGCACAACTCAAGGTTGGATATTCCACATTCGGGAACAAGCCCACCGGCATGCCTTCACCCTCAAGCGGCGCCACACTGCCCTCACTGACCAGTAACGGCATCGGCAACTGGGCCCCCAGCGAATAGTGCAGCTGTCGGGTCTGATGATCGATGACCCCCACGAACATGGCCATATGCTTGCCGATCCCCGTATCCAAAAGCTCGCGGTTCAAGCCCGCCAGCCACCCGGCCGCCAAACTCTCGGGATTGGTACCGTCCCACTCTCCAAGCCAGCGATTGCAAAGGTACTTAAGCAGCACGGTGACAAAAGCCGATGACGCGCCATGGCCCGAGACATCGGCAAAATAGAAAACGCTGAAACGCGCATCAAAGCGCTGGTAATCGAGAAAATCGCCGGACAAGTACAGCGATGGCGCCAACCAGTAATCACAGGTCACACCGTTGAGTAACAGCGGGCGGGGCGGCAATAGCTTGCGTTGAATATGGCCCCCGGCCTGCTGGTCGAGACGCAGCATTTCCAGATGCGTCTCCAGGCTCTCGTTGAGCTCGGCGAGACGCTCCCGGTCACGGCGATTTTCCTCTGCCAACCGGCCATTCTCGATCACCTTGGCGATCATACGACGCAGGATGTCACCATGGCGCTGCGGCTCGATGATGTAGTCGACCACGCCCGCATCCACGGCCTTGAGTAGATCACTGTCGAGACGACTGTCACTGACCGCCAGGGTCGGCAATCGGGCAGTCAAGGACGACCAGTCGTGGGCCGGCACGGCTCGCACATGGGCGACAACCAGCTCGGTCTCGCCTGGCAGCTCCTCGGGCCGCTCGGCCGCAATCACCGCGAACGCGCCCTTGGCGACCACCTCGGCGAGGTCATCCCGCGCCTTGCCTGGCAGGTCGAGCACGCCGATCAGTATTCTTGGGCTGGCCATGCACTCCGTCCCCTTATCCCTAAACAGATAACCGCGGGAGGGCGCCCCCTTCCCGCGGATCACTTCTGGGCCGCCGTCAGGCGCACGTTACGGCGTCGATGTCGCCTCGTCGCCGGCATCGTCGACCTCGAAGTCGCTGTCGTCGAACTCGAAGCTGTCACTGGCGAAGGGGTCATCGCCCATCTGGCCGTCGTTGACTTCGAAGCGCCGCTGCTGCAACCAGGCATCGCGAATGAAGCTGTAGCGGTCCCCCTGAACCAGCTGCTCCTGATCGAGCAGCCCAGCCCGCTTGTCGACCAAACGCAGGAAGGTCAGACCATAGGCGACCTTATCTTCTTCCACATGAGTCACCGGATCGGTGTACATGTCCACCGGCAGGCCGGAGGTGTCGCGCACCGTGCTCGGGCCAAGCAGCGGCAGGACCAGATAGGGGCCCTCGCCGACGCCCCAGACGGCGAGCGTCTGGCCGAAATCTTCATCGCGCCCGGTGATGCCCATATCGCCGGCGACATCCACCAGCCCAGCCAGGCCGAGGGTCGAATTGATCACGAAACGCCCAGTGGCAATGCCCGCGTTGCCCCATTTCCACTGCAGCACGCTATTGAAAGCCGTGCCAACCTCACCGAGGTTGGAAAAGAAGTTACCCACTCCCGTCTGCACCGGTGCCGGCGTCACGAAGTCATACCCTTGCGCAATCGGCTTCAGGGCATAGCGATCGAGGGTGTCATTGAAGGCGTAGACCTTGCGGTTGAAGCCTTCCCAGGGGTCTTGCGGGTTACGCTCGGCGGTCTGAGTGCTGGCACAGCCGGCCATGCCCATCACGGTACTCAGCAGGATGGCCTTGGCCATCACGCCCTGGATCCTGCGGCCTTCGGGCCTACGCGTACTCTCTTTCATCGACGTTCCTTGGCAGTCCTTCCCGCAATTCATCTTTCGGCCGTCATGTACGGCGCACCACGACGCAGCCGGCACTGTAGCCGGCTCCGAAGGAACACACCACCCCCAGCGCGCCGGCTTGCAGGTCGTCGCGGTGCAGATGGAACGCAATGATCGAGCCTGCCGAACTGGTATTGGCGTAGCGATCGAGAATGATCGGCGCCTGATCCTCACGGGGTGGCTGGCCCAGCACCCGACGCGCGATCAGGTCGTTCATGTGCTGATTCGCCTGATGCAACCAGAGGCGCGACAGATCTGCGGCCTTTTGTCCCAGGTCCTCTAGATGCTGCTGAATCAGCGAGGCCACCAGGGGGCAGACCTCCTTGAAGACCCGCCGCCCTTCCTGAACGAACAGCTTGTCCAGCGCCTGGGAATCGGCATCGGTGACGCGGTTGAGGAAGCCCGCATTATTGCGGATGGCATTGGAGAACTGGGTGACCAGCCGAGTGCCAAGGATCTCGAAGCGCTCGCTGGCGCGGGCCACGGCAGCGTCTTCGATCACCAAGGCGGTGCAGGCATCGCCGAAGATGAAATGGCTGTCGCGGTCGCGGAAATTGAGATGCGCCGAGCAAATCTCGGGGCTAACCACCAGCACGCGTTGCGCGCTACCGGCAAGGATCGCATTACGAGCGGCATCGAGGGCGAAGGTCGCCGAACTGCAGGCCACGTTCATGTCATAGGCGTGGCCGCCGGCCCCCAGTGCCGCCTGAAGCTCGACCGCCACCGCCGGATAGGCCCGCTCCAGGTTCGAGCAGGCGACGATCACCAGGTCGACCTCCTCGGCCTGAACCTGGGCGGCCTCCAACGCCTGACGCGCCGCGGCAAGGCCCATCTCGGCCTGTAGCGAGAGTTCATCATTGCCGCGCTGGGGCAGCTTTGGCCGCATGCGCTGCGGGTCCAGAATGCCCTCGGCATCCAGCACATAGCGACTCTTGATGCCCGAGGCCTTCTCGATGAAGGCAGTGCTCGAGTACTCGAGCGCCGCCCTCTCTCCGCTGGCGATGGCCGCTTCATGCGCGGCATTGTCGATATCTACCCAGGCATTGAAGGCCGCCACCAGGGCATCATTGTCAATGGCGTGGGGCGGCGTATAAAGCCCGCTGCCGGTGATCACTGCGGTCGTCATTGGGTCCTTCCTGTGAGTTCTGCCCAGCGCTTTTCGAGACGCTTGGTGGAAACGGGCTCCAGCGTGCCGAGCTGCTGGGCGAAAAGCGACACACGCAATTCCTCTATCCACCAACCGAATTCGGTCAACTCAGGGTCCTCGGGGCCTTGGCGACGCGCGGCCTCGCGGCGTTTGGCAAGGCGTGTCTCGAAGTCCTGAATCTCCTGCATCAGCATCTGGTCCCGGTTGCGCTCCCTAGGAGCCTTCTCGAGGCGTATCTGTGCGGCTTCCATATAGCGCGGATACTGCTCGAGCCAGCCACCCGCTTCGACCACGAAGCCCGGATGCACCAACCGCTGCATCTGTGCCTTTAGATCACTGTACACCAGCGCCAAGGCGAAGCTGAGATTGCCCTTCAACGCCTTAGTCACTGCCAGATGGCCGTTAAGGGCGCGCTCGAGCACCTTCACCAGATGTTCGCCATGGGGCAGCAGTTGCTCGCGGGTCTCGGCCAGGCGCGCCTCGAGCGCATCCTTCGAGCGCGGCAGCGGGTCCACCGCCACCACCTGCAGGAACACGGCCTCGACAAGATCGTCGATGAGCTGACGCTTGCTGCCTACCTTGGCGAACAGCAGAGCGCACTTGTCCAGCCCCTTCAAACGCTTGAGTTCACGCACCGCCTCGGGGGCACGCTGCATGGCGAGCCGCTTGATGCCATGGCGATGCGCCTCGCGGGCCTTGGCGGGATGTTCGACGAGCTCGACGGTAAGCCCTTCGGTGGCCTCGACCAGCGCCGGGAAGGCCTCGACGCGGATGCCGGCCTGGGTGGTCACTCGCGATTCGGGCAGGGCCGTCTCGGGCAGATCCTCGAGCACCTGCTGCTGGCCCGTGGCCTGCTCGGCCAGTGCCTGGGCACCCTCACTTGCCGCCTTGGCGAAGCGGCGCTCCAGCTCGACCGGATCACGGCCCTCGCCCAGCACCTTGCCTTCGTGATCGACCACGCTCAGGTTCATGCGCAGATGGGGCTCGAGTTGATCGAGCTGCCAGTCATCGGGCCCCAGACGCAAGCCGGTCTTGACCCGCAGGAAGTCACCGAGGGCGGCAGTCAAGGAAACATCATCCGGCGTCAGGGTCGCCAGGGCCGCATCCACCCAGTCGGGAATCGGCACCACCTGTCGACGCACGGACTTGGGCAGCGATTTCATCAGCGCGATGCACTTCTCACGCAAGAGCCCGGGCACCAGCCATTCGAGCCGCTCGACGGGCAGTTGGGAGAGCATCGCCGCCGGCACCGTCAGGGTCACGCCATCGTCGCTGGCGCCGGGCTTGAAGTGGTAGCGCAGCGGATAGCGCACTCCGCCGAGCAGGAGTTCATCCGGATATTGTTCCTCGGTGACATCCTCGGCACCGCGGGCCATCAGCGCCTCGCGGTCGAACTTGAGGATGTTGGGGTCCTTGGCCTCGGCCTTCTTGCGCCAGGCCTCGAAGCCCTTGCCGTTGATGACGTCGGCAGGCAGTCGCTGGTCGTAGAAGTCGAACAGCGTCTCTTCGTCGACCAGGATGTCGCGCTTGCGGGCGCGATCCTCGAGATCTTCGACTTCCTCGATCAGCGAGCGGTTATAGGCGAAGAAATCCGCCTTGGTGCGATACTCCCCTTCGACCAGGGCGCGGCGAATCAAGAGTTCACGCGCCTCGGCAGGAGCGATCGGCCCATAGTGGACGCGGCGCCGATTGACGATGGGCAGGCCGAACAGGGTCACCTGTTCGAAGGCCACCACCTGGGCGCGCTTCATTTCCCAATGCGGCTCGCTATAGGTGCGCTTGACCAGATGACCGGCCAGCGGCTCGATCCACTGCGGCTCGATGCGTGCCACCTCGCGGGCGAACAGCTTGGACGTCTCGACCAGCTCACCCGCCATGATCCACTTCGGCCGTTTGCGACCGAGACCGGAGCTCGGGTGAATCTGAAACTTGCGATTGCGGGCCCCAAGGTAATCGCGGGTCTCGAGCAACTGGCCAAGATTCGACAAAAGCCCGGTCAACAGCGCCTGGTGCATCGAGGTGGCATTCTCGCGGCGACGCTTGGCGCGCGCTTCTTCGTCTTCCGGCAGCGGCTCCGGGGCCGGCACCTTGATACCCATGTCGTTAAGCAGCTGACGCAGCTGGCGGAAGGTATCATGCCACTCCCGCAGGCGCAGATAGCTCAGGAAATGATCGCGACACCAGCGACGTAGCCGGTTGCCGGAAAGCTCTTCGCGGGCCGCCTCGAAGCCGGCCCACAGGTTCAGCCAGGCGACGAAGTCGGAGTCTTGGTCCTTCCAGCGCGCATGGGCTTGGTCGGCCGCCTGACGCTTCTCCGCCGGGCGCTCGCGGGGGTCCTGAATGGCCAGTGCCGAGACCACGATCAAGGTCTCGCGCAGACAGCCCGACTCGGCGCCGGCCAGCACCATCCGGGCCAGCCTGGGGTCGATGGGCAGGCGCGCCAGGCGGCGACCCAGCTCGCTCAGGCGATTGCCCTCGTCGACCGCGCCAAGCTCGAACAACAGCCGGAAGCCATCCTTGATGAAGCGCGAGTCCGGGGCATCGACGAACGGGAAGGCCTCGATCTCGCCGAGCTTGAGCGACAGCATCGATAGAATCACCGAGGCCAGGTTGGTGCGCTGGATCTCGGGCTCGGTAAAGGCCGGCCGCGACAGGTAGTCGTCTTCGTCATAAAGACGAATGCACACGCCCTCACTGATACGCCCGCAGCGGCCCTTGCGCTGATCGGCACTGGCCTGACTGACCGGTTCGATGGGCAGACGCTGCACCTTGGCGCGGTAGCTGTAGCGGCTGATGCGCACCAGGCCAGGGTCAATCACGTAGCGTATGCCCGGCACCGTCAGCGAGGTCTCGGCGACGTTGGTCGAGAGCACGATGCGCCGCCCTGCATGGGACTGGAACACCCGGTTCTGCTCGGCGTTGGAGAGCCGGGCATAGAGCGGCAGCACCTCGGTGCCCTTGAGATCGGCACGGCGCAGGGTGTCGGCGGTCTCACGGATCTCACGCTCGCCGGGCAGGAAGATCAGCACGTCACGCGGGCCATGCTGCCAGCGTTTCTCGCGCTCGATGACTTCGATCTCCTCGACCGCCTGCAGGATGCCCTCCTGCAGGGTGCGGTCCTCCTCGTCGTCTTCCGAGCGCACCAGCGGGCGATAGCGCACCTCTACCGGGTAGGTGCGCCCGGAGACCTGCACCACCGGCGCCGGGGTAGCGCTGCCGTCCTGCTGCGGGCGACGCTCGTCGGCAAAATGCGAGGCGAAGCGCTCCACATCGATGGTCGCTGAGGTGATGATGATCTTGAGGTCCGGGCGGCGCGCAGTCAGGCGCTTGAGGTAGCCCAGCAGGAAATCGATATTGAGGCTGCGCTCGTGGGCCTCGTCGATGATGATGGCGTCATAGCGCGACAGGTCCGGGTCATGCTGGGTCTCGGCCAGCAGGATGCCGTCGGTCATCAGCTTGATCAGGGTGGCATCGTTGGTCTGATCGGTGAAACGCACCTGATAGCCGACCTGCTCGCCCAGCGTGACATCGAGCTCCTCGGCCAGCCGCGTTGCCACCGAGCGTGCCGCCAGCCGCCGCGGCTGGGTGTGACCGATCAAGCCACGGCGCCCCAGCCCCAGCTCGAGACACAGCTTGGGAAGCTGGGTGGTCTTGCCCGAGCCCGTCTCGCCGGCCACCACCACCACTTGATGCTCGCGCAGCGCCTCGAGGATGTCATCACGGTGCTCGACCACCGGCAGCTCGGCCGGATAGTTGAGCGCGACCGGCTGGGCACGCCGCTTGGCGAGGCGCTGCTGGGATTTCGCCAGTTGCGGCTCGATATCGGCAAGGCCACGCTCGATCGGCTGGCCTTGCTTGGCCCGGCGCCTCAACCCGGCCAGGCGCTTGCCCAGTCGACGGGCATCGCTCAGCAGGCATTCATCGAGCTGCTGCTGCAGGGCATTAAGACGGGCGGTATCGGCGGCAGTCGGGGAGCGGGTCGTTGTGGTGCTCAAGGCAACCTCATTGGCTAGAAGTCAGCGGCCCGCGAGGATACGTCCATCGCGGGCCCGCCATTGTACCGCTCGCCCGGCGATGGTGCCTACTCGGTGGCCCACTCGGCTTCTGGCAACCTCAGGCCTGCGTCTCGCGCAGCTCGCGACGCAGCACCTTGCCGACGTTGGTCTTGGGCAGCTCATCGCGGAACTCGACGTAGCGCGGCACCTTGTAGGCAGAAAGCTGCGTGCGGCAGTAGGCGCGCAAGGTTTCGGCATCCAAGTCCGGATTGCGGCTGACCACGAACAGCTTGATCGCCTCGCCGCTGTTTTCGTCCTCGATGCCCACCGCCGCCGCCTCGATCACATCCTCGTGGCCGGTCACGACATCCTCGATCTCGTTGGGATACACATTGAAGCCCGAGACGATGATCATGTCCTTCTTGCGATCGACGATGCGGATGTAGCCATCCTCCTGCAGAACGGCGATGTCGCCGGTACGAATCCAGCCCTCTTCATCCAGCGTCTTGGCGGTTTCCTCCGGCAGATTCCAGTAGCCCTTCATCACCTGAGGCCCCTTGACGCAAAGCTCGCCGGGCTCGCCCAACGGCAAGGGCTCACCATCGGCATCGAGAACCCGAACCGAGGTGCCGGCCACAGGCTTGCCGATACTGCCCAGCTGGATGGCATCGACCGGGTTGAAGGAGACGACCGGCGAGGTCTCGGTCATGCCGTAGCCCTCGGCGATGGCACAGCCGGTAACGCTCTGCCAGCGCTCTGCGGCGACGCGGGTCAGCGCCATACCGCCGGAGATGGTCAGCTTGAGCGGCGAGAAGTCGATCGACCGGAAGTCCTCGCGCTGGCATAGCGCATTGAACAGGGTATTGAGGCCGATGAAGCCGGTGAAGCGTGTCTTCTTGAGCAGCTTGACGAAGGCGTCCAGATCGCGGGGGTTGGTGATCAGCACCGAGTGATTGCCGGTCTCGACCATGAACAGGCAGTTAACCGTAAAGGTATAGATGTGATAGACCGGCAGCGGCGCGATGATCGTCTCGGTGCCCTCTCCAAGTGCCGGGCCAATGGCCCCATGCGCCTGTAGCATATTGGCGATCAGGTTGCGGTGAGTGAGCATCGTGCCCTTGGCGCGACCGGTGGTCCCCCCGGTGTATTGCAGGGCGGCGATATCCTCCGGGGAGCGCGCCACCTCCCGGTGTTCGAGTCGCCGCCCCCGGGCCAGCGCCGAGCGAAAGCTGACCGCCGTGGGCAGCGCATAGTGCGGCACCAGTTTTTTGACGTACTTGACCACGGCGTTGATCAGCAGCCGTTTGGCAACGCCGTGCAGGTCGCCAAGCTCGGTGACCAGCACATGCTCGATGTCGGTCTTGTCGAGCACCTTCTCCAGCTTGTCGGCCATATTGGCCAGAATCAGGATCGCCTTGGCGCCGGAGTCCTTGAACTGATGGGCCATCTCTCGCTCGGTATAGAGCGGATTGGTGTTGACCACCACCAGACCGGCGCGCAAAGCACCGAATACCGCCACCGGATACTGCAGCACGTTGGGTAGCTGGATCGCGATGCGATCCCCTGGCTCCAGTGCCGTTTCGTGCTGTAGCCAGGCGGCGAAATCGCCAGACAAGCGATCCAATTCGGCATAGGTCAGGGTTTGACCCATGCAGCTAAAGGCCGGCTTATCGGCGAAGCGATCCACCGACCTTCTGAAAACATCCACCACCGAGGTGTAGTCGTCGAGCCCTTCAAGGGCCGGGCCTGTGAGAGTCGCTGCACTGGCATGCTCGCTCATGGGCGGATCTCCGCAAAGGCGCCGACACGACCGACGCACTGATCATTGTTGATGAAAGGCCGCCGTGTGGCAGCCGAGCCACCTGATTAAAACAAACGATTGAAACAGGTGTTAAACATCAATCAGACGTTGCCACTCTTCAAATCAGGACGCCATGCCACTTTGGTCCTTATATCCTGCCAGCATAGTCCGATATCACGCCTGATAAAGCTTGAAGAAGCTATTAAGAAAGGGACGCTATTTTGACGTTAAGTCGTCTTTTGAGCCGGCTATGTCAGTCGGCTTCCGGCAGAAAGCGCGCCAGTATCTCGCCGTCATGCCAGACCAAGAGTTCCCCGGGAACCATCCGCACCCAGTCCTCGTTATCAGTCAGAGGTTCGGTCGCCAGCACCGAGACGACATCATGCTCGGTGGTATGCTCGGCGAAATTCACGTTCAGCTCGGCATCCGACAGATTGGCCTCACCGAAGGGCGCGCGGCGGGTGATATGGGCAAGCTTGGTCGAACAGTAGCTATAGAGGCGCACGCCGTCGGACAGCAGCAGATTGAAAACCCCTTTACTGCGCAGGCGCTCGCAGCAGCGATGTAACAGCGCCCACAGCGCCTGAGGGTCTTCGGGCGGTTCGGGAAAGTGATGGCGCAGCTCGCCCATCAAATAGCAGAAGGCATGCTCGCTGTCGGTGCTGCCAATCGGTCGACAGACGCCCAGTGGCAGTTCCTGCCAACCCTCGAGCTGACCGTTATGGGCATAGCACCAGGGGCGCCCCCACATTTCGCGCGTAAAAGGATGGGTATTGGCCAGGCGCACCTGACCCACATTGGCCTGACGGATGTGGCTGATCACGATATGCGACTTGATGGGATAGTCGCGAATCAGCCGGGCAATGGGAGAGTCCACCGAGGGATGCGGGTCGCGAAACTCGCGATAGCCGCCCTCCTCGTAGAAGGCGATGCCCCAGCCGTCGCGGTGCGGCCCCGTGCCGCCACCACGATGCAAGAAGCCCGCGAAGCTGAAGCAGATATCGGTGGGCACATTGGCGCTCATGCCGAGCAGTTCACACATGCGGATCCTCACTGCGGCGCGACGCGTCTGATGAAGCGGTCACATGCCGAGACGTTTGACGCCCACGGCGCCTGCGAGCGCCAAGCCACCACAACCCCAGCAGCAAAACGACCGCCATCGCCGCCCAGGCGAGCCAGGAGCGGGGCTGGTCTTCAAGATTCTGCACCAGCCGCTTGGCCTGGCCGGGCAGCGCATTGATGGCCTTCACCACCCGGTCGGCGGCCGCATCTCCGTCGAAGGCACCTGATTCGGCCCCTTTCGCCGTGTCGTCTGGCGTCGCCGGCAGGTCGCGGCTGACCAACTCGGCGCCATCCAGGCGTGCCTCGTCGAGCAGAATGCGACCGTCAGGATTGAGCAGCAGTCGCGGTAGCTTGAGCTGGCGTGATTCGCCGTCCAGCTGCACCTCGGCTTCAACCTGCAGCGGCACGCCAATATCGTCGGGCAGTTCGGGCAGGTTCACCCGCCAGCGACGCTCGTCCAAGGACTCGATAGGCAGCGCCTCACCCTGCAAAGTAGCGCTCAAGCGCGTGTTGGCGGCATTGAGCGCCGGATGCTCGGCCTCGAGCCACACCTGGCCGTCTTCACGGCGGGCACTGATAGCGGGCAACACGTTGACGGCCTGAACACGCTGGCGATGGGCGTCCTCGCCTTCGACATCGATGACCAATCGCGCATTGCCGGTCAAGTTCGGCGCCGGCAGCACACCACTGAATCGCTCGGCGCCTGGGGTCGGCTGGGTCAGCGGGCTGGTCTCCATGACCGACCCATCAAGGGCTTGTAGTTCAGCCGTGACCCGCATGCTATCAAGGCGCCCGGCCTCCAGAGGCGAGCCGTCGTCATTGGCGAGCCAGGCTTCCAGCGGCAGATCGAAGCCCTGATAGAGGGTCGCCGGCAATTCGCTGGTATGCAGCACCAGCGGTGACACCACGCTGACGCGGCTGTCCGGCGCCAGATCACCTTCGATCCGCCATTCGCCCTCTTCAGGCGAAGGCACGGTGATCAGATCAAAGCGCGGCTGGCGCTGCCAACTGGCCCCCTCCGGCAGGTTATCGGGCGTGTAGCGACGGCCATCGGGGCCGACGAGCACCGTGGGTGGCGATCCCGGCTCATGAAACAGCAGGGCCGAGAAGGCCTCTACCTCAGGGTCGATGGGGAAGCGATTGTCGCTGAGCGGTACCTGATCGGTCGGGAAGATGCGCTCGAAGATATCGAGAAAGCTACGCAGCAGGTCTTCAGGCGTCTGGGCGAGCGCGGCAAGCCCCTGGCTTGCCTGGGCCAGGCGCTCGACCAAGCCCAGGTCCGCCTGTGGCGAGAAGGCGATGGCATGGATGGTGACGCCACGTTCGGCAAGCGCGGGGGCGAGCTCATCGAGCAGCGTCTGACGCGAACGGGCATCTCGGGCCGACTTGTTTCCGCCGGCCGGGGCCAGGTCGATGACGCCATCGGTCAGCAATATCAGATGCCGCTTACCGCCAGGCTCCTCACTGGCCGCACGGATCGCCGCCTCGATATCGGTATATTGCTGATAGTCGACCAAGCTCGGAGCCAGGGAGCGCGCCCGTTCTCGCCAGCGGCGATCCACCGGTCCAACGGGAAGCGGGTTCTCGACCCGCTCACCGAAGGTCCAGAGCCCGCCGCGAGAGCCCTCAGGCAGCAGCGAGGCCAGAAGCTCCAGGGCGCTGGCGCTCAAACGCTCGGGGTCGTTGTCTTGCATGCTGCCGGAGACATCGAAGATAACCCGCACGTCTGCGGCGGCGTCCGCCTGGGGCCTGCCGTTCTCTGATTCGACGTCCTCTGTCACCTGCTGGGCAAAAACGCTGGTCGACCACAGCAGACAACCCAGCACGGCACCGAACATGACGCGCATAGGTACTTCCCCTTAACCGATGACCGGCTCCTGGCGTTCATGACTCGAGGCTTCAGGCCGTTCGGCGGCACTCGCCTTTGGCGCCAGCGGGCGGCGCAACAGACGCCAGACCCCGAAGCCCAGCAAGGCCCCCAGGGCGGCGCCCACGACCAGAAGCAGCGCTGCGAAACTAACGCCCTTGCCTTGCAGAACCGCGACGGCGGTCACGACCACCGCCGGCGCCAGGCCGGTGTGGGCCTCGGCCTGATCCAGCGTCGTCAGTGAATAACTGGCCGGCATCCAGATGATCCCGGCCACCACCCCGGTGATGACCCAACGAGGCAACCTTGGCAGAAAGCGAATTCCCAGGTGGCCAGTCACCAGTACAACCAGCGACAATAGGCCATAGATCAGCCACAGTTGTGGCAACGAATTGGACAACAGCATCATTTCTCTCCAGGCGTACGCCTCCTGGCGCACGCATCTTCAATTGATTGCACATATGGTACACCGCACCTAATGAAAGCACAGCCGTCTGCCTCGCCCATCGACCGTTTCTACCGCCCGGACGACCTCGACTGGCACTGGCTGGAAAATCGCGACGATGCCGCCGTCAGCGATTTCCTCGACGCCGCCAACGCCGAAAGCAGCGCTTGGTTCGCGCCACTGGAGTCGGAAGTCGAAGCGCTCTATCAGGGCCACCTGGCCCGCCGAGAACTGGCCGTCACTGGCTTGCCGGCGCCCTTGGATCACTACACCTACTGGAGTGAGACCGCCGCCGATGCCGACTACCCGCGCTGGTGGCGCCACCCGCTCGACGCGCCATCCCAGCGGGAATGCTTCCTCGATGTCGAGGCACGCGCCGCCTTACTCGACTTTCTCGAGATCGGCGACATGGCGCTTTCGCCCGACGAGGCTTGGCTGGCCTGGACCGAAGACACCAGCGGCGACGAGATGTTCACGCTCTACCTGAAGTCACTGCCAGACGGGGAGCCTCGGCTGTTGCTCGAGGGCATTGGCCCGGAACTGTGCTGGGCCGAGGATGATCGTACGCTGCTGTTTACCCGCTACGACGACATCCAGCGCCCCGAGAGCATCTGGCGGTTGGACACGGCGGCGCCTGAGCAGGACGCCCAGCTGATACTGCGTGAGGACGACCCTGAGTTCTGGTTGGGCATCGGCAAGACGCGCTCGCGCACCTGGCTCGTGCTGGAGAGTGCGTCCAAGGACACCAGCGAATGCTACCTGCTGCCGGCGTTGGCGCCGGATCGCACACCGCAGTGTTTCCGAGCACGCGAAGCCGGCGTCGAGTACGCGATCGAGCATCGCCCCGGACATTTTTACATCTTGAACAACCGCGAGGCGCCGCACTTCCGGTTGGATGTATGCCCAGAACAGGATCGTAATGCCTGGCAACCGTTAATCGCCCACCGCGATGACCAGACCCTCGAAGGCGTCGATGCTTTCGACTGGGGGTTAGTGATCACTGAACGCGATCATGACAAGGCGCAGGTGTATCTGCGGGTACTTGAGCTGGATGCCCAACACGGCATGCAGCGCGACGAGCGCCTACCGCTGCCCGAAGAGCCCTGCAGTCTGGCCCTGGGGGATACGCCGCACTTCAGCGAACGGCGACTACGGCTGCGCGAGGAATCCTTTACCCTGCCGATTCGTTGGCTCAGCCACGACCTGGACACCGGGGAGCGCAAGCTGCTCAAGGAGCAGCCGGTGCATGGCAGCCTGCTTCCGTCGCAACTGACCTGTCAGCGGGTATGGGCCGAGGCCCATGACGGCGAGCGGGTGCCGGTGTCCATCGTGGCCCGTGCCGATCTTTTCGGCCAGGCACCGATGCCGACCCTGCTGTACGGGTACGGCGCCTACGGTGAAGTGCTGGACCCCTGGTTCTCGATCGCCCGGCTGGAGCTTCTGGAACGCGGCATCGCCTTCGCCGTCGCGCATGTTCGCGGTGGTGGCGACCGAGGCGAGCCCTGGTACCTGGCCGGCAAGCTCGAACACAAGGAAAACAGCTTCCGCGACTTCCTGGCCGCCCGTGACCGCTTGGTCGAAATGGGGCTAAGCGACGCGGATAAAATCGTCGCCTATGGGGCCAGTGCCGGCGGGCTGCTGGTAGGGGCAAGTCTCAACCTTGATCCCAACGCCTTCTGCGCCGCCGTGCTCGATGTGCCCTTCGTGGATGTGCTGCGCACCATGGAAAACCCGGACCTTCCCTTGACCATCGCCGAGTACACGGAGTGGGGCAACCCGGGGGACCCGGCGGTACGTCAGCGCCTCAAGGACTATTCACCGCTGGACAACCTCCAGGCGCAGCCCTACCCGAGCGTCTTCCTGCAGGGCAGCTGGCATGATGCCCGCGTACCCTACTGGGAGCCCGCCAAGCTGTATGCAAGGCTGCGGGAACTGGATAGCGCCCGGGGCCCCATCATCTTGCGCACGGATATGGAGGCCGGCCATGGCGGTGCCTCAGGCCGTTTCAAGGCTTGGCGCGATAATGCCCGCCAGGATGCCTATGTCCTCTGGGCCCTCGGGCTGGCCGAACAGGCCTGACAGCGTCTCCACCAATGACAAGGCTTCGTCCGGCGCTCACCGGACGAAGCCTTCTTTGATATGGGTCGATTACGCTAACGTTGCAGTAAGCGAAAACGACCCAGCGCGATCAACCTCCCCGGCCGGACCCCGTACCGCCGGCACCGCCGCCGTTACCGCCGCTGCCGCCATCACCACCGGCACCGCTACCGCCACCGCCGGACCCGCTGCCGCCACCGCCGGAACCACCGCCGCCGCCGCCGGAACCACCGCCGCCGCCGCCGGAACCACCACCGCCGCCGCCGGAACCACCACCGCCGCCGCCGGAACCACCGCCGCCGCCGCCGGAACCACCACCGCCGCCGCCGGAACCACCACCGCCGCCGCCGGAACCACCACCGCCGCCGCCGGAACCACCACCGCCGCCGGAACCACCGCCGCCGCCGCCGGAACCACCACCACCGCCGCCGCCATCACCGCCCCCTCCGCCGCCATTACCTGGATCGGTCGGGCCAGTGGGATCGGTTGGCCCCGTCGGTGCGGTCGGCTCAGGTGTGCCTGGTGGCGCCGTAACGGCGGCCACCTGTAACAGGAAGCCGTCACAGCCACTATCGAGGAAACCACCACCACCCCCGCAACCGCCGCCGCCTGCTGCTGGAGCCTCGAGATCATCGATCAATGCATCCAGTTCCGCATCCGTCAGCGTGTTATTTCCGATCTCGCTCATCTGATCCGGTGGTAACGGACTCGCGAAGCTCTCTTCCGGTGACGACTGCGCCAAGACGCCTGCCGATGACAAACAACCAACTGCCACCGCCAGGGCCGTCAACTTGAACTTTTTCATTGCCCTGTCCCCTTGCTACTGCCCCTTACCTGACGCACCGCCTCTCGGCTCGCGCAAAACATTCTGTTACACACCACCACAGCATGGTTACCTTAGAACCCCTTCACCATCGGAAAAGGGAATGGTTCTTCAGTATCAGAAGTTGCAATAAAAACGCTCAGGCAAGCGCGAAGAGGATCATGCTCAGGAGGGAGGAAACGACTAACCGTCGATAGGCAGGATCGCGATGATGTGCTCTTCAAGGGCTTCTTCTGGCACATCTTTCTGCGATACAGCGAAGCTGGCCACGCTGATCCCCTTGCGATGAACTCGGGAGGGATCACCAGAAATCAGCGGATGCCAGCCGGCCAGTTTACGGCCTTCATGAAGGCGCCGGTACGCACAGGAGTGCGGCAGCCAGCGAAAATCCTCGACTCGCGCCGCCGTCAACTGCGTACAGTCGGGCACGCGCTCAAAGCGATTCTCGTAATCGCTGCAGCGGCAGGATGAGATATCGAGCAGTTCGCAGGCCACATTGAGGACGGCCACATCGCCGCTGTCTTCATCTTCGATCTTGAGCAGGCAGCACTGCCCGCAGCCGTCGCACAGCGCCTCCCATTCTTCGCCGCTCAGCTCTTCAAGGGGATAGCGCTCCCAGAAACGCTCTCGCATGAGGACTCCTTGGTGCGCCACGCGGCGCAGATGGGAACAGGACGACGAGTCGTCAATAGCTCGGTCGTGTCGGGGTGCGATAGAGGTCCAGCAGGTACTCTTCCTTGGCCGGCGGCATCTGCAAATAGAACCCCTTTTCGTCGATGGCGGCCATCACGTCCGCGGCCTTAGCGCGGGAAAGGCGCTTGTCGGCCGTGAGGATCATGGTCAGCACCGGCTCAGGTTTGCCAAAGTGCTCAAGCAAAGCCGCAGGCAGATCTTGCAAGCCGTTGCGCTTGTCGACGTAGAGATACATCTCATCCTGGCGTGGACTCTTGAAAATCTCACACAGCAGTTTGCGCTGGGTTGCATCACTCATGAACGTTCACCTGATTGAGGGCGGCCGCCAAGTCGTCAGACAAGCACTGGCCGCGCCAGCCATTGGGCAGCACCAAGGGGCGGTCGAGCAGGTTGGCGGTCACCAGCGATTCGATATCGCGACGGCGCATCAGCACCTCTGGGGCAATGCCCAACTGCTCAGCCTGTCGCGTCACCACCTGCTTCAAGGCCTTGAAGCGCTTCTTGAAGGGGCCGGTGAGCGGCGACGGCAGCGCCTCGGCAAGCTCGCTTTCGTCGCAGTGGCGCGCCTCGCGCACTAGCGCCAGCAGGGTATCCCCGTCGCGCTTGATCACACCGGGCTTCAGGCCTTCGACCTGGGCCAGACCATGGCGATCCTTGGGCATGCGCTCGGCGATCGCATAAAGCAGCTTATCGCTGACCAACCAGCCGCGAGGCAGGTTGCGTGTCCGGGCTTCGCCTTCTCGCCAGGTCGTCAGGCGCCGATAGGCCTCGATTTGTGGCCGATCGAGGCGCCACAGCTGGCGATGGCGCAGATACCACTGGCCGTCAGCCTCAATACTGCGCCCGGCTTGACCGACGATGGCGGCACAGTCGGCCTCGAGCCAGTCGAGGCGCCCCCGAACCTCGAGAGCCGCTCGTTGAACCTGCCAGACCTCGAGGAGATAGATCACATCCAGCGCCGCATAGCGGCACTGGGAGTCGGACAGCGGGCGCTCTAGCCAATCGGAACGGGTTTCGTCCTTGGGCAGGACATGGCCGGTCCATTGCTCCACCAGCCGCTGGTAGCCCATCGCCGGATCTTCGCTGAGCAGCGACTGCGCCACCTGCGTGTCGACCAGCGGCCAGATGCTGACGCCGGCCCAGCCACCCAGCACCTCTAGATCCTCACTGCTGGCGTGCAACAGCTTGAGCGGCCCCTCGGACAGCAAGGCTTTAAGCGCAGAAGTGGCCGCGACGGCCTGGGGATCGACCAGGTAAGCCGTTTCGCCGGCGCACAGCTGGACCAGGGCCGGCACAGGAAAGAAGGTGGATTCACGAAAGAACTCGGTATCCAGCGCCAAGGTATCGGCGCCTGCGAGCGTCTTGCAGGCCTCATCGAGGTCTTCGGGGGTATCGATCCAGCGAATATCGAGATCGCGATTGTCGGGTGCCAGGGATTCGGGTGCCGGGGACATAGCGTTTCCAAGTAGAACTGCAGGCGTCGACTCACTCACCGCTGAAGGGCAGGCGACCATTGAAGGCGCGGCTCAGGGTGCCGCCGTCGACATATTCCAGCTCGCCGCCCATGGGCACGCCATAGGCCAGGCGCGACAGACGAATCTGGCGGCCGGTGAGCTGAGTGGCGATGTAATGTGCCGTGGCTTCGCCTTCCACGGTGGGGTTGGTGGCTAGAATCACTTCATCGACGCCATCTTCGGCAAGGCGTGCCTCGAGCAGGTCAAGGCCGATATCTTCCGGGCCAATGCCATCGAGGGGCGAAAGATGGCCGTGCAGCACGAAGTACTGGCCGCTGTAGCCACCGGCTTCCTCGATGGCCAGCATGTCCGCAGGCGACTCTACCACGCACAGCAACCGCTCATCGCGGCGCGTGCTGCGACAAAGCCCGCACAGCTCTTCTTCGGTCAGGGTCCGGCAGCGCTGGCAATAGCCGACCTCGGCCAGTGCCTGGGCCAGTACGCTTGCCAGCCGCTCGCCGCCCTCACGCTCGCGCTCGAGCAAATGCAGCGCCATCCGCTGGGCGGTCTTGGGCCCCACCCCCGGCAGCACACGTAGCGATTCCAGCAGTCGATCGACGAGGGGTGAGAAGCTCATCAGAACGGCATCTTGAAGCCAGGCGGCAGGTTCAGGCCGGCAGTTGCCTCTTCCATCTGCGCCTTGGACGCCGCTTCGACCTTGCGGACTGCATCATTGACGGCGGCAGCCAGCAGGTCCTCGAGGAGCTCCTTGTCCTCTTCCATGATGCTCGGGTCGATTTCGACCTTACTGACGTCATGGCGACCGTTCATGGTGACCTTGATCATGCCAGCGCCGGCTTCCCCCAGGACCTCGGCCTTGGCGGCCTCTTCCTGCACACGCTGCATTTTCTCCTGCATTTCCTGAGCCTGCTTCATCAGGTTGCCCATGCCACCTTTCATCATGGTGAGATTCCTCTTGAGTCGTTGAGTCGTGAACCAGCGGCGTCAGGCCGAATCGTGGTTCTGGCGCGGTTCGACGCTATCTTCCACCAGACGAGCACCGAAGGCCGCCTGGAGTTTCTGAATATGTGGGTCAGCCTTGAGGGCTTCAACCGCCACCGCATGACGCTCGGCGTTGAGGCGCTCGGATTGGCCTCGGGGCGTTTCCACCGTTTCGGGAATCTCGCCCACCTCAATGTTCACTTCACGTTCGATGCCAGCACCCGCAAGCGCCTTCTGGATGCGTTTAACGTGGACCTCGGCATTCATTGCCGCCTGCGATGGCGCCAAACGCAACACCAGCGTATGGCCATCGTCTCGTTCGACCACACAATGCGCCGCCAGGTTGCGTGTTAGACCACCAAGCCCCAACCGTTCGAATAGGTCGAGCCAGGTCGCCTGATCCAGCATAGCGCCGCTATCGGCCGGCGCCCTCGCAGCAGCGGACGGCGCCTCGGTGTCGCGGGAAGACGCAGCGCTCGGCGATGCTTCATCCATCGCGTCGGATGCGCTATCCGCGGCTATGGCGGGCGTACTCGCGGCAGCTGCAGTGTCGGGCGCCGCAGTGGCTGCGGCGGCTGCCGGCTCAGGCGCCTGGGGGGCTTCAGCGCTGGCTTCGGCTTCCCAGGGGGGCGGAGCGGTGCCCATGGCGCCGGGCTCAGTGCTGTTGTCGGCACGGTGGCTCTGGTCGGCCTCATGAGCCGCCAGATCCTCGGCGGTATTCCCAGCGCTAAGCTCAGGGTCTTGCGTGGCAGCCTCGACGGGAGGTTCCACGGCGCTCGTCATATCCTCCGGAAGTGCTTCCCAGGGAGGCGGCTGATCGCTTGCGGGGCGCGGATCCGCTGGTGCCGTGGGCTCGGCCGATTCAGGTGCAGGCTGAGAAGCCGGCGTTGGCGCGGGCGACGACGGCTCGCGATGTTCGTCGTCAGGCACGGAAGCGGCAGGCGGCGGCGAAGCCGGTTGAGCGGTTCTGGGGGCTTGTGCACTGGGCTTGCCTGACGCCTGCTCCGGCACGGCGTCGCCGGTCATCGGCAGCGGCGTCTGGGCCGGTTTGGGGACGCCTTGAGGGCGGAAGGCCAGCATCCGCAGCAGGGTCATCTCCAAGGCCGTACGCGGCTCTGGTGCCTGATCCATATCACCGCGGCCCTGCAGGCCGATCTGGTAATAGAGCTGGACGTCTTCGGCGGTAAACCGCGAGGCCAGCGTCAGCAGGACCTCACGGTCGCCGTGACCGTTATCCAGGGCGCCGGGCACCATCTGCGCCACCGCCAGCCGATGCAGCACCCCAAGCAGGTCATCGAGCACGCCGGCAAAGTCCGGCCCTTGCTCGGCCAGCGCGGCCACTTCACCGAGCACCCGCGCTGCGTCCACCTCGGCCAGCGCCTCAAGCAGCGTCAACACATGACGCTGGTCGAGGGTACCCAGCATGGCGGCGACATCGGCCTGGCGCACCTGACCCTGGCCGAAGGCGATCGCCTGGTCGGTCAGGCTCATGGCGTCGCGCATCGAACCATCGGCCGCCTTGCCAAGCAGCCACAGGGCGCTTTCGTCGAAGGGCACATTTTCGACCTCGAGCACTCGGCTCAGGTGCTCGACGATGCGCTCCGGCGGCATATTCTTGAGAGTGAACTGCAAGCAGCGCGACAGCACCGTCACCGGCAGCTTTTGCGGATCGGTGGTGGCAAGCAGGAACTTCACATGCGGCGGCGGCTCTTCGAGGGTCTTGAGCAGCGCATTGAAGCTATGGGTCGAGAGCATGTGCACCTCATCGATGAGGTACACCTTATAGCGGCCCTGGGTCGGCGCGTACTGCACGTTGTCGAGCAGTTCGCGGGTATCCTCGACCTTGGTCCGCGAGGCGGCATCGACCTCGATCAGGTCGACGAAGCGCCCATCGTCGATAGCTCGGCAGTTCTCGCACTGCCCACAGGGAGTTGAGGTGACGCCGCTATCGTCTTCGCCATTGGCGGTGCAGTTCAGGCATTTGGCCAGAATGCGTGCCAGCGTGGTCTTGCCGACGCCGCGCGTACCGGTGAACAGATAGGCATGGTGCAAGCGCCCCTGATCCAGGGCGTTGACCAGCGCACGCTGCACGTGCTCCTGCCCCACCAGTTCATGGAAGGTGCGGGGGCGCCATTTGCGGGCCAATACCTGATAGCTCATGCAGCGCGAGATCCTTTCATCGAAACTCTCATCGTTACTTGCATCGAAATCGAAATAGACGACGTCGTTCAACGCACGACGCAGGGCCAAGCCTAGAGCCTGAACCAAAGGGGCTAAACCAAAAGAGCTATTCTAGCTGCTGGAGCGCATGGCCGAAAGCCGAGGGGGGAACCACTAGGAGACAGAGGTTTCTGCCACCTGAAATGGAGGCGGCCCCGACAGCCACATCCCGGCACACGCATCCATCACTACCGTTGCTCCCTTCCGGGCCTGGCGGGGTTTGCGACTTAGCGTTGCGGGAGGACCGACGGGGCCACCATAACGACTCGATTGCTTGCCAAGCGATAGGACTATTCAAGGCTACCTGGCTGATTCGCCAGCGCATCGAGCGGGGCGCACTATAACAGCGCCCCACAGGGTCCGCAAGGCCAGATGTTGGGGCCCCGGCTCGGCTCAGATGCCAGCTTTCTAGTCTAGGCTTATAGGTGTAGCTTGGTCGTTACCTACAAGACCTCACATCACTGGGAAGAGAACCAATGCAAAAGGATTCCAACAAGGGCTATATCGCACTATTGGGCTGGAGCCTAAGCGCTGTAGAGGCCGCCGAAACCTTTGATCGCCGCTACGTGGTCGTGGCGCCGGATTGGGCCGAGGATTATTGCGAAAAGCACGATATTCCCTACGTATCCTGGAACTTCGAGCGCCTCAACGATCGTTCCATGGAGATCGCCGAGACCCTGAAAGGCATGGGCGTCGACGTCGCCATTCCGCTGTTCGAAGAGACCGTGGAATGGGCTGGTGCAATCAACTCCGTGCTGCTCGATAGTCCCCGCCTCTACGGCCAGTCGCTGCTGCTGCGCGACAAAGCCCTGATGAAGCGTCGCGCTCAGCTGGGTGGCATCCGCGTGGGCATCTTCGAGGAAGCGCACGACAAGGAAGACGTCATCCGCTTTTTGAAGCGCGTCAACCAGACGCTGCTCAAGCTCGACGGCGACCCCAATGACCCGATCCACCTCAAGGCCTTCGACAAGGCCGGCTGCCTGGGGCATCGCGTGATCCGCACCCCGGATGAGGTCGATACGATTCCCGACGAGGAATTCCCGGTGCTGATGGAGTCGCACCTGGATGGCTGGGAATTCGCGGTCGAAGCCTGGATTCACAACGGCAAGATCGCCTTCCTCAACATTTCCGAGTACGTAACGCTTGGGTATTCGGTGTTCGTGCCGGCCTCTCCGGAACTCGAAAGGTATCGTGAGCAGATCACGACGCAGATCGAGAAGCTGATCAAGGCCTTCGATATCGAATTCGGCCTGATCCACCCCGAATACTTCGTCACCAACGATGGCGAGATGTACTTCGGCGAAGTCGCCTACCGCCCGCCGGGCTTCAAGGTCTTTGAACTGCTCGAACGTGTCTACGGCTTCAACGCCTACCAGGCCTCGATGCTGGTCTTCGACCCCAAGACCACCGAAGAAGAGGTCAAGGCCTTCTTCCCAAAGGAAGTGGTCGATGCCGATGGCTTTGCAGGCTGCTTCGGCGTCTATCCGCGCCGCCGCGTGGTCAGCAAGCTGGAGATCCCCGAAGAGGTCGAAGATCATCCTTACTTCGAGTCCCACGAGCTGACGGCTCCCCTGGAAGAGACCGTCACCAAGCGTACCGCTTTCGGCACGCACTGGGGCCTTATCTACTTCAAGGGCGACGAAGCTCAACGCATGAAGGATCTTCTCAAGCATATGGAAGACCTTGATTTCTATGTCTGATGTAGGGCGTCATAGAAAGCATGCAAGCCTGATGACAAGGAGTCTGCGTGACATCGCCACGTGACACGACACCCCAAAGTGAGGCGTCAGAGGCCAGCGAGAAGCTCGCTGGCCTTTTGAAAAAATTCGACGACGCCATCGCTTTGCTCAACAACGCGCGTGACTTCGCCAAGCCGAGCAAGCTTCCACGAGTGCTGGATACCGCTCGGCGGGTCATGTTGCAGGAGGGCGGCTGTGCAGCCATAGAGGCGCGCGGCCGTATTCTCGAAGAAGCCGGCATTTTTCTGGGATCAGACTGGGAAACGCCTCAGCATCTGGTCCCATCACTCACCACTCATGCGCTGACCAGCGCCGATCCCAACATGGTGGTGATCGAGTCGCTAAGCGAGCTGCGACTGCTGGCCGTGGCCAAGGGTGATTACATTCACCCACTCATTTCTCTGGAACAGGCGCACCACTACCTGACCCAGACCATGGCGATCAACCTTCGGCTGTTGTTTGGCGAGCCCACCGAGGCCGAACGCGAAACTCAGGGCCGGCTGGCCGAGGTGCCACGTCACCTGTTTCGCCATTTGTCCGAACGCATCGGTTATGAACACATCATCGACCACCTGATCGAGGAAATCTGGCGGATACTCGAGCAGCGCCCGATCCAGGTAGAGCCCGTCAAGTCGATGATCACTCAGATCGCTCTCTGCCAGGCCAACCCCGATATCGACCTTGGGGGCAGCGGCCAGGGCGCCGACCGACTGGTCAGCGCGCTGTTCGGCCCCACCCGCGCCTCCCGCGAGGATCCGGGCCTCGATATCTATCGCGAGCGACTGGCCAGCATGGACGCCGCGGCTCTCCAGGGCGAGGCCACCGGCTTCGCTCGCTCCATGCACGATACGGGCCTGGTCTCCGCCTATCACCCGGTGCTGCTGCGCCACCTGCTGGACCACAGCGATCACCTGCTGGCGGAAGCCATGGGCCTTTCCTCCACCGGGCGCGATTGCCTGCTCTGCTACCATGAACTGGTCCACGCGCTGATTCGCGGCGGCGTCTATCCGGAAACCTCCCAGGCGGTCTACGGCCTGACCCTGACCCTCGAGCGCGGCATTTTCTATCAACCCCCGGTGGCGCCGGCCATGTGGCGACAGCTAGGGCTGCCGCTCTCCGACTGGTCACAGGCGCGCCTAAACCTCGCCTTCGGGGAAACCATCTCGCCCAGGGCAAGGCTACTGGAAGGCGTGCTTTGCATGCTGGGCCTGCCGCTGGGCGTCGGCCAAGGCAACAACCCGACCTGCCAATCGGCGCGCGCCCTCTCGATGTGGGCTTACAACGATCCGGACTATCTGCTGCAGATGGTGGCCTGGGCCGCTCGCGATGACGATATCATCATGCACTTCGAGGGCATGCCGCTGTCTTCCATGGCCAGCCTGTCCGGCGTCGCCCAGAGCCTGCCGATGGACCTGGACCCGGTCTCATTGATCGTGGTGCCGCACCTCGATCGCATCTATGCCGAAATGGGCCGTCGCTGCATTGGCCGTGAAGGCGACCCGCACCGCTGGGTCAATCCGGAATTCCATGGCTGGTGGTCCGGCCGAGGCTTTCGCATCAATGTCGATGTCGCGACCGGGCAGCTGACGGAACTGGATGATTTCCTGCGCCACTTCTATGCAAGCTATCACCCTTACTACAACGGCAACCAGCCGCTGATTCATCCTCAGCCGGCCGGCATCGCCGTGACCGACACCGCGGCCCGCTTCATCGGCTGGCATGCGATCACCATCCTGCGCGCCAACCTCGACCCCAATGACGTGATGCGGGTCTACTTCTTCAACCCCAATAACGACAGCGGTCAGGACTGGGGCGACGGCATCAAGGTCAGTACGGCAGACCATGGCGAGCGCTTCGGCGAGTCTTCGTTGCCCTTCGAGCAGTTCGTGTCGCGCCTGTATATCTACCACTACGACCCACTGGAGCGAGGTGAGCTGGCCAACATCACCCAGGAAGAACTCGACCGGGTGACCGGCTACATTCACCGTAGCTGGGGCAAAGATCGCATCCCCCAGGGCGAGCTACAGGCGAGCAGCGGACCGACACCGCCAGGCGAGGACTAACAGGGCGCTTTCGCGCCCCTCCCCTTGATACACGCCAAGCATCCGGCGGCCTGCGGGATTCTCTCCCGCAGGCCGTCTTGCGTATAATCGCCCCTCATCTTTTCCGCTCTTTTGGCCAGAGGCTCCATGATCCGACTCGACCAGCTGCTCGTCGCCCAGGGCCTGGCGCGCTCCCGCTCACGCGCCCAGCGCCTGATCCGCCATGGCCGGGTCAGCCTGGCAGGCCAGCCACCGCTGACAAAACCCTCGGAAAAACTGCCCGAGGACAGTCCGCTGACGGTCGCCGACGACCCCGAGGAGCGCTACGCCTCGCGGGCCGGGCTCAAACTCGAGGCCTTGCTGGAGGCACGCGGCATGCGTCTCGACGGCAGGGTCGTTCTGGATGTGGGCCAGTCGACCGGCGGGTTCACCGATTGCGCGCTGCACTTCGGCGCGGCCCATGTGATCGGCGTCGAGGTCGGCCACGACCAGCTCGACCCCAGGCTTCGCCATGACCCACGCGTCAGCTGCCTGGAAGGGCTCAACGCCCGCGCCATGGCCGAATCGCCCGTATTGCGCCAGGCCATGGCGGAGCATGCCCCCGACGGGCTATCGCTTGCCATCATGGATGTCTCCTTCATTTCCCAGACCTTGATCTTGCCTCAGCTAAGCCAACTGCTATCGTCAGGTGCAGAGCTGCTCTCGCTGGTCAAACCGCAGTTCGAGGTCGGGCCCGGCAAGGTCAACGAGCGGGGCATCGTCACCGATGACGCCCTGCTGTCAGGCGTCGAGTCGCGTATTCGCGCCTGCTGCTCAGAGCATGGCTTCACGGTGCTTGGCTGGCAGGACAGCCCCATCAAAGGCGGCGATGGCAACCGCGAATTTCTGCTGCATGGCCGGCGCGACTGAAGCGGCGCCGGTCATCTTCTTCTGGCGACTGAGCGTCGCCCGCTCCGCTAGCCTTCGTCCTCTGGCCCATCATCCAAGATGCCGCGGTCTTGCTTGCCGAGACGAGGCGAGCCCTCTCCCCGACTGGTGCGCGTTTTGTCGCTGTCATCCTGCCTGTCGGCTTGCCTCTCGCGGACGGCCGGCGCTCCCCACTCGATAGGCCCACCCTTGGCATCATGCAGGCGCACATCGAGCTGGTTGAAGGCGATTTCGACACCGTGCTCCTGGAAACGCGCCGCGATCTCGACGTTGATTTCATCCGCCGCATAAAGCCGGTCGGTCAATGAATTGACGAAGATGCGCAGTTCGAAATCAAGGGTGCTGGCACCGTATTGCAGGAAGAACACCTGCGGCTCCGGGTCCTTGAGCACCCTGGCATTCCCCTTGGCCGCCTCGCGCAGCAGGCGATGCACCAGCGCCAGGTCCGAGCCATAGGCCACCCCATAGTTGAGCACCACCCGAGTGACGTTGTCGGATAGCGACCAGTTGATCAGTTGGTCGGTGACGAAGGTCTTGTTGGGAATGATGATCTCTTTGCGGTCGAAGTCCGTAACGGTAGTGGCACGAATACGAATGCGGCTGACGGTGCCATGCAGGTTGCCAAGGGTGATGGTGTCGCCGATGCGCACCGGCCGCTCGAAGAGAATGATCAGGCCCGAAATGAAGTTGGCGAATATTTCCTGGAGCCCGAACCCCAGGCCCACCCCCAAGGCAGCGACCAGCCACTGCAACTTGTCCCAGCTCACGCCGAGGGTTCCCAGCGCCATCACCACCCCACCCCCGGCGATCGCATAAGACAACAGCGAGGTGATCGCATAGGCACTGCCCTGCTTGAGCGCCAGCCGCGACAGCACCATCACCTCGAGCAGGCCGGGAAGGTTGCGCGCCAGCATCATCGTCAAGGCCACCGTCACCAGGGCGATGAAGACGTCTGCCACGCTGATCCCCGCGGCGACCCCGCCTTCGCCACCGGCGCCCGACTCTCCGGCCCATACCGCCACCTGGTTCAGGTAGCCAAGCACGCTTAAAAGATCCGCCCATATCAGATACAACAGCATCGCCAGCCCCAGCACTAGGATGAGCTTGGATAGGCGCAATGACTGCTGATTGACCTGATTCATGTCCAACGGCGGTTCCTCGACCACCTCCATGCCGTTTCCCGACTCATCGCGCTTCAGCGACCGGCGACGCGCCAATGCGCGCCGGTAAGCCAAGCGCCGCGCCGCGACTGCCAACCCCCGCACCACGGAGGCTTCGACCACGATCCAGGTTCCCAGCAGATAAAGCGTGATCACATAACGCGACACCAAGCTCAGGGCCGTGTACTCATACCCCAAGATGATCAGGCACATCAGCAGCAGCGGGACCGCCGCCAGCGCCAGGCCGACCAGCAATCGCAGCAGCAAGACGCCGAAAAAAGGCGTATGGGCGGCAATCAGCTTGCTCTGCACCACCGCCATGCCAGCCAGGCCCGACAGCATCAGCAACAAGGCCAGCGGATACTCGGACAGGGTGATTTCGCCGCCGCGGGCCACGCTCGCGATCATCAGCACCGGCACCAGCGACAGGCCCAGCCAATGCAGCAGCCTGGACAGCCGCTCCGCGTAGGCCGATGGCCACAGGAAATGCCGCGTCGCCACCCCATCGCGCACCAGCAGCCGCCTCGCCCAGGCGATGCTGCCCCAGGCCAGTGCCAGTTGAACCAGCGCCATGCCTAGCCGCGACGCCAGGCCAACTTGCCCGACCAGCAGCACCAGGCCCAGCGACGCCAGCACCAGCGGGCCGGGGCTTGCCAACAGCGCATTGAGCGCTATCGCCTTCGGGGTCAGGGCCTGGGTGTCATACTTGAGATGTCCGATCTTGTCACTGAGCAGTACCAGATGTCGCTTGATCGGAGGACGCAGCAGGAAGAGAACGACGGCGAACAATAGCGGCAGCAGCCCCACCAGACTTCCAAGCCCAGGCCACTGCAAGGAAAATGCCGAGCGCCACGCGCCATGCCCCCAGGTGTCGGCCAGCCGCGCCGGTATCTGCCCCAGCCAGCCCAGGTCCAGCGGACGGCTATTGGCCACCCAGAACAACTGCTCGTCGAGCGTCGTGCGCAGCTGCCTGCTGAGGGCCAGCAGCTGCTGCTGATTGAGCTGCAAATCAATGGCCGCGCTCAGCTCCTCGCCATAGGCTTGCTCTACTTGGTCGACCAACTCTCGCCGCGATCGATAAATCCTCTCCAGGGCAGTGATCAGCGCATCCGAGGGTTCGACCTTGGCCGCCGCCAGTTCCTCTTTTGCCAAGGCAGTGGTATCGCGAAGCGCCTCACGCTGGCGACCCAGCTCGAACTGCTTGAGACGCAGGTCGGCGATGTCGTCCTTGAGGTTGCGACGCTGCTCGACCTGCGGCAGCAGGCGGCGCTGTTCGCGCAGGATGCGTGACAGCAGCAGGCTGCCGCGAATCGCGTCGATCTGCTCATTCAGGGTCCGCTGAAGCTGGCGCACGCGGTCGAGCTGGCGTCGCACCTCCAGCCCATCGCGGGCCAGGGTGTTGGAAAGCTCCGTGGCCTTCAATAGCTCGAGGCTCAACTCGCGATTGACCTCTTGCGCCTGCTTGACCACTGGGTGCTCGGCTTCCACCTGGGCGCCGCCGGCCGCCGCCTCCTTGATGGCCTGCTCGGATTGATCCCGCCGCTTGCGGTCGAGAACCGCCTGCAGCATGGCCAGGCGGGCCTCCTGCTGGGCGATCTGTCGGTTGAGCTGGTCCTGGCGAAGCTGGGCGAGTTCACGCAGGCGAGAGTTGGCATTCAGCGCACTCTGCTGATAGCGCACGGTCAGATCCGCCAGGCGCATCTCGGCGAGTCGCTGCAGCCGTTGAGGATTATCGGCCGGCACATCGGCCAGGTTTTCCAGGGCCTGGCGGCTGCTCTCGAGTGCACGCATCGCATCAGAGATACTCTGCTGGGCGCGTTCGGGCAGCGTCTGGGTGTTGATCAGCTGCGTATTGACCTCGCTCAGGCGATCTTGCTGTCCCTGCAGCGTATCCAGGGCATCCTGAAGGCGAGCGGCCAGATCCGCTGTCGCAAGCGAGTCGAGTGACTCAAGGGTCATGTCCGACGCGGGAGAAAGGTCGTGTTGCAGCGACTGTTTCAGCGCCTCGATATCCGCCGGGGAGCTGGCGATCCGCTTCTCCAGTGCCGCCATATCGGCCTGCATGTCCTGCCACTTGGAAAGCGTCTGCCGGGTCGACTTGAGCGCTTCTAGATCACGCTGCGTGGCCTCATCAAGGGTCGCGCCTTCCTGAGGCTCGAGGCTCTGAATACGGCTATTCAAGGCCGCGATACTCGGCAGATCGGGCGTCGAGGCGTCCTGCGCCGGTGCCTGCCCAGTCAAGGCCAGCAGCACGAGAAGCACCAGTAGTGCCCACCACTTAGCGTGGACGACCCTCCTTGCCCAAGGCGCCGCATCTCCTGGCGCAAGACCATGCCCATTCACCTGCCCCACGGCCTTACCTCCGCATTTTCACTCAACGCATATTCCGCCATGTTTCTCAGCGGCGCCTAGACACGCCACCGAGCCACCATGATAGACGGTGCCGAGCGAATCCTTGCATAGCAGTGTCTATCGCCACGAGGATCGCCACAACTCGGCGCGACCGCGACATATCGCCTCTTCCCCGCGAGGGAAAACGCCCTTGCGAAAGTCGTTGAGAACGTCGTTGCGAAAGTCGTTGAGAAAGTCACTGAAAACGCCCGAGAGATAACGAGAACGATTGACTTGGCCTGACGTCATGGTAGAAACAGAGCTCGATAGGCGACCGACAGGAATCAGAACATGGCCATGCCCAAGCCACTCAAGGCGCTCGCCCTGGCCTTGTGCGCTAGCACACTGGCAAGCGAAGCCGTCGCACAAGACAGCGACACCGAGGGGCGAGCGACCAACCAGCCGCTGACTCAGGAAGAGATGACCGACCAGCTTTCGGCCCAGCGTGCCCTGGAAGAAGCCGAGCAGCGGCGCGAACTGGAGGAGGAATCCGAGAATAATCCCTTCGCGATTACCGCCTATCGCCGCAACTACCTCTTCCCCTGGAGCTACAACACAAACCCCAACCAGGAGGACTTCCGTTCGATCAGCGACTCGGAAGTGGGCAATGCCGAGGTCAAGTTCCAGTTCAGCGCCAAGTTCAAGCTAGCCGACAATGTATTCGGCAACAACGGCGACCTGTACTTCGCCTACACCCAGCGCAGCTGGTGGCAGGCCTACAATTCAGAGGCCTCTTCGCCCTTCCGGGAAACCAACTTCGAGCCAGAGATCTTCGTCAGTTTCGACAACGATATGTCGATGCTGGGCTGGACCAACATCCAGAACCGCTTTGCGTTCAATCACCAGTCCAACGGCCGCTCGGAGCCGCTGTCACGTAGCTGGAACCGGCTCTATCTGGAAAGCATCTTCCAGAGCGGAGACTGGGTGGTCAGTGTAGCGCCCCATTGGCGCATCCCGGAGGCCGAAGAGGAAGACGACAACCCGGACATCGAGCGCTACATGGGATATGGCGACATTACCGTGGCAAGGCGTCTGAATGACAATCACGAAGCCAGCCTGCTGGTGCGAGGCAACCCCGGTGCCGGTCACATGGGCTATCAGTTCGACTATTCGCTGCCCCTCTCCGACAGCATGCGTTGGCATATCCAGTATTACCACGGCTACGGTGAGAGTCTGGTCGACTATGACAACAACAACAATCGCCTTAGCATTGGCTTCAGCCTCAACTCTTTCTTCACCAACGCACGCTAAGCATCGGCAAGGGCACCACGGACATGCATGACGAAGGGTGCTGTCCGCGGTCCCAGACTGCTATGCTGAACACGTTTCCCAACCGTCAAAGGAAGACTCGAATGGCTAACCGCACGCCCAATATCGATGCCAGCACCGACCAGCTAAAGAGCGACCTGGAGCACCTGACCAACACGCTCGAGGAGCTGGTGAACGCCACAGCGGATGATTCACGCAGCAATATCAAGGAAATGCGCCAGCGTGCCGAGCAGCGCCTAAAAGATACCCGCGCTAACCTGGAAGCCCGGGGCGAACGGCTCTACGGCAATGCCCGCGACAATGTGCGCGAACAGGCCGATGCGTGCGACAAGTACGTCCACGCTAACCCCTGGACCAGCATCGGCATCGGTGCCGGTGTCGGCGTCGTGATCGGCATGCTGATCGGGCGGCGCTAATGGCTGAGGGCCAGGGACCGGCAGAGCGCGTATTCGAGGCCACCCGGCGACTGATCGGCAGCCTGATTGCCAGCGGCGAGACGCGATTGCGTCTCGCCGTGGTAGAGCTCGAAGAGGAGAAGGCTCGCCTGATCACCCTACTGCTGCTGGCAGGGGTCAGCCTGCTGCTGCTGCTGTTGGGCTTGGCAATGCTGACCCTGCTGGTGGTCGTGGTGTTCTGGGACAGCTATCGCTTGGAAGCCATCGTCGCCTGCGCGCTAGCTCTACTGGGCAGTGGCCTGGCCATGGCGCTTTGGGTGCGTCGCCTCGCCAGACGACCGACCCTTCTCAAGAGCACGCTCAAGCATCTCGCCACCGACCGCGAGCTCATGAACGAGGAGCGACAGCATGCCCAAGCCGAGCGCTAATACCGCTGCCCGCATAAGCACCGATAAGGCAAGCCTTGCCGAGCGCAAGGCGCAGCTTGAAACCCGCATCGAGCAGCAGCGTATCGATGTGTTGGTCAACGCCGAACACTGGCGACAGGCCACCCACGGCATCGATGCCCTCTATCATGCCGTGATGCGCTGGAAAGCCCCGCTGTATGGGGCTGCCGGGCTGATAGCCTGGCGCAGCCTGCGTCGCCCCAAAGGGGTCAGGCGCCTCGCCGGGCGTGCGCTCGGACTCGCTTTGACGGCAAGGCGCCTTCGCCGCCTTGTCAAGTAACGGCGCCTATGACCTAGCTATCAGGGGCCGAGCTGTCGAGGACCTGACTCAGGCACCTAGGCTCAGGATCTCGCCACCTTCCAGAAACGCCGATAGCGGCGGCATAAGGCCTTGGGTGATTCGGCATACAGCAGGCCACCGAGCCTTCGCGCATCTTCCCGCAGGGTGAGCTGACGGCGCGACGCGCGCCACTCCAGTTCCGCCACAATCCCTTCTTCCAAGCCCTCCAGGCGCAGCAGCTCCTCCCGCAGCATCGTGAGGTCATGTTCGTCGCCCAGTCGTTCAGCCAGCAACTTGAGCTCCTTGGCGCGAGCACGCTGAGCCGCCGGCCAGAGCGGGTGAAGCAGGCGCATGTGATACCAGTGATACTTGACCTGCTTGCGCCACTCGTGGAAGTCGCCATCATCACCGCTGGAATACGCCTGATTGAACGCCGTGCGCCCTCGGCCATAGACCGTCTTCAAGCCGCCGGCGATGGCCTTGAAGCCCTTTTCCGTCAGCCGCCAACTTGGCAGCCGCTCGCGCACCGCCTCGAGTTCTGCGCGGGCCGAGGCCAGGTGTTCGGCGGTGTTATCCCCGTTTCCGTTCTGGTTCTTTCCGGCCTCCGCCCCGGCGAGCAGCCGGTCGCGTGCGGCGACCAGCGCTTCACGCACGGGGGCAAGCTGGCGGGCCTCGTCATTCAGGGTTTCCGGGGGCACCAGGATATCGAAGGTGTCGATGCACACCTGCGCATCCCGCGAGCCCGACAGGGCGTTTGCCGCATCACGCAGGGCCGCGTTTTCTCGGCGATACATGTCGGGCGGCATGGCATCACGCATCAGGCGCAGCAGCCCCCGCAGCATCTTCATCCGCTTGCGGACCTGATGCACATGATCGGCCAGTCGCGGATCGCTCGGCGCGATCGCCAACTCAGCCAGGGCCTTGCGCAACTGGCGATCGCCGATTCTTGTCAGGTTGGCCTGCATGGCCCGGTCCAGCCGAAGTGCAAACGCCATGGCATTCCCCCTATGCGATAGACACGATGAGCCAACAGCGACTCGGCGGTTACCGCCATTTGCCCCAGAGACCTAAAGGGCCTAGAGCGACTGCCCGCAGGCCACCCCCGACGCCCAGGCCCATTGGAAATTGTAGCCGCCCAATTCGCCGGTCACATCCAGCACCTCGCCGATGAAGCGCAGCTGCGGCAGGCCATTGACCGCGAAGTCCTTCGACGACACGCCACGGGTATCGACGCCGCCCATGGTGACCTCAGCAGTGCGCCAGCCTTCGGTGCCCGCCGGCTTGATGGACCAATGATTGAGGCGTGCCTGCCAGTCTTCTAGACGCGCATTGGACAGCTCAGCAAGCGCAGCATCCTCGCCATACCACTCACTCAACGCCTGGGCGAAGCGCTTGGGAAAACGCTCGCCAAGCCAGGTCGACAGGCGCCGCTTGGGGGTTTCACGGCGCGCCTGGGCTAAGGCCTCGAAGGCATTTTTTCCCGCCAGCAGGTCGATCTCGAGTTCATCGCCGGCCTGCCAATAACTGGAAATCTGCAGCATGGCAGGCCCGGAGAGTCCGCGATGGGTGAACAGCATCGGTTCCCGATAGGCACCGTCACGGCACTTGACCGCCACCTCGCAGCTAACGCCGGAAAGCGCCGCGGCGCGCTCCTTCCACTGCGATGTCAGGGTGAAGGGCACCAGCGCCGCCCGGGTGTCGGTGACCGCAAGACCAAACTGGCGGGCGATGTCGTAGCCAAAGCCGGTGGCGCCCATGCTGGGGATCGATAACCCACCGGTGGCGATGACCACGGCACCGGTGTCGATGCGCCCAAGCGAGGTCTCAAGGCGCATCCCCTCGCCCCGTCGCTCGATGGAGTCGACGCGAGTCTTGAGGCTGACCTCGACACCCGCCCACTCACACTCGGTGAGCAACAAGCGCACGATGTCCTTGGCCGAATCGGCGCAGAAAAGCTGTCCCGGCGCCTTCTCGACGTACTCGACCCCATGGCGCTCGACGAGCTCGACGAAGTGCTCCGGCCGGTAGCGCTTCAGAGCCGAAATGCAGAAATGCGGGTTGCCGGAAAAGAAGTTGCCGGGCCCCGTCGCCATATTGGTGAAATTGCAGCGACCACCACCCGACATCAGAATCTTCTTGCCAGCCTTGTTGGCATGGTCGATCAGCAGCACCCGCCGGCCAGCGTAACCGGCGGTCAGCGCACACATCAGCCCGGCCGCACCGGCACCGATCACCACCACATCGGGTTGGGAAGTCATGCAGCATCACCCTTGGAGCCATGGAACAAAGGCGAGATGGTACCAGAGCGGCAGGGAACCCTGGTGATCTTCCGGCTCATGTCACGCTGGCCTTAAGACTAGGCTGACCATACAAGCCCTGAGGGTCGGTCCAGGCGCCACGTTACTGGCCATGGCGGGCTCTTGTACGTGTCTTGTCGACAGATTGTCTTATGCACCCGTCGCGTATAAGGTATGTATAGGTTTCAAGCACAGTCATTGGCATCGGTACCTCTTCCGATGAAGACTCACGAGGCGACGACGTCCAACCACTACCCTACTGCTAGGCAAATAGCTCTGACCCTCTAGCCCCGACCAAGAGACGCCACCTTGCTGCGATTATCAATGCCAACGCTACTCCCTCGACGGTTGCCGCTCGCACGGACGACACGCCGCTCGCCCCTGGCGGCGTTGTGGCTCGCGCTTCTGTTGGCCTTGCTGCCCGCAGTAGCAAAGGCACAAGCATCTCCCAGCACGGTGATTGCCGCCCGTGCCGACACCCGCACCTGGTCGGAGCAGCTAGAAGCGCTGGGCACGCTGCGGGCGGATGAAAGCGTGACGCTTTCTGCGACCGTGACCGAGATCATCAGCGAGGTGAGCTTCGAGGATGGACAGCGGGTTAGCGCCGGCGACGAGCTGATCCGTCTGGAGGACAGCGAGGAGCAGGCGCAGTTGCGAGCCGCCCAGGCGCTGCGCGACGAGCGGCGCAATGCGCTGTCACGCGCCAGCCAGCTGCAATCTCGTAACTTGGCGCCCCGGGCCAACGTCGAGGACAGCCAGGCGCAGCTGAGGCAGGTCGAGGCACAGATCGATGAAATCGAGGCGCGGTTGGCGGCACACCGGCTGCGCGCGCCGTTCGATGGCGAGGTGGGCTTTCGCAATATCAGCGTCGGCAGTTTGGTCACACCCGGCATGGCCCTAGTGACGCTGGACAAACTCGATGTAGTGAAGCTCGATTTCCAGGTGCCTGAGAGTCGCATCAGCCTGTTGTCGAGGGGGCTACCGCTCACGGCGCATAGCCCGGCCTACCCCAACAAGCGCTTTCAGGGCCAGATCGAAAGCATCGGCACCCGCATCGACCCAGTCAGCCGCAGCGTCACGGTCCGCGCCAAGCTACCCAACGACGAGCGATGGCTGCGCCCCGGTATGCTGATGGAAATCACTCTGGACGGCGCATCACGCCAGGCGCTGGTGGTGCCTGAAGCCGCCCTGATTCCGGAAGGGCGCCGTCAGTCGCTGCTGGTGATCGATGAGGCCGAGATGACGGCGCACCTTCGTGATGTCAGCATCGGCGCCCGCCGCGCCGGACGTGTGGAAGTGCTGGACGGTCTGTCCGCCGGCGATCTGGTGGTGATTCATGGCAGCCAGTCCACCCGCGATGGGCAGGCCGTCGAGGTATTGGGCATCGTCGATGAGTCAACCAGCGTCGCGGAGATTCTCAGCCGCAGCCGACCAGCGGTGGCCGCGTCAGCCAAGGCGGATGACGCCTGATGCGCCTGTCCGATATTGCCGTCCAACGCCCGGTCTTGGCAAGCGTGCTGGCCGCCTTGATCGTGGCCTTCGGTCTGCTGGCGCTGGAGCGCTTGCCGCTCCAGGAATATCCGGCCATCGACCCGCCCATCGTCAGCGTCGACACCCGCTACCCGGGCGCCTCCTCAAGCGTCGTCGAGACCCGCATCACCCAGGTGCTCGAAGACCGTATCTCCGGCATCGAGGGCATTCAGACCATCAGCTCGTCGAGCAAGGATGGCGAATCCGAGATCACCGTCGAGTTCGGTCTCGACCAGGACATCGACGCCGCGGCCAACGACATGCGCGACCGCATATCGGGGGCCCGGGGCAACCTGCCGGATGAGGCCGAGCCTCCCGAGATCCAGAAAGCCGACAGCAGCTCGGAAGTGGTGGTGTGGCTGAGCCTGTCAGGGGAAGGCTATTCGATGACCGAACTCACCGACTACGCCAACCGCTACCTGGTCGACCGGCTGTCGGTGCAGCCCGGGGTCTCGCAGGTGCGCGTCGGCGGCGGGCGCGACTACGCCATGCGCATCTGGCTCGACCGCAATGCCCTGGCCGCCCGCCACCTGAGCGTTGGCGACGTCGAGGATGCCCTGCGCGAGGAAAACGTCGAACTGCCCGGCGGCGCCATCACCTCCGAGGATCGCCAGTTCGTGGTCCGCCTGCCGCGAAGCTTCGCCACCGCCGACGACTTCCAGGGGCTGGTGCTTGCCGAAGGCGACGATGGCGCCCTGGTGCGGCTTGGCGATGTTGCCAGGGTCGAGATCGGCGCCGTCGAGGAGCGCACCGTCTTTCGCGGCAACGGCGTGCCGATGGTCGGCCTTGGCATGATCAAACAGTCCACCGCCAATGTGCTGGATCTCGCCCAGGGCGTGCGCGCCGAAATGGAGCGCCTACAGAAGACGCTTCCAGAGGGGCTGAGCCTGCGCCTCAACTTCGATGCCTCGGTGTTCGTCTCCGGCGCCATCAGCCAGGTGGTGATGACGCTGTTCATCGCCATGGGCTTGGTGGTGGTGGTGATCTTTCTGTTTCTTGGCAACCTGCGCACCACGCTGATTCCTGCGGTCACGGTACCGATTGCGGTAATCGGCACCTTCATTGCCCTGGCAGTATTCGGCTTCACCATCAACCTGCTGACGCTACTGGCCCTGGTACTGGCCATCGGCCTGATCGTCGATGACGCCATCGTGGTGCTGGAGAACATTCATCGGCGCATGCAGCAATACGGTGAAACGCCGCTGGTGGCCGCCTTCCGCGGCAGCCGTCAGATCGCCTTCGCGGTGATCGCCACCACCCTGGTGCTGGTGGCGGTCTTCGTGCCGCTGAGCTTCCTTCAGGGCGACATCGGCCGGCTGTTCGGCGAATTTGCCCTGACGCTATCCGCTGCCGTGGCTATCTCGAGCCTACTGGCCCTGACCCTGACGCCGATGATGACCTCCAAGCTGCTCAGCCCCGGCATGCACGAGAGCCGCCTGGCCATCGGCGTCCAGCGCCTGCTCGAAGTCAGCCAGCATCTTTATCGCAGGGTGCTGATTCGTGTGCTCAAGATGCGCCTGCTGGTCGCCGCAGTGTTTCTGGCCATGCTGGGCGGCGCCGGCTGGCTCTCAGCGGAGCTTCCGCGCGAATACACCCCCAAGGAAGATCGCGGCAACTTCTTCCTGCTGGTCAACGGCCCGCCCGGCGCCAGCTACGATTACATGCTCGACTACATGAACGAGATCGAGACCCGGCTGCTACCGATGATCGAGGCCGGCGACGTCGACCGGGTGCTGATCCGGGCGCCACGGGGCTATGGCAACATCGAGACCTTCAACGACGGCTTTGCGATTATCGGCCTGCCCGACTGGGGCGAGCGGCGCTCGGCCTGGGCGATCATGGACGATGTTCGTAGCCGGCTCTCGGGCCTGCCCGGGGTGCGCACTTTCCCGGTGATGCGCCAGGGGTTCGGCGGCCGGGTGGAGAAACCCGTGCAGTTCGTGCTCGGCGGCGGCACCTATGAAGAACTCGCCGACTGGCGGGATCGTTTGATCGCGCATATCCGTACCGACAACCCCCGCCTGACCGGGCTGGACAGCGACTACGAGGAAACCCAGCCCCAACTGCGGGTCGATATCGACTACCCGCGAGCCGCCGAGCTCGGAGTCACCGTCAGCGAGATCGGTCGTACCCTCGAGACACTGCTTGGCGGGCGCAACGTCACCCGCTACGTCGATGACGGCGAGGAATACGAGGTGATATTGGAAGGCGAGCCCAGCGACACGCAAAGCCCGCGTTCGCTGGACAGTATTCAGGTGCGCTCGGCGCGCAGCGGCGAACTGATTCCCTTGGCAAGCCTGGTCACGCTGACCGACTTCGCCGGCCCGAGCACCCTAAACCGCTTCAACCGCATTCGCGCCATCACCCTCGAGGCCGACCTGGCCGAAGGCTATCCACTCGGCGAGGCCCTGGCCTATCTGCAAGAAAGCGTCGATCGACTTCTGCCCCCAGAAGCCCAGACCGACCTCAAGGGCGCCTCGCGGGACTTCATGGAAGCGAGCGGCGCTACCACCTTCCTGCTGCTGCTCGGGGTGCTGGTGGTGTTCCTGGTGCTGGCGGGTCAGTTCGAGAGCCTGGTGCACCCGCTGGTGATCATGCTCACCGTGCCGCTGGCGCTGTGCGGCGCCTTGCTGGGGCTCTATCTCGCCGGGCAGTCGCTGAATCTGTATAGCCAGGTGGGTCTCGTGATGCTGGTCGGGCTGGCCGCCAAGAACGGCATCCTGATCGTGGAGTTCGCCAACCAGCTACGCGATCGGGGCAGCGCCTTCCGTGATGCCCTGATCGAGGCCTCGGTGACCCGGCTGCGGCCGATTCTGATGACCGCCGTGACCACCATGGCCGGCGCCGTGCCATTGATACTGTCCACCGGCCCCGGCGCCGAAACCCGGCTGGTGATCGGCATCGTGATTCTCAGCGGCGTCGCCGCGGCGACCCTGTTCACCCTGTTCGTGGTGCCGGTGGCCTACGACCTGCTGGCCCGGAACACCGGCTCGCCGCAGGCGGTGGCCCAGCGCCTGGAGCGGGAAATGGAAAGCTGAACGCTGGCCAGAGCAGCGGCGTGGCGGCTGCTATGCTTCAGAACGAGATGACGCTTTCAGCAGCGTTGAGACGACACGCCTGATAGCCAGCCGCCGCCACCGGCCAAGAGGAATTACTGCCATGATCGAATTTCTGCCCTCCGGGGCCAACCATGTTGTCGCCCTGCGCGCCAGCGGGCGAGTGAACGCCGATGACCTGCAAGAAGCCATCGACGCCATCGAGGCCCTGAAGCAGACGCATCCCCGAATCAGCCTCTACACCGAGATCGACGAGATGCGCTGGATGACCCTGACCGCCATGCTGCGCGACCTGGGCTACGGTCTGACTCAGATCGGCGATATGGCCCATTACCATCGCGCGGCAGTGGTCACCGACCACGATTGGCTGCGCCCGCTGGCCGCGCTCGAGAACCATCTCTTCAAACCCTTCGAGGTGCGCATCTTCGACACCCACCACCGGGATGAGGCCAAGGAATGGGTTCGCGACCTGCCAGAGGCGCCCCAAGCGGCCGATGCCGACGAGGCAACGGCCGGTTAGCGGCTCATAGATTGATGGCAGCGGTCGCGGCTATTCAGCATTCGCCCATGCGCTGAGCCTCGATGGTGGTGTGCATCTTGAGTGCCCCCATCGGCGTGGTGGTGTCGATGTCCACGCTGCCTTCGGCGCTCTCACCGAGAAAACGCATGTTGCCATCGATGTTCGCCTCACCGCCGGAACCACGACACATCATGCGGTAATCCATGCGATCCCGGCCGATGGTCGATTCGATCACCTCGCAACCGTCCTGCTCCTGAATCATGGAGCGTTGGGCATCGGCGATGTCGGCTTCGGTCAGACATTCCTGGTGGGATTCCGTCTGATCGGGAATCGGCAGGTCGCCCTCGACATGGGTCATGCTGCTGAACGCCCACATCCCGGGTACCAGATTCGGCGCTTCCCCTTGCGCCATGGCCGGCAGGGGGAGCATCAGCAGGGCGGCAACAAAGAGCAAAACGATAGCGGGCATGTGGCACATCTCCGAGGGTGGCTGTTGGCTCCTCAAGCGTAGCTCAATACAGGCTCAACCCAAGCTAAGGCGAAGGACCAAAGGCATAAAACCAAGCCGCTGCTAATATGGTCCTTGGCATGAGGCATTGCGTCTTATCACCCGTCATGTTCCACCGCCTATCGTTGCCCTTCATTTAAGCTGCCAGGAATCCATATGAAGCTCGAAACCATCGCCCTGCACCACGGATACGAACCGGACAACCAGCATGCCGTGGCCGTGCCCATTCATCAGACCACCTCGTTTTCCTTCGACAGCGCTCAGCATGCCGCCGACCTGTTCGACCTCAAGGTCGAGGGCAACATCTATTCGCGGATCATGAACCCGACCTGCGCGGTCCTCGAGCAGCGCATCGCCGCCCTGGAAGGCGGGATCGCCGGCCTGGCGGTGGCTTCCGGCATGTCGGCGATCACCTATGCGATCCAGACCATTGCCGAAACGGGCGATAACATCGTCTCGATCAGCGAGCTGTATGGCGGCACCTACAACCTTTTTGCCCATACGCTGCCCCGCCAGGGCATTGAAGTTCGCTTCGCCCACAAGGACGACACGGCCGGCATCGCCGCCCTGATCGATGAACGCACCAAGGCCATCTTCTGCGAGAGCGTGGGTAACCCATCGGGTAGCGTGGTCGACATGCAGGCGCTGGCCGATGTGGCGCACCGCCACGGCGTGCCGCTGATCGTCGATAATACCGTCCCCACTCCGTTCCTGTGGCGCCCTATCGAGCACGGGGCGGATATCGTCATTCACTCGGCCACCAAGTACATCGGCGGGCATGGCACCACGGTGGGCGGTGTGATCGTCGATTCCGGCAAGTTCCCCTGGGCCGATCATCCCGAGCGTTTCGCGCTCTTGAACGAGCCGGATGTCTCCTACCACGGTGTCAGCTACACCCGCGACGTCGGCGACGCCGCCTTCATTGCCCGCGCCCGTGTCGTGCCGCTTCGCAACATGGGCGCCGCCCTCTCGGCTCAGGCCGCCTGGAACCTGCTGCAAGGGCTCGAGTCCCTGGCCCTGCGCATCGAGCGCATCTGCGACAACACCCTCGCGGTGGCCAAGCATCTGGAACAGCACCCGCAAGTCACCTGGGTGCAGTATGCGGGCCTCGAGAGCCACAAGGATCATGCCCTCGCCGAGCGCTACATGGGTGGCCGTGCCTCAGGCATCCTGAGTTTCGGTATCGAAGGCGGCCGCGAGGCCGGCGCCCGCTTCTACGATGCACTGCAACTGATCCTGCGCCTGGTGAATATCGGCGACGCCAAGACCTGCTCGTCGATTCCGGCCTCGACCACGCACCGCCAGCTCAACGAGGAGGAGCTCAAGGCCGCCGGCGTGACCGCGGACATGGTGCGTCTGTCGATCGGCATCGAACACGTCGACGACATCATCGCCGATATCGATCAGGCCCTGGCCGCCGCCAAGGGCTGAAAGGCCCCTTGGCTCACGCCCAGCGTCAATTCGGCCATCCAAAAGCACTCATCGATAAACCCAACCACAAAAAAGCCCCCTCGATGAGGGGGCCAAAAAGCAGAGCATTGGGGCTCGGCTGTCACACCAAACCTAACCAGGCCCGCGCCAATCAGGCGCGGCGATCGAAGCCGTTATCCAGAAACGGATAATCGGTATAGCCCTTCTCATCGCCACCATAGAAGGTCTCGGGATCCGGCTCGTTGAGCTCGGCGCCCAGGCGGAAGCGCTCGACCAGGTCCGGGTTGGCGATGTAGGAACGCCCGATCGCCACCGCATCGGCAATGCCGTCGCTGATGATCCGCTCGCCGCGTTCGGCGTCGTAGTGCCCGCAGAAGATCAGGCTGCCGGTAAAGCGGGCGCGCATCTCACGACGGAAATCATCACTGAACTTGATATCGCCGCCAGCCCAGTCGGGCTCGTTGACGTGCACATAGGCCAGGCCGCGCTTGGATAGCTGCTCCAGCAGGTAGAAGGTCATCGCCTCGGATTCGTCATCGGTCAGCCCAAAGAGCTCGATGAACGGCGTCAGGCGAATGCCGGTGCGTTGGGGCCCAAACACCTCGGCCACCGCATCGACTACCTCTAGCGGGAAGCGGGCACGGTTTTCCAGTGAGCCGCCGTACTGATCGGTGCGCTTATTGGTGCCGGTGGCCAGGAACTGGTTGAGCAGATAGGCGTTAGCGGCGTGCACCTCGATCATGTCGAAGCCTGCCCGCTTGGCGCGAATGGCCGCCTGGCGATAGTCATCGACGATGCCGGGAATTTCGTCGGTTTCCAGCGCCCGCGGGGTGCTGGTCTCGTGCCGGCCGGCGGTGCCGTCCTCGAACTCCACGAAGCACTGGGCGCCCTCGCCTTTCAGCGCGCTGGGCGCTACCGGCGCCTGGCCATCGGGCTGCACCATCTCATGGGATACGCGACCGACGTGCCACAGCTGCAGCGCCATACGCCCGCCCTTGGCATGAACGGCATCTACGACGCCCTTCCAGCCGGTTTCCTGCTCATCGGTCCAGATGCCCGGGGTATACACATAGCCGCGGGCCGTCGGGGAGATATTGGTCGCCTCGCTGATAATCAGCCCGGCGCCGGCGCGCTGGCCGTAGTAGGCTTCCTGCAGCTTGCCCGGCACGCTGTCCGGCGTGCGGGCACGGGTCAGGGGCGCCATCAGAATGCGGTTGGGTAGCGTCAGGCTACCCAGGCGGGTCGGTGTCAGCAGCGTATCGTGGGCCATTCGGCAACTCCCGTTACAATAGATTCAAGGCGTGATTCGCAAGATGCGATCTTCGCCTGCTTTGATTAGACCAGTTTACTAGCAAGCTGGGAGAGCTGACTACCCCACGCTAATTATTAGCCCATTAAGTAAAATCAATGACGGTCAGCGAGCCTTGCATGCCAACGATGTTGGCAGCGCCACAACCTGGCGGTGAGGTGAGGCGAGGCGAGAGTAGTACCGTGAGTAGTACCAAGAGCAGTGTTGAAAGGAGCGATGATGGAACTGGAATTCGACGACCCGCATGAGCAAGAGCGCTGGTATGCGGTGAATGACGGCGTGATGGGCGGCATCTCGCAAAGTGGGTTCAGCGTTTCGCAGGGCGAGGGGCGCTTTCATGGCGAGATATCGCTTGAGAACGGCGGTGGGTTTGCATCGGTCCGCCGCCAACCGGATGGTACTGAATCAGGCTTTGCCCAGGCCAAGGGCATCGCCATCACCGTGCGCGGCGATGGACGCAGCTATCAACTGCGCCTGAAAAGCGCAGCGCTTGGCGATTCCAGCGCTTATCGGGTGATCTTCACCCCGTCAACGGATGCCTGGCAGACGCTCACCTTCCCATGGGCGGCATTCGAGGCCGTGAGGCGCGGCACCGTGCTGAATGACGCCCCGCCCCTAGCGCCGGAAGACATTCACCAGATCGGCTTCCTGATTGCCGATCGCATCGCCGGGCCTTTCTGCCTACGGGTAAAACGGGTGGCCACGGTTGCCTCTGCGGCGTCGGCTGACGCCGAGCAGCCGAGATAGCTGCCGAGATAGCTGCCGAGACAGACGCGCAATGACAGGCGTTCAAGACCAGACGGGGAGCAGAGCAAGGAGGCGGCACGTCGCCCTGGGCAGCCCCCAGGGCGAGATTGGGGCGGGCGCTTAGCGGCTGACGGCCGCTACCAGGGCGTTAGCGAAGGTCTCGGTGGTACCGCTGCCGCCGAGATCCGGTGTGACTTCCTCACGAGAGCTCTCGAGCACCTCGCGGATGGCGGTACGAATCCGCGTGCCTTTATCGTTCATGTCCAGGTAGTCCAGCATTTCCGCTGCGGCCAGCAGCAGAGCGCAGGGATTGGCCACGCCCTTGCCGGCGATGTCCGGTGCCGAGCCGTGTACTGCCTCGAAGATCGCCGCCTGCTTGCCAATGTTGGCCCCCGGCGCCATGCCCAGGCCGCCGACCAGACCCGCGCACAGGTCAGAAAGAATATCGCCGAACAGGTTGGTGGTGACGATGACGTCGAACTGATGCGGATTCATCACCAGTTGCATGCAGGCATTGTCGACGATCATTTCCTGGAACTCGATCTCAGGAAAATCCTTGGCGACTTCTCGAGCAACATCGAGAAAGAGCCCGGAGCTGGACTTGATGATGTTGGCCTTGTGGACCGCCGTGACTTTCTTGCGCCCCTTGGCACGTGCAAGCTCAAAGGCATGACGCACGATGCGCTCGGAGCCCTTGCGGGTGGTCTTGATACTCGCGACCGCCGTCTCGCCGTCTTCGCTCAGGCTCTGGCCTTCGGCCATGTAGGCGCCTTCGGTATTCTCGCGCACGGTGATGAGATCGATGTCATCGTAGCGCGACCGCGTGCCCGGGAAGCTGATCGCCGGGCGCACATTGGCGTACAGGTCGAAATGGCGACGTAGCTGAACGTTGATGGACGAGAACCCCTTGCCTACCGGCGTGGTCAGCGGGCCTTTGAGGGCCAGGCCGTGCTTGGCGATGCTATCCAGCGATGCCTGGGGAATCAAGGTGCCGTGCTTCTCCAAGGCCCCCAGGCCCGCCTCGATCACGTCATACTCAAAGCCACAGTCCAGGGCATCGAGCACCTTGAGCGTGGCATCCATGATCTCAGGGCCAATACCATCTCCCTTGATGACGGCGATAGTCTGGGGCATAGCGAGTCTCCTTGGATGTGGGAACAATTGCTCAGCGTCGTCTTTATCCTAACGCCTGCAAGGGGCAAGAGAGTGTCAGAATGTGGCCCCCCTGACTAGGCACAACGTCTAAGAAGGACGTACATAACGCCAGTGTAGTACTAGTGCCACATGGGAAGAATCGACGTAGCCAGCCAAATAGCTAGCCTTTAAATAGCCCGCGGTTTTCTCGCAAATACCTATCGGGTTCATTGCGCTGCCAGGATCCAGCCCGCTGCCTTCTCGGCAATCATCAGGGTTGGCGAGTTGGTATTGCCACTGGTGATGGTCGGCATGATGCTGGCATCCACCACGCGCAGGCCGGTTACCCCCCGGACCCGAAGGTGAGAGTCCACCACCGCCATGGGGTCGTCATCGCGTCCCATCTTGGCGGTGCCTACCGGATGGAAGATGGTGGTGCCGATATCGCCGGCCAGCCGTGCCAGGTCGTCATCGCTCTGATACTCCACCCCCGGCTTGAACTCTTCGGGTTCGTACTTGGCGAAGGCCGGCTGAGCGGCGATATGGCGCGTGACCCGCAGCGAGTCGGCGGCGACCTGACGATCCTCCGGCGTGCTCAGGTAGTTGGGGGAGATGGCCGGCGCCTTACGCGGATCGCGACTCTTGATGCGCACCGTGCCCCGACTGGTCGGGTTGAGGTTGCACACGCTTGCCGTGATGGCCGGAAAATCATGCAGCGGCTGGCCGAACGCCTCGAGGCTCAACGGCTGGACGTGATACTCGAGATTGGGATGCTCGTAGTCCTTGGAGCTTCGGGTGAAGGCACACAGCTGGGACGGTGCCATGCTCATCGGCCCGGTGCGTTTCAGGGCGTATTCCAGTCCGATCTTCGCCTTACCAAATAGCGTGCTGGCCATGGTGTTGAGCGTCTTGGCACCCTTGACCTTGTAGACCGAACGAATCTGCAGGTGGTCCTGCAAGTTCTCGCCCACGCCGGGCAGGTCTGACACCACCGGAATGCCATGCTCGTCAAGCAGCGCCTTAGGACCTAGCCCTGAGATTTGCAGCAGCTGCGGCGAGCCGATGGCACCGGCGGAAAGCACCACCTCGCGACTTGCCGTCGCCACGACCCTTTCTCCCGCGCGCTCGGCCGTGACCCCACAACAGCGGGGCTCGCCGCCCTCGTCTGACGCGAAGTCGAGCCCCATCACCTGGGTGGAATGCCAGACCGTCAGGTTGCCGCGCCGCTCGACGCCCCGCAGGAAGGCCTTGGAGGTATTCCAGCGCCAGCCCGAGCGCTGGTTGACCTCGAAATAGTCCACCCCCTCGTTGTCGCCACGGTTGAAGTCGCGGGTGCGAGGGATGCCGGATTCCACCGCCGCAGTGGCGAAGTCATCCAGTACCTGCCAGCTCAGGCGCTGCTTCTCGATACGCCACTCGCCGCCATGGCCGTGGAAGTCACGGTGTTCAGCGTCGGCGTCGCCCCCTTCATCCAGGCGATGATGATCCTCGTGCTTCATGAAGTCGGGCAGGCAGTTCTCCCAGCGCCAGGCATCGTCGCCGGTCAGCTCGGCCCAGCCGTCATAGTCGCGGGACTGACCACGCAGATAGAGCATGCCATTGATGCTGGAGCAGCCACCGAGGGTCTTGCCGCGCGGATAGATCAGCGAGCGACCGTTCAAGCCCGGATCGGGCTCGGTACGGAATAGCCAGTCGGTCCGAGGGTTGTTGATGCAGTACAGGTAGCCCACCGGAATGTGGATCCAGTGATAGTTGTCTCGCCCGCCGGCCTCGATCAACAGCACCCGGTTGGCAGGGTCCGCACTGAGGCGATTGGCGAGCAGGCAGCCGGCGGTGCCGGCGCCCACCACGATATAGTCGAAGGCATGGGTGTTGGTGTTGTTGGTTTGATCAGCCATGGCGTGCTCTCGCTGGGTATGCCGGCCCGCTCTTGGGCGGTCTTCGTTCGGGGGATCACCCCGATCGGCCGGCATACCGGTCAGTCAGTGGAGGGAGGGATTATTTGGCCGTCGGCATGGCAAATTCGGCGCCTGCGTCGATGGAATCCGACCAACGCTGCATGATCGACTTCTGCTTGGTGTAGAAGCGCACACCTTCCTCGCCATAGGCATGGGTGTCGCCGAACATCGAACGCTTCCAGCCACCGAAGCCGTGCCAGGCCATCGGCACCGGGATCGGCACGTTGATGCCTACCATGCCGACCTGGATGCGCCGACCGAACTCGCGGGCCACGCTGCCGCTTTCGGTAAAGCAGCTGACGCCGTTGCCGAACTCGTGATCGTTGATCAGTTGAACCGCAGTGGCCACGTCCGGCACACGCACGCAGGCCAGTACCGGGCCGAAGATCTCTTCCCGGTAAATGGTCATCTCCGGGGTGACGTTGTCGAACAGGGTGCCGCCCATCCAGAAGCCGTCGGCGCAACCTTCACCGGTGGTGGATGAATCAAAATCGCGGCCATCGACGATCATGTCGGCGCCTTCGGCCACGCCCTTCTCGATGTAGCCATTGATGCGCTGATGCGCCTGGGCGGTGACGATGGGCCCCATCTCGGCATCGAGTTCCAGGCCATTCTTGACCTTCAGGTCGCGGGCTCGCTGGGCCAGTTGCGGCACGATCTTGTCGGCCACGTCGCCGACCAGTACCGCCACGCTGATCGCCATGCAGCGCTCGCCGGCGGAGCCATAGGCCGCGCCGATCAAAGCGTCGACGGCCTTGTCCAGGTTGGCATCCGGCATCACCACCATGTGGTTCTTGGCGCCCCCCAGCGCCTGGATGCGCTTGCCGTTACGCGCGCCCCGCTCGTAGATCAGGTTGGCGATGGGAGTGGAACCGACAAAAGACAGCGCCTTGACGTCAGGGTGGTCGATCAACGCTTCCACTGAGTCCTTGTCACCCTGCACCACGTTGAAGACGCCATCCGGCAGCCCGGCCCGCTTGAGCAGGTCGGCGATCATCAGCGAGGCGCTGGGGTCTAGCGGGCTCGGCTTGAGCACGAAGCTGTTGCCGGCGGCAATCGCTACCGGGAACATCCACATCGGCACCATTACCGGGAAGTTGAACGGCGTGATACCGGCGACCACGCCCAGCGGCTGGCGGGTCGTCCAGTTGTCGATACCGGTGCTGACCTGCTCGGTATAGTCGCCCTTGAGCAGTTGCGGAATGCCACAGGCGAACTCGACGATATCGATACCGCGCGCCACCTCGCCCTGAGCATCGGTAAACACCTTGCCATGTTCACGGGTGATCGCTGCGGCCAGCTCGTCCTTGTGCGCGTTCAGCAGCTCGAGGAACTTAAACATCACGCGCGCCCGGCGAATCGGCGGGGTATCGGCCCAGGAAGGGAAGGCTTCCTGAGCGGCCGCCACGGCACTATCCACGTCCGACTGAGTGGCCAGCGCGACCCGGCCCGTCACCTGGCCAGTAGCCGGGTTGGTGACGTCCTGGTAGCGATCAGCTACGCCTTTCGTCTTATGGCCATTGATATAATGCTCGATGCGCTCGGTGGTCATGTCTGCCTCTCGCCTCATATTGCGCTGCACACTGGATAGCCCATGCTGCGGGGCCTAGTAGGCACAAAACTAACTCAAGGCGGTGTGGAATCAATTGAGAAAGCCAAAAGCGAGATATAAGATTCACAAATATCTTGTCACTCGGCGCAGTGGCCGTTCCCAGGGAGGTAGTCATGCAAGATCTCAAGGCGCTGCGCGCCTTCGTGGCCGTGGCCCATCAGGGCAGCGTGTCGCGCGCCGCCGAGGAGCTGCACCTGACCCAGCCGGCCGTCAGCCTCAAGCTCAAGCAGTTGCAGGAAACCCTGGGCCTCAGGCTCTTCCAGCGCCACGCGCAGGGGCTCGCCCTGACCAGCGATGGCCACGCCCTGCTGCCGTCCGCCGAGGCCGCACTCGCGGGCTTGCAGGCCTTCAAGATCAGCGCCCAGTCGATGCACGAGACGCTGCGTGGCCGCCTGCGCATCGGCACCATCGTTGACCCGGAATTCATTCGCCTAGGCGCCTTGCTGCATCGATTGGTGCACCGGATCCCTCAGGTCGAGACGGAGTTGCACCACGGCACTAGCGGCTATGTGCTCGAATCACTGCTGAAACGCGAGCTGGATGTCGGCTTCTACCTGGAGTCGCCCGGCCAGATGCCGGAAACGGGGGAAGGAGCGCCGGTGGTGGAAATGGTTGAACTAACGCATTTCGACTATAACGTTATCGCCCCGACCGGCTGGTCATCACGCCTGGCACGCACCGACTGGGCCAGCCTGGCCGCCCTGCCCTGGATCGTTACCCCACCGCGCTCTGTTCACTACCGGCTGCTAACTCAACGGATGCTGGCACATGGCCTCACACCCAACCGCGTGGCCCAGGTCGATCAGGAACCCTGCATGATCGACCTGGTGCGAGCTGGCGTAGGCCTGGCTCTGGCCCGTGATGCCAATGCCCTGCAGGAGCGCCAGGAACGCGGCCTTGTGGTTGCCAAAGGCATCAGCCTGCCCTGTGCACTGAGCTTCGTATGGCTCAAGGAGCGACGCGACGAACCGGTCATCGCCGCCGTACGCGGTGTGTTGGAGGATATTTGGTCTTTGTAGACGACGATCATCACTGTACAGGCGGGGGTACCATGAAGGGGATGACGCCCTATGCCGTCTTCAAAAATGGGCTCCCCAAGACAACGAAGAAAGAGCCCAAGAAAACGGCAGAAATTACTACTTAACTATAGGAGTCATACGGAAGCATGTGTAAGGTAATAACCATCACTGCACAAACTGATTATATACTCTTCAGGCCATCAGCCATATCAGAGTCAGTTCTAAGCGCTTTTTCTAACAAATCGAATTTTGGCTTACCATTGACCAACAGGCAACTTTTACTTGTCACCCTTATAGCTTCTAGGCTTGAAAAATTAAAATCAGTCTCTGTCGGACAAACCAGCCTAGTCCCCCCCATATCTAGCAGCACTTTACCTCTCAACCAGCGCCCTTCCGCAACACTATCGAAGTAAGAAAGCTTCACTTCACTTTCTCTGAGACCGATCAATCCAGCAGTCCGGTAGAGTATATACTGCCCCGACACCGGATAAATGGCCACACATACTGTAGTAACAAAAAATATGCTTGCAACAACTAATGCCAGACGAAACTTTCTCCCCTGATCACTCACCAATACCCATACCATACCAGGAGCCAAAGTAGCCAACCCAACCACCAACAGCCTTAATAAAAATCCCCACCCTATATCATCTTCACCTTCTACCAGATGAAACTTTGTCACCACATATATAGTCACAAAGCTTACAAGCCAAACCAACCACATTATAAAACTGGAGAAGAAAACTTCAATTCTACTTAAACCACAGCCTTCCAGGAAGAAATTGTCTCTGCACGAGTGCGTTTGCCAGTAAACAATCACCAAATTGATAATGTAAGAAACTAAACCTCCCGCCAGGAACATAAGTCCAGACCCATCCATAACAAAAAAAGATAAAAAGAGGGAAAGGCACTGAAAAACAAAATTAAAAGACCCTAAGATAACACACCACAAAAAAAGCCTCTTCCTATTCAAACCTTCCAACTTCCAAGGCTTATCAGTGAAAAAAACCTCAAATAAACCAAGAAAATATGATGGCATGACCATCGAAAGCACAAAAACAAAAACCCACAAAAAACCCAGCGAGATAACAGACAGAACAGATAGGCCATTTGACAAAATCGCCATAAAGACATCCTCACGGCCAATCACTGTTAGATACAAATAAACATAAAAACCTCCAGATATAACTGCAAGTGCACTTACAGATGCAAAAAGACTAGATAAATTACCCATATCCCAAATCTTACAAGATGCACTATCTTGCCCAAACTCACCATTACTCATACAAACCCCACCTACAATATAATAAAAGCTCTTATAAGGCCACAATTCACTAGCTATGCAAACATCCTGATTAAATGAGAATAATCATCTAAATAAAAAGGTATCAACTGGAACAATTCGCCTCTTTATCTTCCCATTCTAAACTGCCCCACCATACTACTTTTCGGACCCAAGTGCCCCGCCCAAAGTGATGCCTACTCATACCATAACGGTTCTTTACTGCGACTGCGCTTTTACATTCGAAGGCCTACGCATAATATCTGCAAAAAAACCTAAGCTATACGACCCGCATTGAATGGGGGAGCATCATGCCCCCTTTGATATTGCCCGACAGCCCAAAGTTTACTGGAGGGCGGCAGTTGCAATGCGAACGATCCCGCATTTCGTAAGGCCAAGGCCAACCTAAGCAGTGTTGTGTCGTTAGCCGGCTCGCTCTGACTTGGGTAGTCGTTGCCCTGTAGTTTAGAACATGTTCGCACTGGCCAATGCTAAATCAGCTCGGCATGCAAATGATAAATAAAGTAGCTGACCTTTTCACGGTGGTTTAGGTAGGGATCGAGTCAAGGCGTCAGGCGTTTAAGTGTCCTGAGCCAGCGGCATCTCGGAAGTATCTACTTGGCCACGCCGCTAGCCCACAGCCGGGCTTGCCGTACGGCCGCTCGCTCCATATCCCCGCCAGCCAGATCGGCTCGCGATCCTCGCGGCATAGGAGGTGCGGCTGCTTCCTGCCGTCCACCGGCAGCCACTAGTACCAGCCATCTGCCGGCACCAGGCAGCGGTGATGGGCGAACGACCCGCGGAAATAGTTGGAAGTGGCCACCTTCTCGACGGTGGCGTTGATGGGCTCGGGAGACTTCTCCTTCGCCCAGTGTGGCCGGAAGCCCCACCACACCTCGTCCATCACCAGCGGCGCGTCATCGCTGGGATAGCGCACCGCGGTGATCCAGGTGCCCGGCGCCACGTTGTAGCGCGGTGTCAGCTCCCGAGCCTCCAGCGATAGACGCCAGGCCTGGGAAAGCTTGGGATATGGGCTATAGAGAGCGAAGCGGCCGCACATTGGTCAACCTATGGAAAATACCAGTCTTCCACATCACCAGATTCATCGAATACTACAAGAGCAGCATCTAAACCAGTTGCTAAGACCTCAGCCCTTGTCACAACTTCGCTTTTTTCTCTTCCAGTAGCCTTTGCCCGATCAAGATTAGAGCTCAAATAAGCTTTCCAGTGCCCTCGAACCTTCTTGACAAGATAAAACGGAAAATCCTCTTCACCAAGCCTTTTACTCCGATCACCAGAAAGATAGTCCTGATCAATCTGAGAAATCTTACTTACACACCTCCCTACTACTATATCAATCGATATGGCTATAGAAATCGCTTCTCCGACATAGTTTTCCAAATCAGAATATGGTGTGTCAGCTTGAGCCACGTGGGCAGCTTTATGCCTCCTATTAGAGGCATTTTGATAAGAATTACTCAAGGGCAGCGAAACCAAGCCTATAACTTGAGCAATCGAAGTCATAACTTCCCAAGGATTTTTTACATGAAAGCAGTTTAATGCTTCCTTTACATCAGTACCCGAAACATTGCTTTTACCAAAGCCGAACGCGTATCCTGTCAATTTAAAGCCACGCTCATTAGATGTGGAAGCAATTTTTTCTGCCTCTGACTGGATAAAGTCCAGCTTGTCAGAATGTTCCAAGTGCTTTCTTATGCTAATCTGATGCTCTATGCTACTTACCGCCTCATATGTAACGGCTTTCTGAATTTTTTCAGGAAGCTCGTCAAAAGTCACTCTTGTTTGAGCAATCTCTTCAAAGGCAACAGAGAAACGATTCTTTATAAAATCTTCAAGAGCAGTAAAGCCTACCACTGCCAAACCATTACGAAGAAGTTTGGACGAACCATTGGATGGAAGACTAACTGTAGAAACAGGATCGAGACTCAGCGCCTGCTTAAAATTATTAAAATGGGAGATAAAATCTCTGCGAAACTGGACAGCCATAAAAATCCCTCAGGCTATCGCTTTAAGCATTTTATACATACTATTAATGCGAGTCACAATACTAGAGGGAGTGTTTGTGGCTTGCGACACAGACTTAACAAAAGAACTTTCTTTATAAAGCTCTTCAACCCCCTTCACAGCTTGGGCCTTATTTTTTATAGCACTTTCTCGCTCGTCACGCGTAAGCATTGACACCGCCACCATTTCAGCATCGTATAAAGGTGATATTAACTGTGAACGCCACTGACCTCCACCCAGAGGTTTTAAAAAGACTTTATCTTCCCAAATATCCTTACATACTTTTATGGACTCGTTGAAATCACTCTCCATTTCCTGCAATCTCTTACTATCAGGATTCCTGTTCTCCTTCATAAATTCATCCATCTCTTTAGAAAGAGACCCTGACATTTTCTCCCAATTATTCTTTAGAGTAAAAAACCTCAAGACATGCTCAATGTCGTCCATATTCTTATATGCAGAAGAACTCTTGACATGTGTTTTTAGACCTTCCACCAAAACATCATTTTCTGAAAGGAAAAACAACAGGTCATTAAACTTCCCAGAATAAGCTACATTCCTGATTTCTTGGGGGTTCAATCTTTCCCCCCAAGTATTAAGCCTTAAAAAAACCTCGAATTTTAATTCAGGGTCAGACTGTCTGAGCAAAGTAATTGCTCTGATATATGGGCGAATAGAAAGGGCATTCTGCACAGCTGATGGCAAATCATCAAAAGAAAGACCATTCAGCTCTTTTATTGTTTCCAACCCTGCAAGCTTAAAATCCCCAGAGATAAATCTTTTAATGGCAGTAATGCGCTGCTTTCCATCGATCACACTATATCTACCAAACTCATCCTCCGATAGATAGACCGGAGGAACAGGAACATTCATTATGAATGACTCAATGAGTCTTGATTGCTTTTCATCTCCCCATCTATCTCTTCTCTGATATGAAGGAGCTAAATTTATAGATCCCTTTTCAGCCATATCCTTGATCAAGGAAAGGGAAAAATCTGACTGCTGAATAACAAGACTTTCCTGCGCATCTAAAAACTTTTTTTCTACAGCTTTTTTCGACATAACCCAAAATCCATCTAAAAAATCACAAGGGAAGGCTGGGATTTACAAAACCCGCCCAATCCGAATCCCGCACCGCCCCAGGATCTCCACGTCCTTCATGTCCTGCGGCTTGATCAATTCCTTCTCATAGCGCGGGTTGTCGCTGATCAGCAGCCAGGCACCGCCGGCGACTCGCTGCACCCGCTTGATGCGCCGCTCGCCGTGCACTAGCAGCAAGCCCCCTCGGAGTGCAGAAGTTCTTGGCAAGCCTGACGCTCTAGGGACTTGCCTTCCTGCATCGTGGATGCATTTGAAGAAAAATCTGGCATCACCAATTCCCGGGCCTAGTCGTTCTCATAACACTTATGATCGACACTACCTAAGAGATATACGGCTGTCATGTCAGAATTAGCGATAACCAACCAAGGTCGGTGGCAACAACCAGGAGAAAAAGAAGGCGTGAGTGTAGCAGAGGGTCATGCGGCCCAGCGTTATGAGCGGAAGCTAGGCTAGAGATATGGACTCAAGAGAAACACAAAAAGAAAAAGCCGCTGAAATCAGCGGCTTTTTCGATATTCGGTGGCGGAGGGGGAGGGATTCGAATCCTCCATTAGCACCAATCCACACGATAACCCACTGATTCCAAACAGTCCACGTCCCTGGCGTCGGGGATTTCTGTTCCCGGCGCGTTCCCATGAGTACACAGAGAATGCCGCGCGACGTGCGTGTGCGGGCGCATGTGTGAGGGGTATCTCAGAATCCGTGGGGGGCTCGGAAAAAGGTAACAAAGGTAACGGCTTTCAAAATTCAGGCTTAACCAATTGATATATAAGGGTTTAATACAGTCGTTCAAAAGGTAACAAAAAGGTGACGAAAAGGTGATGCGTTACCTTTTTGAATGGTATTTTTCTCTATTTCTAATACCTATATAAATCAGCAACTTATTGAAGCGTTACCTTTTGCGTTACCTTTTGCGACCTTTTTGAGGTTACAGGATTCTCCTTTTTAAACAGCAAGATAGCCATCCCAAACAGCGCCTGTGACCGATGTTACCTTTTTCCGAGCCCCCCCCAGGCTCTCAGAATCAGGCACGCTATCAGCAGCCTGCTCGTCAGCACTAAATTCCGCATAGATCCGCATAATTCCCACCTACCTCATCACCTACCCGCAGCCCAACAACGGCGCGGCCTGGAGCCCGGGTGCATGGGTGCATAAAAACCGACACGTTTAGCGCGCAGGCGGGGCGGGGTGTCGACGGCGCGCGGCGGGGCGCCGCTGGGGTGGGCCGGTGGCAGCCGCTGGTAGCGCTCAGCGTTCGCGAGCGGAGAACGCGAGGTCGTGATCGGCCAGCGAGCCGCGCCGCTCAGGCGAGCGCACAGCGAGATTGATGCACTACGAGGAACGAATGCGTCTCACTAGATATTGGTCGCGTGAGCACGAAAAAGCCGCCCGGTTGGGCGGCTGGTTATGAGGTTGGCGAGATCGGCGCGTGTGACGACGAGCGCTGGCAGGCGCGCCTAGCGGCTGGGATCGAGTGCCGGGCCGCTGTCGCCGTCGAGCGAGTAGCGGTCGAACCTGACGATCTCTTCCCCCGCCCATTCATTGATTTCCATCATGGTGGCCTGGATTGGTTCGAGCTCGTTGGCGACGTACACCCGGGCGGCCTTCTCGACGTCGCCGAATCCTCCGGTATTCTGGGGGATGATACCCATCAACTGAGGCGGGGTCCGGTGGCCGGCCAGCTGGTCGTCCCGCGTGATGTTTTTGATGTTCCAGAACTCGTCCTTCGCCGCGACCTCGCTCACCGGAATGATCTGCACGCCGTCTTTCTTGCCACTCGGAGAGTAGAGGAAGAGGTTGCGGAAATTCCCAGGACCTTTGCTGTCTTTCAGGGCCTGCCGCATCGCGTCGATGTCCTTCTGGTCATGGGCCGGGTCGTTGACGTACATGATGAAGCCG